>NZ_NIJF01000066.1 GCF_003316765.1 Bacillus sp. P14.5 | reverse complement strand
AAGCCATTCTCCAAAGAGAATGGCTTTTTAAAGTAAATTACTTGTTGTTTTGAGACTTTGCAGCTTCTGCTAATTGAGCAAATGCTTTTTCGTCGTTAACAGCAAGCTCAGCAAGCATTTTGCGGTTTACTTCGATACCTGCAAGTTTTAGACCATGCATCATGCGGCTGTAAGAAAGACCGTTCATGCGTGCAGCTGCGTTGATACGAGTGATCCAAAGCTTACGGAAGTCGCGCTTTTTCTGGCGACGATCGCGGTAAGCATACATATAAGATTTCATAACCTGCTGGTTAGCTACTTTGTATAATGTATGTTTTGAACCGTAAAAACCTTTTGCTAATTTAAGAACTCTTTTGCGACGTCTGCGTGTTACTGTACCGCCTTTTACACGTGGCATATAATTTCCCTCCTAGTGTTAAATCTTCGATATTATAAGTTGTCAAGCATGTGACGAATGCGTTTGAAATCACCTTTAGAAACTACAGCGCCTTTACGTAGCTTACGCTTTTGCTTCGTAGATTTGTTAGCGAATAAATGGCTTGTATAAGCATGAGAGCGTTTCAATTTTCCAGAACCTGTCTTCTTAAAACGCTTAGCTGAGCCGCGGTGAGTTTTCATTTTTGGCATGTGAAATTCCTCCTCGATCCATTACTTTTCATTAATAGGTGCTAAAACTAAGAACATACTGCGTCCTTCCATCTTTGGCTTCGATTCTACTGTAGACAGATCTTTACATGCTTCAGAGAAACGATCCAGTACGCGTTGGCCGATTTCTTTATGAGTAATGGCACGGCCTTTAAAGCGGATAGAAGCTTTTACTTTATCTCCTTTTTCAAGGAACTTGCGAGCATTGCGAAGCTTCGTGTTAAAATCATGTTCTTCAATTCCAGGGCTCAGACGAACCTCTTTCAAATTGATGATTTTCTGGTTTTTGCGAGCTTCTTTCTCTTTCTTTTGCTGCTCGAACTTATACTTGCCATGGTCCATGATACGGCCCACTGGCGGTTTTGCATTCGGAGCAACCAATACAAGATCAAGATTCACACGTCCAGCGATTTCTAATGCTTCATTTTTGGATTTAATTCCAAGCTGCTCTCCATTTTGATCAATCAAACGGATTTCACGAGCGCGTATGCCTTCGTTAACGAACATGTCTTTGCTAATAGTCAGCCACCTCCAAGGTTAATTAAGAATACTGTGTTTGGGTCAAGATCAGTATTGAGCAAATAGCTGCAGGGCAAGAATGTATATTGGTTTTAAGCCATAAAAAAATGCCGGTGGCAAAAGCACACCCGCATTATAAGACGTAAACGTCATAAAGTACATTTCGTAAAACCTGCCAACTGCCTAGTGCGTCAATCAGGTGAGAAGCGGGTAGCTCCTTCTTTACCGCAAACTGTATTCAATTACCTTAGTTACTATATCATAATCAGTCTTACACTGTCAAATGATCGCTTTCTTTTGCAACAAGATTCATCTTATCAAAAGTCTGCTCATAACGCAATAGGTTTTTTGTAAAATGTTTGAAAAGTATTTTTAGAGGCTAAATAATAATAGCAGAATTTATTAAAGGAGTGTTTTTTGTGAAAAGATTATTCACCATCGGTTCGGCACTTTCTATAACACTCATGCTTGGCGCATGCCAGGATTCAGAAGAAGGACAGAATGAGGAGAACCAGGAAACTGAGCAAAACCAGGAAGAAGGACAAGATGCTGATACAGTCATAGCCTACGACTACTTTAATCTGAAGGTTGATTATCAGGACCTTGAAAATGCTTATGCAGTGGAATACGAGAAACAAGGTGAAGGCCAGGACGTCGACATTACTGATAATATTAACGATAAAGAATACGACACAACAGACAGCAGCGTCGCTTTCGGGGACATCCAGCCTGCCTTTGGAGAACTTGATTTTGATGAAAATACACCAGATGAAGAAGTAGCGCAGCAGCTGATCGACGCTTTCGGACTGCGGGATGATTACGAAAGCATCGAGCTTGAAGTTGATTTTACTGAGGGTGGAGAAAAAGAATTCACTCACGAAAATCAATCTAGTTCTTAATCAATGACATCAAAACCCCCTCATAAAGAAAGGCCGCTCCTTTAATGGAAACGGCCTTTTTTTGTTGGTTATTATCTATTCACTTCATCTGTTACTTTCCCAATGAAATCCGAAAGTGAGATGGTTTCAGAGTTTTGCTCGCCATACTTACGGACATTGACGGCTTCCTCTTTGATTTCATTATCGCCGACCACAAGCATATATGGAGTCTTGCTCATTTGCGCTTCACGGATCTTGTAGCCGATCTTTTCATCGCGGCTGTCAAGCTCTACACGCAGCCCTTTTGCCTGCAGGTCTTCCTGTACTTTTTTGGCATAATCGAAATGGACATCAGGAGATACAGGGATGACCTGAACCTGAACTGGTGCCAGCCAAGTCGGGAAGGCTCCCTTGTACTCTTCAATCAAGAATGCAACAAAGCGTTCCATTGTTGAAACGACTCCGCGGTGGATAACAACCGGACGATGGTGCTTGCCATCTTCTCCGATATACGTTAAGTCAAAGCGCTCAGGAAGCAAGAAGTCCAACTGAACAGTTGAAAGTGTTTCCTCTTTCCCCAAAGCAGTCTTAACCTGGACATCCAATTTAGGACCGTAGAATGCTGCTTCGCCCTCTGCTTCGAAATAATCGATTTCCATTTCATCCATTGCTTCTTTCAGCATTGCTTGCGCTCTCTCCCACATTTGATCATCATCAAAATACTTTTCTGTATCCTGAGGATCACGGTAGGAAAGTCTGAAGGAGTAATCATTAAGATCGAAATCTTTATATACCTCCAGGACCAGGCGGACAACGCGCTTGAATTCTTCTTTGATTTGATCTGGACGCACAAAGAGATGAGCGTCATTCAAAGTCATTCCTCTTACACGCTGTAATCCAGAAAGAGCCCCTGACATTTCGTAGCGGTGCATTGTGCCGAGCTCTGCAATCCGGATCGGCAGTTCACGATAACTGTGAATGCTGTTTTTGTAAATCATCATATGGTGCGGGCAGTTCATCGGGCGAAGAACCAATTGTTCGTTATCCATGTCCATGACAGGGAACATATTTTCCTGATAATGATCCCAGTGTCCGCTTGTTTTATAAAGGTCCACACTTCCCATAATTGGTGTATACACATGGTCATAGCCCAGTTTTTCTTCTTTATCGACGATGTAGCGCTCGATGATGCGGCGGATTGTAGCCCCTTTTGGCAGCCACATTGGAAGTCCTTGTCCGACTTTTTGGGAATTCATGAATAAGTTTAGTTCTTTTCCGATTTTACGGTGGTCGCGTTCCTTTGCTTCTTCAAGCAGGCGCAAGTGCTCTTTTAAGTCTTCTTTTTTGAAGAAAGCAGTGCCATAGATACGCTGCAGCATTTTGTTATCGCTGTTTCCGCGCCAGTAAGCCCCGGCCACACTCAGCAGTTTGTACTCTTTGATTTTACCTGTTGATGGAACATGGATTCCGCGGCAAAGGTCAAAAAAGTCGCCTTGCTCATAGATGGAAACCTGCTCGCCTTCAGGGATTGCCTCAAGAAGTTCCAGCTTATACTCATCCCCGAGATCTTCGTACATTTTCTGCGCTTCATCACGGCTGACATCTTTTCTGACAACCTCAATGTTTGATTCTGAAATCTTTTTCATCTCTTTTTCAATTTTAGGCAGGTCCTCGGATGTGATACTGTGTTCTGAATCGATATCATAGTAGAAGCCGCCTTCGATAACAGGACCGATGGCAAGTTTCGCATCCGGATACAATCTTTTCACTGCTTGCGCCATCAAGTGTGCTGTACTGTGGCGCAGCACTTCAAGAGCATCATCATGATCAGGTGTAACGATTTCAATCGGTCCATCCTCTTTGATCGGTGTTCTAAGGTCAATCAAGTTTCCGTTGATTTTTCCTGCTAATGCTTTTTTCTTCAAGCCGGAGCTGATGGATGAAGCAATCTCTTCAGTTGTCGTTCCTTGAGGAAACTCCTTTACCGCTCCATCTGGAAAAGTTATTTTTAATGACTCTGACATAGCAATGCGCCTCCTATTTATTATGTTTGGTGTCCGCGGGGCTGGCAAACAAATTTAGAAAACAAAAAAACCCCGTCTCTTCAATAAATGAAGGGACGAGGTTTTGTAATTATTATCTCGTGGTTCCACCCAACTTCTCATTTGTATTTTCAAAATTGAAATACAAATGACTCCGGATCATATAACGGCTGCTGCCGTCAACCAATACTGACGAACGATAAGCGGCGAATTTCTGCGTCGATTTCACTCGCTCGGAGCCTCAACGTTATAGATACGCTCCGGTCCTCTCTCCCTCATCTCCTTGAACTTCTTGCTTCTCGTTCGTCAGGGGCGGGGATTGCGGCGAATTTCTGATGTTTTCGTTCGATCGTGTTCATGGTTGAAGTTCAGAGGCGGTCAGTGCTTCAAGCGTGTTGGGAAGTTCCAGCCTAAGCTTCCCTCTCTGTGAACCGTTTTTGAATACTGTTGTCCTCATCAAAACCTTGATATATGAAGTTAATATGTAGGTTATTATAGTCGGTTAGATGAGGAAAATCAAGCGCATTAGAGCAATTTGGGCTATTCATTCGCTGCATCGGGGATATGGGGTTGAATACTGCCGGGAAATGCGGATAATGGCAGAATTCTTACACGCTCCTCGAAAATGTTTTGAATGGTGCGAATTAGCTTGATTTCGGAATCAGTGCAATACACATTAATCTGTCTGGGTGCCATGGACAGCAAAGGGGCAATCGTATAAGAATCAACATAGACTGGGTGATTGGTCAAGAGGCGTTTATCCACGAGACTGAATAATTCATTTCGTTTTAACTCTTTTAAATCAGCATTGAAAAAAAGCAGATCATAGTTGGAAAAATAAAGATGAATGCACTCCTCCTGGTTGTTTTTTCCTGCCAGGTAGTCTCTCAGCATTTGGACGAACATCTGATAGTCCTGTTCGAGTTTATATTCATCGATCGCCCTTTCTACATACAAAACCGTTCTTTCATAAAGAGCTTTCAATCGGAACTTTACAAAAGAATCAAAGTGGACAGGTTCCTCTGCTTCCAATAAAGGCTCCAGATTACTTATTAGAAAACCGGTTTCATCCCACTCCTCGATCAGGCTGGTTAATTCGTCCCTTTCGCCTGAGAGCATTTCATCAATGACCATCAGGATTTGTTCCTGCTCATGCTGATCCTTGTAAAGGTAGTATTCTGACAACATAAATGCCGCCCATTCAAGCCTTTTGGTTTTCATAATGAACTGAAACAGACCATCCATGATGGCTTGATGATTCTGCCTCTTATCCAATGAAACTATATAATGCACTTGATTTTGAAAAAGAGTTTCGTGTATTAGCGAGCTGCACGACCCTTTTTCAAAGAACTTTTGGAGATTCTTAGCGTCTCCGTTTTGTTTGAAGATAATCTCAAACAATCCGCTCCCCCCTTTAAAGCCAAATCCCTGCTTTATATATATGGGGAGCTGGGACAAATTAGAAGTCTTCATATTTACTTTCAATCAAATCAAGGAAGATTTTTGTATCACCAAGAATTTCCCCTACTAGGGATGCGGCTGTTTAAGAAACTGGATTTCCGCTCCAGCCGAGCGACTCCGCGGGGCGGGCGGTGAGCCTCCTCGGCTTCGCCTGTTTAAAAAGTGGAAGCGCCTAGGTCAGCCCCGACAGGCAAATGTTCTTAAGAGAATAAAAGGCGGTCTTTCCTTTTCTTCTCTTGAGGTTATTTGACCCCGAGGGGCTAGGCGCTGGAACTAGATTGGGGGTCTCACCTGTCCCGCTAGTCCCGCAGGAGGTCGCACGTCTTCCACTCCAATCCTTCTTGCCAAAAGGGAAAGGTAGGTAAAATAGTATGTAAAAGCAACTATCTTTTAGAAAATAGTCTTAATGTATACTCCTGTGAATACCCACTTAAAAGCGTTGAAAGGTATATAGACTTTAGTTCGATAATTAAATTAGATGCATTCTCTTCATTATCCCTTTCCTAAATAAATTCAGAGCAAGAATACTGTTAAAATATTCCGAAACTTAAAGTGGTAAGCTTTCGTCTAATCACTAATGGGTTTCCTTAGGTATTATTAAAGGGGAGGATGTAAAATGTCATCGTTAAAACGGATTTTGTTTTATACCGTCTACATTTTAATTATCTTGATTACTCTTTATTACGGATTGAATTATCAAAATACACTCATTGAACAATCGAAAAATATATATGAGAAGCCAAATGCCCTTCATTATTATTCAATCGTTTACTCTATTTTTATAGGTAGTCTTTTTGCTTTACCCCATATAATTGGGATTCTTAATAAAACCGGAGTCTGGAAATATGATTGGATAAGAAGTCTAATGGTTGGTCTCCCTGCACTTTTTGTTACTTTCTTGCCAGTTCTTTACTGGACTATACCTGAATATATTCAATTCCTCCCCACTCAGCTTTTACACTTAGCAGGTCCAACTTTAATACTTCCAACGATTTGCGGAGTATTGTTTGGCTATACATTAGTGTCCAGTTTCAAGAAAGTATTTTAGTTATCTTATCTAAAAAAGGATACTAATTCACATCATGAATTAGTATCCCTGTGCAGTTTTAATTTATTTTTCTTTTACGGCTCTGAACCTCACCAGCCCCTTCTACTGTCTTCGATTAATTCCATCAAGAAGGACCGGCTTGGTTAAGTACTTGATTCTCTCCATGATTCTCGCAGCCTTCATTTTTTCCTCTTCCCCACGCTGTGAATACGTTAGGTGATGCTTTAACCCTTCGTAATCAAAGTTAGAGGTGAAGAAGGTTGGAAGGTTTTCGAGCATCCGGAATTGCAGGATGGTTCCGAGAATTTCATCCCTCACCCAGCTCGACATTGTTTCCGCCCCAATATCATCGAGCATGAGGATAGGAGCCTTCTTGACCGCGTCCAGCTTTTCATCCATTGAATGATCATTGAGGGACTGCTTCATCTCCCTCACAAACTCCGGCATGTATACCAGCATAGAGGAAATTTTCTTTTCAGCTAGCTGATTGGCGATGGCACCAAGAAGATAAGACTTCCCGACTCCGAACTTACCGTGAAAATATAATCCCTTCTGGCTTCTGCCCGCTTCATAACTCTCAACAAATTCATTAGCTATTTCCACTGCTTTCAGCCTGCCAGGCGAATCCAGATCGATAGTCGAGAAGGACGCCTGAAGAATATCCCTGGGTACATAAAGACTTTTAATCAGCTTCTCGGACTTCCTCTTCTCATCATCCATTTCCTTGCGCGGGCAAACATGATACTCGATATCGATGAGTTCCCCTCTTATGACCAAATGGGGATCATACCCTTTCATCATATTCTTACATTCGGCGAGGCTTGGACAATCCACACACTGCTTGCTCTGCGAGATGTACTCATAGAGCTTCATCATGCTGTTGTCCACCATTGTTTTTGTGACTTTTCCTTGATTCTTTTCTATAAAATGTTTAATATACTCGTCTTGCATGATCTCCTGCCTCATTTTTTCATATCTTTCTTTAAAGGCTTGGGAGCCCGCAAGCTTCTTCAGGGAATTTTGGATCGAATCCAATCTTCTTCACCTACTTTCGGTATTTCTTCAGCTTCTCTTCCAATTTCCGTTTCTGTTCCTCAAAACTTGAACTGTTCTGATCCGGCTTCTTGTCTGCTTGGTCAGCAGGTTTTTCTTCAAACCAATCAGGAAGCTTCTCAGTCCTGACCGGCTTTTTATAATTTCTCTTATTATCTTTTTTGCCTTCTGCCCATGAAAGGTATTCCTTATGCTCTTTCTTAGCCAGTTCCATTGCTTCCTGGGCTGTCGAAACTTTCTTCCGCACCCACTGGGAAGCAATCTTCTCCACATATCCTTTCGTCAGCTTCATATCCGTTTTTAAAAGTACATATTGCAAAAGGACATTGGCCACACCTGTGGAAAGTTTCTTGGAGATCATCACTTCTTCAATTGCCTGCAAATCACTTTTGGCCGGCTCGATCCCTCCGGAAATATCCTTAAGAACTTCTTTAGGGGAAGTCGTTTCAAGATACTCTATCAATTCTTCTTCCTTTGTAGCAGGAGGTTTCCTGGAGGCTTCAGGCGGCTTTCCATTCTTAGTCTGCAAATCCGGAAGCGGGTCCCCGGCATTATGCAGCTGATACCAATCCCTTGCCGCTTTGCGAAGTTCCTCAATATTGATTTCATCGTCTTCCGTCAAAGCACTGAGCACGACATTCTTCATCTGAAGAGGGTCTATGCTGTACAAACAGCTCAACTTAGCTACGGTGTCTTTCACATCGGGAGTGAAGGAACGCCTTGGTACCATGTTCTGCGAAAGTCCGGCAAGCAGCAGGTCAAAGTCGAAATCAATGGTGTCAACAGGAACTCCGGAAGAATTCCGAGGCTCCGTAAACCTTTTGCCTTCAGAAAGTGAGCTTGCACTTTCTGCTTCCTCATCAAGCAGATTGATCGACTGGCTGGATGTATAGATATCCTGAAATGACCTGGTGACTTCCCTATATTGTGAAAAATCCTTTTCATCATCACAAAAGAATTTTTTCAACCGGTTGAAATGGGTCTTCCCAATTTTTCTGAAGAGGTATACATTCAGCATCCCATCAGAAAAGAATTGCTGAGGAGATAAGGGGGGCTGCACTTCATAAATGAACTCTCTTGGATCTCCATCTTGTTTCTCATAGGTTTTCAATAATCCGATGCCCTCCAACTTCATTCTTGCCTCGTAAACATCAGGCAGGTTGGAAGAAAGGAAATTCATCAAGTGATAATGTGAGGATTGTTCGGAATTCAGCTTGTTTTCTTCCACCTCATTTAACAGGGTCATATACAGACTGTAGCATACCGGCCCTATCAACGGCTGATAAAGAAAGGTGACGGCTTTTCGTTCATATTCCTGAATGACTCCGTTTAAACAAACCGTATACCTGTCGACAGGCTGAATTTTATTCCAGTGATTCTTCATCTGATCTCCTTACCTTTCCAAATACGACGACTTGCGGAGGTTGCCCTGTAACAAAGAGAAAAAGAGCCAAGATGTACCTCAGCTCAAACACAGTCAGTCTTTTTTATCAAATCTTTCAATTCATCTATAAAAACATTAATGTCTTTGAACTGGCGGTAAACCGAGGCAAAGCGGACATAAGCCACCTCATCCACTTTGGCAAGACGATCCATGACAAGCTCACCGATTTTTTCTGATTGAACTTCCGATGACCCTTCATTCCTCAGTTCTTTTTCAATATCTCCCGTGATGCTGTCGAGGGTATCCAAGGAGACTGGGCGCTTTTCACACGCTTTAATAAGCCCCCTCAGCATTTTCTCCCGGCTGAACTCTTCACGGATCCCTTCCTTCTTGACTACGATAAGAGGATATTCCTCCACCTTTTCAAAAGTTGTGAACCTGTAAGAGCATACCTCGCATTCTCTCCGTCTCCTGATTGACCGTCCTTCGTCAACCGGGCGGGAGTCAACCACTCTCGTTCCATTATATTTACATGATGGACATTTCATAATATCAGCTCCGAATCTTTGTCACAGTCGGACTACGCTTTTGCTTGTCTACTTAAATAATATATAACCGGACGCTCAATCACAAGATGGAATTTATGCCCTTTTCAATCTGCTGTCCAAGATTTTATAGTATGAAGCGATTTCCTGCTTCATCTTCGGATACAAGCCAGGCACCTTTTTTCTGCACTGATTTTGAAATCGACTGCTGATTCAAATGGTGCAACATTAATGGCCGTTACAACTATGAAATAACCGGGGAATCCGCCTTTCTCTACTGTAATTTCCCCGCGTTCCCTCGACTCGGCAATCACCTTATACCCATTTGATGCAAACAAGTCCAGGACCGCCTGAAAAACCTTATCCTGAGCAGATTTATAGTAATGGGTCTGAATTGCTTTATCCTGAGTACTGTCAGATGTTTCGATATCCGATTTAAATATGGTCATGATAGATGTAAAAACTCCCAAATTACTCCCTCGCTATCCTCATTCAAATATCCCGCAGGTTTCCCCGTCAAGACCTATTAGTTTCCGTAAATTTATTCATGCTCTTATTGTACCGAAATTCTTCACTTAAAAAAAGCATTCCCTTCCCAAAGTGATGGACTTTTACAGATACTTGCATCTCAGAAGTTGAAAATCGGAAAGAAGAGCTTAGACAAAAGCGCAAGCGCCATGGGTCAGCCCTGACAGAAAATTTTTCACAGTGTCAGGAGAGATGTTTTTTTGCTGAGTTATGTATGAAGATGGAGCTGCTTCGGTCAGGAGAGTTGTATTTTTGCAGAGTTATGTATGAAGATGGGGCTGCTTCGGTCGTGAGAGGCGTATTTTCAACTGAGTTATGTATGAAGAGCAGTATCTTCTGTTGTGAGCGCAGCGTTTTCCTTTAAGAAACAAATGAACGAGGGGATAGTCCTTACCTGTAAATTCAGACCTTCGGAGGCTGGGGCTGGATTCATTAAAAAACGCAAATACCTTGCTCACCACAGACATGCAACAGTTTCTTAAAGAGCAATTTCTCACATAAAAAGACCTTTTTCGAAACTTTGTTGCTTTTAATATGAATTTAGAAGGATACCGTTATTATTCACCTGAAATATTCTGGTAAGTATGAAAAAAAGAGGTGCACTTCTGTATAAATGCGTTTTACTTTCATTACCCTTTACGTAGAAGGATTGGAGCGGAAGGCGCGCGACCTCCTGCGGGACTAGCGGGACAGGTGAGACCAAGGTTACGTACCCACTGGAACGTAACCCCCAATCCAGTTGCAGCGCCTAGCCCCTCGGGGTCAAATAACCTCAAGAGAATAACAGGATAGACCGCCTTTTTTTCTCTTGAGGACATTTGCCTGTCGGGGCTGACCAAGGCGCTTCCACTTTTTATACAGGCAAAGCCGAGGAGGTTCAACGCCCGCCCCGCGGAGTCGCGCGACTGGAGTGGAGATCCATTACTTTTAAAACAGCCACAACCTTTACGAAAAGAGCGCATAAAAAAAGAGCCATTCTAATAATTAGAAGGCTCCGTAATTTTTTATAATGCGGTCACTTTGGATTGTTTCACTTGTACAGGACCCATGCCGCGCGGTAATTCGATATTCTCGCGTGTTTGTGCATTTAGGGCTTCAGCTATATAATCAGCAGCGATATTAGGATCAAGATCACCGCATGTATACACATCAATGCTGGCATAACCATGTTCAGGGAAGCTGTGAATCGTCAAGTGAGACTCAGAAATGATCACCACTCCGCTTACACCTTGAGGAGCAAATTTGTGAAAGGCTACCTCGCGAACTTCTGCACCTGATTTCAATGCAGCATCTACAAACGTTCTTTCAATCTCATTTACATCGTTTAACTTGTCAAAATCGCAACCCCATAATTCAGAGATTACATGTCTACCCATTGTTTCCATTTGTTGTTTCCCCCTTTGACATAATTTTTTTCGTCAAAATGAACCTATCCTTCGGCAACATAATAACTACCACGGGGGAAAGTTAGTCCGAAGAGGTCCTAACCCTTTAAGTAGCTAACAATATTTACAATTGCGTTCAAGAAGTTCACGAAAAATAGTATACTTTGTTTATTTCAGATTTGCAATAAAAAAGTTAAATATTTTAATTGAGTGATTTTTTGGTGAAGCATGGCCAGTTAAGGTGCATATCGAAAGTCTTTTCAGATATTATTAGCATCCTCTGACAAAATGATTTGAGCTTTCCCCGTTTTTTGACTTCAGCCCTTACTATGTGTCCCATTAGTCCGGTGGTTTACTCATATACTTGTCAGTGGCCTGTTACTGTTTGAGAACGGCTCCAGCGTTTTTTTATTGTTGAAGATAACTGATGGGCTTTGTATGGGCATGATTACCTTGCTACTTCGATGGTTTTTACTCTGTAGCAGGGTGTTTACTCCCTAATTACCCTATGACACAACTAATTTCCCTTGAAGAAATACAAAAAAGCCGGGAAAACTCCCCGGCTTTTCGAAAACTTTTAAACATTCACACTGGACTTCAGCTGCTGAGCAACATATTTAGCCAAGTCCACTACCCGGCAGGAATAGCCCCACTCATTGTCATACCATGCAAGCACCTTCACTTTGCGGTCACCAATGACCATAGTGGACAAGCCATCGATAATCGCTGAATGAGGGTTCGTATTGAAGTCAATGGAAACCAGAGGTTCTGTTGTAAACTGCAGGATTCCTTCCAGCGAACCTTGAGAAGCTGTAATCAGTGCTTCGTTAATTTCTTCCGCTGTAACTTCTCTTTTCACATCAACAACCAGGTCGACAAGCGATACATTCGGAGTCGGTACACGCAAAGCCATTCCGTGGAGCTTGCCCTTCAGTTGAGGAAGCACCAATGACAACGCTTTCGCAGCACCTGTTGTTGTTGGGATGATTGATTGCCCGCAAGCCCTGGCCCTTCTCAAATCTTTATGCGGGTTATCAATATTCTTTTGATCATTTGTATAGGCATGGACAGTCGTCATCAAGCCATTTTCAATTCCAAACTGTTCATCGAGTACTTTCGCTACAGGAGCAAGACAGTTTGTAGTGCAGGAAGCATTTGAAATGATACTATGCTCTTCAATTTTTAGAGCGCTTTCATTTACACCCATCACAATTGTCACATCTTCATTTTTCCCCGGTGCAGTCAGGATTACTTTCTTTGCCCCTGCTTCAAGATGCAGGCTGGCTTTTTCCTTAGAATTGAATTTGCCGGTAGCTTCTATTACTATATCAATCTCAAGATCCTTCCAAGGAAGTTCTCTTGGATCGCGGTTGCTGATTAATTTTACAGTTTTATCATTCACAATGATGGCATTTTCTTCAGTTCTTACTTCAGCGTTGAATGTGCCATGATTTGTGTCATACTTAATCAAATGAGCCAGGGTTTCAGGAGGATAGCTCGCATTGATTGCTACAATATCAATATTCTCATCCAGGATCGCTTTCCTGAATACCATTCTCCCAATACGCCCAAAACCGTTGATTGCTATTTTCGCCTTCATAATTCGGCTCCCCTCTATATAAACGTTATACTTTTTATGTGTTTCAATTAGCATTAGTATAACATATTTAACAAAATACGGAATGATTAATTTGCATATTTTAAATGATTAATTATTCCGAATTTTCATTCCGTAATACTCTTAATGCCTTTTGCCTTCTCAAAGTTAATTGTATTTGCTTTAACTTAGGGCTGCCTGAATTTATCTGGCTGTAATTAGGGAAAACTGCCTTATTAAAATATGAGTAATCTGATCATGAAATTCCTCATTCTCTTTTAAAATCATAAAAGAACAAGCATCTAGACCAGCAAATCTGCTTAAGGGAAAGATAGTGGTCTTTCGTTTTCGCTCTATTCACAAAAATTGTGGCTTTTTCTTCAAATTATCAAGCCATTATCTTCTTGGCTCTTTGACTTGTTGGTACATTCCCAGACTAATCAAGCCATTATCTTCTTGGCTCTTTGACTTGTTGGTACATTCCCAGACTAATCATGCCATTATCTTCTTGGCTCCATGACTTAATGGTACGTTTCCAGACTAATCATGCCATTATCTTCTTGGCCCCCTGACTTAATGGTACGTTTCCAGACTAATCATGCCATTATCTTCTTGGCCCCCTGACTTAATGGTACGTTTCCAGTCTAATCATGCCATTATCTTCCTGGCTCCCTGACTTAATGGTACGTTTCCAAACTAATCATGCCATTATCTTCTTAGCTCTATGGCTTAATGGTATGTTTCCAAACTAATCATACCGTTATCTTCCTGACTCCATGACTTATTGGTAAGTTTCTCCCCTGCTGCCTCTTTTTTATATCGGCATCTCTGAAACTTTTATCAAAAGTTTTCGCGAAAAGAGCCTGCCTTTTATTCTCCGGCGCTTATTTGACCCTGAGGACCAGGTTAAAGCTCAATTAAAGCTATCCAGGAAAGTTAAATATATAACCTCCTAAATAAAATCAAACTAAAAAGAAGCTGACTGTTCAGCTTCTTTTCAAGTCTAGGGCATTAAGTTCCACCGAGCAAGAAGTCCATCCAACTGGACGGCCGTTTCCTCGATGGTCCCTCTGTTATCCAATACCGCGTCTGCCAAAGTCTTTTTTTCTTCAAGACTCATCTGGGAGTTCACTCTTGCTGAAGCTTCTTCCTCCGTCAGTCCGTTTCTCTTCATAAGCCTGGATAATTGTGTTTCTTTATCTACATACACAACAACCGTTTTTTTAACCATCCAAGTCAAATTACTTTCAAAAAGCAGCGGAATATCCATCACGACAGTCTGCATACCATTCTCAAAGGCTTTCTCTTTTTCGGCCAGCATCTCGGCTCTCACTGCGGGATGGACTATTTCGTTAAGCTCTTTTCTCCGCTCTTCATTATGAAAAATGATGCTTCCGAGTGCTGCCCTGTCCAGAGTTCCATCCTTATTCAAAATATCCTGACCGAATGTCTCGACAATTTTAAGATAAGCTGGCTCTCCGGGTTCCACGACCTTTCGCGCAGCTAAATCTGCATCCACCACCGTGAACCCTTTTTGGGCAAGAAGGCTTGATACTGTACTTTTTCCGCTGGCAATCCCGCCAGTCAGGCCGATAATTGATTGCATTATCAGTCATCCTTTCTTCCAATCAGAACCGCAGCACGCCAATCACTATTAAGAGCACTCCCGGCAGAAAAGATACCTTCTTCACCCAACCCATATGGGCACAGTTCTTTCCGATTCTCAAACCCGCTGACAGGAATACAACACTCATCATCATGACCGAAAAAGCAAGCAGCAAAGGAGAATAGCCCAATAAGGCAGCCCCAATTCCTGCACCAAACGCATCAAGAGAGAGGGCGAGACCCAGCATGACTGCTTCTACACCGGTGATTGTTCCTGATCGATCAAAATCTGCCGCCATCGGCCTTTTGAGTATATTGATTACGAGCCCGATCGATTCTATTTCAAAATTAAATAAGATTTTCTCTTCATCTGCAGCATAATCTTTTCCAGTTGTGAAAAATTGCAGAAGGACAAAGGCGCCCAGGGCAATGAGAATAAGCCCTCCAATCCTGTCGGCAGCTCCCTCTGATAGAAAGCTTTCCGCTGCTCCGCCTATAGACATGGCGGCCAGGAGAGAGCCTGCAGAACAAACTGAAATAATCACAATGGATCTTAGCGGCATCCCCATTTTCCTTAGGCCATAAGTAAGTCCGGTACTAAAGCTGTCGAGGCTTACGGCAAATGCAAGCATGAATAATAAAAGTGTTCCATCCATGATGTAAAGCTCCTCCTCCGTCTTTCAATCAAGAGGATAAAAACCAGTTGTAACACGCTGGTTTCCTCCATACGTTCATAGCTACGTTAGTATATGGAGAGAGCTTATCAATTGTTAAGAACCTATTATTATCGTGCTTCAATCAACGCAATCAGCCTGCGGTTACTTCTGACAATTCGAACAGAAATGTGTGCCTCTTCCCGCTGTCACATTTTTTTCGATGGGTTTGCCGCATGTTCTGCATTCTTCATTCTTTCGTCCGTAAACGAACAGCTGCTGCTGGAACATTCCGATTTGTCCCTGTGAGTTCACGTAGGAGCGGATGGTGCTGCCTCCCTGCTCAACCGCCTCACTTAACGTATCGATGATTTCCTTATGCAGCTTTTTCATTTCAGTTTTTTTGATTGTCTTTGCCTTTCTCGCCGGGTGGATCCCGCTTCTGAAGAGGGCCTCATCTACATAGATGTTCCCCAAGCCGACCAAAACGGTCTGATCCAGCAGAACCGCCTTTACTGCCCGCTCGGTCTTGGCCAGCTTTTCAGTGAGGTGGTCTATTGTAAAATCTGGTGAAAATGGTTCCGGGCCCAGCTGCGACAACGGCAAATGCAGAGTTTCTTCCCCTTTTGGAAACAGGTGCATGGTCCCGAATTTCCTGACATCTTTATATCTTAATTGAGAGCCGTCTTCAAAATGAAAAATCACATGAGTGTGCTTCTCGACAGGTTCTTCACCAGGGAAAACCCCATATCGGCCTTCCATCCTTAAGTGGGAGACCAGGGAGTAGTGGTCTGTCTGCAGGATGAGAAATTTCCCCCTGCGGTCGACTCCCTGAATGATTTCTCCTTGCAGCAGCAATTTGAATTCTTCCACCTCTGCCGGCAGCTTGACCATTTTAGGCCAAAAAACCGATACTGAATCAATCTTCTTTCCTGTGACTAATTCCGCCAATGTTCTTCTGACGGTTTCCACTTCTGGCAGTTCCGGCAAATCAGGTCACCCGCCTCTTCATCATTTTGCATCGTACCATGTCGGACCGTAGGAATAGTCCACTTTTAATGGAACCTCCAGCTCAATGGCATTCTCCATGACTTCCGGTACAATTTCCTTTAACCGTTGGATTTCATCTTCTGGTGCCTCAAAAATCAATTCATCGTGTACTTGGAGGAGCAGTCGTGTTTGAAGCTTCTCTTTCTCCAGTCTTTCCGCCATCTCGATCATCGCTTTTTTGATAATGTCTGCTGCACTTCCCTGGATTGGCGTGTTCATGGCTGTCCTTTCTGCAAAGCTGCGCAGGTTAAAGTTCCGGCTGGTGATTTCAGGGATATACCTGCGCCTTTGCAGCAGTGTCTTAACAAAGCCATTCTGTTTGGCTTCCCCGATGATGTCATCCATATATTCCTTAACTCCCGGATAGCTGTCCAGGTACCTCTGAATAAACTCGCCAGCTTCTTTTCTTGTAATGCCCAGGCTTTGAGAAAGACCAAAATCGCTGATTCCATAAACAATCCCAAAGTTGACGGCTTTGGCATGTCTCCTCATGTTGGAGGTCACACTGTCCGCCTCTACATGGAAAACATCCATCGCTGTTTTCGTATGGATATCCATACCTTCCCTGAATGCATGGATCAGTTTTTCGTCTCCTGCGATATGAGCCAGCACCCTTAGTTCAATTTGAGAGTAGTCCGCGGCAAACATAAGCCACCCTTTCTCAGAAGGAACAAACGCCTGTCTGATTTTCCGGCCTTCTTCCAGCCTGATAGGTATATTTTGCAGGTTTGGATCTGTTGAACTGAGCCTTCCTGTTTGGGTCAGTGCTTGATTAAATCGTGTATGCACTTTATTTGTGTCTTCATGGATGACCTTCAACAAGCCCTCTAAGTATGTTGATTGCAGCTTGCCAAGCTGACGGTAGTGAAGGATATAATCCACGATTTCGTGCTTAGATTGCAGTTTTTCAAGTACATCCGCGGAAGTAGAGTAGCCGGTCTTCGTCTTTTTGATCGCAGGCAGCTCTAACTTTTCAAACAAGATGACTCCGAGTTGTTTGGGGGAATTGATGTTGAATTCCTCTCCTGCCAGTTCATGTATTTTCTTTTCCAGGGTATCGAGTCTTTCAGCCAGCTCCGACTTCATTTCTTTCAAGCGCTCTGTATCCACAGCGACCCCTGTGTATTCCATTTCAGCAAGAATGATGGCAAGCGGAAGTTCCAAATCGGTAAATAACTGATACTGGTCATTCTTCTCCAAAGCTTCTTCGCATGTACTTTTCAATTCAAAAACCACGTTAGCTTTTCTTGCCAGATGCTCTGCCAGTCTATTTTCTTCAGGAACCTTTCTTTTTGCCCCTTTTCCGTAGACAGCTTCATCGGACTCAATAGCAGAAGCTCCATGTTTTCTCGCAACACCCGCAAAATCATCGGCAGATTCAGCCGGGTTTAAAATGTAGGAAGCAATCAGCAGATCAAATTCAACACCATTCAGTTCGATTCCCTGTCTTCTCAAGGAAACGATGGACCTCTTGGCATCAAAGACAGACTTCTTATTGTTTTCATCGCTGGCCCATTCCTTAAAAACATCTGATTCAAGGGCCGTTTTCAACGTAAAAAAGTAATTTCCCTGGCTGTTTCTCATGGTGAGTCCAACGATATCACCATTGAAATAGTTATCTTCCATAACTTCAACGTACAAGGAAGACTCCTCTTTAAGGTGCTCGTCCTTAATTTCGGATAAAATTTCAAAAGAAACATCCAGCAGATCCTGTTCTTCTTCCACTGTTTCTCCCATCTTTTCCAGAAGGGAATTGAAACCAAGCTCCTTAAAGAACTCTTTTAACTTCTTATCGTCGCTTCCTTCATAGTTCAGTTCCTCTAAAGAAACCTCTATTGGAGCTTCACGGAGGATGGTGGCAAGTTCTTTACTCATCACTGCCTGATCCTTGTTCTCTTCAAGCTTTTCTTTCAGCTTTTTGCCGCTCACTTCATCAATCGATTCCAGAAGCTTCTCGAGGGTCCCAAATTGCTTCAACAGCTTGATGGCCGTTTTCTCACCGACTCCAGGAACTCCAGGGATATTATCTGAACTGTCCCCCATCAAGCCTTTCATATCAATGATCCGGTCAGGTGTGATTTCCCATTTCTCCATGATGTGATCCGGAGTATAGACCTCAATATCCGTGATGCCTTTACGGGTAATGCCGACTGTCGTGGTTTCAGAGCTGAGCTGGGTCAAGTCTTTATCTCCGGAAATGATTTTCACTTCGTATCCGTCTTTCTCCGCTTGAAGCGAAAGAGTCCCGATTATATCATCCGCTTCATAGTTTTCCAGCTCATAACGGGGAATTTGATATGCGTCCAGCAGCTCTCTAATATAAGGGAATTGTTCCGAGAGTTCTGGCGGGGTTTTCTGTCTGCCGCCTTTATACTCGCCAAATGTTTTATGCCGGAAGGTCGTCTTTCCGGCATCGAATGCGACCAGGATATGAGTCGGGGTTTCTTCTGACATTATTTTTTGCAGCATGGTAGTAAAACCGTAGACTGCATTCGTATGTACCCCTTTCTCGTTGTTTAATAAAGGCAGGGCAAAAAAGGCGCGATAAGCTATACTGTTACCGTCGATCAATACTAACTTTTTCTTCATGAATGAACCTCCCGGGTCATGGATTTTTTCAAAAAACGAAGGCCTATGTAAATAATTTTGCACATAGGGATCAAGGACCTCTGCAGAAATTATTTTTTAAAAATAGGCTCTTTTCTCATAGATCGCAGCTGTTGAAAAGGAATGGATTTCCGCTCCAGACGTACGACTCCGCGGGGCGGGCGGTGAGCCTCCTCGGCTTCATAAAAAGCGGAAGCGGCCGTTCAGCGACGTACAGATTTTAAGGCTCTCGTATGAGATAAAGGAATCACGAAGAGCGTTAGCGATTCGATGATGACTTATCGCAAGGAGAGAGACTGAAATCTGCTAGTCGGTGGCCGCTGGAGCTGGATTCGCCTGCGGGGTCTCACCTGTCCCGCTAGTCCCGCAGGAGGTCGTACGCCTTCCGCTCCAATCCTCCTATGTTAAAGGGGATGAAGGTAAATTATAGGCTAAAAAAAGACAATAAAAAGACATTTTTTGTATTTACGTTCGAAAAATATAATGACAAAATTCTTCCTTGATACTAAGGTTTTTCTCTCTAACTGGGAAGCAGCTCTATACTTTTCCTTACCAGAAGATCTCCGGTGAATCATGTCGTTAACTTATGATTTCATACTAAATAGCAACAAAGTTTACGAAAAGAGTCAGAAAATAAGAACCAAAAAATCATTCAGCTTGCACGCAAGATTGTTCCCAGAAAAATAACTGTCTACTTATAAAAGTAAATACGACAAAAAAACCGCTATCTTTCCTTCATTCTATCATGTTCAGAATAGAAAGGAAAAATAACGGTACTGGCCGCAGGGAGCGGCAGCTTTCATATAAAATTACGTTTTACTCAGTATAGCCGCTTAACAATTGTGCGTATGGAGAGTTAGATGGAAGTACTAGTACGGTCTCTCCATTTACCGTTTTCTTGTATGATTCCAGTGTTCTGAATAATTGGTAGAATTCAGGGTCCTTTGAGAAGGAGCGGTTATATATCTTAGCTGCTTCAGATTCTCCCTCGGCACGAATCACGTTGGCATCCGCCTTCGCAGTAGCAAGCAATTCAGTAACTTCCCTGTCTGTATCCGCCATGATTCTCTGCTTCTGGGCATCACCCATGGATAAGTACTCCTGTGCTGTCTTCTCTCTCTCTGAAATCATTGCGATGTACACTGCATTCTCATTTGTTTCAGGCAAGTCGGTTCTCTTCATTCTTATGTCTTTCACACTGATGCCATAGTTTCCGTCTTCAAGCAATTCATTCACTCTTACGGTGATCTTGTCATTCAGGCTGCCGCGTGCTGATTTTTCATCATTGATAATTTCTACATAATTTAATTTTCCAAGTTCAGCACGTACAACAGAATAGATAAATTCTTCCATTCTGGTTTCAGCATTAATGACGTTTCTCGCATTGGAAATCATCTTTTTCGGATCATCTATTTTCCAGACGGCATAGTTATCGATCATCATTCTTTTTTTGTCTTTCGTATTGATTTCTGCTTCTGATACATCATAAATCATTTGATATTTTGGCAGAGTGGAAACCGTCTGGATAAAAGGAACTTTGTAACTAAGTCCTGGATCTTCTTCAATCCTGACCACTTCCCCAAATTGGCGGACCACCCGGTATTCTCCTTCTTTTACAATAAAGACATTGAGAATAACAAGAAGCAGGATTGCTATAATCGCTATTAAAAAGAGTCCCAGCTTCGTGTACTTTCTCCATTCTATTTCCGGTTTCTTTTTATCATTAAAATTGGCTATATTGGAATCACTCATTCTCAGCATTCCCTTCTTGACCTTGAACAGGTTTTTCTTTTTCTAATGGACGAATCGGAAAGTATTTCATTGTGTTTCCATCATCGTTCATTATATAAACTTCAGCATCCGGCAGCACCTGCTCAAGCGTTTCCAGGATGAGACGCTGCTCTGTAATTTCAGGATTTCCTTCATATTCTGCATAAAGCTTATCAAATACAGATACATCTCCCCTCGCCTGCTCTATTCTGGCAGCTTTATCCCCTGTTGCTTTAGATAAGATAGCATCCTTTTCACCTTGTGATTCATTCAGCCTCTGATTTTGATACTTCTCCGCTTCATTGATTTTAGTATTCATCATTTCCCTGGCATCTGTTACATCTGTAAAAGCCTTCCGGACATCCTCATTGGGCAATTCAACATCTTGCAGCTTGACTCCTATGACAGATATGCCCATATCATATTTATCAACTAAGTTTACAAGCAAATCCCTGACTTCAGCTTCGATTTCCGCTTTCCCGGATGTCAAAGCTTCATCTATTTCCGTGCTTCCGATGATACTTCTTAATGAAGAGGAAGTTGCATCATATAATATCTCCTTAGGATCTTCCGCATTGAATAAATATTTTTCAGGGTTCGTGATTTTCCACTGAACGACCA
Organism: Bacillus sp. P14.5; assembly: GCF_003316765.1. GTDB lineage: Bacteria > Bacillota > Bacilli > Bacillales > Bacillaceae_B > Rossellomorea. Next base: position 241,288 of record NZ_NIJF01000066.1, on the reverse strand, counting down.
TATCAGCCAGGACGATATATTCGTCACCTGTAATCATTTTGGTCTCTTTAGGGAATTCAACAATTTCTCCATCTTTTTCTTCATAGCCGAACTTAAGGCTGAACGTTTCTTTTGATAATTTTTCCACAGTCTGAATCGGCCACGGCATTTTGAATTTAAGACCAGATTCTGTTATTGGCTCCCCGGCCTCTCCGAATGTCAGAACGATTGCCTGATCGGATTCATCCACTGTGTACCAGGTTGTAAATAGAACAACGATCAACACAATGGCCCCCACTATCATTCCTGTAACCTTATAAATTTGCTTCAGGCTCATTTTCATACCCCTCTCAATCTCGATACCTTTTATACGATTAAATAACAAGAAGGTTTCAATAATATTACAAAAAAAAATAAACCCTCACCAAGTTAAAGAGCGCAGGAATACGAAATGGGGTATATCTAAAGGGGGTGGAGGATAGGGATAAAGCTAAGGAAAAGAAAAGATGCACGAGTACATTCAGAGCTAAAAATACACATAAAAATAGAAAAGGTGAGAACGGGGTCAGTTCTCACCTTTTCAGGGCTCCTTGGATGAAGGGGTTTTCACTAAGTATATTACCAGCCGATTATTAAGCTTCGTTGAAAAAAATGTAAAGACTGTGTAAAATTCTTATTTTATGAATATTCCTCTTCAGAATCATCCTGTGGAAGTTGTTTATATAAAGTCACTTTAAATGTTGTTCCTTCGTTCACTTTGCTTTCAACCCCGATATTTCCTCCATGAGCCTCTACCAAGTGCTTTACAATGGCCAGCCCAAGCCCCGTTCCTCCAGAATCACGGCTCCTTGCCTTATCAACCCGGTAGAACCTTTCAAAAATGCGGGGAATTTCCTCTTCGTCAATTCCTATCCCGCTGTCCATTATCTCTACAATGACTGTGGACTCTGTTTGGCTAACCGAAATAGAAACCTGCCCTTTTGCGGGAGTGTAGGTGATGGCGTTGCCAATTAGGTTGATGAACACCTGCTTCATTCTCATTGTATCCACCTCCGCAACAGCTGGTTCATCTGCCTGCAGAGTAAGATGTATTTCTTTTTTCTCCGGCTTCTTCTCTAGAATTGCGACTACTTCCTGTAAGATCACACTAACATCAGCTTCATGTACATTCAGATGGAAGCCCTGCTTTTCCATCTTGGATAAATCAAGCAAATCGGTGATTAAAGACTGAAGCCTGTCGCTCTCATTAAGGATAATGTTCAGAAATGCTTTAGTTGTCTCTTTATCCTCCATTGCCCCATCCAATAACGTTTCACTGAATCCTTTGATGGAAGTAATAGGTGTCCGAAGCTCATGGGAAACATTTGCAACGAAATCCTTCCGCATCTGTTCAAGTTTTTTCAATTCGGTAATATCATGGAAAACCAGAACAATCCCTTTCCACTCTTCTTTCGTCCCGATGATAGGGGCGCCGTAAACCTCAAAATGTTTACGTTCAATCTGCAAAGGGAGCAGCAATTGCTTCCTCACCTTTTGCTCTGTCATGAAAATCTCTTCAACCAATTTATTGACTTCAGGAAACTTGATCACATCATAATATCGCTCATTGACAAAGCGTTCTGATTTTATAGAAAAGAATTCCTTGAAAGCCCTGTTCGTCATAACCGCATAGCCTCTATGATCAATCAGCAGCAATCCGCTTCCCATATTTTCAATCAGGGTGGTCAAGCGATTCTGCTGAATTTCCTGTGCGGAGGTCATCTCCTGCAAATTCCTGGCCAGTATATTAATGGATGTACTTAACATGCTGGTTTCATCCATCCGGTCCTCATATGTTCTGGCTCGGTAGTTTCCTTTAGCCAATTCCATTGCCACCTGTGTCGCAGAATCAATCGGCTTTGTGTAACGCGACGTTATTCTTGACCCCAGCATAATTATAACGACAAGTGCCAATCCGAGAGAGATCGACAGAACAGCCCAGATCTGTTTATAGCCTGCCACAAGGATATCGACGCGGGAACTGAGAATTAATAATGAAGATTCCTCTCCATCACCTATTGGCTGCCAATAGTAAAAGACTTCATTCCCATTTTTCATCAATTCTGTCTGCTGAAGGCCACTGTTCCACTCTTCTGTGATTTCATAAATGGCTCCATTTTGTACCTCAGTATCAATTTCAGAAAAAGGTCCGCTGTCTTTCAGGATAGTGCCATCCGGTCCGGTTATCGTGACGCGGATATCCAGAAGACTGCTGATTTCCTCTATCTGATCGTCTGCAATGGTTTGCGGCTCCTGGGTGCTAATGACTTCATTTACTATCAGCTTGGCCTCTTTCTCAATTCTATGATTGAATGACTGAAGATAATAGCTTTTGAAAATCTGGCCTAAAAGCAAGCCAAGTCCGATCAGCACCACAATGATCAGCATGATCAGAGCAAACAAAAGGCGTGACCTGAATTTGATCATGAACCTTTTTGCTCTTCCAGCTTATAGCCCAGTCCCCGGATAGTTTTGATATAGACTGGTTTCTTTGTATTGGTTTCGATCTTGTCCCTTAAATGGCTGATATGCACATCGACAATTCTTGTATCACCGGCAAAATCATAATTCCAGACCGCGCTCAGCAGTTGATCGCGTGTCAGGACCCTGCCCCTGTTCTCCGTCAAATAGAGAAGAAGTTCAAATTCCTTGGGAGTCAGCTCCAGAAGAGTGCTGCCAAAATAAGCCTCATATTGCTCCGGATATACCTTCAATTCCCCTACTTGCAGATAATCCTTTTGTTCTGCCCGCAAATGTTCCGCTGCATCTATGACTGCCTGGCTTCTGCGAAGAATCGCTTTTACCCTTGCCATTACTTCCCGGGGGCTGAATGGTTTGGTCATATAATCGTCCGCCCCGAGCTCAAGGCCTAGAACTTTATCAAATTCATCATCCTTAGCAGTCAGCATAAGAATAGGAATCATCACTTTCTGCTGGCGAATCTGCTTGCACACTTCAATTCCGTCAATCTTTGGAAGCATTAAATCAAGGATCATTAAATCAGGAACCTGCTCTAATGCCAAATCTCTTCCTTCTTCTCCGTCATTCGCCGTGATGACGGTATAGCCGGCCTGCTCCAAGTTGTACTTCAGCAGGGTGACAATCGATTGCTCATCGTCTACTACAAGAATCTTTTTGCTCATTAACGTGTTCCTCCGTATACCTGTATTAAAAACCCCATCATCCAAAAATTATTTAGTTATAACTTCATTATAATATAAACATAGGGGATAATCCCATGTCTATCGCAGATTTCCTATTGTCAAACCTTTCCCTCATAAAAAGCTTTAGTTTTCATTCGAAATACTGCATTTTATATAACTTTTTCTTAATGTGCCTGAACGTTTGCTAATTTATGTGGATGCTTGGCTTGAACCCTGAAATCTGTACGTCGCTGAAAGGCCGCTTCCGCTTTTTACAAAGCCGAGGAGGCCCGGTTCTCGCAACGCGGCGTCGCGCGCCTGCAGCGGAAATCCATTACTTTTACAGCAGCCACTACCCTTGTGAAAAGAGCGTAAAAAAAGACCGCCCGGGATTTTTAACCAGGTCAGTCTCCTAATGCTTCCTTAAAAATTTTCTAATGCATGCCCATTCATTTTCTCTAATTTATGAGGGGGACAAACCTCCACTGAACCTTTTATGACGGTCTCGTCCTGTTCATTAGTGGCAATTACATCGATTGTAATCAAATGGCTGCTGCTGTCTATATGCTTTACTTCAAAAAGGAATTTTACAGTATCATAATGGTATACAGGTTTCGGGAACTCAATTTCCTGTTTCATAATATGGGATCCCGGCCCCGGCAAATACTTTGACACAGCAGAGTTAATGATACCTGTCAGCATGATAGCAGGTACCAAAGGCTTCTTGAAAGGCGTCTGTGAAGCATAGTCATGCTGGATGTATAAAGGATTCGCATCATTGGTCAATCCTAAATAGAGAAGCAGATCTTTATCTTCAATCTTCTCTGTTAGTGTCAGCTTTTCTCCTACTGAAATATCATCAATCTTTCTACCCGGCTTACGTTTTTACCTAATAACATAGCTGGCGCACCTCCGTTGTAACCGTTTACAATTAAGAATAAAAGAAATACTCTTTATTGTCTGTCTATTTATATTTTACCACTATTAGTATAACCTTACAAAGGAGATTTTTTCAGGATAGTTGAAATATTGTTTTATGAGCCTTTAAAAAGGCAAAAAAAACCGGGTCCAGGGAACTGGATCCGGTTTTGTCGTATGACTATGTTAATATATCCATCACATTACGCACAGAATCGGCAGACTTGGAAAGTGCTGCTTTTTCTTCTTCTTCTAATTCCAATTCGATGATTTGTTCAAGACCATTTCCGCCTAGTATGGTCGGGACACCAAGGTAGATTCCATCGAATCCGTATTCGCCTTCAAGGTAGGCAATTGCAGGAATGACTCTTCGCTGGTCTTTAAGAATCGCTTCCGTCATTTGGACCAGGGAGGCAGCCGGAGCATAATAGGCGCTTCCGTTTCCTAGCAAACCAACGATTTCCCCGCCGCCTTTACGCGTCCTTTCCACAATTGCATCCAGGCGGTCCTTAGGTATCATCTTTTCCAGTGGAATTCCGCCAGCATAGGAATAGCGGACAAGCGGAACCATATCATCGCCATGGCCTCCTAACACGAATCCAGTAATATCTTTTACAGAGAGGTTCAATTCTTGAGCAACAAATGTACGGAAACGAGCGGTATCCAGCACGCCAGATTGACCGATGACTCGATTCTTCGGAAAACCTGATTCTTTGAATACAGTGTAAGTCATGGCATCGACCGGATTCGTCAGAACAATAATAATGCTTTCAGGAGAATACTTAACGATCTCCTGTGTTACCGACTTCATGATCTTTTGATTCGTTTGAACCAGGTCATCCCGGCTCATTCCCGGTTTCCGGGCAATTCCGGCAGTGATTACAACGATATCGGAATCTTTTGTATCTTCATAGTTTGAAGTTCCGGTAATTTTCGCGTCGAATCCTTGGACCGGGCTTGCTTCTTCCATGTCCAAAGCTTTTCCTTTAGTCGGGTCTTCCATTTGCGGAATATCCACCAGCACTACATCTCCCAATTCTTTCTGTGCGAGCATCAAAGCTGTTGTAGCCCCTGTGAATCCTCCGCCGATAACCGAAATTTTCTTACGTCTGATAGCCATAAGAACCGCCCCCATTTATTAGTTTTGAACAGAGTCGGCTTGCATAAATGCAAGCCGACTCGTTTTCATCCCATGAATAGAATAGAACAGGATATTACATATTTTCGATTAAGGCAGTACCGAACTCAGAACATTTCACTTCTGTAGCACCGTCCATCAGGCGGGCAAAGTCATAAGTAACGACTTTAGAAGCAATCGTTTTTTCCATTGATTTTGTAATCAATGTAGCTGCTTCCGTCCAGCCAAGGTGTTCAAGCATTAGTACACCTGAAAGAATTACGGAAGAAGGGTTTACTTTATCTTGGCCGGCATATTTAGGTGCTGTACCATGTGTTGCTTCAAAGATCGCATGTCCTGTATCGTAGTTGATGTTTGCTCCAGGAGCGATTCCGATTCCGCCTACCTGCGCTGCAAGGGCATCAGAGATATAGTCACCGTTCAAGTTCATTGTAGCTACTACATCGAACTCAGCCGGACGTGTAAGGATTTGCTGTAAGAAGATATCAGCGATGGCATCTTTCACGATGATTTTGCCAGCTGCTTCTGCATCAGATTGAGCTTGGTTTGCTGCATCCAGGCCTTTATCGTCTTTGATACGGTCATATTCAGCCCATGTGAATACTTTTTCGCCGAATTCTTTTTCTGCAAGCTCGTAACCCCAGTTCTTGAAAGCACCTTCAGTGAATTTCATGATGTTTCCTTTATGTACAAGGGTTACAGATTTGCGGCCTTCTGTGATGGCATAGTTGATTGCAGCGCGAACAAGACGCTGTGTGCCTTCTTCAGATACAGGCTTGATTCCAAGGCCTGAAGTTTCAGGGAAACGAATTTTGTTTACACCCATTTCGTCTTGAAGGAAAGAGATCAGCTTTTTCACTTCATCAGAACCTTTAGCATACTCGATACCCGCATAGATATCTTCAGTATTTTCACGGAAGATGACCATATCTGTGTCTTCAGGACGTTTCACAGGAGAAGGAACACCTTCAAAGTAACGTACAGGGCGAAGACATGTGAACAAGTCAAGCTCCTGGCGAAGAGCAACGTTCAATGAACGGATACCGCCGCCGATCGGTGTAGTAAGAGGCCCTTTGATCGCGATGAAGTATTCGCGCACTGCATCAAGAGTTGCGCTTGGAAGCCACTCGCCAGTTTGGTTGTAAGCCTTCTCACCGGCTAATACTTCTTTCCAAACAAGCTTGCGCTCACCGTTATAAGCTTTTTCAACCGCTGCATCTAAAACGCGGGAAGCAGAAGCCCAGATATCAGGACCAGTTCCGTCACCTTCAATGAAAGGAACGATTGGATTATTTGGCACATTCAAGTTACCATTTTCGACAGAAATTTTTTGACCTTCAGACATATTATTACCTCCAAATTCATTATTAAAGGGACTGATACAAGGCAGGAAAACCTTTGAAATCAGACCCGCTTTTATTGTTGACGGAAAAGGCCGGGTTAGTAAAGCCTTTTCCATTGTCATTACACCAGATATTAAACTTTTTGTAAAATATTAACCGCGCTGCTCAACCGGAACATATTCCTGTTTGCCGGGACCAGTGTAATCCGCGCGAGGACGGATCAAGCGGTTGTTGGAGTATTGCTCAAGGATATGAGCCAGCCAGCCTGACACTCTGCTCACCGCAAAGATCGGAGTGAACAAGTCGTGGTCGATGCCCAGACTGTGGTATACGGATGCAGAATAGAAATCTACATTCGGCGGCAATCCTTTTTCAGATGTCACAATGTCTTCGATCTTCGTTGACATCTCATAGTATTTGCTTTCGCCTCTCAGCTCAGTCAGTTTCTGGGACATCTCTTTCAGGTGTTTCGCCCTTGGATCTCCCTGCTGATAAACACGGTGGCCGAAGCCCATGATTTTTTCTTTGTTGTCGAGCTTTTTACGGATTGCAGATTCTACGTTATCAACAGAATCAATTTCTGTCAGCATTTTCATAACCTGTTCATTGGCACCGCCGTGAAGTGGTCCCTTCAAAGCCCCGATTGCCGCAGTGACACCAGAATAAACATCTGATAGAGTTGCTACACAGACACGGGCCGTGAACGTAGAGGCATTCAATTCGTGATCGGCATGAAGAACAAGAGCTTTATTGAACGCTTCCACTTCAATGTCTTCAGGATCGTTACCGGTAAGCATGTAAAGGAAGTTTGCGGCAAAACCAAGATCAGTTCTTGGAGCGATTGGTTCTTTTCCGCTTCTGATACGCGCAAAAGAAGTAACAATTGTTGGAATCTTAGCTTGCAGGCGGACAGCTTTACGGAAGTTGGCCCCCTCTTCCATCACATCTGATTCTTCATCATATAATCCAAGAAGTGATACTGCAGATCTTAACGCAGCCATCGGATGGACATCCTTGATTGGGTACATTTTGAAATGCTCAAGTACTTCCTTAGGAAGAGCAGCATTCTCAGCTAGATCTTTTTTCAGCTGATCAAGCTCTGAAGCTGTAGGCAATTTTAGATTCCATAATAGATAGATTATCTCTTCGAAGCTGGCATTGTTGGTTAAATCATCGATGTTATATCCAACGTATGTAAGAGTGTCATCAATGATTGAACTGATTGAAGACGTAGTTGCTACAACACCTTCTAATCCACGGGTTGCTGTCATAAAAAAACCTCTCCTTTATCTGAATAATCGCCAGTCGTCCATTGCGGGAATGAACAATATTTTCAAGAGCGCAGGAGTCTCTTAAAATGGCTTGTTTCAAAAAATAAATATAGTTGTTTAAAACTTACGCTATCGAGCGCTCGCTCAACACAGTACCACACAATCACCATGGTAAAAATCAGATCTTCATCATGGGATGCGCTTTCATTTTCTATTATAAACAATTATCTGACTTTTGTGAACGAAAACGGTTCAATTTCTATAAGAATTATTTTAGTAGAAAAATATACTGCCCCTTCTCCAACTATATCCTAACATAATATTCCGATCTTCCCTAATTATCCTTAACCCTTCGTGCACTCAATCATAGAAAAGGGAAAATCAAGAAGCGTCAGTCTTCGTATGGATAAACGGCCAGTCCTTTCTTTATTCTCTTTTTCCTCATTGAGAGCTTAGATAGTATATGGCGAAACTAATTTTTTTCCATCTTTTCTCTAAAAGCTTTATAAGAAGTGGAACGGACTCTCTCTTATATCGAAAAAATTTCAGGCAGAAAGTCTTTTATTCTCTTGAAATGTTCAACTTTCTTTCATTTCATTCCTCAGCTAAAATATATATATACTATAAACAGAAAAATCTGGCAGGGGGTTTGTATATGAATTTGGAGTTTCTTTACCGTTGCTTGCGCTTTCTATTTGTTGTGGCGGTAGTGGCTTTGACCGGGATAGCAATCTACTATGTTTCAAAGGTGACTTATCCCTTCATCATTGCTTTGATTATCGCGCTTTTAATCAACCCGGTAGTAAATCTCCTTGAGAGGAAAGCAAGAATGCCGAGGGGATTGGCTGTTGCGTTAGCCCTGCTCTTGATCATCTCCCTTTTCATAGGACTGATTACATTGCTGATAACAGAGATTGTTTCAGGTGCAAACTATCTGGCCGATGTTGTCCCTCAGCATGTAAACACCCTTGTTGAGTACTTCGAAAATTTCATTGCTGGACAAGTCATCCCTTTTTACCATCAAATCAGCGGCCTTTTCAAAAATTTAGAAGCAGGACAGCAAGGCGCCATCCTTGAGAACATTCAAGCCGCCGGAGAAAGAATCGCCTCATCAGCTGGTGATTTCATCCAGAACTTCTTTCAGAAGCTGCCAAATATCGTTTCTTGGATTCCCAACGCCGCAACCGTATTGATTTTCTCTGCATTGGCTACATTCTTTATAAGTAAAGACTGGTACCACCTTTCTGACAAGCTCTCTAAGTATGTACCTGTAAAAGCTGCGGCAAGCGGGAGAAGGGTTTTCGTGGACTTGAAGAAGGCTTTGCTCGGCTTTGTACGTGCCCAGTTCACCTTAATTTCTATAACAGCCGTGATTGTCCTTATCGGCCTGTTGATCCTTCGGGTTGACTATGCCATTACAATTGCTCTCGTGATCGGTCTTGTGGACATACTCCCGTATCTCGGAACCGGAGCAGTTTTCGTTCCATGGATCATCTATGAATTGATTACAGGAAATATCGGATTGGGGCTGGGCCTTGGAGTCCTTTATCTTGTAGTCGTTGTCCAAAGGCAGATCATGGAGCCGAAAATTTTATCCTCAAGTATCGGGCTCGACCCGCTGGCAACCCTTATTGCCCTGTTTGTCGGCTTCAAGCTGGTAGGGTTCCTCGGCCTGATCCTCGGCCCGGTGACTCTCGTGATATTATCCACCCTGCGAAATGCCGGGGTATTTCAGGATCTTTGGGATTTCATTACCGGCAAACCGGAGATAAGAGAATAAAGCATAATAAAAAGATCCGTTCCCAATGAACGGATCTTTTTATTATCGGTATATTATAACGTTTCCATTATTTATCCATCTTCTGAACAATCTTAAAAGGAACGGCTTAATCAGTTTCCTTGTTTGCGGAAATAACAGCAGAAATCCTGTTGCATCTGTTATAAAACCAGGTGTCAGAAGAACCACACCGCCGACCAGGACACACAAGCCGTCTACTATTGCATCACCGGGAACCTGTCCGAACTTTATTTGTTCCTGCACATTCCTTATTGCCTGGAGACCTTGTTTCTTTGCCAGATAAGCGCCTAGTACACCTGTAGCAATAATCATCAGAATTGTCGCAGGCACTCCGAATGTCTGCCCTGAAAGAATCAGCAAACCTATCTCAAGTGCAGGCACTACAATCAGAAATAACATCATATATCTCATTATATTAATTCCCCCATTTTCTGGACAACCTGATTCTATTATAACATATTCACAAACAATAGACTGATGACAGCCTGCGACAACTTTTCAACAGATTATTTAAAAAGCGGAAAGGCCCCGCTCAGCGGCGTACGGACTGTACCAGCCCCGCATGAGATAAAGGAATCACGAAGAGCGACAGCGATTCGATGATGAATTATCGCAAGGAGGGGATGGGCAGTACGCTAGCCGCTGGGGCCTTGGAGCTGGATTGATAAAAAGCGGAAGCGGCCGTTCAGCGCCGTACAGATTTATGGGATCTCGCATGAGATAAAGGAAACACGACGAACAGAGTGAGTCGATGTTGACTTATCGCAAGGAGAGAGACCAAAATCTGCTAGGCGCTGGCCGCTGGAGCTGGATTCGATGAAAAGCGGAAAGGCCCCGCTCAGCGGCGTACGGACTGTACCAGCCCCGCATTGAGATAAAGGAATCACAACGAACAAAGTGAGTTGATGATGACTTATCGCAAGGAGAGAGACCGAAATCTGCTAGCCGTTGGGACCTCGAAACTGGATTTGCAAAGGAGGGGATGGGCAGTACGCTAGCCGCTGTGGCCTTGGAGCTGGATTGACAAAAAGCGGAAGCGGCCGTTCAGCGCCGTACAGATTTATGGGATCTCGCAAGAGAAAAAGGAAACACGACGAACAGAGTGAGTCGATGTTGACTTATCGCAAGGAGAGAGACCGAAATCTGCTAGGCGCTGGCCGCTGGAGCTGGATTGATAAAAAGCGGAAGCGCCCTGTTTCGCCCCGACAGGCAAATGTTCCCCGGTGAAAAAAAGGAGGTCTTTCCTTTTATTCTCAGGGGGTTATTTGATATATGACCTTCGTAAGATAAAAACATTATTCCTTGTAAATATTCTGGTAAGCAAGAAGAAAAGAGCTGTTCCCTGTTTAGAGGGAAAACCTTATAGGCTTTTTTTAAATAAATGTTCCTTTAGAATGCTATTTCCCTTCATCCCCCTTTACCTAGGAGGATTGGAGCGGAAGGCGTACGATCTCCTGCGGGACTAGCGGGACAGGTGAGACCCCGCAGGCGCAGCCGAGGAGGCTCACCGCCCGCCCCGCGGAGTCGTCCGCCTGGAGCGGAAATCCATTACTTCTCACTAGCCACAGCCTTTGCGAAAAGAGCCATTAAAAAAGCGATGCCTCCCAAAGGAGACACCACTTTTTAGAATCACTTATAGTACACTTGCATGTCCGTCATAGATGACGCCTCTTGAAGAATCAACGGTGATTTCCTGGCCATCTTGAAGGAGAGACATGGCGTTATCCACACCTACAATTACAGGGATGCCGATATTGATGCCGACAACAGCCGCATGGCTTGTGAGGCCGCCCTCTTCTGTAATCAGTGCCGAGCATTTCTCAAGTGCAGGGACCATATCTTTATCACTGCCAACCGTCACAAGAATAGAACCTGGCTGTACCTTTTCGTTTGCTTCTGCAGCGTTTTTAGCCAAAACCGCTTTGCCGAATGCCGTCTTGCGTCCGATACCTTGTCCTTTTGCCAGAATATCGCCGACTACATGGATTTTCATCAAATTCGTTGTGCCGGATTCACCGATTGGCACACCAGCTGTAATGATGATGCGGTCACCATGAGTGATCAAGCCGGAATTGACGCTTTCCTCAACAGCCATTTCAAGCATTTCATCTGTCGTGGAAACCTTTCTGCCCATTTGAGGATATACGCCCCAAACCAATGCCAGCTTACGGGAAACGGAATCATTAGCCGTTACAGCAATAATCGGTGCTTTTGGACGGTATTTTGAAATCATCTTGGCTGTATGTCCGCTTTCTGTAGGAGCAACAATCGCATTGACAGAAAGGTTGATGGCAGTATGCGCAACAGATTGTCCAATGGCATCTGTCATATTATGGCCGCTGTCTTTGCTGCGGGTAGAAAGGATGTCTTTATAATCAAGTGCCGTTTCCGCGCGTGAAGCAATATTATGCATCGTTTGAACAGCTTCCAGCGGGTAAGCTCCAGCAGCCGTTTCCCCGGATAGCATGATGGCATCCGTACCATCAAAGATGGCGTTGGCAACGTCACTCGCTTCTGCCCTTGTCGGACGAGGATTGCGTTGCATGGAATCCAGCATTTGAGTTGCAGTGATAACCGGTTTGCCAAGCGCGTTACATTTCTTGATCAAATCTTTTTGCACAAGCGGAACTTCTTCTGCAGGAATTTCCACACCAAGGTCTCCACGGGCTACCATCAAGCCATCGGATACTTCCAGAACTTCATCGATATTATCGACACCTTCCTGGTTCTCGATCTTAGGGACAATTTGAATATTGCCAGCATTATGGTCTTCCAGCAATTGACGGATTTCCAATACATCAGATGCACGGCGGACGAATGAAGCAGCGATGAAATCTACACCTTGCTCGATTCCGAATTTGATGTCAGTTGCATCTTTTTCGGTGATGCCAGGCAGGTTTACGGACACGCCGGGAACATTAACTCCTTTTTTGTTCTTTAATGTGCCGGAATTAAGGACCTTTGTTTTAATCTCGCCTGCAGACTTATCAAGGGCAATGACTTCAAGACCGATCAATCCGTCATCTAAAAGGATTCTGGATCCCTCATGGACGTCATCAATCAAGCTTTCATATGTCACTGAGAATTTTTCAGGAGTTCCAAGCACTTCAGTCATGGAGACAATCGCTTCAGATCCTTTTTCAAGCTCGATGGATCCATTTTCCATGTTATTGGTGCGAATTTCAGGGCCTTTTGTATCCAAAAGTATTCCTACTGTTTTCCCTGTTTTTTCAGCAGCAGTCCTGATGTTCTGGATTCTGGCACCATGCTCTTCATGATCGCCATGCGAGAAATTCAAACGGGCGACATTCATACCCGCTTCGATTAACTGTGTTAATTGTTCTACTGATTCACTTGCCGGTCCTATGGTACATACTATTTTGGTTTTTCTCATTTCGTAATGCCCTCCTGGATATTTCCTGTCATTTTGAATCTATTGCAATATTAATTAGATAGACAACTCTTTTGAAAGTTTGTACATATTTAAATCTAATACGTGCTCTTTAGCCAGTGCTTCTATAATATCATAATCGACCAGTTCGTTTTTCTCGATTCCTACTGCTCTTCCACCCTTGCCCTCAGCAAGAAGGTCTACTGCACGGGAACCCAGGCGGCTTGCCAGCACCCTGTCCGAAGCGGTAGGCGAGCCTCCGCGCTGCATGTGGCCAAGTACGGATACACGAGTTTCCAGATTTGTTGCTTCCTTAAGTTTAGAAGCAAATTCTTCACCGCCCATTACACCTTCAGCAACGATAATGATACTATGCTTCTTACCGCGATCCTGCCCTTTTTTCAGGCGGCGGGCAACATCATCCATATCATGTTTGTCTTCCGGGATCAGGATTGTCTCAGCTCCGCCTGCCAGCCCCGACCAAAGAGCCAGGTCACCCGCATTACGGCCCATTACTTCAATGATGAATGTTCTTTCATGCGATGTTGCTGTGTCACGGATCTTATCAATTGCGTCTATGACCGTGTTCAAGGCCGTATCAAATCCGATAGTATATTCTGTTCCCGGGATATCATTGTCGATTGTTCCAGGTACGCCCACGCATGGGTACCCAAGCTCAGTCAGCGCTTTCGCACCGCGATAGGACCCGTCACCGCCGATGACCACAAGGCCTTCGATGCCATGCTTCTTAAGCTGTTCTATTCCCTTTTGCTGTCCTTCTTTTGTCTTGAACTCTTCACAGCGGGCCGTATACAGCATTGTTCCTCCGCGGTGGATGATATCACCTACAGAACCAAGCTCCAGCTTCTTGATATTTCCATTGATCAGGCCATTATACCCTTGGTAGACCCCATATACTTCCATGTCTTGATAAATAGCCTGCCTGACAACCGCTCTGACGGCTGCGTTCATACCAGGAGAGTCTCCTCCGCTTGTCAATACACCTATTCTTTTCATTCACAATCACCTCTTATTAAGTCTTTATGTATAGTTAGTTTTGTTATTGTTCTTTTGGGGGGCAGAAAGAAGATAATCGGGGGACACGTTTTTAACACTTATTAGTATAGGCAAAAAGCCTTTGGATTATTTCTAAAATAACATGAAGATTGCCAGCTAACAACGAATATAGAGTGGTTTTTGATAAAGACGAAATTATCTAAATAATGAAAGCGTTTCACTGTAAAAGATTGCGTTTACATTCTCTGTTTCTGCTTAAATCCTGATTTCCCGAAAAAAAAGAAAAAGCGTGAAAAAGTGTCCACGCTTAAGAATTTACCCTTGAAAACTCATCTAAAACTGTATATTCACCCATAATTTTATATTTTTGATAGCGCCCTTCTACCAATTGTTCTGAAGTCTGAGGCACCAATTCCTCCAAAGAAGACTTCAAGGCTTCACCGATGCTGTCGGCCTGTGTCTTGACATCTTTATGGGCACCGCCTCTTACTTCAGGAATGATTTCATCGATAACACCAAGCTCTTTCAAATCCGGTGCTGTGATTTTCATTGTTTCCGCAGCTCTTTTTGCCTGAGCAGCATCTTTCCATAAAAGAGCCGCCGCTCCTTCAGGGGAAATAACTGAATAAGTGGAATTCTCCAGCATATGGATATGGTTTCCTACTCCTAAAGCCAATGCACCGCCGCTTCCGCCTTCTCCAATAACGATACAAATGACCGGAACACTCAATCCGGCCATCTCAAAAAGATTGCGGGCTATCGCTTCACTTTGACCGCGTTCTTCTGCAGCTTTCCCAGGATAAGCTCCTTTTGTATCAATGAAGCAAATAATCGGCCTGCCAAACTTATCAGCCTGCTTCATCAGCCTTAATGCTTTCCTGTAACCCTCAGGGTGAGGCATCCCAAAATTACGCCGGATATTCTCTTTTGTATCTTTCCCCCGCTGATGGCCTATAACAGTTACTGGGAGACCACGGAATTTTGCAATCCCGGCGACAATGGCTTCATCCTCTCCATAGAGGCGGTCACCGTGCATTTCATGAAAATCAGTGAACAAATGACTGATGTAATCCAAGGTCGTAGGTCTGTTTTGGTGCCTGGCGACTTGAACCCTTTCCCATGGTTTCATATTTTCATATAGGTCATTTTCCAGTTTCTGCAAACGATTTTCAAGCTTTTCGATTTCAGAAGAAAGATCTACTTCCGACTTTTGAGTAAATTCCTTCAACTCCGCAATCTTATTTCTTAACTGTGTTACAGGCTTTTCAAATTCCATTTCATTTACCATGTCAGTTCACCATCCCATTGATGAATCTCCAGTATTTTCGAGATCTTCTCCTTCATATCCAAACGTGAAATGACATCATCCAGCTGTCCATACTTCAACAGGAACTCCGCCGTTTGGAAATCTTCAGGCAGGTCTTCCCTGATTGTCTGTTCAATAATCCTTCTTCCGGCAAATCCAATTAACGCTCCCGGCTCCGCAAAATTGTAATCACCAAGGGACGCAAAGCTGGCAGACACTCCGCCGGTTGTAGGATGGGTCATGATGGAAATGAACAGGCCGCCATTATCACTAAACCTTTTCAGGGCTACAGATGTCTTGGCCATTTGCATAAGAGATAGAACCCCTTCCTGCATTCTTGCCCCGCCTGATGCTGTGAAAATGATGAATGGACAATGTCTTCTATCAGCCTCTTCTATTGCTCTGGTAATCTTTTCACCAACCACAGAGCCCATGCTTCCCATTCTAAAACGAGCATCCATAATCGCGACTATTGCTTCGCAGCCGTCAATTTTTCCGGCACCTGTCACAACAGCCTCGTTGATATTGGTCTTCTGACGGTCTTTCTCCAATTTTTCTATGTAATCAGGAAAATTCAGAGGATTTTCCGAAATAAGGTTTGCATCCAGCTCTTCAAAACTTCCCTCATCTATGAAGCAGTCAATTCTTTCAAATGCATTCATGCGGTGATGATACTCACAATGCAGGCAGACATTCATATTTTTTTTCAGTTCTTTTGTATACATGATCTTTTTACAATTTGGACACTTCGTCATAATTCCTTCCGGTACATCCTGTTTAGCCGCATCAGAGGGAATGGTTGCATACTTTTTCTTTTTTGTCTTTACGAAAAGATCTTTAAGCAAAAGGGAAACCTCCTTATTCATACTAGTATGAGTCCTGCCCTAAAGGGCGTATAATCTCTTATGCTTCAGGCAATAGGGTCGTATGCGGCTGATTTTGACGGCAGTTGGTCAACTGCCCTTCAAACGCCTTGCCTGCCTGTGTTAAATCGGACTTGCTTTCATACACTCTACATCAATCCAGCCAAAAAAGATGTAGGAACATGTCGGCATTTTCTCGACAATTTTCTGCCTTGTAAATCTAACTTGTTTATATATTATTGCCTTCGGTTCGTGGTTTTCAGAGTGTGGTAATACTCCCACATCTCATTTTCCCGCTTTGCACGAAGGGAATCTATTAGTCCCTCACATACTTTCTGTTTCTCATCATCCATCGGTACCGCGCTCTCTACCATCGCTCCATATTGGGAGAGTATATACCAGATCTTTCCCGCCAAAAGATTTCCTGATTGAAGGATGACCTCCCTGAGAAAACTGTCTACAGTTTGATGCTCACGGGATGCCAGGGAATTTTGCAGACCTTCCAGGCTTATGCCAGAATCCAAAATGGTTCTAAGGCTCTCTTTTTCAAGCCACTCTTTAGTCAGCAGGACATCCCCTTTTGCCTGGCCGTCCTTCAGGATAAAAGTCCCGAGCAGCTCCACTAAATGATGATTGCGGAAGTCTTTCAAAAAAGTCCCTTCACCCCGCCTGGTTTCAATCAGACCAAGCAGCTCCAGGGCCCTTAAAGCTTCTCGAATAGAAGAACGCCCTGCTTTCAGGCGTTCTGACAACTCTCTTTCGGAAGGGATCTTATCTCCCGGCTGTAAGCCGTCAACGGAAATCATCTCCCTGATTCTATTGACAATTTCAATGAATACCTTTGAGTTTGGTTTTGGTGAATCCATCCCTTGGATCATTCACCCTTTCCGATGACTGCCAGTTGTTCAGTTTTTCTGCGTACTTCTTCAGGGTCGACTTTTTGCCTTGCGACACCTGTTTCCATCGCAGCCTGGGCCACGGCTGCCGCTACGGCTGGTGCGACACGGGCATCAAATGGGGCAGGGATGACATAGTCCTCATTCAGATCTTTTTCGGCTACAAGCCCTGCAATGGCTTCCACTGCAGCCTGTTTCATTTTCTCATTGATGTGAGTGGCGCGTACATCCAGCGCACCCCTGAAAATCCCCGGGAAAGCAAGGACATTATTTACCTGGTTAGGAAAATCGGATCTGCCCGTCCCCACTACCTTTGCTCCCGCAGATTTTGCATCCTCAGGCATGATTTCCGGTACGGGATTGGCCATGGCGAAAATAACTGGATCATCATTCATGGAACGCACCATGTCTTCGTTAAGGGCTCCGGCTACCGAAACGCCAATGAATACGTCTGCATCCTTGATAACATCCTCCAAGCTGCCTTCGATACGATTGCGGTTCGTAAACTTGGCTACTTCATCCTTAATATCATTCATGCCATTAGGACGACCTTCATAAATGGCTCCCCTTGTATCGCACATGACGATATCGCGGACACCGTAGTTATGAAGAAGCTTTATGATAGCAATTCCGGCTGCGCCCGCTCCATTGGCAACTACCTTGATCTCAGACATTTTTTTGCCAACAATTTTCAAAGCATTCACAAGACCCGCAGCTGTTACGATAGCCGTTCCATGCTGGTCGTCGTGGAAAATTGGAATATTGGTTTCTTTTTTTAATCGTTCTTCTATCACAAAGCAATTCGGTGCGGCTATATCCTCCAAATTCACACCGCCGAATGTCGGCTCCATCAATTTAACGGTTTCGACAATCTTGTCCACATCATTGGTATCAAGACAGATTGGGAAAGCATCCACTCCTGCAAAACTCTTGAACAGAACAGCTTTTCCCTCCATCACAGGAAGTGCCGCAGATGGACCGATATTCCCTAGTCCAAGGACAGCAGTACCATCGGATACAACCGCTACCATGTTGCCTTTCATTGTATATTCATAAACCGTTTCAGGTTTGTCGTAAATCACTTTACAAGGTTCCGCTACACCCGGGGAGTAAGCCAAGCTTAAATCTTTTGCATTTTTGACCTCTACTTTTGCTGTCGTTTCCAGTTTCCCTTGGTTAATTCTGTGCATGTGCAACGCTTCTTCACGTAATGACAAGCTTGTTCACTCCTTAAGTATCTGCTTTTATAGGTAATGTATTGTAATGAAATCATTTTATTCTAGGGTGGTCAGACCACCTATTTCCCTTTAAACAATATAATAAATGCTTAATGAAGTAAAGGAAATACTATTAAATTACTTCTTCAAATCAAATTTTGTTATCGTAAACATAAAAGTTGATATCAACTACAGGTGCGGGGTTCCGATGGTCTTGCAGGAAACGATTTTTTGCTATTTGTACCCATTCCCTTTAAAAGAAATAAGACGGGTAAACCAGCAAAACACCACCAATACATGGCGGTGTTTTGTATTTCAACTAAGCCCTGAAGCTTCATCATATAATCTTCTATTCCTGCCATGCTGTGTTTAAGCTGTGCGCCAGGGGTGTTGCTCTCCGAACAAAATTCCCCGCAAATAAGGAAGCAGAGTCACTTCAGGACTGTATTTTTCTCTCCCAGAGCTTCCTTTAATTCACGCAAGCATTCGGCCGATGGATTCACCCACTGGTTATTCGGAAGCTGAACCGTTCTGTTTTCTCCATCGAAATGGATGATGACAGGTACCTTGCCCTTATACTTCTTCAAAATTCTCTTCACTGCTTCTATGGCTTCCCCAGCAGAATGATCCACCTTCAGATAGAGTCTCCTGTTGATTTCATCGGATAGTGACTTTACCTCTTCTATAGAGAAGGCTTTATTGACCAGCAGCTGGATCTTATCATTCCGCTCTTCAACAGAGCCCTCGAGCATGAGGATATTTCCTTCTTTAATCAAAGCAGAATACTGCTTATACGCATTGGGGAAAACAACGCCTTCCATTTCACCGCTGGAATCACTTGCGGTAATGAACGCCATTACCTCGCCTTTTTTGGTCCGGATCGTCTTCAATGAAGTGATATAGACTCCTGCCCTGATATTTTTGTTTCCCGCTTCAAGGTCGAAAAGGTCAATGGCAGAGATGTCTTTGAATAACTTTTCAAAGGGTGAAACTGGGTGGTCTGACAAGTACAATCCGAGCACCTGTTTTTCGTATTCCAGCTTCTTCTCAAGAGGCATATCCTCGACTACTGTGTACTTGGGCTTCAGGAAAAAAGCCTCCTCCTCCTCGAACAAGTCATATTCCTGATCACGCGGGCGGACCAATTCAGAATGCTCAATAGCTACATCTAGACTTGCCAGCAGAGTAGCCCGGTCTTCACCAAAGTCATCCAGTGCTCCAGAAAATACAAGAGCTTCAAGCGTCTTTCGATTGACAGCTTTCACAGATACCCTTAAGCAGAGATCAAACAAATCAGCAAAAGGCTTTCCCTGCCGCTCTTTATAGATTTCCTTCAGCGCTGCCGCCCCTACACCCCTGATCGCTCCCAGACTGTAGCGAATGCCCCTTTTTTCGACTTTGAAAGGAAATTGACTGAGATTGATTGAAGGCGGAAGGATATCAATATCATTCTGTTTCGCCTCACGGATATATTGTGCAACCTTGGCATCATTCCCGATCACCGATGTGAGCAGAGCGGCAAGAAAGTACGAAGGGTAGTTCGCTTTCAAGTAGGCAAGCTGGTAGGCGATCATACTGTAGGCAACCGCGTGTGAACGGTTAAAGCCGTAGTTGGCGAACCTTACAATCAAATCATATATTTTCTCTGCCGTTTCAAACGTATATCCTTTCTTTAATGCCCCGTCGATGAAATGCTTTCGTTCACTGTCCAGGACATCCCGTTTCTTCTTGCTGACCGCCCTGCGCAGCAAATCGGCTTCCCCTAAAGAGAAACCGGCCATTTTGGAAGCAATTTGCATAATTTGCTCCTGATAGACGATGACTCCGTATGTGATTCCGAGGATTTCCTTTAGATCGGAATGGGGATAGTCTATGCTTTCCTCTCCATGTTTCCTGGATATGAACAATGGAATGTTTTCCATTGGGCCTGGCCTGAACAAAGCATTGACCGCCACGATATCCTCGAAAGAAGTGGGTCTCAACTTCACCAATACATTTTTCATGCCATCCGATTCCAGCTGAAATACCCCATCCGTTCTTCCTTGGCTCAGAAGCTGGAATGTTTTTTCATCATTCTGCGGAAGAGCATCCAGCGAGAATTTCTTTCCCGTACCCTTTCGTATGGATGAAACGATCCTGTCCAGAATCGTTAAGTTCCTCAGGCCGAGAAAATCCATTTTTAAAAGCCCGATTTCTTCCAATACCTCCATTGGATATTGAGTCAGATGGACGTCTCCTTGACCCGCCTGGATGGGAATCAAATCTACAAGCGGCCTTTCACTGATGATGACCCCTGCCGCATGGGTAGAAGCATGGCGTGGAAGCCCCTCCAGCTTAAGGGCTGTCTGGAAAAGCCTCTGCTTGTGCTGTGACTCATTGATGAAGTCTCTAAACTCCGCCGACTCATCGTACGCAGACTTTAAGGACAAGCCATGCCGGGAGGGAACAAACTTAGACAGCTGCTCCAGTTCCTTGGAATTAAAGCCGAACACCCTTGCTGTATCTCTCAGGGCCGCTTTTGCCGCAAGGGTCCCGAAAGTGATGATCTGGGCAACATGCAGATCTCCGTATTTTTGATGCACATATTCAATGACTTCTTCCCGCCTATAATCGGGAAAATCAATATCGATATCAGGCATTGAGATTCTTTCCGGGTTAAGGAACCTTTCAAACAACAAGCCATGAACAATCGGATCTACATCGGTGATCTTGAGGATATAGGCAACGAGGGAACCCGCTGCAGATCCCCTCCCCGGTCCTGTTAAAATATGTTGCTCGCGGGCAAACTTCATGAAGTCCCATACAATCAGGAAATAATCACTGAAATTCATTTTGAGGATGACTGATAACTCATATTTCAGTCTATCCATATATATACCAGTGTTCTCGAGCCCCCGCTCCTTAAGCCCCTGCAAACACACTTTCTCTAAGTATTGGTCAGCTGATTCACCAGGCGGCAAAGGATACTTGGGCAGCAGATTTTGATTGAAAGCGATCTCCACATTGCATTCATTCGCTGCATTCATTGTATTTTCCAAGGCATCCACATGCCTGCCAAACAACTCAAGCATTTCATCCTTGCTCTTGAAATAGTACTGATCATTTGGAAGAGTTTCACGCTCATCATCCGCTAATTTGACTCCGTCCCTGATTGCCAGCAGGCATTCCTGAGCGAACGCATCCTCTTTTTCAACAAACTGGACATCATTGGTCACAATCTGTTTGACTCCGTGCTTTTGACTTAATTTCTGAAAGCCTTCCTCTATTATCCGTTCATCTTGAAGTCCATGATTTTGAAGCGAAAAATAAAAAGAATCCTTTCCAAACACTTTCTGCATCCTGACGCAGGCGGCCTCTGCATTTTCATGAGATCCCGCAAGCAATCCCTGTTCTATTTCTCCTTTGATTCCAGGGGTGATCCCAATCAGGCCATTACCGTACCCTTTCAGCCATTTGTAGGGAATTCCTTCAGGGGATTTCGTTCCAATCACGCTGGAAATCTTTAAGAGGTTTCCATATCCCGCATTATTTTTAGCAAGCAGCACAAGCGGAAAGCTTCTATCCTCACTTTCACTCATCACATCTACAGTCATCCCAATGATCGGCTTTATGCAGTTCTTCCGGCACTCCTGATAAAACGGAATGACCCCATACATCACGTTTCGATCTGTGATGGCGATAGCACGATACTGCTGCTGTACAGCTTTTTGTACAAGCGATTTGACCGATGCTGTGCTCGACAATAAACTGAACGCGCTTGACACCTGCAAGTGGACAAACGACATGAGCACTCACACTCCTTTTCACATACTCCTCCTTTCATTATAAGAAACTATAAGGAAAAAGAAAATATGTTCGCTTTTTTCATGTCTCTTATTCTTCATATGTCAGCGGCCCGTCCCATATATATAGAGGGAGGACTTTTATACGATTCTCGCCTGATGAAAAAAATTACTATTTTCGGAGTTGATAAGAATGGCTGAAGCTTTCTTCCCGGAGCTTTTCAAAAGTTATTTCATTGCATTGGGGGTTCTTCTTGGGGGATGCCTGCTGGGAGGACTTGCGGCATTCATGACAGGCCAGCCGCTCCTTACGGAAATTTCACGGCTGTCCAGAATACTGAGGATATGGGCCATCATCGCGGCCATCGGCGGAACCTTTGATACTCTGTACAGTTTTGAAAAAGGATTCCTGAACGGTGAAACCAAAGAGGTTTTTAAACAGTTCCTTTTGATCCTTTCTGCAATGGGAGGGGCCCAGACAGCAGCACTATTCATTTTTTGGCTTACACAGGAGCATATTTCCTCATGAGAATTCCTCCGTATTACAGGCAGCCTTCTTGGCAGAGATTCTTTGCAGGCGCTCTGATCGGCGGGGTCATCAGCTGGAGCATTTTCTTGTTCATGTTCGGTGTCCTGCAGGAGGAGCAGACGTTCCTTATAGAAACGCAGCAAAAAACAATAGAGGATTTAGAAGTGGACATCTCCCATTGGCAGGAGGACTTCAAAGAACTGAATAAAGAAAACAGCAAACTGCTGACCATCCAGGACATCAAACTGGAAATTGTCAACGCAAAAGAATTCAAAATCAATGATTCACTCAGCATTTTTGAAGCAGAAGAGGAAATCAAATCAGATCTCAGCCCCCTGCTTGCAAAAGACCTGGATTCTGTTTACAAAAACAAGGACCTCGTCAAAAAAACAATCGAAAACAAAACTCTGCGGATCAATGATAAGAGGTACAAAGTAAAAATAAAGGAAATCTATTTTTATACCGTTATCCAGATTTTCCTGGAACTGGAGTATGACGGGTAGTAAAGCAGTTAAGACCCGCTTGGTGGCGGGTCTTTTTTCTATTGAAGTTAATAAACGCTTTGCGTGGCAACCTTATAAGCTTTTTGGGATGCTGTTTAATATTGTTTTGTATGAATAGGGCGTTTATCCGCTATTCATCATACTATAAGACGTTTTCCTGATTAAAATGGGGTGTTTTCGGGCTATTCACTATACTATAAGACGTTTTTCTGATTATACTAGGGTGTTTACTCGCTAATCACTATACTATAAGACGTTTTCCTGATTATAATAGGGTGTTTACTCGCTAATCACCATACTATAAGACGTTTTTCTGATTATACTAGGGTGTTTACTCGCTAATCACCATACTATAAGACGTTTTTCTGATTATACTAGGGTGTTTACTCGCTAATCACCATACTATAAGACGTTTTTCTGATTATACTAGGGTGTTTACTCGCTAATCACTATACTATAAGACGTTTTCCGGATTATAATAGGGTGTTTATCTGCCTGACAGGGGATTTACCTAGGCTTCCACTTTTTATACAGGCTGGGCAGAAGGAAACTCAACAGCTTCCAAGCGGCATTCCTACTATATAAAATGCGGAGGAGGGGAAAATAGCAAAAAAACAGCAATCTTTTAGAATACAGACTTTAGAAAAGCTGGCTGCTTCTCTTTTTTTGTGCAGTCGCAATTCTCCAGAAGCCTTCTTGAAGTATTCATTCTCTTCATTTATCACTTCACAGGTCTGCATAAACTCTTTTACTATATCTCTCCCGAATATATAGTTTAGATGTCCAGAAACCCCGGCTAAATAAAACAGAGGGTCATCGCCAGGCGAATCCCCTCTTCTGATTTTCATTTATCAATTCTCTGCACAAACCTGCATCAAGTCTTCCAGAACTTCATCCTTTTGTGCCCAGTCATAAATGGAAGCTCCTGCTGCCAGGGGATGTCCGCCTCCATTATACTTTTTGGCGACAGTATTGATCACCGGACCTTTTGACCTGAAGCGAACCCGGATCTGGTCTGCCTCTTCTATAAAGAAGACCCAGGCCTTGATTCCTCTTACATTCCCGAGTGAGCTTACAAGAAGGGACGCTTCAGCTGGAACTAGTTTGAATTGCTGAAGGATTTCCTTTGTGATCGTCATGCACCCGACGTTATTCTCGAGCATCTCATAATTTTGGAGAACATATCCTTCTAATTTAATCACCTGTGGATCAGCTTCATACATTTTATTATAGAGCTCATTGCGGTCGAAATCATAACGGATGAGCTCTCCCGCTACATCAAATGTGCGCTGAGTCGTGCTTGGATATAGAAATCTTCCGGTATCCCCGACGATTCCCCCATAGAGCAGCCGGGCCGCTTCATCAGTCATTTGGAGTCCTTTATCTTTTCCATGCTGATAGAACATATAGATCATTTCGCTGACCGAGCTTGCCTCTGTATCCACCCATAATAAATCACCATAAGGATCTTCGTTAGGATGATGATCGATCTTGATGAGCTTATCACCCAGCTTGTAACGGTCATCACAGATCCTCGCTGAGTTGGCTGTATCACAGACAATGATCAAAGCATCTTTAAAAACACTATCCTCAATTATGTCCAGCCTTCTAAGGTAATGCAGTGTCGGTTCTTCTTTTCCAACAGCATAAATATTCTTATCCGGGAAGGAGGCTCTCAGGATTTCCACCAGCCCTCCCTGAGACCCGTATGCATCCGGATCCGGCCTGACATGGCGGTGCACGATGATGGTTTGATATTCTTTAATCATCTCGATAATTTGATCTTTCATGGTAAACTCCTTTTAGACATAAAAAGTTCATTTGGAATCCAGCAGAAATACCGTTAGAATAGTAAACGGAGATTCAAAAATTCAACCAACGATATTTTGGAGGATATAAGATATGCCCGTTTTTGTATTTTTAATCATTCTTTCATTTTCTTTTTATTTCTATTATAAAGTGAAGTCCGTGAGAAGCAGACGATTCATCGAGAAAAAATGGCTTTCAGGTAAATCCAGTATCGCTCTGGGACTTTTTGTCGCCTTTTTCGGAATCAATCAGCTGTTTCTGTTCCAGACCACTTTCACTTACATCATTTCTGCCCTTTTCATCATAATCGGACTGGGAAGTGCCTGGATGGGCTGGAAAGTGTACAAGCATTTCCTGCCTCAGGCTATAAAAGAAGCACAGGAACTCGATAACCAGTAACGGCTTATAAAACCTGCATTCATTTTTGAATGCAGGTTTTTTATTGTTTAGGTTTTGGGCAAAATAAGATTTGCCTGGCGGGCCTGTTCAGGGCGCTTGCGCTTTTGTAATGGCTCTTTTCGTAAACTTTGTTGCTATTTAATATGAATTTCGAAAAACATCACCAGAATTCACCTATATATCCTGGTAAGCAAGAAAGAAAAGAGCTGCTCGCCCTGTTAAGAGAGATAAACATTAGTATTCAGGGGAAAAATCCAGCTCTTGGGGTTTTTCCGAAAGCAACAGTCTATACGAAAACAGCCTTTGTAATTAATGTTTGTCGATGAGCTGGCAGATCATCATGGCTTTTCCCACTAACACCGTTTCATGATAGACTTCTACATCCACCTTCCCAAACTTGCGCCCTACATCCAATACTTTCGGCCGGATGTCGATCACGCTCTCCATTTGAATGGATCTGATGAAATAAACTGTCATATTTTCAACCACCAGATCTCCTTTTTTGTAGTATTTCAACGCCCTGTTGGCCGCTTCTGTCACCAGAGTTGTAAATACACCATAGGAAATGGTTCCGAGCCCGTTGGTCATTTGCGGAGTGACTGGAAATTGGTAGCTTGCCTCAGCAGAGTCTTTGGTATCTGAAGTTGTCATATTGCTCGTAATATTGTCATCGATCGTTTCCCCGACCTGCGGCTGGCGCTGGATCATTTGCATCGCCTTTAGAACATCCTGGCGGCTGATTATTCCTTGAAGCCTGTTTTGGTCATCAACCACCGGAAGGACTTCAATGCCTTCCCAGATCATCATATGGGCTGCAGAGGCCACACTGGTATTTGCTCTGACAGTAATCGGCTTTCTTGTCATTACCTTTTCAATAGCTGCACTCTTTTCCTGACCCATCACGTCCTTGGAAGTCGCCATCCCCTGCACCTTCCTGTTCCGGTCAATGACAGGAAAGCGGCTGTGGAAGGTCGATTGATTTTTTTCATACCAATCTTCCAAAGTATCACCAACTTGTAAAAAGGCCGTCTGATCTTCTGCGGTCAAAATATCTTCCACCAATACGATATCTTTCTTAATCAGCTGGTCATAGATCGCACGGTTGATCATTGCGGCAACGGTAAAAGTATCATAACTCGTCGATATGACAGGCAATTCAAGCTCATCGGCAAGGCGTTTGACACTTTCTTCAGTATCAAATCCACCGGTAATCAACACAGCTGCGCCTGCTTTCAAGGCGAGCTCATGAGCTTTTGTCCGGTTGCCGACAATCAGCAGGTTCCCGGCCTCTGTGTAACGCATCATGGCCTCGAGTTTCATTGCGCCAATAACAAACTTATTGAGCATTTTATGCAGCCCTGTTCTCCCGCCAAGAACTTGTCCATCAATAATGTTGACCACTTCTGCAAAAGTCAGCTTTTCGATGTTCTCTTTTTTCTTTCTTTCAATCCGGATGGTCCCGACTCTTTCAATCGTGCTTACATACCCTTTTGTCTCAGCATCCTTGATCGCTCTGTATGCCGTGCCTTCACTGACATTTAAAGCCTTGGCGATCTGCCTGACGGATATTTTTTCTCCAATGGGGAGTGTATCGATATACTCAATTATTTGCTCATGTTTGGTTGCCAAGCTTTTCACCCTTCTTATACTGCCTGAAATAGTATCTTAATTATAAAGTGAAAAGCCTGGTGTTTCAATTTTCTCCTGAATTCTCAGCCAAAAGAACGAATCTTTCTGACTTCTTTCTTCCTTTTCACCTGTTTCCCTTTCACTTTCAGTTTGCGCGGAGCAAAGAGCATCCCTGATAAATTACCTGCTATAACAATGGCTGCAAAAGCAAGCCAGCTGATGGCAAACCAGCCTGACAACCCTTCTGCAAATACATTCAGTCGTGGAACGGCATAGTAGAGCATCATCCCGGCCAGCAATAAACAAATCAAATAACGCTGCTTTTTCATATACTTCCTCCTTTTACTAGCTTGTTTAATATGTATGCGGGACAATCCCTTCTCATTATTCTTTGTGATGGAATACTTTGATCCTGGCTCAGTTTCCCTCTTTTGAGCCTGGCTCAGATCCCCCCTTTTGAGCCAGGCTCAGACCCTCCCTTTTGAGCCAGGCTCAATTCCCCAAAACAAAAGAACACTGACCCAACCTCGGATCAGTGTTCTCGATAATTAAAGTTCAATTACATCCCCAGCATTCATTACTTTTCCTTCTTGTCCTTTCAACATGGAAACAAATTTTTCAGGATCCTGTTTGATTGGCGGGAATGTGTTGTAATGAATCGGCACAACTATTTTAGCGTTTATAAATTCCGCTGCCAGAACGGCATCATCAGGTCCCATCGTAAAGTTGTCTCCGATTGGAAGGAAGGCAAGATCAATGGTATTTCGCATCCCTATCAGCTTCATATCGGAGAAAAGTGCCGTATCTCCAGCATGGTAGATTGTTTTCCCTTCTGCCGTAAGCAGGATTCCAGCCGGCATTCCAGTGTAGATAATCTGTTTGTCTTCTGTTTCATAGGAAGAGCCGTGAAATGCCTGTGTCAGCTTCACTCTTCCAAATTCAAAGTCATACCCTCCCCCGATATGCAGCGGGTGGGTGTTCACTCCCTGCCAGCCTAAGTATGTAGCCAATTCAAAAGGAGCCACTACAAGTGCGTCATTTTTCTTCGCCAAGTCGATTGTGTCACCGACATGGTCATTATGGCCATGAGTAAGCAAAATTACATCCGGATTTTCATTGTCCACTTTAAGGTCAGTGAGTTCATTTCCGCTGATAAATGGGTCAATTAGTATCGTATGATTTTCTGTGACTACTTTGACAACCGAATGTCCATGATAAGAAACTTTCATTCTTTAGCCCTCCTGTGAAATAGTTTACTGCGCTGCGAATGGGTTTTCCCCGATAAAACCATCAAACTTCTGTTTATCCAATTTCCCAATAAGCATAGCTTCTACAATACTTAGTTCTTGATTGACAGCTCATATCCTTTTTCCACGCTCCATTCTTTTTCTACCCTGTATTTTCATCTTTTAAAAGTAAATGATTTCTCTAGAAATAGAGGGAAAAACTTCCCTTAATTAATAGATGGTACTGAAAAACAGCTTAAATAGAGGGAGAATTTCCCCTTATTTGATTTAAAAGACTAAAAAATAGATACTTAAACCTTGAATAAGGGGAAATTCTCCCCTTATTCACCAACAAAATGAGCTCAGATCCGCAGTTAACGGGAAATTCTCCCCTTATTTTCCTCATGGTTTATTCCTCAGACGTACGCCCTCGTGCTGGCCTGAAGAATTCGGCCGTTCTTCCTTAGCTCAAAGCTGGTTTTCTTATTTTTCAAAAGTATTTGTTTTACTATTCAAGACGCTCTTTCAATTACTTGTAAAAGAACATCTAATCGCTCACCTCTTAGCTTTTTATGAAGCTGCTAAGGCTCACTTCCCGCCACATGGATGTGAGGAGAGAGGAAACCATCTTTTTTAAAAAAATCGATAAAAAAGACTGTCCCATTTTCACGGGACAGCCTTCGCATTAATTAAATTTGATCAAGCAGTGTTTTTGTATCAGAGTAGTCGAGGTCATGTGCTTCTGCTACTGCTTTATAGGTAACATATCCGTTCAATGTGTTGATTCCTTTTAGCAATGGCTCATTTCCAAGGCATGCATCTTTGTATCCTTTGTTTG
Organism: Bacillus sp. P14.5; assembly: GCF_003316765.1. GTDB lineage: Bacteria > Bacillota > Bacilli > Bacillales > Bacillaceae_B > Rossellomorea. The sequence continues at coordinate 212,254 of NZ_NIJF01000066.1, read as the reverse complement.
CAATCTGAATCGCGTAAGGAACCGTAACATTTGTCAAGGCGATTGTAGATGTACGCGGAACGGCACCAGGCATGTTCGCAACCGCATAATGAACAACTCCGTGCTTCACGTATGTCGGGTCATCATGAGTCGTGATGCGGTCCGTTGTTTCAAAGATTCCTCCCTGGTCTATGGCAATATCCACCACAACTGAACCAGGCATCATGGATTTGATCATGTCTTCTGTAACCAGCTTCGGCGCTTTTGCACCAGGGATCAAGACTGCTCCGATAACAAGGTCGGACTCAGCTACAGCTTTTTCGATATTCAACGGATTGGACATCAGAGTCTGGACGTCGCTTCCGAAGATATCATCCAATTGGCGAAGGCGCTCTGGATTTAAATCCAGGATCGTTACTTGCGCTCCAAGTCCGACGGCCATCTTTGCAGCGTTTGTTCCAGCAACTCCGCCTCCGATGATTGTTACACGGCTGCGCATTACTCCAGGAACTCCTGATAGAAGGACTCCTTTTCCACCATGGATTTTTTCAAGGAACTGCGCTCCGATTTGCGTAGCCATTCTTCCGGCAACTTCGCTCATAGGCGTCAATAGCGGAAGAGTACGGTTTGCTTCAACTGTTTCGTAAGCAATCCCGACTACTTTATTGTCAATTAGTGCTTTCGTCAACTCCGGCTCTGGAGCCAGGTGTAAATATGTAAATAGGATTAATCCTTCACGGAAATACTGATATTCGCTTGGCAGCGGTTCTTTTACCTTCATGACCATATCCATGGACCATGCTTCAGATGCGCTTCCAACAATGTGACCTCCAGCGGCTGTATATTGTTCATCAGTAAAACCAGAGCCGAGGCCCGCCCCGGATTCAATATACACTTCATGGCCGAACTGGGTAAGGTTCACCACTCCTGCCGGTGTCATTGCCACTCGGTTTTCATTGTTTTTTATTTCAATTGGTACTCCGATACGCATTAAAAAAACCTCCTCATTTCAAATCCATTGTAAAACTTCTTAACTAATATAACACTATCATTCTTAAAATGCTAAACAATTTTATAGGAAATGTAAGCATTTACATTTAGACAGAAAAGCCTGAATTTTCCCTATCTATATGCGGGTAATTAGTTGATGAAAAAACCTTTAGATAACATGCCGCTGACTGTCTTTAGGATATTCCTCTTCTTTTAAAATGGCTGTTTTCTTATAGATTGTGGCTTTTTTAAACGAAATGGATTTCCGCTCCAGGCGGACGACTCCGCGGGGCGGGCGGTGAGCCTCCTCGGCTTCGCCTGCGGGGTCTCACCTGTCCCGCTAGTCCCGCAGGAGGTCGCACGCCTTCCGCTTCAATCCTCCTACTTAAAGGGGGATGAAGGTAAAAGCGCATTCAAAATCAGCAATTAGTTAGCAAACGGCCTTTTAAATAGACTGGATTCGCATTTAATTGCTTTCGGCAGTATCTCCCTTCTGATACTAAGATTTTTCTCTCTATCTGGTTAGCCGCTCATTTCTTTTGGCTACCAGAATATAATGGCGTTATCTTACGAAATTTATACGAAATTAATAAAAAGAAGCAACAAAGTATACGAAAAAGCCTTTAAAATTAAACAACTTATTACCACTGCAGCTCCTTCATGAAATATTAGGTTATTAAACTTCAGGTCTTCACTTTTCCCCCACTTCCTTTACAATAGAATAGAATTACTTCGAAGATAGAAGGAGTCCTCATGATGAAAAAACCGATGATCGAAAGATTAGGATTGGAATCTGTACCTCAGCATTTAAAAACCACTACTTGGTTTGAATATTTCATCATTCAGCTTGCTTTCTCAGTTAATGCAGGGAATTTCCTTGTGCCTGCCTTAGCTGTAATGGAAGGCGGGTTGTCCATGATATGGGCTATAATCAGTACGCTTCTTGGAGGGAGCATTGCCTTTTTATTTGTCTCACTTCTATCATTACCAGGGGCAAGGTACGGCCTGCCCGCTCAGTATGTCATAAGGTCAATGATCGGAACGAGGCTTTCAAGGCTCGTCGCATCCCCTGTCCGGTCCCTGACTTCCCTATATTGGTTCAGTGTCCAGACAATCGGCGGTACATTGGTCGTGTTGTCACTCGTGAAAAAGGCGACTGGATTCGAACTTCCTCTGGTTCCGATTGCCATCTCACTCGCATTGATCATGACGGTCTTGGCTTTAATCGGATTTGAGGCTGTTAAAAAGGCAACCAAGATGTTCATGCCTTTCCTATTGATTGGGCAGGCAGCCATACTCGTCATCTTTATCACATCTGCGGCTGATGGGATTGGAAGCGGAGTCCTGGTCTCAGGAGGAGGATTCTCTTTTGGCCCGTTTGTGTTCTTTGCCAGCCTGGCCTTTGTCCAATATGTTTCCGGAGTGAGCGCTTCTTCTGATATTACACGTTATGCCAAATCTGGAAAACAAGGGTTCTGGGGCCTGTTTGCCGGCAATGTATTCGGATTTTTCATGACAGCCCTGCTGGGAACCTTCAGTGCGGCATTATTTCAAAACTCCAACCCTTTCGTTGCTGCAACAGAACAGACCGGGTCGGCACTCCTGACCATCCTGATTGGGATCTGCGCGATGGTCTCCATGATATCGATCAATCTCAGTAACGCTTATACGGGAGGATACAGCCTCCTTAATGCCATCCCTTCACTTGGAAGAGTAAAAAGCGCACTTGCTTTCGGTTCAGCAGGCATCATATTGAGCTGTTTTCCGGCGCTGGTCGATAATGCCCAAGACTATATTTCCCTGCTCGGCGCGTTCGTCATTCCCCTCTCCGCTGTTATCGCGGCTGACTATTTGTATATCAAGAAAGCAAGGATAGCGGAAGAAGATCTCGAAAGGATCGCTACTGGTGCCTTTCAATACAATAACAAGGCCATATACACGCTGGGTGCTGCTCTGGTGATTTACTTCTTGATTCCAGAAAAATGGTCGCCTGGGTTTATCAGTTTTTTGCTTACATTTGCGATTTACAGTATCGTATCGCATCGGTCTAAGCAACATATTGTGAAGGATCAAAGCCGTCAAGCTCTTTAAGCTTGGCGGTTTTTTATTCAGCAATCAACCTGCAACCAGGATCTGTTTAAATCGCTCATTATCCATTAATATTGGCGGCGCAGAAAACACTCTTGAAGAAGAGTATAGAACGGCAGATATCCTGGCAGAGGTCCTTTCTGAGATTCATTCAGAGAACTAGGAATGCAATAAAATGCTGTCCTGAATGATTTTCAGGACAGCATTTTCTCGTCACATCTGCTCTTCATCTTGATCTTGAAGATTGCTTGAACTTAGCGGCCCAGCTTCGCCAGCATGAAGGCCTGATTCATAAGAATCCATGATTTGAGCCGAGGTTTGCTCTGCCGCTCTTTCATCATAAAAACTCTGCTGTGATAATCTGTTCTTTTTATCCATGGTTTAATGTCCTCCTTTTTCGGAAAGATAATTACTAATAGCTTTTGAAATTTTGTAACAGATATTATAGGAAATATATAGTAAAATTAAGTTAAGGAGGGATGAGCCATGACTTTGAAGTATAAAAACATACTTGTAGCAGTTGATGGGTCTAAAGAAGCTGAATGGGCATTTACAAAATCAATCGATATTGCATTACGTAATGATGCGAAACTCTCGATCCTGCATGTAATCGATGCGAGGTCATTTGCAACGGTGGAATCCTATGAGCAGTCAGTAGGTGACCGCGCTGACCAATACGCAAAAGAATTAATGACATCTTATAAAGAGCAAGCGCATCAGGCAGGCGTAACCAATGTTGATACCCTGATTGAATATGGATCCCCGAAAGTCATCATTCCGAAAGACGGAGCGGAAAAAGTCAGTGCAGATCTGATTGTCTGTGGAGCTACAGGACTGAGCGCAATGGAGAGGTTCCTGATAGGAAGCGTATCAGAGCATATCACCCGCTCAGCTAAGTGTGATGTTTTAGTAGTCAGAACTGACGATCAATAAGCAAAAGACCAACCGGCTGGCGGTTGGTCTTTTTGTTATTTATCCATCACTGCGCTTTCTGGATAAGTAACGATATTGATAATACTTCTCTGCAAAATCATTCATTTTTCTTGTGAATTGATAATTGACTCCAGCGCCGACCGCCATGCTGATCAGCGGTATTCCTGACAGGCGTTTTTTCCTAAACATCGTAATGACTGTCCCTTTGAGCATATGCTTCAAAGGACCTTCCATCCAGGTGTAATCCGTAAGTTTTTCAGTGCCATTATAAAAATAGTCATTTTCTTTTCTTTCGAGGTCCTCCATTAATTCTTCCCAGGCTGCTGCCCTCAATCTAGCCGGGAGAGTAGCTGCATGGAAAACCTTCAAAGATGTCATCATTTCAAAAGGTGTTTGAACATCGAAACCATACGAAATGGCAATCAGCTGAATGGAACGTAAATTGATGACGGCCATCGCCGGCAAATCCGCACCAAGTGCTGCCGCTCCGCCAGTACCAGTCAGTCCACCTTGTACAAAAGAATAGAACTGATGGCGGCCGGAATGCTGCATGGCTATATAATGAAGCTGATCAATCGTTAATAAGTGAAGGTCTTCGATTATCTCAACCTCATGGTGAAAAGCACGAGCGGTTTTCAATATACGTTCCCGGGCATCATTCTGAAGCTGAGAGCCCTGCAGCAAAGAATGTAAATGAAACAGCCATCCATCAAGCTTTTGGAAAAATTGCTCCTGCACATCGACCGGAAGTGCGGAAAACGCACCATCAAGCCACTTTACATATGTATTCTCAAGATCATTCGCCTCATAATCATAAAGGGAATCCTGCCACTGCCGAATCTCTTCCAGCACTCTTTCATCTCTTTGGGACAACTCCATCGATCTCAACTCCTTATGAAGACATGATTTTCTTTAATATACCATATTGGCTGGGTTACTACTTATACAATAACAAAGTATTTCTGTAAAGCTTAATTAATCAATCTGTACTTTCAATGTTGTTTAATTAAAGAGTTGTTGATTTCCGTTCCAGGTGCACGACTCCGCGGGGCGGGCGGTGAGCCTCCTCAGCTTCGCTTGCGGGGTCTCACCTGTCCCGCTAGTCCCGCAGGAGGTCGGACACCTTCCACTCCAATCAACACTGCGAAAAAAAACAATCTCTTAGAAAAGAGCCTTAGTCTAAAAATTGTCTATTTCAATTTGTATTGAAAGAAGGCATAAAGAAAGAGTGAGAATCTCTCCATCACTCTGGTAACTGGAATATTTACTACTATCTGTTTTGTGCACTTAAATTTTTGTTTGTCCTTCAGCTGCTAACAACAGAGTCAAACTGTCTTGCTACAGCTAGAATCTTCTCTTTATACAGAGTAATGTCATTTACTGATTCAATTTTAAGGTTTGTTCGACTTTCATCGTTGAATAAGATGTACTTATTGGATCCATTAAACCCTAACCTGCAAATCCATCTTCTAATGTTATCATCTAATAAAACATTAAAGTAACTCTTGTTATCCCTATAAAACACCCTGGATGGATCAAATTCTTCTTTTAGGATCAATTTCACTAGTACGTATCCTTCAATTTCTTCTTCTGTAGTGTGGATTTCATCTTGAGGGGATTTGACTGGCAAGTTATTTTCTTTTCTTTTTCTACTTCTATAGCAGCAGTTATATTAGGAGTATTACTTTCACTTGAAGTATTCAAAGCTTTTTGTAACTTTTCATTGACCTTATCATTAACATACTGATTTAGAGATTTTTTTACTAATTCTCTAAAATTATCAATAACTCTTTTCGTTTTGACACCTTGGTAAATATCATTAAGGATAACTTTGATGAAGTCTTCTGAAGGACCTTCCCATTGTTGACTTAAATACTGCTTGATTTCTCCTGTGTACTTTAATTCAGAGGCAGTTGTAAGGACATTTACCACATCAAAATCAGTCTTCCGAAATTTAGCAAGTTCAATTATATCAACATCTTTTAAATTAAGCATATCAATTGTGAAAAATGGCTTCGAATCCATTTTGTTCTGCTCTTCTAGATCAGTGAAAAATTTATATTCTATTCCATTTGTGAGGATAGCGAACTTTGCTTTGGTAGTACCAAAATACCTAAACAATTGAGAGTCATGTTTGGTTAACATTTCATTAACACTCTTTGCTTCAATTAGGATTACTGGTTCATTGTTTTGCATAATCGCATAATCAATTTTTTCTCCCTTTTTAATTCCTACATCTGCAACAAACTCGGGAACTAGTTCTTCGGGATTGAAAATATCATATCCTAAAGATTGAATTAAAGGCATAACTAAAGACGTTTTCGTAGCTTCTTCTGTTTGTATATTTCCTTTGATTCTCTCTATACGACCAGCTAAGTTTTTAATTTGCTGCTTAAATTCTTCCACAAAGTACACTCCCTTTTTAGATTTCATTTGAAATAATTTCCTACTAATTATATCAAACAGCTCTTTAGTTGTCTTTATAATTCAGAATTTTTAGATTTCACACTTGAAATGTATGTGCATTCATCCCCACGACTTTATATAAAAAAGCCTGCTTATTCTATACTAAGCAGTATAGAAAAGCAGGCTTTTTAACAAGTTATAATAATTTTTTAGATAATCAAACAGTCAAACGCTGAATATCACGGGCAATCATGACTTCCTCATTTGTTGGGATAATCATGACTTTTACAGGAGAATGAGGATAGTTGATGAATGTTTCTTCTCCTCTTACTTTGTTTCTTGCCGGATCCCAGTAGATGCCCATGAATTCAAGGCCTTTTAGGACTTTTTCACGAACGATCTGACTGTTTTCCCCAATGCCGGCAGTGAAGATGATGGCATCAACACCATACATGCGGGAAGCGTAAGAACCGATGTATTTATGGATGCGGTTTGCGAAGACTTCCAATGCCAACTCTGCACGTTCGTTTCCTTCTGCCGCCTGGCCTTCAATGTCACGCAGGTCACTGGAAAGACCGGAAACCCCAAGCATACCTGATTTTTTATTGAGGACATCTAATACCTCATCCGCTGTCTTGCCAGTCTTCTCCATGATGAACGGAATAAGGGCAGGGTCAATGTTACCTGATCTGGTTCCCATCGCAACTCCTGCAAGCGGTGTGAAGCCCATGGAAGTATCGATTGATTTTCCGCCTTCGATTGCAGCGATACTTGCACCGTTCCCTAAGTGGCAGGAGATCAGTCTCAGCTGCTCTTTTGGACGGCCAAGCATTTCTGCCGCACGCTCAGAAACATATTTATGGGAAGTTCCGTGGAAGCCGTATTTACGGATGCCATAGTCTTCATAATAGTCATATGGCAGGCTGTATAGGAATGAACTTTCCGGCATTGTCTGATGGAAAGCTGTGTCGAATACGGCTACTGCAGGGATGTTCGGCAGCACACTTTGGAAAGACTTGATTCCAGTGATATTCGCTGGGTTATGAAGTGGTGCAAGTTCAGAAAGCTCCTCAATTTTTTCGATTACTTCGTCAGTAATAAGAACTGAATCGTTGAATACTTCTCCCCCGTGGACGACACGGTGTCCAATTCCTTCGATTTCATCAAGGGATTCAATGATACCTGCAGACGTCAATTTATCAAGGAGCATCTTAACGGCTACTTCGTGATTAGGGATATCCGTAACTTCTTCCTGTTTTTCTCCGTTCACAGAAATGCTGAATACAGAGTCGTTCAATCCGATTCGTTCAATCAGACCTTTTGTAATAACATCTTCTTGAGGCATTTCGAAAAGCTGGAACTTTAAAGAAGAGCTGCCAGCATTGATTGCAATCATTTTTGCCATTTTATTTTCCGCTCCTTTTGTCTGTTCTATCTTGTGTTGGTGCGTTCTATCATAGTTTGTTCATTTCATGACTTTATATCTCTCAATTTTTCATTTAATCACTGCTTGTTTGCCTTTTCAAGGGTAAGGTTCGCAGGTAATCGTTTTCATGATAAAATAAATATTTTCAGAAAATAATACGTTTAGCAGATTAGTCCATTTAAGACTGTGCAATTTTATTGCAGGAGCAAGAGTACATATTCACAGAAAAAAGGCAAAGTCCAATAACGATTGCGACTTTACCTAGTTTTTGCTTTCCCTTATTTATTTTCCTTAAACCATTGATCCATCTTCGCCAGCATATTTTCCATCGCTTTGGGATTGGAAAGAGACGGCATATTCGCCATAAGGACTTCTTTAGGCGGTTTCACATCTGCTTTCTTCTTTTGAAGAATTAGAATGCTTTTTGCTGAACTTTCATTTTTGAAAAGAGACATCGGTAATTGCAGCAAGCCTTGAATGTAAACTTGTTCTTTAAAATAGCCGTGCAGTTTTTTTGCTTCCTCAGACTCGAATAAGTGATTCGGAACAAGGAAGAACAAGTAGCCCCCTGGCTTCGTATGCTTCACACTCTGCTCGATGAAAAGGTGATGAGAGTAAGAATGTCCTTTATCACTTCTCAATTCATAGTCGGCAGCCCTTAAGTCGTTAGGATAGTAGCCGACTGGCAGATCACAGATGACTAGGTCGACAGGGTCAATGAAAAGCGGCTCCAGTGAATCCTGGTTAAACAGTTCCAGTGGATGCTTCTGAAGATTCGCTCCAATGTAGGCCAGCTTCACCAAAAGGTCATCGACGTCTACTCCGACAGAAGCCACTTTCTTATCTGAAAGACCGTTCAGAACGGTTGTCAGCAGGTTGCCTGTCCCAATTGCGGGATCAAGAAGGCGCAATTCCCTGCTGCCTTTAGTGAATTTTCCCGTTAAGTAGCTGAGGAACATACCAATTGCGTCTGGAGTCATTTGGTGGTTAGGCTGTGAACTTTCCTTCATGCCTTTTAGAATCGCAAGCTGAAGTGCTTTGCGTATCTGCTCTTTTTCCATGCTTTCAAGACCGGCATCGCTGTATTTCTTTTGAAGCCTTTTCTTCGTCAATTCGGTCAGCTCATCTTGCAGGATATCTCCATGAAAAAGATTTTCCCCGCTTTCTGCAATGGCTTCCAGGTATGTACAGGATAATTCCTCTTGCAGGATTAACGCTGTTTCGTCTAGTGTATTAAATAAATTCTCTATTGGAGAAACCGTCATATGTCTCTGTCTCCTTTACTATTGATTCTTTCTCTATTTTACCTTTGTCTGCACAAGTGTCAAAGAAGGTTACTTGCTGTCCAGAGGGGAATGGCCAATTACATCCCGATAACCAGCCTGATAAGGATGATGATTTCGGTGAGCCTGGCTCATTTTCTGCTTTTTGAGCCTGACTCGATTTCCGCCTTCTAAGCCTGGCTCAACATTTTATTTCACCAACAAAAAACAGCCCTGAAGGATTGCTCCAGGGCCAGTCTTAATAACAACTCATTTAATTTACTGAGCGTTTTTAACCGCTTCGATTGCTGCATCATAATCCGGATGATTGGTTGCCTCACTGACATATTCAGCGTAGGTCACTTTATCATTGCTGTCGACTACAAATACCGCACGGGCAAGAAGGCGCATTTCTTTAATATGAACGCCGTATGCTTCACCGAAGGACAAATTCCGGTGATCCGATAATGTTTGAACGTTTTCAATTCCGTTTGCACCGCACCAGCGTCTCTGGGCAAATGGCAAATCAACGGATAGAGTTAATACTTCTACATTCTCAAGATTTCCGGCTTCCTCGTTGAATTTGCGTGTCTGCGCATCACAAACTCCCGTATCAATGGAAGGCACCACACTGATTAACCGGACCTTGCCTTTTGTGTCGTTAAGAGATACTTCTGATAGATCGTTAGCTAAAACTGTAAAATCCGGAGCGGAATCTCCAGGTTTTACTTCAATTCCTGAAAGTGTAACAGGATTATTTTTAAATGTGATAGAAGCCATATTGAAATACCTCCTCTTTAAGTATGAATCTTCTTTATCGTACCGAACGGTTTCAAAGGAAATCAACTAATATGATTGTATTTTTGTCCTTTTACACTGCGGTTCGCAGATTGGCAGCCTGCTTTGGAGAACCCTAATTGTTCGAGCATCTGTTATAGAATCAAACCCACCAATGAGAATTGGCGGTTTGCTCTACGCCTTGAAGCCTCTCTTACCGGCCTCTGCAAAAAAGGCCCACCGATTGGTTTCAACGCAATTTATTCCAGATGAAAAAAATTTAAGAAATAAGGGAAGAAATTCCACTTTTTTAAAAAAAATCATCAGAAACAGCTTAATTAAGCGGAGAAATTACGCTTATTTGCTAAAAAGATGTGAAAATTGGTCTATTCAGCTGTGCTTAAGCGGAAAAATTCCGCTTATATACCCCATATCCCATGTAATTTCGGAGCTTAACCGGAGAAATTCCGCTTATTGTTGATTATTCATGTTCTTCACAGGTAAACCGCCTGCTTGAATGGTAAGACGTTTTAGGGACATCTGCTTATCTCTTCATAATGGGAGATTTTCTATACTTCGCTATAAACTCTCCAGAACCCCCGGCCCATGAATAACGAAGACTGATCAGATTGTATTCCCGGCGGGAACCTGATCAGTCCTATTTATTCCATTCAATTAGAAATCAAACGATTGATTCTGCCCATTATTATGATTTTGGTTTTGGTTTTGGTTCTGCTGTTGTCCCTGACCGTTGTCCTGTTGGTTTTTCTTCATCATCCCTTGGATTTTCTCCATAACACCAGGTGCTAAATCCAGGATTTTCTCAAGTAAATGAGTATTTTCGTCTAGGTGGAGCATTTTAATTCCTTTGGAGCCAACGATCAAAAACGCAATCGGCGTGATGGAAACCCCGCCGCCGCTACCTCCGCCGAAAGGCTGCTCCTTCTTGCCTTGCCTGCCATCTTGACCTTCTTTATCTCCCTTGCCGTTGAGGATAAATTCGCTTCCGCCTGCGGCAAAACCGAAACCTACCTTTGAAACTGTCAGGATTACACTTCCATCCGGTGTTTCAACTGGATCTCCGATAATCGTATTGACGTCAATCATTTCTTTAAGATTTTCCATTGCTGTAGTCATAAGTCCTTCGATTGGATGATCAGACATAAGATTACCTCCTAAATGTTATGTACAGACACTTTACCGCTTTAAAGCAGCACAAGGGACAGTCCCTTTTAGTGCAGCAGTGCAGTAAAGCGTTTGTCTTGCTAGACTGATTGATTTTTCTCTGATACTACGGATAGCGGTTTGGTCTGGAATTTCGGCTTTCCGCCTCTCCAGAACTTGATCAATTTGATTCCTGCTAATATAGCATGCCCGATCCGAAAAGTTATGATACATGAAAATTCCGTTTGAATGATTGCTTTTTGAAACGAAGGAAAGACGGCAATCTGCGGCATTGATTGCAGCTTCATATAGCCGCTGATAACACCAATAACGCTCCCTTTCGCCCCCCACATCAACCCTGTCATTGTTCCGGTTGATGCCGCATCTCCTGTACCAAAAACAGTCTGCCACTTAATATCATAAATTTTGATCCTGCTCATAAAACTTCTGACAATTCGATGAAGCCCTGCCACATGCTGAAGCAGTTCCCGAAAATCCTTGAATGAAGCGAGCATCTCCTCAGGAGTTTCCTTTTTTACCTTATCTTTTTCTTTCCCTTGTCCTTCTTTGCCTTTCTCTGTCTTCTCTTCAAATACAATATTCGGTCCGTCTTCATCGAGCTTGATCATCGGGACTTCGATTTTATATTTAATCAAACCAAACCAGGCCCTGAATCTTATGGATATATTGTCATTATCATTGCCATGATAAAGTGAAATTGTAATTGTCAGCTTGGTAATCAGGATGATGAAGAATAAAAATAATATAAGACCCAGGACCACTATGAGTGTAACCATCCATCCATTCACTTTTTTCACAACCTTTCAATTAGAAAGTATTTGCTAATTCCTGCCAAAATAAACCTTCCACCCATGCTGGATTGCGTGAAATAGCTGATTGCTTTTTAAATTTTAACATGTTACCATTTAGTCACATGTTAATTATTACTTAGAGAGGATCTTTTTATGGAAGACCATTTATCTCCATTATTTAAAGCGCTGTCCCATCCAATAAGAAGACGAATTCTTGATATCCTCAAAGAATCCCCCTCGACTACTGGCGAACTTAATGATCAGTTCCCTGCAGTGTCCCGGTATGCCATTATGAAGCATTTGACAGCATTAGAGGAAGGAAATTTGATTCTATCAAGGAAAAAGGGCAAATACCGAGTGAACTTCCTGAATGCTGTTCCCCTTCAGGAAATGCATAATCGCTGGGTAGGAAAATATATGGAACCGGCTGCATCTTCACTTCTAAATTTAAAAGCAGCCGCAGAAGATACAGGAGGAGACAAGACTATGAAACCTGCCGGACAAAATAAAGTTTTTCAAATTGAGCAAGAAACACTCATTAATGCCCCTCGCGATCAAGTCTTTAAAGCTTTAACGGAAAAAGTAGAAAGCTGGTGGGAATTCCGTATAGCACCTGAAGGAAAATCTTCAACACTTTCCCTGGATCCAGTCCCGGGCGGGCAGTTTCTTGAAAAGTGGGAAGGTAAAGGAGGAGCGGTCTGGGGAAATGTATATTATGTAAATGCTCCTGCAGAAATCAGAATCCAAGGGCACCTCGGGATGCAGGGAGCTGTCAACAGTGCCTATACTTATCGTTTAATAGAAGAAGATGGTACAACAAGACTGCAGCTTTCCCATACAGCATCCGGACTGATTGAGGATGATTGGGAAGACAGCCACAGAAAAGGGTGGGAATACCTGCTGGGTACGCTGCTGAAAAACTATATAGAAAAAGATTGATAATCTCTTTATAAATCGAGTATGACGGAGGAACGGACATGGTAAATGTAGTGACAGAGACACTGATTGAGGCACCTGTATCCCAAGTAGCAGCCTACGCATCTAATCCTGATAACGCACCAAAGTGGTACAGCAACATAGCAAGCGCTGAATGGGTGACATCGAAACCCCTTCAACTCGGTTCTCAAATTGCCTTCAAGGCTGAATTTCTGGGACGCAAGCTTTCTTACACTTATGAAATAGTAGAGTTCATTCCGGAAAAAAAGCTGGTCATGAGGACGGCACTAGGTCCCTTTCCAATGGAAACGACCTATAGCTGGAGAGCGATAGATGAAAAGCAGACTATGATGAGGCTTCAAAATAAAGGGGAGCCTTCCGGTTTTTCAAAGTTTTTTGCTCCTTTTATGGCTCCTATGATGAAAAAAGAAAACAAGAAAGATCTTGCGAAAATTAAAGCCATTATAGAAGAACTTTAACCATAAAGGCACCTTTCATAGACTTTGTTGCTATTTAATAAAATTTCGTAAGTTATCGCTATAATTCATCTTTTACAAAAGCAGCCATATATGCGAAAAAGAAGCAGCCGACACAGCGGCTGCTTCTTCCTTTTCCCAGGTTTCCAATGACTATCCCGCACTCTCTTTAAGACTGCAGAAGTAAACCCAATCTTTATGCGCTTACCGGTTTATACAACGCGGCTCGTTTTTCCCGTATCACGGTAGTATCCGCAAATAAATCGTGAATTCCCTGCTTCTTGTTCGTAAAGGCGACAACGATATATAAGACAAAGAAACTTGCAGAGATGAATCTGCCTATCAATTCCCTGAAGAGAATCGTACTCCATTGCAGAGGTTTCCCATCCAATTCAATAACCTTCAATCCAAAAGCCATCTTTCCAAGCGTCTGTCCAAAATATTTGGTCATTAACACAAAGTATCCGTAGAAAATGATCGCACTTAAGATTGATATCGGTGCGAACATATCGTCCTTCATCAGGGACAAGTCCATTGCCCGGAATATGGGATAGACAATCAGTCTGCCAATACTTGAAATCACGATTAAATCCAGAATATAAGCCCAGAATCTCATCCAGAAACCACCTAGTTCAACGACTCCCAGGCGTGTATCTTTCTTTTCATTCACTACGGTTGTAAATTCATTCTGATTTTCAAATTCACTCATGGACGGCACCTCCTCTTAAGTTATTCCGCATAGAGATACATCAGGCGAGGTGAATTAGGCTGAGAAAGGATTTTCATTAATGCCGCCGCTTCGATATCTCCGCCGGCAAGCCTTTTGGCACCCATATTTAATAATGAACCAAATCCGCCATCACTCGTATACTCGATGACCTGGGCATTTTCAAGCTCCAGATCCTTCTTCATCTGCCCGATAACATCTTCCACATACCCAAATCCATCAATCAAATTGTTTTCTTTTGCCTGGATGCCGTCATATACACGGCCGTCCGCAAGGTCCCTTACTTGCTCTTCAGACATCCCGCGTCCTTCAGCGATGACATCGACAAACCCTTCATATGAATTGTTGACCATGGACTGCAGGATTTCCCGCTCTTCTTCCGTCATTTCTCTCGTCGGGCTCATGATATCCTTGTGAGGCCCGCTTTTGATTGTCACGAAATCAACTCCATATTTTTCTGCCAGCTCAGAGTAATTGACGCTTTGCATGATGACCCCCAATGATCCGGTAAGTGTTTCCCTGCTGGCGAAAATTTTCTCAGCAGGAGCGGCAATATAGTAACCGCCAGAAGCAGCCATTGATCCCATGGAAACATAGATCGGCTTTTCTGACTCATCCTGTATCTCGAGAAGCTTTTCATGGATCTGCGCACTTTCCACTACGCCACCGCCCGGAGAATTCACTTTAAGGATAACCGCTTTGATGCTGTCGTCCTCCTGAACTGTTTTTAACTGCTCCATGAAAACCTCATGATTATATCCAGGGCTTTCAAAAATCGAAGTTGCCGTATTGACATCCTGAATAACACCATCAACCTCTAATACGGCAATTCTCTTATTGCTGCTGCCGTCCTCTATAATTTCCTCTGTAAAAGGATTTTCTGTGCCAGCAAACATTTCTTCAAAAGCTGCGCTAAAGTCATTTGACGCTGCAGAACTCGCAAAGTTGACTACAACCGAAAATAAAAACAACCCGGCAGCAATGGCTAAAGCCGTCCAACGTTTTCCACTCATATGTACTTCCTCCTTTTTTCTCTTCATGATTGCATACGTACATCGCTATCATAAAGTTTCACTATCATGATAAAATAATCATAAGCATCCGCCACATAGAACTTCATCATGAGAGCAGCACATTGCATATAATCACTATTCTAGCAAAATCTATCGTGAATGGAAAAATTCCGTCCTGAATTGGAGGACTAATCTGGAGGAGGCAATAACATGCAGGAAAGACGCAACCTTTATTTTTATACGCTAAAAGACGCAGAAACAATTCAAAAAGTAGAAGAATTATCTCTGCTTGCCCAACAGCACGGATTCAATATTGTAAAATCTTCGGCTGATGCAAACATCGTTGTCAGTGTCGGCGGGGATGGAGCATTCCTTCAAGCCGTTCGCAGCACAGGCTTCCGACAGGATTGTTTATATGCGGGCATCTCAACAACAGGGAACTTAAGTATGTACTGCGACTTTCATATTGATGATAAGGAAAAAATGATACAGGCTATGACAGAGGAACAGATCGAGGTCCGTCGTTACCCGACAATCGATGTATCTGTCGATGATGAAGCCACTTTTAAATGCCTGAATGAATTCAGTATCAGATCAGGCATCATCAAGACCTTCGTAATCGAAGTACATATCGATGACCTGCACTTTGAAACGTTCCGCGGCGATGGAATGGTCATCGCCACTCCAACAGGAAGCACTGCATATAACAAATCAGTGAACGGAGCGGTCGTCGATCCGATGCTTCCCTGCCTTCAGGTAAGCGAAATGGCGTCATTGAACAATAACCGCTACCGCACACTGGGCTCTTCCTTCATCCTCAGCGGAAACCGCAAGCTGAAACTTGAAATTGTACAAGACGGCAATGACTACCCTTCAATGGGAATGGATAACGAAGCACTCGGTATCCAGCACGTCAAACAAGTCGAAATCACCTTGAGCGAGGAAAAGATCAAAACCGTCAAACTGAAAGACAACTCCTTCTGGGAAAAAGTGAAGAGAACGTTTTTATAAAAAGGAACAGCGGGATTTAATAAGTTATCACATAAAGAGGCTGGGACAAAACCTTATAAAAAGCTCTTTTCAAAAGAATGTGTCTGAGTATAAAGAAAGGATTTCCGCTCCAGGTGCACGACTCCGCGGGGCGGGCGCTGAGCCTCCTCGGCTATGCCTGCGGGGTCTCATCTGTCCCGCTAGTCCCGCAGGAGGTCGCACACCTTCCGCTCCAATCCGCCTACGATCAGGAACTGGCGGATAACCTAATCTAAAAAATAACATCTTTAAGGTAAGAGCCTAATAACAAAAATGAACCGCATGAGATCAAGTATATAACCTTGATCTCATGCGGTTTTATTTTCGATGATTTCTACTTGCATCAATTAGTTTTCTACTTTTGTCCCAGCCTCTTTTTTGATGATTTTTTCTAAGCCCTGCAGTGTTCAACGACAGCCATCTTTATAAATTCCCTTTAACTCTTCGTTTGTTTCTCCCGTTTACTAGATGCCCTAATAATCCTTCCCCCGCTCACTCAGCAAAGCTATGGTCGGTACTGCTTCACGGCTATACAAATTACTGACGATGATGGTGAGATAAGAACAATTGCCATGATTACCAGGCTTGTTTCTGCATTTTCTTCCATTCCATCTGCTATCCAACTAGTTTCCTGACAAAATAATAAATTTCTTCAAGCCCTATTGACGAGATTCATCATATTGAGTTTTAAAAATATAAACCCTTTCTTTTTTACCAGTTGCAAAATTCCTCCACTTATTTTATAGTGTGTATATAGACATACACAGTTACACACTAATACATGGAAAGGAATTTTTTAATATGGATACGATACGTAAAGCATTCTGGCTGGCGAGGCTTGAGATGATTGTTTCGAAAAAGCACTATCTTAATCTATTTTTGATTGCGGGGATTTACACATTTTTCTTTCAACTGACGATTCCGACTTACCTGGAAGAAAACATCTTTATCTTTGATGTCTTTTTAATTATTTTCCTTATGTCGATCTCCTTTTCGACCAAACCAAAAGGCTTTCAATATCAAAAGATGGATGACGAATTGTATGCCTCTCCTTTTGTAGCGATGCTCAACCAGCTGCCAATCAAGCGCAATGTTCTTGTTATAAGCCGCTTTATCTTACCTTACTTTGCTATTTTTGCAGGCATTTTAATAGCCCTGGCAGCAACGTATGTTTTTTCTCCTGAACTGCAGGATGTGATTGATCCGCTTCAGTTAATTTCACTGATTGTCATCTGGATCTGTATCAGTTTTTCCTTAGGCGGAATTTTTCCAGCCAGTGAACCTGGTGATCAGATTAAACGGTTTACAATTGTCTGGTCATTCGCAAGCATAATCCTATTTTTCGCAGCGATGTACCTAATTTTTCAGGTATGGCTGGATACGGGCTTTTTTAAATGGACGATCTACCTGGCAAATGACTATCCCATTCTTTCAATAATTGTCTCTATTCTTACAGCGTTCTTTGTGACGTGGTACTGGATCCGCCATGCTCTGAAGCAAATCCAAAAAATTGATTATTTACAATAAAGGAGGGCTGATATGAATCTTCCAATACGGCTTTCAAAGTCCTCGCGTGAACCGATCTATCATCAGATCGAGAACCAAATCAAAGCTCTGATTGCCAGCGGACAATTAACAACAGGAGATCCCCTCCCCTCAATCCGGCTGATGGCGAAGGAGTTGGAGATCAGTTCCATCACGATCAGAAGAGCTTATCAAAACCTTGAGTACAGCGGATTCATACAAACCTCTCAGGGAAAGGGAACATTTGTGGCCGAGGTGGATCCTGATATGAAAACATCAATGGCCAGCCAGGCAGTTGAAGACGCAATTCTAAAAGCGATCACCACTGCTAAACAGCATGAACTGACAAATGAAGAAATTATCCGCATGGTAGAAACCCTGCTCCAAAAGGAGGATAACCGATGAGTTTTCCATTAACAATCCGAAATATCGAAAAATCCATTGACGAATTTCACTTGAACATACCGGAACTTACAATTGAAGAGGGGACCATTACAGCGTTTGTCGGGACAAACGGAGCCGGCAAGAGCACTTTATTCAAAATGATGATGAACCTTGTTAAACAGGACCACGGAGAAATTCAAGTGCTCGGTCAGCCTGTCAGCGGCGAAGATGACGGCTGGAAGCGCTATATTGCTTATCATGCCCAGACGTTGATTGGCTGCGATCCATTTACTGGTGAACAGCTCCGCAGACTGATGGCAGAAATCTATGAATCCTGGGACGAAGCGCTGTTTAGAAGGTTTTCCGAACATCTCAATATCCCGTTAAATAAGAAAGTTCAGAAGCTTTCACCGGGTGTGAAGACGAAGTTAAGCCTTGCACTCAATCTTGGCAAGAACACTCCGATTCTGATTCTTGATGAACCGACAGCTGCAATGGATATTCCATCGAGAAACTATTTTATTCAATTCATACTCGAGCTTATGGAAAATGGTGATAAAACGATCCTGATTGCTTCCCATCAGGCAGATGATATTAAAAAATTGGCTGACTACCTCGTCTTTATTAACAGAGGACGTGTATCAAAGCTGCTTGAAAAGGATTCGCTCGCCTCCACTTACCGGCTGTTCTGGTTAAAGGAAGAGCCGCCAGTGAGCCGGGTCCCAGGTGAAATCAAGCGTACCTATAAGAAAGTCATTCTATCAAATCAACCCCAGTCCACCATGACTTATCTTTCTCAAAACAACATGGTGATTGTGGATGAACAAATACCCGAGCTTGAGGATATTATCCAGGAAATCTTAATAGAAGGAGAAATGTTCGATGTCTGATATAGCGCTGACAGTACAAAGTCTTCAAAAGTCCTTTAAGGATCAACAGGTACTTCACGACGTTTCGTTTAATGTGAAAAAGGGTGAGATCACTGCCCTTCTCGGTCCAAACGGTGCAGGAAAATCAACGACCATCAGAAGTATTATGGGAATTCTCTATCCCGATCAAGGAATTATTAAATTTCATGGAGAAAAGGAAGGCAGGATCCCAAAGCACAAAATCGGCTACCTGCCGGAGGAACGAGGTCTGTATAAAAACGTTAAGATCATGGATATTCTTTTGTACTTCGCAGAGCTCAAGGACTATCCGCTGAAAAAAGCAAAGGAACGTGCCTTATTTTACCTGAAGAAATTTGGCTTAGAGGGAAAAGACAAGGTTTCTATTGAAGAGCTGTCGAAGGGGATGGGACAGAAGGTTCAGTTTATCGCCTCCATCATACATGAACCGGAGCTGCTCATTCTAGATGAACCGTTTTCAGGCCTTGATCCGGTCAGTCAGGAAGTGTTCAAGGAAGAGATCAGGGAGCTTGCCAAAAACGGAACCGCGATTCTTCTCTCCGCCCATCAGATGAACCTGGTAGAGGAAATGGCTGACCGGCTGATTATGATTCATAAAGGCAGAGAAGTCATCAGCGGTACAATGGATGAAGTAAAAAGGCAGTACGCAAGCTTTAAATGTACGATACACGGCAAGAATGATGAGAAAAAGCTGCAGGCAATCCCCTCCGTTACACGGGTAGAACAGCAGGACAACGTTTCAGTTCTTTTTCTGGATCAGAATCTGCAGCCGGCAGAGTGGATCCGCAAGCTGCCGTCAGATATTCACATTGATGAATTCAGGCTGGACCGGATTTCCCTTCATGAAATCTTTATTGATGTTGCTTCAGACAGAACACTCGCATTAGAGGAGGAAGTAAAATATGCGTAACAGCTTAAAAGTCGCCCGCTGGGAATTCAAGCGGAATGCCAAAAATAAATCGTTCGTCATTTCACTTGTGTTGACGCCGGTGCTTTTCATTCTATTTGCTACCCTGCCAGCGCTTCTAACGGGGTCAGATAGTGACGAAGAACCTGTCCATGTCTCTGTATCAGACCCGTCAGGTATATGGGCAGAACGAATTGAACCTTTTCTCAGCAGTGCTGATCTGAATTGGGAGACCAGCGTTGTTACCACCTCCCCTGATGAATGGAAAAGCGGGTTGGAGGAGGATGAAAGTGCCGTGTATCTTGCCCTTGATGAAGCTGCCCTTAGTGATGGACAGATCACCTATTACACAACGGAGGAAACTCCCGACTCATTTGCAAGTGAAGTCCAGCTTCTGGCAGCACCATTGCAGCAGCTGAATCTCCAAAATGCTGGATTATCAGAAGAGCAGATGGCTGCCGTAACAAATGGCGTTCAGTTCAACAAGGAAGACCTTTCAGGTTCAGAACAGGAATCAGCTGATTCAGGCATAACTGATCTGGCCCGTATCATTCCAGGTGCATTCGCCGGACTGATTTTATTCTCTATTGTCATGACCGGCATGATGATTTTCCAGAGTGCTTCACAAGAAAAGAAGGAAAAGGTTTCTGAAATTGTGCTGTCCTCTCTCACACCAAGTGACCTGATGCAGGGAAAAATTATCGGTTACTTCTGGCTCGGCATGCTTCAGGTCGGCGTATGGCTCCTCATTGCACTGCCTTTTGTAATTTGGAGATTCAATGACCTGCCGATCATGGAATACCTGTTTGTACCGGAGCTTGCACTGCTGATCGTTATTGCACTGATTGGCTACCTGCTATTCGCCGCCCTGTTTGTCGGACTTGGCGCAACGGTAGAAGATATCAGCTCAACAAGTAATTTCCAAGGGCTGATTATGATGCTCCCGTTTTCTCCGGTTATACTGTTCGGGCCAGTCCTATCCGATCCCAATGGATTCGCAGCCCAGGTCGGCAGCTATATTCCATTTACATCCCCTGCCGTTCTGATCATGAGATTATCTTTACTCGAAGAATGGCCATGGGTGGAAATCGGCATTGCGATGGCAATACTGACCCTTTCCGTCTGGCTCGTGATGAAGCTTGCAGGAAAGATTTTTGAAGTGGGAATTCTGCTGTATGGTAAGAATGCTTCTGTTGGTGAGATTGTGAAGTGGGTTCGATCGTAGTTGATTAACATCGCACTATAGGAGGCTGAGACGTACGGTGTCTCAGCCTTTTCATGATTTTAAAGTCTGCTTTTTCTATAAGGAGAAACCAGCAGGCTAATGGAACCCTATGCTAAAAAAAGCAAGGACATATTGTTTCTCAGTATCCTGCCTCAAAATATATAAGCACCTTCAATTTTTAAGAATACCGGCACCCAATTCAGGTACCGGCTCACAAACTCTTATGCGCATTTCTCCTGTGCCTTTGTTCTTCGTTTAACTCTTTTCATTCTGGACACCGAGAAAATGGTTAATGCCGACCAAATGAACGCGAATGCCACCAGGTGTGTTTGCGTGAAAGGTTCACCGTAAAGGAAGACACCCAGAATCAATGTTATCGTAGGCGCAATATACTGCAGGAACCCGACCATATAAAGCGGAATTCTCTGGGCTCCTTTTGCAAAATAAAGCAAAGGTACAGCCGTAACAGCACCGCCGGCTATCAATAACAAGTCTGTGCCTGCGGACAACTGGAACAATGAAATATTCCCCTGCGAAGACAAATAGATAAGATAAATGAGAGCAAAAGGCGCGGTCGTCATGGTTTCAAGCGTCAATCCAATATCTGAATCCACCTTGATCAACTTTTTAGCAAGTCCGTACAAACCAAAGGAAACGGCCAGTCCAACCGCTATCCACGGAAATCTTCCATACGACGCGGTCAACACAAGGACTCCCGCCGCAGCCAGTATAAAGGAAATCACCTGTGCTTTCGTCATTTTTTCTCTTAAGATGAAAACTCCCAGCAATACACTGACGAGAGGATTGATATAATATCCTAAGCTCGCTTCAACCATCTGATCAGTATTGACAGCCCATATATAGATAAACCAGTTTAAACTGATAAGAAGCGATGCTATGGCCAAAGCAGCCAGCTTCTTTTTAGTTCGCATCATTCCCTTAATCATTTTCCAGAATTCCGGGAATTTTTTTATGACAAGCAAAAAGACAATCATAAACCAGAATGACCAGAATATCCTGTTCGCCAAAATTTCATCTGCCGGTACATGATCCAGCCACTTCCAGTAAATCGGCAATATGCCCCAGAGAAAATAAGAAAATGCGGTATAAATTATCCCGGATTGTTCTTCGGTACGAATGCCGGCCACCTCCTTCTAAATATATTTCCGTTTTCGAAATAATATCATTATATCTCGGTTACCTCTAAAGGGCAATCTGAATTTTTAACTCTGGGATCAATGACTTGGACTGTGTTTTAGATTTTGCGGGCCGTTATCTTCTTTTTTTGCCTTCTCATTGGCCCGCATTTCGCTTTTGAGGGCCGTTATCTTCTTTTTCTCGCCTTCTCATTGGCCCGTATTCCATCTTTGCGGGCCGCTATCTTCTCTTTTCCGCCTTTTGGTTGGCCCGTATTTCGCTTTTGCGGGCCGCTATCTTCTTTTTCTCGCCTTCTCATTGGCCCGTATTCCACCTTTGCGGGCCGTTATCTTCTTTTTTGTCTTCTCATTGGCCCGTATCCCACCTTTGCGGGCCGTTATCTTCTCTTTTCCTCCTTCTGGTTGGCCCGTATTCCACCTTTGCGGGCCGTTATATTCCTCTTATCTCCTTCTCGTTGGCCCGTATTCCATCTTTGCAGGCCGTTATCTTCTTTTTTCACCTTCGGGTTGGCCCGTATTCCTCCTATGCGGGGAGTTATCTTTTTTATTCGTCTTCTCATTGGCCCGCATTCCTCAATACAAGACCGCTATCCGCTATTTTGCACCTCACAGCCTGACCATCCAACCCAAAATCAAAAAAAGATGCCCTGAACACCGGGCACCTTCCTAAATTGCTTATGCTTTTTTGTAAACAATCGTTTCGTCCACGATTGTCATTTCTACTTCCATACCCAGAAGTTCATCGGCATCTATTTTAAATAAATCTTTTGGAAGAACGGTAAAGTCCGCTCTGTATCCCTCTTTGATCATGCCGTGGTCATGTTCATGGTGACATGCATAGGCACTTCCTTTTGTGAAGAGAGAAACGGCTTCATACATCGATAGTCGCTGGTCTTCCATATAGACCGTTTTCTGCGGATCTAAAGGATTGGTTCTCGTTACTGCAGCATGCATGCCCAGCAGTGGATTGACAGGTTCAATTGGTGCATCCGATCCTCCTGCGCATGGAATCCCCTCATCCAGAAGCGTCTTCCATGCGTAGTTGTATTCCATGTTTTCCTCGCCGATACGGTCAATCACCCAAGGGAAATCGGAAGCAACAAACCTTGGCTGGATATCAAGGATAAGTGGAAGTTTCTTGATTCTGTCAATCAATTCTCTGCGCAGAAGCTGTGCATGAATAAAACGATCTCTTCTTCCATTAAATGTAGGATAAGCTTCCACCACATCCAGCACATTTTCAAAGGCTTGATCACCTATTGTATGCACAGCGATCGGAAGCTGAAGCTCTCTTGCTTTTTTAACAAGCTCTGTCAGTCTTTCCTGGGTATGAATGGCGACCCCATTGGTGGATGGATCATCTTTATAAGGGTGGCTCAGCAAAGCTGTCCTCCCGCCAAGAGCTCCGTCAGCAAAGATTTTCATCGCCCCGAACTCAACAAGTGATGTTCCTCCCATAAATGTACTTCCTGCTTCCTTCCAATCGTCGATGACAGCTTGGTGGACAAGCAGATGGGACCTGAACTTTCTGCCAGCCTTCTCAATGACATTCATAAAGGTCTGATAGGTTTTTTCAAAGTTTCCATAATAGCTTAAATCCTCGGTATGCCCCCCGACAAGTCCCAGCTTCCAGCAGTTTTCGATTGCCTTTGTCATTGCTGCTTCAAGGTACTCTCCCGTTGGGGAAGGCATGGCATCCACCAGCAGATCCTGGGCCGTGTCTTTTAAAACACCATTTAACTCGCCATCAGCATTCTTTTCAATCACCCCTCCAGGAGGGTTTTCCGTCGCAAGGTCGATGCCCGCCATTTCCAATGCCTTGGAATTGGCCACCATGGCGTGTCGGCATATGCGTTTCAGAAGAACGGGCTGATCAGGCACGACTTCATCAATTTCCTGTCTTGTTACAACTTCACTGTCTTCCCAAAGGTTTTCATTAAAGCCCTCTCCGATCACCCAGCTTCCTTCGGGTGTACTCGCCGCCTTTTCTTTGACAGCCAGCAGTACCTGTTCCTTCGTATTCATTTTGGAAAGGTCTAATCGAATCAATGTTTCGCCATGGCCGATAAGGTGCATGTGGCTGTCGACAAATCCGGGGTAAACCGTGTTTCCTTGGAGGTCGACTCTGTCCGTAATGAAATCTTTAAATCTGGTTTCCAGTTCCTGAACCGAACCCGTTCCCGTGATATATCCATTCTTTGTAAAAACAGCTTCAACTGAAGCGCCTTCATCTGTCATTGTATAAAATGTACCGTTAAACCATAATGTTCCCATACTAAAACTCCTTGTCCTGACATTTTCTATACAAAAAAGGACTGGCTCACCGTCCTGATAGAGGATGTTTCAGATTGCGCTTCTCTATCGAGACCGGGAGCCACTCCCGTCTTTTCTGTCTATTTCATTTTACTATAAGACTTTACTACTTTAAAGGATTTCGTTTTCTGAAATATCAGCCTTTATAGAAAAGCCAAATCCCTTAGCTCTTCAACGCTTTATTTTCGTTCTGTCTTAACTCGATCCTTCTGATTTTTCCTGAAGTCGTTTTAGGAAGTTCTTCCAAAAATTCAATCTTTCTTGGATATTTGTAAGGTGCTGTCAATTCCTTCACGTGTTCTTGAAGATTTTTCACTAAATCGGGATCCTCCGGGTTTACTCCGTCCCTCAACACTACAAAGGCTTTGACGATGTTCCCTCTTACTTCATCAGGACTGGCAACGACTGCGCACTCTTTCACGGATGGATGCTTAACGAGTGCATCTTCCACTTCAAACGGTCCAATCGTGTATCCTGAACTGATGATGATATCATCTCCCCTGCCTTCGAACCAGAAGTAGCCTTCCTCATCCTTCTTGGCTTTATCTCCTGTAATATAGTAATCTCCGCGGAATTGCATCGCTGTTCTTTCAGGGTCTTTATAGTAATTTTTGAATAATGCAGGTGTGTCCGTATGCACGGCAATGTCTCCAACTTCTCCAGGAGCGCATGGGTTGCCCTCTTCGTCAATGATTTCAACAGAGTTTCCGGGGGTGGGTTTTCCCATTGAACCAGGCTTCAGTTCCATTCCTTTCATGATGCCGACAAGCAGCGTGTTTTCAGTCTGGCCGTATCCATCCCTGACTTCCACGCTGAAATGTTTTTGAAAAGCATCAATGACTTCCCTGTTCAAAGGTTCCCCAGCCGAAACGGCACTGTGGAGGTGTTCAAGATTGTACTGCCCCAGATTGTCGACTTTAGCCATCAGGCGATACTCTGTCGGTGTACAGCACAGAACATTGACTTCATGGTCCTCCAGCATTTGCAGGTAGGTTCCAGGATCAAATTTACCTTGATACACCAGCCCGGTCGCTCCGGAACCCAGAACCGACAGGAACGGGCTCCAGATCCATTTTTGCCAGCCGGGTCCAGCCGTAGCCCATACGGTGTCTCCCTCTTCAATACTCAGCCATTTTTTCGCCGCTGTGCGTAAATGTGCAAAAGCCCATCCATGTGTATGGACGACTCCCTTTGGATTCCCTGTTGTTCCGGAAGTATAAGATAGGAATGCCATGTCATCACGGTTTGTATCGGCAAGTTCGAGTTCATCCGAGGCTTCTGTCTTTAATTGGTCTAAAGAAAGCCATCCCTCTTTTTCTGCTCCGATGACAAACTTCTTCACTCCTTCGCTTTCTTCCACTTCATCGAATTGATTTGTAAACGGCCCATAGGAAACAATCGCTTTAACATCTCCATGCTCAATCCGGTATTTGAGGTCTTTGGAACGCAGCATTTCTGAACTTGGTATGACGACCAGTCCTGCTTTCAGTGCGGCAACATATGTTTCATAGGCTTCTATCAGCCTTGGAATCATGACAAGGACAACATCCCCTTTTTCCAATCCATGCTCCATGAAGGCGTTTCCAATTTTATTCGCATTTTTCATCAGGTTTTCATATGTAATTTCCTTCTCTTCCCCTTGCTCGCTTTTCCACAGGATCGCCTTCTTACCCGGCTCATCTGCGAACTTTTCCACTTCACTGATTAAATTGTATTTTTCAGGTGAAAGCAAATCTTCTCTTCTCATGATTCTCCCCCTTTGATGTTATTCCACTTTATTATACTAAATTTTTATAATATTTAAAATTATTTACCAAGGGGACTTTAGAACTTTTTTTGATGTTTATACAGCTTTTTGTGACACCTGCACCTCTTTATGATCCTCCAAGTGTCCCTCATGACTCTCCCGAAGGACACCTGCACCACTTTTTTGCCCCCCCTTGTGTCTCTAAGTAATATAAAAAAAGACAAATCAAAAAAGGAGCGGGGAAAACCCGCTCCTTGTAGCCATATTATTTAATTAATTATTTTTGGTAACCGCCGCCGATTTGTTGTTCAGCCATTTGAACTAAACGTTTAGTGATTTCACCACCGACAGAACCGTTAGCGCGTGCAGTAGTGTCTGCACCAAGTTGTACACCAAATTCAGAAGCGATTTCATACTTCATTTGGTCGATTGCTTGTTGAGCTCCTGGAGCTACTAGTTGGTTTGAACTGTTGTTGTTTGCCATGTGTTTTCACCTCCTTGTGAGTATAGAATGTGCGAAAATACATGGCTTCATTCGGAATTATAATTGGTAATTCTTCCTAATATTTTTACAACAGTTCGTTAAATTCATCTTGATCTGTCTGCAGTTCTCCGCCCTCTATGATAAGCGTTTCGGTTTCCTCCACAGCTTTATCAATCAAGGTTTCAAAATCAACAAAGCTTTCGTAGTACTGGATCTTTTCCCTTTTCGGCTTGGTTTTTGGCGCTGGAGGCGTAAAGACCGTACAACAGTCTTCATATGGAAGTATGGAAATATCATGAGTACCGATTTCCTTAGCAATATTGATGATATCCAACTTGTCCATAGCGATCAACGGCCTGAGGACAGGCGTGCTTGTTACTTCATTGATTGCAAGCATGCTTTCGAGGGTCTGGCTCGCCACTTGCCCCAGACTTTCACCAGTCACTATTCCGAGGCCCTCATGTTGTTCTCTCAGCTTCTCTGTGATTCTGAGCATCATCCTTCTTGTTGATGTCATCGTATAATTTTCTGGAACCTGATTATGAACTGTCTGCTGTATTTCAGTAAATGGCACCACATGCAGTTTGATGCTCCCGCTGAAAGCGGATAGTGATTTTGCAAGGTCGATGACTTTCTGCTTAGCTCTTTCACTTGTAAAAGGCGGGCTGTGGAAGTGGACAGCCTCAATTTCGACACCGCGTTTCATTGTCAAATATCCGGCAACAGGACTATCCAGCCCTCCTGATAGCATCAGCATGGCTTTTCCACTGGCACCAGCCGGCATTCCTGCTGCTCCCGGATAAATTTCGCTGGAGAGGTAGGCTCCCTCTTTGCGGATTTCCACATTCAGCTTAATATCCGGATTCTTGACATTGACCGTCAACCCCTCCGTATTTTTAAGGACATGGGAACCTACTGCATAATTGATTTCATTGGTATCCAGTTCAAATGTTTTATCAGCTCTTCTCGCCGACACTTTGAATGTCTGTCCTTCTGAAAAAGATTTTTGAATAAGGTTAAGAGCCGCATCATTAATTTCTTCCATATCCCTATCGGTTTTGACCACCGGGCTGTAGGATTGAATGCCAAAAACATTGGCCAATCTTTCCAGTGCTACCTCTCCACTTTCACCATTCAGGTAAATATGAAGCCTGTCCCGGGTGGCACTGATTTTGATATTCGGAAGTTCCTTCAATGTCATAAGGATATTTTCTCTGAGTTTCTTAGTAAACGCTTTGCGATTCCGCCCTTTTGTCGATATTTCTCCGTAGCGGACTAATATTTGATCGTATATCATCTTCTTCTCCTCGTTGTTTCCTCAAGATTTTTCTTCACTTTGTTAATTGCGTTGCACAATCGATCGACTTCTTCTATTGTATTTTCAAACGAAAAACTGACTCTTATTGAAGTATCCAGCAGGTTCTCATCCACACCCATTCCGAGCAATGTCCTTGAAGGCACATTTTTTTTGGAAGAACAGGCACTTGTCGTTGATACATAAATATCAAACTCTTCCAGTGCATGAACAAGGATTTCTCCTCGTATATCACGAACAGAAAAGTTCACAATGTGAGGGGCTGCTTCTGCTTCAGGTGAATGAATGGTGATTCCCTCTATATCTTTTAGACGATTCCGGAGATAAGAATTCAGCTTCTTCATTTTGGAGAGCTCTTTGCCGCTCCTTTCCAAATGCAGCCTTAGTGCCTTGGCAAAGGAAACGATGCCGCCAGTATTTTCTGTTCCGCTCCTGATCTTTCTTTCCTGTTCACCGCCTGAAAGAAGTGGTGAAATTTCCAAACCTTCCTTGATATATAGCATCCCTGTCCCTTTCAATCCATGAATTTTATGGCCGGAAATGGAGCATAGGTCTACTCCTGATTCATATAAGGAAAGCGGAACTTTTCCTATTCCCTGTATGTGATCGACATGAAAGATGGCTTTTGGAAAACGTTGAAGGGCCTTGCCGATCTCCTCGACAGGCTGAATACTTCCCACTTCGTTGTTAACATGCATAATGGAAACTAAAATTGTATCGTCTTTTATAGCATCCACTACATCCTTCACTCTCACCCTGCCATTCGAATCCACTGGCAGATAGGTAATATCGAAACCAAGTTTCTCAAGTTGTCCACAGGTTTCCAGGATGGAGGGATGTTCGATGACCGAGGTGACGATATGCCTGCCTCGATTTCGATACTGAAGGGCTGTCCCCTTCAAGGCAAGATTGTTTGATTCTGTTCCCCCTGAAGTGAAAAATACTTCTGTTTCTTTAATGCCCAGCAGGCCGGCGACCTGTTTTCTTGATTTGGAAATCAGGGACTCCACTCTTCCACCGAGCGCATGAATCGAGGATGGATTGGCAAAATAATCTTCGTTCACTTTTGTGAAGGCATGAACTGCCTCTTTATATGGTTTTGTCGTTGCACTGTTGTCCAAATAAATCATCGAATATACACCTTCTGATGTTTCAATTTATAATAACCGTGAATCTATTGTTTACAAATGATAATATTATCACAAATTTCATTTTAAAAAAATTTCATTTCATTGAATTTGCTGCCGGTTTCCTTCTTAAAGGTGGATACCAGGCTTCATTTGCTGTTTTTAAATGCTCTTTTCTTGTAAATAAATCCTTCATTCACCAAAAAACCTGGTAATCAAGAAAGATTATCAACAGGGGGTTAAAATCTGGACAATAAAAAGAAGACAAAACATTAATGATTTTGTCTCCCCTTGAATTCCACCCAGACTCATCCATGATGTTCGCGTGCCGCAAACTTTACATACCGGCTCCGGTCCATCCAATTATGAGCTTTTCGTTACCAGCGGCCTATAATCATCTGTCTTACAAATCACCGTTGAATGATTAACGTAGTTATGAATGGAGGTTATGCTGTGAGAATTGGCATCCGCCCGCCGGTTGTTCACGAAGTTATATCTGTTAGTAGCATAAATTTTATACCCTTTTTTTAGGCAGTAACTTAGAAATCCGGAATCTTCTCCGGTATTTACGTTAGTGAAGTGACACTCTTCCCAAAGTTCTTTTCTAAATGTCAGTGTGGCTCCCCGAATGAAAGTTACATACCTATCCTCAAATCCAGGGTAAAACAGATTTAATGATTCGCTCCCTTCAAAATAAATAAAAGAAGTACTTTTTCCAACAATAGCAGCATCCGTTTTCTCCAAAGCTTCTATTTGCTGACTTAAATAGTAAGGTGAGTAATAGTCGTCATCATCAAACTTAGCAATGTATGGATGCTTTGCCAGCTTAATTCCAAAATTCAAACATTCGCCCAGCGTCGTGTTCTGGGGTAATTGATAAATAGAAACATTACGGTAGGATTCAGCCTTTTCAAGCCAATTGTTAATATTCATGCTGTCTTTATTTAAAATGACAATCAGTTCTTTCGTTTCCGAATGCTGTCTACTGAAATTCTCAAAAACATTTTCCATATACTCTTCTCTTATTGTGCAAGTAATGACGGAAACCAATGATTGATGTCCCCTTTCTTTATGGTAACTTACTAATATCACTCTCATTACTATATGCCGGGGCAGGACATACCGTGTAGCAGTTTATTCAGTATGGATGCCCTTTTCCAAATAAAGCTGAGGGATTCTTCCAGTTCTTGCGAGTCGCTTATCCTTTCTTGACTTGTAAAGTAAGTTGCTTTATTTTGGGTAAAATAAGAACAGAGATTTTTTAAAAAATTATTTTATTATACTGAATTTTTTAACTTTTAATTATTTCGACAATTTTCGCCGCTTCTGTGATACTATATAACAGCTTGATTCACCTTGAAGTTTAGGGGGTATAAAATATGAAAGAGAAAGCGCTGTCATTCAAATTGATATTTACTGTAGGCCTGATGTTGTTTGCTCTGTTCCTCGGAGCTGGCAATATGATATTCCCTCCGTTTTTGGGGCAGCAGGCTGGAGAAAACATCTGGATTGGAATTTTCGGTTTTTTGATAACCGGTGTTGGGCTTCCACTGCTGGGAATCATTGCGATTGCCAAAACGGGTGGAGATCTGCAGACACTGGCAAACAGAGTTAATCCTGTATATGGAGTAATCTTTACTGTCATCATGTATCTGGCAATCGGCCCGTTTTTTGGGATTCCCCGGACTGGGACGGTCGCTTATGAAATTGGTGTCACACCCTTCCTTCCAGAAGGTGTGAATAAATATGGTTTATCACTATTCATCTATACGATTATCTTTTTCGGACTAACGATTTGGCTGGCCATGAATCCGGCCAAGCTTGTTGACAGGATTGGAAAAGTTTTGACCCCTGCCTTACTTGTCATCCTCACGATATTGGTGATAAAGAGTATCCTGACACCAATGGGCGACCTTCAAAGTCCTTCCGGCGCCTATATGGATGGTCCGTTTTTCAAGGGCTTTCTTGAAGGCTACCTTACAATGGATACAATCGCGGCACTTGTTTTTGGAATTGTTGTTATCAACTCTATCAGAGAAAAAGGATTTGAGTCCAAGGCTCTTATTACTAAGGCTTGTATATATGCAGGAATCATTGCAGCTGCTGGCCTGGCACTCGTATATGTGTCACTTGGCTATATCGGAGCAACGAGTACAGAAGCTATCGGATTGAAGGAAAATGGTGGAGCCATCTTGTCCGGTTCCGCAAATTACCTGTTCGGCCAGATAGGAACCATCATTCTGGGACTGGCAATTACCTTCGCATGCCTGACTACTTCTATCGGCCTGGTGTCCGCATGTGCTCAATACTTTTCAAAACTAATGCCCTTTTCATACCGTATACTGGTCATTATCATCAGTATTTTCAGTATGATCATCGCAAATATTGGATTGACACAGCTGATTTCCGTTTCCCTGCCGGTGCTGATTGTCATTTATCCATTGGCCATTGTGCTGATAATCCTTTCATTCATGCATAACTGGTTCAACGGTTTTTCCGGGGTGTATATCGGTGCATTGATATCCACTTTCCTTATCAGTTTCATCGACGGCTTAAAAACCGCAGGATTTGAATTTCCTGCTCTAAACAACACTTTAAGCTTTCTGCCTTTATTCAATGAAGGAGTCGGCTGGCTGCTTCCGGCGGTAATAGGCAGCATCCTCGGTTTCCTGATTTCTACAGGAATCGGAGAAAAAAGAAAATTATATAAAAAAAGCGGAAAGGTCCCGCTTAGCGGCGTACAGATTGTAGGGCTCTCGTATGAGATAAAGGAATCACAACGAACAAAGTGAGTTGATGATGACTTATCGCAAGGAGAGAGACCGAAATCTGCTAGCCGTTGGGGCCTTGGAGCTGGATTGCAAAAAAAGCGCAAGCGCCCCTTTCAGCCCCGACAGGCAAATGTTCTCTGGAGAAAAAAAGGCGGTTTTTCCTTTTATTCTCCAGGGGTTATTTGACCCCGAGGGGCTGGATTCAGAAACACTAACTAATTCTCGAACTAAAAAAATCCCGGGCTGGCTGCCGCCAGTACCGGGATTTTCTTTATTCATTCAGTTCTTCGTTTACAATGCCTTCAATTCTTTTGATAGCACCTGGTTCCACTTCTTCTATGGCTGTTGCCGCTTGTTCAAGGGCTTCCCTGTAGTCAAAGC
Organism: Bacillus sp. P14.5; assembly: GCF_003316765.1. Lineage (GTDB taxonomy): Bacteria > Bacillota > Bacilli > Bacillales > Bacillaceae_B > Rossellomorea. Next base: position 179,993 of record NZ_NIJF01000066.1, on the reverse strand, counting down.
TTCTAAATGCAGATTCTGCTTTTTGAAGCTTATGTGATACATCGCCATATCTGCTGCGGTACCGATTTCCATACTGTATAACTCTTTCGGCAAGCATGACCGTTTCAATCAGGTCTGACGTCTTCTTATAGAAGTGGTCGACCGTATCCACAGCTTTTTCTAAATACTTCTGTACCACCGGCATATTTAGCGGTTTTTCTTCCAGCGCACGGACAACCTCTATAATATTCTTGTGCGCTTCTTCCAAAAGGGCATTATAGTCGGTAGGAAGTCCAGGTATATTACTTTTGGAGATCATCCGGCTCGCTTCACCGATTTTCTTCTTAAGCATGGCAACCTTTTCCTTAGCTTCAATTTCTTCTTTTCGAAGAGCCTGAAGCTGCTCAGAGAAAGCCGCCTGCTCACTTTTAATCAGTTCCAGCTGCTGATTGATATCCTGCAGTTCTTCACTTAAATAGGAATAAGCGGAATCGTTTTCCTCTACTTTTTCCCGCAGCTGCTGAAAACGTTTAAACAGGGTATTGATTTTCTTATCAAGCCCGACCGGAATCTGCAAATCTTCGTCTTTCAAGTGGTAGCCCTGCTGGACGAATTCAGTTTCCAGCTTGATTTCTTTGTTGACCGCTTTGATGGTTTCCAGCAATTCGGAAGACTGTTCTTCATTTTGCAGGACAAAGTGCTTGGCCAGGACTTCTTTTTCAAGCATGTCATACAATTGCTCGACAGTTACTTTCATCCCGTTCACTTCTTCTGCTGCCTTTTCAGTTTGCAGTTTCTCAAGCGAATCCAGGCTGGCAGCCAGCTCTTCCCTCAGTTTTGAGATTTCGGTATTGATGCCGAGATGCTTCAATACATACCCTTGGGCTTCCATCTCTTTATATCCTGCTTCAACCTCGTTCAGCTGAGTTGGAAGTGAATTCTGGCAGGCTGTGAGCAAATCAGGTATGGCCTCCATCTTAACGATGATGTCCTCGATATCAGCTGTCAGTCCCAGAACCAGCTCTCTTGCTTCCAGATAATTCCCTTCTTCAGTAAGCTTATTGAAGTTCTCGATTCTCTCAGACATTTCATCCAGCTTAGCTTCAAGCCCGTATGCCGCTTTGCCATAAGTATGGCGGTGGGCAAGCAGCGTTTTCTTGCTTTTGCGGAAATCCTCCCGCAGTTCTTCAATCTCAAGCCGGTTCTTCTCTTCACTGCCGACAAGTTCTTCCACTTCCGAATGAATCCTTTCCATCTTATCTTCTGTCTGGTTCAGGATATCTTCTATCCTTGCCAGAACCTCTTTGGCGGATCCAAAGCGAAACTTATCAATATACTCTTCGGCTTCGAACAGGCGCTCTTCCACTTCAGGAAGATCTGCTGTGACAATGTCATCCCAGCCTTTACGCCATTTTTCAAAAAGTTCTTCCGTCTGCCCAGTCATGTTAAGCTGTTTGACCTTGGACAGTTCATCCAGGATGGGCCTGTTCATGATGTCGACCTTCCAGGATTCAAGCCGGTCGACGAGATGGTAGTATTTTCTTCTTATAAAAAAACCGATGATAAATAGGATAATGAATAGTATAATTCCTCCGATGATAAATTCCATCGTAAGCCCCCTGCTTCTTTAACTTAATCAGATCTATGTAAAAATTGTAAAATCTCACACCATAGCTTTTATTATGATACCATGATAACGACATTTTTTGACGATTTATTTGCAATTTTTCCTCTTCTGATAGAAGTTTTATTATAAAAGTCTACCTATATAGCGAAATTATTGGTATTTTACTATTATATATGGAGATGACAGTAAAAGGAAATGAGGGATTTGATGAAAATTGACGGACATATCCACAGCCCTTATTGCCCGCATGGGACGAAGGATACTTTTTTCGATTATATTAACCGGGCCATTGACCTCGGGTATGAAGAGATAACCTTTACGGAGCATGCACCTCTTCCCGAAGGATTCGAGGATCCGGTGCCTGATAAGGACAGCGGAATGAAGAAGGAACACCTGCAGGAGTACTTACGTGATCTGAAAGAACTAAAGAAGGAATTCGAGGGTAAACTGATTATAAAAACAGGATTGGAAATTGATTATATAGAAGGATACGAGACAGAAACCAAACAGTTCCTCGATACAGTCGGCCCGCTTCTTGATGACAGCCTGCTTTCTGTCCATTTACTGCTAAAAGAAGGATCCTATGACTGCCTGGATTTCAGTAAGGAGAATTTCGGAAGAATGATCAAGGTTTACGGCTCTGTGGACAGCATACACCGAGCCTATTATACAACCGTACGGAAATCCATCACAGCGGACCTTGGGGATTATAAGCCTAACCGGATCGGCCACATTACCCTGGCGGACAAATTCAAAAAAGATTTCCCTCCAGCGGGATCGTTTCAAAACAAAATAGACGAGATCCTGGAGGAAGTCGCCAACCGGGGAATGGAACTGGACTATAACGGTGCAGGATTTTTCAAAAAGGGCTGCGGTGTCTCTTATCCGCCGCCGGAGATTGCCCGCCAAGCCCGCAAAATGGGAATCCCTCTTGTTTACGGTTCAGATGCACATCAAGCGAAAGACCTGAATCAAGGAAGGGACCTGATGATTCTATAATAATGTTGCCTTCGGTGCAGCGTGCCTTGCCAAAAGGCATTGATCGATCCACTGCTCCAATGAAGTGAAATAGCGGTCCACAAAGTATTGTTCCTGAGGAAAGACATGCCACACTTCCCTTAGATACTGGCTGTTAAGGAATGGCATAGACATCATCGACTTCAGTTGTATGATAAAAATGCTTACGGGCATCGAAGTGAACCGGTTTTGGTCCTGTCCCATCTCAAAGAACCGTTTCAACAAGTACCTCTCTTTCATTAAATAGGAAGAAATAATTTCGCGGACAACCTGGGAATCAATAGAGATCTCCCTCCATACAAAACGGGAGAGGAGATGGTTTTCACTTTGAAACTGAAGAATATTGAAAACGGCTCTCTTCAAGCATTCATCCGCAGGGGTGAAGTCCAATTTATCGGCTTCCATCTCAAGGCATTCTAAATATGATTCGAAAAAACGGGTGAAACAGGATTCAAGCAATCCCTGCTTGCCATGAAAATGGTAGGAGATATTGGCAGCATTGACCGATGCTTTATTGGCAATATCCCTCACAGACGTGCCGCTATATCCTTTAGTATTAAATAGTGAAACCGCAGATAAGAGAATCTTTTCTTTTGTCATTCCTTGCGCAGCGGGTTTTCCCATTTTCTCACTACCTTCGAATTTATTAGTTGAATCACCTTTGGAATTATGCTAAAAATGGTTCATCAGGACTGTCTCAGACTGGCGGCATTTTATGGCTCTTTTCGTAAGCTTTGTTGCTTATCAATGTGAAAGGATAACGCTATAATTCACATGAAATATACTGGTAAGAAAGAAAAGAGCTGATTACTCCGATTAGGGAGGAACCTTAGTATCCGGGGATTTTTCCGAAAGCAGCAATTCATAAGAAAACAGCCTTTGTAATAAAAGCGAATCCCTTTCTTAACTAAAGCATTCGGGACCGCAACTGATATTCCTTTATGTATTTCTCGACACTTTCCTGCCCAAGTTGTAGGAATTCGTGGAATTTAAGCTTTTTAGATCAAAACCTGTAGAAATGAGGGAGTTCTATGTTTCAAACTTCTATGTACCAAGGTACGCGCGAAGAAAATTACGACCTGGTCATCAAGCAATTGCATGCCCTTTTAGAAGGAGAAAGCAACAAGATCGCCAACCTGAGCAACGCATCTGCCCTGCTCAATCAATTTCTGGACCGCATAAACTGGGTCGGCTTTTATCTTATGGAAGACGGTGAACTTGTACTTGGACCATTCCAGGGACTTCCAGCTTGTGTCCGGATTGCGGTCGGCCGGGGCGTTTGCGGCTCAGCAGCCAAAGACCGGGAAACATACCTGGTCGAGGATGTCCATGCCTTCCCTGGACACATCGCATGTGATGCAGCCTCTCAATCTGAAATTGTCGTGCCCATCATCAAAGATGGTGAGTTGATCGGTGTCCTGGACATTGACAGCCCTGAAAAAGGCAGGTTCGATGAAACAGATAAAATAAAGCTTGAAGCGTTTGTTTCAGCATTGGTTCAATATATTTAATGAGCTGGAGCCGGGATTTTATATTCCGGCTTTTTATTATTCCTTGCGTTTTGATGTTTTTGGGGCAGCCGCAGAAGTCTGTGGTCTTTTCTGATTGCATCAGAATTTTATTTTAGATGATTCCATTCTATCTGCTGTCTCTTCTGACTGCATCGATTGCTGGATTTCCTAATTCCATGCTGCCTGATGCTTCTTCTGACTAGTGCCGAATTTCCTGATCCCATGCATCCGGTCTTCCCGTTATTTATAAAGTCTCTCCAAAGTTTACTCTCGCCTTTACGAGGGGAAAATCAATAGTATAAGACTTTTTAAAGGAGGATCAGTATGCAGAGCAAGGACGTAGAAACTTTATATTTTGAAGAAAGTGGATCGATTCCAAAACAACCCTGATTTACCAGTCTTATTCTATAAGGGTGTTTTTAAGGATGATCCTGAAAAGGCAGAACGCACGTTTAACGACCACAACTGGAGAAACAGCTGGCAGGGAGGCGTCTTTGATTACCACCATTTTCATAGCAATACCCATGAGGTTCTTGGGGTCGTCAGCGGCTCCGCAGAGTTGATTATCGGCGGGGAAAGCGGTAAGACGATGCAAGTCAAGCCAGGTGATGTGATTGTGCTGCCGGCTGGTACCGGGCATAAGAGATTGAATTCCACTGAGGACTTCCAGGTTGCCGGGGCTTATCCAAACGGCAAAGACCATAACCTGAAAACAGCTGAAAACAATGAGAGGACCCAGCTGTTAATTGAAATTAAGGAAGTTGACCTTCCTTCTCTGGATCCAGTTCACGGGGAAAAAGGACCGCTGCTATCATTATGGGAAAATGCAGAGTAACGCAAAACACCCGAAGTGCACTTTAGTGCTTCGGGTGTTTTTCTCATGAATCATATATTTTTTTCAAAGGCTTGACTGCCGGTCCTTCTATCACATCTCCGCAAGCAGAGAATCGACTGCCATGACACGGGCAGTCCCATGATTTTTCAGCATTATTCCATCCCAGTTCACAGCCCATATGTGTACAGGTCGTATCAACCACTGTAACTTCTCCTTGGTCATTACGGTATGCGCCGGCTCTCTTTCCGTCGAGAGTGACCACACCGCCTTCTCCGTTTTCCAATTCTTCAAGTCTTCGGTCATGCTTATCAAGCTTGCCTTTTACAAATTCTTTAGCGACATCAGCATTTTCTTTGATGAAATTTTTAACAACCGGATTTGCGTTAAATCGTGACGGAGAAAACAGTTCTTCGAAGCGGTTCTCTCTTTCAAGTACCAAGTCTGTGAGCAGCAATGCTGCCGCCGTTCCATTGGTCATGCCCCATTTAGCATAACCAGTCGCCACAAGTGTGTTTCTCTCGTGTAATGTGACAGGGCCGATATAAGGAACTTTGTCCAAGGTGGTCAAATCTTGTGCTGACCATCGATACGGAAATTCTTTTGCCGCAAAGTGCTTTACTGCAAAATCCCTAAGATTTTCATAATGCTCGATTGTGTCTCCTCCCTGCCCGGTTTTGTGGCTGTCTCCGCCAAACAGAATCATTCTATCGCCATTGGAATCCGTAGTATACCTCAGAGACCGTTTCGGCTGATCGGCACTGAGATACATCCCATCGGGAATTCTGCTGTCTGTTTTGGCTGCAAGGGTATAGGATCGTTCTATATCGAGCCTTGAAAAGTAAAGTCCTTTAAAATCATTGATTGGAAAATGGGTACTTACAATTACTTTTTCAGATGTAATTTTCCCATCGTCCTCTGTCAGGACTTCTACAGGGCTGTCCCCGCTGACTTTTGTCACTCTTGTATGTTCAAAAATCAAGCCTCCCTTTGCCTTGATTTCACTCAACAACGGAAGTAAAAATTTCACGGGATGAAATTGTGCTTGACCATTTAATTTGAGAGCGTTCTTCACTTTGAATGGAAGCTCTGTTTCTGTCGTCATTTCTCCAGGAATATTCAACTTCTCATAAGCTTTTGCTTCTTTTTCAATTTGCTCTGAACCTTTATCTGTTTGAGCATATACATATGAAGGCTGAGTTGTATATTCACAAGAAATCCCAAGCTCTTCGGTCAAGCTTTGTAAAAACTTCATCGCTTCATCATTCGCCTGATAATACAGGGCAGCTTTTTCTTCGCCATGATGCTTAATCAAGTCATCATACATCAATCCATGTTGAGTGGAGATTTTGGCCGTTGTATATCCTGTAGTCCCATTTATCACTTTGCCGCTTTCAATAAGTGCTACCTTCTTGCCCTCTTGCGCTAATAAGAAGGCTGAGATAATCCCGGTAATCCCGGCTCCAACAATTGTCACGTCCACCTGAAGGTTTTCATTCTCAAGTCTATCAAAAGGAAGTCCCCTCTCCTCGGCTGCTTTCCGCCAGTACGAGTTTGACTCCTTTGGTATCATCTGCTCATTCATTTAAGCGTTACCTCCTAAATATCTGATACAGATTACTTACCCAAAAATACTTAGAAAATGCCTTTTGATATGCAGGGGGGGTTATTGTTCCGGGAAGGTAATTTCAGGTGTACTTGATTGAATGATAGGTGACGGATTTTCGACATTGGAAGCGGAAGGATATATATCATGATGGCAGGTGATTTGTTTGTTTCAACGTTTCGTCGTGCCGGCCGGCCGCGTGGGGGATATCATCTTGAGAAATCCTATTTTTCATGTACCTCGCTCGCCGTTCGAGGTTCATCATCTTTGTGAATTGCCTCTTTTCATGTACCTCGCTCGCCGTGCGAGGTACATAATCTCTGTGAATTACCTCTTTTCATGTACCTCGCTCGCTGTGCGAGGTACATCATCTTTGTGAATTACCTCTTTTCATGTACCTCGCCAGCCGCGCGGGGGACACCATCTTTGAAAATTTCATTTTACATGTACCTCGCCGGCCGCGCCGACCTGCATCATAAGGAAGATCTTCACTTCTAATGCACCTTGCACTCCCCATACCAGGTTGCGTGTCAGCAGGAACTCCCAAGGGCACACCAAGACAGGGACAAGAACACTAAAAACCGGAACCCAAGAGGCACCGGTTCAAAAACTCTATTTTACTTTATTCAATGCTTGTTTTAAGTCATCTCGTATATCTTCCCAAGCTTCAAGGCCTACTGATACCCTCAAAAGAGTATCCGTTATGCCCATCTTTACTCTGGACTCTTCTGGTACTACCGCATGTGTCATGGTGGCAGGGTGCTGAATCAGCGTTTCGGCATCCCCCAAACTCACCGCAATTTTGATCAGGCTTAGCTCATTCATGAATTTCTGTGCAGTTTCTTTCGTTCCTTTAAGGGTGAAAGCAATTAATCCGCCCGGCTGAGTCATTTGTTTTTTCATCGTTTCATAATTGGGGTTATCAGGGTCGCCCGGGTAATACAGCTTATCCACTTGTGGCTGTTCTTTTAAGAAAGCTGCAATCTTTTCAGCATTTTCACAATGACGGTCCATCCTAACCGGCAGGGTTTTCAATCCCCTAAGTAACAGCCAGGCATCAAATGGGGAAATCACTCCGCCGATATCTTTTTGGGTAGTCATCCGGATGTGCTCCATGGAGTCCTTTTTCCCCGCCACGATTCCAGCTATTACGTCGCCATGACCGCAAATGTATTTTGTGGCACTGTGAATGATGATGTCACACCCCAGATCAAGGGGCTTTTGCAGATAGGGTGAAGAAAACGTATTATCCACTATGACTGGAATCCCTTTTTCCTTTGCGATACCTGCGACCATTTCAAGGTCAATCAATTTCATTGTAGGATTGATCGGTGTTTCAACGTAGATGCAGACCGTTTCAGGCTTAATACTATTTCTGATCTCTTCAGCATTCTCCATCGCAGAGAAATCATGCGTAATATTATATTTTTCTTCCATCAGGTTCAAAAGCCCGAATGTACAGCCATAAACTCCCTGTGAGCAGAGGATATGATCATTTGCTTTTGTCATTGATAATAAAACAGCCGATACTGCTGCCATTCCAGAACCGAACGCAAGGGCCGCTTCCCCATTTTCCAGTGCAGCCATCCGCTCTTCAAGGATGGAAACGGTAGGATTTCCAAGACGGGAATAAATATATCCACCTTCTTCGCCCGCAAACCTTCTTTCACCCTGCTGGGCATCCTTAAATGTAAAAGTAGAAGTTTGATAGAGTGGCGGCGCCAAACTATCATGGTATTCCACAGAGTTGTACCCTTCATGGATCACTTTTGTTTCAAATCTATCGTAATTCTTTTTCATTTTTTCTCCTCCTGATCTATGGTCCGTTCCCTTACATTGTGTTCCTTCTCTATCCCCTTCTGACAGGGTCTCTCCGGCGGCAGTTAAACCGTCCGGCCTACTCATCTCTTAAGAATCCATTAATAGCATATGACATTTCTTTGGAAAAAGAAAGCGTTTACAATAAATCTGTTTTGTGCTTCCATTTTAAAAATTCAATAAGAAAAGACCTCGAAACACAACTGTTTCAAGGTCTTCTTTGACTAGTATAAAATGTTGGCAACCTGGTTTTTTCCATTATTTTTTGCGTAGTACATGGAGGCGTCCGCTCTTTTGACTAAGTCCTTCACATGATCCTCCTGCCCCTTCTTCCAAGAGGAGACACCGCAGGATACAGTGACAAAAGGATTGGTTGCTTTCGGGATCTGCTCCACAAGCCTTGCTCCCATCGAGACACCCGATTTCAAATCCATATCAGGAAGGTAAACAGCAAGTTCCTCTCCTCCCCACCTTGCCGCAAAGCCTGTTCCGTTTGATTCATCTATAAGGACCTTGGCAACCTGGATGAGGACTTCATCTCCGATCTGATGTCCATATGTATCGTTGATTTTCTTGAAGTTATCAATATCCAAAAGCAGGAGTGCGCCTTGTTCATCTCTCTTCATCGCCTTGGCCATTTCATCATCCAAATAATTTCTTGAATAAAGCTGCGTCAAGTGATCCGTCACGACCAGTTCTTCCAGCTTTTCACGGAGCATGGAGTTGGTCAATGCCAGTGTGGAATGATGGATAAATGACTGCAGGAGCTTGTACATATCAAATGAAAAAGAATAAGGTTCCTCATGAAGTACAATACAGAAACCAATTATTGAATTGTTCTGGACCATTGGAACAGCCATGAGAGAAAGATAAGACAGGTCCTTGCCGAACTTGCCGCTGAGATCGCCAATGAATATCGCTTCTTTATCCGTATAGATTTTACGTTTAACATAGTTGATGCATGTCGCCCCTTCAATACTTTTAAAATAGGAGGAGCTTTCTGTAAGAACCTTGGATTCCCCCATTTTATCAATAAAGACAAAGCCGATAGAGGAAGCTTGAAAAGAACGCTTAATCTGTTTTTTTAAGAATGCAAGAGTCTCCGCCATCCGTAAATTTGAATTTAATCTGTGTGAAGTCTCATTGATCAGCTGCAGATCAGAAATCAACCTTCTGGACTGCTGATAAAGCTTGGCATTTTCAAGCGCGTTTCCAGCTGTATAGGCCAGGAGACGGACGAATTCCCTTTGATTTTCAGGAAACTTGAATGGGAGACCGGTTATGACTTCCAGAACACCATATACACCCTGCTTTCCTTTTAACGGAGCATACAGGGTAAGCTTTTGCTCTGAATAATGTTGTTCTATTTCGATGGTTCCATTAACAAAAGCCTCCATGGCTGCTGTGTTGGCACTATCGTAGTCAAAATCCTTAATAGGCAGATTTCCATGGTTTTTATCATTATCATTTGAAAGCAATAAATGAAAGTGGTAATCCGGGAACACCCTGGTCAGTGTACTGATGATCTGGCCAAGCAAAATATTAATATCCATTGAAGAATGGAAAGCTTCATTCACCTTGAAAAGTTCACGGTAACGATGCTCATCTTCTATAATTTGAAGATACAAATTCATTTTCTTCAGGAAAGCACTGCTGGAGGCTGTAAACTTCTCCAAAGCATTCCTGGACAGGCTCAGAACCTCGTTGGACCGGATTCCTGACACCAGCAGAACGCCAAACGAGCCATGCTGATGATCCTTTATGCGAAAGGCATAGTCATATGAGAGGAAATCAGTTTGCCTGTCTGTACCTTTTGCGAAAACCTCTTTGTCGTCCTTGAAAATACCGTCTAAAATATCAGGAAAAACTGAAGAAGGATGGTTTTCCAATGATATCCACTCGGTAAGCTGATAGCTGCACTCCATCCGCTGGTAGAAAAGGACCGTTTCAGCATGCAGGATATCGTGCACCATTTTCATCCAGCTGTAAAGGCATTGACCGGTGTTGCCGTCTTCTTCATTGAACTCTTCATTCACTAAGTCAAACAATTGGGCTTTGTAGTTATCCAGGAAACGGTCGTCCTTCCTGTCCATCCCGATCACCTGTGTGTCCACACAATCTTTCTTATCCATAGTATGTCCCTCATATCCTAGCTTTACTGTTATTTATTCCTTTGGCCCGCCAGCTTATCAATAAACTTACCGCTATGTAATAACCGTTTTAGGACTTTCATCATTATCGGTATATCCAAGGGAATTGGAGGCACCGATAATGATGAAATACACCATTACACCTCTGATTCTATCAAATAAAATTATATCACAAAGATTCAGATGATTCCTATGTAATATTCTAAATTAACTACTTTTCACAGGGGCTAATTCTCCACCTTTTTAAAGGCCGGCCTTACAAGGGTTCTTACTAAGGCTGTACTTTAATTGATAAGTAAAAACAGAAGCCGTTTCCTGCTTCAGGTTTACTACTGCGTTGAACAGGTGTAACCCAAAACCGACAAATAGTATGGGTAAATAATAGAGGAACGATTCTAAATAAGAATTCACCCTTGACTTCACCGGTTTAAAATCATATAATATTCTTTGTGTAAAATAAATGCAGCCTTTGTGATGTCCTTTATGCTGTATTTTGTTCCTCGTGAATGAGGTGTATCTTGTAACTCTCTGCTGCTGGAGCGAAGGTACATGAAAACATAATACGCATGATTGTCAATTCACACACGGTTTTTATTTTACAACAAAATAAAAACACGAAGGAGGAGTCTTCAATGGCTCGTTATACTGGCCCTAGCTGGAAATTATCCCGCCGCCTTGGAATCTCTCTAAGCGGTACAGGTAAAGAATTAGAAAAGCGTCCTTACGCTCCTGGACAACATGGTCCTAACCAACGCAAAAAAATCTCTGAGTATGGTTTACAATTACAAGAGAAGCAAAAGCTTCGTCATATGTATGGAGTGACTGAGCGTCAATTCCGTAACCTATTCGACAGAGCAGGTAAAATGCAAGGTAAACACGGTGAAAACTTCATGGCACTTCTTGAATCCCGCCTTGATAACGTTGTTTATCGTCTTGGTTTGGCTCGTACTCGCCGTCAAGCACGCCAACTTGTTAACCACGGACACGTTACTGTTGATGGATCTCGCGTAGATATCCCATCATACCGTCTGTCTGCTGGCCAAACAATCGGTGTTCGCGAAAAATCCCGCAACCTTAACATCGTTAAAGAAGCTCTTGAAGTGAACAGCTTTGTTCCTGACTTCTTGACTTTCGATGCTGACAAGCTTGAAGGATCTTTCACTCGCTTACCAGAGCGTTCTGAACTTCCAGCTGAAATTAACGAAGCTCTTATCGTTGAGTTCTACTCTCGTTAATCTTCCAGGAACCTTTCCCTTTTATGGGAAAGGTTTTTTATTTTAATCCAATCCAACTCACTCTCTATACATTAATGAAATAGATCTTCTTGTGCTGATCCTGTTTAACAGAGCATTCTTGTAATCGAAAATTGTTTCGTTGCTGAAAAAAAATGGCTGATAGCTGTTTTGAATACATTAGTAAAGTCTTTTGAAATAGGGAATAATTTATTTTCAGCTTTGTTCTTATATCTATGAATAAAGTCAAGAAAATCGTCAGCAGTTTATGCTGACGATTTTTAAATATATATGCGGAAACTTTACTCCATTGCACTTTCATCCATGGAAAACAGCTCCCACAAATGACCGTCAATATCTTCAAACCCCCAACCATACATGAAACCATGATCTTGCGGATCCTTCGAAGGACTTGCTCCTGCTTCTAACGCTTTGTTTACAATTTCAATGACTTTTTCTTTGCTTTCAACTGATAGTGCCAAGATTGCTTCAGTACTTTTTTTCGAGTCCGTGATTTCTTTTTTAGTAAAAGACTTAAAATGGTCTTCCACTAACAACATGGCAAATATATTTTCATTAATAACCATGCATGCTGCAAATTCGTTAGTAAACTGAAGATTGAATTCAAAGCCTACTTTAGTGAAAAATTCCTTGGTCTTGTGGAGATCTTTTACCGCTAAATTCACAAATATCTTATCAGCCTGATAACCCATGTACCCACCCGCCTCAATCATATTTTTTATTCACATTACATTTCTCTGTATAGCAAATAAACTCCTTCAAAGAAAATATTAATTTTTCTTAATATTATGGAGCGATCATTATTTAGGATGAATCAACACTGATAAAATGTAAAGTTGTTTTCTCATAAATTGTTGCTTCATGAAAATTCCACTTACCGGATCCCCCCTGGAATCGGAGTTTTTTCTCTCTAAACAGGCAAAGCAGCTCTTTTCTAAGTTATTTCCGCTTAATTCTGGCGATCGATTCCAAAATCAATCGTAATAGCAACAAAGTTTACGAAAAGAGTCAAATGAAAAAAGGAGCGCCAAAATCAAAACGATTTGGCCCTCCTTTTATCGTAGGTTTTCATTAAGAGTATTGAATCATGAAATACTTTTTCTTCCCTCTTCTGATGATGGTGAACTGGTCATCGATCCGGTCTGATTCAGACATGACGTGCTGAAGATTGGTGGTACGGTCACCATTGATATAGATAGCTCCGTTTCCGATATCTTCCCTTGCCTGTCTTTTGGATGAAGCGATTTTTGTGTTTACAAGGAGGTCGACAAGATTGATTTCCTCATCTTTAGCCTGCGTAAATGATGGGACATCCTTAAAGCCCTGCTTGATTTCTGCAGAAGAGAGTTCTTTGATGTTTCCGCTGAACAATGCTTCTGTGATTTTGATCGCCTGGGCCAAAGCTCCTTCTCCGTGAATCAGCTTCGTCATTTCTTCTGCCAGTGTCTTCTGAGCCTTACGCAGGTGGGGCTCTGTTTCGACTGCTTGTGCCAATCCTTCGATTTCCTCATGTGTCAAGAACGTGAAGTATTTAAGGTATTTGATAACATCCGCATCAGCTGTATTGATCCAGAACTGATAGAATTCGTATGGAGAAGTTTTTTCTGGATCAAGCCAAATAGCGCCGCTTTCTGTTTTTCCGAACTTGGAGCCGTCAGCTTTCGTTACAAGGGGGATGGTGAATCCGAATGCTTTGGATTCCTCTTCTCTCGTGCGGCGAATCAACTCTAGTCCTGTTGTGATGTTCCCCCACTGATCGCTTCCGCCGATTTGCAGCTTGCAGTTGTAGTTCTCATACAAGTGATTGAAGTCCATCGCCTGCAGTATCGTATAGGTGAACTCAGTATAGGAAATACCTGATTCCAGACGAGATGAGATCGTGTCTTTTGCAAGCATATAGTTGACACCGATATGCTTTCCGAAATCACGAAGGAATGTCACCATATCCATCGGTCCGATCCAATCAAAGTTGTTGACCATCACCGCGCCATTTTCACCTTGGAAATCAAAGATGCTCTTCAGCTGTTCCTTAATGCTTTCCACATTGTGCTGGATAGATTCCACAGTCTGCAGTTTTCTTTCCTCACTTTTTCCGCTTGGATCTCCAATGAGGCCAGTCGCACCTCCGACAAGCACGAGTGGACGATGGCCATGATTCTGAAAACGTCTCAATGTTAAAAACGGAAGAAGATGCCCGATGTGCATGCTGTCTGCTGTAGGATCGATTCCACAGTAAATCGAAATCTTCTCTTTGTCCAAAAGGGTTTTCAATCCCTCTTCATCCGTCTGCTGATAGGTTATGCCGCGCCATTCTAAATCTTTTAATAAATCCATTTCCATCTTCCTCCTGGTATTTACATATTTTTTCGCTTAGGGAGATATTTTCTCCACAAAAAAAACGCCTCTGCCAATGCAGGGACGTTTATCACGCGGTACCACCCAACTTAAGGACACAAGTATCCTTCACTCTACAGAATAACGGTTTTCCCGTTTGCCGCTAATCGACTTTTTTGTCTTTCACAGCAAAAGCTCGAGGAGGTAATTCATCACGTCATATATGTCAGTTTCCACCTGCCACTGACTCTCTGGGATAGGGATAACGGGACTACTTGTTCCTGTCTAAGCGATTTCATTATAATTTTTTCAGATACCCCATTTTTATCATAATCACATCCTCTTTGTCAATTTCCCTACTGAACTTCATCTCCAAAACAGCCAGCTTATTTATCAATACGGAAAAATCCACCAATTAAATTAAAAAGGGAAAATATACCACGTTTATTTCTACATTGATTTTTCACGGCTTGGCGGCTGCCTCCCTATAAATTCCTGATTAAGGTCTTTACATGGTCGAAATATGCTATAATATAGTTGATTTTAGGAGGAGTGAATATATGAAGGAAAAATTTCAATCTTTACTGCAGCGATCTCAACCTGTCATCAAGTTTTTTACTAACAATAGATTTTTAAAACGCGCCAGAATTACATATGGTGTTCTTTGGAATTTATTATTGATTTTTATTATTTTCGCCGTTCTTGGTACAGCATTCGCAGGCGGTGTCGGTGCTGGTTATTTTGCCTCTTTGGTAAAAGAAGAACCAATCCGCCCATACGACAACATGAAAAAAGATATCTATAACTACGAGGAAACTTCCCAGCTCTACTTTGCCAATGATGTGTATCTTGGAAAAATGAGGACCGACTTGGAACGGGAAGAAGTCAGCATAGATGAAGTTTCGGATCATCTGGTCAACGCATTGATCGCAACAGAGGACGAATACTTCCAAGAGCATAACGGGGTGGTCCCGAAAGCAATCCTCCGGGCAATCGTGCAGGAGTTCACTAATTCCGCTTCTCAAACTGGTGGAAGCACCCTTACACAGCAGCTGATCAAGAATCAAATCCTTACAAATGAAGTTTCTTTTGACCGTAAAGCAAAAGAAATCCTTTTAGCGATGAGGCTGGAGCGATTCTTTGAAAAAGAGGAAATCCTTGAAGCCTATTTAAATGTGGCAACATTGGGGCGGAACTCATCAGGCAGAAATATTGCCGGCGTTAAATCTGCCGCAAAAGGGATTTTCGGAGTTGAACCTAAAGACTTGTCGCTTCCTCAGGCGGCATTCATTGCGGGCCTTCCGCAAGCACCCTTCTCCTATACTCCTTTCACTAATGGCGGAGAAGTCAAAGAAAACCTGGAACCTGGAATTGCAAGGATGCAGACGGTGCTGTACCGGATGTTTGAAGAAGGGTATATTACGGAGGAAGAATATGATACAGCCTCCAGCCACGACATTGCCAAAGACTTCATCGGTCCTTTGCCTTCTGTTAATGACGATTATCCATGGCTGACCGCCGAGCTTGAAAGCCGCGCAAAGGATATCATCTCAGTCACTTTAGCTGAGCAGGATGGCTATTCACAGGATGATCTGGATAATAATGATGAGATTTATGAAAAATACATGACCCTTGCCGACCGTGAAATGAGGCAGCGTGGGTACCAGATCCACTCTACAATCGATAAAGAAATTTATGACAGCATGCAAAAAACGAAAGATGCTTATGAAATGTACGGACAAGAACTTACAAGGACGAAGATCGATCCTGAAACAGGGGAAGAAATTGAAGTTCCGAATCCCGTTCAGGTCGGCGGCATCATGATTGAAAACAAAACAGGAAGAATCATCAGTTTTGTCGGCGGAAGGGACTTTGATCTCGAGCAGTCGAACCATGCTACCAAAACCATCCGTCAGAATGGTTCAACCATGAAGCCGCTGCTTGTATACGCGCCGGCTTTGGAATTCGGCGAAATTGGACCGGGTTCACCTGTACCAGATGTTGATATGACTATCATGGCTGGAAACGGGGTTCCTTGGAATCCGCAGAACTATTCCTTTGATTATAATGGGTTAATTCCTGCCAGATATGCATTGGCAGAATCCTTGAATATACCGGCTGCTCGTTTGTATACAAAAATATTCGATAAGCAGCCGATACAATTCCTGGAAAAAATGGGTTTCTCCACCATTACCAGCAGAGAGAAAGAGAACTACTCCCTTTCACTTGGCGGCATGGAACGCGGAGTTACCCTTGAAGAAAATACTAATGCCTATACAACTTTTGCTAATGGCGGAAAATTCGTCGATGCGTATATGATTGATAAAATTCTGGATAAGGATGGAAACACCATTTATCAACATGAAGTTGAATCAGTTGATGTTTTCAGTCCTGAAACAGCTTACATGACCATCGATATGATGCGTGATACCTTTGACCACTACGCCGGAACGGGACGTTATGCTAAAACCTTCCTTAACTTCTCATCCGACTGGGCAGGGAAATCAGGAACGACACAGGACTACAAAGATCACTGGTTCATTGCATCCAACCCAAACATCACGTTCGGAACATGGCTGGGTTATGATGATCCGCAATCAATGTTCAGAGCCATGGAAACTTATGGACACTATGGTTTGAGAAACATACGATTATGGTCTTACCTGTTGAATGACGTACGAGACCTAGCACCTGATTTGATTGACCCTGAAGGTTCATTCCAAGCACCGGAAGGCGTCATAACCAGATCCTTCTGCGGCATCTCCGGGCTTCTTCCATCCGATGCATGCAGCCAGGCCGGGCTTGTGAAGAGCGACCTGTTCAATGCTCAGTTTGCACCGAGCAAGACAGATGACAGCCTACTGAAAAGCCGCTACGTGATGGCTAACGGCAAGAAGTATCTGGCACTCGATTCCACTCCGGAAGAGTTTTCACAACCAGGTGTCATCTTGAATCCTGACTTTGTAGAAAGCATCCTGAATGGTATCAACGCAGATCCGCGGCAATTGATTCCAGCGGATGATGAAAAATACAAGAACATTCTCGTAGCAGAAAACAAGATAGAAGATGACGGAGCCGCTCCTGGAACAGTTAACGCCACTGCTTCCGGAAACAAAATAACCTGGACAGCTTCAGCAAGCAGCGACGTTGTCGGCTATAGAGTCTTTACCGTCAGCGGACAAAAAGTAGCAAGTGTTAAATCTGATTCCGATCTAGTCTCATCTGTCGGCAATGGAGAGTATTACGTCGTTGCAGTAGATGTTGCCGGAAAACAATCAGGCAAATCAAATACAGTAAGAATCGGGAAAGAAAAAGAAGAACCAAAACCTCCAAAAGATGAAAAGCCAAAACCGGAAAAACCTGAGGAGCCTAACCCAGACACTGGCAATACGGATGGTGATTCAGGCCAAGAGGGCGGAGGCTCAGACTCTGAGGGTGGAGGCAGCGATTCTGATTCAGGAGCTGAATCAGGAGGAAACGAAGACAGCAGCCAAGGATAAAGAATAACAAAAAGCCGGATCCGCAGTAATGTCGGATCCGGCTTTTTTATATTTTAGCGCGTTACCGTGCGAAAAGGGACTTTCCCTTTTCACGCATTAACGTGTTAAAGTCGCTGAAGTATATGAAACCTTCCAAAGGTATCATTCTCAATAGGTTGTTAGGACTGGTCATACACCTCTCCTCCAATCCTCTTGCTCGTGTGTCCTCCTTACACTTCTGGATACATATCTCTGCCTCAAATCTCCATCTCATGTATCCACCTCACCCTTCTGGATACACATCTCTGCCTCAAACCTCCAACTCATGTATCCACTCCACACTTATGGATACACATCTCCACCTCAAACCTTCAACTCATGTATCCACCTCGCCCTTCTGGATACACATCTCTGCCTCAAACCTTCAACTCATGTATCCACCTCGCCCTTCTGGATACATATCTCTGCCTCAAACCTCCAACTCATGTATCCACCTCACCCTTATGGATCCACATCTCCGCCTCAAACCTCCTACTCATGTACCCACCTCACCCTTGTGGATACATATCTCTGCCTCCAACCTTCATCTCATGTACCCATCTCGCCCTTCTGGATACACATCTCTGCCTCAAACCTCCTACTCATGTATCCACCTCACCATTCTGGATACATATCTCTGCCTCCAACCTTCATCTCATGTACCCATCTCGCCCTTCTGGATACATATCTCTGCCTCAAACCTCCATCTCATGTATCCACTTCACACCTCTGGATACACATCTCTGCCTCAAACCTCCATCTCATGTACCCACCTCACCCTTCTGGATACATATCTCTGCCTCAAACCTCCATCTCATGTATCCACYTCGACACTTCTGGATACACATCTCCACCTCAAAACCACAACTCATGTACCCACCCGACGCTTCTGGATACACATCTCCACCTCAAAACCACAACTCATGTACCCACATCGCTCTCCTAGATACACATCTCCACCTCAAAACCACAACTCATGTACCCACCCCATGCTCCTGGGTACATATCTCCCCTCAAATATAACAACTCGTGTATCCACCCAACGCTTCTGGATACACATCTCAGCCCAAAATCCTCAACTCATGTATCCACCCCACGCTTCTGGGTACATATCTCCCCTCAAAAACCACAACTCATGTATCCACCCCACGCTTCTGGGTACATATCTCCCCTCAAATACAACAACTCATGTATCCACCTCACCCTTCTGGATACACATCTCCACCTCAAAACCACAACTCATGTATCCACCCCACGCTTCTGAAAACACATCTCCACCTCAAAACCACAACTCATGTACCCTCACCGCTCTCCTAGGTAAACGTTTCAGCCCAAAGCTATCATCAAATCATGTACCCACACAGCACTCATGAGAGAGAGAGAGCTCCCCCATCCCCAAAATCACCACTTCCAAAACTAAATTCCCAAACAATTAACATATTCTTTACAATATTCTCATTCTTCTATATCAAACCACTAGTAAAATATGACCTGTTGACTTTAAACAACAGAGTTTAGGGGGTTTCACCTTGAAAATCGACTTAAAGAATATTTCAATGAAGTTTGATGATGTAACGGCAGTAGATAACTTAAATGTAACCATAAATGAAGGTGAACTTGTCTCTCTCCTTGGTCCAAGCGGATGCGGCAAGAGTACGACTTTGTTCATGCTTGCCGGCCTTTATAAGCCTACCTCCGGCGAGATGCTTTTCGGGGACAAGCTTGTCAATAAGGTAGAGCCGGAAAACAGGGAAATCGGGATGGTGTTTCAAAACTACGCCCTTTATCCCCACATGACCGTATTGAAAAATATTATGTTTCCTTTAAAAATGGCCAAAGTCCCGAAGAAAGAAGCGGAAGAAAGAGCCAAAAAGATGGCCGCGCTTGTTCATATCGACCATCTGATCGACCGCAAACCTGGACAACTTTCAGGCGGACAGCAGCAGCGGGTCGCCATCGCCAGGGCACTTGTCAAACAGCCAAAGCTGCTTTTGCTTGATGAGCCGCTATCCAACCTGGACGCCAGGCTTCGTCTAGAAATGCGCGAAGAAATCAGGCGGATTCAACAGGAAGTCGGCATCACGACGATCTTTGTCACCCATGATCAGGAAGAGGCAATGAGTATCTCTGATAAAGTACTTCTCATGAAAGACGGGAAAAACCAGCAGTTCAGCCCTCCTCAGGAAATGTACGATCACCCGGTGAATATTTTTGTGGGTCAATTCATGGGGAGCCCGCCGATTAATATGATCCCGGTAACAGCAGATAAAGAGACTGGGAGAATTGTACTGAAGGGAACGCAAGAAACACTGAGCCTGCCTGCTCAAGTCCAGCCGGCTGCTATCAATGGCAATGATTTGGTTCTCGGTGTCAGACCTGAGGACTTCCATATTGCAGAGGGTAATCAGGAAGGAATCACGGCAAGAGTGGACCTCGTGGAAAGAATCGGGCGGGATACCCTTTTGAGCGCCACAGTCGGGGACAAGCAGATCCGGGCCCTGGTACAGCCAGATTTCCAAGGAAAGAAAGACGATGCCGTCAAACTCGGCATCCGCAATCATCAATTTCATTTATTCGATTCAGAAACAGAAAAAATTTAATAGAACTAAAACGATAGAGGAGGGGTCACGGTGGATCCAAAACCAACTTTGCTTGCTACCCTGAAAGCCCTTCTATATCTGCTTCCTGCACTCATCATTCTGGGGGTTTTCAATATTTATCCGATCATCAAGTCCTTCTTGATGAGCTTTTACACCGATTACGATTATTTTAATGACATCGTCAATGAGTACGGATTTGATAATTTTACCTATATATTTTCGGATCCTGAATTTTGGCAGTCGATGAAGAACACGATCATTTTCGTGGTCGGTGTTGTGCCTTTATCGATTATTATATCGCTTGGGATCGCTATTCTATTAAACTCCAAGATTAAGTTCAAAGGGCTTTTCCGCACCATTTATTTCATTCCCTTTGTCACTTCTGTCGTCGCGGTTTCGATTGTCTGGAGATGGATTTTCCACACAAACTATGGAATCCTGAACTTCTTTCTTGGGTGGTTTGGCATTTCACCTATAGAATGGCTGACTGATCCGAAATGGGCCATGCCGGCTCTGATTATCCTGAGTATCTGGAAAGGGATCGGCTACAATATCGTCATTTTCCTGGCAGGCCTGCAAACCATTAATCAGCAGTACTACTTGGCAGCAAGGATTGATGGGGCCTCACCCTGGAACAGATTTCTCGCTATCACAGTGCCATTGCTTTCACCTACGACCTTTTTCATTTCAATCGTGTCCATCATCAACTCTTTCAAAGTGTTCGATGAAGTCTTTGCTTTATTCGACGGCAAACCAGGTCCTGCCTACAGTGCCCAGACCGTTGTATACTACATTTTTGAAAAATTTTATAACGAGTGGGAATTCGGAATTGCATCTGCTGCCGCTTATGTCCTGTTCCTCGTGATTTTCATCTTCACGCTGGTCCAACTCTACATCGGAAAGCGTAAGGTCACCTACTAGAGAAAGGAGGAGTACTCATTGCAAAGAGATGCCTTATCTAAAACATTCATCTATTTCACGCTCATTTTGGGGAGCCTGCTCATGCTGCTTCCATTCATCTGGATGATCAGCACATCTTTGAAATCTCCGGGTGAAGTCATGACGATGCCGCCAGTATGGATTCCCGGTGAGTTCAAATGGGAAAATTATGCTGCTGCCTGGGCAATGGCTCCTTTCGCCCAATATACCGTGAACAGCATAATCGTCACTATCCTTACCACAATCGGTGAACTGATTACGACGATTCTCGCTGCCTATGCATTTTCACGAATCAACTTTTATGGCAGGGACATTGTGTTCGCTGTACTGCTCGGGACTATGATGGTGCCAGGCGAGGTCCTATTGATCCCGAACTTTGTGACACTCTCCAACCTGGGCTGGATCGACCAATATGAAGCTCTCATCGTCCCTTGGCTTGCCAGCATTTTTGCCATCTTCTTGCTGCGACAATTCTTCCTCGGCATTCCGAAAGAATTGTCCTATGCTGCCAAGATCGACGGCTGCAGTAATTTCCGCTTCTTGTGGATGATCATGGTGCCTCTGGCCAAACCGGCACTGATTACGATCGCCTTGCTAAAAGCCATCGGAAGCTGGAACGCATTCCTCTGGCCGCTGATCGTCACTCAATCCAAGGAAATGAGGACACTGCCTGTAGGCCTGACCTCATTCAGCACAGAAGCCGGCACTGTTTATGAACTGCTGATGGCCGCATCCACGATGATCATCCTGCCGATGATTGTGCTTTACCTGATTTTACAGAAGTACATTATCGAAGGTGTCGCCAGATCTGGAATTAAAGGATAACGAAGAATCTTGTCTTTAAGGAGGTGGTCCAACTCATAAGCTGTTTTGCAAGACTGATTCTTGGCACTAATGATTTTCAAAAATAATATAATTTTTCAGGAGGGTTTTACATGAAGAAGTTTTTATTATTGATGCTGGCCTTAGTATTCTCGGTTGTTTTAGCTGCCTGCGGAAACAACAGTGAAAATGCTGCCACTGAAGCAGATACAAAGGATGTTGAGGAAGCCACAGCCGGCGAAGCTACGGAAGGAATCACAACTGAAATCACTTCACCTGTAGAAATCGACTTCTGGCACGCAATGAGCGGCGACCATGAAGCTGCATTAACGGAAATCACTGACAATTTCAATGACTCCCAAGAAAACATTACAGTAAATTTAGTAAACCAAGGAAGCTATGATGACCTTTCTCAAAAAATCATGGCTGCTGCAAAAGCAAAGAACCTTCCTGCAATGTCTCAAGCTTATGAAGACTGGATCACAGAGTATCTTGAAAACGACCTGGTTGCAGACTTGACTCCATATGTAACCGACGCAAAGTATGGCATGGATGACGAAGAACTAAATGATATCGTTGAAATTTTCCGCGAATCCAATACGTGGGATGGAAAATACTACGGCATGCCTTTCAACAAAAGTACACGTATCATGTTCTACAACACTGACTACTTTGAAGAAGCTGGCTTAGAAGCTCCAACAACTTGGGAAGAACTTCGCGCTGCAGCTGAAAAATTAACAATGGACAAAGACGGCAAGAAAGTTGTCGGACTAGGTTTGGAAAACTCCGTAACCCTTGAATTCAATCAATGGGTAGAGCAAGCTGGCGGAGACTTCATTGACGAAGAAAGCGGCGAATTCAAAATGAATTCAGCAGAAGGTAAAGAAGCGCTTGATTTTGTAAATGGCATGATTCAAGATGGCGTTGCCCGTACAGCTGGTGAAGATGGTTACATGTCAGGTCCTTTCACAAATGGTGATGTGGCAATCTATATCGGTTCCTCTGCAGGTATCCCTTATGTTGCCGGTCCTGCTGAAGAAAATGGTTTGAACTGGTCTGCCGCGGTCCTTCCTGCAGGTAAAGAAGCAGCGACTCCATTCGCAGGCACAAACGTTTCTGTCTTTAACTCTGCTTCTGATGAAGAAAAATTGGCTGCTTGGGAATTCTCTAAATTCCTGATCAACACTGAAAACACTGCATTCTGGGCTTCTAAAACAGGTTACCTTCCTGTCCGCTACTCTGCGCTTGAGAGCGATGAGTGGGTAAAATATAAAGAAGAAAATCCTGTATATGGTGTAGGCGAACAGCAATTCGACGCTGGATTCTATGATCCTCGTATTGTTGGTGCTTACGCTTTGAAAAATGCTGTTGCCAAAGAACTTGATAAAGTCCTTCTTGGCGAAATGACAGTAGAAGAAGGCTTGGAAGCTGCTGAAAAAGCTGCAAACGCCGAGCTTGGAAACTAATTAATTTAGAAGGAGCCCCTTTAAACGGGCTCTTTCTTCTTTGGTTTTTCGCAAGTATATTCACCAGCAAATAGCTGCTCATCCCCTAAAAACCTAAGCATCCATGGAGATCAAAATCTCGAAGGAAATAACCTTCTTTTAAAGCGAAAAGGAGAGATTGACAATGAGCAAAACAACTTTGACATTTTACGGTGGACTCCGTACCATTGGCGGCACCGTCATCGCCTTACAGTATGAAGATTCCAGGGTAATATTTGATTTCGGACTCACCTACAACCCAGCTGCCAATATTTTCGACGGCATGGTTAAGCTGAGAAACTCCGCAATGGTAAGGGACTACCTGAAACTTGGCTTAATTCCAGAAGTAAACGGCCTGTACAGCAGGGAAGATCTGCCTGCCAGCAGTCCCCTCCTCCCTGCCCAGGAGTACACAGGTGAAACAGCCGTCCTTATCTCGCATCTTCACTTGGACCATATGGGCGCCATGGGCTTCATCGATCCTTCAGTGCCAGTATTCATGACAACCGACTCCCATCGATTGTATCAAGCACTGGAAACAACCGGAGAAGGCGTCGCCGGAAGCCGCTCTTATAGCACCTGTGATTTTGGCCAGCCTTTCTCCATAGGTAAAATCAAAGTGACTCCGCTTAAGCTTGATCACGATATTATCGGTGCCTGTGCATTCCATATCGAAACACCGGACGGAGCCATTATTTACACCGGAGATCTTCGATTGCACGGAAAGAATCCTCAGTACATAGATTCTTTTATCCAGGAAGCGAAGAAACTGGGATATACCGCTGTTCTAATGGAAGGGACGAGCCTGAGAAACGAAGAGGAGCTTCCGGAAAACCTTATTTCTCCCGATCGCAGCCTGCCAGCCGACTTACTTACGGAAACCGACATCCACAGCAGGATCTCAGATATTTTAAAAGCAACCAGCGGAATCGCCCTGTTCAATATTTATCACCGTAACATTGACCGTATCAACGGAATTCTCCAAGCCGGCAAGAGCGCGGGGCGGAAGGTGATCCTTGAAGCGGCTACTGCAAAAATTGCCAATACACTTGGCGACAATCAGGAATTTTTCATATATGAATCCGAGGACATCAGAACAGCCAAAGAATCTGGCAACCTGCCCGAATGGCTTAAGGCTTTATTGAGTGACTATCCATCTCTATCCTTTAAGGATATCAATGAAAACCCTGGCGGTTACCTGCTGCAGAATTCGTACGACCAATCCCTGGAGCTGTTCGATTTGAACACAGAAGAAGGAATGTATCTCCACTCTAATGGCGTGCCGCTAGGAAGCTTTGATCCAGCTTACGAAAACTTAAACCGGATTTTATCCTCCATCAGTTTGGAAAGAGTGGAAATCGGCACCAGCGGACATGCCACTCCTCAGCACCTAAAGTACATTGTCGATGAACTCGATCCGGCAATCTTAATCCCGCTTCACAGCTTCCACCCGGAAAGACTTCAGCCCAAGACCGGCCGGCAATTGCTGCCGAGCTATGGAAAAACTTATATTCTTTCTGGTGGGGATGTATCGGAAGGATAATGATGTGCTGGTGCGACGAGAATTCCTTGTGGTACCTCAAGCCAAAGTTACAGAAAAGAGACATGCCGTGGCATGTCTCTTTTTTCTTTAGAAATTTCATGGTGAAGGTGGATAGAGTCTACTGGATACACATCTCCGACGAAAAAACTCCACTCATGTATCCACACCGCGCTTCTGGGTACATATCTCCTCGCGAATCTACCAACTCATGTATCCACACCTCGCTCCTGGATACATATCTCCGCTTGGAAACCTCAACTCATGTATCCACCCGACGCTTCTGGATACATATCTTCGCCCAAATCTATCGACTCATGTATCCACCCGACACTTCTGGATACACATCTCAGACCAAAATCCACAACTCATGTACCCACCCCACGCTCCTGGATACACGTCTCCTCCCAAATCTATCAATTCATGTATCCACCCGACGCTTCTGGATACATATCTTCGCCCAAATCTATCGACTCATGTATCCACCTCACGCTCTTTGGTACATAACTCCTCTCAAATCTTTCAACTCATGTATCCACCCGACGCTTTTGGGTACATATCTCCACCTCAAAACCACAACTCATGTATCCACCCGACGCTTCTGGATACACATCTCAGCCCAAAATTCACAACTCATGTATCCACCCGACACTCCTGGGTACATATCTCTACTCAAATCTAACAACTCATGTATCCACCCGACACTTCTGGATACACATCTCCACCTCAAAACCACAACTCATGTATCCACCTCGCGCTCCTGGATACACATCTACACTCAAATCTAACAACTCATGTATCCACCCAACGCTTCTAGGTACACATCTCTACCCAAAATTCACAACTCATGTACCCACCCGACGCTCCTGGATACACATCTCAGCCCAAAATCCACAACTCATGTATCCACCTCACACTCCCGAATACACATCCCCACAACAAAACCTCCACTCATGTTTCCAACCGCTGCAATCTATCAGAAGCCACCCTTGCCTCCAAACTACCTAAAAATAAGAACTCACCCCATGCCCCTGCTGTTGGCAGTTACCCTTTAACACCTTTCGGATCGTTCGTTTGTCTTTAAAAACTCCACACCAATCAAATAGTCTATTAGTAGTTAATTTTTCAGAAGGAAACAGCAGTTGAAACTCTGCCATACTTCTCAAAACAGCTTGCTCCGTTCTTTCTTGCAGTTGGCATGATTCACAATAAAAGGATGTATATTTTGGAGGGCTGTACAACTTGAGGCATCGGGGACAGGCAATTCCCTTTTGAAGGGTTTGATAATCGTAGTGCGGGAGGTTGGAATAAGTAGATTCATTGATATGAAGCGAAAGAAGGGTTTGTGCTAACTTCATGTCGGATGGGGTAATTTTTACCGGTTCATTGTTGAGCTTTTCTATAAAGCGGTTAAGCTGAGTGGGGTATACAATGGGAAGGCTTGACGGGATGTCGTATAGGTGAAATTCGGGATTTACGAAAATGAGATGGGATTCTACGGTATGGCGGAAGCCTTTGTCGCGGAGTAATTGAGTCAGCAGCGCATCTGTTCGCTGAACTTGCAGGAGTGGATTTTTCACTATGATATTGTTCGGGGAAAACCACTTGTTCTCTTTTATAATATAGTCTCCTTCAAAGTTTTTGACTTCAAAAGTATGAAGCTTGTTCGAAGCAATGGCCATGGAGTCAATTTGACACTCGTTATTATTTTGCTTCAACGTTACATCGTTTAAGAATACCATTTTTTCTCTGAGAGGTTCGGTCAGCTTATCAAACGCCAGCTCTCCTTCGAATCCTTTTTCCTTGTAATCAAGGTAATTCTTCTCTTCATTTGTAAAATGCAGCCTTGGTTTCAACCCTCTTAGCATCACTAATTCTTGAGATGGTTCTCGATCTTTGATTAACAAATACATCACTCCTTTATAGGTTAATCCAATTTTACCCATATTCCTTGTGGGAGTCTACTCATTTCCCTTATAATTTTGCGTTCTTTCTATTAATAAAGTAAAAAGAATGGATTTTCCACTCAGACGCTAAACTGTGTAGAAAATCCACTCTGTCATTATTTCACCATCGTTTTTCCAAGGACTAACTCAGCCAGAATCGGGACGACCCCTTCAATATTGCGGACGATATAATCTGCATCGCCATGTTCTCCAATCACATGGGGATCAATCAGGATTGTAGAGCACCCCAGCTCTTTTGCCGGCTGAATTTCATTAATCAAATTATCGCCGACACTCAGCATCTCATTGTACTCAATACCTGTTTTTTCCCTGATCAGTGCGAATCTTTCCTTTGTTTTTAAAGGCTTATTGCCATTAAAAATCTTTACGTGGAATGAATCTTTCAGTCCCAGCTTCTCTAAAATGATTTCACTGTCTTCTTCCGGGCTGTTAGTAAGGAGAACGACCTGCACACCCTCTTTTACCTCCTCCAGAATTTCATTGAAAGCCTGAATCGTGTTCATCTGAAAATCCGGTGTGGTCATGAAGGTCCTGGTTTCCCTAAATGCCTCCGCAGAGTCACTGCTTGTGAGGCCGTAATGCCGGCCGATGGAATTCGGTACCCACCATAAATCACCGACATTAAACATGGTATCCATATCAAACAACAGCTTTTCTCGATATAAGTCCCTTACCCCCTCCTCATCCAGCTTCTCGCCGTCCCAGGTGAAAGCCTCGGACACACTGCCGTTCTTATGTATCAAAATCAAATCCCGGGAAACATCATAAATCCGGCCGATCCGGAGAGGATGTACTCCCTTTATGATTTTCTGATAATCATCTTCAAAACTTCCTTGATGCTCTGCCGCCGTCCGCGCTTTAAGACGCTCCGCATAGAAATCAAAATGGTGTGTATCCTCATACAGTGTGCCGTCCAAGTCAAATACAACGGCCTTGATTGCTCTCTCTTCTGCCAACATATGTCACCTTCTATTTTCATAATCTTCCTGTCTATGATACTAAAGGAAGATTAAGGAAAGGTTAAGGTCTGGCTAATCTTTTATGACAAAACCAGCCGCCTGGAAACGAAAAGTGTTGTTAAGTTTAAGTAAACCACACCCATATGCCCGACGTCCTAATGAACCAGGCAGAAGTGCACAACAAAGTTATCAACCTTCGCACCTCCAGACTGCCATTCTATTCAACTCTGGAAAATTCAAGAGCCCGATGAATCATTATAAGTCATCAATCTTGATCAGGGCGCGGTTTATCCAACTTGGCGCCACCCTTAAATAACAGCTTATTTACAAACTATTAACTTGTTAAAAAATTCTACAGTGTACTATGATTTCCAGTAGAGAGGCGCACTCGCAAACTATTAATCACCCCTCAGAAATGTCTCAGCCGTCAAAGCGGCAACCACCTTACCCGGTATTAACATCTTTTCATTGTAAAAATGAACAGAGATGCTGATATATAAAATTACATAACAGGAGGCATTTCCATGTTGAAGAAATCGATGATGTTTGTTTTTGCTTTGCTGATCTCGTTTGCCGCTTTACAATTTGACCTGCAGTCCGCTTCTGCATTTCTACCGGGCACACCAACCAAGTCAGCCGCTCAATCTCAGCTGAACTCATTAACAGTAAAATCCGAAAGCTCCATGTCCGGTTACTCGCGCGAAAAGTTTCCCCATTGGATTGGTCAGGGCAGCGGCTGCGATACCCGCCAGTTAGTCCTGCAGCGTGACGCTGATTACTACAGCGAAGACTGTCCTGTAACATCCGGTAAATGGTACAGCTACTACGATGGAGTGACTGTATATTCTCCATCTGAACTCGACATTGATCACATGGTACCATTAGCTGAAGCGTGGCGG
Source organism: Bacillus sp. P14.5 (assembly GCF_003316765.1). Lineage (GTDB taxonomy): Bacteria > Bacillota > Bacilli > Bacillales > Bacillaceae_B > Rossellomorea. The sequence continues at coordinate 151,138 of NZ_NIJF01000066.1, read as the reverse complement.
TCCGGAGCCAGCAGCTGGTCAACGGAAAAACGTGAAGATTTCGCCAACGACCTCAGCGGCCCGCACCTGATCGCGGTCACCGCCAGCTCCAACCGTTCCAAGGGTGACCAGGATCCTTCAACATGGCAGCCAACCCGCTACAGTGCCCACTGCGGATACGCGAAGTGGTGGATCAACACAAAGCATGAATGGAACCTGAGCCTCCAATCGTCTGAAAAATCGGCACTGCAAACAATGCTGAACACCTGCCATTACTAAGCTATCGTAATTACATCAGGGCTGCCTTTACTACCGGCAACCCTGATGTATAATCAAATCCCAAAGGGGGTTAGTTTTATGGATAAAAAATCTTCAACCTTTACCGCGACACATGGAGTCATGACCTCTGAAGTCGGCGTCATCAGCGGGGAACTTCAACTGAGAACCACCTGTGATGATAATGGGGTTCTCACACTCGAAATCACTTATGTTGGTGCTGAGGAGTGGTATACATTGCCGGGCGATAACTACCAGCTCCATGACCCGCGTGACCATGAAGTCATCCACCTTATGCTCGCTAAGGTGCTGGAGCGTCCTTAATAAGGGTGTGATTACAGGATGGACGTTATCTAACAAGAACTAATCACCGGCATACTAATTTTGTATGTCGGTTCGAGTTCAGAGTGAGCAGTGTTTTTTTCGCCTGCCAAACACTGCTCATATATACACTCATCAGCCATGCGTCGAAACTCTCCCACCGCCGTTAAGAAACTAAATATAGAAAGGGAGATCATTCCTAGTAAGCTGTAACTAACTATTTTACAGTGGAGCTTTCAACTTCAGCTTATATTTACATCCGGCTATCCTGATCATTTCTCTGGCTAAAATATATAACGCATATATCCACTGGACTCTCTTAGGTACCTATCTTTGACTAAAACCTACAACTCATGTACCCACCCGCCCTCCTTGGATTCATATCTTGGTCTAAAAACTACAACTCTTGTACCCACCTGCCATCTCTAGATACATATCTCGGAACAAAAACTACAACTCTTGTACCCACCAGTCCTCCTTGGATACATATCTCGGTCTAAAAACTACAACTCTTGTACCCACCTGCAACCTCTGGATACATATCTCTGACTAAAACTACAACTCATGAATCCACCGGGCTACCTTGGATACATATCTCGATCTAAAAACTACAACTCTTGTACCCACCGGGCTCACTTGGATACATATCTCGGACTAAAACTACAAACTCATGTATCCACCCGGCTCACTTGGATACATATCTCGGACTAAAACCTACAACTCATGTATCCACCCGCCACCTCTGGATACATATCTCTGACTAAAACCCACAACTCATGTATCCACCCGCCACCTCTGGATACATATCTCGGAACAAAACCTGCTACTCTTGTATCCACCGGGCTACCTTGGATACATATCTCTAACCCAAACCTGTAACTCATGTATCCACCCGGCTCACTTGGATACATATCTCTGACCAGAACCTACAACTCATGTATCCACAAGCCACCTCTGGATACATATCTTTGACCAAACCCTACAACTCATGTACCCACCGAGCTCTCTTGAACCAAGAAACATATCTCCCTGAGTACTTAACAACGACAATACCGATTCGGCTGGCCGCAATCGTCACAGCACTCACATGGATACGAATCGCACCTTGAACAGCACCGGCATGGATGATCATCACATGTCCTGCAGCACTGGCAAGGGTATGAATCGCACGACCGGCAACAGCGGCAATTTGCTTCTCCACATTCATCGCAGCATTCACAAGGATAAGAATTACAACGGCTGCAGCAGCGGCAGTAACTGTCCGGCTGTCCGCACTCATCACAGCATTCACAAGGGTATGTCTCACACTTTGAACAACAACGGCATCTCGCCTCACCGCATTCCTCACAGCATTCGCAGGGATATTCCTTGCATTTGTAACAGCACTTACATGGGTACTCCTCACAAGTATTACAGCAACGGCATTGGGACTCCCAGTGATTGCACGTATCACATACGGGCTGGTAATCCTGCTTTTCGTTTTCCCAGTCACGTTCTCTTTGTGTACGGCCTAAGGCATCATCGGCTGCTTTTACTTTCCAGTGGTCAGCATTATGTTTCCGGAGAAGATAAGCCTCCTCTTCCAACGCCTTCCGCTTCGCCCTTTCGCTTTCCCTTTTAGCAGAAAAACTGTCTCCTTCATTTGAATATGAATAATCATGTTCTCTTCTCCTACGTTCCTCCCGTCTGTCGATTTCCTGCAAGTAGATGTTGTCCGGGTCCTCGTAATACCCTGCCGTATCACCAGGTATGTATTCTTCCTTTTTCCGTGACTTTTTTGATTTAGCAGAGTCATAGCTGGACGTTGTTACACCCACCGACTGACCTATTCCTTTGTATTCCATTGTGACTTCGTTTCCAGGCTTTTTTCCCTTCCTGGACGACCATAGTATACAGATAGGAAAACCGATAAGTGCCGCTATAGCTCCACCTAAATGATGCCCGCCATTGAATAATATTACTAACGCAACTAGATAAAAAATCCAAACCATATTTCCGCCTCCCCATTTTCCCCTTTATAACTCTATGATTGCTTTTTCCTGCACATGATTGAAAAAGCTCAGGACGAAGGTCCCTTGTCTCAGGTACAGAAAAATTATGCCGCAGACGTCCCCGCTCTAATAAAAGATGCTCGAAACTTTTATAGACATCAGCTTTTTCAGGAAGGTGCCCCCGTTCTTATAAACCAAATACTTCCGCCAAAACTTTCCACTTTTTGCTATAATAATACTATAGCTTACAAAAAGTTACATAGTATTTCGGCAAAACAAAATCTCGAAAGGGGGGAAAGAATGTCTTTTCTTAAAAATGTCCTCAATGTCCTGACTGATAAAAGAGAACTAAAAGAACCTAAGATTTATAAACCATTCAATGAGAATTCCTCTATAATTACGGCACTAATAAGACTGGCAGAAGGGAATAATCCCTCCGTCGATCTGAAAAAAGTAAAAAACCAGTTGAAATTATTCACCATAGGACAAACAGGAGAAAAAAATGTATTATATGAGCTGCAGCATTCTATGCTCCCGTTGCTGATTTTACACGATGTTTATATTGAGTATGAGGATTATTCTGCTCAGCTGGATTTTGTGGTTATTACCCATAAATTCATTATGATTATCGAAGTGAAGAAGTTGTTTGGCAATATACATGTTACGGAGAAAGGCGAATTTCAACGGGTGATTACTAAAAACAACAGAGTGGTCAACAAAGAAGGAATGTACAGCCCGATTAATCAAGTAGAACGTCACGTAAGCATCCTTGAAAAGCTTCTTAAAAAAGAAGGAGCAATAGAAAACTGCCCTGTTAAATATGCTGTTACTTTCGCAAACCCCAAAACGATATTAGAAGTCTCCAAGAATGCCCCGGCATATATCCAATCCAATGTTTTGCGGCATGACCAAATCAAGCATTTTATAAAAAATGAATTAGAGAAGAAGTCACCAGTATTCATGTCCGACCAGCAGCTGTATGAAATAGCCGATACAATCCTGAAATTCAGCAGAGAAAAAGTGTTTAACCCTGAGGATTACTTGTTAGAAAAACCTCAGACATCACCGCAGGACGAATCTACCAATCCACCTGCCGAAAGCAAGAATTGCACAAAGGAAGATAACTTAAAAGCAGCCCTAACAGAATTTCGTCTAAAACGTTCAAGGGAATCCAACGTGAAACCCTATCATATTTATACAAACAAGATTCTTGAGAGTCTGCTTGAGAAAAAACCACTCACGTTGAGACAGCTTTTAGAAATTGAAGGCATCGGCCCTAAAAAAGTGGAGGAGTACGGTAAAGAAATAGTGTCTATTATAAAGAGCCATAGTTCCGAAAGTTCCTCAGCAAATGAACAAGCCGCCAGAGTAAACTCAGCTGTTGTTCAGCCGCAAAAACAAAGTACTGAACAAGTCAGATCAGCCCTGACAGAATTCAGAACCACCCGTTCTAAGGAATTAAATGTTAAGCCATACTACATCTTTACGAATAACACCTTAGAATTAATTCTCGACAAGAGGCCGGTCACCATGGATGCACTCTTAGAGATAGATGGAATTGGACCAAAAAAAGCGGAGGAATTCGGTCAGGAGATTATTAATATTATTGTGAGGAATTAGGTGCGCTTGGGACGGAGGGGCAGGTCCCGTGTCCCATTTCAACTCAGTAAAAAATAGAAAAGAGACATGCCAGTTTATTTAGACATGTCTCTTCTATATAAAATCCGGCATTATCTGCCCCTGTAGTTCGCTGTAAATATATGGCAGGACAAGGAACCTGTCCCTATGTCCCCAGTGTCCCGCTTACTACACCACAGGAACCGGTGATCCCTTCTTCGCATATTCAACCACAGCTTTCCCCAATGTCTTTGCAGCTACAAGCATCGATTCTTCACTGATTTTAAACTTAGGATGGTGATGAGGATACGTCTCTTTCCAGTCCGGGTCGCCGGCTCCTGTGAAGAAGAAAGTTCCTTTTACGTGCTGCAAATAATAGGAGAAATCTTCCCCGCCCATTCGAGGAGCCGCTTCACAAACCTTTTTCACTCCTGGAACCGATTCAGCGATTTCTGCTAAGAACTCGGTTTCTTCCTGGTGATTGACAACGGCAGGATAACCTTTGACAAATTCGTATTTATAGTCGGCATCAGCAGAAAGACAAGCCCCTTTTATGACACGCTCAATTTCAGTTTTCACTGATTCGCGCACTTCTTCTTTAAAGGACCTTACTGTTCCTGTCAGCTCTACTGAATCAGCGATAACGTTAAACGCATTCTTCGCAACAAAGTTCCCGATGGATACTACTGCGGATTCAAGCGGATCAACGCGGCGGGCGACGATTTGCTGCAGGTTCATTACTACTTGGGACGCAATCACAACAGAGTCTTTTGTCAGGTGAGGCTGGGCACCATGTCCGCCTTTACCTTGAATCGTGACATGGAAACGATCAGCTGCAGCCATTACCGGGCCGGAACGGTAGCTTATTTCCCCGACAGGCGCATTGGCCCATAAGTGAGTACCAAAGATGGCATCCACCCCTTCAAGACAGCCGTCCTCGATCATGGCAACCGCTCCGCCCGGTTGATATTCTTCAGCGTGCTGATGGATGAACACGATGGTACCTTGAAGCTCTTCCTTCATCTTATTAAGCGCTTTTGCCAGGATCAGCAGTTCCGCCGTATGGCCGTCATGGCCGCACGCATGCATCACGCCATCCACTTTGGACTTGTGAGGGAGATCGGTTTCTTCCTGGATCGGCAGGGCGTCAAAGTCGGCACGCAACGCGATAGTCGGCCCAGGCTTGCCGCCTTTCAGTTTTGCAACTACACCTCTGCCGCCGACTTCTGTGCGGACCTCATGTCCCAGCTGAGTATGATAGTTTGCGATAAATTTAGGCGTTTCCACTTCTTGAAAAGAAAGTTCAGGATGCATATGCAGGTGGCGGAACACCTCCACCATTTCATCGTACAATTGGTCAAGCTGCTGATATAACTTTTCCATTAAATAACACCATCCTATTATTTTTTTGGCGGGACAAAGGGACAGGTTCCGTGTCCCATTAGATTACTGCGGCTTTTTCTTTTACCTCTTTTAAAAAGACTGTATTCGCATATATTGTTGCTTTCGGAAAAATCCCCAAAGCCTGATTTTTCCCCGGATACTAAGAGTTTACTCTCTGATTGAGGGAGAGTAGCTCTTTTCTTTTCATTATTACAAGTTTATTCCTTATTTTATTGATTATTTTTCAGAATAAGTGTTAAATAGCAACAAAGTTTTCGAAAAGAGCCTTTGTAAAATAGCATTCACCCTCTTTGAAGACTTTTACGACCTTGCGCAAATCGGAAATGTTTTCTAATGGATTTCCTTGGACAAGCAGCAGATCAGCAGACTTTCCTACTTCCACGGTTCCTGTTATAGTGTCGATCCTCATGGCTTCCGAAGCTGTTTTCGTCGCGGAACGCAGTACATCATCATTCTTCATCCCGTTCTTCACCATGAGCTCCAGCTCGGTCACAAAGTCACCGTGCCTGTTAAACGGTGTCCCGGCGTCTGTGCCGGCAGCGATCTTCACGCCTTTTTTATAAGCTTGGTAGAAGCTCTTCTGGTGGTCTCCCATTACACTCTCTGCTTTCTCCACCGCATGTTTCGGTATCCCGGATTCGAGACCGTACTCTACGATGTTATAGGGTGCGGCAAGTGTCGGGACGAGGAAGGTTCCCCGCTGTAGCATCATGTCGATCGCCTCATCATCCAGGTAAATACCATGTTCTACCGTTGTGATGCCGGCACGGATCGCATTTTTGATTCCCTCCACTCCCTGTGCGTGCGCTGCAGTGGTTTTCCCTGCATTTGAAGCCTCTGTACAGGCGCATCGCAGTTCATCTTCACCAAGCTGCGGGGAGTTTGGATCGACACCTGGTGTCATGACGCCTCCGGTTGCCATCAGCTTAAGGAGATCCGCCCCTTTTTTCAACTGGGTACGGGCCGCTTTCCGAACCTCATCGACACCGTCCGCTTCGATTGCCATCGTATGGCCATGGCCGCCTGTCATGACGATCGGCTCCCCTGAAGCAACAATTCTCGGACCCTTGACGACCCCTTTCTCGATCGCATTACGGAGCGCAATATCCACATTGGCTTTGGAGCCGACGTTACGGACCGTCACGACACCACTCTCAATTTGCTTTTGAGCATTGCGATAAGCCTTATAAGCATCGTCCGCTTCGGTATTCCCGAGGCTGTCAACAAAAGGATCTGCATTTCCATCCATTGTGAGGTGGACGTGGCAGTCGATCAAACCGGGCACACAGGTTAAGCCTTCTCCATCGAAAACTTGATCTGCATCTGCATCCTGCGCCAGGGCACCGATGGCAAGGATCGCTTTTTCATCAAATAGAATAGTAGTTTTAGTTAAGCTGGAGCTTTTCCCGTCAAATAATTGAATGTTGGTTAGTTTTGTTTTCATAGTTTCCTCCATTAGATTAAGAGTTTTCGAGACAGAGGGACAGGTTCATTGTCCCCGGGACACGGGACCTGTCCCCTTGTCCCGCTATAATGTCCCCATAAGGATGCTTGCGATGAAAATGGATGCGATGGTTACAGTCGTAAATCCACCTACCAGCATTGGAGATAAAATTTCATTAAAGATATACTCCTGCTCTTCTTTCGTTTCTCCTACACTTCGGCTGACTTCCTCACATACAAGATAATCTCCAGGGAATCCGTACATCGCTGTCAGTGCAACTGGAATTCCTTTGTCCGCATCCCATTTCACCAGCTTGGCTCCCACGAATCCTCCAAGGATGATGCCTACTGATCCAATAACAAGAATCATGGCCACAGCCGGCAGGTTTTGTAAAAACAAGCTGAACGTTACTTGATTCATAGAAGGAATGATGACGAAGATGACACCCACCATTCCAACACCGAAGGAATTGGCGCGCTCCATCATGTTGTCGCGGTAGAAGCCGCTCAACGTTCCAGCCAACCCAATAACGAGCGCCCAGATACTGAAGTGAACTCCTGTCAGATTTCCGGCCACGACTGCTAGCGATCCGCCCAAAAACAATTGAAACAATAGAATTGATGAAGTGGCGTACCGATCAGGAATCCAGCTTTTCTTTACAGGCTCTTCTTCTTCTACTTCCGCTTGGTCCAATGATTCTTGTCGAACGGCAGCTTCACTTGCCGCAGCAACATAAAGATTGCTTCCCATTTGCTCTTTCACTTTTACTGCATAACGACGCAGGAAGTAAGTCGTCAGCGGAAGTCCGATCAGGCTTTGAAGAGAAAGGACAATAATAGGGATTGTGATAAGAGTTGTTAAGCCTAACGCCTGTAACTTTTCAGAAGTTATAACAAAGGCGATGATTCCACCCGTAAGCGGTCCGGTTCCGGCAGCCGCTGTATTGTAGCCAAAGATCGGGGAAACCGTCACCAGGATGGTCCCGGCAGCAATAACGATTCCCAGCAGGGCGATCACCACCGATTTATACTGCTGTCTGATGATTTTCATAGGAATCAGTGTCCCCATATGTACAATCAATGGGGCGATCAACACTGCCCCAACCATCGAAAACGTGGAGTTCTCTACAAGATCTTTCGGAATGACACCGACCCACATTAAGACAAGATAGCCTAACGACACGACTAACAGCATCGGCACCCTTGCCCTGGTCTTAATGGAGATGACTTCCCCGACCGCAATCAATGCAAGGATAAGCATCGTGGCTACAACTGGTTCATTTAACAATATAATCGCCTCCATTATTTTATTTGGGTCATCATTCACTTAGACTAGTTCTGCTTCTTTCTTTACAGTGAAACTACGTTTATTTCCTCCCGCCGACATGTACCTGTTTTAGGTTGTTTGACATCCAGCGATATCTTCCGCTGGATTTCCGTCAACCGCGGTTAAGCCTGCGAGCTTCCTAGTCTTTAATCAGCTCCAGTTCTATTGCTTTTCCGCCATGGTGTACAGCATCAAGTCCCCCATTCCTATCAATTAACAAACTGGCTTTTAAGAAAATTCTTTTCGTCATCCAACCTCTCTTTCTGAATTATTTAAATTGTTTGTAAGTCTATCTTATTTTGACAGAGTGGGTCAATGGTTTTTTTGAATGTTTTTCAATTGGGAGGAAAGACAGGTATATTGTCACCGCTTTAACGGTTTTTTGTTTAATAAGCGGTTTTAAACATGAGGAATTGTGTTTAGAATAATTTGAAGTCTCTTTTCTCTATGTTACTTTTCCGGGACATTGGGGCATGTTATTTGCACATAAAAAAGCATCAGCCACTAAGACTGATGCCTTCTTCTTATACCCGGTCTTCGGGAAGCGGGACCTTTGAAGACAGAAAAGGTACATACCTTAATAAAAGGCACCTTGAGAAGGAATACCTTTAAACTCTCAAAAAATCAATCTACGATTGCCACTACCGGAGGCTTGTTCAGGTAAGTTACAAGATTTTTCACATCACCCTGTACTTCCTGGAATTCAGGCGTGGCCAGTGCCTGAGTCAAAATCTCCGGACTTTCAAACTGCAGTTCAGCTATTAAGTATAATTTTTCTTCAGTGTACATCGTTTGCAGTACACGATGGACTTCGGCACCTTTTAAATTCGGCACTTTTTGTACCAGCGGAACATGAATTTCATGATAATGCTTGTCAAAACCTTCCTGGTCTTTTGGCTGGTCGTAAGTCACAATGATCTTTGCCATCTTCATCCCCCTTAGGAAAATTTACTCTCTTTTTCATTATAACGAACTAAAAATTTCCAGAAAAGAAAAACTCTTCGACAAAATCTATACTTTCCAACCTTGCCGCTGCTCCAATTTTTTCCGATACTCATAATGGAAGGGGACAAGGAACACGTCCCTGGGGCCAGCACTCTAGATAGGATCTTGTATAATCAAGCTTTTATGTTCCTTGGATTCAACCACATACCACTCATTGGCGGAAAGGTCGTATTCACAATAATACGTAAAGAAATACTTCTTTGGTATGAAGGTCGCAGCCGCAGAGTCGGATGGATCATTCCAGCTGCTTGTATATCGCTCCTCGACATTTATGCTGGCAAAATACGTGCCATCCCTTTCTTCGATTGAAAAGGAGGAACCGTCAAATATCATATTATCCAAACGCCCTCCATAGGTAATTTTCCGCTGCTGTAAATTTTTGATGGTCTTTTGCATCTCCTGAAGTTGTTTTCCCTTCACGTTCTGCAGCAATGAAGAGTCAACATAGGTAATGGATTCGATATAAGATGTGTTATAACGAACAAGAGCATCTATTACCTCAGTACGAATGGCAGCGGTATTGAGAGGGAAGGTTAAATCGACACTTTCAGATCCGCCAGCCTGAATATCATCGGTGAACACATCTCCCCATGGATAACTGTATTTTCCGCTGATGGTTATCACTTCACCTTCTGCAACCGGTCCAATCTTTATATCCGCACCCTCAATTTTCCCATATAGCTTTCCATCAAGAAAAACCTCTGCTCCCTCGGCATCCGAAGTGACAGTGACATATTCCTCCTGGAAATAGAGAGGGATGGGACCCTTTCTTGTTTCCCAGATCATCATTTCCTCCGTGACTTCGAAGGTTCCATAATCTCCATCCTTAATCGCTTTCATGTTAAAACTGCCAGGAAGCTCATCCGCGGACTGCCTTACTTCGGTTCCGGATGGGGGGATTTCCTGCTCATTGATCCAGACCCGGGCGTCCCTATCCGTTTCCACGGTAAATGAAACAGGCAGCAGATCAATGCTATATTGATCGATAAGCATCCACTTCTTCTCCGCTGATTGCTTTAATTCAAATAAAAAAGGTTGAGAAAAAGGGTTCCCGGCCGCCAAGGATGTTTCTTGCTGCTTCATATTCCTCAGGGCATTCTCCATTACTTCCGGGTGAGAATGCAGATCATTTATAAACTCTCCAACTTCCGATTCCTTCAACCCAGGATTTTCTTCCTTAAGAATGGCACTTAGCTTCGCAGCATCCTGAGCTTGAACTGCCTTAATGAAAGGTTCCACAGTATGTGAAGGGGAGGATGCATCCTGGACATAGAAATAGCCATATATCCCTCCGCCAGCCATCAATACTGCTGTTATCGCCACTGCTATAAACCACTTGCGCGGCTTCCGCTTTTTAGTGGAAGGCGGAGAATAAACGGACTGTCCGGGCCCAGGAGCTTGCTGCATGCAAAGAACACAGAAGGTTTCATGAAATGCAATTATTGTTCCACAGCTTTTACAATAGGCAGTCTGCTCAGATGTCACCCTGCATATTGGACATTCCTGGTCACCTTCACCTATTTTCTCCCCACAATGCCCGCAAAACCTTTTCCTCTCATCAGCTGGAGGGTTGCAGTCCGGACACCATTCAAGGCCTTCACCGATTTCCTTTCCGCAACTTTTGCAGCGACGATCTGGCTTCTCTTTCTTAGGAGAGACAATTTCCCCGCAGTTATTACAGAAGGATGCCTTTTCTGTCAGAGCACTTCCGCACTGTTTACAATACCTCATTTCATCACCTCTTCATTTAATAATCAAAATGGAATCAGTGATTCTAATTGATATTGTATAAGGTCTATCAGTGTCGCAATGATGAATGCTGCCATTACGATAAATGTAAGGAAGATGGCCAGATACGTCAGCAATGTACCATAGAGCACATCAAGACCCGAGGACGTGTCTTTTTTAAAACTTGAAATAACAAGCGGCGGCAATATAAAAACGGAACCGAAGAAACCAATTCCCAGCAGGACAGGAAACAACTTCATATCAATAAGCGACATAATCAGGGCAATGAAAAATAAGCCTAAAAAGGAATGAGCATGGATCCAAATCTTGCGATGACATCGGTATAACCAGCAGAAGCCTTCCCAAGCTTGATTGAAACATACGTATAGGAAGCAATGAGAAGGATGAATATTCCATATGAAAACGCAGGTTTGACCACAAACTCCATGAAAGCACCGTCACTGGAAGGATCGAGGCTGAAATATATAATCAGCGGTATGATAAGAGCAAATAAACCAATAGAGATCAATCCATTTGTAAGCTGTTCTCTGTTAGTATTCTGCGTGGCAGCCATGGGCGACTTTAGAACAGTCATAAAGTAACTGAAATACATTTTTGAAGCTTGTTTGGCATTCTCCAAGTGAACATTCGGATTAGGAGGCGGAACAGCTTGAGCTGTCTGCACATATTGACCTGCCCCTCCCTGAACCGGCTGCATATGAGATGGAGGATCAGGAGGAGAATACGCTGAGGTTAACTTGGTACCGCACTGTTCACAAAAGTTCCCCCCATTATTCACATGTTGGCAGTCAGGACAATTCATCAGCAAAACCCCTTTCTTGGTTATAACTAATAAATACCAAAATCATGAGAAAATATGCCTAAAAAATGAATAGCGGGGACGGATGGAAAGATACGTTTCCCCCTCCACAAGCTCTGCTACAAAACAAATAATATAAAAAAGGCATCAGCAGGAGTCCGCTGATACTCTAATTTATGATTAGAAATTATCCAAGAACCTGAAAGCAAGAATTGTCCCTAGAGATGAATTGTAAAATGAAGAACTCCCACGTTAGAAGATTTCATAATAAAAACCCTGCAAGATTACTAGAGTGTTAATCTGCAGGGTTTTTGTAAAACTATTGGCGAAAAATAATATGGCGAATGTGGTAGAATCTTATGAACACAAGCAGCATGGCGACATGACATGTCCCTCTTCAATGGAGAAGAACTGTTCCTGATCGAGAATCTAATCTTGCCTTCTGTCCCGCGCCTTGCTCTCTTAATATAATCTTTCTTCTATCGTCGCCATAGGAAAATAATCTCCATAATCATTTGTTTCTTTTTCCATACGATTCATGCTGACTGTGCCGACACCCGGGAATGTAACAGTTAGTACTCCCCAGCCTTCATAGTATAGTAACTCATCTGACAGCTGACTGTATCTGTTCACAGCTAAATCAATCAAAGGAATTGAACCATCCGATTCTAAATGAATCGTCGTGTTTATTTCACCATTTTCAAAAGAAACATCGGCTGGAATGTCTTCTATTCCAATGTAAGAATTAACTATAGCATTTATTTCTTCAGATGTTATGGATAATAATTCTTACTCTTGAACTTCAACCGCTTCTTCAGCGACGTCCGATTCTTCAACTGGTTGTTCTTCTTCAATAACCGCTTCCTCAGGAATTGTTTCTTCTGATTCCACTATTGGTGCCTCTTCTACCTCTTCCTCAGGTAATTCTACCTGTTCCATTACCTCGGTTTCCTCTTCTTGAACTGCTTCATTAGTGCCACACCCAACTAAAACTAGTAACGAAGCCAACAAAATAAATCCTGTTTTCATCATGATGTCATCTACCTCCAATCATCCATTATTACTCAGATGATCTCTTTAAACAACTTCTACCGTTCGACAAAAACTGACAGGATTTTATTGAGCTGAGGAAGGGTCAATCCAAGAGTTAATCATCACTAATTCACGGGATGAGGCACCCTTAATTTTCCGGCTATAAAACAAATACTCCCCCCAAAAACTTTCCACTATTTGCTATAATAAAACCATAAATGACAAAAAGTTACATGATATTCCAAAAAAACTTCGAAAGCGGGGTAAAGAATGTCTTTTCTTAAAAACGTCCTCAATGTCCTAACTGATAAAAGAGAACTAAAAGAACCCAAGATTTATAAACCGTTTAATGAGAATTCCTCTACAATAACGGCCCTAACCAGATTGGCAGAAGAAAATGATCCCTCCTTCGATTTGAAGAAAGCAGCAAGCCAGTTGAAATTATTCACTATAGGTCAAACAGGAGAGAAGAACGTATTATTTGAACTGCAGCACTCTATGCTCCCATTGGTTATCCTGCACGATGTGTATATCGAGTATGAGGATTATTCCGCTCAATTAGATTTTGTGGTTCTGACCCATAAATTCATTATGATAATCGAAGTAAAGAAGCTGTTTGGCAATATCCGCGTTACGGATAAAGGAGAATTTCAACGAATCATTACAAAGAGCAACAGAGTGGTAAACAAAGAAGGAATGTACAGCCCGATCAATCAAGTAGAACGGCACGTAGCCATCCTTGAAAAGCTTCTTAAAGACGAAGGAGCAATAGAAAACTGCCCTGTTAAATATGCTGTTACTTTCGCAAACCCTAAAACGATATTAGAAGTCTCCAAGAATGCCCCGGCATATATCCAATCAAATGTTTTGCGGCATGACCAAATCAAACATTTTATAAAAAATGAATTAGAAAAGAAGTCACCAGTATTCATGTCCGACCAACAGCTGTATGGAATAGCTGATACGATCCTAAAATTCAGTAAAGAAAAAGTGTTTAACCCTGAGGAGTACTTGATAGAAAAACCTCAGACATCACCACAGGTTGAAGCTGCCAATTACCCTTCTGAAAGCAAGAACAATCCAAAGGAAGAGAACTTAAAAGCAGCCCTGACAGAATTTCGTCTAAAACGTTCAAGGGAATCCAACGTGAAACCCTATCATATTTTTACAAACAAGATTCTTGAGAGTCTGCTTGAGAAAAAACCACTCACGCTGGGACAGCTTTTAGAAATTGAAGGCATCGGCCCTAAAAAAGTGGAGGAGTACGGTAAAGAAATAGTGTCTATTATAAAGAGCCACAGTACTAAAAACTCTCCATTAAAGGAACCTGCACCAATAGTGAAACCAGCTATTCAGCCTAGAAAACAAAGTACTGAAAAAGCCAGATCGGATCTAACCCAACTCAGAACCACCCGATCCAAGGAATTGAATGTTAAACCATACTACGTTTTTACAAATAACACCTTAGAATTGATTCTTGAAAAAAGGCCAGTCACGATGGATCAACTATTAAAGATAGATGGAATTGGGCCAAAAAAGGCAGAGGAATTCGGGCAGGAGATTATTAATATACTTGTGAGGAGTTAGTCTAGGGGATTGGGACAGTGGGACAGTTCACTAGTGAACTATCCCACTGTCCTCCTTATATGTTTCAAAACCCCAGCCCTCTTTCTCAATAACTTTCTTAACAAACAAGCTATGAAACTCAGGAATGAACCTCTTTATTTTATCTGGTGAATTAGGACCTTTAAGAAAGAAAACACCGACCTCCGATTCTTTCTTTCCAGCATAATCAGGGACTCTTTTTCCTGTCTCCAGGAGAATTCCAGGGCTGCGTTCTCCTATTTGATCAATTGTTTCATCAAATAACCTTCTTAATTCATTCAGCCTGGACACCTTTTCTTCTCTTATCACACTTACAGGACTATTTACATACCGGACTATGTCTTGATTTTGGTAATTATAATATTGCCGCAGCGATAGATAAACACCTTCTGAGCGTCTATCTAATCTATAAAATAATGACTCCGGAAACTTCAAACTTGTATTTACTTTTATGAAAGAGCATTGTGTCCAAGGTCTTCCGCTGCTATTTCCTCGATAAATATGGAAATCACCTTCCATTCTGGAGAATAATTCCTTCATAAATATCCATTGACCAACCTGGGTCTTCAGAGCGTTGGTAAACTGCTTATTATCACTGGAATTAAGATGCATTTTTATTTCATCTTCTTCTCTTTGAATCTCACATAAATACTCGTAATAATCATGAAATAAATCACTTTTTACTACAGCTTGATACTTTTTCATAAGCTCAATCATGTCTTGTCTATTAAAAACTTTAAACTTTCCTATAGTGTTATTAAAATCATTAATATATCTTATCTCATTGTCAAAAATAAAACCTGTCTTATAGTAAACACCTAAGATTTCCGGCATTCCGTCACAAGGTTCACTCCTGATTTCATCAAAGTACCGCTCCAGCTGTTCCGAATGCATGGATGTATTTGTCTTATCCTCGATGATTATTCGATAGTGTATACTGTTAATCCTAAAACGAAGAAGGATATCAATATTCTTATGCTGCCTGATTACTTCCAGTCTTTCTAAACCATCAAGCCCCGAGATTTTAATATTATGAAAAGCCAGCATCTCACCCAATAAATCAATCGAAAATTGCCTCATGGCTATGTTCTCTGTTTGGTTTGCCCAAGATAGACTCCAACAAAGAAATGCATCTTGTGTCAGTTCTTTAGTTGCAAATCGAAAAATATTAGGTTTAGTAGTCATCTTTCTTCTCCTTCTTTATATTAAAATCTAGATAAAGCAACAACGTTTAAGATAGGAATCTTTTATAAAAACCACAAAACTTACTGCATATTAATGCTGGATAAATAATCTCCTGCTCAAAGCTTCCGTTTTCTTCATGAATGATTTCCCAAACATCCTCATACACATCCGCACCGCAATGAGGACATTTATCTTTGCTATTTGCTATAACTATCACCTCATCTTTCAAGAGATAACTTCATCATCGTCGCAAATCTTCCACAATATCTTTTGTACGACCCGAGAAATAAAATGCAACGAAATGGTAAGATAAGAATCTCTCAGCGGATAATATTCTTTTTTCCCGACAGTGAATGCAAATTAGTGCTTTCCATAAAACCAGGAGTAAAAAAGCAGAATCGCTCTTTCGAGTGTACGATTCTGTACGGTAGATTTCATTTGGTTTTGAGAGGTTTACGCCAGCAGCTAGTATCTATAAAAAATCTACTCTGACTTCTTATAATAAAACCGGGAAAGAGCAATCCCCACACCGCCCAGAGCGATGAACAATACAGCCCGGACCAAAATGGAAATATACGCGATATCAATAAAAATAACTTTTACGAGAGTCAGGAAAATCAGGACGATCCCCAGCAAACGAATCTTTTTATCTTCTCTTTTCACCCCGATAATAACGCCAATGATGGAGTAGGACACCCAGAGACCAGAAATGATCAAACTCTGAACATCAGAAGTATAACCTTGAGTGGCTGCGAGCCCTAGTTGTGTAATAAAGGCCAAAATCAGAACAGCCATTGCTCCAAACAGGATCCGCATGGTCGTTTTGAAATCCAAGAATTTTTCATAAAAGATCTGGTTTCTTTTCAGGGTGAACTTCAACCCCCAGCCAGAAAAAATCAAAATGAGCCAAGCGGCTGTTTGGTAAGAAAAAACATCATATATTTGGTCGGTGATAATAGCGGTCAATCCGATAAAATAGAGAAGCAAAGCCAGCAGGGACTGTATTCTTCCTTGTGTCGCCAACCCTGCATACAAGGCGATCACCCCTTGAATCACCAATAGAGCTCCCACTTCTTCGTAGTTCAGCAGATCAGCCAGAAGCAAAGCAATGGAGTAAGTGGCGACCGGAAGAAGAGTGCGCAGTTTATCCGCTCCTCTTTGCCAATAAGATAAAGAGAGATAAACAGCAGCCGACATCACCAGGAATAAGGTATAGTCTGAATCCTTGAGCCACAATACGACCCAGCCTTGCGTTACGATGAAGCTCGTAAACAAGGTAGCTCTTTGCAAAATTGGATATATTTCTTTCGTGACAAACATCCCTAACAGAAAAACATGCTGAACAATGATCCCAAGGACAATGATTCTGAAATCACCCTCTTGGGTAACGGCGTAAACAAACAGCGCCGGGTGAAGCAGGATAAAACTGGTCAGATACAGCCATCTATAATTTTTATACATAGCGTAGAAGAGCAGGGTGATGAAAAACAGCACTTCATAGCCAGTAAACAGAAGAATATTTGTTGAAGTTCCCTCTACCAAAAAAGGAACAAGGAAGCCGGCAATCGATGACAGGACCGCAACCGGCTGGGAACCATGCCTGTCAGATAAGTATATCCCCAGTACCACCCAGCTTACATTCAATAGAAACGCAGGAACTCCTGGGATGATTCCGTAAAGGACGTTGCCTGCAAATGTCGTCAATATCAGGATGGGAATAGAACCTCCGATGAGAATCTGGCCAAGGGCGTTCCTGCCATTCTTGATCTGCCTTTCGCCCACCCAAACGAAAAAGCCGGCTAGTGCATATCCGAGTAGGATCCTGATTGGCTCAGTGATTAAGCCGATATCCACCATTGCTTTGTAACCCCATAAAACACCGAGGATGAGCACCAGGATGAATACCCTCGGCAGCCAGACCTGGCCGATCAGTTTTTCATAATCCACAGTTTTATCTTCAGTCTTAGGACCAACAGGATCTGCAACCGTTTTTTTAGACGGTATCAAAGGTTTCTGATTTCGTTTCTCTATCTTCGGTTTAGAGTCTGTATGGTTAAAGGGCTTACTGGCTGCTGAATGGGAAGAAGTTCTTAGCTTCAAAACGTCTATTTGCCGCTCTAATTCTATAACTCTTATTTCCAATTCTTCTACCTTTTTTTCTAAAGTCATAATGCACCAACTCTCTATATAACTTAATCCAATTATATCCTAAAATACGGAAAATAGGGGCTGGTTTTTGCTGTCATGGGGACCCTTGTCCCTGCTATTATAATAATTTGAGTTATAAGGTATGTGAGGAACCCGGCTTTTAGAACTTGGCTGGTTAAAAGGAACGGATTTCCGCTCCAGGCGCGCGACTCCGCGGGGCGGGCGTTGAGCCTCCTCGGCTTCGCCTGCGGGGTCTCACCTGTCCCGCTGCTCCCGCAGGAGGTCGCACGCCTTCCGCTCCAATCCTTCTACTAAAAAGGGAAAGGAGGATATAACAACATTAAAAAGAAACAATCTCTTAGAAACCGCCTGGACTAAGAGCAACAGTTCTTGTTAATAAAAGAGAGGCATATCATTGAGACATATCTCTCTTATTTGTTTAATGCATAACGGTACGCCTTGACATAATCTATATGTTGTAAAGAAATATCGGGACATGGAATCTGCTGCTGAGTCCCTTCTGGAAGGTTTCTGTTTTGAGGACATGTTAAAAACAAGTGGACGTAATAAAAATCGTTGTAATAGCTGACATCGCGTAGAAATTCTTAACTTCTTTGTTTCACAATCCGGGCAATTTCCCTTTCGTTCCGTACTGCTTTTTCCCAGATATATTCCTGATCTAATTCTAAGTTCTTCAATTTAGCAAGGAGCTCTTTATGGCGCTGTTCGTTCTCGATTTTAATATTACCGACCATTTCATTCAAATTGCAAACACTTGAATTTAATTGAGAAAGCATTCCTTCCATTCTTTCCATTCTCTCATCCATTTTTACCACCTCCTTCTTTTTAAGATATTATAGCAGTTTTAATTATTAAATATATGTCTATCAGCGGTACCAGTATTTGGGTTTCAACCTCTCCCTGAACATCCACCAATAAACCAGAATGGCTAAGCGCCAAAACCAAACTTTACTATAGTACTTTAACGCACCGGGGGTCAGGCACCCGATAACCTGATCACAGTCTCCCCTACCGAAAAAAAGAACCAGACCTTGGATTACATGTAACGCCTAAAAGATTTTCATAATCAACAATGGCTCCGCACTCTCCAGGATCGTTTTTGACAGTAATGGTGCGGTCCTCACCAATTTTTGCAACAAAAGCATCCGTACTACCGCCTCCATAGGAAGATTGGAAGGGAGTTACTGTCGGAAAACTGCCAGTCTGGGAACCGGTTATGCCTGTTGCACAGGCATTGCCAAAGATATCTACAACAATGGTGTTGCCAGCATCTTCTCCGCTCTCCCCTAAGTAAGAGAGATAGTCAAGAGAACCACTCGGACTGACCCTTGTTACAAACGCGTCGTTAACGCCTCCTCCGTATTCTGCCTGAAACGCTTCGACTGTTGGGAATGTTCCGGTGGGAGAGTTCGTACTCCTAGTCAGATAGACATTTCCAGAATGATCTGTGGCGATACTGATAAAGTTCCCTCGGTCAGATCCTGTGCCGCCAGGATAATAGGAATAGAGCAAGCCAGGATCAATAATTAACAGGTAATTCGGATTATAATCATCTCCAACCTGAAAAGAAACCGTTCTGGTTCCAACCTCGGTATTCGTAACCTTATATATAGTACCCACCTGCACTTGCCGGCCGTTTTTCTCTTGAAAACTCACCGGTCGCTCATCTATCATCATCCCAATCGGCGTCTCAATTTCCAGATTCCCCTCTTGATCGATCGATAGACTCTCACCCCCCTCATAAGTGAACTGAATATCCTCCACTTTTGCACACGGCTGTACCAAAAAACCATATTTCAACTTTCCTTCTCTTCCATAAAAGAAAAGGTTGATCCCCGGCCACACTTGTATATAAACCACTTCAATTAAGATTGGGATTTCCGTCCGCCACTTAGCCGGGTCAGAACCCCGAAAGTAGTTCACCTTACCGGGCAGTTCTCCCATCGCGACTGGATCTATTGCTTTATCGCCATTCAGAAATTTAAAATCCAGCCGGAATGCGATTAGCTCCTCAGGAAGCTCCTTATCTGCCAAAGCTTCTCCTTTTTCTCTTCCAACGAAAACAAATCTGGCCCCTTCTTCTGTAAAATAGACAGAATAGCCAGCACTTTTGGAATAATAGACTATCTTTTCTTCATCGAGCGGCCCCTCATTCTTTATAAAATTGGGAGGCATCTGATTATCGGTTTCTGACACCTGGAATCCTGACGTAATATTCTTCATCATCCCTCTATCCCTTCATACTTTAGCTTTTTACTCCAATATATGGGATAGTGCCAACGAGGGGTGGGCGAGACCATGAATTCGATATAAATAAGGGGGAAGGACCCCCTTCCCTTGAAAAAATCTATGAAACTATATCAGTATAACTCAGTAGGAAGTGGAATATTGTCCGCCCTCGGTAGACAAAACTTGCGGAGCACTTCGAGTTTGACCGGAATCTCAACCTGAATATCCTTTCACAGAGTGACCGACTGTGGGATCATCGGATCGAAGAGATCGGTTCCTATCAGCGGCCCTTTCGAATGGGGGATGGTCTGAGCGGCATGGCAGCTGATATTTTCAAGGGACACAGCGGTCATCTCAACTGGCACAGTCCATACAACTAACAATCTTCCTTGGTTGCCGTTTTCTAAGATCCTCCCATTGCAAGTAAATTCATCCAGCGAAGGCTCCGTACAGCTTACTGAAACCTGCCGGCCCTCCGCGATTGCAGCCAAAACCAATGCACGGCACTCTCAGGAATCATCTGCTTGTTTTGATAACAGTTAGCGAAGAACAGCGGTCGTAGACCTTCCCGAAGGAGATGCATTCCGGACTGAGGAACGGAGGAACAGATCCCTCGTCACGCTACCATTTACCTCATAACAGAAAAGAGAGACATATTGCTATGACATGTCTCTCCTTCAGACTTGCCTTTATATATATGTAAATTGTGAACTCACGTCGAACACAGCAAGAAACTCATGAATACCTCAAATGGCTTATTATAATTGAGCACTTTCCGGGGAACCCAGTTGAACGTCAAGAGAAAATCCATGATGTCCTTCCGGATCATCCCGCTGAAATCGGTACCTTTTGGGTACGTACGCCTAATGCGACCGTTGCTATTTTCGTTCCGTACCACGCTGACCTGGTTTTCCGGGATCCGAGAAGTAAAAGGGAACTTCTCTAGCCCCTTTTCAACTCTTTCCTAAAGATGAAATTCCTTGCCACGGTCGGCGGTGATGAACTTCACCACTTTTTTAGGCAAGTTTTTCAACACATGGATGATGGATTGTGCCGTTTTTGCCGCTAGCTTATTGATAATCTCAAACCGGCTAGTGCGAGGAACCTGTTGTGTCCCTGTGTCCCTTGCAACAAAACAAAAAGACACCCCAAAACCTTCGACAAATCTCGGGGCGTCACTGTGACCATAATTTAAAGGAACCCCCTCTGTGAATATTTGGCGGGACGAGAGACCGTCCCTCTGTCCTCTACCGGTACTTTATGGCCACGTTCTTAAGCTGGGTATAATTCTTCAAGGCAACCAGCCCTTTTTCCCGGCCGAACCCGCTCTTTTTATAGCCGCCAAACGGCATTTGAATGCCACCGCCCGCGCCATAATTATTAATAAATACCTGACCTGACCGAATCCGGTCGGCCAGCCTGTGGGCCTTCCCTATATCTTGTGTCCAAATTCCTGTGACCAGGCCATAATCGGTGCCGTTAGCGAGTCGAATGGCCTCTTCTTCTGATTCAAAAGTGAATACAGAGAGAACCGGTCCAAATATCTCCTCTTGGGCAATGACGCTGTCAGGTGATACCTCATCAATGATAGTCGGCCTTACATAATAACCATTTTCAAAGCCTTCTATCTCTACGCGCTTGCCGCCTGTAACGATTTTCCCTTCTTTTTCAGCTTGGTCAACAAATGTCATAACCCGTTCAAATTGGTTTTTAGACAAGATAGGTCCTATATCAGGATCTGTTTTACCCGGACCTACTCTCAGCTGTTCAAATCGTTCCTTCAATAAGGATACAAAACGCTGTTTATAAGAAGCTTCGACCAATAATCTCGAGCCAGCGGAACATGTTTGCCCCGCGTTTTGAATGATGGATTTTGTAACCCAATCTACCGTCTTTTCCTCATCACAATCCCTGAACACTACATTTGGAGACTTACCGCCAAGTTCAAGAGTGACAGGAACAATATTTTCCGCAGCTGACTTCATGATCATTTTTCCGGTATCTACAGATCCCGTAAAGGTAATATGATTCACTTTGGGATGTGATGACAAAGCCTGCCCCGCTTCACGCCCATACCCTGTCACCACATTAAACACACCTTTGGGTAAAGCTGTCTCAGCAAAGAACTCAGCGAGCTTCAATGCTGTTAAAGGAGTATCCTCCGCTGTTTTCAAAACGACTGTATTGCCTGTTGCAATCGCTGCCGCTGTACTTCGAGAAGTGATCTGTATAGGATAATTCCACGGAATGATATGGGCAGTGACACCTATAGGCTCTCTCACAGTAAAATCAAGGACTCCATCTTCAATGGGAATCGTCTCCCCCATCATCTTATCCGCCGCACCTGCATAAAACTCAAAATAACGGGCCGCCGCTTCAACATCAGCGTATGCCTGAGACATTGGTTTTCCCACGTCCGCTGTTTCAAGTTCCGCCAGCTCATCCCGGTTCTCGCGAATTTTTTTCGCCAGCTCAAGTAATACATAACCGCGCTCATGAGGTTTAAATGTCCGCCATTCTTCACTTTCGAAGGTGAAAAGGGCAACCTGGACCGCCTCATCCATATCCTCTTCCAGGCCTCTTGGAATCGTCCCGATTTCTGATTGGTCAGCCGGATCATAAAATGGAATCGTTTGGCCAGATTTGCTGTTGACCCATTCCCCATTAATATACATCTTCAGTTCCTTCATGTTATCACCCTTACGTTAGATTCCTCTTCCACCATCAATATTCAAGGTTGCCCCAGTGATCATTTCAGCCTCATCAGAGAGAAGAAACGCGATTGAATGGGCAATATCCGTTGGTTTTAATAGCTTTCCTAAAGGGACGCTTTGTTTAAAAATGGTATCCTTCACCTCATCAATATCGGTCCCCTCTGCCGCAAACTGTTCCAGCATATTCGTATCGCATGGCCCCGGATGGACGGTATTGACCCGGACCTGATGAGCAGCCAGTTCAATCGCCAATGCTCTGGTAAAGCTTTCCGCCCCGCCCTTTGAGGCGATATAGGCTTGGAGACCTGGTCGGGGACGAACAGCAGAGATTGACGCAACATTGATGATCGAGCCATAGCCTTGTTGTTTCATATATATAGCCGCCTCTTTACACGTTAAAAATAGGAGCGTCGTATTCACATTGACTAACCGGTTCCATTCATCCAGAGTGACATCCTCGATGGGGGTTGCTTTTTGAGCGATCCCCGCCGCGTTGACCAATCCGCTGATTGACCCAAATCTGGCATTCCCCTCTGCAAAAACGTATTGAACAAACGGCTCGTCCAACATGTCTCCTTCATAGACTGCCAGCTGGTCGCTTTGGATACTGTCGAGCTCTTGTGTATTCAAGTCGCTGGCAATGACCTTTGCGCCTTTTTCCAGCAGTAACTTTACTACCGCCAGCCCCATGCCGCCGCCAGCTCCTGTAACAACAATTGATTTATCTTGCAGCTGCATTCGTATTCTCCTCCTTCATTCGCAGCTTTAAATGATTTTTGATTGCTGAACCAACTTCCTTTGTCGATGATGTGCCGCCTAAATCCGGAGTAACAACACCGGCTGCAATAGAATCTTCAATTGCTTCTAAGATAGCATCATGTAAGTCGGACCTGCCCAAATGCTCAACCATTAACGCCGCCGACCAAATCTGCGCAATCGGATTGGCGATTTCTTCCCCTTTTATATCAGGTGCCGATCCATGCACAGGTTCGAACATGGATGGATATTCCTTGGATGGGTTGATGTTGGCAGAAGGCGATACCCCCAGCCCCCCGACGACCGCCGAACCGAGGTCAGACAAAATGTCACCGAATAAATTCGAGGCGACAACCACCTCAAAGGTTTGTGGTTTTTGAACAAAGAAAGCAGCAAGGGCATCAATGTAAATCCGTTCCAGGTCAATATCGGGATAATTACCCGCAACGTCATTGACGACTTCATCCCAGAAATTCATGGAGTGAATAACCGCATTGGACTTTGTGGCACTTGTTACTTTTTTCAGCCCTTTCGAACGCGCGTAATCAAATGCGAATCGGCTTACTTTTTTGACTCCTTCCTTTGTCATGATGGTATTCTGAATGGCGAGCTCGTGATCAGTTCCCTCATAAAGTCTGCCGCCGGAATTGGAATATTCCCCTTCTGCATTCTCACGGATAATGGCGAAATCAACCTTCTGATTTTGATTCTTAAAGGGTGTGGGGATTCCCTCCAGCTGTTTGACAGGACGGTAATTAATATACTGGCCGAACCTCTTCCTGATTGGCATGATCAATTCCCAAACGGTTACATAATCGGGAACCCGGGAGTCACCGATTGCCCCGAACAAAATCGCATCAAATGCTTTCAGCCTATCCAATCCGTCTTCAGGCATCATCCGATTGTGTGCAAGATAATACTCTGAATTCCAATCCAATGTAGTGAACTCACATTGGAAATTCGGGTCCTCTTCACACAGTAGACGCAATACCTTTTCCGCTTCACGCATAACCTCAGGACCTATGCCGTCGCCGGGCAGGATGGCAATTTTATGCTTACTCAACTTCAAGCACCCTCTTCATTTAAAAAGTTCAGAGCCGCCTGGCGGAATATTTCAGTCGTTTCTGCCAACTCATCAACATCCACATATTCATCAATCTGGTGTGGAACTTCACGATCTCCCGCCCCAATGGTCACAATCGGAACACCCGCAACATGAAGGAAGGTTCCATCCGTTGCACCTGGCACTCCATTATAGACCGGCTCCATTTTCAAAACTGTTTGCACAGCTTGCGCGACAGCCTTCACAACTGGATCTTCTCTATCTGTGTCTGTCCATGGGCGGTCCTCAATCACTTCAAAATCTGCTTTGAAGTCGGGATCATTCTTTGACAACCGTTCAAAAATACGGTGGATTTCCTTCTGTAAGACTTCATGATCCTGGCCAGGCACGGTGCGGATATCGAGTGTCGTCATACATTGTTCAGGAATGACATTGATTTGCGCATCCCCTTTGACAGGTGCTTGAATGATCGTCGGTGTGATACTTGGCCATCCCAGTGTCGGATGCTTGCCTAAACGCTCCTGCTCGTGCTTTTCCAATTTTTCCAGCTCGCAAATTATTTTAGCCATGCGCCAGTTTGGGTTGATGCCGCTCCAGGAAATCGCGCCATGAGCCATTTTTCCATACGTTTTCAAAACGACACGCATGGCGCCCCTCTGGTTGATGCATACCTGATTTTCTTCCGGCTCACAAATGATGGCTCCATCTATACCATCTGCCCAGCCCTGCTTAATGAAATGCTTGATTCCGATCATCATGCCTTCTTCATCACACGGGATACACAAAATGATTTTTCCTGACCATTCTTCCTGATCCTGTAACAGGGAATGGACCGCAGTAATCATGCAGGCTAAGTTACCTTTTGTATCATTTGTTCCCCTGCCGTACATACGGCCATCTATAATTTCTGCCCCAAACGGGTCATGTTTCCATGAATCATGGTCTCCCTCTGTCACGACATCCGTATGCCCTTCAAACAGAAGTGTTTTTCCAGGCTTGCCCGAATCCACGATACCGATGACATTCGGCCGTCCAGGCACAACTTCTTCCACATGGACTTCAATCCCAAGATTGCTTAGGTGACCCGCGACAAAGTGAGCAACCTTTTCTTCATTGCCCCCTTCAATCCCAGGGCGGTATACACTCGGTATCCTTACTAAGTCCTGTGTTAAGGAAATAACTTCTTTTCGATCTCGTGTAAATCTGGTCTCTGTGAAAGTTTCACTCATTTCCGTTAAACACTCCTTTCCAGTTTTTGTTGAGTAATATAATCATTCACTGTATAAGATTTTGTCATCAGACTAACGGTTATAAATGCCACAAATGATAGAATGATAGGAACGACAACATTATGCATCCCGAACAGATTAGGGAAATATTGATCAACAATAATGTAGGAACCTATCCCAACAATCATGGATGACAGCGCTCCGTACTTGTTGCCCGCTTTCCAATAAAGTCCCAGTACCACCGGCCAAATGAATGTAGCTTCCAGACCGCCAAAGGCAAATAGGTTCAACCAGATTAGTAGATCCGGCGGGTTCAAAGCCATCAGGAACACTAATACCCCGAGGATCGCTGTTACACTGAAGCTTAGCTTTTTAACCGTACCAATGGCTGCCTCGGGCTTGATGTAGTTCAAGTAAACATCTTTTACGACAGCAGAGCTGACAAGTAACAGGAGGGAGTCAACCGTAGACATGATGGCTGCCATAGGTGCCGCCAATACAATTCCGGCAAGCCATGCTGGCAGGACCTCCTGGGCAATCATCGGCATCACTTTGTCGCCCACTTCAATGCCAGGTAAAATCGGACGGGCAAATACACCGATCAAATGCATATTCAACATGATAAATCCAACTACTATCGTTCCGATAATGAGTGCCCGGTGCATGGATCGTGAATTCTTATAAGACATAGCACGAACGGTCACCTGCGGCAAACCGACTACAGCCACCCCTACCAAAATCCAGAAAGAAGATACATACGATGGGCTCAGATCTCCCGCCGCACCATACGGAGTCACCAAGTTGGGATTCTCCGCCAATAGATCACCCATAATATTCGAGATACCACCTCCTGCGATGATTGTGGCAATCAGCAGAACCAGCGTACCCCCAAACATGACGACGCCTTGAACAGCATCCGTCAAAGCGACGGCTCTGAATCCGCCGATAATAACATATACAAGAACGGAAACAGCAAAGATGAATAATGCTGTTGTATAGTTTAATCCTGTCAACGACTCAATTAATCTGGCACCGCCGACCCACTGGGCAGCCATTGCCGAGAATAGGAAAATGATGATACTTAAAGCGGCCGTTAAGACCACCCACTTGCTCTTGTAACGTTCTTTTAAGAAGTCGATCAACGTCACGGCATTATATTTACGAGCCATGATTGCAAACTTTTTACCAAGAATCATTAAGACAAAATAACCGGTTGCCACCTGTGACATTGACAGCAATACCCAGGCAAGCCCTTGAGTATAAGCAACACCGGGACCACCGATGAAACTGCTCGCACTTCCGTAAGTGGCGATCATGGTCATCGCAAGGATGAACCCCCCGAGCTGTCTTCCGCCCAGGAAGTACTCTTGCAAGAATGAATTCTCTGTTGTTGTTTTTAAAGATTTACTTGCCCAAAAACCGATGAAGAAAATGATAATCAGAAAGACAACTAAAGGTAAAATAACTGCCAAGTTCATAATTTCTCACCTCCATCTTCATCAAATGGGACGTCGACAAACCAAAATTTCACAACAACTATAACAAGTACCACCATGATCAAGAATCCAACTACACAGCTGTAAAAGAACCAAGCCGGCAGCCCGAATACATATGAGTAATTTTCAGGTGACTCATCACCCAGCCCATATGCGAAGGCAAACCACCAAAGGAAGTTGAAGACGGCCAAAGCTACTCCTATCAACGCTTCCCGGTTTGCAATCTTAAACCGATAATCCTGCTTTCCCCCTAGATCTTTCTGCAATTCTCCCATCTCCTTGTCTATTAAGTTAAAACTTCACGAATCGAAGTTTTAAGAACACCGCTCAAGAAATATATCGTACCTTCATCAATGGAAAGTGGAG
Source organism: Bacillus sp. P14.5 (assembly GCF_003316765.1). Classification (GTDB taxonomy): domain Bacteria; phylum Bacillota; class Bacilli; order Bacillales; family Bacillaceae_B; genus Rossellomorea. Next base: position 123,383 of record NZ_NIJF01000066.1, on the reverse strand, counting down.
GCGCCACCGTTAAAATATTATTAAACCCAGCCACTGTATCCCCATTCTTTCCGATGATGACCCCTTTCAATTTACATGCTGAGATGATGCTATTAACCTTTTCTTCCTCAATCGGCTTGCGGGTCAGTGAGTCCTCAACCAGTTCAATTCCCAGCAATAACCCCTTACTTCGGATGTCACCGACATTGGGATGACTCAACAGCTCTTTCACTTCCTCATAGAGCTGCTGCCCGCGAACAGCGGCGTTGCTGATGTAGCCCTCATCCTTAATGATATCTATATTCTTCAGGGCTAATGCGCAAGCAGCCGGATTCCCGCCAAATGTTGTGACCGATCGGAAATGGTCATATTCACAAGCCTCCTGAAACATTTCATAGCGGTCTTTCCTAACCGCTGTAACAGAGAGCGGTAAATAGCCACTGGTCAATCCTTTTGCCATTGTGATGATATCCGGCTTAATACCCTCATGCATAAATCCGAACATCTCTCCCGTTCGGCCGAAACCGCTGATCACTTCGTCCACTATCAGCAAAACACCATGCTTATCGCAAATCTCCCTGACTTTTTTCAAGTAGCCTTCCGGCGGGACCAGAATGCCGCCCCCTGTAATGATCGGCTCCATGATGACCGCCGCAACCGTCCTATTAAGCTCCCATGTAATAGTCTGGTCAATCATATCGGCACAAGCGGTTTGGCAGCTTCCAGGTTCCTTTTTCAAAGGACATCGGTAGCAGTCCGGCGGCACGGTATGCAGAAAGCCGGCAGCCAATGGTTCATAGCGGTATTTCCGCTCCGCCTGCCCGGTTGCTGACAAGGCCCCCATAGTACCGCCATGGTAGGCACGGTAACGGGAAACAATTTTATATTTGCCTGGCTCATCATTTTGGTTATGATACTGCCTCGCTATCTTAAATGCGGTTTCGTTTGCCTCAGAACCGCTGCTTGAGAAGAAGAATACATACTCGTCATCAAGCCATTCATTGATTTTCTCCGCTAACTGAATGGCCGGATAATGGCTTTGGGTCAGCGGATAGTAGGGCATCTCCTTTAGCTGCTGGTAAGCAGCCTCCGCCAATTCCTCTCTCCCATACCCCACATTGACGCACCAGAGCCCGCTCATCGCATCTAAATATTTGTTTCCATCGGAATCTTCAAGAAAACAGCCTTTTGCCATTTTTACGATAAGGGGTGTTTTCGCATAAGGTGTCATCGCGTGCATAACATTTTCTTTGTCCCGCTCTTGCCAGGTTTTTGTCTTCACTTTATTATTCACCATCCTTCTGTCTGGTCTAGAACCGGCTGGTCAGCATCTTTCTTCTTGTATAGAAATTCACACCATCTGATCCGTTTGCATGCAGGTCTCCATAGAAAGACTCTTTCCAGCCTGAGAATGGGAAAAAGGCCATTGGCGCAGGAACTCCCACATTCACTCCCAGCATCCCGGCTTCCGTTTTTTCACGGAAATACCTGACTGCTCTGGAGTCATTCGAATAAAGAACGGCAGAGTTTCCAAAACGTGACTGATTCACCTTATCGACTGCCTCCTCAATGGTTTCTGCGCGAAGGACACTTACTACCGGACCAAAGATTTCTTCTTTAGCAACGGTCATTTCAGGTTCTACCTGATCTAACAAGGTCCCTCCTAAATAGAAGCCTTCACCTTGTGCTGATGGATGATTACGGCCATCACATAACAACTCTGCCCCTTCGGCTACACCTTTCTCAATATAATCCGCCACTTTGTCCCGGTGCTCCTTGCGAATAAGCGGTGTCAAGGACACATTATCTTGAAAGCCATCCCCGACAGTTAAGTTCTCCACCTCATGAATAAGTGCCTCCATGAATGTCGGCTGATCCCCCACGACAACGACCGCACTACAAGCCATGCATCTTTCGCCGGCACTGCCATATGAAGATTTTATGATTTCATCTACTGATTGTCGGACCGACGCATCCGGCATGACAATATGATGGTTCTTTGCACCCGACAGCGCCTGCACCCGCTTGCCTGTTTGCGAAGCGCGTTCATACACAAGCTTTGCAACTGGCTGGGAACCTACAAATGAAATGGCATCCACTTGTTCATGCTCCAGCAGACCTTCAACAACATCCTTCGCACCATGCACAATATTGAACACGCCATCGGGAAGTCCGGCTTCTTTCAATAATTCCGCAAGCCTGTTAGCTAACAATGGTGTTTTTTCAGAAGGCTTCAATACGAATGTATTTCCGCACACGATGGCAAGCGGGAACATCCAGCATGGCACCATCATCGGAAAGTTGAAAGGCGTTATGCCTCCTACCACCCCGACTGGATAACGATACATCGATGAATCCATATTCGATGCAATGTTTGTCAGGCTTTCACCTTTCATCAAATTAGGTGCTCCAGCTGCAAATTCAACGCACTCGATTCCCCGCAGAACTTCCCCTTTTGCTTCTTTGAAACTTTTTCCATTCTCCAATGTAATCAGCTTCGCTAACTCATCCTCATGTTCCACCAGCAGCCTGTGATAAGAGAACATTAGACGTGCCCTCTTGGGAACCGGTACTTCTGACCACGTTTCGAAAGCTTCCCTTGCTGTTTGGACAGCTGCGTCCACATCTTCTTTCGAGGAGATTGGAACTTGGGCTATCTCCCTCCCATTTGACGGATTGTAAACTGCTCCATAATTTTGACTTCTTGTAGGTACCTTTTTATTTCCAATGAAATTTGACAATGTAACCGGGCTCTGTTCTAACTTTTGCACCTAATCCTTCCCTTCTTTCGCTATACTTGATAAAATAATTATGAATATTCAAATAATATTTTACATTGAAAACGATTACATTTCATTAGACAAACAAATAGTAAAAAAACTGAACAACTTACATTGTGTAAAGTCAGGAGGTCTCTTTAGCATGACAAAGGACAGTTATCTAACAATTGAAATGATATTAGCAATGGATTGCTTTCAATCAGCAAAAGTACTAAGCGGGATAAAGGGAACAACCAAAATGGTCAAGTGGGCACATATATTGGAAGTGAACCATATAGGGACCTTAATAAATGGTGGTGAACTCATATTGACCACCGGTATAGGCTGGGGAGAAAATCATGAAGTCGCCATAAGGTTGATGAAGGAATTGATACAAAACAAAGCATCAGGTTTGTGCATCGAATTAAATACATACATATCAGAACTGCCTGAAGAAATGATGAATCTCTCGGAGGAACATGACTTTCCAATAATTGCGTTTTATGAACAAGTCCGCTTCATCGACATAACAAAGAAGATTTATGACTACATCTACTATCCTGATAAAAATCTAAGCTTATCCCAGCATCTGACACAGCTTTGGAATCAGCACCACACCAGCTTTACTGAGGTCACGGCTGCCATCTCCGAGGAGTTGGCACCTGGAATTCCAGCATTGGTATTGGGAAGAAATAGTCTTTCAGATTATGAAAGTCTTGCCGAAGAAGAAGGTTTTGAAATGCTATACACATACCTTCCCTCCTCATCCTCCCTTTTTGTACTTTTCCGGGATATTTTCGGAAACAGAGCATCCCTTAAACAGCGGTTATCCCGTTTATATGCAGCAATAGAAGAGCCAATAGAACTAATCGCCGGCAAGGATTATCAATCGACAGACGAGTTGTCCAAATCACTAATGACACTAAAGGAAGCCATTGAAATAAAAAAAATCTTTGAGAACCGTCACTTGATGTTCTACCAAGATCTCCAACTTGAGAGACTGCTGGTCCCGCTCATCCTGAATAACCAGCTCCCAGGAATCATCAATGAATATCTTGAACCTCTAATAAACTATGATCAGAACCATAACAGCCAGTTACTGGAAACACTTGATGCCTATCTGCAATGCCACGGCAATAAACAAGACACTGCCAATAAACTTTTCATCGTAAGACAAACCCTTTACCCCCGTCTGAATAAAATAACAGAGATACTAGGGGAAGACTTTATGAAGACCGATTTGAGGATCATACTTGAAATCGCCCTATGGTATAGGAAACAGACTAAAAATGGAAGAAGGGCGGCTGTAGTTGCGGAAAATATTCAATCTGGGAGAGACGTTCACTGTCCCTCTGTCCCTCCCAGCAAGAAGTGGGAATGACAGAAGATGGGCGCCTGCTAACTGTGATTTATGAAAAAAAGAATAAATGATTCGAGTTGTTACAGGTTGGGAAGAAGGAGAAAATGATATGAGTGCAAGTTCTTTTAACACGAAGAAAAAGATGAATTAGGTAGAGTAATGGTTCGGTGTAAAGGGAAATCACACTGTTCGCAAGTATCATAAGAAAGGAAAAAATAGAGAATTTTAACGGTACTACTTCGAAAAGGAGCAATGCCGAAATTGCCCTATAAGGGACGCTTGTATTTCAGGGAAGACCGTGGGTAAAGTAATGGAAGTTGGTATCAATACCCCAGAATTCTTTGAATACAGCCAGGAACAAAAAAGGAAGAATTTAAAGTAGAATACAAGAAAAGAGCTTGCCAGGAATGGAAAAATGGTGAGATGAAGAATTTTCACAGGCTAGGTCGTGCCAAAGGGTACGGTCTAAAAAGCATGGCCTTACAAGCCAAGCTAACCGCATTAGCAGTAAATTTAAAGAGGATAGCAGCAATACTATCCTCTAAGAGAGGGCTCAATCTGTTTCAATTACCATTTTATTGAATTTTCCATCTAAAAGTTGTGAGATTCACAAAATGTGTGCTTAGCAGGCGATAAAAAAGCTACTTTTTCAGTGGTCTCAACCTGTCCCTGTGTCCCTTAAAAACCTCCAACAAAAACAAAAAAGACACCCCAAAGCCTTCGACAAATCTCGGGCCGTCACTGTGACAGTACTTAAGGAGTCGTTTTTCAGTGGTCTCGCCCTGTCCCTGTGTCCCCTTGTAAATATTTGGTGGGACGAGGGACCTGTGTCCTTGTGTCCCTCAAACATTCGACATATCTCGTGGCGTCACTGTAACATTCACAAGAACAAACGTGCTTATAAATAAAATTTACTTCATCAACCAGATACGTCAAGACAGAGCCTTATGACCAACTACCACCGACAAAAATAGGGAGAAAACCAAAACAGCAAAGCAAAATTTCATTATAGCGCTTTAACTCACAGGGGTGAGACCTATTATTCTCGAGAAAATTGTAAAGCTTGTAAATGGGCTTGATCGACAAATAGTACACCCATTAGCCACACATCACATTCCATATTATTCCTTTAAGAGGCTAGAAAATGATATACTTGTTATTCAGAGATAATAAGGTCTTCACAACATGTCACTTTATTGAACTCCAACCAACAGTGAAAAGGATAGCTATACCAAAATAAGAGTAGAGGAGAATGACTGTATGGGAGTAAAAATGGAATTTGATGCAATTTTCGACAATACCCAAAGTCCTACTTTTAGATATTCATTAAAGAGAATTTGGGATAGTAACTTAAAAAAAGCAACAGTAATTATGCTCAATCCTAGTATTGCAAATGTGTTGAAAAATGATTTGTCTATTAATCGTTGTCTTAACTTTTGCATTGATAATAATTATGGTTCTTTAGAAGTTGTTAACCTATTTGCTTTTATTGAAACTGATTCAAAGAAGCTCTCAGCAAAACCTGAATTTATTGGTTGTGAAAATAATAAATATATCCAAGGGGCAGTTGAAAGTGCTAATACCATCATTGTTGCTTGGGGAAGCGATAAAGAATATAGGTCTAGGAAAAAACAAGTTTGGAATCAAATCTTAAATAATAAAACTGTGTACTATTTCGAAGATAACTCCTCGCGTACACTACCCGTCCACATTTCTAGGCTAGCTAATGGTTTTTACTTAAAAGAGTATAGACCAACATTTCTAAGTGACCAAAGAGAAAAGCCATGAAAAAACTATTAATAATTTGTACTTTTCTAGTTGCAAGTTTAGTAGGGTGTAGTGTAAAAGAAACTCAGTCTAATCTAGATATTATGTCAAATCATAACTTATTAGACTATTTACCATCTAAACCCGGGAGTTTATTCACCTATACATAAAAACAAGAATTTGGAGGGAACCAAATGGGGAAAGTCGGTCAAGTTTATAATGGAATTATTGATTGGAATGGAAATGAACTATTCCCGCTAGAAGATCCTTACTATGACGAAATTAAATCTCATGAATGTCGAAATGAAGGGTGCTTAAACATTCTTGAAATGACAGACTATGAATACGATAATAATGAGAAGAGTGTATATTGTATAGACTGTTTAGAAAGGCACGGTTCTAAAAATCTTGGTATAGATAGTAGTATTAATTCTCTTGAAATACTTAATGATCCTAATGGGGTAAATAAGTGCCTAAAGAACTTCGGGCATGACATATCTATTTTATCCGATTTAGGTTGTTTTCAATGTTCAATTAATAGTATCAAGTTGTTACAAGGTAAACAAACTTATTTCAATGAACAAAGAAAGGAAGGGTCTAATATTGGTGAACCAACCGAAGTTGACGGCATACTGTTCAGGTCAAAAGGAGAGAGTATTTTATATAATAAGTTAAAGCGTAAAGACCAAGAATTAATATATGAAATGTTTTTTATTAGAACATTTATTAATGGGAAAAAGGAATATTATAACCCTGATTTCTATCTACCAAAGTTTAATTTATTTATAGAATACCGCGGCTATAATGCAGATGATAAAGTTAAAAAGCATCAATGGAAAAAAACCTTTTATTTTGGAGAACAAATTAGGAAAGGTTTGAAAAATCATCTAGATTGGAATAATGACCAACCATCAGCATCTCGATACTGCAGTTTTTTAGTGTTAGCACCAAGAAATGCATATTATTATAAAAAAGGTAAAAAATACATCTTACAATACAAAAAGTGTTCAAAATGCTCCGAGGGCACTGTGTTTTTAGATATATTTAATTATAAATGTATTAACTGCAGAAAATAGTAAAACTAATTATTATAACCACTTCTCCATTTACAATGGAAATGTAAATAAACCCACTAAGTGGCAGTATGATAACTCCGTATGCCAACTCAGTGGGTTATCTTATTCTCTTTATTCACTTTTTAGGTACCCCCTTTTGTGTGGGAGCTTCAGACAATTCTTGATTAGGAGTGGGTTGGTGTATGGAATCATTCATTTCCTGAACGTAATCGGGTACCCTTCAATCTGCTATTTTAGTCTCCTCTTGGTCAAACCATTTAATAATATACGCTTCTTTTGAAAACTCTGTATTAATAATAATCCAAGCTCTCAGATAATCCATTGTAAGTTCTTTGAAAAACCGTTCAATGCTGGTGACCTCTTCCAACCATTCAATAGCTTGATTACGGTATTTTCTATCTCATTCTATTTTGTTAACCCACTCCTCGAATTGCTGCAGCTCCTTTTCTATTTCCTCACTTCCTCTAATATTTTATGGACAGAGGGACAAGTTTATTTCCTAACATGGAATGGAGCCTGCCCTTATCCCAAACATTATTCACCTCATCACCGTTCTCTTCGAAGCATCCCCCATACCCCTCCCCTGCAACCTAACCCCCTCCCAAATATGCTCATCCAAAAGTTCTTCAGAATGCCCAAGATCGGCAATTGTCCGAGCCAGTCTGAGAATCTTGATCTGCGCCCGGTTGCTTAGATGATTCTTAGAGGACAGCTGCCGGATCAGTTGGTGCTGGCTGTTTGACAGAGAGCTGCTTTTCATCAATCGGTCATAGGTGACCCTGCCGTTACAGATCTGTTCCCCGTATCGGTCATGCTGTCTTTTCCTGGCTTCAGTGACACGTTTGCGGACTGCTTCTGAATCTTCCTTTTCGTTTTGCTGCTCTCTCTGCAAATCTACGGGTTTTAAGGAAAGGTGGATATCAAAGCGGTCACGGATGGGGCCGGAAAGCCGATTATGGTAAGCGGTGATTTGCTTTGGGGTACATGTGCAGTAATTGGTGAGGGAATGGAGAAAGCCGCAGGGACATGGGTTCATCGCACCTATTAAGATGAAGGATGCCGGATAATTGACGGTAGAATGGGCGCGGCTGATGGTTACCGAGCCGCTCTCGAGGGGCTGCCTCAACATATCGAGGGTTTTTTTTGAGAATTCGGCGATTTCATCCAGAAACAGAACCCCTCTATGGGCAAGGGAACTTTCACCCGGTTTCGGATTCTGGTCCCCGCCGATGATGGAAACACCAGATGCGGAATGATGGGGATTACGAAAAGGCGGCTGCCGGGAATGTGCTGCATTGCTGGTACTGAGCTGATAAAGGCTCATCACCTCAAGGCGCGCTTCTTCTGTCAGGGGCGGTAAAATGTAAGGAAAACTTTCCGCAAGCATGCTCTTTCCACAGCCTGGCGGGCCCGACATAAATAAATGATGTTCTCCCGCCGCCGCAATTTCCAAGGCACGCTTTGCATGTGAATGCCCAACAATTTCATTAAAATTAATAAAGCTTTCTGCTACAGATTCCTCTTGGATCACCTGCGGAAAAAAAGGCAGGATGTTCTGCCCAGATAAGTGCTGGATGACTTCGTGAACAGACGAAACATAGACTATGCCCAATCCAGCAAACTCTAATTGGGGCAATGTCTGATCAAAAGGCATATAAAGCCTCTTGATTCCCAGCTTCTTGGCCGCCAATATGGCCGGCAGCATCCCTTCGACAGGCTGAATGCCTCCATCCAGCGAGAGAGCTCCGATAAACGCGTAATCCTCAGAGATCTTCACATGGATTTCCTTCATACTGAGGAGAACGCCAAGAGCCATCGGCAGATCAAACAATGGTCCGTTTTTCTTTTGCTCGGCAGGAGATAGATTAATGATGATCTTTTGGTCGGTTAGGGAGTGTTTCATGGAGTGAAGAGCGGCTGCGACTCTCTCTTTCGATTCTTTTACAGAAGCATCAGGCAGCCCTACAATCACAATAGACTCCATAACTTGCATGGCTTGGACTTCTACCCTCACTCGATAGCCTTCCAATCCTTTCAGGCCGATACTGGTTATTTTGGCAGACAAGAATATCACTCCTATTGGTTTGTATACTTTTTACTTTCAACGAAGTTTTTGTAACTTTCTATAAAGGGATCTTGGAAATAGGATTGTGTTTTAGATGGGTGAACATGGGGACTATCAATGAGGCCTATATAGGATGGGTAGCTGCTCCATGGGTAATGGGAAAGAATTTTCACCATCTTCGCTTCCAGAGGATTACGGTGAATGTACCGGCTGACTTCAAGAAAATAATGGTCCGTTTCAATCAACCCCGACCTGTATCTTCCTTGAAAAAGGTGGCCGTCAATACACAAACGGCGATTAAGGTAAATCGCATAACGTGAGTGAAGTTCTTTCATTATGTCTTTGATGTGATGCTGGCTGGTTTCAATTTGTAGGTGAAGGTGGTTGGTCATCAAGCAGTAGGAATGCAAAACAAAAGGGTACATTGCGCGGACATCTTCGAGGATCGCTAAATACATGAGGTAATCTTCCTCCCTGTAAAAAAGGGCAATACGACGGTTCCCCCGTGCGGTTATATGATACATCGCACCAGGATACCAAACTCTTCTCTTCCTGGACATAAACTCCTCCTTATCATCTCTTCTAAAAGGTAAGGACGAACCCTCCTTAAATAAAAATATACTCAATCAACCAGACACCGTCAAGCCGGAATACTATAACCTTAGCAACAAAAAACAGAAAAAAACATGCCAAAACACCAAAGCAAAACTTTCCTTTAACGCTTTAACTCACCGGGGGTTAGTCGCCGATAATGATATTTTGATAAAAGTGGTTCTTACCCTCGCACTTACTGGCTCAGATGACCGCAAACAGTGGCTCAATCCACCGCACTAGTGGCTCAATCTGTTCGCAATGCTCACAATAAGAAAACATTTATTAAAAAGGAGATTCATAAAAGCTGGACTCCTTTACCAAAGGAACTAATCAAATGGCTGATATACCGTGAGGAGCCTGTTCCAATATATAAATGATAGATCAGTAACCACGCACAATCAGTTTCCTAGAATATTAATCTGTAGGGTTTTTTACTTATTGGAAAATATGTTGGCGCAGCCTGGTAAACTCCTTGGCGGAGAGTGGTAAAAAAGATGGCAAGGGTGATAAAATCTCTTGGGTGTATTCAACAAGCAGGAAACCAACACAATAAAGCGCCAAAGGACAAATCACTTTTGCCCTTTAACGTACTAGGGGTCAGGTCCTAATATCATCTTTATCGAGCAGAAAGTGTTAACTTTATCTTAGCGTTTATACTGTACCTGTGTACCTAACAAAAAACCAAAACGCCAATGCAGCAAAACAAAGCTTCACTTTAGCGCTTTAACGTACCGGGGGTCAGGCCCCAATATTACAGGTGATATAAATAACCCAACATCAGGATTAAATGCTCATGCTGAAGGAGAGGGTAATACGGCAACAGGAAGAGCTTCCCATGTTGAGGGTGGTGCCAGAGATGAATCTGGTAATCCTGCTCTAAACGTAGCGAGCGGGGATAGTTCACATGCAGAGGGCGTTGGTACAATTGCTAGCGGTTATGCGGCTAACAAATCCCACCGACTCTTCCCCAATGTCTTAGCGCTTTTTAATGTTCTCTTTATTAAATCGCACTACTGATATTTAGATGCGCAAAATAGGTAGGTTTTCTTTTTTTTTTGGTATTTTCATAATAGTTAGGAGCCATTTTTCAGTGACCTCTACCTGTCCCTTGGTCCCATGACATCACAAAAACCCCCGGCATATACGATTGCGTATATGCCGGGGGTTTCAATGCCAAGAATCCTGTACATCAACAAATTACTTACACCTAAAACAACAACTTCAACCAACCAAGAAAAGATATCCAAAGAGGTATACTCAACAAAGTTCCCCAATATAACCCTTCAAATATATTACCGTCCTCTTGAATCATATAATCACTCCTGTCATTTTAATTCTTGGAGTAGAAATATGTGTTTCCATTATTATAAGCTCGTACTAGTAAAATAATTGTCACTTTAAAACAAATTTATACTGGAATTACATCTGTTTATGTCTTTTCAAGCTAGTTTCTTATATATTCCCTGAAGTTTTTCTCGACAAACTCGTTTTATATTTCCATTCAGTATCAATGTGATGACCATTTGCTTTCACGCTGATTATTGCAGTTGAAATGAGCCACTTATGCGGAGTATTGAGCCAGTCATTGCGGAGAAAAGAGCCACCACCCTTTGAGTTGCCACTATAAATAGAATAGAGAAAGGCCTCCTGTATAATTATCTTGCATGCCAGCAAGCATGACATTATTATACAGGGGGCTTTTTGATGATTAATTACCGTAAGATTTTGGAACTTCACTTTGAAGAAGTCAGTCAAAGAACCATTAGTTCAAGCACCGGGCATTCAAGGAATACAGTTTCAGATGTCGTTCAACATTCCAAAGAACTGGGTGTAGAAAGCTTGAATGACACCATGACCAATCCATGGCTAGAAGCGTTTCTCTACCCAGAGAAACAGGCTGTTGAGAAAGGGTACTTCCCAATTGATTGGGAAAGAGTGCATAAGGAACTACAAAAGAAGAATGTAACCCTGTCCCAACTGCATCACTAGTACTCAACAGAGGCAGGTGAAGGTGGAAAAATTCCCTATGCCTATCGTACTTTTTGTGAGAACTATGGGAAATATACGAAAAAGTATAAATTGCAATGCCTATTCGAAGAAAACCAAGTGAAGTCATGGAAGTAGATTGGGCTGGAACTACACTGAAGATTAATGATCATTCAACAGGAGAAACGCTTCCGGCGTATGATTTTATTGGAGCTGTCCGGCGTTTTCAAAAGCGTTATCGGAATGCCTTATGGCATTCTAATATTAAATACGGACCTTATTTACCGATTGGACCGAACGGTACGAAAAAACAGGTATATATGGTAGCTTTTTTAGACGACGCGACTCGATTTGCTCTTCATGTGGCATTCTACCCTATGCTTGATGCACGTTGCGTTGTGTTGAAGATGCTTTTCGTGAAGCTGTCAGAAAGCACGGTGTTCCTGAAAGTGTTTAATTTAATAGCGGTAAGCAGTACAGCACGAAATGGATGGCCAGAACTTGTTCCAAGTTAGGTAAACGGCTTCTATATGCCCGTCCTTACTCGCCTGAATCGACAGGTAAAGTAGAACGTTTTAATCGCACATTCGAAGAGTTTTTAAAAGAGGTGAAACTAGAAATCCCTCAAACAATTGAAGCGTTAAATCAATGGTAGGTGTATGGCTTGATGAGCAGTATCTTCATAAGCCGCATTCAGCTTTAGAGAAAAACATCACACCGTTAGAAGCTTATCGCAGTGAAGGTACGCCCATTCGTCACGTTTCTGCAGAAGAGCTCGCTCACGCATTCCTACATTCAGAAACAAGGAAAGTCAATAAAGCCGGCTGCATCAGTTTTCAGGATGAAAAATATGAAGTAGGTATCAATTTCGTTTGATGTAAAGTTGAAATTACCTATAACCCTCAAGATACTACTGAATTAACCGTAGATTATCCGGATTTTGATAGTTGGAAAGCAAAAAGAATGGTGATTTCAGAGAGAACAGGAAAAAGACCATCTCTTCCGGAGAAGATGATAAAGGAACCTGCCGGTTCTTCAAGACTTCTTCAAGGAGTTAAGAAACCTAACCAAGCAAGAAAGGCTGCCGCCATTACACCTTCTGTCCCAGCCGTGAGTTTCCGCCATATCAGCAAAGGGGGAACGAGTTTTGTTTGAGTCCTTCTTTGAGATGCGCCATACGCCATTTTCTCGCAACATTCCAACGACTGAACTATATGAATCTACTCAGCTCGAAAAGATTATTGGGCGACTGGATTATGCCGCAGAACGTGAGCTTTTGGCTATCATGACTGGTGAGTGTGGACTTGAAAAAAACGACAGCTATACGCAGATTTACAGATCAACTGGATCGATCGCATTGTAAGCTGAGCTATTTATCAGATTCTAAGCTGACACCACGTCACTTCTATAAAGGAATGTTAGAACAGCTGGGCCTCGAAACAAAGTTCTACAGAGGTGATGCCAAGCGCCAATTACATCGTGAAATCGAATTAATGAAAGGCATTCACAAAATAATGTCTGTGGTTGTGGTCGATGAAGCTCATCTGCTTGATCGTGAAATGTTAGAGGAAGTACGTTTCCTTTTAAACTTCCGTATGGATGCGCAAAGTCCCATGGCATTGATTATGGTGGGGCAGACTGAGCTTTGGGATCGCCTTCAGCTTAAGTCCTTCGCAGCAATCAGTCAGCGCATTGATATCCAGTTTAAGCTTGATCATCTTGACAGAGCAGAAACAGAGCAATATATGAAAAAGCATTTAAGCTATGTCGGTGTTGAACGAGATATTTTTAGTGATCTAGCCCTTGATGAGATTTTCAGCTATTCAAGTGGTGCCTCACGACTGATCAATAAACTGGCGACACATTGTCTTCTGTTCGCAGCTCAAAACGGTTCAAGAATCATTGATGACCGTATGGTCAAGAAGGTGATTGAAGGAGAGCTCGCATGAAGAAAAGCCGTTGGAAGAGTATGTACTTTGATGAGACACTTGATTGTTGGATTATTAATTAGGGAGATCAAAAAGGTTACAAACTGAGGTGTGGCGAATGGTTCGAGCTGAACCTCGGTTATGGCAAGGTGTTGCCATGCCGGCTTGAGCTCGGCAGAGATTGGTACATCACCACCAGCAGTCATGAAGTCCGTTTTTATTTGAAGCAAAATGAAACCTACGAGGTAGATTTATAGATGTTCTGGGGAGGCCTTACAAGCCTCCCTTCTGTATCTTTAATTGGCAATAAATCCGTCAAGTTCAGGACAAAATGAACCGTCAGTTTCAGGACATTATAGAGCGTCATTAACACCCCCTGTTCCGAACTCTAGGTTTTTATAGAATGCATCTTCTAAGCTTGTTTCATTTTCTTTTATTATATTTTGTGACCCTCATGATTCACTATCAAGGTGTCTGTATGAAGCAAGAGAGCAGTCCCCTTGTTACAAAAAAGCCGCCAAACATATTTGGCAGCCTACTAAAGTATAGGAATTTATTTAACCGCTTGCTTATGCGCAGCTACTAGCTCTTCCATATATTCCAATACAGAATCTTTAATTTCTTCATGCTCTAATGAAAAATCAAGAGTTGTCTTCACGAAACCAAGTTTTTCTCCAACATCATATCTCTTGCCAGCAAAATCATATGCATAGACATTTTGCTTTTCATTCAACGTTTGGATAGCATCCGTTAATTGGATTTCTCCACCTGCACCTGTTTCTTGATTTTCCAAAATATCAAAGATTTCAGGTGTCAGTAAGTAGCGACCCATGATGGCAAGATTTGAAGGCGCTGTTCCTGGAACAGGCTTTTCTACAAAGTGTTGAACCTTGTATCTTTTTCCTTCAATCTTTACGGGATCGATGATGCCATAGCGGTGTGTCTGGTTATGGTCCACTTGTTGAACACCGATTACGGATGACCCAGTTTCTTCATATTGCTCAATCAATTGGCGTACACAAGGTGTCTCACTGACAACAATGTCGTCTCCTAAAAGAACGGCAAATGGCTCATCACCGATGAACTTTCGAGCACACCATACAGCATGTCCCAATCCTTTAGGCTCTTTTTGACGAATGTAGTGAATATTCACAAGGTTACTAGAATGCTGAACCTTTTCAAGCAACTCCATTTTGCCCTTACCTTCTAAGCTTCTTTCTAGCTCTGGAGCAGCGTCAAAATGATCTTCAATCGCACGCTTCCCTTTACCTGTAACGATAATAATATCTTCAATTCCAGAAGCAACCGCTTCCTCAACGATATATTGAATTGTTGGTTTATCAACAATTGGTAGCATTTCCTTTGGCATTGCTTTTGTAGCTGGAAGGAATCTTGTTCCTAGACCTGCCGCTGGGATGATGGCTTTTTTACTTTTTTCAAAATCATTCCTCCTATTATAGTAATGATCTTTAACAGAGGTCTTTTGGAATTTAACTAATCGTGTATCAACTCGATTAATTAATTTAAAATCAAGGCACCTTCACCTTTATTTTCCTTCACATATCCTTCTGGGTTCTGAGACTGCCACCTCCATGTATCCTCACACATTTCTTGTAGACCCTTGTCTGCTTTCCATCCAAGTTCTCTTTCTGCTTTTGAAGGATTAGCGAAACATTTGGCAATATCCCCTGCTCGTCGTTCTACTATTTGATATGGAATTTCTTTACCAGATGCTTTTCTGAAAGCTTCTACCATCTGAAGAACACTATAGCCATTTCCTGTACCTAGATTATAGGCTTCAATCCCTATTGATTCTAAGACACTATTAAGAGCCTTAATGTGACCTTTCGCTAAATCAACTACATGGATATAATCTCTAACTCCTGTTCCATCTAGAGTAGGATAGTTATTACCAAATATATTTAACCTATTCAATCTGCCAATCGCAACCTGAGAAATATAAGGCATTAGGTTATTGGGAATTCCATTGGGATCCTCGCCTATTAGCCCACTTTCATGAGCGCCAATGGGATTAAAATATCTTAAAATAGATACACTCCATCTAGGGTTTGAAATGAAAATGTCTCTTAAAATCTCTTCAATCATCAATTTTGAACGACCATAGGGGTTGGTGGCACTAAGAGGAGCATCTTCTGTGATTGGGACCTGTTCAGGTACGCCATAAACAGTGGCAGATGAACTAAAAACAATATTGTAAACACCATATTTCTCCATAACATTTACTAAAGAAAATGTACCTGTTAGGTTGTTACTATAATAATACAGTGGTTTAGTAACAGATTCGCCAACAGCTTTTAGGCCAGCAAAGTGAATGACTGCTTCTATATCATTTTCTAGAAAAACCTTTTCAACAGCTCCTGTATCTAGCAAATCAACTTCATATATTTTAGGTTCGTGCCCTGTAATAGTAGACACCCTTGTAAGAACTTCAGGTTTACTATTTGAATAATTATCAATAATAACCACTTCATAACCAGCCTCAATTAACTCTACTGTTGTATGACTGCCTATATATCCTGTTCCACCAGTTACCAAAATAGCCATATATATTCCTCCTAATTTTTTATTAGTGATTAAAAGTTGCGCCACTTAAATTCTAAAAGTAATAAATTTAATTTAAAATTAAATTTAGTGTAAATATTCATATATTCTATTTAGTAAATCAACATATTTGTTATGTGTAGTTTGTACTGGGTACACTTCACCTTGAGTGGCATGTTCTATTAAATTTATCCCTCTTAAATTACTTTTTCGTTCTCTAGGAATTAGATGAATATGTAAGTGTCTAACTGATTCACTAATTGAAACAGTGTAAACTCTATCTGCATCCAGCTCTTCCTTAAGGAATTTAGATATTTTACTAATTAACTTGCTGATTTCATTAAATTCTTCTTTGGTTAATTCATACCAATTTTCCACATGTCTTACAGGTTCAATATAAAGGTAACCTAAAACACCTTTATTAAAAGGAACAGGAGAAACAACTGAATGTTCCCCCTGATAAACTGGTGTCACTTCTTTATGCTTATCACAAATTTGACATTTCCCCATTAGTACACAACCTTTATTGTAGGACTTTCTCCTTCTTATTTAGGTATTCTAAAACCAACTGTTTATAATCAGTTTGCTTTGTCAGTATTAAATCAACAGCTTCTCTAACGACACCTTGTCCTCCATTTTTACCAATTACATGGTGAGCCGCATCTTTTACTAATTCGACAGCATCGTTTGGAGCAAAAGAAAGCCCCACTATATTTATTAGTGGTAGATCATTAATATCGTCACCGATATAACAAACCTCATTCAGTGAAATGTTAAGAATACTAATTAATTCATAGAGTACTTCTGCTTTACTGCTAATATTTTGATATACGTGGTCAATATTTAGTTCTCTTGCTCTGATGGCTACAGATTTAGATTGTCTACCTGTAATAATGGCAAATTGAATTCCATGATATCTGGCTAAACTTATGCCCATACCATCTTTAACATTAAAGCTTTTATATTCATTTCCATCTGACCCAATCAGTAGCTTTCCGTCTGTCATCACTCCATCGACATCTAATACTACTAGCTTTATATTTGCATTATTCATTTAAGTTACAACCCCAATTTAGTTAAGTCGTGTAGATGAATCATTGCAATTGGTTCATATTCATCATTAACAACGGGTAAAACGTTTATCTTGTTCTCTTCCATTATTTTAAGTGCTTCCGCTGCCAGAATATCTTCTGAAATTACTGTTGGATTGGTATTATATAAACCATCTATGGAATGGTTAAACAGGTCAATACCCTTTGTTAGAGCACGACGAATATCGCCATCAGTTAATATTCCTGTAAGTTTATTATTATTATCCACAATACTACTCGCACCAAGGCCGGAATCAGTCATGTTAAAGATTACTTCTTGTACTTTACTGCCTTGAGGAGAAGTAGGATTTTTATTTGTACTATCATCTACAATGTCCCTTACTGTTAAAAGAAGCTTCTTTCCTAAAGAACCTCCAGGATGGAATATTGCAAAGTTTTCCGGCCGGAAATCTCTAGCTTTTAACAATGCAACAGCGATCGCATCCCCTACAGCTAACGTCAAAGTGGTACTTGTTGTAGGTGCTAATCCTAGAGGACAAGCCTCCTTCACCTTACCAATCGATAAGATTTGATCTGACTTGTTTGCTAAGGTAGAATGACGATTTCCTACAAACGCGATTATTTTTGCGCCTATTCTTTTAATTGACGGCAGAATATTTAATACTTCGTCTGATTCCCCACTATTGGAAAGTGCCAAAACTACGTCAGAAGCAGTAACCATTCCTAAGTCACCATGAAGTCCTTCTGCAGGATGCAAAAAGAATGATGGCGTACCTGTACTCGCTAATGTGGCAACTATTTTTTTCCTATAATACCTGATTTACCAACACCAGTTACTACTAATCTACCTTTACACGCTAGAATCATTTCTACCGTATTATTTATTTCACTATCTAGTGTATTACTGAATTCCAAAATGGCGTTCGCTTCTTCAACCAATACCTCTTTTATAGTCTCAATATGACTACCTTGCTTGATTTGGATAAGCATATAACCCTCCATTATTTAGATTCTTTAACAAGTCTATCTATTTCTACCACTGGCTTTAGAAATTCCTCTAATTTATCAAGATAAAGCATGTTAGGCCCGTCCGAAAAGGCATTATCTGGATCAGGGTGAACCTCGGTAAATAATGCATCAATTCCAACTGCTACTGCTGCTCTAGAAAGGTAAGGAACAAATTCTCTTTTACCACCTGTTGAAGTACCGTTACCTCCAGGAATTTGAACACTATGAGTTGCATCAAATACAACTGGCACATCAAATTCTCTCATGGTTGGCAATGAACGCATGTCCACTACTAAGTTATTATAACCGAAAGTAGATCCTCTTTCCGTTAACAAAATTTTTCCATTTCCAGATTCTTTTAATTTCACTACAACATTTTTCATATCCCATGGCGCAAGAAACTGGCCTTTTTTAACATTAATCACTTTACCAGTATTAGCTGCAGCTACTAGCAAGTCTGTTTGTCTACATAGAAACGCAGGGATTTGAATAATATCCAATACTTCACCAGCTTCTCTTGCTTGACTAGCATCATGAATATCTGAAGTAACTGGTAGGTCAAATTCTCTCTTAACTTTTGCTAATATCTCTAGCCCTTTTTCAATTCCAGGACCACGCTCTGAATGAATAGATGAACGATTAGCCTTATCAAAAGAACCTTTGAATACAAATGGCACATTTAATTTAGTGGTAATCTCTTTAATTTTTTCTGCTGTTTCCATTACAAGTTTTTCGCTTTCAATCATGCACGGTCCTGCAATAAGAACAAATGGATTGTTTCCTCCAAATGTTACTTTGTTATTTAGTTGAATTGATTTAGTCATTGTATTTTCCCTCCATTATTAATTCTACTTTAGCTATATCTTCTGGCGTATCTACACCTACTGCATCATAGTGGGTTTGCAACACTTTTAACTTGTAACCATTTTCTATAAGACGCAACTGCTCTAGAGACTCTGCTTGTTCAAGTGGGGATTGAGGTAAATTCACATATTCTTTAAGAATGTGTTTTGGATAACAGTAAATACCTAAATGCTTATAGTAACTAATGTCAGTTGTATTTCTTTGGTAAGGAATAGGTGATCTAGAAAAATATAATGCTTCGTTTTTTTGTGATGTTACAACTTTTACTACGTTAGGATCATCAATCTCTTCTGTAGACTCCAACTTGGTGCAAGCAGTAATTACATGATCAGGGTTTTCTTCTGCAAGTTGAATTATTTCGTCAATTAGTGATGGATGTATTAAGGGTTCATCTCCTTGTATATTAATAAAAATGTCTCCTTCTACTATTCCGGTGACTTCAGCAATTCGATCTGATCCTGACTCGTGCTCTCTACTAGTCATTACAACTCTGGCACAGAATTTTTCTGCCTCTCTTACTATTTCCAAATGATCAGTAGCGATAACTACCTCATCAATTTTCTTCGACCTTTTTACTTGTTCGAAAACCTGCTGAATCATTGGCTTACCTTTTATTATTGCTAAGGGTTTTCCCGGGAATCTAGTTGATCCGTACCTAGCAGGAATCACACCTACAACTTTCATATACCTCGCCCCTATTCAAAATAGCTATTTGATTTTATATCGCAGTTTCCTAAATATCTTCTTCTTTTTCAATCCTTTATATAGTCTTCTTGCTAAATATTCAAGATTAAAATTCAGCCTTGACTCTAACATATTTTTTAAGTTTTTATTCACAAATATATCGATATCATTATTTCTGCTATTTATTATTTCTGAATGAATTGCATCCTCAAAAACTTCACTGGGAGTATTTTGAACTAAGTACTGTTCTAGTATATTATTCTGGATTTTCAACCTATCTTCTTCTTTTTCTAACATACTTTTGATAGTTTTCCCTATTGGATATGATCCTGATATCACCCATGCAGACTGTAAGTATATTGGTAGGTCTCTATACTGCAAATGTGCAACTGGCCTATTATGATACATTGCGTTAATAGAGATGCTACTTGGCGTGGTAATAACATAATCTGCATTTGCTAAAGCCTGCTCAAAGCTGCCTTCAACTTGATTATTAATTGGTTTAACGTTTAGTGCATTTATTATATTTTCATCAAAAATTCTAAAGAAATATTGATGCCCCTTAGAATCTAATTCCTGGATTATCCTCTTCAAAATGCTTATCAATAATTCCTTTTCCGTTTCATTAAAGTAAGCTGTATTTGCAGTAGTTATTAAAATTTTGTTGACATTGGGTAGAGGAATACGCACCTTAGTATTAATTACTTTTTTAGGTAAAAACTGGATAGCCCTGACCCCCTTGCCAAAATAATTCTTCTCTTGTTTTCCAACGGATAAAAAAATATCATGTATTATTGGATGAAACAGCTTTAATCCATATTTTAATTGCATACGGTTATTAAAAGCGTTTGAGAAATCAAACACTCCATCACTTATTAGGATGGTCTTAATATTTTGTTGCTTAGCTTTAATAATAATGAAATTAGAAACTGGATTGGTATAAAATAACGAAACAACACAATGATATTTCTTTAATTTTTCTATAGATATTTTATACTTTCTTATCCCATTAAATTCAAGTGTATAATTTTTATTATTGTCCACCTTTTCTAGGATGCCTAAGTCTTGATAATAAGATTTATCTTCTAAGAAAAGAATTTTTTTCATCTCAACCTCACTTTTTCCTTAAATAAATAATAGTTCTATAAATGAGCAGGTACAAGGTTATAATTAAGTATTCTCTTAATCCGAGGATTAGTATAAATAAGAAGACAACAAAGTAATAGACGGTACGAAACCTATAAATTTTTTTAATTGGCTCGGTGCTTTTATATTTCCTTTTTAGTTTTGAATTTAATTTATCATACATTCTGGGTATCGCTATAAGGAAAATAACGGAAATTAAAACACTCTTAAGATTTATATTAGAAATCAAAGTGAATGGAGTAAAATAACGCAAGACTGTTAACAGAAAAAAAGTTATATACGTTATTTTAGATCGTAAATTATTATGGATGAGATAAGTTGCTTCGATTAACACCAAGCAGATTATGAAGTATTTTAAATCCACTTCTAATAAATATAATATTGTAACTACCATAAGAGTATAAAGATATTTCAATAAAACAATACCTTTAAAGCTATTGATTATGTTTTCCCTTTCAGTAATACTGCATCTTAATTTGGGACTCTTCTCCTTCTTAATAGTAACAAAATCGTTTCTTAAGTACCCAATTTCATATATTGAAATCATGCCAACAAACCCTATAAACCATAGCATCAATGTTGTGATTTCCACTTTAGTATAAGTAAATAGTAAAATTAAACCAATAATAAAATAGAACGCTACATATTCTAGTATTTGTGCTTTGCTTTTAATCCTGCTAATAGTAGTGTAATAGAATGGGATTGAATACTTCACTTTTACCAATCCTCACAATAATAATTTGCATTATTCCCAAAAATATTTTTCCAATATATTAAGTCAGCCTTTTTGCATATTATTTCTCGTTTGTCTGCAATATTAAGTAGTGGCAGGTCAGTCTTATTATCAGTGTAAACAATAAGTTGGTCATAATTTTCGTTTATATTTTGAATTAATTCTTTTTTATTTTTAAATTATCTCGTTCATATTTTCCTGTGTATAATTCATTATTAAGTTCCATTAGTGAAGCTCGAAAGTGCCTAACATTTAATTGAGTTGCAATTTCCCGAATTAAAAAATCATATGATGCTGAAACAAGAATCACATCTTCTCCTAAAGCCAAGTGATTGTCCAGTTTGTTTTTTATTGGAGTAATCATTTTAGTAGTTAAGAATTCTTCATAAAAAACTTTTGACTGCTTTGAGACATCATTCAAACTTTGCCCTTTCAACAGGCGTGTCAATAATAATCTAAATAGATCAAGGCCTAACAACTTATAAGACACTTTATTAATTACTCTTCCTAAGAAGCTTTTCTTTAGAGCTAGAATCTTTTTGTATTTATTGTTATCTGAAAAAATAAAATCTAAAAAATCCATACTAGTATTGGACTTAAAAAGTGTTCCACATACATCAAAAACTATTAGGTTATTAGTCATAGTCAGTCTATTAAGTTCTCCCATTTTTTTATTAAATAATCCTTATCGAAAAATTCACTTCTTTTTAGTGCTAATGCTGAATATTTCATTAATAGGTCTGGATTAGATAGAATTTCCGAAATTTGGTTGGCAAAAGATTTTTCTTCTTGACTAAGAATCCTATCATGAAAGTTTGGCGGTTTAACTTCCATTGGGTTACCAAGAAAGCCATATTCCATAATTATTTCTTCGTAGTCTAATTTTTTCATTAAGTCTACTGAGGGAGCTAAAATTTCTCTTGGACCTGAAATACAATCTGTAGATATAACTGGCACACCAAGAGACATTGACTCTATAAGAGTCATTGGATAACCCTCATATAGTGAAGTTGATACGAATAAATCAGATCTGAATAGAAATTTATATGGATTACTTTGAAATCCTAAAAAATGGACATTTTCTTGAATCCCAAGTTTAATTGCAAACTCTTTCAATTCGGCTTCTAGTGATCCTTGTCCCAGTATAAGAAGATTTACATCATGAACCTTTTTAATCTCACTAAAAATCTTCAGAAGATGGTAATGACCTTTTTGATTTTCCAACCTCCCAATATTAATAAGGACTTTTCTATTAAAAATTGACAAATATCGCGCTTCAATATCTTCTTTTGCAAGACCTTGTATTCTAGTATTATCATTAAAATTATTTATAGTTAAGACTTTTTCATTATTAATCTTTAATTTTTCTTTTACATATGCCTCACCAACTTTAGAGACTGCAACCACATATGAGGACTTTTTCACTATAAATCTTAGTAACCCTTTCATATTTCTTGAATAATCTTCTTCTATATTATTATGAATTGTCGTAATTACTTTTTCATTTTTTCTTTTAGTCAAGGAATTTAATAAGTCCAGTAAGGGTAAATGACTTATAACAGTATCAAATTTATATTTTCTTTTAACTACTAGTAATTTGATAAACAATTCTATAAGTGTTATTACCTTTCCTATTTTTCCTTTTTTGAAATTCACCCTTAAATTTATTAAGGATGAATTATAATTATAAGTATTAGTAACGTTATTATTGAAAACAATAATATATTTTTCATATTTTTCATTACTAAGACTTACTGATAAATTTGCTGCAACTTTCTCAGCTCCACCTATGGAAAGGGATGGGATAAACTGAGCTACTCTCTTCATTTAAATCACCAACTTTGTTTATTTTTCCTATCTCTGTTTTTCACTTTGCTGAACAAGCTTGCAGCAAAAGTAAAGAGTAGATATATTAATATGATCTTTAAAGGCTCTAGTTTAAAGCCTAGCAATGAACTCCTTGGCATATAGTATAGAGAAATTAAAATCGGAATAAAAATTACTATATATATCCTTCTAACGCTCATTAATTTGACAATTTTACTAATTACAGGAAATAACAACAGATGAAATACTATTACTGCTGTTATGCCTCCAAATCCTATTAGCTCGGCAAGATAATTAGAACCCACTCCCCAACCTTTTAAATAACCATCCGGGTAAAGGAAATACATTAGTTCATATCCTAGATAATTTGAGATATCTAACAATTCTTCTGTTTGCCCTTTCGAAAAAACTTCAGGGTACCTTATAGCATTTAAACTATCAATTAATGGGGCGAAAAGATATGGTACCCCTTCTCTATTAAGTAATATTGAATTCTCTATTAATAATCCAGGTATCAAGAAGGAAACCCCTTGTTGTCTCATGAATTCAAATATTATATTATTTTCGACAAATTGGGCATTTTCCACACGTATACTTCTTATGAATTGTGAAAAGAGCATAATACTAATCCCTAAAAATGAAATAACTCTTACACTTATTTTCTTATTGTAGAAAAGGTAATAAAAAGTAAGAACTAGTAGCAAACTTAAGAGAAACAGTGCTCTTTGACCCTTCAAACTGCTAAGAAATATTAGGAGTAGATAAACTGATGAAACAATTTTAAATCTTTTTTCTGAGGGAACAGTACTTAAAAACAGATAATACCCATATAACATTAGACTCCCTGAACCCTTTGTCCAAAAAGGATAATTAATGTTATTTCCTGTAAATATACTTAAGTATCCATGTTGTTTTACATAAATTAAATCAATAATGTATCTAACTAACGTGCCAGGGACACCAAGAAAAAAATCATGGTATATATTTTTTCAAAGGCTTCATTATTTCTCAACTCAAATTTTACAATTGTTTTACTAGTGTTGGAATATAACAAATAACCAAGATTCAAACATAAAAGGGAAATCAGGTAAACATTCAAGAGTTTTAATAAAGTATTATTACCTAATGCTCCCCCTAAAGCGAGATCAACAATCTCTAAATCCCAATAACCAACCAAATCCAATACTATCCTGGATAAGTTAAACAGGAAAAAAGTTCCTAGAAAAATTATATAAGGATGGAACCAGCTTAATTTTAATTTAGCACAGAATATTGACCAAAAATAGGTTACAATTATCATTACCTTAAAAATTTCAATCAATAAACTTTCATTATGAATAAAGACCGTTAGGGATAAAGAGGCTGCTATAAGGAAGAATTGTACTGAAAGAAGAATTATATTACCTTTCATTTTTTATAAACTCCTTATAGAAAATTTTAAAAGCAAATAGACACACAATAATAACTTTTATAATTATTAGGAAGAGGCTACTAATATTTCTTTCTAAAATAAAGACCATAATTACTAACGCCATATACACTCCTAAATTGGAGAACAAACTTATTAGCTTTATTACTTCACCTTTTTCTCTAAACAGTCTTTTGCTGCTAAGATAATGTAAAATGAATAGTAATATATAAGCTGCAAGTGTAGTCCATGCTGCAGCAATGTAACCAAACTTCGGAATAAAAATCACATTGGCAACTATATTAAATAACGCAGCAATTAATGTATTAACAGCTATCGTTTTAGTCTTCTTTAAATAATAGGAATAGTTTATATAGATAGAATAATAATAGACAAATATATTCCCAGTAATAATTATTGGAAGTATTTTTATTGCACTATAATATTGAGGAGTAGCCATTAAATATACTATTTCCTTACCAAATATTGAAATAATTAAGGAACTAAAAAGAATAACATTTGAGAGTTTCTTCACTTTTTTATTTAAAATATTATAATCATGATGGTTTAATGACTTATAGAAAAAAGGAAGCCAAGAATTATTCAGAGCATTAATAAGTACAAATGAAATAATCCCAATATTATACGCAAAGGAATAAATTCCTACTGTTTCGTACCCTATATACTTACTTATAATTACTCTATCAGATTGCGCCATAATAAGATGCGCTCCTGCATGGAATATTAAAGGTAATCCAAAAAACATTGATTGTTTAATATAGCCCGGACTAAATTTCCAATAATCAACCATTTTTATAAGTAGAAATAGAGAGATAAGTGCAAATATAGAGAATATGAATAACTGGGAATAAACCCTCCCGTAAAACTTTTCATCAGTTAAAATACTCATTAGCGAAAGAGTAAGAATAATTTCTGAAGTTCTTTGAATGATTACTGTCTTTGTATGCTTTACACTATTTTTCTTTGCAATCAACAATAACAAATATACATTTACAAAGGTGGCTAAAGCTGAGATTATAATAGCAAAAAATATTATGTCTCTAGATATATTTAAAAATATCGAAAATTTATTAATATTCAAAAGTACTAGCATTGACATAAGAGCTAACACAAAAGGCAGTATAATTAAATTCGTACTAAAGAAATCAGGGAAATCATTTTTATTCTCCATATATTTATGCTTAATTGCAGTAGGGATATTTAAATTTATAAATATGTCAAAGATATTTACCAATAGAATAAATATAGCCATCTTACCATAATCTTCCGGATCTAATATCCTTGTAAAGAGAGGTATCGATAAAAAATTCAATCCTTTTACAAAAAAACTACCAATAATATAGACTATAGACTCTTTTAAAAGTAAATTTTTTTAATTTTTCTAATATTTTCATTTCACTTTACCTTCTTGTTACTTCTTTAGATCAACAATTGTTGAGACATTTTTATATAGCTCATTATCATAATGGTAACCCAGATATACTTTCTCTTTAACCTTTTTTAGGTTATATAAGGCGCTAGAGTCTATTGTTACTGCCTTGCTAAATTCTGCATCCTTTATAAGGGTTAATATTTCAAGAGGAAACTCTTGTGGTAATAGCGTAATCTTATGGCCGAAAACCGCACTATAATTTGTATTTTCTCTCGGATGGGTTTTAATAAAAACTTGATGTCCTTCCCCATGCTCATTTAGTATCTCTTCATATAGCTCTATCTTCTTTTCCTCACTAATCCAATTGTTTTCTGATAAAGGTTGTGTTATTAATAACATTTTCTTTTGGGATTTATCAAATGAAATTTGCTCTTTATTAATAAAAATTGAGAGAATATTATCTTTTTGTTCTTGCTTAAGATCTTCAGTTATCTTATCTAAAGGGAACTTTTTCGACTTAAATATAATATCCTTCGGAAGTTCACTAGGATTTAAGACTTCAATTTCTTTGATTTCCTTATGTCTTCCGTATGGTGAATCCAATTTGTAGACTAAATTCTTAACTCTCTCTTTAATTGTAATCTTTGGTACCAGGTATGTGAATTTACCATCCTCCATTAAAGTGATTTTTCCTCTATTTACATAAATCGCCAACGCACTCAAATATCTTGTATCTAAGAACAAGAAGATATGATCCTTCTCAAGTCTTTCAATAATTCCAAATTCGGAGAACAGATCTACTAGAAGCGCTTTTCTCTTGAAGATTTTTTTATATAAAGACTTATTATTCAGACTGTTAGTTATTTGCATTTCAGGCACAAAGATTACTTTATGAAATATCTCTGCTTTTTTTAAAGTTTCAAAAAAGAAATTACTATGTTTCAGATGATCTGTAATTATAATTGTATTTTCCTTTTCATTTAATTCTATAGACTTTAAAACAGCTTGATAAATGTGATAAGGGGTATAACATATAAAAACCTTTCGCACTGAATCCGCCCCCTAATATATTGGACCTTTTGTCCATATAATTTAATATAAATTTCATATTCCTGCGAAAAAGTATTAATAATATTTTTTAATTTCTTCATAAACATTAAAAGTTTTATCTAGCATGACTTTAGAAGTAAACTTATCCCTAAACCTTTTATAACTTTCATCTCCCATTGAATTCCTTAGGGCTTGGTCACTTATTAAGTTTTTTATTTTTTCGGCAAGTTGATCGCTATCTTTTCTTCTAACTAGGTAACCATTTTTGTTATCAGCAATAAGCTCATTTACCCCTCCTACATCGGTAGCTACAACTGGTAATCCTTGAGACATTGCTTCAATAATACTAATAGGTAATCCCTCATAATTAGTTGATAAAATAAAGACATCTGATTCTCTTAATAAATCTATAACATCGTTTCTTTTCCCCAAAAATTCTACCTTATCCGATAGGTTTAGCTGCAAAACTATCTGTTTAATCTCTCCTATTAATTCCCCATCTCCTACTAACCTGACTCGGAAGTCACCTTCCACTTTAGTTATAGATTGAATTAGTGTTTTATAATCTTTCTGAGCTGAAAAACGTGCTACCATTATAAGTTTTAATTTTCTTTCTGTTTATTTTCTTTCCTTTGTTGTCGTGCTACATAGGGTATACCATTATGAATAGCAACTAATTTCTGATCTGTGGAGACTTTATACCTAATTGCTAATTCCTTATCAAAGTCCGAAACGCATATAAATTTGTCAGTTATATTCGCCATAAGTTTCTCTACTAACAAGTATATTTTTCTCTTCATGTCGCCTACACCCTCTGTAAAGGACCATCCGTGTACAGTGAAAACAACGGGTATTCTAGTGATGCGTGCAGCAATTCTTCCTACTATTCCCGCTTTAGAAGAATGTGCATGAATCACTGAGGGACGTTCCCTTTTGATAACCTTACACAATTCCCAAATTCCTTTTATATCTGTGAGTGGGTTAATTTCCCTCAAAAGATTTTTAAGAATAATGACCTTTATATCTGCATCTACAAGCCTTTTTTGAAGATCACCACTTTCTCCTATAACTACTACACATTCATTGCCTCTTTTTTTAAATTCATTTACTAAGTCAAAAACATGGGCTTGAGCACCACCCCATGTTGACCTAGTAATTATATATAATATTTTCAAAATCAATACTCCCTTAAAGTTTTTAATGACTATTCCCCTGCTTATTACCTTATACTTAATTATTATTAAATCTCAATTAAGTTAAGACAATTAGTATAAGTAAATCATTGTATTTATCATATTCCTACGAGGAGAGAGTAAAGTATACTTACCTAGCTCCCTCTCCAGAGAACACCACTTTAATGGTATACAAAAGAATCTTGCAATCTAAAGCCAGGTTCATATTTTCAATATAATACAAATCAAGCTCTAACTTCTCATTAGGAGTAATTTCGTACCCCCCGTTAATTTGAGCCCAACCTGTAACTCCAGGTTTAACTACTAAACGCTTCACAAAACCTGGAATATCCTCGTTGAATTGGGCAGTAAACATTGGTCTTTCTGGACGCGGTCCAATCATACTCATATCCCCATGTAATACATTAATCAACTGAGGGATTTCATCAATCCTTGTTTTTCTTATAAAATTACCTATCCTCGTTATACGAGGGTCATTTCTTTCTGCCCATTGCGCTCCTTTTTTCTCGGCATCCATTCCCATCGAACGCAGTTTAATCACTCTAAAATACTTACCGTTATGCCCCACTCTCTCTTGTAAGTAAAAAGCAGGGCCTGGTGTCTCTAGCTTAATTGCTAAACAAAAAAATATGAGAATAGGGAGTGTTAGGATAAGTCCTATTAACGCCAATATAACATCCATTATTCGTTTCGAAAAATTGTAATAGGAGTTAATATATGTAACTTCTTTCTCTAATACTCTATCTATAGCTTCTGAAAACTCATCATATATGTTATTATTAACCTTTCTGAAAGACACTTATTTCACCTCTTTATAACTTGTTCCGTATTTTTCGTTTTCTTAATATTGGTATTTTTCATTTCTACCTTCAAACTAGCTTATCTTGTAAATATTTTTATTTTGTATTTCTCTCTTTACTAATTATGACTTAATGGGATATTTCACCTTTAACTAATGCTTTCTATTAGAATAAAGTTCTATATATGGAATCACGTTTAATTATTTACCGAGATATATAATATGATGTTCAATAAGCTGACTGCCTACTATTATTATGAAAGTTGTTTCCCTTAATTTCCTCAATCACTTTAGCGAAAATCTGGAGTCCACTTTTAGCAGAACGTATGACTTTATGTTTCAGAATTCATAACAAATCTACCCTTACTTCTGTATATCTTTCAATCTTTCTAGCGAAGCATGCTAATTAAGTGTATCTCACTACCTTCTGTTTATTTCATCATTCTGATTTTGTTAATTGATTTATTACAATGACATTTGGATAAATAATTAAATGGCACCCATCTAGTAGTCAGTTTACAGCATGGTCGAGTGCCTCCAACGATAGCGGGTAGGAGACATAGCCGTTACTTTCTAACTTTTATTACAATGTTAAGAAATTGTTAAAATTTTCACAATGTCTGTATGCATAACAAAAACTAGCTTGTAGGCTAGTTTATTTGTTTTAAAAAAGGCCCAGGAACTTCTTCTTTTTGATTGGCTCCGGGATTTCCCGGTAGACGGTTTTGTGATCGACCAGCAATTCGGCGTTTTCCGTAAAGTAATAGATCATGTCCACTCCGTACCTTTTTTCCATATCATTCATTGCTTCTTCCATCTTGAAGGTTCTTGAAGTTGTATTATGGGCATCCGAGGCGATGAAGTGAGTCAGATTCGACTCAATCATCTGATGAGAGAACTTCTGGATCTTCTTTCCGAAGTATCCTGTCAGGCTCGCTCCGGTCACTTGTGTAAGTGCCCCGTTCTTCACCAGCTTATAGAGCTTCTCGGGCCTCTCGATCAGTTCAGCATTCCTCTCGGGATGAACGATGACAGGTGTAATCCCTTCCTGCTGAAGATCAAACAGCAGCCTGTCCGCGTAACGCGGAACAGAACTTGATGGAAACTCGATAAAGAGATAGGAAGTGCTCTCTCCCAGAGTCAAAAGCTTTCCTTCTCTGTAGTCCTCTACCAATTCACCGTAAATTCTCGTTTCCTGTCCAGGAAGAACCTTCAGCGGGATACCCTCTTTTTCTATTTCTCTATTCAGCTCCTCCACTAATGGAAGAATTGTTACTTTGTCATTTTCATACTTTCCATTCATGTGGTGAGGAGTCGCAATGATGGTCGTAATTCCCTCTTTCACTGCCGCCTTTGCCATTTCCAGGCTGTCATCCAGTGACTTTGCCCCATCATCTATTCCCGGCAGTATATGGCTGTGGATGTCTATCATCGTTGTCCTCCTCCAAATGACTTACCCGTTCGAACTTTCGACATATTCCAATTGTAATTTTCTTTCTAGTTAATGACAACAGGGGAAATTTGTCGAATCGTGGTTAATTTTTTCCATAATAATAGTAATAATTGGTAGCTTCCAACTTTCGGTTATTCAGCACAACACCGACGATCTTGGCTTTGGCTGAATCCAGCAGTTCCTTCGCTTTGACAGCACCCTCTCTGTCAGTCGTACCGGAACTGACCACTAGGATTGTAGAATCACATAGATTTGCCAGTACCTGTCCGTCCGTTACGGTCAATACCGGCGGTGTATCGAAAATGACTAAATCAAACTGGCTGCCTGCCTCTGCCAGGAATTCCCTCATCGCATTGGAGCTCAAAAGCTCAGCCGGGTTAGGCGGCACAGGTCCACAAGTCAGCAGGTACAGGTTTTCGACATCCGATTCTACTCTTGTCTCCTGAAGTGACTTTTGCTTCGTCAATACTGTCGTCAAGCCAAATGTATTATTGAGGCCGAATGTATAATGAGCAGTCGGCTTTCTCATATCACCATCCACCAGCAGAACTTTCTTCCCCTGCTGGGCGAATACGACCGCTAAGTTAGCTGCCGTTGTCGACTTTCCTTCACCGGGACCAGCTGACGTGACCATGAGAGTCTTGATTTCCCTGTCTACTGCCGAAAAGTTGATATTGGTCCGGATCGTCCGGTACTGTTCGGTGATCGGTGACTTGGGACTTGTTTTTGTTATAAGCTTTCTCTTCGTATTCAGCATTTGCTTCTTCATTTTATTTAGAGCCAACGGATTCACCTCTTCCACGGGATTTTCTATCAGTGCGGCTTGAAATTTTCTCCGCTTCTTCATCATTAATGGTTGTAATGGATCCCAGTACAGGAAGCCCGAGGATTTTCTCTACATCCTGCTCTGTTTTAATTGTATTGTCCAGGTATTCTAACAGGAAAGCCAAGCCGACACCAGCCATAAGACCTACGACCATAGCAATAGCAATGTTAAGAACAGGCTGCGGTTTGATCGGAGACTGATTCTCTCCTACTTCTGCCTGTGCAAGTACGCTCACGTTATCCACATTCATGATGTTTGGAATTTCCTCTTGAAACACTGAAGCTACTTCATTGGCGATGTCTGCTGCCTCATTCGGGTCTGGGTCTGTTACTGATACGGTTAGTACCTGTGATTGATTCTCGCTCACGACGGTGATCTTATCGTTCAATGTCCCCCGCTCTATATTCAGGTTCTCTGATACCTTATCCAGTATGGCCGGGCTCTTGATAATAACGTTATAAGTATTGATGAGTTCCAGGTTCGTTCGTATATCATTCACATCAAACGCCGGCTGGTCGCTCTTTGACTGGTTAACCAGCAGCTGTGTGGAAGATTGATAGATTGGCGTTAAGAGAAAGAAGCTGACCGCCCCGCTGACGACAATTGCCGTTAATGTGATCAATATGATCAAACGGATGCGCTTCTTCAGCGTCCCCATTAATTCCTTTAAACTGATTGTTTCTTCCATTCGTATCCTCCTAAAAATAAAAATATGAAGTATTATAGCATATGCTATTGTTTTCTTTGTTGTTTCTTGTCATAATTTTAATATAATTGTCATGTTTTAACACCCTTTCAATTAAACTACATTTTTTTGTTAAATAATAGGGTTAATCTCAGTTTGGTAATAATTACTTATATTCTTATATAGAAGGAGATCCTTATCGTGAAAAATTTCTTTCTCATCATTCTCACCATCTTTTCCATAGCTTTTCTTGTGTTCGGCTATGTGCATTATCAGCATCGGACGGCTGTTTCTCCCCTCGCCAGTGCGGTGGAAGCAGAAGGAACGTCTGACGCACTTCAGGAGAACTCTTCTCAGGAGACTGAACCGGAAACCACTTCAAAACATTACTCTGACCTTATTGCCAATTGGCCTGAGGAAGGAAAAGCTCATTTCATCAGCAAGACCATGTCTAATGAACCATTTAAAATGGCTGTAGTAGGATCTTCTGCTCTCGGCGCCGAGGACGGAGGATGGAGCGAACAGCTGAAGACCAATCTTCAAGAAGCTTATGGCGATCTGTTAGAGGTTGAGCTATTCGAATACGATACCACTTCCATTGAATTCATTAACAGCTCACAATCGGAAGAAGTCCTGGATTTTGCTCCTGACTTGATTTTGTATGAGCCTTTCTCCCTCAATGACAACAGCGGCGCAGTAGCTCCAAGTGACAACCATGACAGTATAGACATTTTCCTTTCCAACCTGCAGGCGGCTAATGAAGAGGCTGCTCTTATCCTGCAGCCGACCCACCCTATCTTCGGGGCAACCTATTATCCTATCCAGGTGGGGGAACTTCAAGCATTTGCTGAAAGCAGCTCTATTCCTTATTTAGACCATTGGACTGCTTGGCCAGCCCTTGAAGATGAAGAACTTAAAGATTATGTTAACTCTTCCCAAGATGAGCCCAATGAAAAGGGACACGAAATCTGGGCGGATTTCCTGACGTCTTACTTTATTGCAGAATAACCTTCACCAGCTGAAGGTTATTTTTTTATCTTACCGTCTATCTATTTCTCCATTAATTTGCTATTCTGTATTTTAGTCCATTAAATTAAGTGAGGTATACGTGATGAGAAGCAGTAAACGAGCAGGCAGAAAGCGCAAATGGCTTATGATCACCGGAGTTATCCTATTGATTATGCTGTTCAGCGGCGGAGCCTATGCCTATAGTGTCTATCATTCTATAAATAAAGCAGTCGAAACGATGCATAACCCCATTGACCGTGAGAAATCCACCAAAAGAACAGAGGATATTCAGTTTAACTACAGAGAGCCTTTTTCCGTCCTGCTGATGGGTGTGGATGAGAGGGAGAATGACAAAGGACGTTCAGATTCCATGATTGTCCTGTCTGTCAACCCTGAATTGAAGTCCGTCAAGATGATCAGCATCCCAAGAGATACCCTTACAGAAATAGTCGGAAAAGGAATAAAAGACAAAATTAATCACTCCTATGCATTTGGGGGAGTGGAAATGGCGATGGACACTGTTGAGAATCTTATTGATATCCCGATTGATTATTTCGTTCAGATCAATATGGAGGGCTTTCAGGAAATCGTCAATGCAGTAGGCGGGGTTACTGTCCAAAATGACCTGTCGTTTGAATATGAAGGCTTTACATTCCCTGAAGGTGAACTGACATTGAATGGAAAAGAAGCACTGGCTTTTTCCCGTATGCGTTATGAAGATCCACGCAATGATTTCGGAAGACAACTGAGACAGCGTCAAATCATCCAGGCAGTCATTAAAGAGGGTGCCAGCGTCTCAAGCTTATGGAATTTTGATAATATTTTCGATGCCCTTGGGAAGAATATTAAAACCAACCTGACATTCGATGAGATGGTTGATATCCAAAAGCATTACAAAGCAGCATCCGCTACGATCGATCAAATTCAAATCCAGGATGGATCCGGGACCAAGATTGACGGAATTTATTACTATGTGATTCCTGACACAGAAATCACCCGCATTCAAGATCTATTTAAAGAGCATATGAAAATTGATTAATGAGGCTTCCCGGTGGAAGTCTTTTTTGGGGCTTTTTCTTAAGGCTGCTTAATATGATAGCGGGAAGATAACGACGCCATAGTACTCCGTCGATATCTGATATACTAGCCTTATAATGAGAACCTTAGTATGCAAGGGAAATTTGATTATTGAAGTTTTTCCAAGTGAGCAATGTAGATGTAAACAGCTTTTTCACCTGCAGCTCTAGAGGCTTCTCAAGAGTAATCCTTTTAGGATAAGGGTAGTATGAATAGTAGAGAGTACGATTGGAGATCGACTGCAGTAGATGTTCATTACGATAGCGAGAGGGTTTTTTATATGAGAAGTGAGAAACACCGTAAACGGAAACGGCGATGGCTTCGTATCGTAGGAATGATTGTAGGACTATTCCTTATTATCGGCGGCGCCTATGCTTATTATGTCTACCACACCTTAAATAAAAGCGTGGAATCCATGCATTCACCGATCGACCGTGAGAAGTCCGATAAGAGGCAGGAGGATGTGGCGTTTAATAAAAAAGACCCCTTTTCCGTGCTCCTCCTCGGAGTCGATGAGCGGGAGAACGACGCCGGCCGTTCTGATTCACTCATTGTTTTGACTGTTAATCCCAAGCAGGAGTCCGTCAAGATGGTAAGCATCCCCCGGGATACCTTGACCGAGATTGTCGGCAAAGGATTCAAAGATAAGATAAATCATGCCTATGCCTTCGGAGGTGTAGAAATGGCTATGGAAACGGCTGAAAATTTTCTTGACATCCCCATTGATTATTATACGACAATCAATATGGAAGGGTTTCAGGAGATTGTCGACGCCGTGGGAGGAGTCACGGTCAATAATGATCTGTCTTTCTCTTATAATGGCCATGACTTCCGCAAAGGTGAATTGGAGTTGAACGGTGAAGAAGCCTTGGCTTTCGCAAGGATGCGCAAGGATGATCCGCGCGGCGACTTCGGGCGTCAGCTGCGCCAGCGGGAGGTCATACAGGGAATCATCGACAGAGGTGCCAGCGTCTCCACCCTCTGGAAGTTTGATAATGTGTTCAAGGCTTTAGGAAATAACGTCAAAACCAACTTAACCTTTGAAGAAATGGTCGACATTCAGAAGCATTATAAATCAGCTGCCAAGGATATTGAACAAATCAATATCGATGGTGGTTCAGGTGAAACGATTGAAGGCATTTGGTATTATGTCGTACCCGATGAAGAATTAATGGAAATACGGGAACGTATGAAAGATCACTTGGAGTTGTGATGGCCGGTCACCAGTTCGCTTCATAAATGAGGCAGCCAGCCAAGAAGGGCTTAGAACCCTTTCATTGGCTGGCTGCTTGTATTTTCGAGTAATTAAGGACTTTGGGTCTGCCAATGGATATATAGTCCGCAATCACCCCTCGTGCTTCCTCCAGACTGAAGCAGTTCCTTCCATCCAGGATGACGGGTGTCTTCATACCTTTGATGAGGCTTTCCATTCTTAATGTCCTGAATTCCTCCCATTCCGTCACAATGAAGACAAGGTCCTTCTGGTACACAGCCCCCATTGGATTTTCCGCATAGCTGATCTTGTTTCCGAAAATCTTCTTCACATGGTGCATGGCTGCAGGATCATATACTTCAATATCAGCTCCATGGTCCAGTAATTCTTGAATCATCTCAATGGAAGCTGCCTCCCGGATATCATCGGTATTAGGCTTAAATGACAGTCCCAATAGAGCAATTTGTTTTCCGTTCAATCCGCCCAGGTGCTCAATCGCACTATCCACCAGCTTGGTTTGTTGTTTGGCGTTAACCCTGATCACCGATTCCAGTAATTCAAAGTGATGCTGGATCCCTCCTGCGAGTTGGACCAGGGCATTGGTATCCTTAGGAAAGCAGGAGCCTCCGTAGCCGATCCCCGCCTTAAGAAAGGCAGATCCGATCCGGTGGTCCATTCCCATTCCTTTGGCCACCTCTTCTATGTCCGCATCCAAACTTTCGCACAGATTGGAAATCTCGTTGATAAAGCTGATTTTGGCAGCAAGAAAAGCATTGGAGGCATACTTAATCATTTCGGCACTTTCTATTGAGGTTTTTACTATAACGGTCTTGAATGGCTGATAAAGTTTTTCCAGTTTGCCTGCCGCTTCTTCAGATGAAGCACCAATGACAATCCGGTCCGCCTCAAAGGTGTCCTTAATAGCTGACCCTTCTCTCAGGAATTCCGGGTTGGAAACGACATCGAAGTGAATGGTTTGTTTTAACTCTGCCGAGATCCATTCCTTCACTTTCCTGTTGGTCCCCACCGGAACCGTGCTTTTGGTTACAATCAGCACGCCTTCCTCATCTATATAGTGTGCTACGTTTTCTGCA
This sequence comes from Bacillus sp. P14.5, assembly GCF_003316765.1. GTDB lineage: Bacteria > Bacillota > Bacilli > Bacillales > Bacillaceae_B > Rossellomorea. The sequence continues at coordinate 86,794 of NZ_NIJF01000066.1, read as the reverse complement.
GCACTTTTAATGAAAGAAAGGTTGGCTGATCCATCAGCATTTGGAGGGGTCCCTACAGCTATGAAAATGATCTCAGCACCTGAACAGGCTTGCCTGAAATCGCTGGTGAAGAAAAGACGTCCTTCCTTCAGGTTTCTCTTCAGCATCTCTTCCATTCCGGGTTCGTAGATCGGGGATCTCCCGGATTGCAATGTCTTAATTTTTCTTCATCAATGTCCATACAAGTGACCCTGTGACCTATGTCAGCAAGAGCCGCTCCCGTTACAAGGCCCACATACCCAGTTCCGATTACCGTAACCTTCAATATCAATGCCTCCCCTTATATAAGAAGAAATGGAAACTCCGTTTACTTCATTCTATCAGCTAAGAGGCACGATGATTCTTCCGGTAGAGTAACTTAACAAATCCCTTACAAATCCCTTACTTTGGTAAAAGATCATTCACTTTTTGCGAAATGAATTTAATATATTTTTCATCCTCTTGAAGTTCAAAGACAATTTTGGCTTTCTTCAAATATTTCAAGGCTTCATCCTTATTGCCCCTCAACTCGAAGTTATAGCCTATCTGATAATGAAGTTCTCCAAGTAGATACATATTGTCTTTGTTGATGCAGAAGTGGATGGCTTCTTTACAATACGTGGTTGATTCTTCGATTTTCTTTAACCGCGTTAATACCCTGGCGATATTATAGTAAAGACGGGTTTTGATAGTATAATCAGATAAATAGGGCAGAAGATGTATATGCTCTTTGGCTTCGGAGTATACTTCCAGCGCTTTTTCCAGCTCATCGACCTCTGAATAGATCACACCAGAGGTCAGCAATATCTCTATTTCCCTCTCCGTCCATACCTTATCTGATGTATGGGTGAGATGGATAGCTGACCTCAGCGTCGCAATGGATTCATCCACTTTCTTATACAGCTCGAATTGGTAGATTCCCCTGTGCCATAGCAGCAGCTGAAGATTCTTCTTATTATTCATGAAGAGCGGGTTCTCCATCTCCGTCTCGACAAGGTCCTTGACATCCTGATACCTCAAAGCTCTTCTCGCCAGCTTAAGCTGTTTCATCACTTCTTCCACATAATCGAGGCGGGGAGTCATACCAATATCGAAGAAATAGTTGACGTCGACTCCCAGCTTTTGCGAGATCTGATATAAGGTGGAGGCGTACGGATAGACGTCACCCTTCTCTATCTTACTGATTTGCGCCTGTGTACATATTCCTTCAGCGAGTTCTTCTTGAGATAATCCGATATTCTTACGTAATTCTTTAATTTTTTTCCTACAGCCGAAAAGTCCATCTTAAAAACCCCTTAAAAATATTCCTAAAGTTATATTTTTTGTAGAAAACAAGAGAAATTACTTAATATGTAGTCTTAAATTGGTTATAAAGGCTCGAGACCGATAAAGCATGCTAATACAATTTGTGCTTTAATAATACTATAAATGATATCATCATTTTAACGAAAGAATTTGAAATAGACAAAGGGAGGAAGTACCCATGAAGAAAAAACTTATTGGTTTATTAGCCGCTTCGGTTTTAGTTTTAGGATTTGCAGCTTCCAGCTCTGCAGCCAGCACTGCTCTAAATAAAGTAGAACTTCCACCAGTATATCAAGCAGAACTTCCACCGGTTTATAAGGCCGAACTTCCGCCAGTATATTCAGCGGAGCTTCCGCCAGTATATTCAGCAGAACTTCCACCGGTGTATTAATCGCATAAATGACATACAGTTGAGTAAAGGCACTTCCAAATCGGGGAGTGTTTTTTATTTCACTTAACGGTTTGATTGACCTTCTCCTTCCATTGTACCTCTCTTTCCTACTAACTAATTATTCTTTTAAGAATATGCCCGAAGTTATAATAATACAAGAAAATGAATGTTTTTCATTCAAAACCGGCCTTATTTACTTCCTTTTCCTCCTATAGAGCCAATCCTCTTTTTCCGGAAATTTGTTAATCTATTTATATCAACGAAACAGGGAGGTAAAGTAAATGAGTGAGATTGAAATGAAGGTGATTCCGTCCTATATTGATGATGAATTGGCGATCGTATTCCACTTCGAGTTCAAGACATCACAGATGAAGGTTGGAGAAGCAAAAGTTTACACATATAAACTCACAGACTCCCCCTTAAAAAACACTTCCGATGGCCCTAAAAGCTTCAGGAGAAACAAATACGCTGTCCTAAAAGAGATTGATATTTTCGAAGAATATAGATACTTAGCACTAAATAAGATATCTCATTTTCTTAAAATAATTGGAATTCCAGCGGTAGCACAGGATCTTATAGCTTAAAATAAATTTCTGTGAAGACGAAATCCTTTGTGCCAATTTTTGGTACAAGGGATTATTTATTTCAGCGGACCCCTTCCTATACTATACTATCCTTAGGATGGAAATTTTTCCACGAAAGGAGGTCATTTTATATGGAGCAGGAAAATTCTACTATAGCCGGAGATTCCCTTACAGTGAGTGGCACGATTTCAAAGGATGATTTTATTAACCATAACCGCTACCATATCAAGAAGTTCAACCGAATTGTCTTACTATCGGGCTTCGTCACTTTCCTAGCCATTTTTATAATAGGCACCTGGAGTATCAATCAAGATCTTTGGGATTGGACGTTTGCGATCATATTGGGCTTGATATTCGCTACGGTCATTTCTTCCGTGTTATTAGTGTTTGCAAAAGTGTTCACCAAATTTCGGGCGGCCAAGGAGTATAAGAGCGACCAGCTTCTGAAGAATGAAATCACCTACATATTCTCTTCAGATGAAATTCAGCAGAAGATCAGGAAATCGACAAACTATCTTGAATGGAACGACATTCTCAAGGTACGCGAGCATCCGGATATGTTCCAAATGTATATTTCAAGAAATAAGGCGATTTTACTTCCCAATTCCTATTTCAGTTCCAAGGCTGACAAGGAGAAGTTAAAACAGCTCATTTCTGAAAATGTCAGTAAGGAGAAAGTGAAATTCCTTTAAAATTGTTAGGAGCCGACTGTGAGGATGGCTCTTTTTTTCATATAAATCAAGCCATCAGCCTGGAGTGGCGGTTTGTTCTGCTGAAAACAACCGGGGCGTGACTGTCACGCCCCGAAATATGTCGAAAAAAACACCGGCTTTCTCCGCTCCTTATGGGCAGTGAAAGCCGGTGTTTTCATTATAGCTTTTAGCTTTTATATTTTACTCAGGAATTTTTCATTGTAATGATCGAGGCTTTCCAGATACTTCACTTGCTGCTCTACGATGGTTCCGTCGTAGCAATCGAGTATATGGAGGGGGCTGAAGAATGTCGGGTAAGGAAACCGGGGTGTGACTGTCACGCCCCGAAATATGTCGAAAAAAAACACCGGCTTTCTCCACTCCTTATGGGCAGTGAAAGCCGGTGTTTTCATTATAGCTTTTAGCTTTTAAATTTTACTCAGGAATTTTTCATTGTAATGATCGAGGCTTTCCAGATACTTCATTTGCTTCTCTGCGATTGTTCCACCGTAGCAATCGAGTATATGGAGCGGGCTGAAGAATGTCGGGTAAGGAAGGGACAAGTTGTGGAAGTACTGATAGGAGCTCCAGCTGTACTCAGCCGGATCACTCACCATGTTCGCCCTCACCGGGTTCATATGGATATAGTGGCTTAGATGGATGTTGTTGATGACGCCAGGTACCTTGTCAGAAAAGAATCTTTCTTCATAGGCGTGTCCCGTTAGATTATACCGAGTATTGTAGTAGCTGGAATATCTTCGGTTAATCATAGCCATCACTTTGGACATATCATACTGGGAGGATCGCATGTGTAAATGATAGTGGTTGGTCATCAAGCAGAAGGAGGCCATTTCAAATGACGTCTTTTCGTGGACTTTGGTGAGGATGGATAAGAAAGCGTCGGCATCCCTCTCATCCTGGACGAGGGGATCTCTTCGATTGCCCCGGGTGACAATATGGTAAAAATGGTCAGATGACCACTCTCCCCTTCTTTTTCTTGGCATTATTTCACCTGCCTTTCTTATTAAGCTATTACTATTATTCTACCTTTCTAATGAAAATCCTTCATAAAAAAGACAGTCATCGACATTTTTCGGGTCGTGACTGTCACGAGGAGGGATCGACAAATCGACAAAAACCGGGTGGTGACTGTCACCACTAAAAAAACAGGTGCCGCCAAACTGCACCTGCTCTGCTTTTATCGTTTTTCTCTTTTCTGTTTGTTTAAGTACGCCTCTTCTTCTTGTGGGGCAAGAATTCCTTTCGCTGCGCCCACCGTTCCTCCTTGCAGACTCCAGACTTCGTTGTGGTCATGGTCCACTTCACTGAAGTTTCCTTCCTGCCATTTCACCAGGATATCTCTGTAGACGTGCTCGTGCTCGTAATCCCCTTTATCAAGCTCTCCTAATAAATAGAGAATTCTTTCGTCTGTCATTTCATAAAAGGACCACTTTTGCTTTGCTTCAACCTTCTGGTGGCTCATTGCATGGATATACTGCTGCATTACTGTTTCATCAATAGGTGACAGGAATGGTTCACCGAATGGGTTTTCTGTGCTGGTTTCATTCTGCGTTTCCTCTTCGGTGTATTCTTCCGCTGCATCCCCCTGGGTATTGGCGTCATTAGTCATCTCCCTGTTTCCCTGTTCACTAAAATAAGTATAAATCGAGCCGGCTGAAACGGTTCCTAATAGTAGAAAGATTAATATAAATAGTGCGGTTTTCTTAGATTTAGACATTTTGGGCATGGTTGTAGTTTCCTCCCTCTAGGGTTAGACGACGTATGGAGGTAGGGCGTCTCAGAATTTATTTTAATTTTTCCCGGTTCTTGTTTTTATTCGACAAAAACCGGGTGGTGACTGTCACGCCCCGGATAATCTTTATCCTAACTTACAACAAGCTAGCAATTCATTCCATGTATTCCTGTCGACAAATTTCGGGGCGTGACAGTCACCAGCTCTCGTAGAATCGCTTGGTGACCTCGACGGTATGCGTACTACCGCCGCTCTCTTCCACATTTTCGAGCAGCATCGCCAGTACAAATTCCGGGTTGTTCTGATCATAGCTGACGAACAGGCCATTTTCGCTTCCGGTTGTACCCTGTTCTGATTTAATTTCGGCAGTGCCTGTTTTTCCGGCAATTGCCTTGCCTTCTACTGCGGCTTTACCCGCGATTCCCTCTGTCACTACTTTTCTTAGGTCCGTTTTTAGCAGTTCGGCATTTTCCTTGGATAGAAGGTCATTTTTCCAGACTTCTTCTTTTGCTCCATTTATAAGGAGCGGTTTCATCATGATTCCATCATTAATGATGGCTCCGTATGAGTTGGCAAGGTGAAGGACACTCATTAAAATCTGTCCCTGTCCATATGCCGAGTCGGCAAGCAGGATTTCCTCAGAGATCGCTCCATCATTGGCTATCTGCGAGGAAGTGATTGGATATTCGAAAGGTACTTCCTCGCCGTACCCGAAGTTCTTCAGTCCCTGCTGGAAGGAATCCGCTCCCATATCGAGTCCTGCCCGGGCAAAATAAATATTGTCTGAGTACTTAAGAGCACTTTCTAAATCTACATTTGTATCGTTGTCAAAGACTCGAGTAACTTTGTATCCTCCCCATGATTTATCTTTCTGCCATTGCTTCCCTTCAATGGTATAAGCTTTTGATGGATCCAGCTTTCCTGAATTTAGCCCGATTGCTGCTGTTATTCCCTTCATGGTAGATCCAGGTGAATAAGCATTGACAATGCGATTGGTCAAAGGATTGTCCGGGTTATCCTGGAGCGCTTTATAATCCTTAGAGGAGATGCCCAGTGCAAATTGATTTGGATCAAAGGATGGGACACTCACCAATGAGAGGACCTCACCTGTGTTTGGATTCACTGCTGCTGCCGTGCCTGCTTCATCCTTCATTTGTTCGTACAATCCCTTTTGCACCTCGGCATCGATGGTCAGAGTGATTTTTTCACCGTGCATAACTTCTGATGAAGCCACATCAACCACGGCTCCATTTTCTTTTTCAATATAAATCACCTTGCCATCTTGCCCTCTAAGCTTTTCTTCGTACAATTCCTCAAGGCCTCTTTTTCCTATAACAGCTTGTTCGGAATATCCTTTTCCCTTCAATTCCTCGTATTCTTCAGCAGTTATATTGCCTGTATGTCCGACTAGATGAGCCAGTGCTTCCGCATACGGATACTCACGTGCCTCCACTTTTTGATTGAACACACCTTCTATGGACGTCAATTCCACAGCCAGCTCCCTGTTGGACATCGGTATTTTCTTTAAAGGAACGAAATGTTCAGGCTGCACCCAGCTTTGATTCATCTGCTCCTCAATGAATTCAGGTGTGATATCGAGTAATTCAGCGGCTTTACCGGTATTTGCTAATTCAAAATTTTCCGGAACTACGCCTATTTCGTATGCCTGTCCATTAATTGCCAGTGCCCTATCATTGCGGTCATAAATTTCCCCGCGGTTGGCCGGGACCGTTTGTATCCTTACTTTGTCATTCTGCTCCAGGTTTGGAAGGATCAACTCAGGTGTCCAGTTCAGGAACCAGTTTTCCTGGTCATCTTTTGATTCTTTTATAAGTTCTACTTCTTTTTCATACTCGATATCTCCTGCCAGAGTGGTCATTTTTATTACAACCGGAAACTTTGCTGACTCCTGATCTTCCCACTCTTGTTCTTCTTCGGGCTTTTGATAGGTTACTTCGAAGTTCTTCACGTCAAAATCCTGATAAATCTTTTGGGCTCTGTCCTTAAAATCTTCTGTTGAATAAGTTTCCTTGGTACTTTGAGTGAGATAATCGCTGTACATTTTTTCATATTCCTGATCGTTCCACAGCTTTACATAAGTTTCAAGGCGTTCATCGGGCTGTGGCTGTTCTTGACATCCCGCAATAAAAATAAGTGACAAAAGGACGGATAAAAATACGAGTTTCTTCAATAGTTATTCCCCTTTCGTATGCTATTCCTCTATTGTATGTAGGATATTGACTTTTATTTTACAAGTAATTACAACTAATATCGAAAGTTTTTGCTTTTTTTAAAAAAATATATAAAAAGTGGTTTAAGTTGTTTTGGAGGGGGTAGTTATGGAGTAAATAGAAAAACCCTTCCTGGCGGGGAAGGGTTTGAGTCGGATATTAATAGCTAGTGTAGCCTGTGATTTTAGTTTTCCAGTAGCTGTTGCTCAAGGAAGTGACTTCAACGCCTCTGTTGCCAGAGTGAATGAACTCATTATTGCCTAAGTAGATTCCTACGTGAGAAATTCCTGCTTTATAAGTATTGCTGAAGAATACTAGATCTCCCGGCTGTGGATTGCTCACACGTGTGGTTTCGTTCCACAGTCCAAGTGCGCTTGTTCTGCTTACATTCATGCCTGCTTGCTTATAAACATAGTAAATGAAACCACTGCAGTCAAATCCTGATGGAGTAGAACCACCCCATACATATGGTGTTCCCAGATGTCTCTTCGCTTCATTTATTACGCCTACACTGTCGTTTGACGAGCTTGCTACTTTCGTTGTAACTTGCTTGGCAGGTGCTGCTTTAGCTGTGTTTGTTGATTTTCCAGAGATTGATAGTTTTTGGCCAACTCGGATAAGGTCGCTGCTCAAACCGTTATTAGATTTGATTTGCTGAACGGATACACCATGTTTTTTAGCGATATGGCTCAGTGTGTCACCAGATACAACTGTATATGTGCCGCCTTGTGAAGGAGCAGATGTTGTTGTTTTAGCTGGCGCAGATGCTACTGGAGCTGATCCGCTTGCACTTACTTTCAATTTTTGGCCAGGGTGGATTATGTCACTGCTTAGTCCATTCCAGCTTTTCAGGCTGCTGACTGATACGCCGTACGCTTTACCAATCTTAGATAGGTAGTCTCCGCTTTTCACTACATACGTTTTGGCACTTGTGCTTGCTTTTGCAGGTGCTGCAGATTTTCCGCCTACTTCCAGGCTCTGGTTTACGTAGATAAGATCTGAATTCAAGTTGTTCCAGTTTTTAATGTCCTTGACTGATACGCTATATCTTTTAGCCAGATGAGATAGTGTGTCTCCTGACTGTACTGTGTGACTCGCTGCTTGTGTATATGTTGAAAACCCCGTTGATAACATTGCGGCAGTTGACAAAGCAATAATTGTTTTTTTCATAGTATAGTTCTCCTTTGTTTCTCTGCAAGATTTTTTGCTATCAGATTCGCTTGAAAGCTGATAACGAAATCTATTGTATCGCAGGAAAAAAGGAATTTAAGTGGAAAAGTTTTCCGACTTAATTACCAAATTAACCCTCAGAAGGGGTTAAAATCTATGAGCCTTAGATACTACTGGAGTTTGAGAGATTTTAGTAATTAAAATTATTCAGATAGTTATACTTTTTGGTTAATTTTACTAATATATATGGGGTTGAAAGTGTAAATATACACTTAAAAACGTTGATTTGACGCCATTTTGAGGGGTTTTTAGTATTTCAGATAGAATAATAGTGTTACTATACTGTGATAGCTTTGTTACAAATATTACAGTAGTTTTAGTTTGATTGCAAACGTAAATCTTCATCCCAGATTCTATGGTCTGTGGCTTTTTTATTGGGGTTTTGCTTTAGCGCTTTAAAGTGTTAAGTGATAAGTTTCTCCTTTTTATAGTTTCTTGGGTGCTTATTTCTATTGGATGTGATCGTTTGGTGAGGGTTTGGATAATGAGTGGCTCGGTTTTGGCTCTCTTATGTACCCACTCGGCCTGCCTGGATACACGAGTGGCTCGGTTTTAGCTTACTTATGTATCCACTCGACCGCTATGGCTACATGAGTGGCTCAGTTTTAGCTTACTTATGTACTCACTCGGCAGCGGTGGATACACGAGTGGCTCAATTTTGGCCTAGATATGTACCCACTCTCCCTGCCTGAATACACGAGTAGCTCGATTTTGGCTCACTTATGTACCCACTCGGCCTGCCTGGATACACGAGTTGCTCGGTTTTAGTCTACTTATGTATCCACTCGGCCGCTCTGGATACATGAGTAGCTTGATTTTGGCTTACTCATGTACCCACTCGGCCCCTCTGGATACAAGAGTCGCTCGATTTTGGCCTACTTATGTATCCACTCGGCCGCTCTGGGTACATGAGTCGCTCAATTTTGGCCTAGATATGTACCCACTCTGCGACCTAATACTGTTAAGCACGAAGAGGGACTGCCCACCTTATGCGTAAAAGCAATAAAGTAAACAGTCCCTCAAGGTTTTTTATGAGAAAAATTAAATTAATCGTTCAATGAGCCAGTAGAGGCCGAATAGACTGACAAGTGCAGAGGCACTGTACATGATTTGAGTTTGGTAACGCAGTTTCCTCATGTACCAGATGATAGGAAACAGTATTGCAAGAACGACAATTTGACCGATTTCGACTCCGAGGTTGAAGGATAACAATGGCAGCACGAATGCGCCTTCAAGTTTACCTGCAAGGAATCCGGCAAATCCAAATCCATGGATCAACCCAAAGAAAAGGACCACAATCCATCTCCCTTTGAAGCTGGCATCTCCTCTTTTCTTCGCTAATATGTTTTCAATTGCGACATATACAATGCTTAGGGCGATGAGTGGTTCTATGATGCTTCCAGGGATGATGAAGATTTCCATGGCAGCCAGGCCAAGCGTCAAGCTGTGTCCAACCGTGAATGCAGTAAGGATTTTAATGTAGTCCTTAACCGATCCTCTCATTAGTAAGAGACCCACGATAAAGAGAAGGTGGTCGATTCCTCCCCAGATATGAGTCATCCCAAGTACAAGATAGTCAACAAAACCGGTAGAACCGTTTCCGTTATCACCTGATGAGCCTGAATCTGTTGATACTGCTTCTTCTGTTTGCTCTTCTGTCTCTGATCCTCGTGATTCTTCATGTTCATGCTCATGTTCATGTTCTTGTCCATGAGCAACTTCAGTTTCATCCTGATTTGCTGCATGACCGGATTCCGATTCTGTTTCAGCAGCTGCTTCCCCATTACTTCCTATTTTGCCTTCTATCATTTTATTATTCGCTGTGATGACATGTTCAGAGGCTGATCCGCCATGCTGTACAGTCATAAAATTTTGGTGGTTCATGTCGATTCCGTCAAAAAAGATTTCATACTGAATGGCGTATTCTGTAACCGGCTTGTCGAACTCAAATTCCATGACAATGTTGAACATGGAATAGTTCCACCGCTCGGCTGTTTTAATTTCTTTTACTGTTACTTCAGGTTTTTCCCCGTTACTTGTGATATGAAGGTTATCCACAATCAGTTTTTTAATGGAATCCTTCGAATGATTGAGTTCATCTTCTGTCATATATCCATCCTGGTCTTTATCTATAGCCAGCAGCCCTCCGACCAGGTCGGCAAGCAAATAAAGGTCATAGTCGATTACATTCTCTTCAACTGTTATCTCCGAATATCCGACAGAGCCGGAGTGGGCACTGGCTTGGAATGGCTGCATAATTATGGCTACTCCCATTAAAATTACAAGTGTTTTTGTAAAACGTGCTAACATCTTCACTGCATTTCCCCCTTGAGTTTGTTTAACACGTTTTATAGTAGTGTATATATGTAAATTTAATATCAACTTAAATTAAAAAATATAAATATTGTAAATTTTAAAGTAGAAGATTCATAGAATAAAACCATCTATTTCTAGACACGAAATAGTTTGGTGTGTAAATATTCTTACAAATTTCGACATAATTCGTGTCATTTTTTACCTGAGTTAACATTTAAGTAATAACTAAATTACATTTACTAACTATTATGGAATGGAATCATAAAAAAGGAGGATATTATGCAAAAGAGAAGATGGAAGAACTCGTTGAAGAAACTATTCATCTACGTATGTATGGTTTCAATTGTGTTGTCAAACTTTTTGACGACGGTATCTCGCGTTTCTGCTGAGGAGGGGACGGTTACAGCGGTCCCTAAATCCGAGACCGTGAAGGATGAACAATCCGAGACTGCCGATAATGAAGCCCAACCCGTTCCGGAAGACAGTGGTGAACAACCTGCTGAGACGGATGAACAGTCTCCAGACACCGAGACTGAAAGTTCCCAGCCAATTTCCGAACCTGCTGCTGATTCAAATGAAGCGGATGGGACAGAACCCGTTCAAGAACCTGAAGCTGCCGTGCAGGAAGAGCAGCCTTCAAGCGTAACTGAAACTGAGCCTTCTCCGGAAGAAACCCAGTCTGTCGAAAAGAAAAACGAAACCGAACAGGCTCCTGAGACTCCACAAGATGCTGCACCTGACGCCAACCAAGAAGCAGCATCTGTAGAGAATGAGCCTGCGGAAGATTACGAGAGTTTTCCTGAGCTTTTAATTACAGAGCTCTCTCCTAATTCAGATGGAGTGGATGACTATGAGTACTTTGAGCTCTATAACAATACTACCCAGCCTTTGAATCTTGCAAACTATGCTTTTATTTACACTTATACAGATGGAAGTTATGCCGACAAACTTTTCTCGGTACCTGCAACGGTCATACAGCCGCAGGAAAAGCTTGTTTTCTGGTGGAATAAAAGTGAAAAAACACTTGCCGATTTCAATGCTAAGTTTGGCTTGTCACTGACAAGCAGCCAGGTGATTGACTTCAATCATAGTAATTTCCCCGGCTTTGCTAACGGCGGAAACCGTGAATTGATCATCACGGACAATACTGGCACTGAAGTGGTTTCAGCCGGCTACCTTCCTGGTGAAACAGGTAACGATGGAACCGTTGTACAATACAATTACCCTGAAACAGGAACAGAGATGGCTAAGTTACAAGTATTAGCTGCTCCAACTCCAGGAACTATGAGTGCAGACCAAGTTCCTGCCGCTCCTGTGACTCTCGACGAAATTCCTGAGGATACGGAAGCTCCTGCCATAAGCCATACAACTATCACGGAAAGCCAGCCATATACGGATATTGCTATTGAAGCAGTGGTTTCAGATAACATGGCTGTCCCAAGTGCGACTTTATTTTACAAAAAGAAAGAAGATGCAGATTATACAAGCGTGCCAATGTCAGGGAATCCTGATGATCTGACTTATTTTTCCGCTGTCATCCCTGGCACAGAAGCCGATGCTGACCTCACCTATTATATTGAGGCAGAAGCCGGAGGACTTTCGGATGCCACTGAACCATCCGTTATTTCAATTAGTATGCCAGAGGAAACGTATAGTGAAAGTGAAATTCTTATCACGGAAATCTCACCTGATTCACAGGGATACGATCACTATGAATATTTTGAGATTTATAATAATTCCACACAAGCATTGAATCTTGCAAACTATTCATTTGTTTATCATTATGTCGGGGACCCTGATAAAGATACGATTCTTCAAGTTCCTGGTGTAACTGTTGCTCCTCAGGAAACCATGGTTTTCTGGTTTAATTCACAGGATTTTCCGCTCGCTGACTTTAACAGCAAGTTCGGAGTGAACCTGACGGAAGGACAAGTCCAGGAGTTTTCTGGATCTGGGTTCACTGGTTTCTACAATGGCGGAGACCGAGGCCTGATCATTAAGGATAATGAAGGAAACGAAGTCGTCTCTGCAAGCTATCTGAAAGGTGAATCCGATAACACAGGGGCGGTCATTCAATACCTTTTCCCTATGACAGGTACGTCCATGGAAAAGTTTGCTGTAATGGCATCCTCTACTCCTGGAGCCTTTGATCCTGCACAGGTTCCGACTGAGCCGGTTGTCATTGATGAAAAGCCGGAGGACACGGAAGCACCGGTTATCAATCATACTGCGGTAACCGACAGCGAGGCCTTCACAGCCATTTCAATTGAAGCATCGGTCACTGATAATATGGCCGTTCCATCCGCACAGCTTTTTTATAAAAATGAAGCTGATGCAGATTTCACTTCTATTGACATGGCAATGGATACTGAAGATACCAGCCGTTTTACTGCAGAAATTCCGGCTTCCGCTGCTGATGCCAATATCACTTATTATATCGAAGCATCTGATGGCAGCCTTGTAAGCAAGACGGAAGAATATACTATAGAAGTAAATGTTCCGGAAGAAACCTACAGTGACCTTCCGCTTTTGATCACTGAAATTTCTCCGAATACAGCCGGCGGCGGGACAGATTACTATGAATTCTTTGAGCTCTATAACAATACAAATCAACCTATCTCTACTATTAACTATTCATTTGTCTACAAATACACTGATTCTGGTAACGAGTTGCTTTTCCAAGTTCCAGAAGTAACGATTGAGCCTCAGGACTCTATGGTATTCTGGTTCAACAACGGTGGAAATACAAATGAAGATTTCAACAACCAGTTCGGCACAGCACTATCCCAGGGTGAACTCACCTCTTTTACAAGTATTTTCCCCGGCTTTGCAAACGGCGGCAACCGTGCGCTGATCATACGGGATAATAAAGGGGCCGAGATGGTTTACGCTGACTACCTGGGCAGCGACAATGATAATGACGGTGGGGATATCCAGTATATCTTCCCGGAATCTGGAACAACCATGGACAAGCTTGAAGTCCTTGCTTCTCCTACTCCAGGAGTCGTTTCAGGTGCACAGGTCCCGGCAACACCGATCGATGCTGAAGAAATCATTGATGAAGAAGCACCTGTGATCGACCATACACCTGTCACAACTGCAGATGCCTTTGCTCCGCTTGCCATTGAGGCAAGTATTACGGATAACATGGCCGTGCCTGCAGCAACACTTTTTTATAAGAACGAAGAAAGTGATGACTTCAAGTCCCTTGCCATGTCAGCAAGCTCCGAGGATCTTAACAGATACTCTGCAGAAATACCGGGGACAGACGTAAGTTCAACTATTACGTACTACATTGAAGCTTCCGATGGGACTTCTACAATTGAAACTGAACAGTATGAGGTTACAGTGAATAAGAAAGACGTCGATTACAGCGAGGTTCCAAGGTTCCTTGTAACAGAAATCGTGCCAGATTCTACGAATGCAGGCAGTGCGGATGGTTATGAATTTGTAGAAGTATATAACAATACCGATAAAGATATGAACTTCAAAGATTACAAGGTTCAATACCGCTATGGATCAGATCCCGCAGGCGATGTCGTATGGGCTTCCGTGCCGGATGACTTCGTGCTCCCTTCACAGGAAACGGTTGTTTTCTGGATCATCAACTCTCAAAACGGAGACAAGACGGTTACTGATTTTAATGCAAACTATGGAACCAACCTTGTTGAAGATGAAGAAATTGTCAGGATCTATAGCGATGGTATGGCTAACGGAGCAATGAGGGGATTGGTCGTAGCCACAAATGCTAAAGAAGAAATTTCTGTTTCTTACTACAATGACCAGACTGGAATTAAAGATACTTCTCCTAATAAAGGGATCCTTTATAAGTATCCGGAAGATGGTTCTACTCAATCAGTGAAAGTGAGTGCCGGTATTGAAGATGCCACTCCTGGTTCTGTGGAAGCATTCCAAGTGCCAGGCACACCTGTTGAAATTGAAGAGGACACCGTCAATCCGAATATTGAAAACAGGACAAGTGTTACAGAAGTACAACACACAGAAGATATTTTGATTGAGGCGGAAGCAACTGATAATGTTGAGGTCAAAACAGTAAGACTTTTCCACCGCACAAACGGTGAAACCGACTTTCAAGAAGTGCTTCTCCCGCTTAATCAAGAGACAAACTTGTATGATAATACTATCTATGCAGCAGACTTGATTGGAAAAAACAGTCTCGAATATTACTTCATGGTATCTGACGGTTTCAATGAAGTGGAAAGCGATCTTTATACGATTAAGATCAAAAATAATCTGGATGACTCGACTCTTCGTTTGAACCTGGAAGATCAAGAAATTGTTTCAGGAACAAAAGTAATCAAAGGGACATCCAAAGAAGACTTTGCCCAAGATGTAAAATTATTCATTGATGACACCGAGGTTGAAAGCGAAGCCTATAATGCTTTGGAAAATGAAGCCTATATTGCCCTTGAAGCGAATGGATTGAATACGTATTTCCAAAACGCGGTTACTATGGGCGATGACATCCTTTACCTTATGGATAAAGATTGGCTGACGTATTGGAAGACCTTCACGATTCCAGTTGAAGCGGACAGGCTGCAGGTCGGTGAAAACATCATCACTGTGCGCGCAGGTAATAAAGCTTCCCCGTTCCAGCTGAGTGAAGATGAGGAAAACCGCGATGATTACAACCTGAGAAACGTCCGGTTGATCCTGGCTGACGGAACGGTCATCAGGGATTTAGAAAAAAATGATCCTGATAAAGTCTATGATATGGGAGATGACGGAACGTTTCGTCCTTTCGAAGATTTTACTTTTACATTGACAGAAGAGCATGCCCAGGCAAAAGCCTACGCTTGGGATACAACTGCAGTTGCTGACGGTGCCCATACAGTAAAAGCACAAGATCAGGATGAAGAGATTCAAACGGTTGTCCAAGTGGATAATACTGCACCTGAAATCACAACCAATATCGAAGACAGTAAATCTTATAAAGGCGCTTTCACAATCGAAGCAGATGCCACTGATGAGATTGCTGGCGTCGAATCTGTCCAGGCGATGCTTGATGGAGAAGAAATTACAGTTCCTTATGAAACATCTTCTTCTCAATTAGCAGCTGGAGAGCATGTATTGAAAGTAACAGCTATTGATACTGAAGGTAACCAATCGGAAAAGGTGGTTCATTTCTCTGTAAACAACGAGAACCCTGACAAACCAGAATTGGTATCACCTTCTGACGGTTCTTCCACTCCTGTAGATGGTGATCCTAAGTTGAAGGTAAAAGTAACAGACCCTACCGGCGATGATATGGATGTTTCCTTCTATGAAGGTTATCAGTATACAGCGAAGAATGCTGGCAGCGTGAAAGCTTATAAAAATGTCGCGGATATTGAGCCGCCTAACATGATGGCTCCTCCAGGCGAAGAAGCATTGACAAATGAAGAGATTTCCATGGTTTCCGAGGAAGATGGCAGCTATCTGACTTCCGATTCCTCCACAGGATTCCCTTACCATCGTTTTGATGTGACACTGGATCCTTCAGTGGATGAGAATGACAGTGTAGAACTTCTTTGGAAAGGACAGTCTCTTGAAGGAAGAAAGGTTTCCATGTATGCATGGAACCATGCCAAAGAGAAATGGATTCTGCAGACTTACAAGATTGCCGGTACAGAGGACTTTGAGTTGAAATCAAATATCACTATTGGTGAATATATGAAAGATTCAAAGATCAACGTATTGGTTCAAGATGAAATCCCAAGTTCTCCTGAAGAGTATGATTACACATTCGTTTGGATGTCGGATACTCAATATTACGCAGAGAGCTATCCATACATTTTTGATCAGCAGACAAAATGGATTGCACAGATGAAGGAAGAAATGAAAATCAAGTACGTCTTCCACACTGGGGATCTTGTCGATGAAGCCGATAAAGTCGAGCAATGGCAGTATGCCGACGAATATATGGGTACTCTTGAAGACAGCAATATCCCTTACGGAGTGCTGGCAGGAAACCACGATGTCAATCAATTGACAAATGACTATACCGAATTCTATAAGTGGTTCGGTGCAGACCGTTATGAAAATGAAGACCACTATGGCGGTACGTATAAGAACAACAGGGGACATTATGATTTGATTTCCTCTGAAGGAAACGATTTCATCATGCTTTATATGGGCTGGGGCGTGCAAGATGAAGATCTTGATTGGATGAACCAAGTCCTGCAAGAACACCCTAACCGCAAAGCGATCCTGAATTTCCATGAGTATCTACTCGTATCCGGGAATCGCAGCCCGCTTGGCAACAGGATTTATAACAAAGTCGTAGAGCCTAATGAAAATGTTGTTGCCGTATTGAGCGGTCACTATCATGATTCCGAGACACTTGTCAGTGAGATTGATGATAATGGAGACGGAACAGCAGACCGCGAAGTGTATCAGATGCTTGGCGATTACCAAGGCGGACCTGAAGGCGGCCAGGGTTACCTGAAGCTGATGCATTTCGATCAGGACAACGACAGAGTGATGATTAACACATACTCACCATATCTTGATGATTACAATTTCTATGATCCTACTGAGTTCCCAGGCAAGGATGAAGTTATCATGCCTATGGACCTCTCTCTGGAAGAAAAACGTGTTGCTACCGATTATTTCTCTGTGAACGTTTATACCGATACGGTGATTGGTGAACAGGAAGCCGTTGAAAGCGGCGGCACTGCTGAAACGGTATGGGAAGGGTTGGAGGAAAACGAAACCTATTCCTGGTATGTAACAGCTCAAGACCAATTCACTGGAGGAGTCGTTTCTGATATTTGGACATTCACGAAGGGCGAGGATGAGGAAGAAACTCCTGTCGATCCTGAAGACCCTTCTGAAGGCGGAGGAAATGATGAGCCTGAAAATCCTTCAGACGGAAATGACAATGACGGAGGAAATGATGATTCAGAAAATCCTTCTGACGGAAGTGACAATGACGGAGGAAATGATGATTCAGAAAATCCTTCTGACGGAAGTGACAATGACGAAGGAAATGATGATGCTGAAAATCCTTCTGACGGAAGTGACAATGACGAAGGAAATGATGATGCTGAAAATCCTTCTGACGGAAGTGACAATGAGGGCGGAAATGGCGATGGAAAAGATAATGGAAATGGCCAAACCCCTCAGGACCCAGCAGATGATCAAGATGAAAAAGACAACGAGGATACCGATACTGGCAGCGGATCTGATCAGGATTCCACTGATAAGAATGATGGCGGTTCCGATCAGCGTGACACCGATTCAAGCCAGGAAGACAACCAAGCCAAGGACAAACTAGGCTCCAATCTTCCTGACACAGGTACAGCTTACTACCTATACCTTACTTTAGGAATCATCATGGCAGCTGCAGCGGCAGGCATGATCTTCTTGAGAAGAAGGAAGAAGCAGTTAACACATTAATCTAATCAATAAAAACCCCCTGTTCCTTTTAAAGGAATGGGGGGTTTTGTTTTTAGTGCTTTAAAGGGCGAAGAGGGACTGTCCCTCTTTTAAATTATTTGATGTCGATCCATTCCATTTTAGGGTTTCCGTCTTCGTCATATCGGTCTTCGTTTTGCTGCAGTATTGAATTTGAGTAAGCTTTCCGATAGGCCTTCTCAGCTTCAGGGTTGTAGAAGTTGATTTCGAAATCGACGTACTGTGCTATCGGGGATTCATTATTATTCTGCAAAGCCACTGCTATTTTCCGGGCTGTTTGTTCTTCTTCTTTTCTACTAATTTTTCTATTCAATTTTACATTTACATTAATGGGGGCCACTTCATTTGAAGTATCCAGGCCAATTGAGCTTATAACATTTTTCCACTCATCATTTTCTCCAGAAAGCAATTCTTTCAGGATTGGGGTAAGGTTTTGGTCTCTACTCATTTCATACTGAAGAAACATTTGGTTAGAATCACTGATCCCTAAAGAAACTTCATTATAGTGGAATTTCCTGTCCTTCCATTCTATCGCTTTATCTCCTTTTTGATTCTTCCCTTCAAAACTCAGCAGGATGCCGGTTTCTGGATGGATTTTTGCCTTAAACTCCTTCAAACTGAGCTTCTTGTTATCTGTAAGTCCACTGACTATTATCCCGTGTTCCCCCTCCTCAATGATTTTCCAGGTGTATTGATTACTCGCAATATCCTCTGGAAGCTTAGCGGGATAATAAGGATAAGACATAATGATAGGTTCATGGTCTGCCTTCAGATAGGCTGATGGAGCAGGAATAGCTGTAACGGTTGCAGGCTTATCGATTTCTTTATAATATAAAAGGTTGTCTTCCAGTATGACCCGGGAGTCATTGTTAGTGTTTTGCTGATTGATACTGGGGATTCCATCACTTCTGTATTCAACTCCTGTATCGATGCTATATTCCTTTCCATCCACCTTGAAGTCCGCGAGTAAATACATAGCTCTAAAGTTCAGCCTTTCTTGCTCCCATAACGAGGAATAAACTTTTTTGATCTCGCTGGCTTTCGGTGTCTCTTCAATCTTTTTCTTTGAGGGTTCTGTCACTTCCTCGGGGTTTGTGTCCAATAAACGGGGGAATTGTTCCAGAAGCACAGGTCCAATCAGTAAAAACCCTATCAACGGAATGGCCAGTGCTGCTATAACAGGAGCCCACTTTGGCCTTTTCTTCTGAGAATTTGTCATCCCTTCACGCGCTTCTTTTAAAATGGCGTCTTTCCTGCTTTTTAACTTCTGCTTGTGAAATACTTCTTCATCCAATTCAGCTTTTAAATTTTTCAGCGGGTCTCTGTTCAACCTGATCCCTCCTTTTGCTTAGCGATTGGAGTTTATGGCGGGCCCTTGCCAGCCTGGTTCTGATGGTGGATGAACCGATGTCCAGCAATTCGCTTATCTCCTCTGTTGTCAATTCCTCATAATAGTAAAGAATGATGATTTCTCTGTATTTTTCCGGCAGCGAGAAGACATCCCTTGAAATTCCTTTCATCTCTTCCATCCGGATGACTTTGTCGGCCGTGTCGGCTTCGCTTCCCTTAAAAATACGCGCCACTGATTCTGTTAGAACGTTTCTTCTGAAGTAGGCGGAGCCCAGCATATCCTTGCATTTATTGACGGTAATTCGATATATCCAGGTTTTATAGGCCGAATTATGTTGAAAGGTCTCCAGCCCATTGAATACGCTGATGAATACTTCCTGAGCGATATCTTGAGCGGTTGACCAATCTTTTACATAGGTAAAAGCCAGCTTCGTGACTGATGCTTCATGTTCATCAATCAAGTCTTCTAAGATTTTAATTCTATCTTCCAAACCCGCTGCTCCCCCCTTTTTCTGTGGTGTGTTTATGTATTCATGGTTTAGACGGTGTTGGTTGTTGGTGTGTTTCAAAATTATATTTTAGCTAGTTCTGTGAAG
This sequence comes from Bacillus sp. P14.5, assembly GCF_003316765.1. GTDB lineage: Bacteria > Bacillota > Bacilli > Bacillales > Bacillaceae_B > Rossellomorea. The sequence goes on along the minus strand of NZ_NIJF01000066.1, from coordinate 66,909 downwards.
ATTAATTCCATGTTGTCAGCCTGCTTCGTATAGGGCGGTTGTGATCCGGTCTATGCCAGCGGCTTTGGCGGGTTCCATTTAAGAGCAGCAATCTATTAGAAAAGCGAAATCGTTAATGAAAAATAAGGGGAGTTTTTCCCCTTATTTGCAAATTTGGACTCATTTTGTTGGTGAATAGCGGGAGTTTTTCCCCTTATTTCAAAAAAATCACCAATTTTCTAGTATCTTGAGTTAAATAAGGGGAATTTCTCCCTCTATTTAAGCTGTTTTTGGTGCTTTTCAGTAAATAAGGGGAATTTTTCCCTCTATTTTGCTAGTCCAAGTACTAAAACCTGATTTAGGGATTGTGCGCTGGACCTAGACTACGCCTAGTCCCCCAGTAGATCGGCCGCCTGCAACAAAGCTCCCTCTATTAAAAATAGAATGAGGGAACATGGCATTCAAAATTACAAATTAGGCCGGGGTGACCGATGTAGCCGTAACTTCGGACGGGAGCGGTCCCCAAAATGCGCGGGACGACCGATGTGGCGGGAACTTCGGTCAACAGCAGCCCCAAAAATGCGCAGGGTGACCGATGTAGCGGGAACTTCGGACGGGAGCAGCCCAAAAAATGCCCGGGGTGACCGAAGTGGCGAAAACTTCGGACGGGAGCGCCCCAAATTATGTGCGGCGCGACCGATGTAGGGGCAACTTCGGTCATCAACGGTACGAATGATGCGCAGGTCGACATTTTTGTTTCGGTAACTTACACTATTCGGCTTTTATAGGTCTGACTATAGTTGTGTCCCAGCCTCTTCATTTACGCAGTATACCGGCACTTAGGATAATTCGAACACCCTTTAAATCGGCCATGCCTTCCTCTTCTTTCAAGAAGTTTCCCATCACATTTTGGACAGACATTATTATGTACTTTTAGTTTAATTTGTTTTTGGTCTTTTTTTATCTGGGTGACGTGGCTTTTGACTGCTTCTTTGCCTTCAATTGCTGCTGATTTCAAGCGGTCATGTACTGCTTTTGCGTAAGGTGTGGAATTTCTTTTATTTTGGTAGAGTTCTATTGTTTTCTTTATTCTTGTGTCATAGGTGACATGAATGTCTGGCGACGAGATGTTGATTTTTTTCAAATCTGCCCTTGAATTAAAGGCGATGATGGAGACATAGGGGAGCTTCACCTGCTCTCCTAAGACATATTTGATCGCTTCGATGTGGCCGTGGTTCTGATGTATGGGATTCTGGAACTGCTGCTTGTTTCTATAAATCTGCTGTGTCCACTTCTTGCTCTTTTCACTGCCAAAGATCCAGCCATTATAATTCTTGGTTTCTATCACAAAAATTCCATACGGTGACACGACGATATGATCGATTTGAGTCGTTTTTCCATTGTGGCCAGGCAGAAGGATATCATGCAGAAGAAAGTAGCGTTCAGGATCCAGCTTGCTCAAGAAAAACTTCACCCAGCCCTCTCCAATTCTTCCTTTCACCTGGGGAAGGCCGAGTACTGCTGCACCGATCACTAACAAACTAAAAAGAATGAGCACGGGTTTACCTCCGAATAGATAATCTCTCTAACAGAATACCATAAAATGACAATATACTACTTTTATTTTATAAAAATAACTTCATTTAATCGCGTAAAAAGGACAGTCCCCCTTTTGATCCGGGACTGCCCTTTTGTTTTATATTACTGAAGTTCGGTCTTTCAATGTATTGAGCAGCAGGTGCGCCGCAATCCGGCTGGTCATGTCACGGATGTCGAGGGTCGGGTCGATTTCGACGATGTCCATCGCGGCTGTTTTTTTATGCCGGCAGCCGATACTGACGGCTTCCATTAAGGTGCCGCTGTCCATTCCGCCTGGTCCGATGGCCGGACAGCCAGGTGCAAAGGCCTGATCGAGCACATCCATGTCCACGGACAGGTAGATCGTATCGACTTTGTCAGCCAGCATTTTCAGGGATTCCTGCATGATATCCCCGATGTTTCTCTCGCGGACTTCCTTCATTGTATAGACGCTCACATCGTTTTTCATGGCGAATTGATAGTAAGCACCCGCGTTCGAGTAGTTGCGGATTCCGATTTGCACCAGATCTTCTCCTCTAAGCAGGCCTCTCTCCAGCAGCCTGCGGAATGGCGTTCCGTTCGTTGGACCCCCATCCTCGACATTCCGCAGGTCGTGGTGGGCATCGAACTGGATGACCCCGATTCTTCCTTTATGTTCTGTGAGTGCTTCTATGGAAGAAGTGGTGATCGAGTGGTCGCCGCCCAGCACAATGGTGAAGGGTGCGGCGTCCTCCCTCCAAACCTCTGTAAGAGATTCATAGATTCTGTTTTGTGATTCGACGATGGAGGTCGGGTGCATCAGGATATCGCCGAAATCGACAAACCTATGTTCTGCGAGCTCCCGTTCTTCCTCTATGGCGAAGGTTGAATAGGAACTGAGGCAGCGGCGGATGGCTTCTGGGGCAAATCCGGCTCCCGAATGGCTGATGGACGACTTGGAAAGGGGCGCGCCTATGAGGGCGATATCCCCTTTCTTACCTTCTGTCCAAGGCATTAGCAGTTCATGGGCTTTTTTGTGAAGCGGTCCTGAAACTGCGCCTTGCCTGCTCCCCTAAGATGTGTAAACCTGTTCATCCTTACGCTCCTTTCCATAAACTAGCTTGCCTGCCTTCCACACCGTGTTCACATGATTCACTCCGTAGTGGTACGGTACGTAATGGTAGTTGGGAACGTCCCACAGAACGATATCCGCTTTGCGGCCAGGCGCGATCTTGCCCGCGCTTTCTCCTCTATTGATCGCATAAGCGGCATTCACCGTGACTGCATTCCAGATCTCTTCTGGCGTCATCTTCATTTTCAGCGCTGCCAGATTCATGATGAGCTGAAGGTTTTCCGTCGGTGAACTGCCCGGATTGAAGTCAGTCGACAGGGCAACCGCAGCGCCCGCTTCAATTATTTCCCTGGCTTTCGCATAGCTGTCTTTGTTGAGGTAAAAACAAGTGCCGGGAAGCAGAACCGCAATGGTTTCCGATGTTCCGAGCATTTGTATTCCTGTGTCCGAGGCACCAACCAAGTGCTCCCCGCTTCTCGCTCCCACTTCGACCGCCATCTCCGTTCCGCCCAGCGGATCAATTTCGTCAGCATGAATTTTCACATCGAAGCCCATTTCCTTTGCTTTTAAAAGATAGGTCCGTGCCTGTTCAACAGTGAATACGCCTGTTTCACTGAAAATGTCGACAAATTCCGCAAGCCCTTCTTTTTCGATTTGCGGAAGAAGGTTCAGCATTTCCTGTAAAAAAGCATCCGGGGTTTCTTTATGTTCCGGTGGAATCGCATGGGCTCCTAAAAAAGTGGAAACTAAATCGATCGGATGCTGTTCGTTTAATTTTTTTACGACTCTTAACTGCTTCAGCTCTGTTTCTTTTTCCAGCCCGTAGCCGCTTTTCGCTTCCATCGTGGTGACTCCATAGGAAAGGATGCGGTCGAGGTGGAATCGTGCTTTTTCCAAGAGCTGTTCTTCCGTTGCTTCCCGGGTCGCCTTCACCGTCGACAGAATTCCCCCTCCCCTTTTAAGGATTTCGAGATAAGGGACACCCTGCTGTTTCAGGGCCATTTCGTGCTCGCGAGATCCGCCGAACACGAGGTGTGTATGCGGGTCGACGAGTCCAGGAGTCACCAGCCTCCCTTCCGCATCAATCGTTTTGTCTGCTGTAAAGGAAACTGCTTCTGTTGTTTTCCCCATCCAGGCAACCTTTCCGTCTTTAATCGCCAGAGCTGCGTTTTCGATCATTGGTGCCTGGGTCATTTTTTCACCTCTGACAGGGCCGTCTCCATGATCCATCGTCAGCAGCTGTCCAATATTTTTAATCAGTACATCGTATTGTCCGGTCATTATTTGTCTCCTTTCATCGGTACATTGATTCCCCATTTATCAGCGGTTTCTTCCGCTTTTTCATAGCCTGCGTCCACGTGGCGGATCACACCCATTCCCGGGTCGGTTGTCAGGACGCGTTGGAGGCGCTCATGCGCAAGATCCGAGCCGTCTGCGACCACGACCATTCCGGCGTGCAGCGAATATCCCATTCCCACTCCGCCTCCGTGATGGAAGCTGATCCAGGATCCGCCCGCGGCTGTATTGATCAGCGCGTTGAGGATCGCCCAGTCGCCCACCGCATCGCTTCCGTCCTTCATGGATTCTGTTTCACGGTTCGGCGATGCGACGGATCCGCAGTCGAGATGGTCCCGGCCAATGACGATTGGTGCTTTCAGCTCACCATTCTTGACGAGCTCATTTATGGCGAGACCCATCTTCACCCGCTCGCCGTATCCCAGCCAGCAGATTCGTGACGGCAGCCCCTGGAACGCGACTTTTTCCTGAGCCATATCGATCCACCTCAGCAGCTCCGTGTTTTCCGGGAATAGTTCTTTGATGAGACGGTCCGTTCGGTGTATATCAGCCGGGTCGCCTGATAGTGCCGCCCAGCGAAACGGACCTTTTCCTTCGCAGAACAGGGGCCTGATATAGGCAGGGACAAAACCCGGGAATGCGAAGGCATCCGCTATTCCTTCGTCCTTGGCGACCTGGCGGATGTTGTTTCCGTAATCGAATACGATGCTGCCCCTTCGCTGGAAATCGAGCATCGCCTCGACATGGTTTGCCATGCTGGTTTTCGAAAGCTTTGTGTACAGACTTGGATTTTCTTTTCTCAAAGCATCCGCTTCTTCCAAGGTGCATCGTTCCGGAACATAACCGTTCAGCGGGTCGTGAGCCGACGTCTGGTCAGTCACAATATCGATTTTGGCGGAGGTTTGTAACAACTTATGATGAATTTCCGCCGCATTCCCCAGGAGGCCGATTGAAAGAGGCTTTCCTGCTTCCTTCGCTTCGTACGCCATCATCACTGCTTCCTGGAGCGAATCCGTTTGAACATCGAGGTACTTCGTGTCGATGCGCTTTTGAATTCTCGCTGGATCGACTTCGACGGCGAGGCACACCCCGCCGTTCATGGTCACGGCTAAAGGCTGAGCCCCTCCCATGCCACCGAGTCCCGCGGTCAATGTAATCGTTCCTTTCAGTGATCCGTTAAAATGCTCCCGCGCTACAGCAGCAAAGGTTTCATATGTTCCTTGTAAAATTCCCTGCGTGCCGATGTAGATCCAGCTTCCCGCCGTCATCTGTCCGTACATCATCAAGCCTTTCTGGTCGAGTTCGTGGAAGTTTTCCCAATCTGCCCACTTTGGCACAAGCACCGAATTCGACAGCAGGACGCGCGGTGCCGCTTCGTGTGTTTTAAAAACGCCGACCGGTTTTCCGGACTGCACCAGCATTGTTTCATTATTTTCCAGTGTTCTCAGCGTGTTGACAATGGCGTCAAAGGACTCCCAGTTCCGGGCTGCTTTCCCGATTCCTCCATACACGACGAGGTCCTCCGGCTTTTCCGCCACCTCCGGATCGAGATTGTTATACAGCATCCTTAAGACCGCTTCCTGCTCCCACCCTTTGCATTCGATTTCCAGCCCTTTTTTGGCTCTGACTATGCGTGTTTTTTCCATTAATAGTTCCTCCCTTATTGGGTGATTTTTTTGGTTGAATTGTAATCCTGCCAGTTCATTTCCTGCAGCCAAAGCTGTGTTTTTTCTATGTCCTTTGCGAATATGCGGTCTTTCGTGATAGATGGAACCTGCTTTCTGGCCGCCTTGTAAAACCGGTGAGTAGCTCCTGCCATTTTTTCGGGCCCGCGGTACTCCACCGCCTGCAGGGCGCAAATGAGTTCGACCGCCAGGACCCTTCTGGCATTTTGTAAAATTTGATACGCGTGGCGCGCCCCGATCGTTCCCATGCTGACGTGGTCTTCCTGGTTCGCCGAAGATGGGATGGAATCCACGCTTGCCGGGTGCGCAAGGGTTTTGTTTTCCGAAACGAGAGACGCCGCGCAATATTGCATGATCATCGCGCCTGATTGAAGCCCTGGTTCCGGACTCAGGAAAGGCGGCAGATCATTGAGCTGCGGGTTGACGAGCCTTTCCACTCTTCGTTCGGAGATGTTCGCCAGTTCGGCAATGGCTATTTTCATGAAATCCATTGCGAGTGCGATTGGCTGTCCATGGAAATTGCCTCCGGAGATGACTTTTTTCCGTTTTGGAATATGAGCGGATTATCTGTAGCAGCGTTCATCTCGATTTCCAACTTTTCTTTTACATAGTCGAGTGCCTGCCAGGATGCCCCGTGAACCTGCGGGATACACCTCAGTGAGTAGGCATCCTGCACTCTGAGCTCGCCTTGTGAGGTGGTGAGCCGGCTGCCGTCGAGATGATTTCGAATTCTTTGGGCGGTATCGATTTGCTGGGGGTAGCCCCTGGCGATATGGATGTCTTCGTCGAAAGCGTCCGTGATTCCCTGCAGGCCCTCGATCGTGATGGCGGCAATCATTTCCGACTGATAGGCGAGCTGTTCGGCTTCGATGTAATTGATAAGACCCATGGCTGTCATGGCCTGCGTCCCATTTATAAGCGCGAGGCCCTCCTTCGCCTGCAGGGTGATCGGCATGATGTCCTCTTTGGAAAGGGTTGTCAGCGTCGGCTGAATTTCACCTTTGTAGAAGACCTCTCCTTCTCCCATCAGCGCAAGCGCCAGGTGTGAAAGCGGCGCGAGATCCCCGCTGGCTCCAAGCGACCCCTGCTGCGGAATGACCGGGTGGATGCCTTTGTTTAGCAGTGCGATGAGTGTTTCGATGACGACCGGTCTCACCCCTGAGTAGCCTTTAAGAAGCGCATTGGCTCTGAGGAGAAGCATCGCTCGTGAGACTTTTTCCGGGAATGGGTCCCCGACTCCGCAGGCATGGGAATGGATGAGGTTCAGCTGCAGCTCTTCGACATGCTGCTGATCAATGAGTACGTCGCTGAACTTTCCGAAGCCCGTGTTGATTCCATACACGATCCTTTGTTCGCGGACAATTCTCTCCACCGCCTCCCTGCTTTGGTTCACCTTGACCAGGCTTTCTGGGGAGAGCGTCACTCCTTCCTTGTCATAAATAACCTTCTTCGCTTCTTCTACTGTCAATGTATGTCCTGTCAGTTCAATCATTCTTGATCACCCTTTTGATTATTAATGTGATTGGCGTGTGTGGTGTGTGCTTAGTGGTTTCAATCGCTGAAAGGGACTGTCCCTCTTCGCGCTTTAAAGTGATTTTGAAAAACAAAAAGAGGCTCGACGACAAATAAAGCTTTGTCATCGAGCCTCCTGATTTCTAATCACTATAGGCTCTATCCTATTAAATATGGTTAATTCCAAGGCCGATGGTTTCATGCTCAAGGCCTTTGATAGGTGCACCGATGGTTCCGTACAGCGCCACGGCGATCCATTCGCCTTCTTCGGCGATTTTATAAGGTGTCCCCCTGACCACAGCAAACCTGAGGCCGACTGTTCTAAGAATTTCCCCCAGCTGGGTCTGTCCGCGGGTGACTCCCGAGATGGCTTCCATGGTCGCATGGTAAAGCGAGTGCATCTCCCTGTAGAGATCCTCCCTGACAATACCGTTCCGCTTCGCCGCTGTTTCAATCGCGGCAACAATCTTTTGAACGTTCATCGAACCGACCTTGCCTGTGCAATACTGCCAGTTCAATTGTTTGAATTGCTCGCTGTACGCCTCTTCTGTTCCGTCTGTTTCATCCATCAGGAGAAGAAGCAGCGCACTCTTCCCTATGCGGTGTTGATCGACTATTTTCATGGCTTCGCACCTTTTGATTTCTGAATTCACTAATAACTTAGTTTCATTGTATGGGTATTATTATAAGCGGTCAATATATTATAGGTAGATTTTAGAAACTTAGATTGTTAACGCGTTAACGCGTTGAGAGGTGTGTGCCTGGGTTGACGAGTTGGATTCATGAGTTACCTGTTTTGAGGGTGGATGTGTCATCGCGGTGAGGCTTTGGATACATGAGTATGGCGGTTTGAAGGCAGATGTGTATCCAGCTCCGGCGGGTGGATACATGAGTGCGGCAATTTGAGGGCAGATATGTACTCAGAGCCGGCGAGTGGATACATGAGTGGGGCAATTTGAGGGCAGATATGTACCCAGATCCGGCGGGTGGATACATGAGTGCGGCAATTCGGGGGTAGACGTGTACCCAGTGCCGGCGGGTGGGTACATGAGTGAGGCAATTTGAGGGCAGATATGTACCCAGATCCGGCGGGTGGATACATGAGTGCGGTAATTTGAGGGCAGATATGTACTCAGAGCCGGCGGGTGGATACATGAGTGCGGCAATTCGAGGGTAGATATGTATCCAGCGCGGACGAGTGGATACATGAGTGGGGCTATTCGAGGGCAGATATGTACCCAGAGCCGGCGGGTGGATACATGAGTGCGGCATTTTAAGCTCAGATGTGTATCCAGAACGAGCGGGTGGATACATGAGTAAGACTTTTAAGCGTAGATATGTACCCAGGGCGGGCTGGTGGATACATGTGTGAGGCGTTTCGAACGCAGATATGTATCTAGAGCCGGCGGGTGGGTACATGAGTGCGGTAATTTAAGAGCAGACGTGTACCCAAGACGGGCGGGTGGATACATGAGTTACACGATTTGAAGGTAGATAAGTACCCAGATCCGGCGGGTGGATACATGAGTGCGGTAATTTAAGGGCAGACATGTACCCAGGACGGGCAAGTGGATACATGAGTGGGGCAATTCGAGGGTAGATATGTACCCAGAGCCGGCGGGTGGGTACATGAGTGGCGGCGATTTGCAGGGGATATGTATCCAGAGCACGATACAGAGGAATTATTGAACAGCAGATATATAATAAAGCAGCCAAGAACAATTTTATAGCCCCAAGCAATTAAAGCGCTTACACAAAAATTAAAAAAGCTCTTTGGACTTATTTTAGCCTAAAGCGCTTTTTCTTTTACGAATGTATATTCACTTTTCAGTTCTTTTTGAAGCCAGTTTACCATTTTGGAAGCATCCATGTTTCCGTTTTTTGCTTTGTCAAAGGCTTTTTGCATAAGGTTGAGTAACTGCTGCTGTTCATTGGTTGAATCTTGTTGCAAAAGATTACCTCCTAAAATACTTTATCTGTAGTATTGTATTTACCTGTCTGGCGAATTGTTAAACTTAATGAATATACATACTCTACCAGAAAACTACAAGTTTCGTAAATACAATTTTTGGATAATGTGTGAACGTTCTAGGTGAGGAAGGTTTTCTTTACAATTTTGACAGGTTGAATGTCAGGATTTACGGGATATCTGCTGCTTTTGACTGCTGGATCTTTGTGGGGATGTAACAAAAAAGATAAATATGTATCTTTTCTTTTCAGCGTGAAACATTGAACAATGTGATAGAACATGTCGTCTGTCAGCTCATCATAAGGGGTAAAGGGCACTATCTGCAGCTTTATTTCATCCACCGATAATACCAGGATACTTTTAATTCCATTTACATCCACCCTTAACAAAAATTTCGTGGAGCGTGTCAATGGGATAGGCAGGAAGCTTAAGAATTTTTTCTCATCAGTCAGGTCATCGTCATTTAAACTGTTCATGGCCAGCGTGCAATTTCCAATGGAAGTAAGAAGAAATGATTCTTCTGAATGTTTTCCCCTGAATACCAAATAAAAATCTTTTAAACTCTTAAAACCCCCAGTATCCATCCAGGACAACAGCAATACCTTATTTTTCATCGTATCCTCCCACTATTCAATTTTTACAAATTAGGACTTTTTACCCTTTCTCTCTTATACTAAAGGTAAATTATGTATTTCGACAATATTTTTTTAAAAGTAAACAAATATTTTACTTTTGCAGGTCAACTATATATGAACTTTCTAATTCTTCTTTCTTCTAGGAGTTATGTTAATAACATCTAATGAAGACTGCGGGTGAAAGTATGATTTTTTCTGAAGCAATGAAGAGATATAGAGAAGAAATTGTTCAGTTGAGCCAGGTCGAGGTGGCTAAACGTCTAAATATCAGCAAACAGCTGCTGAATAAGTACGAGAATGGAAGAAGCCAATTTCCTGATGATATATTAAGAAAGCTTGTTCATTTATATCAACTTTCTCCTATTGATCTATATAACATTATCTCGGGTTCCGCCTACCCTGATGATGACCCGAAGCACGCTATGGTTCTCAGGGAAAAATTTGAGGATGAGGAACTGGAACGTGCAGTAAATATGCTGACTGAACATCCTGATCTGAAAAGGTTATTAACTTCTGCTTCCTATTATGATAAGAAAAAGCAGGAGAAGTTTTTTCAAAGATTGATCACCCTCGCTAAAGCATTAGAAGACTAAACTTCGACAAAATACGACTAAATACCTATTAATTTTCCTGGAATATTACCGATAGAAGAATAGTCCGCAAGAAAAAGGCAAAGTTATTGAAAAATAACGACGCAAAGCTAAAGGGACTAAAATGAGAATTTCATCATGTCAGCCAGCTGCCGCAAAGGAGGATTATCACATTGAAATTCCTGACTCCAGAGGAAATGAAGATTAAAAAAGATCGACAAAAGAAAATCATGTTTGCCTTGATTTTCGTCATCATGGTTTCTTTATTTACCGGTATTACATTTTTGACTTATTCCTTATAGAAAATAGAAAAGGGCCTCCTGTTTAAGGTAACGGGTCTATTTTCGAGTACAAAACTAACAATTTCAACAAAAAAGGAGTGTCAAATCACTTAGGATTTGACACTCCTTTTTTGTTGATATAACAGTATTCTCATTGGTGAATATAGTCATTTGGTAATACAAAACGTATCCTGAATATCAAATGACAGAACCTCGTGTACTTCAAAAATTGCACGAAATTTCCTATATACTTTTAAATGCGGTGCAGTTAACTATAAAAAAGCTAGCACTGATTTGATTGGAACGGAAGGTGCGTGACCTCCTGCGGGACTAGCGTGACAGGTGAGACCCCGCAGGCGAAGCCAGCTCCAGCGGCCAGCGACTAGCAGATTTCGGTCTCTCTCCTTGCGATAAGTCATCATCGAATCGCTTCACTCTTCGTGATTCCTTTATCTCATGCGAGAGCCCTACAATCTGTAGGTCGCTGAACGGCCGCTTCCGCTTTTTATGAAGCCGAGGAGGCTCACCGCACGCCCCGCGGAGTCACGCACCTGGAGTGGAAATCACATTAGCAACAGCCACTGACCACTTACATTTTATTATTGTTTTTTTGCCAAATGAACCAACCATTTCGGTTGCTAATTATAAGTTTGTACTGCAAAACAGTCCCCGTTATGTTTTAGGAGGTTTTTTTGTAATCTATCTACAATTTATGGAAAAGTTCGAGGATTTCCGATAAAATGATTGAAGGGTCAGAAACCACTGGAGGAATACATACATGAATGAAATTAAACTATTAAAAGGACTATTTCATCCTTCTACATATTTTTATCAATTAAGAGAATCAGAGATTTTAAAAGGCTACACCAAAACTATCATCACCCTTTTCATAGTTTCCATGCTGATTTTCGGCTTAAACGCCAGCTTTGGCTGGGGAACCGTTCCCCTGTCCAAAGAAATTACTGACTTGTCTTCCTTGGATTTTGAAGTACATAAATTTTACTTTTTACTGGGCAGGGTCCTGTTGGGTCTCTTATACGCAGCGATCATACTATTCATCCCTTCCCTGCTGTTTTGGACACTTTCGGAAGCTGAATACAAAAAAATCGTCGTAGTTCAAGGTATCACGCTGTTGATTTTGCTGCTGGAAAAATTGACCTACCTGCCTTTGCTGACCTTCATGTCACTGAACTGGTACTCTTCACCATTTGCGCTTGGTGTCATCGGACAGGCGCTGACGGATAATTCCTGGCTGAAATATTTCCTTGGCAGCATCTCACTGTTCAAAATATGGGCAGCTTTCATTCAATTTAAAGGGCTTAAGTGGCTCACTGGCAAGAAAAATTGGGTGCTGTTGCTTTGGGTGGCAGTCATCAACCTTCTTTTCTGGAGCATTACGGCATTTCTAGCTTACATAGACTTTTCGATTTTAGTATAAAGGCGGTGAATTCACATGAATAAAAAAATTATCTACCCGGCTATCATCCTCTGCATCGCTTTCTTAGCTGTTAACGTGTTCTTGATCGAGAAAGCCGACAGCAAGGTGGACCGTAATTCATATATCAGCAGCTGGAAACCTATTAACACCGGAAACTTGCAGAATTCACTGGAAAAAGTGGCATCTCTGGCTTCCTCCCAGGAAAGCTATGTTTATTTTGACGACAGCTTCGGGACGTTCCAGGAGTTCCTTGTAAAAGAAGGAGATGAAGTATCAGCTGGTTCTGACTTGTTCACCTTTGAATCGGAAAATACATTAAGCCAGCAGCAGGCGCTGGAATCAGAAATTCAACAGCTGGAGGATGAGATTGACAGCATTGAAGATCACATAGGGGACCTGCGAACCTTAAGGCCTTCTGCAAGTGATACCAGGGTGCCTTCTTCATCCTCTTTGGACGAGTTCCCTCCGGACGAAAGCATGGAGGCAAGCGCGCTCGAGATCGATTATTATGTCGAGCAGGAAATCGCTGCTAAAGAACTCGAAATGAATCGACTCGAAAACAAAGCAGCTAACTTTGAGCGGCAGCTGAGTGACTTGCAATCATATGAAACGACTTTGACAGTCCAAAGCGAATTGGAAGGGGTTGTTAAAAAGGTGTCCAGGGAGCTGGATAATCCCGTTATCGTGATTGCCTCAACATCTCCCGTTGTCGAAGGTGAATTAAACGAGCAGGAAGTACTCCAAGTAATGGAAGGCCAAGAGACTATTGTGCGTTCAACAGCTGTAAAAGAAGAGCTGAACGGCTTTGTAACAGATGTTGCGGCCCTTCCTTCAGAAGAGGAGTCCGAGGATGGCGGAAGTTCTTATCCATTTCAAGTAGAGTTCAGCGAAGATCAGGAACTGGAAAATCTGCGTCCAGGTTTTCATGTGTCCCTTTCCATCGTGACCGAGGAAGCCAAGGATGTGCTGACCGTATCTGAGGGCAGCCTTGTGATGGACGGTGCTAAGAAATACCTGATTGTTGTTACTGAAGCCGGAAAACTTGAAAAAAGAGAAGTCACTGCCGGCATGAAATCAAATGGCCGGGTCGAAATTCAGCAGGGCATCGAAAAAGAGGAAATCTTTGTTAAAGACCCTGACTCAATGGATTTACCAGGCTCCACTTTTGTTACCCCTGTCCACTTTGACAGACTGACAAATTCAGCCCTTAAAAATGCCGACAGACATACGATTTTAGAAAACCTGCTGCTGGGAATTCTAGAAAGAAAATAACACGAAGCGCCGTACCTGACAAAGGTTCGGCGCTTTTTTGGGTATAGAAAGGGTATGCTCTCTCATACTAACCATGAATAGAATCCGCAAAGGAGGATTTCATGAAAACATTCAAATTAGCGCTTATTCCTATTTTACTTTTTTCCATTATATTCTTCGCCATTCCTCCCTCCTGCTTGTTTGCAGAGACCACTGAGAAAAAAGTGATATTCATGGTGATGGACGGGACGAATTCAGATGTAGTGACTTTGGCCCGCTGGTATAAAGGCTCCCCGCTGCACTTGGACAGCATTTTGACAGGCGGTGTCCGGACGTATTCAGCTCAATCAGCCATCACCGATTCCGCGGCCGGCGGGACAGCTATGGCCACCGGCTTTAAAACAAAGGCCGATTATATTGGCATGATTCCTGATGGAGAAAGTTCCAGGCCTGCCGTCAGCCTGTTGGAGGCAGCCCGGCTGAAAGGATTTGGAACAGGGATTGTCTCCACTTCTCCTGTGCAGCATGCCACGCCGGCCGCTTTTTCCGCTCATGTAAAAAACCGTGATGAGTTCAGTGATATTGCCGAACAGCAGGTGTATCAAGGAATGGATGTAGTATTGGGCGGCGGGCTCGCCTGGCTTCATTCCGGAGAAGATAGAAGGATGGCAAATGATGACGGCATGTTAAAAACAAAAGAGTCTGCCCGGAAAGATAAAGAAGACCTTCTTCAGGTCATTGAGGAGAAAGACTATCAGGTTATAGCGGATGGGTCAGAGCTGGATGGGCGGTCGGCTGAAGGGCTTTGGGGAAGCTTCGCAGATGAAGATATGGCTTACGACTTTGACCGCGCGGCACTTTTACCGGAACAGCCTTCTCTGGCAAAGATGACTTCTGCCGCGATTGAACGGCTGGACGATTCCGGGAAGGGTTTTTTCCTCTTTGTTGAAGGCAGCAAAATTGACTGGGCTGCTCATAAAAATGATCCTATTGGGATGATCAGCGAGGTGCTCGCGTTTGATAAGGCGGTCGGTGAAGCGATTGAGTTTGCAAAGCGTGATGGCAATACTATGGTCATCGCCGTGACAGACCACGGAAACAGCGGACTGACGATCGGAAACGGGGCCACCGATAAGGATTATTTTAACCAGCCGGTTGATGAGATCATTGAGCCATTGAAAAAAGCCCGATTGACAGTGAAAGGCGCATCCTCTCAGTTAGAAAAGGACCACTCCAATCTAAAAGAAGTCCTCGCCTCCTATGGCCTCCAAGATCATTCGGAAGATGAGTTCTGCAGAGTGAAAAAGGCTGGGTCAGTCACAGAGCTGGAAGACGAAATGGCTGCGATGCTCAGCAAACGGGCATCTCTCGGCTTTACAACCCACGGCCACACCGGGGAAGATGTCTTTCTCTATGCGTATGGGCCCGGCAAACCGACGGGACTGAAGGAAAATACTGACCTTGCTTCATCAGTCTCTGATTTTCTTGGTTTGAATCTGGTGGGCTTGAGTGACTGGTATGTTGATGCACGGGAGTATTATGAAGCGCGGGGATATGAGACAAAAATCGACAGGAGTGACAGTCACAACCCGAAATTTGTCGCTGTAAAGGATCAGGAGGAATTGGTGTTTCCTGAAAACAAGAATCTTATGATTCGTAACGGGGCTGAGGTCGAGCTTCAGGCGGTCAACGTTTATAACGGGGAGACTTTCTTTGTGCATGTTGAGTAGCGGGGTGACTCTCTCAATGCTTTAGAGCACTTAAGCTTTCCCTATGCGACACTTGAGCAGGTTTTCTCTACTGAAGTGTCTCTTAACACTCTCCTATCTGACACTTGGGGACTTTTTCTCTACTGAAGTGTCTCTTAGAACTCCCCTATGTGACACTTGAGCAGGTTTTTTCTACTGAAGTGTTTCTTAGAACTTCGCTATGTGACACTTGGGCAGGTTTTCTCTACTGAAGTGTCTCTTAGAACTTCTCTATGTGACACTTGGGCAGGTTTTCTCTACTGAAGTGTCTCTTAGAACTCTGCTATGTGACACTTGAGCGGGTTTTCTCTTTTGAAGTGGCTCTTAGAACTCTTTATGTGACACTTGGGCAGGTTTTCTCTTTGAAGTGTCTCTTAGAACTCTGCTATGTGACACTTGAGCGGGTTTTCTCTTTGAAGTGTCTTTTAGAACCTTCCTATGTGACACTTGAGCAGGTTTTCTCTTTTGAAGTGTCTTTTAGAACCTTCCTATGTGACACTTGAGCGAGTTTTCTCTTTTGAAGTGTCTCTTAAGAACTCTCCTATGTGACACTTGGGCAGGTTTTCTCTACTGAAGTGTTTCTTAGAATCGACTTCATCTTTTCCTCACGCAAGCAGTTTTTCTTTTAGATGTCTCCCCCGCTCCATTTTCTTACTGATTTGCGTTATAATAAAAGAATGGTTAATTTTGAACGGAATCAGTCAGGAGGCGGCAAATCCTTATGAATGCACAAGAATTACAGGAAAAGTTGACACCTTTGAGCGAGCATCTGCTGGAGGAACTTCCGTATGGCAGCGAGAGGCAAAGCATCGTCCAGAAGGGATTGCTGCTCTACCGGCAGAATCTTGTTGGCAACATTAAATATCATGATGACAGCATCACCGCGGATGTCCAGGACGTCACGCCAGTTAAGGTGACTCTTGAACTGGATTTTCCACGTATTAGCAAGTGCTCCTGTCCTTCTGATGAATGGTGCCGTCACCTCATGGCTGCTTTTTTTGCCGTATATAGCAAAGCTGCTCCTGTGACGAATTGGATTCACAAATGGCGCACGAGCAGGCCTGAACAAGCAACGAATTCATCTCCTGAAAAAAAGGTGGATCTGCAAGATATATTAAAGAAGCATGAAGGCAGTATCAAGAAAGCCAGTGACCTTTTAAAAGACCGCAAACAGCGCGGGGATTCACCGGAAGAGTGGTGGGATTACCTGCAGTATCAGTACAAGGAATGGGATAAAGAGGCATTTCACCGCCAGTCCCATCTGCTGGACCTGCACATTCAGAATTTTTTTCGAAAGCTGATGAAAGATGCGCCATACGAGCGGGAATGGAAGCCGCTGTATAAGCTTTATGTTTCCTTTTTCCTGTTCCAGAACTTCGACCGAATGATGGTTTTTTTCAGAGGAAAGACGGCGGAGACCTCACACTACGAATTTTTGGTCGATGAAATGTTCGACAGCGTGAAACAGTTATCCGTACATGCCATGCCGTTCCGGTTCGACCCTTTTATCGAATTTTTAAAAGGAAAGACGGAAGAGCTGACCGGTTCCAACGAAAACAGTACATTGGCAAAAGCGGAAATCTACCGCTTCCTTTGGTACTTTCTTTTTAAGAAAAAGGCATGGCGCCAGGCGGAGGTTCAACGGCTGCAGGAGGAACGCTCCCCTGAAGATCTATTCTATGCGTTGGCACTGCTGCATCAATATATTCTGCTTGAAGAACATGAGCTGGCTGCGAAAGAAATCGAGAAGCTGGGCACAGAAATTGTTCCGTACTCCGATTTCTGGCTGGAGCAGCTTTTTCAAAATAAAAAGTATGAACAGGGTGTCGCTTTTCTGAAAAGCATCATGCCGAAGGTTCCGGCTTACGTTAATTCCCTGCCTCCCTATGACAGCGCGTCCTTTTCTCGCTGGTTTTTACGGACGCTCCCGATCGACTGGATGACAGAAAACGAGCACGGTCTTCTCCGGAAGCTGCTTGTCGCCCTTCTGCCCTACAGCTATTCCTGGTACAACGAATTCCTGCTGAGTTCGAAGTCCTTCCGGGATTGGGTGGAGCTGCAGCGTTTTGTCGGATATGAGCTCAGGGAGATGGATAACATGGGCCTCCGGGATGCGGCTAAAGAAGCGCCGCAGCTTGTCCTTCCCCTCTATCATGAGGGAATCGAGTTCTATTTGGCGGGCCGGAACCGCGACAATTATAAGCAGGCGGTCAAATACCTGAAAAGACTCCGTACCCTTTATAAAAAACTTAAGAAAACGGATCAATGGGATATCTATTTGGATTTTATTTTAGAAAAAACGAAGCGTCTTCGTGCGTTCCATGAAGAATGCAGAAAGGGGAAGCTGATCGATGCTTAAAACACGTTTGCTGCATGTGTACATAGAGCCTCTGGAGAACGGCCGCTTCTTCCTTTACTGTGAAAACGACAGCGGTTTTGATGTCGGGCCGGATGACTGGAAGGGCCAGTTGTTTCTTTGGCATGAAGCCAGCTTTTATGGTACGACTCTGCAATCAAAAGAACTGGGAACCAGAAAAGGGATTGAGGTCAACAGCTGGGATCTTCTCTTGCTGTTTGCCGACGAATCCTTCAGCGGCATGATTGACTGGCACTGGGATGAACTCGGGCAGAAGTGCCTTGCGGTGGCCCCGATCATGTACGATTCCATCCAAGAGGGAAAATGGATTCCTCGCTTTGAAGATATGGCGGAAAACGGGTTATCCTTCCAGGTTCCTGATGAACTTTGGGACAACTTTCCCGATGAATTCTGGCAGGAGGATATCGGCGAAGAATCGGCTGAGGAATTCGTTTCCGACTGGTATCAGCGCTCTGTCCGCCAGTCGCTTTCTGCCGGGAGCAGTGATCAAATTTTTACCCGCTTGAAAAACTCGAGGACAGCACGCTCACTCCGGAAGAGCTTCATGCTTATTTTGATGAAGAAAAGTGGAGCGAATGGGTCGGGCTGACGGAAGATGAGACTCCTTTCACATTGGGGCTGCGCCTGACAGAACCGTTGGAGGAGCATGATCCCTGGGAGCTCGAAACCATCCTCCGGGATAAAAAGCGCAGTGACAAAGTTTACTCGTTGGAGGAAGATCGACTGCCTCCTTCTTATAAAAAACACCTCGATACGGTCAAAGAAGAACAGAACCGCTGGATGAAAATGCTGCCGCTGCTCAACCAGGGCGGAGAAATCCGGAATTCACTGGATGAGCATGACGCTTGGGATTTCCTGACCGTACTCAGCGAAAAATTCCTCGATCTTGACATCGAAATCCTGCTTCCTGCTTGGTGGCAGGCGATGAAGGAAGCCCAGATGACAGTGAAAGCCAAAGTGAAAAACACGGACAGTTCTTACCGACCTTCTTTCGTCGGGCTGAATGCCATGCTCGATTTTGACTGGCGCCTGTCGATGAACGGAGTGGACCTGTCGGAAGAGGATTTTCAAAATCTCGTGAACGACCAGCGCCGATTGATCAAAATCCGCGGACAGTGGATGAAGCTGGATCCCGCTATGATCCGCCGCATTCAAGATTTGATGAGCAAGGCAAAAGCGGAAGGAATCTCGATCCAGGATATGCTGGAGCAGCAGCTTGTTCCGCGCGATGAGGATGAAGAGCTTCTCCAGGAAGACGAGTATGATCCTTATGAGTTCGCTAAAATTCAAATCGACCTCAACCGTTCGATGAAAAAAATGATCGACACGCTGAACAATTCTGCCGAGGTGCCAATCGTTCAGACGCCGGATACGTTCCAGGGGGAACTGCGCCCTTACCAGCAGCAAGGGATGAGCTGGCTGCTGTTCCTGCGCCGATACGGTTTTGGCGCCTGTCTTGCCGATGACATGGGACTCGGAAAAACAGTACAGCTGATAACGTACCTGCAAGAAGTGAAGAAGGTCGAAACGCCGAAGGCACCAGCACTGATCATTGCACCGACGTCCGTCCTTGGAAACTGGCAGCGTGAGCTTGAGAAATTCGCTCCTGATTTAAAAGTGAAGCTTCACTACGGAGCGAACCGCGACAAAGGAATTGAGTTCGGACGGGGCATCCTCGATATGGATGTTGTCCTGACTTCCTACGGCTTGTCGCATCTCGATTTTGAAGAGCTGGAAACCGTCGAATGGAATGCGATCGCTCTCGATGAAGCGCAGAACATCAAGAATGCCAACACGAAGCAGTCGCGGGCCATCCGCAAATTAGAAGGAAAACATCATATCGCGTTGACCGGAACTCCGATGGAAAACCGCCTGTCCGAGCTTTGGGCGATTTTCGACTTCTTGAACCACGGGTATCTTGGGGGCTTCACGCAATTTCAGAAGAAATTCATCGTGCCGATTGAAAAAGAAGAAAATGAAGCCAGGGTCAAAGAACTTCAGGCGAAAATCAGGCCGTTCCTGCTTCGCCGGACGAAAAAGATCCGGAAGTCGAGCTGAACCTCCCGGACAAAATTGAGCAGAAAGAGTACTGTGCGTTGACCACTGAGCAGGCATCGTTATATGAGCAGCTTATCAAAGATACCTTCGCTCAGCTGGAAGCACTGAGTGGATTCGAGCGAAAAGGACTTGTCCTGCAAATGCTGAACCGCCTGAAGCAACTCTGCAATCACCCTGCTCTTTATCTCAAAGAACCGCAGCCCGAGAACATTGAAAAGCGTTCTGAGAAAATGCGGAAGCTCGTGGATATCGTAGAAAATGTGCTCGATTCAGGTGAAGCATGCTTGATCTTTACTCAGTACATCTCCATGGGGGAGATGATCCAAAACGTCATGAAAGAGAAGTTTGGCGTCGACGTCCCATTCTTGAATGGAAGCATGGCCAAAACACAGCGTGACAACCTCGTGGAAAGATTCCAGAACGGTGAATTCCCTGTGTTCTTGCTATCATTGAAAGCAGGCGGAACAGGACTGAATCTCACCGCCGCCAACCACGTCGTCCACTACGACCGCTGGTGGAACCCGGCCGTCGAAAACCAGGCCACCGACCGCGCATATCGTATCGGGCAGAACCGCTTCGTTCATGTTCATAAAATGATTGCGTCTGGAACTCTTGAGGAGAAAATCGATATGATGCTTGAGAAAAAGCAGGCATTGAATGATGAGATTATCCAGAGTGACCAGTGGATGACTGAGTTGTCTGATCAGGATCTGCATAGTTTGTTGTCTTTGGAGTAGGTATAGATTTATGGATAGAACCCCCCTTCCGCTGTTTGCGGTGGGGGGTTTTTGATTAGGGTGCTTTGATGCTTTAAAGCACTAAGAGGGACTGTCCCTTTCACTGCTTTAAATCACTAAACTCCACATATCGGAAAAAGCCGGCTCTCATGAGAACCGGCAACAGTGGGGGTAAAAAAGAAGTATAATATTGAGTTTTCTATCTATGAGGCGAGGTGGGAGTTTGATGCGTGGTTGGTTCCTAGGTTATGAAATAAAACAAGTCATTGAGAATTTAATTTTGTTTGGTGGTCATGAAAGAGATGCGATTAGGTGCAGCAGCTTGAGGCTTGTCTTCGGAAGCTTTTTTCTCGAGGAGTGCGACACGCTGTGACAGATAGTACAATTCCACATTAGCCCTTGCCAATTTTCTTATCAGATCTTCAATCAATCTTTCCATGGATTCGCTGTTGTTCATAAAGGGAACTTCCTCCAGTTTTAGTCATACACCAAATTGCTTGCTATTAAAATACTGGCAGTGCCTTTTCTACCTCCGGATTCCTTGGCTGCGGTTTTGCCGGCTGTGTCGGCTTGCCATCCAGGAATCTCACCTGTTCTGCCACAACCTCCGTCACATAAATCCGCTTGCCGTGCTCATTATCGTAATTCCTCGTCTGAATGCGTCCTACCACGCCCAGCACAGAGCCTTTATTACAATACTTCGCCGTGTTCTCTGCAGCCTTCCTCCACATCGTACACAGCACAAAGTCAGCTTCATAATCTCCGCCCTGACTCTTAAACTGACGATTGACCGCAAGAGTGACATTCAACACCGCCTTCCCCTCGGATGTGTAACGCATCTCTGGATCCTTCGTCAATCTTCCTACCAACGTGACCTGATTTATCATTTGTTTCACCTCTTTTCTTTCGTTGGTAAGTATAGGATATAGGGTTTTTGGGTGGGTGTAAAATGGGGGAAAGGAGGGTTTGGAGTATTAAAAGGCGATAAAACAGCTTTTTATCCAGGGGATTTAATGATTTTTGACATTATTGTTATTCAAAAGAGGCTATGTGATAAATTTGATTTCTTTTTGTTCAATAAAATTTCTCACCGCGTTTTTTTCTGGCACTAGGTTGATAAAGCATAGTAAATCCAAATTCCATGGAGCAAAAATGTCAGTGAATAAAGTAATAATGCTGTATATGTTATTGAGGAGAACCATTTCTTTTCAGGAAATTTGTTATAAAGAATTAATGCATAAACAATTGCTGATAAAGATAGTTTTACAACTATAAATATGATTGGATGTGAAGAATACAGTGAGTCCATAATAGGGTTTGCTTCTTGGATTAAGGCATTCCTTATTCCAATCACTGTAGCAAAGGTATCCAGAATGTTGAGAGCTGCCAGTGAGTGAAGTGCGATTTTCATGGATTCACCTGCTTTCAAGATAGTATCTAAGGAAATGATAATAATAAATACTGTTATCATTATTAGGAAACATACCCATAAGAAAAAGGACAAAAACATTTTAACTAATAATTTCTCTTCTAACATTCATCTAGCGGACTCTTAGAAAATATTAAAGGCATATATTTATATATTTGTCAGATCACTTTTTCTATGTTGAAGTTTAAAAAGTATTATCCCAACACCTAACATAATGGCACCAACTAAAAGTGTCTGAAAAACATCTGTCGCCGTATTTGGAAGTTTAGGTCCATCTGCCGGCAGGACTCCACCAAGTGTACCTTCCACAAAAATTTTAAATTGAAAATCAGATGTTAATCCTTGATATTCATTACCTAGCTCATATGGAATCTCTACGTGAAATAGAATATTTTCTTGGTCTCTACTTTTTAAAGAGCGAGAATCCAATTTACTGAAATCGTTGAGATTACCTTTGAAAATAATTCCTTTTTCGTCTGATATTTCAAGTAGTAGTTGGTTGTAAAATTTTTTAGATCCACCAGTAAACTTATTTGAGATTATATAATGAAAATCTTGTTCTCCATTATTTATAACAAGTAAATCACGTGATATAGTATCCCCAGGTTTGAGGTTTGTTAAATCGAAAAGGATTTTGTGCGGACTTGTTGAAACGTCTAACTGGTTGTTGTTTGTTTCTGCATAGGATTTAATAGGAATTAAAAAAAGGACTAAAATAATTGTTATTATACAAACTAAATTTTTCATTTATATCCCTCTTTTTAGAAATATATAGAAAAGGCGGCTTAAACCGCCTTTTCTACTTTTAATTATAATCTTAGATTAGTCATTTACTTCTTCATCATGTTCAGCATCGCCTTTTGTTCTTGGATCAGGCATGTTGCTTCCATCAGCGGAGTTCTGAACACCGTTGTTCACTTCACCGTTACCATGGTTAGTATCTACGTGTACACCATCCCACTGAGTAGCTTCAAGGTTGAAGAATACATTCACACTATCTTCCATATACTTATTTTGTACATATTCTCCGTTAGCTTTCTTTTCACCATCATTCTTAAACGTGATTTGGATGAAAACGTCATCCGTATCATTTGGATCTACAGGAATACCAATTCTACCATCTGTACCCGCAGCTATAGAAGCCAAGTTAATTTTCCCACCAACAACATGGTCTTCATGAATGTCAGAAACATCCCCACTAACAAGATCGGCTAGAGTGAAGTCTCCAGTAACAACATCCTGCCTTGGCTCCCATTTCGAAGATTCAGAGTCAACTTGCATGAAATCGACTTCAAACTGAGATAAGAAATCACTTTGTGAAGAATCCCCACCACCTGAGAAGTTTGCTGCTGACCCAGTCATTAAAACTTCTTTAATTGCAAGGGAGCCTACGTTATCCAAAGTAAAGATACGCTGAATGTTGTCACCTGGCTTAAGGTTTGTTAAATCGAAGCTGATTGGTTTAGTACCGCTTGGCCCAACCTTAAGATCTAATTTACCAGATGCAAAATGGTTGTTGATTGTTGCCGTATCATTGTATGCTGCCCAAGTTCCGCCACCTACTAGAGATAATCCAAGTGCTGCTGATGCTACTCCCATACCTAATTTCTTTTTGATTGTCATAAACTTTCTCCTCCTAATGTTTGCCCTCCTAATGAGGGTATGTATTTTTATATTGAACCCTTATATTTCTATAAGGTGTACAACCAGGTTAAGCAGTTTTCTGTGTTTCTTGGTTTTGTTGGCCTCTATCTAATTCTTTAAGAGCTGAGTAAACTGTTATTCCAGAATAAATCAGTAGTAATACCCCTGGAACAATTAGTAGAATCGCTGTGCCCTTGCTTGATTTTGCAAAATCTATGAAATATCCCAAGTATGGAATAGTAAAACCAGCATATTTTCCTAATACGTTTTGAGCTAAAACTGGATTTGAATCAAGATCGACGTTATTATCACCTTTTGTTTGATACATGGTGTTTTCACCATTTTTTATTACATCTGTAATTCTATGAGTAACAAGACTGTTATCCTGTTGCATAAATGTTATTACATCGCCCTCTTTAAGGCTTGAGGTATCTTCAACTGGTTTGACGGAAATAATTGAACCGGTTTTAAAAGTAGGTTCCATCGAACCAGATAGTACTGTTTTTAACTGGTAACCCAGGAACTGTGGCTCTCCCCCAGATGCCTTTGATGATATCACCACAAACACCATAAAGATTAATGTAAGTCCTAGAGTCCAAGTGACAATATTACTGAGTATTTTTGTAATCTTTTTACCTTTCATTAACTCTCACCTTCCTTTGAAGACTCTTTACTTTGAGTTTCAGCTTCCTTTTCATCTTCATTCTCTTTTTTTCAAGTTGATCTATTTCTTCATTATTTGTGCCTTTTACATCCTTTTTTCCTTCATCTTTTTCACTTGTCTCTGTTTCTACAGATAGAGATTGTTCTGGTTCCGCTTCAGTCTCCTGAATCTCTGTAGCTTCAGTACCCTCTTCAGTCTGCTCTTCAATTTTAGTCTGTTCTACTGGCACTTCTTGAGGTGTTTGATTTTCCGTTTCTGATGAAGAACCCTTTGTTTCATTAAACTTTTCATTTTTATTCTGATCAGTTTTGTTGCCAGCGGAGCAGCTCTCCACTTTTATTTCTTCGCTCCATAGAACACCTTTTCCAGGATGCATAGGTCTTTGATAAGCTTTAAACATAAAATTTCCATTTTTAGTAGGTTGGTATTCTAAGTTAAATGTTTCACCCTTTTTTATAGGGGGTATTTCTCCAACTTCTATTAATGGTCCTGATTGGGGATTACCTTTATCTATCCAATAGACTTCATATTTCACTGGTCCTTGCATATCCCCTGAGTCTTTTCCATTTTCCACTGCAGCTGTTATCGGTAGGCAATTTTCTTTATCACTAGTCTTGGAAAGGAATTTTAATGAGCTTTCATCCCACTCTTCCTTAACATCCCATTTTGCATGAAGGGAATTTTCAATTACTTCAACATCATTGAACTTAGCTCCGGTATCACCAGTGAAGTATGTAGCTGCAAACATAGCCAGATACCAGATACCAATCAACTGAGCAAAAATACTTAAGCCCTTATTCTTTTTTCTAAACTTCCTAAATCGAGAGTATCTAATAGTTCTCCCTCCCTCGTCCGTTCTTTCTAGTGAACTTTTGATTCTATGTAAGGTGTTTAGAACGAAGTTGGTTAAATGACTTTTCATAATACTCAACTTCCTTTTATTTAATTGTCTCGTTCACTAGTTCGTTCTCATTAGCGAACCGTTAATGCAAGTATATGACAGAAGTCACAGGTTGAAAAACCTGAAAAAACGGCAAATATTCTCTAAAACGAACTTAAAACATGTATTTACTGGAAATATCTCTCGTTTTCTTACTATTTTGTAATTTATAATGAACTTAATGTTTTATATAAAGAACAATCCAAATATGCTGATACCCTTTGTAAATTTCTATTTAAAACTCTCGTTAAAGCAATGACAAATTCTCTCAACTAAGCGAAAATAGAATCAACAAGCAATTTAGGAGGTATCCTCTTGTTTAACAAATTAATCAAGTATGTAAGCATCCTCATGCTGACCGCCGGTGTCGGACTGATCGGTTATGCCGGTTATCATATCTTCAAGCAAAAAGCTGAGCAGGATGGCGCTCTTCAAGAAGCGAAAGCTCAAATCGTTACGGAAGAGCCCGAGGCAAAAGAAGAACTCTCCTCCTACACATTCGAAAAAGGAGATGTCGTCGGAATCCTGGATATACCTGCCTTGGATAGAGAACTCCCCATTATAGAAGGAACAGACGAAGAAGAACTGGAAAAAGGAGTCGGCCATTACTCTTCCACCAAGCTCCCAAACCAGCAGGACCGCATCTTCCTCGCCGGCCATCGTGACACAGTCTTCAAAAAAATGGGCGAACTAAAAGAAGGCGACCAGTTAAACGTTGAAATGAGCAACGGAACCCACACATATGAAATATACGAAATGTTCATCGTAAAAGAAGACGACATGTCCGTAGTCCAATCCACTAACCCTGATGAAATCCTAACATTATCAACATGCTACCCTTTTGAATACCTATCAAGCACAGAAGAGAGATACATCATCAATGCCAAACGAGTGGACTAATCGCCAGCACCTAGCTGGCTTTTTTTGTCTTGTGTTATTTAAGGGAATTCCAGTCTTACAATAGTCACTTATGATTTTTAAAATGGATTACAAGCAATGTTGATTGAAGTGGAAAGTGAGCGACCTCCTGCGGGAGCAGCGGGACAGATGAGACCCCGCAGGCGAAGCCGAGGAGGCTCAACGCCCGCCCCGCGGAGTCGCTCACTTGGAACGGAAATCAGATGAAACTAAATTAAAAATCCCCCATTATGTTTTGAATCTTCAATATGTTATAATTTGTACAAACTATGAGATGGAGGATCGTTCATGAAAACCTTTAAAGTAATCACTCTTCAAGTTGTTGAAAACGATGATCTTAAAGACATTGAAATTGTGGACGGTTTAATTATTAATAAAGAAAACCAGAAGGGTACTTGGCTGATTGAGGGCTGCATGAGGAAGGATTATTATGATTTTTTCCGTGATGCCCAGCAGAGCGCCGAGGATATAGAAGTTCAAGTGGTCATTTCCCATCCTGAGAATGATCCTGCTGCTTTCATGACGAGGATCAGCTGCATTAAAACTATGGATCTTCATTTGAGTGTTCTTTTTGAAGGAAAGTTGAAGAAGATGCGCAATGAGTATGCCGAGCTGCTGCTTGATGACTTGGTGGAGAAGGGCTTTGAGGGAACCGGGCTTGTGCAGGAATTTAAGGACAAGATGCGGTCCAAGCCTAGGCTGGCTGCCACTTCCAAGACATCAAATTAAATTTTTAGACAAAATATGACAAACATTTATAAAGTTTGAGTTTGCTTTGTGGTATAATAACACCATGATAAGGATGATTATGCGTACAGGATGTGAACGGTAATGATCGGGGAAAGAGTAAAGAAGCTTAGACAAGAGAGAAAGATGTCGATGACAGAACTTGCGGATAAGGCGGGCGTTGCCAAGTCATACTTGAGTTCGATTGAGAGAAACTTGCAGAAGAACCCATCGGTACAGTTTTTGGAGAAAATTTCAAAAGCGTTAGCTGTTCCGGTGGATTCCTTACTATATGATACGGTAGAAGATAAGCATATTGATTCAGACTGGGTCAGTATTGTTGAGCAAGCGATGGATTCCGGAATTAGCAAAGAGCAGTTCAGGGAGTTTATCGAGTTCAATAAATGGAAATTGAATCAGAAGTAAAAAAGCTATTCCCGTTCCGGGAATAGCTTTATCATTTTACCAGTACTTTTCTCTCTTCTCTATTCGTATGTAGGTATTCTAGGATTTCGTCTTTGGTGACCCCTATTGACATCGCTTCTTTAATTAAGGTAATCCACTCTAGATCCAGTTCTTTTTCAACCACTTCAAAATCTCCTCCTAAAATACGCTTAGTATTTCAGGCAATCCAGCCATCTTAGCAAGATCTGTTATCCTGCCTTAGATCTGTGACTTTGCGTCTCCATCTTTCAATGGGTTTGCCTTTGTCTGACTATCCCGTTGGCTAACCAGTTATATATCTATAACCATTATACTAATTAGGAAAACCTATTTTGTGTAAAATTTTGCTGTGATTAACAACTTTTTTCCTAGTTTATTTTACAATTTTTGTAACTTTCGTTTAATTATCAGGTGATTTTTTAGCTTTTATGGGCTTTTTTGTCGAATTTTAGGTTCTTGATAAGGAAAGTTCCTCGTGTAAACACTCATTTTCTTTTCTAAAGGGACAACGGTCTGGCTGATTTGCCGGAAGCTTGAGGCATTGAAGAAAGGAGAATCTGTGAGGTCATTTCCGCATGATGGGCAAGTCCACTGCCCGATTTCCGTAGAGCTGAATGAGGAACGGCTGCAGCGCTGGCAGTTTTTCTTGTACATAGTCCACCTCACTTTTGTTCGTTATTAAGACCTTATAGTCCTAGTATATAAGACTCACCCCCAATTGCTAAATCGCAAATTACTTCATTTATTCTTAATAAAGAACGTTTTTCTCTTAATACCTTCCTTTTTCTTACTATTACTTAAATATGCTAATTTTATAAAAAAATATTGTTCGTTATAATGAATTAATAAATTTTTATAAGAAGGAGTCTATCCTATGGTCGGGGAGAGAATTAAATCTATCAGAGAAAGTAAAGGAATTACCATAAATGAGCTTGCCCATATTGCTGATATTTCTAAATCATATATCAGTTCAATTGAAAGAGGGATACAGAAAAACCCCTCGATTAATGTGCTGGATAAGATAGCTGCCGCCTTAGGGGTATCTCTCGATATACTTCTGGACAGCAAAAACAGTGATATTAACTTGGAGGATGACTGGGTAAAATTACTAAAAGAAGCGATTGGGCAAGGCCTTACCAAAGAAGAATTTATCCAGTTCACCATGCTGATGGGTGTCAAAAGAAAGAAAGCCTCTTTTGAAAGCAGCATTATGCATAACAAAAAAAGACAATTTAAAAAGCCGGTAATTCACCGGCTCCCTGGATATTACTCGTTATTTTTTCTTCGTCTGTCATTTCGTCTTCAAGCTCATCGCCCATGTCGCCGTTTTCGTTATCGTCAATGTCACCATTGTCGTCTTCAGAGATGTTTCCATTCTCCTCATCCATGTCCATATCGCCGTTTTCTTCGCCTTCAGTCATACCTTCGTCATCTCCTGGAACCTCTTCCTCAACCGGCGCTTCGTTATCTTCCGGAGGCGGCTCCTGGTCTGCATTACAGCCTGCAAGAAGCATTGCGGATAGTGCTGATCCACCAAGGATTGCTAAAAGTTTTTTACTCATTGTGTATGACTCCTTTCGTTAAAAAGAATTTTTGAGACCTTTCTTTTTGGTCTTTTGATAGCATGCCCCATCTTTTTGGAAACTTGCATGGGGTAATAAAAATTTTAACTGGGGAGTGCAGAGGTGATGTTTTAGTTCTTTATAGCAGAGAAAGGGACAGTCCCTTTTAGTTGGGTAAAGCCTTAAAAAAAAACCCGGCTGCCGGGCAGCTGGGGGTTTAGTGATTGCTTATTCTTGTTTGTCTCCAAGGGCGAACATCATTTCTGTTTCGCAGACAACTTCTCCGTCTACTGAGGCAACCGCTTTTCCTTTTCCGATTGGGCCGCGGAAACGCACCATTTCCACTTCAAGGCGAAGCTGATCACCTGGCTTTACCTGGCGTTTGAACCGGCAATTATCGATTCCTGTGAAGAAAGCAAGGCGGCCGCGGTTTTCCTCTTTTTTCAGCATGGCAACCGCCCCTACTTGAGCAAGTGCTTCCACGATCAACACTCCTGGCATTACCGGATATTCCGGGAAGTGTCCATTAAAGAATTCTTCATTTGCTGTTACGTTCTTTATCCCTACCGCACTTTTTCCTTCTTCGACTTCTAGAATCTTATCCACCAACAGAAATGGGTAGCGGTGGGGAATGATTTCTTTGATTTGTTCAATATTAAGCATGAGTATGCCTCCCTATCATTATGTACGTTCTTCTATTTATTCTACCTGAATTCTCCTTTTATAAAAAGTTGTTTTGGTGTGGGTTATTTGGCAGGTGAGGACATAAGGCAATCTTTTTTGCTCCACTCATGTATCGAGACGCCGATTGCGAGGACATGGGATACTCTTTTTGGCTTCACTCATGTATCCAGACGCCTCTTGTGAGGACATAAGGCAATCCTTTTTGCTCCACTCATGTATCCACCGAGTGCTGGTGAGGACATGAGTGCATGCTTTTCCTACAACATATGTATCCACTCTCGACTGGTGGATACATATCTCATCCTTTTTCACTACACTCATGTATCCACCGGATGCTGTTGAGGACATGAGTGCACACTTTCCCCTCAACTTTATGTATCCACTCTGTGCTAGTGGATACATATCTCACCCTTTTCCGCTCCACTCATGTATCTAAACAGAGCACTTGAGGACATAAAAGGAAAATTAAAAAACCAGCCCTCCCTTAAATGGGAAGCCCGGTTATCAAAATCATTTATCTTTCAAAACAATATCAATGATATGCTGCCATGTCGATTTATCGAGTACATCCATTGGTTTGCCGTCTCCGATGACTCCGTAGCCGATCATGGCTCCTCCAATGAGACTTCCGGCAAGCAGGATGATGAAGAGAAGGACGCGCAGCCAGATTGGAAGAAGGCGGATCCGGATCCATCTGCCCGGTTTTTCTTCGCCGCTGTTTTTCTTTTTATTCTTTTTTCGGCTTTGATTTCTTCTCTTGTTTTTCCTTCTTGCAGAATGTCTTTTTCAGTCATTGTCGATTACTCCCTTTTAACGGATTCCGTTCACTAGTCCCATCATTTGGTCTGCCATGGAGATGGAACGGCTTTGGAATTGATACGCACGCTGCACGTTCAGCATATCGGTCATTTCTTTTCCTGTATCCACATTTGAGCCTTCCAAACTGCTCTGGGCAGCCGCAATATTGTTTCGTGCGGCTCCATTCATATTGGTGAGGATTTCATCTTCGTTAACTCCCAGGCCATCCAGGTTCTGGGGCAGACCCAAAAGATTCTGTCCGATTTGTTCCATGAATTGAGGTTTTTCCAGCGATACTACCCCAAGGTTAAACGGCAATCCACCGATAGTCAACTGACCGCCATCACGGAGAATGATGTCTTCTCCTTTTACGTTCTCATTGAACGTGATGAAGTTATCGTTCTCATCGAGTACAGCATGCCCTTGGCCATTGACCAGCATCAACTCTCCATTGCCGATTGGGTTGGCGTAGAACGCCCCGTCCCTGGTGTAACGGACATCTGCTCCTTCTTCACCCTGCACGAGCACTTTGAAGAATTGATTGCCCGCTGTCAGTGCAAAATCAAGGTTTCTGCCTGTTGATTTTAAAGAACCTTGTGCCAGGTTGATTTCCGACTGTCCCAATTTAGCTCCGGCACCTTGGCGTATTCCCCCTGGTGTCAGACGGCCATTCAGGTCCCCGTCCGCTCTCTGGTTGTTCACTGACTGCACCAGAAGTTCTGAAAACATCGCTTCTCTCCGCTTGTAGCCATTGGTATCACTGTTCGCGAGGTTATGGCCGATCACATCCATTTGTTTTTGAAGCTGGTTCAGTGTATTGGTTGCGCCTATCATTGTACGATTCATCGGTCAGTCCCCTCTCGTTTCAATTCATCAGCCATTGACCCGGCCTACTTCGTTTACCGCTTTTTCCATGCTTCTATCATAAGCCTGCAGGACTTTCTGATTCGCTTCGAACGACCTGTAAGCTGTCATCATGTCTGTCATGGTTCTTGATGTATCAACATTCGAACGCTCAATAAAGCCTTGTTGAAAGTTAAAAGTGGCGTCACTGTCATATGCATTAGGAAGAGGCTCATTGTTTTCAGTTATGAAAAGTCCGTCCCCTTCTTTGGTGAGCCTGTTTGAATTCACTGAAAAGCCGATTCCCAGGCGGGCTGTTTCCATTTCATTGACAAGGACCCGTCCTTCTTCGGTGATCTTAAAATTGTCTGCCGGCAGCTGAATGCGCTGTCCTTCCTGGTCAAGCACGTACAAACCGCTTGCAGATGTAAGATAGCCCTGCCCATCGAGTGTGAAGTTTCCATTCCGGGTATACCGGGGAACTCCGTCACCGCCTTGAAGAGTGAAAAACACTCCGCCTCTTTGGCCTGTCTCAGGGTCGACTGGTACATTTCCATCAACTAACGCGACATCCGTCTTGCGTTCCGTCTCCTGAAGGTCTCCCTGTAAAAATGCCGGCATGGTTTCCTGCATGTACACACCTGTGTTCAACGCGCCTACCCGGCGGGCCATAGGGCCGTTGGGCTGATTCTGGCCTTGCAGTGAAAGCATCATTTCCGGAAAAGACTTCATGGACGAGCGATCTGCTTTGTATCCCGGGGTATTCGCATTTGACAGGTTGTTGGACAGCATTTCCGTTTTCCGCTGCTGTGATAGCATTCCGGAAGCAACAGTATAAAATCCGCGCAGCATGTTGGGCACCTCTTTTTACGTTCAGTTTGTGTTTCTTTCATTATATCGGAACAATTTTCTAATTGTTATGCGAATTTTTTAATTGGCTGTTATTGGCATTCAGACGATTTTTCTTCTGCTGATCTTATCGATGTTTTCAAGCATGATTCCCGTACCGATGGCCACACAGTCCATTGGATTTTCCGCGACGAGCACAGGTACCTTCAGCTCTTCTGCAAGCAGCTGATCGATTCCGTGTAAAAGTGCTCCTCCGCCTGTCAGGATGACTCCTCTGTCGATGATATCTGCAGAAAGCTCAGGCGGTGTTCTCTCAAGGACATTCTTGGCAGCCTGGACGATGACCGCTACAGATTCACGCAGCGCCCCTTCAATCTCAGCTGACTTGACAGTGATGGTTCTAGGGAGCCCTGAAACCATGTCACGTCCGCGGATTTCCATTGATTCGTCACGAGATCCAGGGAAAACTGTACCGATATTGATTTTGATATCTTCGGCTGTGCGTTCTCCGATAAGAAGCTTGTATTCTTTTTTAATATAGCTGAGGATTTCAGCATCAAATTTATCGCCGGCCATTTTGATGGAAGAAGCCGTTACGATATCTCCCATGGAAAGAACGGCCACATCTGTCGTTCCGCCTCCGATATCGACGACCATGTTTCCGTAAGGCTGGAAGATGTCCATCCCGGCACCGATTGCCGCGACTTTAGGCTCTTCTTCAAGGTAAACCTTTTTTCCGCCGCTTTTTTCAGCCGCTTCTCTGATCGCTTTTTGCTCAACGCTTGTGATATTCGTCGGGCAGCAGATCAAGATGCGCGGTTTGGAAAGAAGGCCCTTCACGTTCAATTTGTTGATAAAATGCTTCAGCATGGATTCTGTGACATCAAAATCAGCGATGACACCATCTTTAAGCGGGCGCATTGCCGCAATGTTCCCCGGTGTCCGTCCGACCATGCGTCTTGCTTCTTCTCCGACAGCCAGTACTTTATTATTATTTCGGTCGATTGCCACGACTGATGGTTCATTTAAGACAATCCCTTTTCCTTTTACATGAATCAATACATTTGCCGTTCCCAGGTCAATTCCAATATCTTTCGCAAACATTTGTTTTCGTTTCTCCCTTCTTCATTTCAACGCTTTCATTTCGTCATATCATATATTTATCAAAGATGTATCGTTGTCAGTTTAATATGTAAAAATCAGGGTATAGAAAAAACTTCACCTAATTTATTATTTTACCATATGCTTGTCGAAAATAGGTACTAATTGTCTAAAAAATGTCAAGAAAACACATTATAAAATGCTTATTTTAAAATATTATCGCGATTTCTAGTGTGTTGATTTCCAGAATAAGACTACATCAACAAAAACCCTCTAATACAGTAAAGCACTAAGAGGTACTGTCTCGCCTTAAATCTAAGGCTTTGTTAGTTGCTATTGTTGTTATAGATATTTTGGAGTCAAGCCTGTAAGTAGAGTTCATTATAGAAAAGTTGAAAAATACAGTTTACAGTTACAATGGCTTCTTATTCCCTCCGCATATGTTGACTGGAGCGGAAGGTGTTCGACCTCCTGCGGGAGCAGCGGGACAGGTGAGACCCCGGAAGCGAAGCTGAGGAGGCTCACCGCCCGCCCCGCGGAGTCTAACACCTGTAGCGGAAGTCAACATACCAGTGAAAACAAGAATGCTCTTAAACTGAGCCAAAGCAATAAAAAGTACCAGGTATCATATGCTTCTGATACCTGGTACTTTTTAATTGATTTCGAGCTCATCTTTTTTGTACTTCTTCTTTGTTGCTTCGCCTCCGCGGAGATGGCGGATTGATTTATGGTAATCAAGTATATCTTTTACTTCGTTGGCTAAGTCGGGGTTGATTTCCGGCAATCGCTCTGTCAGGTCTTTATGCACTGTACTCTTCGATACGCCAAACTCTTTCGCGATAACGCGAACGGTTTTCTTTGTCTCCACGATATATTTCCCAATCTTTACTGTTCTCTCTTTGATGTAATCGTGCACACCACTCTACCTCCCTAAATTGGATGGAGAAGTGTGAAATGAGACTCGCTCTTGGTTCAGGACTACTGGATCGCCGCAGGTGCAGCATATTTGCGGCAGAAAGCTTTTATTTACTGCTCTTCGGCTTTCTATATCTTGGCACAATTGGACATGATGGTGGCGCTTCCTCTGTATGGACTAACGACTCTTCACCTCAAACACTCTCTTTTTTGTCAGGTTTGTTTCATTTTATTAAGCATGGTCAAGATATATGCACGAAAAAATGAATAAGGACAAGTGTTCAGGTTTTATTTTCAGAATTTTCATTGAGAAGATACTTCACTTAAGTCTCCCCAAGTGGAGATTCCTCTGTCTTTCAATAAAACCAGCAGCTCTGAGAATAGATAGGCCGTCGTCAGTGCATCGTTCATCGCTCTGTGCCGCGGATAGATCCTTGTTCCGAAATCCTGGGCATACCGTTCAAGATCACGCATGATTCGAGATGGTGCCAGGTAACCGATTATATCCAATGTATCGATAGCTTTGGGCTTTTGGAGCATAAGGTTATTTCGTTTATATTCACTTTTAAGGACCTGGACATCAAAGGAAACATAGTGGCCAACCAGACATACCGGTCCCGCTTCTTTTACATATTGC
Source organism: Bacillus sp. P14.5 (assembly GCF_003316765.1). Classification (GTDB taxonomy): domain Bacteria; phylum Bacillota; class Bacilli; order Bacillales; family Bacillaceae_B; genus Rossellomorea. The sequence goes on along the minus strand of NZ_NIJF01000066.1, from coordinate 32,570 downwards.
AGAAAAGATTGGATGGCCTGACCGGAGGATGGTGAAGCCTCAGTGTCAGCTTCTGATATACCTGTAAGCTCCGTTATTTCCCGAGAAATTTGTCGATGAGGATTGACCAGCGTTTGAAATGTTTCTTCCTTTATTACTTTGTATCCTTTTACTTTAACGGCTCCAATTTCCAGCAGGCGGTCAGGACCACTAACATGAAATCCCGTAGTTTCCGTATCAAACACAACAAAATTCAAATCTTCTATTGGCGTTGCTAAAGGCATTATAGTATTAAGCAGAGGAATTTCTGCTTTTTTTCGAATCTGAAAGAAAGTAATCACCTTCCTTCCCTTTTATTTATAAGGCTGGGTTCGCAAAAATACCATGGGCCGTTTGAATCAGACAGAAAAATAAGACTGCATCATTTTTTGAAATTCCTTGATCTTTTTAACACCATAAAATAATTTCTCTTTCTGTATGGTTGAAAGCGCATGGAGGGACATATCCCCCTGGTCATCAGGATGTGTAAGTCTATAGTCAATCATTAGTTTGAACACGTATTCTGCCGCCTGCAGGAGCTCCTCGTGGAAATCCTTCGAAATTGCCTGCTTATACTTAAGGATATCCAATTTAGCGGAGACTGACCCGCTTCTTCCACCATGAATGAGGTAAAGAACCTGAAGACTGTGGTGGAAGGGGAACATCACTTCTTTTTTGAGGTTGATTGTCTTCCGGCTCATCCCCAGGAAGGATCGGATGGAGCTTTGCAGGTCAGGAACCAGGTTTATGCTTTGTGAAAGTCTGAATAAAAAAATCCTTCCTTTTTGAATCTGTCCTTCTATCATCCTTTCAAATAAATTATGAAGAGCAGGATCGCCCTTCAACAGCCTGTATGAAAAAAAGTTGTTTGCCTTCAATAAATTATCTTCATTCGCGTGGACCGCCCAATTTCTCAACCGTTCCTCCCATTGACCGAGGTCTCCCCGCCATTGGTTATCGGAGGCCATCATGTTTCCATCACACTTCTTGAATCCCGCTATCTCCAAGAGATCCGCAATTCTTTTGGCAAAGACGGAGTAATAGTGCTCGTCTTCCCTTTTTTCATAGAGGAGGAAATGATCTTGATCGGAGAGGAAGTACTGTTCGCGGCGTCCGGCTGACCCCATTAAATAAAAGCAGTACTCTCCAGCAGGTTTGTCTTTCATTTCTGCTTCCGCTTGTCTTAAGACCCTCTTGTAGATTCGGTCGTGCAGGCTGGTCATCAGTTCCAGAGAATGAACGACTGGTGTGCCTGACTTCCATAGAAAAGTAGAGAGCCTCTTTGAAAGCTCGCTGCTATTTTCTAATGGGTAAGAGGGATCTTCCACTTCGCTGAAAGAAAGCAAAGCTCCTTCATTGCTGCGCCTCATGAAATCTTGAAGCGTTATGACACCGGCAGCTTTTCCATGGTCCATCACCGCCATATACTTACTGTTTCCGGAAAGGAGCTTGGCAAGCCCTTCATAATAGTATTCTTCTGAATTGATGGCCAGGGGTAAAGGGTTCATGACTGATGAGACCTTAGTATCAACGCCTGCAGTCTCTGCCAGCACCCGCCACACCATGTCTCTTTCCGTTATCAATCCAGCCAGCTTCTCCCCATCCACCACCAACAGCGCCCCTACCCTCTCCTCGTTCATTCGTTTTGCCGCCTCTGAAACACATTTGTCAGCCGAAATTGTGACCGCAGGACGCTGAATCAGATCTCCCACTCTCTCAAAAACGGTGATCGTGCTGGGAAATCTCTCTCCTATCTTGAGCTGATGGGATAACGAATGATATACATCCCGCAGGCGCCTGGCTGTTATTTTCAACAGATAGTCCGTCAGCTGTGAAAGATACGGCTTCAGTTCCTTGAATTCTATGAAAAAAAGCTGACTTGTTTCAGCCGCTTTGACGTCGACTGTAGAAAGTTCTTCTCTTTCTGAAAGCAGCTGATGGATACTGGAAAGCCCGACAACTTCTCCGGTATCGATCAATTCAAGCACTTCCTGCCTGCCGCTCTCCCTCTCAACATAAACTTCTGCTTTGCCTTCTATGACCAGATAAATCCCAGTGCGTTTTTCTCCACTTTTTAAAAAAGTTTCACCCTTCAGTGCTTCTGTTAAATTCCCCTCTTCTATAAGCGAAAGGGCCGCACCCCTCTCCATCCCGGCAAATAGGGGATGAAGGAGTACAGCCTGCTTCCGCTTTTCATTATTTATTGAAGGTTGCATCGTCATTGATCCAGACTTCGCCGTCTTTGAACGTCATCTGCTCAGGATATCGGAGGTCGATAACTTCTTCCTGGATTTTTTGCGATGGTGCTTTAGTGGATAGAGAGACGATAATGTTCGTCAGGAATCCGGCAAGTGCACCGAACACACCCGCTCCCGTATCGATAATGCCGAACAAGGTCATCCCTTCTCTTGCTAGGAAGATATAGGTCAGTGTGACTCCCAGGCCAACCAGAAGTCCCGAGATGACCCCTGCGGCATTCGAACGCTTCCACCAGACTCCAAGAACAAGCGCCGGGAAGAAGGTTCCTGAGGCGAGTGCAAAGGCCCAGGCAACGATTTGCGTGATCACTCCCGGCGGGTTCAATGCCACCAAGCCGGCAAGTACGGTGGCGATGACAATCGTCCAGCGGGCAACCGCAAGCCTGTTCTTGTCTGTTGATTCCGGCTTGAATACTCTGTAATAAATATCATGGGCAAAGGATGAAGAAATCGCCATCATCAATCCACCGGCTGTCGATAAAGCGGCAGCCATGGCACCTGCAGCCACAAGGCCGATGACAAAGACACCCAGATTCGCGATTTCAGGAGTAGCCATTACCACTATATCATTGGAAATCACGAGCTCCGACCATTGCAGGATTCCATCTCCATTAGCATCGGCAATCTGGAGTTTACCTGTATCGACCCATGAAGTAGTCCAGCCCGGCAGTTCACTGATTCTTTGTCCGGCAACCTTTGTCATTAAAATGAAGCGGGAAAACGCCGCATATGCCGGAGCGGAAAGATACAGCAGTCCGATGAACAATAACGCCCATGCCCCGGACCAGCGTGCCGCTTTCATTGTTGATACTGTATAGAAGCGGACGATGACATGCGGAAGCCCCGCTGTACCGGCCATCAATGTGAACATAAGGGCCATGAACTGCCACTTGGTTCCATTCGTAAACGGAGCAAAATATTCAGAAATCCCGAGTTCTCGGTCAAGTTCTCCCATTTTTCCAATGAGCTCCCCATAGGAAATCCAAGGAAGAGGGTTATTCGTCAGCTGCAAGCTCATAAAAATAACTGGCACCAGGTATGCAATAATCAAAATGATATATTGAGCAACCTGTGTCCATGTAATTCCCTTCATCCCGCCAAAGGCAGCGTAGAAGGCGATCAAGACGACCCCGATCATAGTTCCGACCTTGGCATCGATTTCGAACAGCCTTCCGATTACCACACCGGAACCGGACAATTGGCCGATCGAATAGGTGAAGGAAATAATGATGGTACAAACCGCGGCAATGACACGTGCCGTGTGGCTGTTATACCGGTCACCGATGAATTCGGGGACCGTATACCGCCCATATTTTCTGAGCTGAGGCGCCAGCAGGAATGTCAGTAAAAGGTACCCTCCCGTCCAACCCATAATGTAGGCGAGGCCGTCGTATCCAAGGATCATGACGGTCCCTGCCAAACCAATGAAGGAAGCGGCACTCATCCAGTCCGCGCCGATGGCCATTCCGTTAAAAACCGGCGGAACCCCGCGGCCGGCAACATAAAAATCCGAGGTTACCTTAGCTTTGTTATACACCGCAATACCGATATAAAGAGCAAATGTAGCTATAATAATGGCAGTAGACACAATAAACTGCAGATCCATTTTGGTCCCCCTTATCCTTCTTTTAAATTAAGGTGTTAGGTTAAGCGTTTACATATTTATAAAAAGAGAGCAGATAACCAGCTGTTACAGGAGCTCTAATTGCCTGCTCCACTTTTTTCAAGATTGGCCGGCAATAAATCTGACTGCCTGTCCTGAGTAAAGATATAGAACGGGAAGCTGCCCGTACCACTATAAATCAATGATCCAGCGTCTTTCCGTAACTCAGGCTCTCATTCTTGCTTTCGTCGATGCCGTATTTTTTATCGATCGAATCGCTTACTTTGGCGTTTACAAAGAGCAGGATGATAAAGATGACGATGGCGCCTTGTGCCCCCATAAAGTAATGGAAGGGATAGCCGTTGATTGTCAGGTCCGTCAGGCTGTCAGCAAATAGTACAACCCCGAATGACGAGAGTAATCCAATAATTAAATAAATAGCTGTATACCGGTTTTTTCTTTGAAATATTGATCGGCTTTGGCCTTTTCAATTTTCTTCATGGTCCATCCTCCTTTTATGACAAGCTGAAAATAAATCTAACTGTATCAATGAATGGCAGTGGGACGAGAATCACCTGGGCAACTCCGTATCCAAACAATGTGAGAAATGGGATGGCCAGGAAAGCTATTTTTCTTTTTTCAGAGCCAAAACCAGGCAGACTCCAGTGATGAGAACAAAACTAAGATATAAAAGCAATTCGTACCCTCCTTTCTTTGCGGCTGATTAGAATATCACTTAATTTTCAGAATATTTACTCATAGAGCTATTATTAACAGTTTATATCCATAGGTCAAGCAGTATATTTAGACAGAAAATGTTAATTAGCGCAATTGAAGAAGCAGTTGTTTTTCCGATATACCTTTTCTTTATATGTATAACTATCTTCTGTGCAAAAATTGCTTTATTTGGAAAATAATTAAGCAGTCGAATTTCCCCGGAAATTTTTTAGGTGATTTGCTTACCTAAGTGATTATTACACACACTTCGGGTAATAATTGATTAAGCCGACTATTTCAACTTACACCCGCCAAGCTGAATGTTTGTAAAACAAAAAAGGATTGTCCAATTCTCGGACAATCCTTCGTAATATTATTATTATTCTTCTTCAGAATCGCTATCTTCTGTTCCTTCGTCAGTGCCCTGGTCAGCATTTTCTTCAGAGTCAGTGTCTTCGGTTCCATTTTCTTCTTCAGCGGAATCTGAGTCTTCTTCACTTTGAGTACTTTCTGATCCTTCTTCTTCAGCACCATCTTCACTTTGGCTGTCTGCAGCATCCGGAACATCTGTTTCTGCTTGATCTTCAGCTTGTGCATCAACGTCTGATTGCTTCTCATCAAAAGAAACTTCTTGAAGAGTGGCTAAAGACTTATTAACATACTCTTGTGGATTAACAGCAACTTCATCTTTACGGATTTCAAAGTGTACGTGTACTCCAGCTTTTTCATTGAATAAACTCTGGCCTGCTGCTGCAAGTTTTTGTCCTTGCTCTACAGTATCGCCTACTTCAACCGCGAAGTCCTTGACTGATTGGTAACGAGTGACAATTCCTTTGTCGTGTTCAACTTCAATCATGTTTCCTAGAAGGGAATCTTCTTGGACTTTAGTGACTGTGCCGCTCATGGCTGCCAATACATCAAAGTCTTTTCCGCCAAGTGAAATGTCGATACCTTGGTTAGGGTGGTATTGATTGTCGTACACAACTAATGCTGCTTCTTGCTCTTGTTCTGAAGCGTTAGCATCGTAGAATCCTTTTTCGATGACCACTTCATTTTCGTCAGCGACTGGCATTACGAAATTTTCCATTGTCCGGTTGACTTCGACTGCTGGACGATCAAACTCGTTACCGGTTTGAACATCCTCTTCATAACCAAGTTCTTGATCTTCTGCAACATCATTTCCAGCTGCTTGATACCATAGGATTGCTGTAATAATGATTGCTGCACTTGCCAAATACATTGCTGGGTATGCCCAACGTTTACTAAAGAATTTCTGAGAAGGTCGTTTCTTTTCTTCCTCTCTCATTTCCATCACCTCAGCAATCATTCTGAACACTTTGAAAGTAATATATACATTCTCTGCAAAAAAATTTTTAACTTCTTATCATTCGACAAAGCTTTTATAAATATGTATGTTTTATCACATTTTCTTTTTTCATATGGAAGAAAGCTGGGTTAATGGTAAAATAATTAAAAGAATGTTTTCATAGGAAGGATTTTCTCATGTTAAGAATCATTAAATGGGCTTTGACTGCTGCCCCGTTTATATATATGGCTTTGATATGGTATATGTCCAGTAATCCTGCGGATATGATTGTAAAAATGGAGAATGACTCGTTCGATCGTTTTTTCAAAGAGTCCCTTCATTTAGTTGAATTCGCCATCCTCTATGTTTTATTTGTCCTTGCACTACTGGCACATGACCGGCTGACGTATGCCGCCAGTTTTGCTGCTGCCCTTGCTGCCGGGTTCTATGGCCTGATAGACGAAATCCATCAATCTTTCGTTCCTTATCGTTCCGCAACCCTTATAGACGCCGCCAAGGACCTCCTGGGAGTCGCTGTTTGTTTGCTTATTGTGAATCGGACTTACTTTGGGAATAAGAATCATGCGATCGCTCGGGGGTTGGAGAAGGTACGGGTAAAATTAAATGGATAGCAGATGACAAAAAAAGCGTGCTGGCGAATTTCGCTGGCACGCTTCTTTTATTTAATTATCCTTAACAGGCCGCTGCTGTTATATTCTCAACTTTTATTCCTCTATTCATACAACATCAATTACCAGGAAATGTTATCTTTTTTATCAAAGTAACAGGTACCATAAAAGTGAGTGAGTGACCCATTATCGTCTTTTTTAAGGGTGAAGAACAAAAAAAGATTTTCTTCGCATGACTATGCCCATAATTAGTGTGAATAAAGCGTAAACAGAAGAAAAATTAAAGGACAAAATCGTAATGAGTTCGTCCTCTTAATGAGTTATATTTATTTATGTGAGATTAGGTAGAGTTTTTCAGGTAAACATCGAATTTCTAAGAATAGCTAAATTACATACTTTGCAGGATTGAAGCGGAAGGTGTGCGACCTCCTGCGGGACTAGCGGGACAGGTGTGACCCCACAGGCGAAGCCGAGGAGGCTCAACGCCCGCCCCGCGGAGTCGCAAATCTGGAGCGGAAATCCTAACTCGGGATACAAGTTAAAAATGCAAAGTTATTTCTTGTTTACTTTTTAGCCGTAAACTGCTTTATAATCGAATCAGAAGAACTCACCTTCACATCTTTATAGTAATGAGTGACAATCTCCTCAAAGCTCTTGCCTTCCTTAGCCATCCCATTTGCTCCATATTGGCTCATGCCGACTCCGTGCCCGAATCCTTTAGTGGTGATGACGATGTGGTCGCCTTTTCGATACCAGGTGAAGTCAGAAGATCTCAACTCCAGCTTCTCCCTGATTTCCCTGCCGGTGAATTCCTTGCCGCCAATCACAACAGTCTCCACTCGTTTCCCTGGTGTCCTGCCTGTGATCGTACCAACAGAGTCACCCCCATCAATGGCGATACCCAGCTTTTCCTGGAATTCAGTAACCGGGACAACTTTTTGATCGCTGAAAACGGGGGAGTCTTTATCCCAGGGACTTTCCACACTTTTTAAATAAGGCAGAGAATTAGCCCAGTAGGCTTCCGAGTTTTCGGTAAATCCATTGCTTGTTGAAAAGAATTGTGCTGATATTGGATTTCCTTCATAGGTAAGGATTTTACCTTTTGTTTCCAGGACAGCCTGGCTGATTTTATCTAATTTCCACTGATAGTCGGGGCCCCATTGTTTCTTCAGCTCCTCGGTGCTTCTGAAAACTTGGTCAGCGACTGTATCAGTCACATCAGCACCTTCAGGAACATTTTCATCTTTATTCATCATTTGGGTAACAACAAATGTCCTGGCCGTCAGTGCCTGTGCCTTCAAGGCCTCTATTTCAAAATCGGCAGGCATTTCTCCTGCCACGACTCCAACGACATACTCTTCTAATGGAAGCTTTTCAATGATTTCTTTACTGGACCTGTAGACGGCGACCTCTACTGAATCTTCCAAAAGGGTGGTCTCTTTCGGCTTCTGGGTTGTCTCGTCCAGCTGGCTGCTTGCTTCATCATCTGAGAAGGGAAGCACAACGAGTGTGGGTACTAGAAAAGTGACGGCCATTAGGATTGCGACTGTAATGATTACTGGTTTGAATTGCTTCATGTCCGATGCCTCCATAACAATGATTAAAGCGAAGAAGCCTGAACTTCTTCACCTCCATTCATATCTATGGCAGTGGACAAGCAATTATAACTATGAATTGCAGAAAAAATGGTAAAACATAGCCTCCTTTAACGCTTTACAGCACGAAGAGGGACAGTCACTTTTTCTGCTGTAAAGTTATAAAGCAGGCAAGTTATTTTCTTCCAGCGGGTAAGTGTGGTAGTCTGGGAATTGAAAAAAGCTCTGCGGATGCAGAGCTTTTCAGGAATATCTTTTATGCATTAAGATCTGTAATGATTTGTTCATTTGCTGTAATGTCCACTTCTTCTACTTCTTTCACACGTTCGATGTCTGCGCCGATTGACTCCAGTTTCTTATGGAAATCAACATAGCCGCGGTCAAGATGTTGAAGCTCAGTGACACGGGTGTATCCTTCTGCAACAAGGCCGGCAATTGTCAGCGCAGCTGCTGCACGCAAATCAGTCGCTCCGACTTCCGCACCTTGAAGGGTTACAGGTCCGTTAATGATAACAGAACGCCCTTCAATCTTGATGTCTGCGTTCATACGACGGAATTCTTCAACGTGCATGAAACGGTTTTCGAAAACAGTTTCTGAAATGACGCTTGTTCCTTCTGCGCAAAGCAGCAAGGCCATCATTTGTGACTGCATGTCAGTTGGGAAACCAGGGTGAGGCATTGTTTTGATATCAACAGGCTTCAATTTTTCAGGCCCGATGACTCTCAATCCATCTTCCTCTTCAATGATCGTTACACCCATTTCTTCCATTTTGGCCACTAAAGAAGACATATGCTCTGCGATGGCACCTTTCACCAGTACATTTCCTTTTGTGATTGCCGCTGCAACCATGAATGTACCTGCTTCGATACGGTCAGGTATGATGTTATGTTCCACACCATACAGGCGCTCTACCCCTTCGATCCGGATAGTACCAGTACCGGCACCTTTAACGTTTGCTCCCATTTTATTAAGGAAGTTTGCAAGGTCAACAATTTCAGGCTCTTTTGCTACGTTTTCAAGCACAGTCGTGCCTTCCGCTAGTACAGCAGCCATCATGATGTTTTCCGTTGCTCCAACACTTGGGAAGTCCAAATAGACTTTCGCACCTTTCAATCTGCCGCCGTCGACTTCGGCTTCAATGAAACCATTTCCGACTTTCACCTTAGCTCCCATTGCTTCGAAGCCTTTAAGATGCTGATCGATTGGTCTTGAACCGATTGCACAGCCTCCAGGCAATGCTACACGCGCACGGCCGGTTCTGCCAAGTAATGATCCCATTACCAGAACAGAGGCACGCATCTTGCGCACGTATTCAAATGGAGCTTCCACTAATAACTCTCTGGATGCATCTACTGTGATTTCGTTATTTGAAAATGTAACATCTGTATTTAAATGACGTAATACTTCATTGATCGTATATACATCGGATAGAGTAGGTACATCCTTGATGACACTCTTTCCTTCACTAGCTAATAATGTAGCAGCGATCACAGGCAAAACAGCATTTTTAGCACCTTCTGCTTTTACAGTACCGTTAAGACTCTGGCCGCCGCGGACGATGATTTTTTCCAAGAGTATTCCCCTCCGCGTCCAATTTCTCTATATTAATATTCAACCGTAAGGATGGGTGTGCCAATGACAAAGGTTGTCTTTGTGCCCAATCCTTTTTTCCGTAGGCCTAGTTGCAAGTTCATGTTTTGATGCTGGGTCGGCACATATTGCTCGAATTTATTAGAAAAAGCCGATATTGAATAAAAATCGTTCTCTTTTAATGATTCCAACTCATTTGCCTCTAAAATAGAAAGTAACTTATTTGATTGCTTCGATAAAACACCGTCAAGTGTATCACTGAATTCGCCTTTGATACAAGAGAAAATAAAAGGTTCCCCTGCAAAAAGATTTTTCAATTTTGGAAGATAATGGTCTTGAATAGTTTGTTTTGTAAGATGATTCCATTTGTTTCCGCGGAATTCGTATAATATATACGATTGGTGGTTGTCATCTTTTGTCGTTACCATTTTAATAATCTCTACCCCGTATGCATGCTCGATTAAACCTTTAAATTCTAGTCTTTCATTATTCTGGTTATAAACCCAGTGAAAGCCAGGATATTCTTGCTGCATACTTTCCGCAAAAGTTGTAAAACCTTTATCCGTGGAGAAATTTACGTTTTCCCTTGCATATAGAGACCATTCAGTAATACTTCCGTCAGATTCAATAACTGCTTCTGCAAGCCTATCTATATCTAAAGAATGATCAGAAGCATTAGTGTATTTACCACTAATTACAACCGCAAAACAAATTCCCAAAAATAATAACGGCAGTAAAACCTTATATCTATTCATGTTCTCTCCCCCTTATTCACAGTGTTTCCTGTGAAGGAAAGAACATACTTGGGAATTGTCGTCATCTTTTTACATTTTTTAAGGCTGCTTATATTCTTTTAGCTCTATATATTTTAGACTCATCTGCGTAGTTTGTGACTGTTTCATTCATTCACCTGAACTGACTACCTTTTATCAAGCTTGTGAAAAGAAACACACAATAGAAATCATACTCAATCCCGCTGCATTTGAACACATGTACAACGACCTATTTTTTTACAGAATGGTGACAGCTTGCAAGATGAAAGGCAGCTGCTGGGACCACATTAAATAATCCAGGAAGAAGTTTCCGACTATAGACCCTAAGGCAATAGACATTAGGATGAACAGAAGCCTTGCCTGGAATACCCGGCTGGCTCTCAGAAACTTATCAAAGTTAAGAGCCTGCAGCGCCCAAAAACTGATTGCGATAAAAGTCAAATGAACAAGCATGTTTGTGACGGCTTGCTGACCAAATCCTTCTAGCATATAAATTACTCCTCACCCAATAAAGAACTATGTAAAAATACGACAACAAAATATCGCAACTTTCGACATATACCCTATTGTAGCACACCTAAACATTCCTTAAACAAATTTTACAAATATTTCAGCGTTCTTTAATACTGTAAAGTAATTTAGGGGACAGCCCTTCTTAGCGCTTAACCGATTCGAAGCGCCAGCAGGGACAGTCCCTTTTAGCCCTTTAACGCTATAGTGCATGAAGAGGGACTGTTCCTTTTAGTGGTTTAAAGCATTAAAAAAACGCCTTCCCGGTCAGGAAAGGCGTTTTGGGGTTATTGCTATTTTAGAAATTGCGCTCGTGCACGTTGATACGGTTCATCGCGCGACGAAGGGCAAGTTCAGCGCGGCGGAAGTCGATTTCTTCCTTGCTCGCATTCAAGCGGTTTTCTGCACGATTTTTTGCTTCCTTGGCACGTTCAACATCAATCGCTTCCGATCTTTCTGCTGACTGCGCCAGAATTGTCACTTGATCAGGGCGGACTTCCAAGAAGCCGCCGCTGACAGCTACAAGCTCAGTGTCGTTGCCATTTTTCAAACGGACGGCACCGATTTGCAATGGAGCAACCATTGGAATGTGTCCTGGAAGGATTCCAAGCTCACCGCTTTGAGCTTTGGTGCTTACCATTTCCACTTCAGATTCGTACACTGGGCCATCGGGAGTGACAATATTGACCTTTAATGTCTTCATTTTATTCCCTCCTGGTCCCTGATTATACTTCTACACCCATCTCTTTTGCTGCTTTAAGTACGTCGCTCATTGGACCTACAAGACGGAATGCATCTTCTGGAATGTGGTCATACTTACCTTCAAGAATCTGTTTGAAGTCTTGAACAGTGTCTTTGACTTCTACATAAGAACCCTTTTGGCCGGTGAACTGCTCAGCAACGTGGAAGTTTTGAGACAAGAAGAATTGAACACGGCGTGCGCGTGATACAATTAATTTATCTTCATCTGAAAGTTCATCCATACCAAGAATTGCAATGATATCTTGAAGTTCTTTATAACGCTGAAGCGTCTGCTGAACTTGACGTGCAACACTGTAATGTTCTTCTCCAACAATTTCAGGAGAAAGCGCACGTGAAGTCGAAGCAAGAGGATCCACCGCAGGGTAGATACCCATTTCGGAAAGCTTACGCTCAAGGTTCGTTGTTGCATCAAGGTGAGCGAAAGTTGTTGCCGGAGCTGGATCCGTATAGTCATCGGCTGGTACATAGATTGCTTGGATCGATGTAACAGAACCAACGTTAGTGGAAGTGATACGCTCCTGTAATTGACCCATATCCGTTGCAAGTGTCGGCTGGTAACCAACCGCTGAAGGCATACGGCCTAGAAGGGCGGAAACCTCGGAACCTGCTTGAGTGAAACGGAAGATGTTGTCAACGAACAGAAGAACGTCCTGTCCTTGCTCATCACGGAAGTATTCAGCCATTGTCAGGCCAGTCAGGGCAACACGCATACGCGCTCCCGGAGGCTCATTCATTTGTCCGAAGACCATCGCTGTTTTCTTGATAACTCCAGAGTCGCTCATCTCATGGAAAAGGTCATTTCCTTCACGAGTACGCTCACCAACACCGGCGAATACGGAAAGACCGCCGTGCTCTTGGGCGATGTTATTGATAAGCTCCTGGATTAAAACGGTTTTCCCTACACCGGCACCACCGAAGAGTCCGATCTTACCACCTTTAATATAAGGAGCAAGAAGATCTACTACTTTAATACCGGTTTCAAGGATTTCTACCTCTGTAGAAAGTTGATCGAATTTAGGTGCTTCTCTGTGAATTGGATCACGGCGTGCACTGCTGTCGATATTTTCATCAAGGTCAATTGTTTCACCAAGTACGTTGAATACGCGTCCTAGAGTGACATCACCAACTGGAACGGAGATAGGAGCTCCAGTGTCTGCCACTTCGATTCCGCGAGTCAATCCATCAGTGGAATCCATCGCGATTGTACGGACCGTATCATCACCTAGGTGAAGGGCAACTTCCAGTGTTAAATCGATGCCTTTAGCATCTGCTTTCGCTTCTTGTTTGACAACAAGAGCGTTAAAGATATCAGGCAGTTGACCGCTTTCGAACTTTACGTCAACAACCGGACCCATTACTTGAAGAACGTGTCCTTTGTTCATCTTTTTCCCTCCTATCTAGCTTTTGACGACCATTATAAGAAAAGGCTGGGCAGGATATGCTCCAGCCACTATAAGTTTTATTCTAATGCTGCTGCTCCACCCACGATTTCGGTGATTTCCTGAGTGATGGCTGCCTGGCGGGCACGGTTATAAGAAAGAGATAAGCTGTTGATCAATTCCTTCGCGTTATCCGTTGCAGACTTCATCGCAGACATACGGGCAGCGTGCTCACTGGCTTTACCATCAAGCAAAGCACCGTAAATCAAGCTCTCAGCATATTGAGGAAGCAGTACTTCTAAGATAGCTTCTGCAGATGGATCAAATTCATAAGATGTTTGCATTGAAGAAGTTTCAAGATCTGTCAATGGCAGAACTTTCGCTTCCGTAACATCCTGCTGAATGGCACTGACATAATGGTTGTAGTATAAATACAGCTCATCATAAGCACCATCAGAGAACATGCCCACCGCTTTGTTGGCGATATCTTTGATATCTGAAAAACTCGGCTGATCCGGGATTCCAGTAATGCCTTCAATAACATTGAAGCCGCGTTTCTGGAAGAAGTCCCTTCCGATACGGCCGATTGCGATAATAGCAAATTCATCATTGGATGAATGGCGTTCTTTAATTTTGTTATGGACAAGTCGTATAACATTACTGTTATATGCTCCCGCTAAACCGCGGTCAGAAGTGATGACCAAGTAGCCGGTTTTTTTAACGGGGCGGGAGACTAGCATCGGATGGGATGCGTCTGTGCTTCCAGCAATCGAGGAAACGACTTCCTGGATTTTTCCCATATATGGAACGAAGGCTTTCGCATTCGCTTCAGCACGGGCCATCTTTGATGCAGAAACCATTTGCATAGCTTTAGTTATTTGACTTGTCTTTTTCGTAGAAGTTATACGAGATTTAATGTCGCGTAACGATGCCACTGGTTCTCACCACCCTTTTTATTGTTCGGACCTTACCTTAAAAACACTCGACAGGGCAAGCGGGTTTCCCCGCCGTCCTGCCGTTGTAATTATGGTATGAATTATTCAGACTTGGCAAAAGTTTTCTTGAATTCGTTGATGGCAGCTTTCATTGCATCATCTTCAGGAAGACCTTTTGTCGTTCTGATATGGTCTAACAACTCAGTATGGTTGTGATCTAACCAGCTAAGGAATTCTTCCTCGAAGCGGCGCACATCTCCAACAGGGATATCATCAAGGAACCCTTTAGTCAAAGAGTAAAGAATCATGACTTGCTTCTCAACTTTGATCGGTTTGTTAAGATCCTGCTTCAGCACTTCTACTGTACGAGCACCGCGGTTAAGCTTTGCTTGTGTCGCTTTATCAAGATCAGAACCAAACTGGGCGAATGCTTCCAGTTCACGGTATGCCGCCAAGTCAAGACGAAGCGTACCAGATACCTTTTTCATTGCTTTGATTTGGGCAGAACCACCAACACGTGATACAGAAAGACCTGCATTGATCGCTGGACGTACGCCAGAGAAGAATAGGTCAGACTGAAGGAAGATCTGTCCATCCGTGATGGAAATAACGTTTGTCGGGATGTAAGCAGAAATATCGCCTGCTTGCGTTTCAACGAATGGAAGTGCAGTGATTGAACCGGCACCTTTCGCATCACTTAATTTAGCTGCACGCTCGAGTAGACGACTGTGCAAGTAGAATACGTCACCAGGGAATGCTTCACGGCCTGGAGGACGGCGTAATAGTAATGAAAGTTCACGATATGCTGCAGCTTGCTTGGAAAGATCATCATATACAACCAGCACGTGCTTGCCGTTGAACATGAATTCCTCACCCATTGTTACACCCGCGTATGGCGCAAGGAATAACATTGGAGCAGGCTGGGATGCAGATGCAGTCACGACGATTGTGTAGTCAAGCGCACCATGCTTACGAAGAGTTTCTACTGCGTTACGCACAGTGGACTCTTTTTGTCCGATAGCTACATAGATACATACCATGTCTTGATCTCTTTGGTTAAGGATTGTATCGATCGCAACAGACGTTTTACCTGTTTGGCGGTCACCGATGATCAATTCACGCTGTCCGCGTCCGATTGGCACAAGAGCGTCGATCGCTTTGATACCAGTTTGAAGCGGCTCATGAACAGATTTACGATCCATTACTCCAGTTGCTTTACTTTCGATTGGACGAGTTTTTGTAGCATTGATTGGGCCAAGACCATCAACTGGTTGTCCAAGTGAGTTTACAACGCGGCCAATAAGTTCTTCACCTACAGGAACTTCCATGATACGGCCTGTACGGCGAACTTCATCGCCTTCCTTGATATCGCGGTAAGGTCCCAGGATTATGATACCTACGTTGTTTTCTTCAAGGTTCTGTGCCATACCCATGACACCGTTTGAAAACTCAACAAGCTCTCCAGCCATGACGTTGTCGAGGCCATGAGCACGTGCGATACCGTCCCCGATCTGGATTACCGTACCTACGTCGCTTACTTTCATTTCTGACTGATAGTTTTCAATTTGCTTTTTTATCAGCGCACTGATTTCTTCAGCTTTAATGCTCATGAATTTCACCCCTCTATGGTTACATTGGATTTTTTCAGGGTAACTCTATGTAGAGAATCCCTTATATGTTTAATGCAGGGTCCTGCTCAGGACATCCCGGCTTAATTACGGATTAATTCACGCTCTAAGCGCTCCAGCTTCCCTTTAAGGCTTCCGTCAAAGATGCGGTTGCCGATCCTCAGCTTCATGCCGCCGAGAAGAGTTGGGTCTGTGATGTTTTCAATACGCAATGAACTTTTTCCGACTTTTTTCGCGAAAGACACAGACAATGCTGCTTTCTCTGCTTCATCCAGAGGACGGACAGAGTACACTTTCGCTTCAGCAATCCCGCGTTCATTATTAGCAAGCTCGATATAAGCATCTACTAGGCTTGTAACCTGACTTGCACGATGGCGGTCCACGAGAAGCATCAGTGTGTTCATTACATGTGGTGAAGCCGATGAAAATGCTTCCTTAACGATGTCCTTTTTCTTCTCAGCGGAAATCCGCGGAGATTGAAGAAGGATATCTAATTCCTTGTTCTCTTCGAATACAGTTCTGACTATGCGAAGCTCCACTTCAACTGATTCTAACTGATTATGTTCTTTGGCAATCTCGAAAAGAGCTATCGCATAGCGTTTTGCTACTGCAATATTACTCATCGCTCTTCTCCTGCCTCTTGAATATAGTCAGAGATCAATTTTTGCTGATCTGCCGCACTTAATTCTTTCTCAATGACTTTGGATGCAATCAGGACAGATAGTGTTGAAACCTGTTCACGCAAAGCGGAAACCGCTTTATCTTTTTCGATTTCAATTTCTTTCTTCGCTGAATCCTTCATACGGTCAGCCTCTGCGCGCGCTGATGCAATGATCTGAGCACGCTCTTCTTCACCGTGCTTTTTAGAATTCTCAATCATTGCCTGAGCTTCCAAGCGGGCTTCTTTCAATAATTGACGCTGTTCTTCCAATGATTTTCCGGCTTCTTCCCTGCTGCGTTCTGCCGCAGATATCTCGCTGGCAATATGGCTTTCACGCTCTTTCATGATTCCCATCAATGGGCCCCAGGCAAATTTTTTCAGCAATGCCATCAAGATTATAAACATGGCCAGCTGGAAAAGGATATCACCGCCGTTAAATTCGGCAGCTCCTAGAACAAATGAAGTTGTTTGCACGAGATTTCACTCCCTTCAAGAGACGATAGTTTCACAATGACATAAACTAAGTTTAAAACTCCTACATATATCGTTATTCGATCAAGAAGATTGAATTATGGACATAAAGGAATGGCGAAGGTTCTCTGAGAGTTCTTCGCCATTTTACTGTTAGAGATTATTCTCCACCCATTACGATGAACGCGATAACTACTGCGATGATTGGAATCGCCTCAACAAGGGCTACACCGATGAACATTGTTGTTTGAAGCATACCGCGTGCTTCCGGCTGGCGGGCAATACCTTCAACTGTTTTGGAAACGATCATTCCGTTACCGATAGATGCTCCGAATGCTGCTAAACCTACTGCGATTGCTGCTGCTAATAAACCCATTATTAATTTCCTCCTTCAATGTATGAAAATAAAGATTATTTCTGTTCAATTGGGCTGAACATATATATTATTAATGGTCATGGCTGACTTTGTGCGCCAGATAAACCATCGTTAACATAACGAATACAAAGGCCTGAATGGCTCCAATGAAAATTGAGAAACCTTGCCAGATGAGAGTAGGAATGATAGCTGCTACCACGCCGCCCACTCCAATTGCGGCCAAGCTTCCAACAAGCAGTGTCAACAGGATCTCACCCGCATAAATGTTACCGTATAGACGCAGACCTAATGTCAGCGTGTTGGCGAATTCCTCGATGATTTTAATCGGGAACATGAACCAGTACGGCTTCACGTACTCTCTGCCATATTCTGTGAACCCTTTGTTCCTGATCCCATAGTAATGCGACAGCACAACAACCATGACTGCAAGGGTCAAGGTGATGACTGGGTCAGCTGTAGGCGATTTCCACCAAAGCTCGTGGTCATAGACCACTGCAAACGGCAGTCCCAGCATATTTGAAATGAATACATACATAATTAATGTAATACCGAGAATATGAAAGGGAGCCCCGGTTTTCCAGTCCATGTTACTCTTGATGATATTTCTTACAAAGTCCATGATCCATTCCATAAAGTTCTGCAACCCGGTCGGATTCATGGCCAGTTTCCTTGTTGATACGAAGGCAATAAGGAAAACGATCAAACTTGCTACCGTAATCATTAAAATATTACTTAAGTTAAAGGTTAACCCTAAAAACTCAGCGGTAGGATTTTCATGATGCAATGAATTTCACCTCTCTTCCAAGCTATGTATGTTGTTTGAGCTGTTGAATCAAATAATCTATCATAATGACAAGATAGGATGTCATTAATCCAAAAATGACACTCGGGAGATGCAATGATTCCGGAAACCTAACCGCTATGATTGCTGCAAATATGGCACTCGCCATCCTGGATGTCGTCCCTAAAGACCTGATCTTCTCGCCCGCAAGGACCTTGTCACCGAAATTCACCGTTTTCCTGACCAGGAGCCAATGGTTAAACAAACTTATGGCCGTACCAAATGCAAGTCCTAAAAAAACGTTCTGGTAGTCAGTGAATCCCCATCCGAGGACATAGATGGACAGCAGATAAAATATATACTTGCGGTGCCTGTTGTACATCTGTTGAATTTCCGTCATAAATCATTAATCTCCTGAAAAGTAAGTCCGGACTGTACGGAACATTGCATAAATTCCTGTTGCTAGTCCAAGGAAGAGTCCGATTACTAAGAAAAGTGGTGCGGTATCCAGGTATCCGTCCAGCCATCTTCCACCGAAGATGCCGACGAGCATGGATCCCACAAGTTGCGAGAGAATGGCCGAATATAATGCCATGGCTTGGAACGGGCGTCTATCATCATGACGCATAGGCATCCCTACATTTCCGGGGATTTGCGGTAGAACTTTTACATTTTTTAAAAAATGCAAGAGATATTTTAATATGATAATCTTGTGAAAACCCTATCATTTCATATCCTTTGTAAGCATACAATAGGGTAGAATTCATGTCAATGAGTTACAGTGAAAAAGTTCACAACCTTGCCACGTGTTTCAGTTTTGTTCACAAATTCATCAAATTTATCTTAAATGCTTATATCCTCCCGCCCTATATGCATATTACTAGTTTGGCAGTTTTTGAGTCATGTTCATTTTAAAGAAAGCGTCATTATCCTCGAGTTAAGAGTTTTCATATGGTGTATTCTTCAACGTAAAGAGGAAGCATCCTTCGCTTCCTCCTCACCTGTACCATTCAATTAAGTTCTCCTGATAATCCTCGTCTCCCCTGACCTTTGCAAAGGCCACCGCATAAAAGGATTTCCCTTTTATATAAGAAGGAAGCTTCACCTGATTGCCAATCATCCCGGCCGCCTGCTGTTTTTGGTCCAGGATGGCGAGCAGCTGAAGCGTTTCCTGATCAAACAGTGCCAGGGCAAATTCTTCTGCGCCCCCAGGCAGATACGCTTCATACCTCAGTGTATCCGGCGCGTCACCCGGAACGGCAGCGAATCCCATGATCCGCGGATAATCCGGGGTCCCTGCTGCAATTAAATAAGGTAGAGAATATTGATTGCTTCCTTCTTGGAGCAGGAGGCTTCCTTCCAACAGGACATGTTTCTCAGGGATCTTCTTGATAATTGCCCGCGCTGTCACTGATTTTTCTTCACCGGGTTTTAAATCAAAGCTCAGCGGCAGTTCCCATCTTAGGCTGTCTTTTGACTGAGCCGGCTGCAGGGAATATGTTTTAGTTTCTTTTCCCTGGTTTTTGATGGTTAGCTTTTTTTCCAAGTAGTTCTTCCTTTGATCTTGCAGGCCGCCCATCGAGATGGATGAGGGAAAGACGAATGTATCGAGCTGGAGCGCTTTATCGACCCTGATTCTCCCCGCTCCCTGTTCATAGACCTTATAAGGGATCCCTTCCTCATCCATTATTTCTTTGGCTGACAGCATCAAGGCCGCCTTCAGTTCGGGACCCTTCCACTCTGGGTGAGCCTGTTTCAGAATGGCTGCCGCTCCGCTGACGTGAGGGGCCGCCATGCTTGTGCCCTGCAGGGACATATATCCATCCGGGATCGTACTGTTAATGTCCACTCCGGGCGCCGTTACATCGGGCTTGATCATCCAATTGACCGTTACAGGGCCTTTTGAACTGAAGGGTGCGAGCCTGTCCTGTTCATTTTTCAATATGATGGAAGCCCTGCTATTGGTTTTCAAAAGTTTTTTTCCATCTTCCAGGGAAATGACCGCAGCCGGAATGTCCTTTTCTGTAGTGAACATCGCCGCAAACAGTCCTTTTGTGTTGTTATAAAGGAGCACTCCTTTTGCACCAGCTTTTTGGGCATTTTTAATTTTTCTTCAAATGTGTACGTTCCTCTTTTAATAAGAATGACTTTTCCAAAGCCGCCTTTCAATTCCTCAGGGGTACCCAGTCCTCCATCGAACAACTCAGTATTCCTTGTCTCCCGCCACTTTTCAGTATTATCTATGGATAGAAGACGGATTTTTTCTTCTTTCAAGATGAGGTAGGGAACATCCGCCGGCGGAGTCGAGGCTCCTACAGCGAGTGACTTGGCGGATGTCGCCGGTGTTCCGATGGTCCAGTCGCCTGGGCCGGAATTCCCACTGGCCACTACGGGGAGGATGCCTTTGTCCGCAACCTTATCCAGCGCCTTGCTTAATGGAAGGTCAGGTCCGTTCACTTCACTTCCAAGAGAAAGATTAATGATGTCGACTTTGTCTTTGACAGCTGCTTCTATAGCAGCCAGCACCTGGTCGGTCGTTCCCCTTCCCCCGGGACCAAGTGCTCGGTAGATAAAGAGATCCGCGTTGGGCGCCATGCCTTGCAGGGTCCCATTTGCTGCGATGATTCCGGCCACATGGGTGCCGTGGATGGTTGAATATCCCTCTCCGGCTGTGGTCTCCATCGGCTCTTTGTCACCGTCGACGACATCCCGCCCGCCTTTGAAGTTACGCGCCAGGTCCCTGTGATGGAGATCCATGCCGGTATCGATAATTCCAACTTTGACTCCCTCGCCTGTTAATCTGTTTCCTTTGCTGTCAAAGTAGCCTCTCGCTTTTTCCGCCCCGACAAACGGAATGGTGCTGTCTCTTTTGACTGTGTAGGTTTGTGCTTTAGTGGTCGTCAGTTGTGTTGATTGCGGGTGTTCTGCCAGGAATTCTGAGATTTCCGAATGTTTTCCTTTGATGGAGTAGCCGGTCAGGATCTCTGTGAAAATATGCTGGAGCTTTATAGAGGGATAGGGTTTAAGCTCCTCTTGCAGTTTCGATGATTGGACTGGCTCCGGAGTTTCAATGATGATGGTTTCTACGTGGTCAGGCTGCTGTTTGAGAGGCGGCATTTTAAAGCTGTTTGCAGCTGCCGGCTGTGTTGTCAGCTGGAGGAATAGTAACGATATGAGTATGAGTGCTATGAATTTTCGCATAAGCTTGTTGTCCCTCCTTTTTTGGTTAGCTTCTGTCGAAGGAGGAGTGAGTATGCA
Source organism: Bacillus sp. P14.5 (assembly GCF_003316765.1). Lineage (GTDB taxonomy): Bacteria > Bacillota > Bacilli > Bacillales > Bacillaceae_B > Rossellomorea. The sequence goes on along the minus strand of NZ_NIJF01000066.1, from coordinate 11,319 downwards.
TGGGGAGTAGAGTGCTTTTTCGAGCGCGTGTACTTTCGTGCTTTAAAGCACTAAGAGGGACTGTTCTTTTTTCGCTTTAAAGTAATAAAGCCCGCCTCATTTTAACTAGGGGCGGGCTTCAATGGTTATTGTGGTTTGAACGATTTTGGTCTTTCTTCAAGGTCCTTGAAATAGTAGCGGATGGCTTCAGTAATTCTTAAGGAAGCATAGCCGTCACCATAAGGATTGGCGGCTTTGGACATTTTCTCATAGGCTGCCTGGTCCGTGATTAGTTCTTTAGCTAGATTGTAGATATTTTCTTCTTCTGTACCTGCCAGCTTAAGCGTACCTGCTTCAATACCCTCAGGTCTTTCAGTAGTATCACGGAGGACAAGAACCGGCACTCCTAGTGAAGGAGCCTCTTCCTGAACACCGCCTGAATCAGTCAGGATCAGGTAAGCACGGGAAGCGAAGTTATGGAAATCAATTACATCAAGCGGTTCGATCAAATGAATCCGCGGATCTCTGCCAAGCACTTCATCTGCCACTTCGCGCACGGCAGGATTAAGGTGTACCGGGTAGACCACCTGGATATCATCATGTTCTTCTACCAGCCTTTTGATGGCGCGGAACATATTTCTCATCGGCTCGCCAAGATTTTCACGGCGGTGCGCCGTCAAAAGGACAAGCCTGTCAGCTCCGACTTTAGCCAGGACTTCGTGGGAATATTCATCTTTAACAGTCGTTTTAAGCGCATCGATCGCCGTATTCCCTGTAATGAAGATGTTGTCTTCCTTTTTGTTTTCATTCAACAGATTGTGAGCAGACTTTTCCGTTGGTGAAAAATGAAGGTCTGCCATGATACCGGTCAGCTGACGGTTCATCTCTTCCGGAAATGGAGAATATTTATTCCAAGTACGAAGACCCGCTTCAACATGGCCGACAGCAATCTGGTTGTAAAAAGCAGCCAGGCTTGCGATAAAGGTCGTCGTCGTATCACCATGTACCAGCACGATATCCGGTTTGACTTCCTTCATGACCTTATCCAGACCTTCAAGGCCTCGCGTCGTAACGTCAATCAAAGTTTGTCTGTCTTTCATAATGTTAAGGTCATGGTCCGGTTTAACATCGAAGATTGCCAGCACTTGATCCAGCATTTCACGGTGCTGCGCTGTAACAGCTACAACCGTCTCAAAATGAGCTGGATACTTTTTCAATTCCAATACCAATGGAGCCATTTTAATCGCCTCTGGCCTGGTACCAAAAATCGTCATTACTTTTATAGGCTTTTTCATTGTTTCACCTGCTTCTTATTATTTTGTACCATACAAACGGTCGCCTGCGTCGCCAAGTCCCGGAACGATGTAGCCTTTTTCGTTGAGTTTCTCGTCAAGGGCAGCGATGTAAATGTCCACATCCGGGTGGGCACTCTTAATGGCGTCTACCCCTTCAGGACACGCCACTAAGCACATGAATTTGATATTCTTGGCGCCGCGCTTTTTCAGGGAGTTGATGGCTTCAACAGCCGATCCGCCGGTAGCAAGCATCGGATCAACGACGATGAAATCGCGCTCTTCAACATCACTTGGAAGTTTCACATAGTATTCCACAGGCTGAAGTGTCTCAGGGTCGCGGTACAAACCGACATGCCCCACTTTAGCAGCAGGGATCAATTTCAGGATTCCTTCCACCATCCCTAGTCCGGCACGCAAAATTGGGACGATTCCCAACTTCTTACCAGCAAGCGTTTTGGTTGTTGCTTTGCTTACGGGTGTTTCAATTTCGATTTCCTCTAAAGGCATATCACGAGTGATTTCAAAGGCCATCAAAGAAGCTACCTCGTCTACAAGCTCACGGAATTCTTTCGTTCCCGTTTCTTTCTGTCTAATGAACGTCAGCTTATGCTGGATTAATGGATGGTCGAATACATATACTTTTCCCACTGAAATCTCTCCTTTTATGTAAAAATAACGTTGCTTTTCATATTTATACTCCGTCCTATTTTACATAAAAGTATAGTGAGTGGCAACGTTTGTGGAAAGATGCCTTCTCAAAGATTGTTGCCAAAAGGAGTTAGATTTCCGCTCCAAGTGCACGACTCCGCGGGGCGGGCGGTGAGCCTCCTCGGCTTCGCCTGCGGGGTTACGTTCCAGTGGGTACGTAACCTTGGTCTCACCTGTCCCGCTAGTCCCGCAGGAGATCGCACACCTTCCGCTCCAATCAGCCTAGCACAATAAAAAGGTGGGTCAAATATGGTTAAATCGCAATATTCCTTTAGTATTGTACCCTGTTACTAGATGTATAGAAGTCAATTTTTCATTAGCAGCTGCAGAAATTAACTTACAGATAAATATCCTCAACTTTAAAGATAATATAAAATGACATCTTTATTATAAAGCGGTTTAGGATGTTGCAAAATAGACAAATATCGCTTATCCCGTGTTCAGCCAATACAAGCAAGAAAACTGCTAAACAGAATTAAAAATACCAAAAAAACCGCCAACTAAGCTGGCGGCCTCGACTTACATTTTATTTATTTTCATATAGAGGAAATTTTGCAGTCAGTGATTCCACACGATTTTGTGCTTCTTCCAGCTTCTCTTCATTTTCATGATTCTTAAGTGTGAAGGCGATGATGGAAGCAATTTCGTCCATCTCTTCCACGCCAAATCCGCGGGAAGTGACGGCTGCCGTTCCGATACGGATTCCGCTTGTGACAAAAGGACTCTCCGGATCGAACGGAATCGTGTTTTTGTTGGTCGTAATTCCGATATCATCAAGAACTTTTTCAGCCACTTTCCCTGTCAGGCCTAATGAACGCAGGTCTAATAGAAGCAAGTGGTTATCCGTCCCGCCTGATACTAGTTCCATGCCTTCTTTTACAAGACCTTCTCCTAAGCGTTTCGCATTGTCGATGATGTTCTGTGCATATGTTTTAAAATCATCTTGAAGAGCTTCACCGAATGCCACTGCTTTCGCTGCGATGACATGCATCAGCGGGCCGCCCTGGATTCCAGGGAAGATGGATTTATCAATCTTCTTCGCAAACTCTTCCCGGCAAAGAATCATGCCGCCGCGAGGTCCGCGAAGGGTTTTATGAGTCGTTGTTGTTACAAAGTCAGCATGCGGGACCGGGTTTGGATGAAGCCCTGCTGCTACAAGCCCTGCGATGTGGGCCATGTCCACCATGAGATACGCACCGACTTCATCCGCGATTTCACGGAACTTGCTGAAGTCGATTTCCCTAGGGTATGCAGATGCACCCGCAACGATCATCTTCGGCTTATGTTCGATCGCCTTTTGGCGGACGTCATCATAATCGATCACATGCTTGTCCTTATCTACCCCGTACTCTACGAAATTATATTGGATTCCGCTGAAGTTCACGTGGCTTCCGTGAGTCAAGTGTCCGCCATGGGACAAGTTCATCCCCAAGACTGTGTCTCCCTGCTCCAATACAGTGAAATAGACCGCCATGTTGGCCTGCGCCCCTGAATGCGGCTGAACATTCGCATGCTCTGCGCCGAAGATTTCCTTTGCACGGTCGCGCGCAAGGTTTTCGGCAACATCGACATATTCACACCCGCCATAGTAGCGGCGTCCGGGATAACCTTCTGCATACTTATTGGTTAAAACCGACCCCTGTGCTTCCATGACAGCTTCACTTACGAAGTTTTCTGAAGCGATCAGCTCAATTTTGGTTTGCTGGCGATGCAGCTCATCTTGAATCGCTTTGTAAAGCTCTTGATCTTGCACTGCAATCTTGCTCATACGGATCCCCCTTCAATTTACGGAAACGTTTACATCCCGTTTCTATCAATCTCGAAAAATTCAAATTCCTTTTTATTCTAACATGATTCTGCCAGAGAAGAAACTTGTAAAGAAGGTGCGCTTTACCGCTTTAAAGCACGAAGAGGGACAGTCACTTTCAGCAGTTTAGCGTGTTGAAGTATTCTAGTAGAGATCCCAGTTCCAGTATTCCGTGCCGCCGACCTGGACTCCGTGAATCCCTTCAATTTCTTTAAGTTTCAGCAGCTCTTTAACAGGACCTGTCACAACGGCTCCATAGACGCTGAATCCTTCTTTTTTCAGATAATCATATCTTTTTTGCAGGTGGTCGAGGCCAAGGAAGTCCTCATAATATCCTTCATCCTCTTCTTTCAATAAAGTATCCATGCTGTCCAGCATCGCTTGCTGCAATTCACCCAGATGCCTCGAGTCCATCAGCATTTGTGACTGAGACATATAGTCTTTATCATGAGTACGGCCGCTCGATAACCCGTACACTCCCATCAGCTGCATATCGTTGCCGCCGGAACTAAAGCCGGCATTGAACTCTTTCATTTCCCCTGTATACAGCGGCATCCAGAGTACTTGCAAATCATACTTTTCCAAGGTTTTTTGAAGATCGTCAGCATCCTTGAATTCGGTTGTCGAGAAAGCAAGCTCTGAAACAGTCCCCTCGTGGACCTTTTCTAAAGTGGACCATGCAGAGTCAGAAGTGTTGGGTGCATATTTTTCGCCCGTCTTAGGATTCTCCGGCAGATAAAATCTAAAATGTTCAGCGGGCTGGTCATTATTCCACTCGTACCGAAGTTGAGAACTCCATGGGAGAATTCCCTTTTTCATGTGAATGGTCCCTGCTGAAAAGTCTTCTTTCCCAATTTGCTCGAACAGCGGGACCTCCATTCTTTGTGTCCAGAGTCCATTGGTTTCACTGATGGGATGTGACATCGTAGATTTAACATTAGGAAACTTCCAATCAAGCATGAGATTGATGTTGTAGAGATGTTTATGATTCCATTTCAGAGAATCCGCGACTATATTTACGCCCATGATATAAAAAGAATAGAGCAAAAAGACTGCTATGATAACCTGAACGATGCGGGCTGTAAATTTAAAACGATACTTCCTCATGATTTTGTTTTCCAGCTTATTATCCCAATCCGTCATTGGCCCTCACTCCTTTCTGCTTTTTCATAAATTTCCTTTAACTTTTTCCTTGCTCTGAAAAGCTCCGTTTTCACCTGTGCCTCTGATAATTCTAAAGAGGATTGCAGCTCTTTATATGTAAATTCCTCGTATTCCCTTAGATAAAGGATCGTCCTGTACTTCTCCGGCAAATGCATGAGCAGTTCCTTTACTTCGTGGATTCCAGCCTGCCTGACAACTTCTTCTTCAGGAATCCCATATGGACTGATCATCTCTTTTTCTTTCATCAACCTTGACAGAAACGGGATCCTCTCTCTTCTCTTACGTTTACGCCATTCATCCAGATATACGTTCCTCGCCACCCTGAAAAGCCAGGCTTTAGCATTATCCGTTTTTGAAAATTCCAGGGAAACAGTAGCACGAATGAATGTTTCCTGGACGAGATCCTCTGCCATTTCCTTGCTGCCGGACAGCTTTACCAGATAGTAAAACAACTGCTCTGCATAGGCCCGATATAAGGTTTCAAGACTAAGCTTCTGTTCATCATGCACCAGCTCCCCCCCTTTATTCTCTACTTAGACAACGTTTGAGTGATCAAAATGTTACAAAAGAAATGAAAGAAGTTTTACTTCACCGCTTTAAAGCACGAAGAGGGAGTGTCCCTGGTCGCGCGTTAACGCATTAAAGTCCACCAGCGCCTTTCTCCATTAAAAAATGGCGGAACGAATGTCCGCCATTTGGATGCTGCTCTTTTAGCAGGATTTGTTTTCTGGTGTGGGTTCGTAGACAGCCCGGGTGCCGCCGATAAGCTTAGGCCTCGTTTTTGCGAGTGAGACATGCGCTTCACCCAGCGTTTTCTGTGAGACGCGTATCGGAACGGCCACATGCTTCATATGCATACCTATGAACGTCTGGCCAATATCGATTCCAGCCTCGGCTTTAATAAATTCGACAACCACGGGATCTTCAAATTTTTCATAAGCATAAGTCGCCATGGCGCCACCTGCTGCGCGGGCCGGGATCACTGATACTTCTTCATAGCCTCTTTTGTCAGCCCATTCCCGCTCCATGACCAGTGCACGATTGAGGTGCTCACAGCATTGAAAAGCTATCCCTGCTCCCTGGTCACTTGCGAAAGCTTTTATCTCGTTAAAAATGACCTCAGCCGCTTCGAAGGTTCCCGCTGTCCCGATTCTCTGTCCGATCACTTCTGACGTCGAGCAGCCGATGACAAGCAGACTGCCTTCTTTCAAGGGAGACTGCTCCTTAAACTCCTTCAAAATTGAATTCAGTTGGTTTTTGAGAACTTCGACATCCATCTTTACTGCCTCCTTCTCTCCACTTTCAGAGCTGTCGTATCTTATCTGACTCTTTCCTCATACTCCGCTATTTTTCCAATACGGCGTTCATGGCGTCCGCCTTCATATTCAGTTTCAAGCCATACCTTTGCGATTTCCCGGGCAAGACCCGGTCCGATGACTCTTTCACCCATGGCAAGGACATTGCTGTTATTATGCTCGCGGGTAGCTTTGGCGCTGAATAAATCGTGGACCAATGCACAGCGTATCCCTTTTACTTTATTAGCGGAAATACTCATTCCAATGCCCGTTCCGCAGATCAGGATCCCGCGATCGTAGTCGCCATTTGCCACCTTTTCGGCAACAGGCTGAGCGTAATCCGGATAGTCAACGGAAGTATCACATTCACAGCCAAAATCATCAAACTCAATTCCTAATTCATTCAGTAAATCCTTGATCTCTTCCCGAATATTCATACCGCCATGATCTGATGCAATTGCGACTTTCATGCCATATTCCTCCTGCCATAATGAGTTATAGTTTAATTTTTACATACCCATGGAAAATTATAAAGAATAATTGGTTTTGAACTGAAATTATTGAAGAATATCGCTACTCAAAAGCATTCGACAAATAAAGACAAAATCCGGGTGGTGACAGTCACCACCCGGATTTTAAATAGACCCGTCAACCAAGAGCTGACGGGTCTTTATCTAGCTTATAGCCGAAAACGGGTAATGGTGTTTTTCAGGCTCTCCGCCTGTTTTTGCAGGTCAAGGGCAAGCTGCTCGACATTGTCCATAACAGACGCCTGGTCTTTGGTGGCCGCTGCTACTTCAACCGCCCCTGCCGATGTTTCCTCCGCAATGGCCGCTACTTCCTGGGACTGCCTTGAGGTTAATTCGATATAGTCCATCTGTTCATCCACTAGACCGGAAATTTGCTGAACCGATTCAGCCATATCATTGATGGTAACAGTCATTTCCTCTATCACCACATTTGTTTGATTGCCTTTGTTCACTTCATTGTTGGCATTTTCTACCTGGGTCGTGATTCTTCCGACAACATCGCTGACTTCCGACTGAATGTTTTTGATCAGGTCTGAAATTCCTTGTACAGCCTTCCCGCTTTCATCCGCAAGTTTCCGCACTTCCTCCGCTACCACCGCAAAGCCTTTGCCGTGCTCGCCCGCTCTCGCCGCTTCAATGGAAGCATTGAGCGCAAGAAGATTCGTCTGGGCCGCAATATCCCCGACAAGCTGGATGATCTGCTCTACTTTTTTAGCGTTATCCTCTAACCGGCGTACAGCCTCAAGTGAATCTTCATTTCCCTTTGCCAAAGCGGCAATTCCTTCGACAAGGGAGTTGATCACCTTTTTGCTTTCCTGCAGATCTTTCAGCATTTCAGTTGAAATCGTTTCAGAGGATTTTGAACGGTTTTGGACTTCCTGGGCAATCCTAATCACGTCATCCACCGATTCAGCTGTAGACTGGATCGATACAGCGGAACTCTCAGCACCTGCCGAGATCTCACTGATGGTTACAGCGATTCCTTCAGCCTTTGTGGAAGCCATCGAAGACGCACTTGAGATATTGACTACTGTATTATTCGTTTTATTGAAGTTTTCATCAATGTTTAGAACCATTTCTCTCAGGTTGGCCAGCATGTCGTTAAAAGCTGTGCCAAGAGAGCGGATTTCGTCATCCGATTTCGGCAGTTTCACGTCATCATGGATATTCCCGCGTGATGCCTCAATAGCGGCTTTTTCCAAGTTCTGAAGCGGCTTAGTGATAAAGCCCGCCACGAAAAACGCCAGGACACCCGACCAGAAAATCCCCATTGCCAGTGTCGCCGTCGTAAATACCGCTTCGTTCATATCAGCTGCAAAAGTGGGGCGGATATAATAAATAAAAAGTGCGCTGGTGGAGTAAGTAATGACCGCCAGCAGCGTAATGAATAAGACCAATTTCTTCCTCAACCCAAATTTGTAGCTTTTCTTCTCTCCCGTTTTCACACCAAGTTCCCCTTCCGTACTCCTCAAGATTTCTTTAGTTTCTCTATCAGCCTGTCAATCAATCCAACCAGTTCGATATAAGTACCCCTGTAAACCTCCAAGCTTCCGCCGTAAGGATCCGAAACATCGCGATTCAATGCATCTTCGGTGACGAACTCTTTCAGCGTGAACATTTTATCAGCCGCCTGTGGATGTATCGCGGCGATACTTTGCTTATGGCCTTCAGTCATCGTAAAAATATAGTCTGCCCACTGAATGTCTTCAGGTTTCAATGAACTGGATTGGTGTTCATGTATTATATCGTTCTCTTTTAAAACTTCTTGAGTCTGAAAGGAAGCTTTTTGTCCATCTGAAGCAAAAACCCCGACAGATTTGACGTGGAACTCATTCTTTCCTTTATGTCGTAACAGCGCTTCGGCCATTGGACTTCGGCATGTATTTCCCGTACAAACAAATAAAATATTCATCTAACCATCTCCTTACTCCTATTATAAGCCATTGTCCAACAACTCTATAGCACACGAAATAAAAATATATTTAAAAACAAAACACCCCTTCAGCACAATAATGCACTGAAAGGGCCAGTCCCTCTTCGTGTATTAACGCATTAACGCGCTGAGAGTGACTGTCCCTCTCAGCGCGTTAATGGATTAAAGCTTATACTAAAACGGCAGCAGCAGTTTGATTCCGAAGGCGAAAAGGATGCAGCCTCCGAGTGCCTCGCTGTATGAACCAAGCCATCCCTGGACCCGGCGGCCGACCAGCAGTCCTGCCCATGTCAGAAATGTGGCAGCTGCTCCAAAACAAATCAGCGCGGCTGCGGTTCTTGCCCCGAATATTCCCAAAGTCAAACCGACAGAAAAACTGTCCAGACTCACACTCAGCGCGAACAGCAATAAACCAAAGCCTACCGGTGTCATCACGGATCCTTCGTCATCTTTGAAGCTCGCCAATACCATCTGAATCCCCAGAACTATCAGCAGCACCCCGCCCGCATAGGCGGCAAACGCGCCAAATTTTTCAGAAAGGAATTTCCCCGTCATCATCCCCAGCAGCGGCATCCATACGTGAAAAAGCCCCACCGTCAGTCCTATGTAAAAAACCTGTCTTAAACGAAGCTGTACCATCCCCATCCCTATACCTATCGAAAAGGCATCCATCCCGAGTGCAAATGCCATTAACATCAATGTAAACAATTCAGCCAGAACCGCCGTCATTTCATATCCCCCTTTGGACGTGCCTACATCACACTCTATGCACGTCCAAAGGAATTTATTTCTTAAAAGTAAAAAAGCATATGCTCCAGCGAATACTGCCTTGTTTCTTAGTGGCACCCCACCCACATCGTTCACCAGCATCCTGCTCAACATAAAAAGGTGACCCCTCACTTAAAATAAGAGTCACCTTTTTTTCATTATTTACTTCCCCAACGAGGAACGCACCACTACTCTTCCTTCAACAATTGATACCCCGCCGCTTTCTGAAGCCTGTTCATGATCGCCATTCCGACACCCTCCTGAGGGAATGTCTCTGAAAAAATGATATCGACATCACTTTCATTAAATGAACGCAATACATCGTACAGCGAATGAGCGACAGTGTTCAAATTGGAACGGCTTCCGCATACAAGGATCTGTTCGGCACTAAATGAAGCTTTATTTTCCTCAGTAGTCAGCATCCCGACCTTCAACCCTTCATTTCTTTTTCATCAATAAGGGATTGAATCCAGTCCACTGAACCTTCCAGCATTACCATAGGCGCATCCGGTGCGTAATGGGTGTATTTCATCCCGGGAGATTTAGGAGCACCCTCCCCTTTCTTTAAAGAGGGATCCACAGAGACAGGTCCCGCGGCTTCTTCCAGCTGTTCTTTTGTGACTCCGCCCGGCCTTAAAATCACTGGCACCTCGGATGTGCAGTCTACCACGGTCGATTCCACTCCGACTCCGGTTTCTCCTCCATTAATGACGCCGCTGATTTTGCCGGCCAGATCTTTAATGACGTGTTGTGCAGTTGTCGGACTTGGCCTGCCGGATACATTCGCGCTCGGTGCGGCAATCGGGAGGTTTGCTGCTTCAATCAGAGCAAGAGCAACAGGATGATCAGGCATTCTGACGGCAACTGTAGCGAGTCCCGCTGTCACCCTTTCCGAAAGGACTCCCTCTTTTTTCTTAAAAATGATCGTTAAAGAACCCGGCCAAAAATTTTTCATGTAAATCTCAGCAGCTGGAGGAATCTCTTCAACCAGCTCCGTTAATTGTTCCTTGTTGGAAATGTGGACAATCAGGGGATTATCGCTCGGTCTGCCTTTGGCTGTGAAAATTTTATCCACTGCTTCATCGGATTTCGCATTCGCACCCAAACCATAAACGGTTTCAGTCGGAAAGGCAATGACCTCGTTTTTCTTTAAAAATTGAGATGCTTCCACAATTTGTGGACAACTTTTATCACTATCCACATTGTTCTCCACAATCCAGTAATTCATCTTCATCATGATCCACCTTTATCTTTTCAGGCATATTAATCAGGAAAAAGCTTATTTCTCCTAGAATTTTACCTATCTTATACGAATTCTACTTGTGCAATTATATAAGAATCGACACTATTATACAATTCTTATCCACAAAATGTGTATAACCCCTTAAAAACTGTGTATAACTATGTGAACATCTAGAGATTTTACTATAACACACTAAAGCAGTGAAGGGGACATTCCCTCACTAGCCTTGCACGTGTTACAAAATATGGAAGTCTGTGGATAAAAAATAAAAATGCTTCCCTAAACGCAAAAAAAGCCCTAATGTAGAAGATGCAGGACCATACTTGTTCCCAAATCTTCTACAAAAGGAGCTCATCACAATGAGTAAAAGTATAGGTCATGAGACGTTAATTTGTCAATGTTTAAAGTTATTGCCAACCGAGCACCTTAGATGTCCGCTGCTCGACTACAGAAAGAAGCTTAAAACAGAGTCCTTAATCAAAGTTTTTATCGCTGGCCAGTTAGATCAGTGGAATTCCTACAATCGTATGGAAGAGAAGCTATTCGCCCACCCATCTTTACGCGAGGAATTGGATCTCGATATGATCAGCGGCTCGC
>NZ_NIJF01000046.1 GCF_003316765.1 Bacillus sp. P14.5 | reverse complement strand
ACTTGAAGTATTACATACGGATACGGATTACACGAGGTATAACGGTACATTAAAAGAAGCTTTCCAGGTGATCTCAAGTCTGCAGACACTCATCTCCTTAATCGAGACCGATACGACTAAATCCGATTACGAGGAAATGTATGACCATAATCTATCAATCCTAAAGAGCTTCAATCTTTTCTTCCCATTTGATATGGATCATTTCCGGGAGTACTGCAACTACGAAGACAAAGTCAGCGTCTATGCCAAACCAGCCAACCAGCTGCTTGTTTGAAAAAAATTTGCTTTTCCATGAATAAAAAGAGAGGGACAGGCATACTTATAGATAATCAAGAAGAGATCTTCACCAATCTCTTCATTGATTCATCTTGTAATTCTCCTCTATATTCTGCTTCGGCAGGATGATCGGCCACTGAGCTTAGGCTTGGTGGTTTTTTTGTACCAGTAGGCAAACTTGAAATCAAACATTCTAAAAGATTTTGTTGGAGGATGGAGAGAAACGTACCATTAACTAAGTGAAAACAAAAGATAATGGTAAGATTAGCGGGGAATCGTACCATCAACCAGAGGGAATGCGAAGATAATGGTACGATTAGCCAAGAAACATACCACTAACTAAGAGAAACCCGAAGATAATGGTACGATTAGCCGAGAAACGTACCATCAACCAAATGAACCTCAAAGATAATGGTACGATTAGCCGAGAAACGTACCATCAACCAAAGGAAATCCGAAGATAATGGTAAGATAAACTGAGAAACGTACCATTAACCAGAGGGAATGCGAAGATAATGGTACGATTAGCCAAGAAACATACCATTAACTAAGGGAAACCCGAAGATAATGGTACGATTAACCGAGAAACGTACCATCAACCAAAGGAAACCCAAAGATAATGGCAAGATTAGCGGGGAAACGTACCATCAACCAGAGGAACTTCAAAGATAATGGTAAGATAAGCTGAGAAACGTACCATTAACTAAACGAAACCCAAAGATAGAGGTAAGATAAGCGGAGAATCGTACCATTAAGCAGAGGAAATCCAAAGATAAT
>NZ_NIJF01000058.1 GCF_003316765.1 Bacillus sp. P14.5 | reverse complement strand
CATAAGTTAATGGTATGTTTCCTGGCTAATCATGCCATCATCTCCTAGGCTCCATAAGTTAATGGTGCATTTCCTGGCTAATCATGCCATCATCTTCTGGTCTCCATAAGTTAATGGTACGTACTCTGACTAATCATGCCATTATCTTCTGGGCTCCATAAGTTAATGGTACGTTTTCTGGCTAATCATGCCATCATCTTCTTAGTCTCAGGAGTTAATGGTACGTTTCCTGGCTAATCATGCCATCATCTTCTTAACTTCAGGAGTTAATGGTATGTTTTCTGGCTAAAGCCATCATCTTCTTAGTTTCAGGAGTTAATGGTACGTTTTCTGACTAATCATGCCATTATCTTCTGGTCTCCATAAGTTAATGGTACGTTTCCTGGCTAATCAAGCCATCATCTTCTGGTCTCCCTAAGTTAATGGTACGTTTTCTGGCTAATCATGCCATCATCTTCTGGTCTCCATAAGTTAATGGTACGATTCCTGGCTAATCATGCCATTATCTTCTTAGCTTCTGGAGTTAATGGTACGATTCCTGGCTAATCATGCCATTATCTTCTCAGCTCCATAAGTTATTGGTACGTTTCCTGGCTAATCATGCCATCATCTTCTTAGCTCCATAAGTTAATGGTACGTTTCCTGGCTAATCATGCCATTATCTTCTGGGCTCCATAAGTTAATGGTACGTTTTCTGGCTAATCATGCCACTATCTTCTTAGCTTCATGAGTTAATAGTATTACTTTCATCCTTTCCTCAATTAACAACAATCTATGAATTGAGTCCTTCCTTATCCGTAAACTACTATATAATGAACCTATACGATACAAGACGCCGGGGTGATACATAATGAATAATAATCTATCTGAAAAACACATTATCAAAGTTTTAGAATATATAGAAGTGCATTTAAGTGACGAACTTCCCTTAGAAAAACTTGCTGCAGTGTCAGATTATTCACCATATCATTTTCAAAGATTGTTCAAGAAGACCATGGGGGAGACACCGGCGGGTTATGTAAAGAGGCTGCGCCTTGAAAATGCCGCTCATATGCTTATCTATGAATCCCGCATGCCTGTTACAGAAATAGCTTATATCTGCGGGTTTTCTTCTTTGTCTTACTTTACCTACTCTTTCAGTGAAAACTTTGGCCTCAGTCCTAAAGCGTGGAGAGAAGGTGGATACCTGGAACGTTTTCCACGGGAATATCTTGATAGCAAGAATTCTAAACTTTTTCGCAATAATACGAAAGCGCCAGATGAAAAGAATGGCTATACTGATTTTAAATGGCTTGACCTGAATAAAGTGAAAGTTGTTCACATCCCTGATTACCACACCATCAACCGATACCATATTGGTTCTTATGTCAGCGGGATACCTTCTGTCTGGGAGGATCTCTATACCTGGTCCAAAGCAAGGGGGCTGATGAAAGAGGGTACTGCCATGATTGGTGTGCCAAGGAGCAATCCTTATATCACGCCTCCGGATAAGAGCCGGTATGACTGCAGGGCAGCAGTTTCTGTTACTGAAATTGAAAGTTACGGAGAAGAGCCGGTGTTATTCCGTGGCGGAGATCATGTACTGTACGAGTTTGAGGAACCTGTTTCCTATAATGACCGGGGAAAATTAATTGAATGCTATTCGGAACTATATAGTTATTGGCTTCCGAGGTCGGGGTACAAGTACTTAAGCAATCCTATCGAATTTGTAGATGTGGCAGTAGGGGAAGGGTTGGATTTCTCCTGCAGGATCAGGGCAATCGGACTGGCCATTGAACCAAAGTGAAAATATGGGGGAATAGAAGTTGTTCTATGATGGATTAACTATTACAGGTATTCTGGCAGGAGGCGTCCTTTATATAATTTATGGCGCTGTTTATTATTCAATTACTGTAGGAAAGAAATCGGCCGGCAGTACGCAGAGTGAAGGGCCGGGGAAATATATCGCATCAGTGATCCTTGCCTTTGTCAGTTCTTTTCTTACAGGTCTGGCTGTCCAGGCTTTCGGATTTGATGGTGCAGCAGGGGGAGCTGTTGTGGGGCTTGGCATCGGTATGCTGGTTACGCTGCTCTATCTGAAAAACACTCTTTTTGGTTTACTGTCGTGGAAATCCTTCTCCATAGCAGCTGGGGATCATCTTGTGATCTTTACCCTGCTTGGCATATTGCATGGATTCTTCAATTAGCAGGATGAAAAAGCCTCTCTAGGTGACAGAGAGGCTTTATGTTTGCGAAAAAACAAAGTATTTACCCATCCAGAAAATTTTTTAAACTTTTTTATGATCCAATAATGCTTTTATTTCGTTAGCCTACTAATAAATTGAGTTGAAGGCCTTAGTTAGGTATCCTTAAAGCAACCAAGTCAGATAAACAGAGGGAGCGTTTTATGTCAGAAGAACTTAAGGATATTGATTTATATCAAAAAGTTTTGCAGAATAAAGATTCCTCAGCATTGCGAAAACTTTATCAAAAATACGAAAAATTGATTTATTCATTTTCATACAAAATGACAGGAGATCATGAAGTGGCAGAGGAAGTGATTCAGGAGGTTTTCCTGAAGCTTTGGAAGAAGCATGCTCCTTATGATCGCAGCAAGGGCAAATTTTCATCCTGGCTGTTGACGATGACCAGGAATGCAAGCCTCGATGCGATCCGCAAACGAAACAGGCATGAGTCAGTAGAATATATTGAAAAAGACTCTTTAAGGATCACCCACGAAACACCGGAAGATATAATGGAATGGAAAGAAAAAGGAAGTGCGGTTCGCGAGTGCATAAAGCTCCTTAAAAAAGACCAGCAGCAAATCGTCGATCTGGTTTATTATAAAGGAAAGACACAGCAGGCCATCTCCAGGTCCACAGATACCCCGCTTGGTACTGTGAAAGGGAGAATTAGGCTGGCTTTAAAGCATCTGCATCAATGTCTGCAAGGGAAAGGAGGGCATTTTGAGTGACGGAACAAATTTGCGATCAATTACTTGATTATTACAATGGACACCTATCAGATATAGCGAGAAACCGATTCGAAAAGCATTTAGCAGAATGCAGTGAGTGCAAGCTGGATCTCGAACAGTTGCAGCAACTCGAGGAATATCTTCCTTATGCATCCGAACCAATTGCCCCTCCACCCGGCTTAGAGGACAGAGTGTTCGATGCTATTCTTAAGGATGAGGCTCAACCGGAAGCAGCTTTCCAACAGTCGGCACCAAAACGAAACAAATGGATGTTCCCTTCTGTAGCCGCTCTCTTGGCGGTTTCCCTGTTAGGAAATGCCTACTTCTTCACCCAGCTTGGTGAGCAGCAAGACACAGCAGAAGTACAGGAATCGATTGACAGAGTGGTAAAATACGCAGAAATGGCTGCAGTAGAAGGCAATGCAAAAGGAACGGCAAGCATTGTCAAGCAAGGAAACGAAACAAAGCTGGTCGTCCAGGCTTCTGATTTGAGAAGTTTGAGGGATGACGAAGTGTACCAGGTATGGCTGATAAAAGATGAGAAGCCTGAACGTGCCGGTACGTTTACCATAGAAGACGGAAGAGGATCGGTCGTATTCAATTTCAATGAAAATTTTGAAAACACCGAGTGGGATATGGTCGCTGTATCACATGAGCCGGATGCCGACAGCCAGCTCCCTCAAGGAAATGTAGTCTTAGCTTCAGAATTGTGATTGATGTTTGGGTTGAGAATATTTTTAAAAGTAAACTATTAAAGAAGGTGATTCCTGTTGTGAGCAGGGGTCATCTTTTTTAGTAAGGAATAAATCTACCTCAATGGATAAATTATATGCAATCCATGCCCAGTACCTTAGGAATAAATTCCATAGATTATTAACGAGTGATCCACTCGAGCAGTCTCTTAGATAGCATATGGAAAATAAAAAATGAAAAAAGTGATCCATTCCAATACTTGTTACGTTAGCTTTGTGAAATAGAATTCGAGACGGGGAGGGTTATTATCATTTTTAAAAAAATTCTCGATTTTTTGAAAAAGAAGTGATCCAAATCGGAAGAGGGTTCGTTAGCTTATCAGAACACAAAAAATATAGAGAAGAGGAGAGTTATATCATGAAAAAAAGAATCTACTTAAAAAAGTTGCAGCACCAGTATTGGGGTTATCATTGATCATACCAGCGGCTGCACAGGCAGAGGAAACACCAACAGTCGTCACACCGGCATCGGATCTGCGTACTACCTTAGATCAGCTGTTATCTGAACACTTTGTATTAGCGGTGGATGCCATGGTTAAGGATTATAACGATGCTCCGGATGAAAAACAGGCATATGACGCGTTAAATCAAAATGCATTGGATATGACCCCGGCTATTGCTTCTGTCTACGGCGAAGAAGGAGCGCAAAAATTCCAGGAAATTTTTGCAGGCCATCTTGAGTATTCCGATGCTTTTGTAGAGGCAGCACAGTCAGGTGACGAAGAAGCGAGAAAAGCAGCTGAAGCGGAAGTGACTGAATTTGTTAATGAGTTCTCTGCGTTCCTTAGTACTGCAACGGAAGGAAACCTGCCTGAAGATGCTGCAAAAGAAGTATTGGCAGCTCACGAAGAGGATGTCATTGAAGCGTTTGACAGCTATGTAGAAGAAGACTACAAAGGCTACTATGAAAACTATAACGAAGGCTATGACAGAATGTTCACTATCAGTAAGGCGTTATCAGGTGCGATCGTAACGCAAATGCCGGAGAAATTCGAGAATACAAAAGTTGATGCACCTGCAGCTGAATTGCGTTCCACTCTTAATAAGCTGACTGCAGAACACTTTGCTTTAGCAGCAATGAGCATGCAAAAAGGAGTCAAAGGCGCTCCGGATTATGACATTGCAACTTGGGCTGAAGATATGAACACTGAAGAGTATACAGCAGCCATCCAATCCATCTATGGTGAAGAGGGTGCGGCACAATTTAAAAAGCTTTGGACAAGCGATCACATCAATGCACAAGCTGAGCTGGTTGCGGCAACAGTAGCAGGTGACGAAGCTGCTGCTGAGGAAGCCCGTGAAAGCCTGACAATGTTCACAGAAGAATTCGGTACTTTCCTTTCAACTGCTACTGAAGGAAACTTACCGGAAGAAGCAGCTGTTGAAGCACTTATGACACATGAAGATCAAGTCCTGAAAACTTTTGACAGCTATGTTGCAGAAGATTATGAAACAAGCATGAATACTTTCCGTGAAGGATATGCCTTCACATTTGGAATCGGCCAGGCTCTTGGAGATGCCATCGTGAAGCAAATGCCTGACGAGTTTGCATCAGCTGAAATGCCAAGCCAAATGCCTAATACAGGTATGGGCGGTGCAGCTGAAAAGCCAATGCCTATGGCAGCTTGGATTACCTTTGCAGCAGCAGTCCTTCTTGCTGGAGGATATCTGATCAAAAATAAATTTGCCAACCAACAATAATCTATAATGAGGAGAGTATTTCATGCTCTCCTCTTTTTCTAAAAAAGGAAGTTAAAGACCTGGTTTGAAAATCAAGTAAAATATTTCTAAGAGAGTAAAAGGAAAACATCCTTTTTTCTCTTAGGAACATTTTGCCTGTCGGGTCTGACGGGTGCTTACGCTTTATATCAATCCAGCTTCAGCACCCCAGCCCCTCGGGGTCAAATAACCCTGAGAGGATAAAAGGAACATTTGCCTGTCGGGTCTGAACGGGGTGCTTACGCTTTATAAATAGGAGGGAAAGCTATGTTGAAGAAACGTTTAGCTGCGTTTGCGGTCATCATTCTGACTGCGGGAGTCATTGGATACCAAGCTTTGGCACAAGAGGAGCCAAAAGCAATTCCGCAATCTAAACCGGAGGAGCAAGCTGCTGAAGTTGAAAAGGTTCCACAAAAGGATACGGGCATAAAACCAATTGTCCATAAAGAGGATGAATTTGTTCTTCTTGATTCTTTACAAAAAAAGAAAGCTCAATATGAAAAAGAGATGGAGATTCAAGAAGAGGGAATTGTCCCTGCCCGGATCAAAATCCCGAGTATGGATATCGATACAGGTGTCACCCCGGTAGGACTTCTGGATAATGGAGAAATGGAAGTTCCGGAAGAAACGGATATCACGGGGTGGTTTGACAGAGGAGTTAAGCCAGGTGCCAAAGGCAATGCAGTCATTGCCGGCCATGTAGACAGCAAAGAAGGCCCAGCCATCTTCTTTTATTTAAAAGACATAGAAATCGGGGAGATCTTCACCATTTTTGATGAGAATGGAAAAGAAAAACGTTTAAGGTCAAGGCGAAAGAAAGCTATAAAAATGAAGAAGCTCCTATCGAAAAAATATTTGGGCAGAGTTCGGAAAGAAACCTGAATTTAATTACTTGTACCGGGACTTTTAATTATGATGAGCATCTGTATCCTGACAGGCTCGTCATCTATACTGAACTTGTGGAGGAACAGGAGAAAGAAACATACCCGGCACCGGAAGCGCCCGGCAGTGTCGAATATGACCTGGGGTCAGTTTCATGGCACTCGGTTCCAGCTGATGACATCATCGGTTATAGAGTTTACAAAAAAGATGCGGAAGGAAAAGAGTTTAACCATATTGCCAGCATCTCTTCTCATGAACGGAAGAACTTTTATGACGATAAGGCCGAAAAGGGGTCAGCCTATTATATTACTTCTGTGAATATCGCTGGAAAAGAGTCAGAGAAATCCAGGATTGTCCAGGATGAATAGACCCATTTTATCAATTGCGCCTGTTCGATGAAACTTTTCTCCCCTTGCTTCGTATAAGTTAGAAAGAAGAATGGGGGAGGATAAATATGAGCAGTTCTTTATACTTCTCAGACAATTTCTTTTCTTCAGGAAGAACGGATATTTTTAATTCGGAGAAAGAAAGAGTCGGAGAGCTGGACTTGAAAAGCGCATTCTCAGCCAGTGTGGATATTTTGAACAATGACGGCCAGGTTATGGCAAGCGGCAAGTTTCCGTTCTTGGGAAACAGGTGGATTGTCTCGGGAAAAGAAGGGATGGAAATGGGAGAACTGAAGCAGAAATGGTCCTTCTTCACAAAAAGATTTCAGTATAACTCTTTTGGCAAAGGAACCTTCTCTATTGAATCTGAGGCTTTTTCAAAAGACTACACGATCCTTAATGATAAGGGAGGCGTCATTTGCAGCTTTGAAAGAGTCAGCGGCTTCTTTTCTTCACCGGCTTATAAACTGGAAAACTTCTCGGCCGCACTCAGCAATCAAGAACTTATAGCGGTGGTGATGGGTGTAAACGCCATTCAAAAACGAAATAACGCGGCTGCTTCCAGTGCAGCTACTTGAGTGACAGTCACTTCCCGGAATTTGTCGATTCACTATCGATGGAAACCGTGGAGGTGGCTTTTGTTATTGAAGGCCTTTAAAGAGAGGATGTTATAATAATAGAAAGAAAACGGGTAAGGAGAAACTCTTATGAATGATAAGCTGCTGAATATTAAAACCGAATCACTTCAAAAATCCCCTTATGAATCTCATCACTATAACCGTTATGAACCGACCCCTTATGAAGTGCTGGACAGGTTGTTTGAGTGTATAGAACTGGAGCGTACAGACAGTGTGGTGGATTTTGGCTGTGGATCCGGCAGGTTGAATTTTTATATACACTACCGCTTTCAATCCGCTGTCATGGGAGTCGAGATGAACGATTACCTCTATGGACAGGCTGTCGAGAACAGAAAGAACTATCTAAGCAAACATACGGATACCAGCCAGCAGGTCCAATTTGAAAACTGCCTTGCCCAGAATTATTCTATCAAGCCAGAGGAGAATGTTTTCTATTTCTTCAACCCATTCTCTGTTCAGATATTCAAGGCAGTGGTTAACAATATCCTTCAGTCTCTCGAGGAAACCAACCGTGAGATTCAAATAATCCTGTACTATGCACCCGAAGACTATATCTTTTTCCTTGAAAACCAGACAGCTTTCCTTTTAGCTAAAGAAATCATACTCCCGGGAAATGCCTATGAAAAGCTTCTAATATACAGCTTTGGTATTCCGAGTAAAAGGAATGCCCTTTAAATGGAAAAATATTGTATAATTTAATATGGTAAAGCACTAAAGAAACATTTACCGCTTTGAAGCGTAGAAAGCGACTGTCCCTCTTGGTGCTTTAAAGTGATAATGTGAGTGCGAGTCATTTAAAGGAAGTGATGTTATGAGATACACCGGCCGGATATCGAGCATCTTGATTGTGATGTTCATTCAGACGTCTTATGTAATCTACTATTTTCATAGAGATGGGTTCGTGGATATTGTCGGCTGGATCGCATACCCTGTTCTGCTGTTGATATCATACTGGACAGGTTTACAGTATGATAAGGCCAATTATTATTCGGAACGAGATCCCCTTACGAATCTTTTTAATAGAAGGTTCATGATAAGAAAGTTTAACAAATATATTAAATTAGCAGAAAAAAGAAGAAGCTTTTTGTTCTGCTGATCGACTGCAACCATTTTAAGCAGATCAACGACGAATTCGGGCATGCTGCCGGAGATCGGGTCCTGGTTGAAATCGGGAAAGTCCTGAATCGTAAGCGGCCGAATGTATTTGGAGCGGCTCGCTGGGGCGGAGATGAGTTCATTGTCGTAGGCTTTTGTCAGGATGACGCTGAAATGAGCCGGTTAAAGCAGGAGTTAGATAGAGAACTAAGCGGAATCAGGATTTCAGAAGGCAGAATTTCTGTTGCTGTTTCGATTGGAGGCGCCGTTCAGGAAGGGGCATCTGATATGCATGATCTCATCCAACAGGCAGATGTCAGTATGTACAGGAAAAAAGGAATTTATGAGGGTACTTGAAGCAAGTGAAGATTACAGAATGTAAACCGGTTTAGGAGAGGATTTTCAGATTTCCGAATTAACATGAAAGCATATCTGGAAAGATTGAAAGAATAATTGATTTATAAAGGAGTTTGAAGATGAAGAGGATTCTTAAATGGGGAGGTATCGCTGCTGCTCTGCTGGTCGTTTTATTTATCGTTGCGGGCAACTATTTTTATAATGTGGCGGTTAGCAGGAGTGAGGAATCTGTAGAGTTATATGGAGGTTCCGAGACAGCCAGTACCTTGGTGGATGAAGAAGAACAGAGGAAACTGGAGGAGGTCCTGCAGTGGACGGAAGAACAGACTTTCGAAGAAGTTGAAGTGGAGTCGCACGACGGCTTAACATTAAGTGCTGTACTATTAAAAAGTCAGGAGTCGAACGGGAAAACCGTTATCCTGGCTCATGGATATAAGGGCAGTAATGAACAGATGCCCGGCATTACAAAATTTTACCATGAACAAGGGTATGACGTTCTCAAGCCTGATGCGAGAGGACACGGAAAAAGTGAAGGCGGCTATATAGGATATGGCTGGGATGACCGGAAGGATTATACGAGATGGGTGAATCTATTAATAGAAGATTTCGGGGCTGAAGAGGTCTATCTTCATGGCTTTTCCATGGGAGCTGCGACGGTGCTGATGACGAGTGGTGAAGACCTTCCAGCCGAAGTCAAAGGAATCATCGCCGACAGCGGGTATACCTCCGTGGAGGAAGAGCTGGCCCATCAATTGAAATACCTATATAACCTCCCAGCTTTTCCTTTAATGGAAATCACCAGTGCGGTAACGAAGATCAGGGCTGGATACACATTCTCTGAGGCTTCGGCTGTCGAGCAGGTTAAAAAGAACGATCTTCCCCTGTTCATCATCCATGGAGATCAAGATGAACTCGTGCCCACAGAAATGGCCGATGTCCTTTATGAACAAGCCTCAGGTGAAAAAGAACTTTGGGTTGTTCCCGGAGCGGGCCATACCGAAGCTTATACCGTTGCGGAAGAAGAATATCAAAAACGCTTGAAAGCATTTTTGGAGTGACAGTCACACCCCGGTTTATGTCGAATACCCCTCGACAAAATCCGGGGCGTGACTGTCACCAGGATAGGAGATGTAGATAATGGGCAAAAACAAAACCTTATTTCAGGCATTTAAAGAAACAGCGTTGAAAACAAACGGTCACGGCGACCGGAATGCCGGTGTCCTGAAAGAGGCATTCGAACGAACAACTTCTGATATGGAAAGCGATATTTATGGACATGGAAAAGTCATTGAGGATTTCCAGGATAAAATGGCAAAGCTGCTTGGCAAGGAGTCAGCGGTATTTTTCCCAAGCGGCACGATGGCCCAGCAGATTGCCTTAAGAATCTGGTGTGACGAGAAAGGCTTGAAGCGGGCTGCCTACCATCCGTTATCCCACCTGGAAATACATGAAGAGGACGGCATTAAAGAGCTTCATGGGATTGAGACGTTATTGCTTGCTGAAAAAGACCGGGTCTTTACCCTGGAGGATATCCAGAACATGAAAGAAGAAGTGGCGGTTGTTCTCCTGGAACTGCCTCAGCGTGAAATTGGCGGACAGCTGCCGGACTTTGAGACACTGCAGGCGATATCAGCTTACTGCCGAAAACAGGGTATCAAGCTTCACCTGGACGGGGCAAGGCTGCTGGAAGTACTTCCTTTTTATCAAAAATCAGCAGCGGAAATCTGCGACCTCTTTGACAGCGTCTATCTCTCGCTCTATAAAGGGATTGGCGGCATCGCCGGTGCGGTTCTTGCTGGAAGTGAACCATTCACGAAGAAGTCGAAGGTCTGGAAGAGACGCCATGGAGGCGATTTGATCAGCCTTTATCCTTACATTGTCAGTGCCGATTATTATTATGATTTGCGAGCTGATAAAATGGAAAGGTACTATCAGGGTGCACGAGAATTGGCAAAGTATTATAACAGCTGTGAGAGGGTGTCCACATTGCCAGAAGTACCGGTTTCCAATATGTTTCATGTTCACTTTGGGATTACAAAAGAATCTCTTGAGCCTGTTCTCATCGAGGTGTATGAAAAATACGGAGTCGGACTGACCGGCTATCTAAGGGAAACAGATGATTCCTCGTGCTATTATGAGGTAAGCATTGGGGACCTGTATGAAACAATTCCCGATGAAAAATTGAAAGAAGTTTTCATTTCTTTAAATGAAAAATTAAAAGCAATATGAGTGAATGGGGTGGCTGCCAAGAGTCACTCCTTTTTTGTTTCAGCGGCAGTGATGCTTCGAGTTAATGGCAATGGTTGATTACTCCGCCTCAGGTCTTAGCCAAAAATAAATCTCTGGTTCGTTTTTCCAGCCGGAAATTTCGGTTATCATAAAAGTATAATAGCGATTGGGAGGACACCAATATGAAAAAGAAAGTATGGGCGGGTGCTTTATTAGGAGCGGTATTAGTGATTTCAACAGGATGCAGTCTTATTGAATCCGAGACCTTCGGAAAAGGAAACCTCAATGAATATAAGGTGAAAGTGGAAAAAGATGAGGTGAAAGAATTGGAAGTCGACCTTCGTCTTGGTGCCGGTGAACTGAATGTATCCGGCGGTGCATCTGAATGGGTAACAGGTGAAATTCAATATAATAATGAGGACATGGAGCCGCAGGTGAAATATGACAGCAATGGTGATAAAGGCGACGTGGTGATTAAACAAAAGAAAGATTTTAATGTGAGTGTGGGCTTTGGCAATGTGGAAAATACCTGGGACCTTCAGTTATCGGATGATCTTCCAATAGATCTCCGGGTCGACTCAGGAGCCTCCGACACTAACCTTGACTTAAGAGGTCTGCAGCTGTCAGATTTAAAGGTTGATGCCGGCGTGGGGGACATCGAGGTGGACCTTAGCAGTGATTGGAAAGAAAGCTTTGAGGTGGACATTAATACAGGTATCGGCGAGACTACCGTCATCCTTCCAAAAGACGCGGGTGTTGAAATCAAATCAGATGAAGGAATCGGAACATCCAATTATAACGGATTTACTTCCACTGGGAAAAATACGTATGTAAACGAGGCGTATGAGACGGCGGCTGTCATTATAACGGTCAATGTAGATACAGGTATCGGCGAAGTGAACTTTGAATCACAGTAACACTTGAAGCATCCAGGTTTTTCTTGGATGCTTTTTTAGTATGAAAGCTGGAAATTCTGTGGGGCTCACCTGGAGCATTTGGTGCTTAATGAAATAAATGCACCGAATTCACATTAATCCAGCAGAAACGAATTACCCGTCATTAGACCCCTTGTCGACTTTGTCTGCGATCTGTTTTAAAGAATCCTTGATTTGAAAATGATGAAATACAGTAAGGGTAATAACTACAAAACTAAACAATGTCGATAAAATTGTGCTGCCAAGCAGTGCATTCAAAACCTTTTTATTATTCATTCTGAAGTACCTCCTCTTCAATTGGATAGGGTTAGTATCTGTGAGGTTATGGAAACTATGCGGGTTAGACGGCCCCTTTTGTGTTACCGCACCTTAAACGAGTGAGGTATAATGGAAATATACTAATCAAACGTTTGAGGAACACGTGCAGGGAAGGTTTTTTTATATGAGTGCTAAAAAGAAAATTATAGAGGCCGATCTTTACCGGCCCATCCAAAAGCATTTTACCCAGGAGGGCTACAAGGTAAACGGTGAAGTGAAGGATTGTGATCTGACTGCTGTGAAAGGCGGGGACCTGATCATTGTGGAGCTTAAATTGAATTTGACAGTTGACCTTTTGATACAGGCAGCCAAGCGGCAAAGGCTCACAGATCTCGTATATATTGCGATTCCCAGGCCGAAAAATATGCGATCCAGACGCTGGAAAGACATTTGCCATCTGGTCAGAAGGCTGGAATTGGGATTGATCACAGTATCTGTTGACAAGAAGGTTCCAAAGCTTCAGTTCATCCAGCATCCCGAGCCATTTGATTTTGTCAGGAGCCAAAAAGCAAGCAGCCGCAGGAGGAATTCCCTTTTAGCTGAGATTGAAGGCCGAAGCGCTGACTACAATGTAGGGGGCACAAATAAGACCAAGATTATGACTGCCTACAAGGAAACCTGCATAATGATTGCCTGTTGTCTCGAGCAATATGGCCGGCTTGCTCCAAAGGATTTAGTGAAAATGGGTGCCGGTAATAAAACTCAATCCATTCTAAGCAAGAATTACTATAAATGGTTCGAGAGAGTAGACCGGGGAATCTATGAAATTACGGAAAAAGGGAAGAAGGAACTGAGAGACTTCCCTGAATTAAAAGAATACTATACGCATGAAATAATTATAAAAAAGGAAGAAATGCAAAAAAACGGGTAGGAAAATTGCATCAAGGCATAAATACCTATATAATAAAACTTGTAAATAATTTCAAAATATAATTTGATAAAGGCAAACCCATCGAAAGGTGGCGACGCAAAGCTACAGGGGCTAAAGTCAATGAAGACAATGCCAGCCAGCTGCCGGATTTTTCACTTGTCTTAAAGACTGTTCCGGGGAGGAATGGTCTTTTTTGTTATTTTTTAACTATTTTCTGCATAGGAGTCCGAGAACAGCATGGGATTAACACTATCGAATATTATTACCAATGAAAAGTTTTGGAACGTTTTTCAGCCGGTCTATGATTTAAGAAAGGATACCCTGGCAGGTTATGAGAGCTTATTTCGCTGTGATTTTGCTTCCAACCCAGAACTTGTGTTTTATCATGCCAAGAAAACCGGCATCCTTTATGAACTGGATACAGCAGCTGTCAAGCGGTCTATCAGAGTTTTTAATGAATACTTTTCTCAGAAAAACAAAAGTTTCCCTTACCTTTCAGTCAATCTTTATCCCTCTACAATCAAGCATCCATTTTTCATTCAATTTTTACATAAACTCTTGGAAGAAGTGGAGCTTCCGCCAGTGAAAGTGATTTTGGAGATCAATGAAGCTGAGCAGAACGATGATTTCGTCCAATTCAGGAAGGTGCTGCATGACTTGAAATCAAGAGGGTTCTTAATCGCAATGGATGATTTGGGAAAGGGGAACTCTTCATTGAAAATGGTTCTTGAACTGGAGCCGGAGATCATCAAATTTGACCGCTATTTCTCCGTAGACTTGTCAAAAAATCTAAAAAAACAGCGGCTGCTCCAAGCGATTATTGATTTTGCGAAGGAAGATACCTGTTTCATCTTGGAAGGAATTGAAACGGAGGAAGACCTGGCGGCCGCTAAGGAAATCGGTGTCCAGTTTGGACAGGGCTATCTGCTTGGCAAGCCGGAAAAGCTGGAAGACTGTGACCGCAGCCTGAAACAAGTCATCTCTTCTTATAACCTGTAATAGGAGGAACGCTATGGAGATATGGACATTAATAGCAGGCATCGCCGCAGGTGTGTCCCTATTCAAAGGCTTTGATTATATAAAAAATTCAGAGGCAAGGGAAAATGAAAAACGGATCTATCAACTGGTGGAAAGGTCGAAGGATATCATCTACTATTGTGAAACAAAGCCGCAGCTGAGATTCAGGTATCTAAGTCCGTCCATCGACAGTATATTGGGCAGCGGAGTTCAAGTGCGGAGCATGGTGAACGCCTGGACTAGCATAGATCTCCTTCATCCTGATGACAGGGAGTTATTAGATAGGAAGTTATCCGGGAAACTGGACTACAGCCAGCCGATCATCCAGAGATGGAAAGATGATGAGGGAAACTACAAGTATTTTGAAGAGTTTGCCACTCCTATTTTTAAAAATGGTGAAATGACAGCGATTCAGGGGGTCATCCGTAATATTGATGAGAAAATGCGGCTGCAGGAAGAACTGATTTATAAGGCTCATCATGATGGGTTGTCTGGACTTTACAACAGGCTCTTTTTTGAAACTCAATCAACTGAGCTGGATGAGGAGAATGACATTCCTGTTGCTCTCTTGCTCTGTGACCTCGACGAACTGAAGTACTATAATGATACACACGGCCACCGGACAGGGGATGAATTGATTAAAGAAACAAGCAAAATTCTCCGTTCCCTGCAAAGTGACGAGGTTCTCATTGCCAGAATCGGCGGAGATGAATTTGCCGTTCTTATCAAAGATACTGAAAAGCATCCACCTGAAGAGCTGAAAAAAACTATCCATCAGAAGATTGCCAACTATAATCGATTCAGCAAAAGAATTAAAATTATGCTTTCTATCGGGATCTCTTCAAGCATGACATCCCTTGGAAAAATGAATGAGCTATATACCTCTGCGGATCAAAATATGTATGAAGAAAAACGAAGGAGGAAAAAGAGCTTTAGTTAAGGGCTGCTTTGCTTCCGGGCAGGATTAGATCTTTGCCATGGCTCCCGGGGGATGCATTGTTACAGTCTGGGCTTTGTTTTGGAGTGAGGCTGTGCCGAAACTCCAGTCTTATTCCTGGTTTTCTTTTTAATAAAATGAGAAGCCCTGCCTGTTCAGCCTCATGCTGAACGGGCGGGGCTTTAAAATGTAATTCGCCTTTGAGAAAGTATAAGTTGATGGTACGGTTAGCAAGGAAACGTACCATCAACGGAGAGCAAAGCAAAGTTGATGGTACGATTAGTAAGGAAACGTACCATCAACGGAGAGCAAAGCAAAGTTAATGGTACGATTAGCAAGGAAACGTACCATCAACGGAGAGCAAAGCAAAGTTAATGGTACGATTAGTAAGGAAACATACCATCGACGGCGGTCGAGGCAAAGATAATGGTACGATTAGTAAGGAAACGTACCATCAACGGAGAGCAAAGCAAAATTGATGGTACGATTAGTAAGGAAACGTACCATCAACGGAGAGCAAAGCAAAGATAATGGTACGATTAGTAAGGAAACGTACCATCAACGGAGAGCAAAGCAAAGTTAATGGTACGATTAGTAAGGAAACGTACCATCAACGGAGAGCAAAGCAAAGATAATGGTACGATTAGTAAGGAAACGTACCATCAACGGAGAGCGAAGTAAAGTTACTGGTACGATTAGCAAGGAAACGTACCATCAACGGGGTGGTGCCCCAAAGTTAATGGTACGATTAACAAGAAAACGTACCATCAACAGGTGGCGAAACCACAAGATAAAGGTACGGTTAGCTTCCAACTGAACTAGTTGCCCTAATCTGCCGAAAAAGTTCTTACACTCCTGGAAACCAACTTGAACGAAAACAAGTAAGCGTTCTATAGACCCAGTGATATATATTTTACCTCGAGATACTCTTCAATCCCATGGTGTCCGCCTTCACGGCCAATACCGCTTTGCTTGAAACCGCCAAACGGCGCTTGCGGAGTGGAAGGCATACCGTCATTTAAGCCGACGATTCCGTATTCCAAGGCTTCACTAACCGTTATTCCTTTTGTGATATTTTCCGTGAAAACATAGGCCGCCAAACCATAGATAGAATCATTTGCACGTTCGATGGCTTCGTCGGTTGATGAAAAGGTTGAGATCGGAGCCAGTGGTCCGAATGTTTCCTCGGTCATGCAGAGCATATTATCTTTAACGTTGGAAATGATTGTAGGACCAAAGAACAAGCCTTCCTCTTGGTTTCCGCCGTACTCCAGAGTTGCTCCCGCTTTAAGCGCATCTTCCAAGTGTTTCTTCACTTTTTCTACCGCTGCTGCATCAATGAGAGGGCCGATATCCACCCCTTCATCCAAACCATTTCCTACTTTTAATTGCTTAACTTTTTCGACCAGCTTTTTGGTGAAGGGTTCCTCAATGGACTCGTGGACATATATGCGGTTTGAGCAGACGCATGTCTGTCCGGCATTCCTGAACTTGGCTGCAATGACTCCGTCTACCGCTTTGTCTATGTCACAGTCTTCCAACACAAGGACAGGTGCATGGCCGCCAAGCTCCAAGGATACTTTCTTTACCGTTTCAGCCGAGCCTCTCATCAAGAGCTTGCCGACCTCGGTCGATCCGGTGAAAGTTAATTTCCGTACCCGTGTGTCGGAGAGCCAGGTTTCACCGATCTCCTTGGCATCACCCGTCACTACGTTAAGGACCCCTATTGGTATTCCTGCTTCTTCAGCAAGTTGAACCAGCTTCAGAGCGGTCAGCGGCGTTTGCTCCGCAGGTTTTATGACGGCCGTGCACCCGGTGGCCAGGGCTGGGGCAACTTTCCTCGTAATCATGGCCGCCGGGAAATTCCACGGGGTGATAGCAGCGACGACTCCTACCGGCTGCTTTTGAACAAAGAGCCGCTTGTTTCTTTGGGTTGCAGGAATCGTTTCTCCGTAAACCCGTTTTCCCTCTTCCGCATACCAGGAGATGAAACCATTCGCGTAACTTATTTCACCCGCAGCTTCCTTTAGTGGTTTTCCCTGCTCCATGGTCATGGTCTTTGCCAGGTCACCTTTATTTTTTCAATAAGTTCATGCCATTTAAAGAGAAGCTCGCTTCTTTCATAGGCAGAATAAGCCGACCATTCTTTAAAAGCGGAGTGAGCAGCATCGACGGCTGCCTGCGCTTCATCTCTTCCTCCATTCGGCACAGTGGCGATCACCTTTGAATCAGCGGGATTCAGGACCTTGATTTCTGGCAGCCTTTCACCAGCTTCCTCTCCATTAATTCTCATCATGTATTTCTCCATAACTAACGCCTCCTGAAATTTATATTTCTTTTGCGCCCACGACTCCTGGATACTTCACTCCCATTATATCAATTGGAAAAAAGGGGATGACAGGAATAAGCCCTGCGGAATGTATGTTTAAGATAGTGTATATCTGGGGTAAAGGATTTTTAGTTTTTAGGAGACTGCTAACAGGACTGCTATATAATACCGTCTGGCTGCGATCCCCCTTCAACTTCGGAAATCAACTGTTTTACTAGAGAGAAAAGCAATATGAAAAAAATGAAATAATGCCCGGAAAATTAGTTCATGCTAATGAATGAGGAAGCTATATTCTCCTTAGAAGTCAGACTTATACAGGGGATTCAACAGCAGTGTCGCCTGCAGCCTTCTTGTCATGACAGGCAAGTCTGCAATTTATTACTTTCTTCTATACATAGTGAAGCTAAAAAAATGGAAAGGATTAAAAACGATGACGAAACAAAAGACAAATTTATTAAGAAAACAGGTGTCGCCATTTGAAGGTTCGGAGACTGCCAAAAGTGTCTTCCAGCTTGTAACCACTCTGGCTCTATTCATTTCTGTATGGGTTCTTGCTTACATAAGCCTTTCTGTCTCCTACCTGCTGACGTTGATTATTGGAGTTGTCGGTGCAGGGTTATTGACACGCATTTTCATTATATTCCATGATTGCTGCCATTACTCATTTTTCAAAAAGAGGAAGTCGAATCAGATTATCGGTACGATTACCGGAATCGTCACACTGTTCCCGTTTTATCAATGGCAGCACGACCATACGGTTCATCATGCAACAAGCTCAAACCTGGACAAGCGCGGAACAGGAGACATTTGGATGATGACAGTTGATGAATATAAGAAAGCCTCTTTCTGGACGAAGGTTTCGTACCGCCTTTACCGCAATCCCCTTGTCATGTTCGGGTTGGGACCGATTTATGTTTTCCTGATTACAAACCGATTTAACCGAAAAGGGGCACGGAAGAAAGAACGGATCAATACCTATATTACGAATGCAGCTATTGCAGCGATCGTGACAGTGCTTTGCATCACAGTCGGCTGGCAGGCATTCCTGCTGGTACACGGAACAATCTTCTATATAGCTGGAATCATGGGAATCTGGTTATTCTATGTTCAGCATACATTTGAAGATTCATATTTTGAGGAGAACAAGGAGTGGGATTTTGTACTAGCTGCAGTGGAGGGCAGTTCCTTTTACAAGCTGCCAAAGATTCTTCAATGGTTTACCGGCAATATCGGCTTCCACCATGTACACCATCTTGCACCGAGAGTCCCGAACTACAAGCTTGAAGAAGCCCATCGAAGCAATGAATCACTACAGCACGTACCGACAATCACCCTGGGTACAAGTTTAAGTTCATTGAAGTTCAAATTATGGGATGAGACTAACAAAAAGTTCGTCCGTTTCAAGGATATTAAAGCTGCCTCAACAGCAGAAAACATGACAGTGTCAGACTGAGTTTCACGTGCGATCCAGCTTACGGGCTGGATCGTATTTGTTTTTCTATACAAACGGGAGTCCTGAAATTTGCAAGGGGCTAGACGGGCCGCTTCCGCTTTTTTCAATCCAGCTCCAAGGCCCCAACGGCTAGCGTACAGTCCGTCCCCTCCTTTGCGAATCCAGTTTCGAGGTCCCAACGGCTAGCAGATTTCGGTCTCTCTCCTTGCGATAAGTCATCATCAACTCACTTTGCTCGTTGTGATTCCTTTATCTCATACGAGAGCCCTAAAATCTGTACGCCGCTAAGCGGGACCTCTCCACTTTATAAGATAAGTCATCATCGAATCACTTCGTTCTTCGTGATTCCTTTATCTTAATATGGGGCCGGTACAGCCCGTACGCCGCTGAGCGGGGCCTTTTCGCTTTTTTTAGTTATGGAAATGTGTTGACAAAAAGGATAAGATGTAAGGAGAATATAGATTCGAAAAATGAGGTTTTTGTAATGTTTAAAAGGTATTTGGAGTTTCAGCGCAACAGCGGGGTCTCCCCGTATATATGGATTATCTTGTATATCCTCCCGTTTTATTTTATATTTCAATCTTCTTCTATGATTGTGATTATCAGCGGGATCATTTTAACCATACTGTTTTTGTTTTTTATCAAATAGCATTTTTCTCAAAGGGGTGGCTGGTCTATCTCTGGACATTCATCTTGATTGCGATCTCCACGGCATCCACTTCATTATTCAGTTATGTGTACTTTGCTTTTTTCCTGGCCCATTATATCGGTAACATCAGGCACAGAAGGACTTTCTTGATTTTGTACTTTGCCCATTTGCTCAGTACCACTATTTCGATAAATATCACTATTATCCAGGATGAGGCTTTTTTCATAAAGCAGTTTCCGTTTGTTATCATTATTTGGATCAGTGTCATCCTTCTGCCCTTTAATATTCATAACCGCAAAGAGCGCGGACAGCTTGAGGATAAACTGGAGGATGCGAACAAACGAATTTCCGAACTTGGCAAGATTGAGGAGAGGCAGCGAATAGCCCGGGACCTGCATGACACGCTTGGTCAAAAGCTTTCTTTGATCGGCTTGAAAAGTGATCTTGCCCGAAAACTGATCAATAAAGACCCGGAAAGAGCCCAAGATGAGTTAAAGGATGTGCAGCAGACCGCTCGTACCGCTTTGAATGAGGTACGTAAAATGGTCTCTTCCATGAGGGGTATCCGTCTTGAAGACGAACTCATCACCGTGACAAAAATACTGGACGCTGCCGAGATTAAATTTTCCGGAGTTAAGGAACTTGATTTAAAGAATGTATCGCTGCTGACTGAAAATATTCTAAGTATGTGCTTAAAGGAAGCAGTCACGAATATTGTTAAGCATAGTGGAGCAACGGCATGTGAAATAAAAATCGAACAATCATGGAAAGAAATTGTCATGGTGATCAAGGATAATGGTACTTTCCGGGACCCAAGTCAGGAAGAGCGAAAAGGGCTTGGTTTAGTAGGAATGAAGGAAAGGCTGCAGTTTATAAATGGAGATATGGAGATAATCAAAGAAGATGGAACTATGCTTGTCATTTCTGTGCCAAACGATGTCAAGCAGATTGAACAGGGGGAATAATAATGATCAAAATCGTAATTGCTGAAGATCAGCAGATGCTGCTGGGGGCATTCGGCTCTTTACTTGATTTAGAAGACGATATGGAAGTAGTCGGGAAGGCATCCAATGGTGATGAAGCATTGCGGCTTGTTCGTGAATTCCACCCTGATATCTGTATCATGGATATTGAAATGCCGGGCAAAACTGGCTTGGATGCAGCCGAGGAGCTAAAGGGCAGCGGGTGCAAGATTATTATCTTGACGACTTTCGCCCGGTCTGGTTACTTTCAAAGAGCTTTAAAAGCCGGGGTGAATGGCTATCTCTTAAAAGACAGCCCAAGTGAGGATCTGGCTAACTCCATCCGGAGCGTGATGGCAGGGAAGCGAATGTACGCACCCGAGCTCATTGAAGATGCCTATGGAGAAGGAAACCCTTTGACAGTCAGGGAGATAGAAGTGCTTGAACTGGTTGCCGATGGGAAAAATACCAAGGAAATTGCCGACGAGCTCAGCATCAAAACAGGAACTGTCCGGAACTATATCTCCACTATCCTCGATAAGCTGCAGGTGAAAAACCGTATCGAAGCTATTACTCAATCGAAGGAAAAGGGCTGGTTCAAGTGACAGTCACTCCCCGGGATTTGTCAGTATTTGTCGCAGGGAACAATTCTTAGGGGCATGAAGACTGGGGGAAGGGAATCTGGAAAAAGAAGCTTTCCAATGGGTTATCACAAAAAGCTTTTTTCGATATTGCACCCCTCAACATAGGGGACTGAAGAGACCGTTCAATCTAAACAGAAAAGCCCTTTCCGATGTGGAAAGGGCTTTTCTCATTTATGTCAGCTTAAAGCTTCTGTTTCTTTCAAAGCCGCGGTTTTGCGTTTTCTTCGATTCTTTTTAAAACTAAAGCTGAATCTCATTGTTGTGAACAAACGATAGACCGCCGGGATCAACAGCAGGGTGATGAATGTAGCAAACATCAGTCCGGAAATGATGACGGTAGCCATCGGTGCCTGATAGTTTCCTGATGCTCCGGATGCAAGTGCAAGCGGAAGCATCCCGCCTGCTGTCGTCAGTGTTGTCATAAAGATAGGACGAATGCGGTTTTTTCCTGCCTCAATCAGCGCTTCTTCTACTGAATACCCTTCGCTGCGAAGCTGATTCGTCCTGTCTATCAGTAATATAGCGTTATTCAGGACAATGCCTATCAACATGACTATTCCCATTCCGGACATGACGCTTAATTCCCTCTGAGTTAAGAACAAGCCAAGAATCACACCTGTAAAGGTCATCGGTATGACGGACATGACAATAATCGGATGGGCAAGGTGATTGAACTGGACTGCCATAACAAGGTAAACAAGGAAGATGGAAATTCCCAGGATTAGCAGCATTTCCTTCATCAGTTCCTGCTGCTGTTCCAAATCGCCTGCAATGGACACGGAGTATCCTGCAGGGGAGTCGAAATCGCTGATCAGCTTCTGAACTTCACGATTTACCGCTCCCAGGTCTTTTCCTTCAATATCGGCTGAAACGGATAAGAATCTTTCTCCATCTACATGGCTGATTTCATTAGGGGTATTGATACTCTTCAGTTCGATGAAGGAGGATAATTTCTTTCCGCCTTCAGGTGTTTGGATTGTCATATCTAAGAGTGAGTTTTCTGTATTGATTTTTTCATTCCATTGAGCTGCCAAAGGTATGTTTTCCCCATCAAGGGTCATTTCTCCGATTGGCCTCTCAAGGAAAGCCTGGCTGATAAATTGCTGGATGATAGAGCTGTTTAAACCAGCCTTTTCGATTTCTTCCTCTTTTAAGACGATTTCCTGTTCAAGGGAAGTACGCTCCAAGGAGTTTGTCACACCAACAATACCATCGATTTTTTCAAGTTCTTTTACAAAGTCATCAGAAACGGCTTTAAGCCCTTCAAAGCTTTCTCCCTGTATGTTCACTTGGACAGGGTAGCCTCCGCCGGCCGACATGGCACTTTGAACGCTTTCGACTGGGTATGATTTTTCAAGGGCACGGAGCTTTTTAAAGATTTCCTCGTTTACTTCTTTCTGTTCTGCTGTAATGTTATCTTCCTTTGTCATGTTGATGACCGTATAAAGCATGCTTCCGTTATCCATAATGTAGCTTGATTCCACATCCTGGATGGAAGAAAGTTCTTCAGTTACAGCAGCGATGAGTTTTTCTTTGTCTTCTGAATTGACTCCGGTTTCCAAATCAATCAACAATTCAGCATAGCGGTTAAATACATCCGGCATGATGGTCATCGGAATCTTTGTCACGAGAAACATGGAGCTGACAAACACCAGAAAAAAGGCAGAGATAACAGCAAAACTATAGCGTTTTTTCTTAACGATCCATGAAATCACTCCGCTGTATGAACGCATGAAACGGGATTCTTTCTTCTCACGCTTCTTCCTGCCTGTTTTTAAAAAGTTATCTGAAAGAGCAGGAATCAGGGTGAAAGAGATAAGAACGGAGCTGATCAGAGTAAAGGCGACTACAGCGGACAACATAATCATGAATTGTCCCATCTCTCCTCCAAGAAGTCCGATCGGTAAAAATACGACAATCGTAGTCAGCATGGAGGCGATGACTGCTGAGGCAACCTCTTTTGTACCATGGATGACAGCTTCCATCCGTTGAAGGCCGCTTTCTTTTTCTTATAGATCGATTCCAGTATAACGATTGAGGAGTCGACCATCATTCCTATGCCAAGCCCCAGCCCGATAAGCGTCAGCATGTTCAGGCTGTAATCGAAGACCCACATAGCGGCAAAGGTCAACAGTACAGATGTAGGGATCGATATCCCGACAATGATGGTGGCCCTGATGTTACGCAGGAAGATCAGAAGGATGGCAAAGGCGATGGCAGCCCCGATGAAAATGTTGCTTGTCACCCCATCAATCGAGTCTTGAACATAATCAGCTTGCGCCACCATTTCATTCAGTTCAAAACCTGTCACAAGGTTTTCTTCCCGGATATTTTCTATTTCGGCCCTGACCGCGGCAGCCATCTCAATTTGTGAGACATCCGACACTCTGCCGACTTGCACAAAAATCAGGTCCTTGCTGCCATCTTTCCAAACGGGAGATATATTTTGTGATGGCTGCAATGTAATCTTTGCAATTTCCTTTAAAGGAATAAAACCAGATGCTGCAGGGATTTGGATATCTTCAACATCTTCCGCATTTTCCAGCTTGGTATTCCAGCGAAGAGAAGGAGAATCGGCGTCCGCGCTCAGTTCCCCAAGAGTTGCTTCACTTCCGGCTTCACCGATAATACCAGCCACCTGGTTGATGTCCAAGCCCCGTTTTGTCATTTCCTCGCGATTAAACTCTATCGCCATTTCATTTTCGATGATTCCTGACAAATCAACTTCCCTGACCTCTGGCAGTTCTTCCAACCGGGGTTCCAGGATGTCTTTCGCAAATGACGTCATCCTTTCCATATCGCCGCCTGATACATCCATAAAGAACTCAAAGCTTTGGCTTGCTCCGTACTGCCCTGTCACAATATCCTGGATGCCTGGCAGCTCGGAAGCAGAAGAGTTTACAAGCGACTCCACCTCTTTATATACTTCCTCGCCTTTTCCTCTTGAAAAGGTCAGCTGCAGGGAACTGCTACCTATATTGGTTGTTGACTCAATTTTTTCTACACCTTCCACACCCTGTATCCTTTGCTCTAAGGGCGTGGTGATGGTGCGTTCGATTTCGGCGGCGGACATTTCCCCTGCACTCACCTCAACGTATGCACCATCCATCTGCATTGGGGGCATCAGTTCCTTATCCAGGTCCAAGACCGCATAACTACCGAACAGGACCACAAGTACGGATAGTAACCCCACCAAAATCTTCTTCTTAACAACGAACTCCACCAGCTTCATACTACCTCTCCTTTTTCAAAATCCCTCTACTTGAAACTCCTTGTTTACCTGCCTCCTCTAAAATATCTTGACTGCCGATAGTAAAGATTCTCCAGATAACAGGTAAATCCTTCCTATAACAGTGTAACCTTTTCAATAAAATTACAAATCAAGCTTCAGACATAAAAAAACTAAGGCTTAAGCCGTAGAAACAACCATAAACAGAAGTGTTGCCTGCCTGGATTGGGGTATTAAGAGAGAGAAGCAATCAGATATTGAAAAGTCAGGTGAAACAAATGGAGAGGATTTTGAATGAGTTGTCCGAAATCAATTTAATGTGGTTCATTGCTTTTCTGGTGCTTATCCTTATTGGAAACTACATTCTTTCAAAAGCAGCTGAATACATAGGAAAACGGAGTTCAGGAGGAAAGAGAAGGGCGGCAGCAACAGTTCGCTCGGTTTTAAACTGGTTGAGTTTTTATGGTGCGCTGCTCTTGTTCCTGCTGTATTTCTGGGGAGAAGAGTGGATGACCTACACATTGTATTCCCAAGGAGGAGTGGACGTATCATTCTTCCTGATCCTTGTGGCGTTTATGATTGTATCCTTGGCGCACAGGCTGGTGAAAATATTTACGCTTTATGTATTGAAGCCTGCGTATGAATATTATGGGATCGATACAGGTTTGGGGTACACTTTTAACCGAATCATTTACTATACGGTCATGATCCTTGCGCTGGTAATCAGCTTGACAACTGTCGGACTGGACCTTACAGCCATTGCCGCGGTCCTGGGTGTACTGGGAATCGGAATCGGGTTTGGAATGAGAAATATTGCCGGTAACTTCATTTCAGGTGTGATCATTCTATTCGAGCGGCCGATTGAAGTAGGGGAAGTCATCCAGATTAATGGGAAGAATGGCAGAGTGGAAAAAATCCGGCTGCGTTCCACGATTATCAGGACAGCAAAAGAAGGCACGTTGATCGTACCGAACCAATATTTTATAGAGCAAATTGTAAGAAATCGCTCCAATGTCGCGATGAGTGCAGAGGTCACTGTCAGTGTCAGTTATGGAGCAGACACTAAGAGAGTTGAAGGCTTGCTCGAAAAAGCAGTCAAAAAGGTTAGGGAGGATGCTGAGGGAATCCTGGACAACCCCCCTCCTGATATACGATTGGTCGATTTCAAAAACCAGGCACTCGAATTTCTAGTAATTATTCCGGTCACTAACTTTCAGATAAAAGAAAAAGTAGAAAGTGATCTTCGCCATGCCATTGCGAAAATATTCCTGGAAAATGAAATTGAACTGGCGCCGCTTGTGTATGCGGGACTGCGTGATACTGAGGAATGATCTTGTTTAGACACGCTATAACAACTAAATCATCTTAAGTGCAGCTTCTATACTATTGAATCCCGATGTATCAACAGATTCCGGGTCATCGGATTCAATGGTCCATTGTTCCGACGAGGGTTCCAAGCCGCCGTCGTGATCCTTTTTATATGGAAGGTGGATCATATAAGCTTTCCCGTCTTTTTTCATAGTATATCCCAGATAATATTGATCCTTTTGGCCTTCTTCCTCGAAGATGCCGATATCTTCCAAACCATACTCCTCCAAAAGGGAAGGGAAGGCTGTTTGCAAATCATTGATTAACTGTTCCCTGGAAATAAACGCCAAAGTTGTACCTCCTTTCTGCAGGTGTGTGTTCTTAATATGGATGGATTCCATTTAAATAACCATATGCTTTGTTGGTAAGTCATGTTAACCTGGAAAATCCTCGACAAAGCAGGATGTGTCTTTTAATACCAGTCCCATTTGCGCGGTTATACTTTGTTTAATAAAGTGGTATTATTAAGGGCTATGAATGTACAGGCAAAGGAATGAGGAAAAAGCGTCATATTGCAAAGAATATTACATGTCAGGGAGAAATTGTTGTAAAATTGCAATCTTTCCATAGCAGAAGTTTGATAAAATAAAGTAACTGGAAAAGTATATAAGAGAATATACTTAGCGG
This sequence comes from Bacillus sp. P14.5, assembly GCF_003316765.1. Classification (GTDB taxonomy): domain Bacteria; phylum Bacillota; class Bacilli; order Bacillales; family Bacillaceae_B; genus Rossellomorea. The sequence goes on along the minus strand of NZ_NIJF01000058.1, from coordinate 3,739 downwards.
AGGATTGTCATGAAAACAGATGAACAATACATACAAAAAACTTTTTACAAAGAGTTTATGAAAGATGAAGGTGGAAAACACCCCATTGCGGTTCTGGGGGAAGCCCACCTTGAGGAGCAGCAAAAGGAGATAGCTGATTTATCCTATATCCGTTTTGCCCAGGGCGAGGTCTATTTTCATCATAAAGATTATGAAGCGGCCATTTTTAAATGGGAAAATATCCATAATGAATTGTCAGGATGGGCTCAAAAAACACCGCGGATGCTTTCTTCGAATTGGACCAGCTCTCTACTGCCGAAGAGGTCTACAAGTCTGTCCAGACAGAGTGCACTTCCTTAAAAGCAGAGGTGGCTCTTAATTTGTTCTCGCTGTATATTAAACAAGGAAACCTGGTCAGTGCAGATGCAGTGATCAAGAACGCCATCTCGATGAATCCGGATTATCCGGACATGACCTTGATTGCGCAACGATTTTTTGAGGAGAACGGGGATTGGCACAGTGCAGCGGAGCTAGCTGTAAATGAAGCGATCAGAACAGAGGATCTGCATTGGTTTGAAATAGTAAAAGGGTATGTAAATGCCGGGGTGACCCGGGATATCATCCCATCCTATTTCACGGAAATGCTTTTCACCCTTTCAACGATAGATAAGCAATTATTTGAACAGACAATCACTTCTCTTTGGAAAAGCTACAGTGGAAGTGAAATGTTTGAGGAATGGATTTTGAAGGCAAACCTGTTGATCCTTGATATTGAGGTGAAGCCGGATGACAGGTGGCATGAGCTTTCACCACTCTATAAGGATACATTCGAGACGCTCATGAACAGCGGCCGTTTTATAAAGTCACTGAGCCCTGTTGTGCCCGGCCTTCTTATGGCATGGATCAAAATAACTGATGGTCAGCATGCAATTTATGCTTCTTCGGCGCTTCTTTCTTGGGAAGAGACGTTCCCTAAGAGCATCGATGGCTGGGCAGTGAGGAAAGCCAGAGACCTAATCAGCAGTGCCGATTCCAAAAAAGATGGTTTTGCCGCCGCAATGAGCCTCCATGATGAAGTTGCACATTGGACAAACCAGCATGATATCAGCATTGATAGAAGACATCAATGGATAATGAGTGAACTTAAAAATACCGAGATTCACCGACTGCTGGTTACAGGTTCTTCAGAAGAGGAGATCTTTTCCCTGATCAAGCGCGTTATAGGGGAAAATATATTGGCGGAGCTTCCGTCCACACCGGTTCTCTTTAAAAATAATAATAGAACGGAATATAGGAGAATTTCTGAAAATGACATTTCAGCCCTTGGGAGCAAAGAAGAATTCCTGGAAGAGTCGATGCTTTTGCGCCAGCCAGGGTCGGTTTGGCTTCAGTATGAGCAGCCGGCTGCATTCCTTCAGGAAAACAGCTTATCCCTCATGCTTGCATCAAATGTAACTGGAGCCAGCGTGCTAAATATGGCTGACAGCATTTTGTATGTGATTGATGGAAAGCAGCGATTAACGGAAACTATTTTCCAAGGTCTGGTCAAGCTCAAAGATAAAAATCCTGGCTTGCAAGTCAATGTCCTGCTTTCTGTTCAGCATGGGGTGGTACCGGATAAGACTATTTCTGAAACAAAGTCTTTATTAGGAAGGTATTTCCCTGATGCACAGGTTTTCCAGGCGTCTTCAGCTGAAGATTTGTCTGCGGTTGCACGTTTCCACTTCAGTGCTCCTTCCGCAGAGGAAAGAACCGAGAAACTGCTTTACTTTGTGAAAGATATTTTAAAGGATCTCCTGAGGCAGAGAGTGGATAGGGAAAACAGCCTTATCGACTCCATCCAATGGAACAAGGATATGGAAAAGAAACTGAATGGAGCCCGGCTGCAGCTTGAAGATATCGAAGCAGAGAAGGCGGCGTCCATTAAGAATGCTTTTGTAGAAAAACCAGCCAGGTTCAAAATATGATAGTAGAAGAACTTCCGAAACTTCTGCAAAAATGCGGGGATTTCGTAAATGAAGAGAGTGATTTCCGAACGCTCCACTTATCTCTTAATGAAGAGATGAATAAGCGGATTGAGGGATACTTGAATGAGAAGGCCATGCCTCAGCTCAGGCAGAACCTTGATGAATGGATCTCCTTCTCTAATGAGGAACTTGAAAACGGCCAGCTTCACCTTGAGGAAATGCGGGACAGTTTCAATGCAATGTACCGCGAAGAGAGGCTTGAACTGCTTTGTGACTTCAAGGTGCTCAATGACTGGAGGCGAGATGCTGACAGGATGACGAGCAAGGTCATGAAAGATAACGTCAATATACTACTGAGGCGCAATCCCTCTCAAGTGTTATTAAAAAGTGTCGGCAAGCTCTTCGGTTCCATCGGTCAGAACAAACAAATGCTTCACCATCAATACACAAAATTCATTGAGAATGAAAGCTATGAAGATACTGCCATGGTTGTAATGGAAAGATTCATGGGACAGTTCCAGCTGTTTCAGCAATCCATTGAAAGAGATGTAGCCATCTTCTTCAGGGGACCGCTTGCCGAACTGCAGCAAACTGCGGAGGACACGAAGAATTTGATTGCGGACAATGAGTTTGAAGTGAGTACCCTTAAAGCCAATCCTGAAACAGTCAAGGATCCATTGACACTCTATACTATCAGGCAGCGTCAATTGGAGCTAATTTATACAGAAAATAAACAGACTTCTTTTGTAAAAGCCTGATTGATGACGAGGCTTTGATTCGGTTGGTAAAGGTGAGGAAAGAATTAAAAATTTGATAATTTGGCGGCGGAATCCTTTGAGGTTCCGTCTTTTTTTTGTGAGCCTGTTTTCGCAGAGGCTATGGCTATTATAATATTGAGGGATTTCCGCTCCAGGCGCGCGACTCCGCGGGGCGGGCGTTGAGCCTTCTCGGCTTCATATAAAGCGGAAGCGGCCGTTCATCACCGTACGGATTTAAGGGCTCCTGCATGAGATAAAGGAATCACGAAGGACGATAGCGATTCTATGATGACTTATCGCAAGGAAGGAGAGGATGGATACATGAGTGAACGCTTTTTAGGAGAGATATGTATCCAGAAGGGGAGGGTGGATACATGAGTGATCGTTTTTCAGGTGAGATATGTATCCAGAAGGGAAGGGTGGGTACACGAGTAATCGCTTTTGAGATGAGATATGTATCCAGAAGGGGAGAGTGGGTACATGAGTGGTCGCTTTTGAGTAGAGATATGTATCCAGAAGGGGAGAGTGGATACATGAGTGATGGCTTTCGAGGTGAGATATGTATCCAGAAGAAGAGAGTGGATACATGAGTGATCTCTTTTGAGGTGAGATATGTATCCAGAAGGGGAGAGTAGGTACATGAGTGGTCGCTTTTTAGGTGAGATATGTATCCAGAAGGGGAGGATGGATACATGAGTGAACGCTTTTTAGGAGAGATATGTATCCAGAAGGGGTGAGTGGATACATGAGTGATCGTTTTTCAGGAGAGATATGTATACAGAAGGGGTGAGTGGATACATGAGTGTAACGTTTTGGTGAGATATGTATCCAGAAGGGAAGGGTGGGTGTATGAGTGATCGTTTTTCTAGTAGAGATATGTATCCAGAAGGAGAGGGTGGATACACGAGTGGTCGCTTTTGAGGAGAGATATGTATCCAGAAGGGAGAGTGGATACATGAGTGATGGCTTTCGAGGTGAGATATGTATCCAGAAGAAGAGAGTGGATACATGAGTGATCTCTTTGAGGAGAGATAT
>NZ_NIJF01000063.1 GCF_003316765.1 Bacillus sp. P14.5 | reverse complement strand
TGTTCTTACTAGTTTAACGTTGACGTTTTGTTTGTCTTGTTTTGTTCAGTTTTCAAGGTTCAATCTTTCGTCGCTCGTTTTTGGCGACTTGATTATCTTAGCATTTTCAAGAAGCTGAGTCAACAACTTTTTGAAAATATTTTCTGTGTCAGCCGAGGTGTTTCGCGGCAACAGATAATAATATACCACCATTCAGCAAGCCGTGCAATACTTTTTTAAAATAAAAATAAAAAACTCCGGCCGATGACAGCCGGAGTTTAAAACCATTTAGTCCCTATGACGCATTAATGGGAATAACAGTACATCACGAATGGAAGGTGAGTTTGTGAGCAGCATCACCAGGCGGTCGATGCCGATGCCCAGCCCTCCTGTTGGAGGCATACCGTATTCAAGCGCTTCGATGAAATCATCATCCATCATATGCGCTTCGTCGTTGCCTTCTTCCCTTTCTTTCAATTGAGCTTCGAATCTCTCTCTTTGATCGATAGGATCATTCAGCTCCGTGAATGCATTAGCGTGTTCACGGCCGACGATAAACAATTCAAATCGGTCAGTGAATCGTCCATCTTCATCATTCTTCTTCGCAAGAGGTGAAATTTCCACCGGGTGGCCGTAGATGAATGTTGGCTGGATAAGCTTGTCCTCTACCCTTTGTTCAAAGAATTCGTTAAGGATATGGCCGTATTGCATGGTTGGTTTCACTTCTATGCCGTGTTCTTTCGCAAGAGCATGCGCCTCTTCGTCACTCATTTCTTTCCAGAAGTCAGCTCCTGTGTGCTCTTTTACTGCATCTACCATGTGAAGGCGTGTCCACTCCGGCTCGAGGTTCACTTCGTACTCCCCGTATTGAACGGAAGTAGAACCGAATACTTCTTTAGCGATGTGAGCAACCAGGTTTTCCGTAAGAGCCATAATATCACGGTAGTCAGCGTATGCTTCATACAGTTCGATCATCGTGAATTCCGGATTGTGGCGAGTGGAAACTCCCTCGTTTCGGAATACACGCCCGATTTCATACACCTTTTCCATCCCGCCGACTATTAACCTTTTCAAGTGAAGCTCGATAGCGATACGCATATACAGCTGCATATCAAGGGCGTTATGATGCGTAATGAAAGGACGCGCTGAAGCTCCACCGGCAATCCCGTGCATCATTGGCGTTTCCACTTCAAGGTATCCGTTGTTGTCCAGGTACCTTCTCATGGATTGGATGATTTTGCTTCGTGCAATGAATGTCTGCTTGCTTTCCTGGCTCGTGATCAGGTCAAGATATCTTTGGCGGTAGCGCTGCTCAACATCTTTCAAGCCATGGAATTTTTCAGGAAGCGGCCTTAATGCCTTAGTTAGAAGGATGAACTGTTTTGCTTTAATAGACAATTCCCCTACTTTTGTTTTGAATACTGTTCCTGTGATCCCAACAAGGTCTCCCAGATCGGCTGTGTTGAAGATTTCATATTCCTCATCGCCGACACCATCTTTACGCACATAGATTTGGACTTGGCCCGCAAGATCCTGTATGTGGGCAAAGCCCGCTTTTCCTTTTCCTCGTTTCGTCATGATTCTTCCTGCGATGGTAACTGAAACTTCTTTTTCTTCCAGTTCCTCTTTCGTAAAGGAATCAAACTGTTCTTTGATTTCTTGAGAAGTATGTGAACGATCGAAACGTTTCCCAAATGGATCTAATCCTTTTTGACGAAGGTTGTCCATCTTTTCACGTCTCACCCGCAGCTGGTCATTAATTTCTTCGTGACTCATTTCTTTCACTCCTGTTCTATCTGCTAGTTTTAAATAAAGCTGCATTCACGATATGCCATGATTGCACGCTCTTTTTACTGAATTGAATTTGAAAGTGATCCCTTTCAACAATATTAACGAGAAGAGCGTTATTAAATCAGCCTATATGATTTTATACCATACTATTTTACACAATATATGTTATTCGAACACCCCTAAAGGCCTCTTTAATTGAAAAAGGTGGTTTTTACAGCGAAAATCCCCTGCCCGCCAAGTTAACTCATTTGACTAGAAAGGGGACTGACGCTTCTCAGCACTTCAGTCCCCCGGCGATACCCTGCCTAAATCTTTAACTCACCAGGACCTTATCCGCCAAACTCATGGATCGGCTGCTGGTTTAAACATGATCTAATCTCCGCACACTATAAAACTATTTATCGTCTGAAGGTTCCAGGTCCTCTCGCTGGATCCCCAGGAGCTCGGCCACATTATCAAGGAAATCCTCTGAAGGCAGACGGCTGCCTCTTTCGATTTCCCCCAGAACAGAAACAGAAATGCCCAGCTTCTTGGCCAGCCCTTCCTGAGTTAAACCTTTCAGTTTTCTGAATGCACGTATACGTCTTCCCCACTTATCTGTTTCCATAACCGAACTCCTTCTTTATCAGGTATTTCGTCTAAAAGAGCCATAATAGAGGTATTAAACTTAGGATGTTTGATTGTCTGGGACAGTTCCGCCAGAGGCATGAGCACAAAGGCTCTTTCATGCATGCGCGGATGAGGAACAATTAGTTCTTCTGTTTCAATATTTTCTTGATTATAGAGTAAAATGTCAAGGTCTATTATTCTCGGTCCCCAGCGGAATTCGCGTTCCCTTCCAAGGTCCTTTTCTACTTGAAGACATTGATTCAGAAGAGCATGGGGCGACAAGGATGTTCGGATTTCCAAAACTAGATTTAAAAATTCCCCTTGATCCGTATAGCCTACTGGATCGGTTTCATAGATGGAGGAAACCCCGGCCACTTCAATTTCATGATGCTCATTCAATTGTTGGATGGCTTTTTTCAGGTATTGTTCCCTGTCTCCTACATTGGATCCCAATGATAGATAGACCGTCTTCTTCATATCAGCGCCCCCTGGTGATTTCTACGGATACAGAGCGGTAATGGCCCGGAATCGGGGGATCTGGTTTGATGACTTCTATCGTGCAGTTCTTAACTTTAGAAAAATCACCCAGTATCCGTTCCGCCAGTTTTTCCGCAAGAGCTTCAAGCAGTTTGTATGGTTCGCCTTCGACAACTTCTTTGCATAAAGAGTATACTTCACCGTAGTTCACAGAGTCATCAATATTGTCGCTTCTTCCTGCTTCTGAAAGGTCCATCTCCAATGAAAGGCTTACCCTGAACCTTTGCCCGAGCTTCGTTTCTTCAGGAAACACTCCATGATAGCCGTAGAATTCCATATCTTTCACTTTGATTTTATCCAACATACTCACCCTTTCCAAGCATGGCATCCATCATGACCGCCATCCTCTTGATCTCTTTCACATCGTGGACACGAACAATCTGGCAGCCTTTCTGAATCCCAAAACAGACGGTGGCACCCGTCCCTTCCATTCTTTCATTTACAGGCAGATCCAGGATGGTTCCGATCATCCGTTTTCTTGAAGTTCCAAGAAGGACCGGATATCCCATGGCTGTTAACTGGTCAAGGTTTCTCATCATTTCAAGATTGAGATTTAAGTCTTTGGCAAACCCTATGCCTGGATCGAGAATGATATTTCCTCTTGGAACCCCTGCTTCCAATGCGATATCCACACTTTCCTGGACATCCTTCAGCGCATCTTTTATAAAATCTTGGTAGTCCATGTTTTCGCGGTTGTGCATCAGAATGATAGGAGCATTTAGTTCTGCCGCCACACTTGCAATCGCTCTCTCCCTTTTAGCTCCCCACACATCGTTTATGATATGGGCACCTGCTTCCAGGGCTTTTCTTGCTGTTCCGGCTTTGTATGTATCAATTGAGATGGGCACATCCACTTCTTTTGAAATGGCTTCTATAATAGGGCATACCCGCTCAATTTCCTCTTCTTCCGGGACAGGTTCATGCCCGGGCCTGGTCGATTCTCCGCCAATATCTATGATATCCGCTCCCTGCTCGACCATTTCCTTTGCGCGGAGGACCGCTTCTTCTATCTCATTGAACCTTCCTCCATCAGAAAAGGAGTCAGGAGTGGCATTCAGGATGCCCATCACCAATGTTCTATTTTGATAGTCCAGCTGATAAGGCCCTGCTTTAATAATTGAAGAAGTCATGTATATCAGCTCCCCTGAAGTTCGGTTTTAGAAAAAAGCACTTTGGAATCGCGCTCGTAATGCGAATATAGTTGATGAGTGATCCGCCCTTTTTCACCCGGGAAAGTCCGGCCCTCAAAAGTATGGATCGGGATGATCTCCTGGACGGAGTTTGTGAAAAAAGCTTCATCCGCCTGCAGGAGGGCTTCTTTGGTATATAAACCTTCTTCACTAGGTATCCCCAATACTCGCGCCAGTCTCAAAAGATACTCCCTGGTGATTCCATTCAATACTCCTGTCTCCAGCGAGGGCGTATAGAGCTTTCCATCTGAAACCCAGAAAACATTGGAAGTCACACCTTCAGCAATATAACCCTCTTTTGTCAGGAACAGCCCTTCTTTACCAGGGTCATCGCCAACCTCTCTTTTGGCCGCAATGTTATTGAAATAATGGAGCGATTTCAGCCTTACCGGTGTCTCAGGAGTATTTCTTCTTAATTTAAGCAGGACCGCTTCTTTTTCCCTGAGCGGTATCAAAGGCGGAAGTTCCTTCTGCAAAAGCAGGATGTTCGGCTGATCATAGGGTGTCGTTCTCAGTCCTATTTCTCCTTCCCCTGCCGATATGTTCAGGCGGAGATAAGAGTCCTCCATATTGTTTTTCTTGGAGAGGGAAGTAATCATACCGTAAATATCCAGCTTCTTTAAGTCCAAACTTATATTAAGCGTATCCAGGCCCATTTGCAGACGATCAATATGATCTTGCAGCAAAAATGGATGGCCGCGGTATGTCCTCATTGTTTCAAAAAGACCCATACCATATAGAAAGCCATGATCAAAGGGAGAAATTCTCGCTTCTTCCTTATGCAGTATTTCACCATTTAAAAATAAATACACTCTCGTCCCCCCCTAAACAGGTACCGGCGCCTTCTTATAATTAGTGAGGAAATTGGCAAGAAGCTGTTTTCCTTCTTCGGTTATGATGGACTCGGGATGAAATTGGACGCCTTCAATCGGAAGGTGTTTATGGCGGATGGCCATAATTTCTTCATCCACGGTTTCCGCAGTGATTTCAAGGCATTCAGGCAGCGTTTCTTTCCGTACGATGAGAGAATGGTAGCGTCCCGCTTGAAAAGGGTTGGAAACCCCTTCAAAAAGAGTCTTTCCATCATGGCTGACGGATGATGTCTTTCCATGCATCAGCTTGTCCGCTTTCACGACCTGCCCGCCAAACACCTGGGCAATCGCCTGATGCCCAAGGCAGACGCCAAAAATCGGAATTTTGCCAGCGAAATAGCTGATTGCCTCAAGGCTTATTCCTGCTTCATTGGGTGTGCAGGGCCCAGGCGATATCATAAGATAGTCCGGAGCCAGCAGTTCGATTTCGGCTATATTGATTTCGTTGTTTCTTTTGACGACGATCTCTTCACCAAGCTCTCCCAAATATTGAACAATGTTATATGTGAAGGAATCAAAGTTATCTATCATTAAAATCATTTGTCTGCACCCTCTGCCAGTTCTTTTGCTCTCCATACAGCTTTTGCTTTTTTCAGTGACTCCTTATATTCGTGCACCGGATTGGAATCAATTACTACTCCCGCTCCTGCCTGAATATGGGCTTGTCCATTTTTAGCTAACAGCGTCCGGATGACGATGTTCAGTTCCATATCTCCATTAAAACCGATCCAGCCGATCGAACCTGTATAAATCCCTCTTCGGACCGGTTCAAGTTCTTCAATAATCTCCATGGTCCTCACCTTAGGGGCGCCTGTTATGGTTCCTCCCGGGAATGCAGACCTGATCAGATCCTTGCCGCTTTTATTCTTAGCCAGAGTCCCTCTAACGTTGGAAACAATATGCATGACATGCGAGTACTTTTCAATGACCATAAACTCATCGACTTCGACTGTGCCGTATTGACAGACCCTCCCCAGGTCATTTCTTTCAAGATCCACCAGCATGACATGTTCCGCCCGTTCTTTTTCATTATGAATCAACTCATCAGCCAGCAGCTGGTCTTCCTCTTCACTTGCGCCGCGGGACCTGGTACCGGCAATCGGCCTTGTACTGACCTCTGTTCCTTTCTTTTTCACCAGAAGTTCAGGAGATCCCGATGCAATTTGAAAATCAGGGGTGTGCACATAGCTCATATAAGGGGATGGATTCAATTGCCTCAGTTTTTTATAGATTGCATAGGGAGAAGCTGCCAGATTCTGTGACTGCCTTACAGACAGGTTAACCTGGAACACGTCCCCTTCCTTGATATAGGACTGAATCTTCTCTACAGCTGAGATGAACTCCCCTTCATTCATAGAAAAGGTTCGGTCAACCGAGGCCTCACCTATAGCATCATTCTTATCTACAGGTGTCGATAGCAGCCCCTTTTTCCACGCATTCACATAATCTTCAAATGTTTGCGCTCCCTCTTCATCAGCCATCAGCCATACGTGCTCCGATTCATGGTCATAGACTGCCCAATGGGAAAACACCATGAAATAAAGATCCGGAATTTGGAGGTCATCCTCGGCAGTGGTGTCCAGTCTTTCAATTTGGCGCGCATAGTCATAACTGATGAACCCCATTGCGCCGCCCTGAAAATCAGGAAGCGCCGGATCTCTTTCCATATGCCGTTTTTGAAGCCTGCTGTACAACACATCCAGTGGATCTCCATACACAATCTCCACGCTGCCATTTTCACAGATTTCCACTCTATTATCCTTTGCGTTAAGTATAGATACCGGGTTGAACCCGGCAATGCTGTATTTTCCGCCCCGGCCGCTTTCAAGAAGGATATGATGATCGATTTCAGCCGTCAGGGATTCATAGGCATGAAAAAAATCTGCTTTCGAGGATTGTATTTTTTCTAAATGAAGTTGTTTAGTATCCACGGATGGTTCACTCTCCTAGTTTTTCTCTCCTTCCATCATACATGAATCGCATTGCTGTTTCATAGTCAAAATGCATGGTAATAAGCGAACAGCCCTCATGTTGGGTTTTCGATATAAGGTATGGTGTTCCTTAGATTTTTTCTTTTCCTTTTACTGTCCAGTGCCTGTTCAGTCCTATCAAAAAAGTGTTATACCATACAAGCCACTGCCAACAATCTATTTCCCAACTCTCATTCTCCATACAATAAAAAAAGATCAGGAAAAAAGCTTCCTGATCTTGAGTAGTTTAGTCTTCAAATTGATAAAGCGGGGTACTTAGATATCTTTCACCGTTACTAGGAATCACTGCCAGCACTTTCTTTCCTTTGCCAAGCTGTTTAGCCACTTTTAACGCCGCGCTGATAGCAGCACCTGAAGATATCCCTCCAAGGATCCCTTCTTCTTTAGCCGCACGCCGGGCAAAATCAAATGCTTCTTCATTTTGTACAGTGATGACTTCATCATAAACCGCCGTATCTAAAATGTCTGGTACGAAGCCGGCGCCTATCCCCTGAATCTTATGAGGACCAGGGCTTCCTCCGGATAATACCGGTGAATCAGAAGGTTCAACTGCGTAAATTTTCACATTTGGGAAGTGCTCCTTCAGCACCGGACCTGCGCCTGTGATGGTACCCCCAGTGCCGATTCCAGAAATAAAGGCATCCAGACTATCCATCTGCTCAACAATTTCCTTCCCTGTCGTTCTCCGGTGAACTTCAGGATTTGCCTCGTTTTTAAATTGCTGAGGCATGAAGAAGCCCTTTTGATCAGCGAGCTCTTCTGCCTTGCGAATGGCACCGCCCATTCCTTCAGAGCCAGGTGTGAGGACCAATTCTGCTCCATAGGCACGGAGGAGGTTCCGTCGTTCCATACTCATTGTATCCGGCATGACCAGCACTGCCTTGTATCCTTTTGCCGCTGCAACCATCGCCAGCCCGATACCTGTGTTTCCGCTTGTCGGCTCCACAATTGTGTCCCCAGATTTTAATTTCCCGGACTCTTCTCCAGCCTCGATCATCGCAAGAGCGATTCTGTCCTTTACGCTGCTGCCAGGATTCATATATTCTAATTTCAAATAAACCTCAGCGCTATCTTCTTCCACGAGACGATTGAGTTTAACAATCGGCGTCTGTCCCACTAAGTCGGTGATTGAGTTTGCTATTCTTGCCATACTATCACTCCTAATCCCAAGTAGTTTGATGGGTTTTCATTAAAATTATCAATTTTCTGTAAACATGTCAAACATATGGATTCTCTATCAGCATTGAAGTGCCTATTTACATAAAAAGCACAAGTGCCCCGTTTAGCCGCGACAGACAAATATTCTCCAAAAAAGACGGTTTTTCATTTTGATTCTCCTGGGATAATGACCCCAATAGGTTAAGTTTGTGCCGAGAACCTATGAGGATGGAGTTGCTGGATTCTTAATATTTTACATAGATAGCTGATTATGTTTTTAATCAATTTTAAGTACCATTTAATTTATCCATACACAAAGAAGATTTATACTGATGTTTTGAACCCAGTATTTAATTCTAGAAATGAAAGGCTTTAGTTAAGAATTTAATCAAAATGTGATTGGAGCGGAAGGTGTGCGACCTCCTGCGGGATTAGCGGGACAGGTGTGACCCCGCAGGCGAAGCCGAGGAGGCTCAACGCCCGCCCCGCGGAGTCGCGCACCTGAAGCGGAAATCATCAACTCCATCCAATTAGGAAAATAACAACGCTATTAAATAATGTACTTTTTTAAAATTTTGATACTACCCTATCTTACAAAAAAGAAGCACGGCAAATACCGGACTTCTTTCATCAACCAGCCTTCTCAACTCAACTATATAACCAGTTTTTTTCATTGCCTGAAAAACTTAGAGGCTTCCCTCATAAAACCATTCGACATCAAGGTCATCCCAGAAATCCTCGGGCTTAATGGACTTTTCCACCTGCTCCATTGCGAGTCTCCTGCGGATTTGGTCTTTAACATCATCCAAAGAATACTGCTCGGCTTCCAGCTTATCATGGAGGAGGAAGATATAGAATTTCTCATCCGCCTTTATGACCTCCGAAAAATCTCCTGCATCCAGCGACTTGATGCTGTCAGCAGTATCCCCTGCTAATATATGCGAACCGGCGGGAATATATCCAATATTTCCACCCTGGACCGCTGAAGCTCCGTCAATTGACCGTTCCATTGCCAAAGCCTGAAAGCTGGACCCGTCTTTGATTTCACTGGCAATCTGTTCAGCTTCTTCACGAGTATCGGCGACGATTTGAGAGAGATTAAACATTTCGGGGATGGAGTATTGATCCTCGTTCTCCTGATAGTATCGTTCTACCTCCTCAGAAGGGATATTAACATCCTTGGTAACCACCTTTTCCAAGAGAAGCTCCATCCTGACTCTTTCTCTCAGTATTTCTTCGTTTGCCGCCAGTTCCTTATCATGTGTATTGTATATACTCTTGATCAAAGTAATTTCTTTATCAAGTTCCTCATCTGTGACCTTTATATCATACTGGGAGGCGAGCTGATCCATGACCTTTTGATTGATCATCTCCCTGAGGACCTCTTTTCCATAACGCTGTTCCATTTCATACATCCACATTTCCCTGCTGATTGTTTCAGCACCTACTGATGCTGCCGTTTCAGTTGCAGCAAGCTTTGCCTGCCCTGCGTCAGTTTCGGACTTTGTAAAATAAAGCAGCAACGTCAATGCGTTTGCTGCTGTCAGAATAAAGATCAAACTTATCAATACCGATCTCTTTAATCTCACCTTCGCACCCAACCCCTTAGATGTTATTGCAGATTTTCACCTTCATCTTTCAAAGCTTTCAGCTCTTCTATTGAATAATGGTAGGTTTCGTTGCAGAAATGACATTGAGTTTCAGCACTGCCGTCTTCATCAATCATTTCCTGGATTTCATCCGACCCTAAGCTGGCGATGGCATCACCGAAGCGGTCTTTGGAACAACGGCATTCAAATTGTACAGGCATCTTCTCAAGGATTTTAACATTATCCTTGCCCAGCAATTCCTGAAGAAGTTCCTCAGGTGTGAGACCTTTTTCAATTAATTTGGATACAGGCGGAATGGCGTTAAGCCTGTTCTCAATTTCAGTAATGGTTTCATCAGCTGTTCCCGGCATTAATTGGATAATGAAGCCCCCTGCCGCAAGGATGGAATTATCAGGATTCACTAGAACCCCTACCCCTACTGAAGATGGAACCTGTTCAGATGTCACAAAGTAATACGTGAAATCTTCTCCAAGTTCACCGGATACGATAGGCACCTGCCCGGTAAAATGGTCACGCATACCGATATCTTTAACGACCGACAGTGTCCCCGAAGTACCCACTGCTCTTCTTACATCCAGCTTTCCGTGCTCATTCAAATCAAAATGGACCTGAGGGTTTGTTACATAGCCTCTTACATTTCCCTTTGCATCACTATCTACAATGATAGCTCCAAGAGGACCGTCTCCTTCAACTTTGATGGTCAGCTTCTCTTCACCTTTCAGCATGGCACCCATCATGACTCCCGCGCTCATCGATCTACCGATGGCAGCAGAGGCTGTCGGCCATGTACCGTGCCTTCTTTGAGCCTCATTTATGGTATCTGTACTTCTGACTGCATATGCTCTGACTTGTCCATCAAACGCTAATGCTTTTACTAAATAATCACTCATATTATTGCCTCCTATACTGTGCTGTTTCTTTCATAAATGAGCTTTAAACCCTTTAATGTTAAGAATGAATCTACGACATCAATGACATCGGATTCCTTTGCTATCAATTGTGCAAGACCGCCGGTTGCAATGACCAGAGGGTCACTCGTACCTGTTGCTTTCATTCTTTTGACAATGCCTTCAACCTGTCCTACGTATCCGAAAAGGATACCGGACTGCATGGCAGACACCGTATTTTTGCCGATGATATGGTCCGGCCTGCCAATTTCGATTCTCGGCAGCTTTGCAGCTTTTGAATACAGAGCCTCTGTAGAAATCCCTATTCCCGGGGCGATTGCACCACCCATATATTGTTTATCTTCATTGATATAGCAGTAAGTAGTTGCTGTCCCAAAATCGACGATGATTAATGGCCCGCCGTATTCCTTGATACCCGCAACAGCATTAACGATTCGGTCTGCTCCCACTTCACGCGGATTTTCATACTTTATGTTCAATCCTGTTTTGATGCCGGGGCCGACAACCAATGGTGTGATATTAAAATATTTCTCGCACATTCTTTCTAAAGAAAACATAATGGGAGGGACAACAGAAGAGATGATGATTCCCTCAATGGAGTCCAGCGATAATTTCACATGTTCAAACAGATTTTTGACAATCATGCCATATTCATCTTCTGTTTTATGGCGGTTTGTCTCCATTCTCCAGTGATGCTTTAACTCTTCGCCTTCATACACTCCAAGTACTATATTGGTATTCCCTACATCCAAGACAAAAATCACTTTTTTCACCCACTAAACATTGATTTCATTCTGCCAACATCATACCACAATTGCATCCTTTTGGTGAAAGCTGTTGTCTTACTACTAAGCTGTTTTTAAACAAGTCTGTTTTCGCAAAGAATGTGGTTGATTAAATCGTAATGGATTTCCGCTCCATGCGCCCGGCTCCTCGGCTTCGCCTGATTAAAAAGCGGAAGCGCCCTGGGCAGCTCCGACAGGCAAATTTTCTCAAGAGAAAAAAGGCGATCTTTCCTTTTATTATCTTGGAGTTATTTGACCCCGAGAGGCTGGCGCTGAACTAGACGTCCGCTATTCCCGCAGGAGATCGCACGCCTGCAGTGAAGATCCCTCTACATTTAAGGGGTAGTGGTGGACTATAGACCTCAAAGCAACAATCTTTTAGAAAAGAGCCTTAAGCAAAAAGTAGTTTAGTTTCGCTTCATGTGCACCACTCTGCGGGAAGTGTACCTTCCACAGCCATCAACTAGGTCATTTTTTAAAAGGCTGTTTTTGTATATATTGTTGCTTTCGGAAAAATCCCAAGAGCCGGATTTCCCCCCGGATACTACGGTTTTTCTCTCTTAACGGAGTGAGAAGCTCTTTTCTTTCTTGCTCACCAGGGTGATTTCAGTGAGTTTTGGTAATAGCTTACGAAAATTATATTAAATAGCAACAAAGTTTACGAAAAGAGCCTTTAAAAAACAAAAGGCACCAGCTTGGAAGCTGGTGCCTTTTTATTAGTTAATCTTCTTTTTATCCTCTGCAGCTGACTCATCTGATGTCACAGCTGTATCATCCTTCTTTTGGATGTTCACTTTGACATCATCTTTGGCAGGTGCTTCGTCATCTCCATAACCGCGGTCCGGAAGTTTGCCATGATCCATTAGATGCTTGATTTGTCCAGCATCCAAAGTTTCCACATCCAACAATGTGTTTGCGACAAGTTCCAGCTTATCACGATGCTCTGTAAGAATCGTTTTAGCTCTTTCATAACAACTCTTGATCAAGCTTTGCATTTCCTGATCGATTTCATATGCGATTGCATCTGAATAGTTTTGTTCATTGTTAATGTCTCTGCCAAGGAATACCTGTCCCTGTGAAGTAGAACCGAATTGCATTGGGCCAAGCTTGTCACTCATACCAAATTCGGTTACCATTCTCCGGGCAATGCCAGTGGCACGCTGGAAGTCATTATGGGCGCCAGTGGAGACTTCACCGAAGATAACTTCTTCAGCCACACGTCCACCCAACAGTCCTGTGATCTTATCGAGGAGCTCAGGTTTTGTCATGAAGTAACGGTCTTCCTTAGGAAGCATTACAGCATAACCGCCAGCCTGGCCTCGAGGTACGATTGTAACTTTGTGGACCATTTCCGCTTCATCCAGCACAAGACCAATGACAGTATGGCCAGCTTCGTGGAATGCCACAATTTTTCGTTCTTTCTGGGAAACGACCTTGCTCTTCTTGGCAGGACCTGCAATGACACGGTCCGTCGCTTCATCGATGTCGCGCATATCGATTTTCTTTTTGTCTTCACGGGCAGCTACAAGCGCAGCCTCGTTTAACAGGTTCTCTAAGTCTGCACCAGAGAAACCTGGAGTTCTCATTGCGATTGCTTTTAAATCTACTGAATCATCAAGCGGCTTGTTTCTGGCATGTACATTAAGCACCGCTTCACGCCCTTTGACATCAGGTCTGTCAACCGTGATCTGACGGTCGAAACGACCAGGACGCAATAAGGCAGGATCCAGGATATCAGGACGGTTTGTTGCTGCAACGATGATGATTCCTTCGTTCGCACCGAACCCATCCATTTCTACAAGCAATTGGTTCAATGTCTGTTCACGTTCATCGTGGCCTCCGCCTAAGCCTGCTCCACGCTGGCGTCCCACTGCATCGATCTCATCAATGAAGATGATACATGGGGCATTTTTCTTCGCATTTTCGAACAAGTCACGTACACGTGATGCACCGACACCGACAAACATTTCTACGAAGTCGGAACCACTGATAGAGAAGAACGGTACACCGGCTTCCCCTGCAACTGCACGCGCAAGCAAAGTTTTACCTGTACCCGGAGGTCCTACAAGCAGGACTCCTTTAGGAATACGCGCACCGACTTCCGAGAATTTTCTCGGGTCTTTAAGGAATTCCACGACTTCGACAAGTTCATTTTTCTCTTCATCTGCTCCGGCAACATCTTTGAATCGCACTTTCTTCTTCTCTTCGCTGTAAAGCTTGGCTTTGCTCTTGCCGAAGTTCATAACCCGGCTTCCGCCGCCCTGCGCCTGGTTCAGCAGGAAGAAGAATAGGATAAAGATGATGACGAACGGGATGATCGTTGTAAAGAAAGATACCCAGCCGCTTGTTTCTTTTGCCATAAGCACATCGACTTCGATGCCGCTTTCATCAGCTGCTGCATTGATACGTTCTAATATTTGGGAATCATTCCCTAATACATTCGTAAGGAAATACTGTTCCTCTTCATATCCAGTAAGTTTTCCCCTGACCTGATAAACGCCTCTTTCAGGCTGGATGGAAAACGACTCTACCTCACCATCTTCCAAGTGAGTGATGAATTCGTTATATTTAATGTTCTCTGTTGGCTCGTTGCTGTTGTTAAAGTAACTCACCACACCTATTATGACGAGAAATACTAGTAAGTAGAATATGGTGTTACGAAAGATCCGGTTCATCCCTTACCTCCTCCCACGGTAAAAAAGCTATATAAAATAGTATCATAGAAAATCATGGTATGACAACAATTAGCTTCCTTTATTGATAGTTCCTGACAAATGTGCGTTCTCATTAGATTGCGCTTATTCGTTGCCGCTATACACTTCAGGTTTCAACACGCCGATATACGGCAGGTTGCGGTACTTTTCAGCGTAATCGAGGCCGTACCCGACAACAAACTCATCCGGTACAATGAATCCGACATAGTCAGCTTTGATATCCGCTTTTCTCCCTGATGGCTTATCCAAAAGCGTTACAATCTTGATGGACTTTGCTTTACGGTAACGGAACAGTTCAACCAGGTAGCTAAGAGTCAGCCCGCTGTCGATGATATCCTCGATGATCAGGATATCCCTGCCCTCCACCTTTGTGTCAAGGTCTTTGACAATTTTAACTTCACCAGAAGAAACGGTAGAGTTTCCATAGCTGGAAACATCCATGAAATCCATTTCCAAATATGTATCCATACGCTTAAGCAGGTCGCCCATGAAAGGCATTGCACCTTTCAGTACACCTATAGCTAAAGGAAATCCATCCTTGTACTCCTCTGTCAGCTCAGCGCCCAGTTTCTTGATTTTCTCTTGAAGCTCTTCTTCAGTAATAAGCACTTTCTCGATATCTTTATTTAACACTTGGTCTGCCTCCTAGGAAGATGTTTGCTGTAAAAAGATTAACCTTACATGTTCACCCGGATTACCTGGTTCATCACAAGCATAGACTGATTTCTTAAGGGCGGGGATCCAGAGTACTTCACCGTTATCATCCTCGATGATCGGCCATTTGTCTCTGAGCCTGGCTGGTATCTTTTCATTGATAAATATATCTTTTACCTTTTTTGTGCCATTCAACCCTTTAACTTTCATTCGGTCCCCCTGCTTCCTTGTCCGAACCCTCAGCGGAAAGGCGATACTGCCTTTCTGGAAAATGACGGAACCGGCATGGACGTCCGTGTCTTCAGCCTCTTGAAGTATAATTGCTCGATGATCAGGCAATTCAATTCTCTCACCTATGTTCAATGTATAACAAAAACCGCCGCTGCCCTCTGCTCTTCCTCCAAATGTAAATATACATTGATTATAGGAACGGATTGCTTTGAGGTTTCCCGGAAGATCGAGACTCAGTGAGGGGCTGTCTTTCATTATTATTGCTAAAACATCTTGAATATGTATAGATGATAAGGATGAAGGCCTATCTTTGTAAAGATAACTTAATATTAGATGAATCACTCTTCTTTGTAAAGGCAGAGGCATCAGCCTGAAACCTTTAATATCAACAATGGCTTCATTCCTGCCTTTTGTAAGGATACTATTCATTTTTTCTTGTGCAAGACTCATCAAAAACGCTTCATCTTCAGATGCTTCTTCACTAAATTGTTGAAATTTAAGATGAACCTGTGGGTTTTCACCCTTCAGGAAAGGAAGTACCTCATGGCGGAACCTGTTCCTGGTATAATCACGTTTTTCATTGCTTGGATCGTGCCTTGTTTCCAGGCTGATTTCGGAACAATATGTCAGGACTTCCTTTTTTGCAAGACCAAGAAGGGGGCGGATAATCTGAGCACCATGAAAGGCTCTTTTCACAGGTATCCCGCTGCGTTCCAAGCTGCTCCCTCTCGTCAACTTCATTAAAATGGTTTCCACCTGGTCATCCCCATGATGCCCAAATGCGAGCTTGGTGAATCCCTCTTGTT
Organism: Bacillus sp. P14.5; assembly: GCF_003316765.1. Classification (GTDB taxonomy): domain Bacteria; phylum Bacillota; class Bacilli; order Bacillales; family Bacillaceae_B; genus Rossellomorea. The sequence continues at coordinate 50,517 of NZ_NIJF01000063.1, read as the reverse complement.
GTACAAGCTTGGCAAACAGGTCATACCTGACATTCCGCGCGCCTTCCTGCAAGCCCTCATTCCGTTCTTCCAAAACTTGCTGCACATTGACTCTCTCTCCATAAAAAGGGATGTCCATTTTCCCGCATTCCCTTTTCACAAAAAGGAATTCTTCATGAGATTCTTCGTCCCTGAACATGTGATCCACACAAACAGCTGCCACAGTGATACCCCAGAGGCTCTTGTACTTATTCAAAAAGTGCAGGAGAGATAACGAGTCAGGCCCGCCTGACACAGCAGCCAGTACTGAATCTCCCTCTTGAATTAAATTGTGTTTCCTTATAAAGTCTATGACTTTCCTTTCATAATTGAGCATGCTTCCTCTTCCTGATCCATGTTTTCTTCTATCTTAACAATATTCTGTTCCCATTACACTTCAAGGGGCTTATTATGGAGTCTGGATTTCGGCAGTACTAAAGTAGCTCACCATAAATATATAAGAAGTAAAGAAGAGACAAGACCATAATCACCAGCACCGTCTCTACGAAACTGCCTCCCGACTTCTTTTTCCTGATCTGAGCGCGGGTGGCTGCCACCGTTTTCCTCTGAGGACTGGAGGTCGAAGCTTTGCTGCCGGGCGTGGTATTTTTTGCCGATAGTGTATCCAGCAGTGCCTGGCGCATCTCCAAGGCTGACCTGTATCTTCCTTCAATGGCGCCCATGATCGGCACTTTGATTTTCGTCAGCTCGGGTTTGGCGAGTACCGCATTCTTCAATTGCTCTATTCCCCCGCTCCCTGTCTTGTTAAACCTTTTCGGATAGGAGAGGTTGATGAGAATCATCGCAGCTGAGAATAAATCGTAGGAAGGCTCTGCTTTCCTGGAATGACCGAGCCAGTAACCCCTGTCGAAAAATTCGGTAAATTCCTTAATCGCCCGTCCTTGTATCGTGGTTCCTCCAACATCAATACACCGGAGTTTATTCGGCGGTCCTGTCACAATCAGATTATCAGGTTTCAAATCTCCAAATACCCATCCTTCCTGATGGATCCTGTGAAGATCATTCAACAACTGCACGATCAATACACCCGTCCAGGAGAAGCCTTTCGTCTGAACAAAGGTCAGCAAGTCCGGGCCTTGAATATATTCCATTACATAGAAAGGAATATTCCTGCCCCCGAACTCCCAGTCATCCACATCAAGCAAAGAAGGTCCAAGAGGCGCTCCCTGGACCTTGGCAAAAGCCTTTAAAACATTTACTTCCGAGGTGACGGACATCGAGCTGTCACTCATCTTAAGTGCCGCATAATCCGCACCCGCCTGAGCCAGATAGACAATTCCGTTTGCCCCGTATCCAAGTTCCTTCACAATCGTATATTGTTGTTTGTGCCACTTGCCGGTAATTCTGGTCCCTGAAGAAAATTTATATTGTTTCTTCAAAGTATTGTTCATCATCACGTGAGAGCAAGCCCCTTAAAGAACGTTTTTTCTTGAATGAAGAGATCGCTTCGCTTATTGCCGGCCCCGTTGGCGTTATCCCTCCTGAAGAAAGCTTTGAAAAGACGCTCGTCAGCGACTCAAGCTTAGGAGTCCAGTCCAGCAATTTTTCGACATCTTTTCTTTTCCCGGGAAATACGAGAACAGAAAACATGTTATCTCCCATTCTTGCATTCATACTAAGAGATAGATCCAGCAAGGCTTCTTTAACTGTTGGCAGTTTATGCTTCATACTCGCTGAAGTATCGACAAGAATCAACACTTCAAGGTCTGCCGACTCGCCCAATTCATCCACCACTTCCATTACTTCACCCCGCTGTTCAGGTGGAAGTTCTTCCATTGAGGTGGTTTTCCCTAATATTTGCTTCAGTTCCTTATTGACGACCCCCTGCAGGGTTTGGGTCATTGCTTTCCTTGTAACCATCTGGACTGTTTGCGAAAGCTGCTGGGCATACACAATCTGGCTTACTCCGCCGCCTGACATGGCAATGCCTTCTATCTCCTCCATGCCTCTTTCATCAATAGAATCATTCTCCATTACGCCTATCACATTTACGGTAATTCCTTGTTCTTTCGCCAATGCAGCCATCGCTACCGGATCTTCACCTTGATTGGAACATCCATCAGTTATTAATAGAACTTGTCGAAGTGTACCTGTCTTCAACAGTTTCCCCTCCTCTAACTTTGTTTGTTACCATCTTCGCCTGTTTGGGAGGGAAATATACTTCAAACTGTTGATATATACCGCATTGTGTACTCAATTAAGCAATCGTCATTGAACAGGAAATATTTTAGAGCATTAGCAGCACAACCTTCTCTGCTGTGTGCTCAATCAGGTTCACCTGGATTCGTCCTCCTATCATCTTTTAAAATATGATTTCATTCTCCAGAAAAATTCCAAGAGCGGGGTTTTTTCCTGCGCACTGGTTTTTCACTCAGATCGGATAGAGCAGCTCCCTTCTTTCTTCCTTACAGAATACTTCCAGTTACTCATCGTGATAAAATTCACTCGGAAAAGGAACACTTTAAGAGTAATAACCTATTACTTCATTCGTTCAACAGAGCAGCGGCTCTGACTCTAGCAAGCTGCTTTTATCTCGTCAGGAAAACACCTTACGAAACCTTCTCCTTTCCTTTATATTTTTGTACGGGAATCGAACTCCATTTCGGAATATTATGCTTTATCTTTGAAACAACGATTGTCATATCGTCTTCTATCTCTCCGGATCTTGTCCTTATCACTTCCTCCATAATAATATCCGCCATCGCCTGTGGATCATCTGTATCTACTTCTTTAATCTTCCGTTTCATCCATACATCATAATTTTCCACATGTTTCGGCCCTTCAAAAACTCCATCACTCATCATGACCAGCAAGTCTCCTGCCTTCAACTGTTCACTCACCACGTCCACATCGAATTCGTAGAAGATTCCCATTGGAAGATTGCCAGCTTCCACTTTTACTACTTTATCCCCTCTCTTTATAAAGCTCGGAGTGGAACCGATTTTCAAAAACTTGGAAGATGCATCCTGCAGGTCAATCATCGCCAAATCAAGAGTTGAAAATATTTCATCATTGGTTCGTAAAGAAAGAATCGAATTGACTGCTTTAATCGCCACCTTTTCTTCTATTCCGGATTGTAAAATTTTCTGCAGGAGACTCAACGTCTCATTGCTTTCATAATGTGCTCTTTCCCCATTTCCCATCCCATCACTTATGGCCACTGCGTATTTGCTTGCACTCAGTTCGATCATTGAATAGCTGTCTCCAGAAATAAGCCCTCCTCCTTTAGCCGCGTGGGCTACTCCGGTATCCACCATATATGCTTTTGCAGACCCGAAGGTTAATTGGCAGTTGCCGCTCGGGAAAGCTGCGGGCTCCTCCCGCAAAACAATAATGTTTTCACCAAGAATATCCGACAGCATCGGCGCGATCAGCTTCTCACCTTCCCCATGTCCATTACCAGCAGGCAGGGCCATCTCAATGTCGACATTTCCTTTATCCAGTGAATAAATTTCTACATTCTCTATCTCCATGCCGAATTCCTGAAGCGATTCGAGGATCTGTTCCTCCTGCTGCTGGTGATTTTCTCTTTCTCTTTGAATCTCGCGCGCAAAATCCCCCATTACTTCAGAAACACCCTGCAACTGATCCGCTACAAGCTTCCGGCTTTCCTGTACTTGCTTCTTCAATTTGAGATTCGCTTGATAATAGGTTAGTTCCTGAGAAACTACTTCCTGGACCTTTTTGGAGCGGACGCAATGCTTTTCGAGTTCCCTCCCGGTTTTTCCATTCAGCGGGACATGCCCCTGATCTATCTCATACATCACATCTTTCATAAGATCATAGGTTTGATTGAAGTTCCGGGCCCAGCATTGTTCCTTCTTAAAGCACGTCTGGCAAGTTTTTTCAGTGACATTACTCAAGAATTGATCGAATTCCCGCTCATCTGCTTCCTCATTATTCATCTTGTCCTCCAAGCCCGCAAAACTGTTTGAAAGCGCTTGGAATACGGAAGAAAACTGCTCTACCCTGCTTGCCGTCACGTCACGGACCTTCCTGATATACTGCTGCTGTTCCTGGTTATATTCAGCTGTTCCCGGTATATGTTTGGCCAGTTTTCCAGTCAGGGCGGAAGGCGTCAGAAACAATAAAAAGATGGCGGCACCAGACTCATAAAGTGTTTTAGCCAGCGATGTATCACTATCACCGTACATACCGACCAGCAATGTCGCGATAAGCAGACCAATGGCTGCACCCGCTTTCTTCCCTTCTTTTAAAAGGCCCCCAAGAAGACCTGAAAACGCCAGGAGGCTCATCTGATAAAAGCTGGCTACATTCGCAAGACTGAATATCAAACCTGTCACCACTCCGACAGTGGAACCAACTGTCGCACCCGCTACAAAGGAAAACAGCAAAACAAGATATCGGGATAAGATATGTTCTATAGAGAGGTCGTACACAGACCACCCGATGGTCCCTGTCATCACGGAAGCCAGGAGGATGATCAGGCTGACTACCTCTTCGGTCTTGAGGGATTTCTTCCTTTTACTGATCGAGAACAGCGGGACACTCTGGATAAAAATCAGCGTTAGAATAAACGAAAGTGTTGCTTCCACTCCTGCCATCGCACCATTGTAAACGGTCAGGCCTCCCCCGCTTACTATGTAATCAAAGGCAAGGCTGGCTGTGATTGTCGTGAAGAAGACAAAGTACGGTACTGCCTTCAGCTCACTTTTTTGAAATTTCCTCGTAATCCTGAAAAGAATCAGGAATAATATTGAACTGGCAAACGTATACGTAATATTAGATATGGACAATGTCATTGATCCGGCCAGCAGACCCATTAGCGCGACAGGAGCACGGTCTCTCCGCACCATGTAAACGGCGGCGAAGAAAGGCATGGCGAAAGGTGTCAAGTGTGACAGGATCAAGGCCCGGCCCAATAGGAATCCTAAACCGAAGAGAACAAACCCTTTTTGAACGAAGAACCACTCCACCTTCTGCAGAAAGACTTTCATCCCCATGGTGAACTCCGATTTAGTATGCTGGATGTCTACATTCCTCACCGGCTCCATGACACTCTGCTCTGCTTTTTCCATACTTATCCTCTCCCCTGGTCTTATTCATTGTAGTTAGTATATAGCGGACAAGCTTAGAAGTTTGTCAAAATGAGGACTTTAAATGTGAGAAAAGTTCGACTTCTTTCTGCGAAAAAACAGATGAATAAAAAATGACTGACCGAACAGCTTTCCTGACGGATTTAGGGTTGTACTGCTAAATACGAGATTTATAAACTGACATTTTTCTTGATTTATTTGTTGACAATTTTTTTAATCCTATGTATTATATTACTTGTGTCTCAAAACAATTTATTGATATGGCGGTGTAGCTCAGCTGGCTAGAGCGTACGGTTCATACCCGTGAGGTCGGGGGTTCGATCCCCTCCGCCGCTACCATATTATATTGGCCCATTGGTCAAGCGGTTAAGACACCGCCCTTTCACGGCGGTAACACGGGTTCGAATCCCGTATGGGTCATACTGAAAAACCACGACAACTGTCGTGGTTTTTTGTTTGTCTTTTTTGAAGGCTTGAATTTATTGTTTCAAGTATTGTCGTTTCATGTGAAACATTTTCCTTTTAAAGCTTTGAGGTCGATCTTCAATGTCGTTTGTTATTTCATACGCTTGGTGACGCCTGCCGGCCGATGAGAATACATCGATTTTTAGTTTTACTAAATCGGTGCTGTCTGAGGACCATTCTGACTGCCGATTCTTGGTTTCGCTAAATCGATGTACCCTGGTGACCATTCGGACTGCATCGATTCTTGGTTTCGCCAATTCCATGTACCCCGATGCCGGTTCTGGCTGCATCGATTCTCCTTTATCCTCAAATCAGTGCTGCCTGAAGCCCAATCTGTTCCTAAGAATTTTTTATATACAACGCCATAAATCCAACAACATTCGTGGAGGATTGAACTTCTAAGCCCATGAACCCCACTAGAACAAAGCCGGAATTCAAAAAACAACCGACCGCTTTCCAGGGATGAAAGGCAGTCAGTTGTTTTCCCTTATGGTTCCCATTAGGAACCCTCTCTATAAACCTGCTATATATAAACAGACAGCAAGTTATCCTCTTTTTGCTCCTCGGCCGCCACGTTTTGATTCTGTATGCCGTTTTAATGAAGTTAAACGATCTTCGCTATCCTTTAAGAAACGGGCCATCTTCTGCTCGAAATTCTCTTTGGGACGAGTATCGTTCATTTTATTGCTGCTGCGTGGACGCTGAGGACGCTGCGGGCGCTGTGGGCGTTGCGGCTGGTCTACTGCCTTCCGGATGGATAAACCGATCTTTCCGTCTTTCTCGACGTTCATGACTTTGACTGTCACTTCTTCACCGACTTTAAGATGCTCATTGATATCCTTTACATAATTGTCGGCAACTTCGCTGATGTGGACAAGACCTGTTGCACCTTCCGGCAATTCTACGAACGCTCCAAAATTTGTAATCCCTGTAACTTTACCCTGAACCTTGCTGCCTACTTCAATTGACATAAAAAGAATGCTCCTCCTTAAAATAATTAAAAGCTTACTATATATTATAGCCAATAAAAAAAAGAGTGTCAATGCGACTACTCTTCTTCTTCTTTTTTTGCTTCCGGCTCTGGAATGTTAAAGATAATTTCGCCTTCGTCTGAGAGAAAATAATCCCTTCTGGCCAATTTGGCAATGTACTCGTCATCGTTCAGCTTGATGATTTCTTCTTCGAGAATCGATTGCTGCCTCTCGAGTTTTTCCAGCTTGGCTTCCAGCTCTGCCTTTTGTGCTTCCTTCTCGTCAAGGACCGAAGCGCGTGAGATGAGGGTCGAAACTAGAAAACCGCTTATCGTCAGGGCGAGGATAAATAGTAGGGCCAAGCGGCGAAAAAGCCTCTTTTTTCTATGGTGACTGACTTTCTTTTTATGTTCCTGCTGTCTTACATAGGCATTTTCCATTGAACGGATATTTCGTTCCCGGCTCATCTCTTGCACCTCCTTTATCTCTTAAGCCATTTTTTCAGCTTTGTACTTATAACTTTCACAAATGGAAATAAATATCCTGCAAATTTATTATATAACTTCTCGACGAATTTTTTAATATTTTTCGGCAAAAGGCTTGAAATAATTTTTACCACCCATAGAAGAGGAGTAAACACGATTTTCAAGATGGAAATAATTGCTTTGAACAGGAAACCGAATACTGTCCATACTCCCTTGGCAATTCCGAGGATGATGGAAAAGAGGAGGACCACCAGCCATTTGATTGGTGAGTAGACCAGATTCCTTGCCATCTTCACCATGAAACTGTAAAGAGAAATAAAGCCTTGAATGATTCTTTCCAGCAAATTCTTATACATTTCCTTCAGGAGAGCCTGATAGCCTGCAAATCCACATAGCAGTGCAATGAAGATATAGAACCTTACTTCACCAAAGTTCACCGAAAAAAGGATGTAGAAAATAAAAAGGGCTTGCACAATCCAAAACAAGACATCGTTCAGGAAAACAAGCCAGCGTTTTCTTTTGTTTCTGTTCAAGAAACGGTTATACGTATCAAGGGCTGCCCCGAAAACACTGCCCATGCCGACCATGGCCAGCATGGTGTAAAATTGTACTGAAAGCGTCATCGGAACAGCTTGCTAAAGAGCCCTTTAGCTTTTTCTCCACTTTGTTCGTCCAAATAAACGATATCAAACACCTTGCCTTTAATGGAGACAATTCCTTTATCAACATCCAGGTTCTTCATTTGCAGGTTCTGCCCTCTGATCGAGAGGAACCCCATAACTGTCTCAAGCAGGAATTCTTCATTATCGAAGCTTTCGACCTGCTTGACTCCTGTAATGTCCAACAGGCGTCTGCCTCTCATCATGACATCATGTTCCTGCATTGTTCCTTTGTTATTTCCGCTTTCCTGATACTGATTCATTTTCATCCCCCACATTCACAAAGTACAGGCTTTGTAACTATATGTATGCGGCGGGAAGAAAAATAGAACAAGCTGCCAACTTACTCTTCGGGTCCTTCCGATACTCGTTCTTCACTGACAATGGTGTACATTGTGCCTGCGTCCTCTTTGCGGGTAGACTCTTGCAGGCGGTCGACTGTTGCCGTGACTACTTTTTGGCCGAAGCGGACCTTCAACTCATCCCCTACTTTGACATTGGAACTCGCTTTTGCCTGGAGTCCGTTAATGGTGATTCTGCCTTTGTCTGCCACTTCCTTTGCCAATGTTCTTCTTTTGATTAAACGGGATACTTTTAAAAACTTATCTAAACGCATTGTTGCCATGTATTTTCTCTCCTTTAGTCATCTTTCCGGGAAGGGTTGTTTGCACATCCAGGAAGCATTCATTCTGAGAAGGTCCTTGATCAATTCACATTGGGCAGGTTCAGTTGATTCCTCTTCCTTTTGCTTCGTTCCAGAATCCATCCAGTTCTTTCAGTGAAAAATCACTGAATTCCTTTCCGCTTTCTTTAACCTTCTGCTCTACATAGGAAAAGCGGTTGAAAAATTTCGTATTCGCCATGGCCAACGCCTCTTCAGGATGTACTTTATAGAAGCGGGCGATATTGACAAGAGAAAACAGCAGGTCGCCAAATTCACTGATTTGGGCGTGTCTATCTCCATTCGCTGCTTCGGCGCGGAATTCCTCTATTTCTTCATAGACTTTCTCCCACGCCTCGTCCGTAAGTTCCCAATCAAAACCGGTTTTGGCAGCCTTCTTCTGGTACTCATATGCTTTCATTAAAGAGGGATATCCTTTTGCAGCGCCGCTTAAAAGCGGTTTTTCCCGCTCGCCTTTTTCAGCTTGTTTAATGGTTTCCCAATTAGCCTTTACATCATCCGTGCCTTCTACTGTCACATCACCAAATACATGGGGATGGCGGCGGACCATTTTTTCCGAGACCGTTCCGATTACTTCATTAATCGTGAACATGCCTTCATCCTCACCGATTTGAGCATGAAGCATGATTTGAAGAAGCACATCTCCTAGCTCTTCAATTATGTGGTCAATATCTTCTTCCTCTATGGCCTCTAACAGTTCATAAGTTTCTTCTATTAAATACTTCTTAAGTGAATGGTGGGTCTGTTCAATATCCCATGGACATCCGCCCGGCCCTCGCAGGCGTGCGATAATATGCCTGAATGTGGAAAATTGTTTATACCTTAAATCCATTTCTGCTGCAGGAGGAACATACAAGCTGGTTAAGTTATTCAATTCCACTTCACGATCCAGTTCAACAAGCGGGATCGTTTTAACAATCTCTTCTTTCGTTCCTGCCGCTGTTACGATTTTGACACGATAATCATATGGATATATCTCCATCAAGGTCAGCTTTACATCTGATGCTGTAAATGCATCATAGACCTGGCCAATGATTAAATGCTGGTCCATCTTGATATCTTCAAGATGTAAATCAGTCCCATCCAAAAGCTGAAATCCTTCAATCGGATCTGCTTTTACTGCTGCGAACAATGGATCAAGAAAGCTCTGTCCGCCTAGGATTTCAAGTTCAAACCCCTCATGTTCGGCCGCTTCGATCAGCAGCTGGACTGTCTTTTCCGCCACAAGGGGATGACCCGGCACTGCATAAAGGATCTCGCCTTGCTGTGCTTCGGCTTTCAGCACTTCGACAATTTCAATATAAACCTTATCAAAGCTGTCATGCTTTTCATATATGTAATCAAAGGATTGATAAACAAAACCTTCTTCTTTCAGCTCGGATACCACCGGGTGATGTTCAGTACGGAGAAAGGTTGTCCTTTCCCCTTTCAGCTGTTTGTACACACCGAGAGGCATTTGATCGAGTTCACCTGCACCCAGGCCGGCAACCATAAATTTTTTCATGCTGGACCTCCTATTGTTTATTTGACGTCGAGGGGAAGAAAATACCATAAAGGGCTTTGACTATCCCCGCGCAACCTCCGTCTCCCTAAACCTATTTAAAACGCTCGGACAGGGAACTCAATTTCTCTCCCCCCGGCAGTTGCTGCAGTTCTTCAAAGGAGAAGACTCTCCCTTTAAGGATGATCAAAATAAATACGGCGGCACCAACGGCAGTACCGGACAGGGATTCTACCGCGGCCAGAATACGGGATTCATCACCTGCAACTATTGAAAAAAGATACGAATACGCTTGCAGTACAACGGTCATGGTTATCCCGGCGAGCCCCGTAACCAAATAAAAATGCAGTTTCAGGAAAGGTGCATTGAATTGTTTTTTCAAACGAAAAATCAAGATGGCAGCAATCGCTCCTAATGCGATGACTGTAGCGATCGAGGAGCCCATTGTACCGTATCGGCTTACAAGCATGATATTTAAAAAGAACTTAATGGCGAGGCCGCCCATGATTGCCATCGCAGGAAAATAAATCAGCTCGATTCCCTGCAGGATGCCTGAAATGGTTAAAATGATGGAACTGAACAGGATCGACAAACAAAAGACCGCAATGACATCTGAACCCAGGCTGTTTTGAAACAGCATAGTATTGGTGGGTTCAATGATATTAATCAAACCCAGGGAGGCGGCAAACCCCGCCAGGCTGCCTATCTTCAAAGCCAGCCTGATTTTCTCATTCATCACAGCCCTGTCACCTTTACGGAAGGCTGCTGTGATAAGCGGAACCAATGTTAAGGAAAGGGAGGTGCTGACTACCGTGCCCAGCTGGATGAAGGGCTGACCCCTGTCGTAAATTCCCTTCAGCTGTTTAGACTCTGTCTCAGATATCCCTGATTGTACTAAAAGAGAGTAAACATTCAAGGCATCTATCAATTGAAGCAGCACAAGCAGCATCCCGCTGACACATATTGCCGTCCCATGCTTTAAAAGCCTGGACCAAATCTCTTTGTGATTAGTCTCCCGCAAGCCAAAGAAAGAGAGGGAGAAACGTGTATGATCCCTCCAGACAAATGTGAGCAGGATAAGGATGCAGACCAGGCCCCCCGTTATGGAACCAAACAGTGCACCGGCTCCTGCCATATAAAGGGAATAATCATTTGCGACCAGAACAGCCGAAAATACCAGGATGGTGGCAACCCTGACAAACTGTTCCCCTACTTGGGAATAAGCAGTGGGGACCATGTTGCCTGTACCTTGGTAAAAGCCTCTCAGACCCGAAATGAATGGGATGAGCAAAAAGGTAATACTAATCAATTGAATCAGATTCTCCAGCTGGGGGTCTCCCATCTGGGAAGCAATCGGCCCAGCGCCGAAGTAAATGAGCAGAAACCAAATCACACCAGTCACTGTCAAGAATAGAAAGGAGGACCGGAGAAGTGCCTGAACCTCTTTTCCGTTTTTCCCTTCCTGCCGTTCGGCAATCATTTTAGAAATGATAACCGGAAATCCATATGTAGAAAGAGCCAGGGCAATCCCATAAAAGGGATAGACCTGCTGATATATATAAAAACCAATATCGCCGACGATATTTTGGAACGGAACACGGTAGACGGCGCTGAGAATTTTCGTAATCAGTGCTGCAGCCGTCAGGATAAAGGTCCCCTTCATTAACTTTGCAGATATATTTTCATAAGGCAACCGCTGTTTCCTGCCTTCCTTTTGCGAATTATTGTACTGTATTATAACACAAAATGCCCTATTCATTTTAGTGGGGCGCTTCAGGTGAAAGCAAAAAAAGAAGCGGTATCCACCGCTCCTGATTTTATGATTCCATTTGTCTTGCTAAGAAGCCAGCTGCCGTTTCTACTGCCTTTTGTTCTACTTCACCAATAGTCTTGTCCTTCGAGAAAATGGTCACTGAACCGATTGGATCGCCATTGGCGATGATCGGGGCAATGGTGTAAGAAGATACTTCTTCTTCCACACCCTCCACAAGTTCGATTTTTCCTTGTTGTGTGTGAAGTAATGAATTACGCTCTCCCATTTGTTTTTCAATGAGATCACTAACGTTTTTATTTAAATATTCTTTTTTGGAGCCGCCTGCGATGGTGATCACCGCATCCCTGTCCGAAATGAGGACCGAGCTGCCAAGGCTGTCATACAATGCCTCTGCATATTCTTTCGCAAAATCACTTAACTCACTGATTGGTGAGTATTTTTTCAGGATGACCTCGCCGTCTCTATCAACGAAAATCTCCAATGGATCACCTTCGCGAATTCTGAGAGTCCTGCGAATTTCCTTTGGAATCACGACACGACCTAAATCATCAATACGACGAACAATACCAGTTGCTTTCATCTATAGTTGCCTCACTTTCCATCAGATGATTTTTTTCGGTAACTACTTTTGTATTCATTACCAAAGTTGACTTTAGTATCCTTCAAGAGGAAACTTCTATACACAAACCACTATTTTTTCTGTAATTACGTTTTTGTTCTAGTTTAGGTTTATTTTACCAAAACGGCAGCTGCATTAAATTAAATACCCTGACTGCTTCAAAATAAACAAAATATGCTTATTACATTTAAGTTACAGTTCTCTCAAGATATAAGAAATCTTTTGTGTTTTCACTGTTTCCACTACAAATTCATCTTCTGTAAAATGTTGCAAAAAAAGTGCAAGCGCCTCTTAGCCCCGACAGGAATACCCTAAGAAAAAGGAGGTCTTTCTCCCTCTAGGACACTTAAAATGTTCAACAATAAGTGAAAAGGTAGAATCATTCGCTCCAAATGTCTTGATTTCCGTTACAGGTGTGCGACTCCGCGGGGCGGGCGGTGAGCCTCCTCGGCTTCGCCTGCGGGGTCTCACCTGTCCCGCTAGTCCCGCAGGAGGTCGCTCACCTTCCACTCCAATCAACATGGAGATAAAAGCCTTCCTCCTTTAACAGGGTTAAGAGACAGCCTTTACTTACTTTATTATTTAAAGTTACATTTTAAAAACCTTCAGATTTTCAGACAGATATTAGGGCTCTTGTATATGATAAAGGAATTACAACGCACTTTGATGTTGACTTATCACAAGGAGGAGGAGGCAGGTAATTCCGCTAGCTGCTGGGTCCTTGCGGCTGGATTCAAGTACGCTTCCTAATTTTTTATCAACATATTTTCAACTTTCTTTCTAACAAAAAAGAAGCTGCCTGTTCAGCTGCTTCATAGGTCTGCTCTTATTGGAGGTCATTTGAGTTTCTCTGGATTTTGAACTTTTATGGAAGCAACTTCTCCACACTTCGCGCAAATGGTGTACACCTTCTCAGAGCCAAGCGTCATTCTCTTGTTCAGCGGCCGGAGATTGATATAATCGGAAGCCTGTACAAATGACTCTCCATTACAACTTCTGCATTTCACCTTGAACACCCCCTTGGTCTATATACGAATGTATACTGGAAAGGGATTCATTTTTACACTTTACTTCCATTATTTATTAATAGGGACAGTCCCTTTCGTGCTATAAAGCACAAAAGCCCACCCGTCATGATATGGGTGGGTTTTGCCTTTCTTACGAATGAACTTCTGCATCCTTCCTTGCGAGCTGGATGTTTTTCACAATGTCATAGGCAATATTGAACCATTGTGAAGTTTTCATTCTATTGGTATTGATGGTGATTTTCAGTTTCTGCTCTTCCATTCCAAGCCCGACTGCGCGGCCATGCTTATTACAGATATCAAACACCTTGCTGCCGTCGATTTCCTGAGTCCCTTCAGGCGACATATAGATTGAGACTTCCTTTTTGTTCTGCTTGATGCTTTCCAGCTTTGCCTGACGCGCATAGACCTTCATCTCGGCTATTTGGAAAAGATAGGCTGTCTCTTCAGGATATTCCCCGAAGCGGTCAAGCATTTCATCCTGCAGTTCTGCTGTCTCTTTAAGTGTAGAGACAGAACGGAAGCGTTTATACATTTCAATCTTTTGATGACCGTCCTGAATGTAAGTGTCCGGGATATAAGCATCCACTTCTATATCCACTTCAAAAGAATATACCTTTTCTTTCGGAAGATCTTCTTTTCTTTCTTCAATAGCTTCTTTCAGCATCTGCGAATAGAGATCAAAGCCTACAGAATCAATGAACCCGTGCTGCTGGGCACCAAGAATATTGCCTGCTCCCCGGATGGTCAAGTCACGCATTGCAATTTTGAAGCCGGAGCCAAGCTCAGTGAATTCTTTGATGGACTGAAGTCTTTTCTCCGCAACCTCAGTCAGGACTTTATCTTTTCGATACGTAAAATAAGAGTAAGCGACCCTGTTGGAACGGCCGACCCTTCCTCTTAATTGATACAGCTGTGAGAGTCCCATCCGGTCTGCATCGTAGACGATTAATGTATTGACATTGGGAATATCGACACCCGTTTCTATAATGGTCGTCGTAACCAGAACGTCATACTCACCATCGAGGAAGCTAAGGATGATGGATTCCAATTCATTTTCATTCATTTTCCCATGAGCGAAAGCTACCCTGGCATCCGGGACAAGCATGGAAATTTCTTCTGCCTTCCGTTCGATGTCTTCCACACGGTTATAAAGGAAGTACACCTGTCCGTCCCTCGCAAGCTCCCTCTCTATCGCTTCCTTTATCAGGACCCCGTTATATTCCATGACATACGTCTGGACCGGGAACCGGTTTTCCGGCGGAGTTTCGATGACAGATAAATCCCTTACCCCGAGCATGGACATGTGAAGGGTTCTTGGTATTGGCGTTGCAGTCAATGTAAGAACATCGACATTGGTCTTTAGCTGCTTGATCTTTTCTTTATGGGTGACTCCGAACCTTTGTTCTTCATCAATGATCAGCAGGCCGAGGTCACGGTACTCAATATCTTTTGATAGGATCCGGTGCGTTCCAATTACCACGTCCACTGTCCCCGCTTTAATACCTTTGATCGTTTCGGTTTGCTGTTTCTTCGTGCGGAATCGGCTCAGAAGACCGACTTCAAGTCCAAAATCCTGAAATCTTTCTTTCATTGTTTCAAAATGCTGCTGTGCAAGGATAGTTGTCGGCACAAGCAAGGCAACCTGCTTTCCATCCACCACAGCTTTAAATGCGGCCCTGATGGCCACTTCTGTTTTACCGTAGCCCACATCTCCGCAAAGCAGGCGGTCCATCGGCCTTTCTCTTTCCATATCCATCTTGATTTCGTGAATCGAACGGATCTGATCCTCTGTTTCCTGATAAGGGAAAGAGGTTTCAAATTCCCTTTGCATATCTCCATCAGGAGAGAAAGCATATCCTTTGGAAGCTTCCCTTTCTGCATACAGCTTGATGAGATCATCGGCGATATCCTGTACAGAAGATTGAACTTTATTCTTGACCTTCTTCCATTCAGAACCGCCAAGTTTATAAAGCTTAGGCTCCTTGCTTTCCGATGCCACATATTTTTGAACAAGGTCGAACTGTTCTACCGGGACATACAGCTTGTCAGTACCCTGGTACTTAATATGCAGATAATCCTTATGAACCCCATTGATTTCAAGAGTTTCAATCCCAAGGTATTTACCGATCCCGTGATTGACATGGACAACATGGTCTCCGATTTTTAACTCGGAATAGCTCTTGATTCTCTCGGCATTGGAAAGCTTTTGTTTGCGGGGAGCTTTCTTTGTCTTCTTGTTAAAGAGCTCTTCTTCGGTTAGAACGGCTATTTTCATCATCGGAAGTTCAAAACCGTTAGTAAGATGTCCGCTCATGATCTGAGACTGCCCGATCAAAAGCTTCTCATTATCCGATGTTACTGCGACTTCAATATCATAGTCATTCAATACCCTTTGAAGCTTCTTCTTCCGCTCTTCATCAGGACCTAATAGGATGATAGTGAAATTCCCTTTCTTCCATCGATCCAATTCCGCTTTTAAAACATGCATCTGGCCATGGAAACTCTGCATCGGCTTGCTTGAAAGATTAAATATGTTCTGCGGACTGGTATTTGGAATATGCCTCAGGAACAATGAGAAATAGACCTTCGGCAGACTGGATTGAACCAGCAGCTTTGAAAGGTTATGAGAGACCGGGACATCATGGACGATTTCCCCATTTTGTAAAAGAGATGTATACCAGTCTGCTTCTTCTTTCTCTAATGACTCTCCCATTTCCTGAACTCTTCCCAATTCATCCAGAAAGAACATCCCGCCTTCGGGAAGGTAATCTAGCAAGCTAGCAGCTTCATCATAGGCATACGATAGATATTTATAAATCGCTTGAGGTTTTTGGCCGTTTCTCAGCTGTTCCAATTCATATCCGGTATTTTGGGTGAGCCGCTCTTTCACCTGGTCACTTTTAATTTTTTTCAAGCTCTTGGAAAGGCCTGCCTCCAGGCGCTCGATGATATTTTCCAAGTGTTCACCCTTCATAATGGTTTCTGAAGCAGGCCCAATGTGTACCTCCTTCAGCCTCTTAATTGACCTTTGATCTTCGAGTGAAAAGGATCGAATTGAATCTATTTCTGTATCAAACAACTCGATACGGACGGGTGTCTCCAATGTGTGGGGGAAAATATCCAAGATTCCGCCGCGCAAACTGAATTCGCCAGGTGTTCCCACCATATCGTTCCGCTGGTATCCCATTAACAATAATTGATCCAGAAGTTTGTCCAAGTCGACATCTTCTCCCAGCTCAAAGGACAGCTGCAGCGATTTCCATAATGTTTTTGGCGGAAGGATCTTTCTTAATCCCGCTGCCGGTACGACAAACACTCCACTTTTACCGAGCGCCAGCTTATTCAGCACTTCAATTCTCTGTGATTTCAGCTCAGGACTGGCTACGCTGAGTTCAGCTGCAATCAGTTCATTGGCTGGATATAGAAACACTTCTTCATCCGATAAGAACTGAAGAAGATCATCATATATTTTTTGAGCCTGCAGCAGATTATGGGTAAGAACAATTGCCGGCTTCCCTGTCTTTCGAAACATCGATGCGATGAACACACTTCTTGAAGAACCCGATAATCCCGCAACAAGCTGTTCTTCCAGTCCTTCTTCCACACCAGCGGCAAGAGCCTGCAATTCTTCATTTTGTCCAATGAAGTTTAAGATACTTTTCAAGGGAGCAGTCCTCCTCTCTATTTACTTTTCTATTTATGAACAAAAGCGTAAGCGCCTTGATCAGCCCCGACAGGCAAATGTTCCAAAGAGAAAAAAAGGCGGTCTTTCCTTTTATTCTCTTTGGGTTATTTGACCCCGAGGGGCTAGGCGCTGCAGCTGGACGGAACAAAAGCGTAAGCGCCTTGACCAGCCCCGACAGGCAAATGTTCCAAAGAGAAAAAAAGGCGGTCTTTCCTTTTATTCTCTTTGGGTTATTTGACCCCGAGGGGCTAGACTCGGCTATCATACCTATGAAGTTTTCCAGTAAAGTTGATGTGATTTCCCAAGCATCTAAATAATCCCGCATCATCGCAGTGATCTTGTGAAAATTAGTGTGTTTCAGCTGATAGTCTATCAAAAAACAATCAGCTTATAAAAAGCAACGTTGGAAACCGTTCCTTTTAATTATAAACCTGTCCATCTCAACAGAAAAATGCTTTGGCATAGACCAAAGCCCCCTTAATGAATAAGGTAATCTGATTGATGGTAATCCGGGTTGCGATTGAGTGATTCCTGACAGTCTTCGCAAATTGTCTTGATATGGATATCTCCATTTTGTTCATATGATACCATATCCAAGCGGTCCTCATCAGTAAGTTTATGCAGACCGACCTGCTCTGAATGTAAGGAGACCTGATCCAAGCTCCCGACTTTATAACCGCAATGGCGGCAATGATAATGTATCGCCATAATCTTCCTCCTCCAAAACTCTGCTGTCATTATTATGAACGTGTTCGGAAGGAGTTATACAGTTCTATAATCAGTTAAACTTATTCATGACCTCAAGGAAAGGCTTTCCGAGCCACTCTTCACAAGCAGCTGTGCTCGAAGCAATGACATCCTGCATGGTTTCCCACTCCTCAGGGGCAAACTTCCCCAAAACATAATCAGGCACCTTCATTCCGCTCGGCGGCCGGTCAATGCCTACTCTTATTCTGTTGAATTGCTGTGTTCCCAAATGAGCGATTATGGACTTCATACCATTATGGCCCCCAGGACTTCCTTTTTGGCGAAGCCTGATTTTCCCCACGGGTAAGTCTAAATCGTCATAAATCACCAACAGGTCTTCTTCATTAATATCGAAGTAATCCATCAGCGGTACTACGCTTTCTCCCGATAAGTTCATATATGTAAGAGGTTTAAGTAATATGACCTTTTCTCCATTATGATGGATACTCGTGTAGATCCCTTTGAATTTCGATTGATTTAAGGGACTGCCGAACCTCTTCGCCAGTTCATCTATAATTTCAAAGCCTATATTATGCCTGGTACGGTCATATTGCGATCCAGGATTGCCCAGCCCAACGATTAATTTCATAGTTTCACCTCATTTTCATGCACTATCAATACCATAAGCATAAACTATAAAAGACGCAACCCGCAAAAGGCTGCGCCTGAAATATTTATTTTATCATTCTTTTCCTTCACTCTCACCGCTTGCTTCCGTTTCCCGGCCTTCCTCATTTTCAGGAGTGCCTGGTTCCTGTTCTTCACCAGAGCTGATTTCTTCCTCCTGGCGAGGTGCAAGGACAGAGGCAATTGTCATATCATCTTCTGTATTGATTGTGAAAGAAAAGTTGCCTTTAATATCTCCCACTGTAATGCTGTCCCCAACTTGCAATTCAGAAATATCAACTTCAACGCTGTCAGGGATATCTGATGGTTTCGCCGTTACGGAAACATCATGCAGCGGCTGCTGTAAAACACCGCCATCTTTGACGCCCGCAGATTCACCTACAAGTTCCACACGTACATCAGCATCCATTTCAGTGGACATATTGACAGCAAGGAAATCGGCATGGATGACGGCATCCTTAATATGATCCTGCTGATAGTCACTCAGGACTACATTTTGTTTCTTCCCATCGATATCCAGAGAGATGATACCATTTCGTCCGGCCTCTCTCATTGTTTTAATAAACGCGATCGAATCGATGGAAATCGGTGTATTGTCGACTTTATATCCGTACACTACTGCAGGAATACTCCCTTGATGTCGAAGTTTGGTTAAATCAGATCTTTTGTCGCCTGTGCGGCCACTAGCTTTCAATTCTACAGCCATGAATAAAACCCCTTCCTCAGTTATCTATATTAGTCTCTCTATAGAAAATACCCTAAAGCAGGGAATATTAAACAGGTTCTTCTTAATTTACCTTTATTTCTTGGGCTTTTTTGCT
This sequence comes from Bacillus sp. P14.5, assembly GCF_003316765.1. Classification (GTDB taxonomy): domain Bacteria; phylum Bacillota; class Bacilli; order Bacillales; family Bacillaceae_B; genus Rossellomorea. The sequence goes on along the minus strand of NZ_NIJF01000063.1, from coordinate 31,357 downwards.
CTTATGGTGTTGAATGATTTGAGGCAGAGTAAGTGCGTTTGGTACATAGGAAGCTGGTAACTCTCGGGCTCTTTCTGAAGGACACCTGACGCTGAGAAATTGGACCCTGGTGTCTCTCAAAACCCCTCTCAAGCACACCTTTCCCCTAAAAAAAGCAGAGCAAAAGAAAAAGCAGTGCGCATTCGTATAAACGAATCACACTGCTTTTTGATTGCGGTTCAATACCAGGCGTTTACCGCACTTACCTTATTAATTAGTGATCAATCAAACAATGTACTCACTGATTGCTGCTCATAAACACGGATGATGGCTTCACCGATAAGAGGGGCAACAGAAAGCTGTTCAATTTTATCAATCATTTTCTCTTCAGCTAAAGGAATGGAGTTTGTTACAACCAATTCTTTGATTTTTGAATTTTGAATTCGTTCGATGGCAGGCCCTGAAAGTACAGGGTGTGTACAGCAAGCGTAAACTTCTCTTGCTCCATTTTCCACAAGGGCGTTGGCTCCAAGCGTAATGGTGCCTGCTGTATCGATGATATCATCAATCAAGATCGCAATTTTTCCATCAATGTTACCGACGATGTTCATGACTTCTGAAACGTTCGGTTTAGGACGGCGCTTATCGATGATGGCGATCGGTGCTTTCAATCTTTCCGCCAGTTTGCGGGCCCTCGTCACCCCGCCATGGTCAGGGGATACAATGACGACGTCTTCTGATTTGAATCCTTTTTCCAAGAAATAATCTCCCAGGATCGGAACTCCCATCAGATGGTCGATCAGGATATCAAAGAACCCTTGAATTTGCGGCGCATGAAGATCAAGCGTGATAACGCGTGTAGCACCAGCAGTTTCGAGAAGATTCGCTACAAGTTTCGCTGTAATTGGTTCACGCGCACGTGCTTTACGATCCTGTCTCGCATAACCATAGTAAGGCATGACGATGTTGATTGTTTTGGCAGAAGCTCTCTTAAGGGCATCTACCATGATGAGCAGTTCCATCAGATTTTCGTTAACAGGGGCGCTGGTGGATTGGATGACGAATACATCACAGCCGCGGATACTTTCTTCAATGTTGATCTGGATTTCTCCGTCACTGAATTGTTTTACTGTACATTGACCAAGCGGTATCCCTACTTCTTTCGCGATTTCCTCAGCAAGCGCAGGGTTTGAATTCAAAGAAAAGATTTTCAGTTTAGAATTAGAGTAACTGTTAGGCATGGCAACCTCCAAAATTAGTTGTTGTTAAGATTTAATTTATTGACGTAGTTCTCTTTATTCACTTGACGGGCTCTGGCAATTGAAAGGGATTCTCCCGGCACATCTTGGGTAATCGTGGAGCCGGCTGCCACGTAAGCGCCTTTTCCAATATTCACAGGAGCCACGAGGTTTGAATTACAGCCGACAAAAACGCCGTCTTCAATCTTGGTCAGATGTTTATTCTTTCCATCGTAGTTGACCGTGATGGATCCACAGCCGATATTGACGTCCTCTCCTACTTCAGCATCTCCTATATAGCTCAGGTGGGAGGCTTTACTGCCTTTTCCGAAGGTCACTTTTTTCAATTCGACAAAGTTACCGATTTTAACTTCATCCATGACCTGTGATTGTGGACGGATATGAGCGTATGGTCCGATATTAACATCTGAGCCAATCTCGCTGTCATGCGCTACAGATTGCTTGATCACTGTATTGTTTCCGATTGTGCAGTCTTTAATTTCCGTATGCGGCCCAATGACATTATCTTCACCAATCACTGTATTGCCTTGGATTACTGTGCCCGGCTGAAGTACTGTATCACGGCCGATTTGCACGTCCGCTCCGATATACGTCGTATTCGCATCAATGAAGGTAACGCCGTTTCGCATATGTTTTTCGTTGATGCGCTTCTTCATGATTTGCTCCGCTTGGGACAATGCCACACGATCATTAACACCGAGTGTCTCTTCAAAGTCGTCTGTTTGATAAGCACTGACGACCTCACCTTCGGCTTTAAGAATTTCAATGACATCCGGCAAGTAGTATTCGCCCTGGCTATTGTCATTAGAAACTTTTTTCAATGCTTCAAAAAGGGCTTTGTTATCGAAGCAGTAAGTACCTGTGTTGATTTCCTTCACCAGGCGTTCTTCTTTTGAAGCATCTTTGTGCTCCACGATCTTTTCCACGAGGCCTTCTTCATTGCGGATGATCCTGCCATAGCCAGCCGCATCTTCAGGTTTTCCGGTAAGGATGGTTGCTTTTGCCTGCAATTCACCATGGTGCTTTAAAAGCGCTTCCATAGTTTCCCCTTTAATAAGCGGTGTATCTCCGCAGACAACCAGGGTAGTGCCTTCAAGTCCGCTCAGCACTTCCTCCGCCTGCATGACAGCGTGAGCAGTCCCGAGTTGTTCCTCCTGGAGAGCAAATTGACTTTTCCCCTCGAGGTGGGTCTGAACAAGTTCAGCTCCATGGCCGACGATTGTAACAGTTTTATTTATATCAAGAGTCGAAATTTGATCAACGACATGTTCTACCATCGGTTTGTCACAAACCGGGTGCAATACTTTATATAGCTTGGATTTCATTCTGGTTCCCTGTCCTGCTGCTAAAATAACGGCGTATCTATTAGTCATATATATAGGGCCCTCCATTATCCTTTTTTCCATTACGAATATATCCTAAAAACCTATATATTTCAAGGAATCTCTGTAAAATACACATATTTGACAACGGAAGGTTGATTTAGTTGGGCAGATTGCATCTATTTTTAAAATAGAAGGCAGTTTGCTGTATATTGTTGGAAATAGCACGTGAACGGTGCAGGAAATGCTTTACCAGGCTTGCCGAGAAGGGCAGAAAAAAAGAGCCTTACTATAGAAGTAGGCTCCTGCTGTCAATATTCTATTAAGAAGCACTTCCAGCTTCTTCGAGTTCCACTTCTTCCAATTCACCTAAACGATGATATTCTGTAAGAACGGCTTCTTGTATCTTTCCGCGTGTACCTGAATTGATAGGATGAGCGATATCCCGGAATTCTCCATCTGGAGTTCTTTTGCTCGGCATTGCCACAAACAAACCGTTATTACCGTCAATTACACGAATGTCGTGTACGACAAATTCATTGTCCAGTGTTATGGAAGCAATGGCTCTCATTCGACCATCGGTATTCACACGGCGTAATCTGACATCTGTTACTTCCATTGTGTTCACCACCTTTTCCCCTAGATGAAATCTACTTAAAATATTCAACGAATTTTTCTCAATTCCTTCTTAATTTGTAAAATTTTTTGAAATCTTTTCGTTTTTTTTGAATTTTCGAGTAAAAAGATGGTTTCAGCCCTTGATCTATAGGGAATATTAATCAAATAAGAAATTAGGTTTTTTTAAAAAGGCTGTTTTAGTATAGATTGTTGCTTTCGGAAAAATCCCAAGAGCCGGATTTTTCCCCTGAATATTAATGTTTATCTCTCTTAACGGGGCGAGTAGCTCTTTTCTTTCTTGATTACCAGGATATTTAGGTGAATTTTAGTGATGTTTTTTCGAAATTTATATTAAATAGCAACAAAGTTTACGAAAAGAGCCTAAAAAAGTTAATAAAAAACAGGCAGTGCCTTTGTGCACTGCCTGTTTTTCTTCGTTCCTGATTCTTATTTAATTAGGGCAATTACTTCAATCTCAACCAGGGCATCTTTCGGCAGGCGTGCAACTTCCACACAAGACCTTGCCGGTTTATGTGTATCGAAGTACTGTCCATACACTTCGTTAATCGCTCCAAAGTCGTTCATATCCTTTATAAACACCGTTGCCTTCACGACTGTATCAAGTGAGGCTCCTGCTTCTTCCAGTACTGCTTTGAGGTTCTTGAAGACTTGATGAGTCTGTTCCTCTACAGAACCTTCAATCATAGCGCCTTCTGCTGTCAGAGGAATCTGCCCTGAACTGTAGAACAGGTTGTTGACAATGATTCCTTGAGAATAAGGGCCTATTGCAGCCGGGGCTTTTGAAGTGGAAATGCTTCTCATATTAGTTTCCTCCCATTTCAAGAAATGAAATATTCGACTTAAAGTAATTTCCTTCAGAAACATTAATCTGCTTTTCTTTGACATCCACATCAGACAACTTAACTAGTGAAATATATTCATCTACGAGACGCTCATCCGCATTTTCTGCCTCTACCAGGACAGCGATGCCGGATAATTCGGCAGAGAACTCTTCCAGAAGGTTTTTCATTCCGTTCACTGTGCCTCCTGCCTTCATGAAGTCATCGACAACCAGGACCTTTGAGCCTTCCTTTAGACTTCTTTTAGAAAGGACCATTGTCTGGATCCGCTTGTTGGAACCCGAAACGTAATTGATGCTGACGGTTGAACCTTCTGTCACTTTGCTGTCTCTTCTCACAATCACAACGGGAACGTTCATATGGCTGGCTATCGCATGGGCAATCGGTATGCCTTTTGTAGCCACCGTCATGATGACATCAATATCACTGTCACTGAAAGCAGAGGCAAAAAGTTTTCCGACCTTGTCCATTGCCCGGGGATTTCCCAGCAGGTCAGTCATATATAAATAACCGCCCGGCAGAAGCCTCTCAGGATTAGCCAAGTGCTCACACAATTCCCCGATAACTTGCTTTGCGTCAGGTGAACTTACTTTAGGAATATATTTCACTCCACCCGCAGCACCAGGAACAGTCTGTACCTTCCCGATTCCCCGAGTCTCAAATGTTTCCTTAATGATCCCAAGATCTTCACTGATGGATGATTTAGCAGAACTGTAACGCTCAGAAAAAAACGTGAGCGGCACTAATTGATGCGGGCGTTCAACCATATAGTGCGTCATATCAATTAACCGTTCACTTCTTTTAAATTTCAATCCAACTTCAACCTCCTTAAATCCGAATATTATACGCTAAATATATCATTAATATACGGATTTAAGCAAGAGGATTTCGATCACCTTGCATTCTTACGGCAAAAACCTGGTCACAAAAACCGCGAAGCCCATTGTATATCCTTGGCAGCTTCGATTCATAATGGACAAGTCCGAATACAGTGGGTCCGCTGCCGCTCATCAATACGGCATCCGCTCCGAACCGCTCCATTTGCTCTTTGATCTGCTGAACTTCAGGGTGCATCTTCAAAGTGACAGATTCCAGTACGTTTCCCAAGTTTCTGCACATTGAATCATAATCCCCGTTTTCAAGGGCTGAAAGCATTCCCTTGGTATCTGGGTGGCGGACTCCGTCCAGGTTAAGGTTCTTATAGACATCACCTGTTGAAACACCAATTGACGGCTTTGCTAAGATCACCCAGCAGTTCGGCGGAGCTTTGATATGCTGTATCTGTTCTCCTCTTCCTTTTGCCAGCGCAGTTCCGCCATAGACACAGAAGGATACGTCCGAACCGATTTCTGAGCCAAGAGCTGCAAGTTCATCCAGTGACAGACCCAGCTCCCAAAGATCATTCAGTCCCCTTAGGGTAGCCGCAGCATCACTGCTTCCGCCTGCAAGCCCTGCAGCTACAGGAATTACCTTATCAATGGATATTGAAACTCCTTTTTAATTCCAAGTCTTTTCTTCAATAAATGGGCTGCCTGGTAAGCTAAATTCCGCTGGTCATCCGGCACAAACCGGTTGTGGGACAGGATAGTGATTCTGTCATCCTTTAGCTCACTTAACTCTATGCGGTCAGCCAGATCAATCGTGGTCATGATCATCTCGACTTCATGATATCCATCCGGACGCTTATGATGGACATCAAGAGTAAGGTTGATCTTGGCCGGCGCCTTTACTAACGTTCTCAAAAAAATCACCTACTTTTATACAAACCAATTCAATGAACATTCCCTTCGCATTGTTAAACACCAATGATTAATGGTCGAATGCCCGATTCGTTCGTTTTTATACTTTCCATGGAAATATCTATGGAAACTATTTTAGCATATTCCTTCTTTGGCATGCTGCAAAACCCCCACTTTTTTGTACAGTTACTTTCATGCTAGCCTTTTATAGGAAAGATATTCATATGTAATGATTATTTTTGGAGAGATACTGCGTTTTATACAGGAATATAAAACAGAAAAAGGACCGGCCAGAAGATTTCCTTCTGTAGAAACCGGTCCTTCTCATCGCGGCAAATCAGCAATTGATTTCTCAGGAGTTCAGGAATCTTTATTGGTCATCCCTCTTTGTGCAATTTCTACAGCTCTCTTCACCATATTACCGGCATCTTTCGATTTAATGCCTCCCCAGCCTTCCTGCTGGACAGTGTCATAAAACCCAAGTTCCTTTGCAATCTCTTCCTTCAAACGCTTGGACATCATGCCTCGTCTTCTGCTCATTATGATTCCTCCTTATTAAGGGCCGCATCTTTAGTATGAGCAGAAAGCTGATACTTGTTACGAGGAGATTATACCCTGATATTCCACTGTTCGATTTATCAACCAGCGGCTGTTTATAGGGAAAGACCAACTTTTATGTACCTTCAAGAAGCCGGTGCTTTTCTGAAATGTCTTCAAGTTTACAGAAAATCAATGGGTGCTTGAAGTTATTTTGAACAAAATAAAAAAGCAGTAAACATGTTAGTCTACTGCTCGAGGATCATTGCTCCTGCTGCTTCATCATAGAAAGTTAACTCAACTGTATCTGTGAGTACATCTGCATAGCTGTAAGAAACTCTTTCAAACGCATTCTCATCTTGATCTAATTGAACGACGAATACTGAAGGGTAAGTTTCCGCTAGTACACCTGACCGTTCGATTGTTTTACGACGTCCGCCATTGGCTTTAAGCATCAAGCGTTTTCCTAAATTAGAATCAAGGGATTTTTTTATGTCGGCTAATGTTTTTGGCATTACGCTTCCACCTCACTATAATTAGTATAACACTTTATGTATCGAAAGTCAAATAAATTTATAATTTTATCAATAACTTTAAATCCCTGTCAATGCTTTTCAACCAACAAAATGTGTTTTTTTTCAACAAGTTTAGCATTCCCCTAAATTAAACTTAATATGTAAGGGATTTATTGCAGCAAAATCATCGATGTATTCAAAGATTTTGTCGAAAAGTCTTTTCAGCCCCTCTTTTATTTCCTGCAGTTTTGATCGGAAAATTATGTCTTTGTATTTACCCTGTTTTTACTAAAATGACACATGTCACAATTGAAATATTACCGCAAGATTTGAGCCAAGATTGAATTAATTAATAGAAGGCTGTTTTCGCATTGATTGCTGCTTTCGGATATCCCCGGATACGAAGAATTTCCTCTATAAACGGAGGGTGCAGCTCTTTTCTTTCTTGATTACCAGGATATTTCGGGGGAATTCCGGCATTATTTTCCGAATTACATATTAAATAGCAACAAAGTTTACGAAAAGAGCCTAATGGAAAGAAGCCGTAAAGAATGTTTTCCATACGGCTGACTATTTACTCATCTTCCACTGGCTTATAGGGCATTCCAGTTCTTAATACACCCCGGGTCTCTATTCCGCCAAGTCCTTTATCGCCTGTGAGAGTGTTTCTTAATATATCCCATACATTGACAGGTTCGGTAAAGGCGGTAAAACTGATCTTGGCCACAATATAGACAGGGTCCAATGCGTGTATATTGACTCGCAGCGGAGAGCTCGCAAAGTTGGCTCCCGCATGGATCAAGGATTCAAAATGTGATTGGCAGGCACCAGCAAAGATGACAAGCTGATCAAGGTGCGGCACCCGCCTCCTTGCTTCCTTCACGGTGTTGACGAAGTAACGGGAATGGCGGTAAGCGTTTATATCCGATTTCTTGCCCTTTGCTTTTGTGTAGGCATCATGACCGGTGATCACGAGGATATCAGGCCGGTGCCGATCAATAAGAGCCCCAATTCTCTGAGGCATTTCTTTTTCATTGCAATGAACCCCCGTGACGGGAACACCTATTCTTTCATATAAATCAAGACACTTTTGGAGATACGACTGGTCTCCATCAAGGTGAAGCACTTTCCCGGGAATCTGGAAGTAATTGTACTCTTCACGATATGCATTGGTCGAATAGTACTCCTGCTTCTGTTTCTGCAGGTCGATATCCTGCTGGAACAACTCCAGCGATTGTTCTTCCATTGATCTGAACTCCATGGTCCTCCGCTTATATTCTCGAGGATCGATAAGCTCCAGGTCTTCAAGCGGCGCATCTGCTACAAGCCTGTAATCTTCCCCATATAATATCGCCGTTTTACGGCCGCCTGACTCCATGATGTCGATTATGCGAAAAAGTATATCGCACTGATGAGACTTCCGGCCGACGATGGCATTGACCTCTAATTTCACTGGCGTCAACTCCATTGGATAGTACATCCTTTAAATAAATCTTCCTTTAGTAACCTATGCACCTGCCCGAAAATCGGTGTCTTTATAAAATAATGGGTAAACATGGAAGGGAATTTAAAAGATTCATCGAAAATAGTAGATATTATAATTAAGGAGGGCAAGCAGATGTCTGAATTCATTTCACACATAGCCACATTGGAAATTCCGGTTAGAAGCCTTGAAGCGGCCATTCCATTTTATGTAGAGGTAGCAGGCGCCGAAGTCGAGTTCAAAGGCGAAAGGAATGCTATGCTGACATTCAGCAAAAAAGGGGTGCCTACCATTTTCCTGGTTGAAACCGAGCAAACGAACCGTTTATTCTTCAAGAATTCCCATAACGGTATTGAGCACAGTATCATCGATTTCTATACAGCCGACTTAAAAGGATTCCACAGCTGGCTGAAAGAGAAGAATATCGAAACAGGTCCTTTGAATATCAATCCTGATAATGGATTTGGGGGATTTGGATTTAAAGATCCCGATGGAAATCATTTGAGTGCAACCAACGTATTACATAAAGGACAATAAAAAAAGCGCAAGCGTCTCGTCCAGCCGCTTGGTGCGCAAATCCATCCCTTATAAAGCAGCCATAATCCTCGCGAAAAGAGCGAACGGAAAACATCTCTCTTACACAGCGTATTCATAAGTCTGCAATAAAAGAACAAAGGACCGGCAGATAACCGGTCCTTTGTTCTTAATTGAAGCTTTTCTTCTTAAAATTTTATTTCGTAAGACAATGCCATAATTCACCGAAAGAAAAGAGGTGCTTCCCTTTAATTAGAGAAAAATCCTTAGTATCCGGAAAAAAACCCGGTTCTTGGGATTTTTTCTACAGCAACAATTTTTACAGTAACAGGCTTATTGAAAGTGAGGAAGAAGCTCATTACTGAGATTAGCAAACTCTTGAATGCTGAGGGTCTCTCCCCTTCTCCCCGGGTCTACTCCCGCTCTCTCCAGGCTCGCAGTAATTTCATCCTTTTTCTGTTTTCCATCCGGAAGCTGGCTTGTAAGATTATTGAGAATCGTCTTGCGCCTCTGAGCAAAAGAAGCTCTGGTCACTTTGAAGAAAAACTCCTCATCATCCACTTGGGCTGCGGGCTTGTCCCTCTTCATCAGCCTGATCACCGCAGAGTCCACGTTGGGCTGCGGCATGAATACTGTTTTCGGAACGATCATCACCGTCTCTGCATGTGTATAGAATTGTATCGCAATCGAGAGCGATCCGTATTCTTTAGTCCCTGGTTTTGCCGCTATCCTGTCGCCGACTTCCTTCTGAAGCATGACACATATCCCTTTGATTGGCAGGCCTTCATTTAAAAGCTTCAAAATAATCGGCGTTGTCACATAGTATGGCAGGTTGGCAACTACCATGATCTCTTCATAGCCACCCAATTCCTTCTCAATCATTGCCTGCACATCCGCTTTTAAAACATCTTCGTTCACAATGGTTACATTATCATACGGAGACAGTGTGTCTGCCAGGATTGGCAGAAGTCTTTGATCAATTTCAAACGCCAGTACTTTTCCAGCCGTCCTTGCCAAGTGTTCCGTCAGCGCGCCAATTCCAGGCCCGATCTCTATTACAGCCGTTTTTTTCGTCAAACCTGCATAATCGGTGATATTTCTCAATATATTGGGGTCAATCAAAAAGTTCTGACCAAGGCTCTTTTTAAAAGAGAAGCCGTACTTTTTCATTATCTCCTTCGTCCTTATAGGGGTAGCAATATCTTTATGCATCTGTTTCCTCCTGTAATATAGTTTGGATCGCTTCTGCAAATTCCTCTTGCGTAATCTCAAACATTTTCAATCTTTTATGAAGCTGCTTACCATTGGTGTAACCAATCCGCAGCAATTCCCCAAGCCGCTCTCTTCTCATTTTGGCTCTATTTCCGCCGATGAGGCCTGCGGCAATCAGATCATCTACACTAATCTCTTCTTCAAGTAATTCATTCATTACGTGTGCTTCCTTGAGAGCCTCTTGGATAACAGAAGGGGACGCATGCTCCACTCCTATCCCTCTCCCTCTCTTAGGCAGGGCATCACTTTTCCTGATGAAGGCGTGCCTGCATCCCGGCACGTGGTCATTCACTATTTTCCTTATACGTTCACCAGGGTAATCAGGATCAGTAAAAATAATGACCCCTCTCTTTTCCTGGGCATGTTTAATCTTTAATAGGGTTTCCTCGGATACAGCTGATCCATTCGTTTCGATGGTATCTGCAGTGACTGCACGGCGTATGGCGGTGGTATCGTCTCTGCCTTCCACCACAATTATTTCTTTAATTTTCATATTTCCTCCAAAAAAATTGAAACATTTTTGTAATCTTATTCGTCTAAATAGTAACAGCATTTTGCTTGTAAGGTTTATTATATCGTTTTCAGGCTAAAAGAGAAAAGAAAGTTAAGAATCTCCTTTAAAAGGAATACAAGCCCAGCCAGCCCTGGTCAGTCAGAATGGCAAATGAGGCTATATGATTCTAAGGGGCTGGGTGCTGAAGCTCAATGGGGTAAACATAGTTGAAAATAATCACCTGTATTGATTTTCTTGATTCCCTGAACAACAAAAAAAGCAGGAGGAACCCCCCTGCCTTGAAGTATGGATTAGTTCAAGATTTTAATTTTCACTTGTTTCCTGCCCCAGCGGTAAGCCTCGGACTTGGAAGGGAAGAATACATCAATCTTATTTCCTTTGATTGCTCCGCCTGTGTCAGCAGCTACAGCATAACCATAGCCGTCAACATAAACTTTTGTTCCCAATGGAATGATCGAAGGATCGACAGCGATTACCTTTACACCTGGATTTGCCCTGAGATTAATTCCGGTAGCCGTGACTCCCGAACAACCGTTACAGCCCGCTGTGTACGCCGTGGAGCTCACATAGAACTCATTGCCTCCGCTGCTTGGTGCTGAACTTGTTTCAGCTTTGGATGGCGATGACGAACTGCCTCGGGAAACTTGGGCAACCAATACCTTTGTTCCAACGCTGACAATTTTATCCTGGCTTTCTTTGACCGTCTTCTCACTGATGAGCTTACGGGATACCTCTTTGCCATTTTCCTTCACAACTTCAAACTTCTTTTCAATCAAGCCTTGTTCTCCGTCTTGAACAACTTTTTCTTTGCCTTTTGTTAGATCAGAGTCCTGACGGGTTACTACAGCAAACTCTTTTGGTTCTTCCACTACATCGGTGACTTTTTCAACTCGAACGACATTTATGACATCATTTGCTTTAACAGTGGTGTCTAAATTGGGTTCCACCCGGTCTTCATCCGTTAGTGTGATTCCTTGTTGCTTTAAAAAGTCAGCGACCGTAGTCGAAGTTGACCATGCATCCTTTTCGCTTCCCCCGTCTACTACTTTTATAGGGAATGCAGGTGCAATCTCAACTTTTGTTTTCTCTGTTACTTCTTCATCAAGGCTTAGATTAATCTTGTCGTGTTCCCCGATTTCGACCTTCTCATCAGACAACAGTTCCTTGACTGTCCCAGCCGTTGTCCAGACCTTTTTCGTTTCACTTCCAACTTTAATCTCTACCTGTTTCGCTGGTTCCCAAACCACTTTCATGTTATTCGTAACCTCGGTTGCTCCCGTAGGATACAAATAGTCTTCTGATTGCAAAGGAATCTTTAAATCTTGCAAAATATCTTGTATGGTATTTGCGTGTGTCCTGACTTCTTGATCTTTGCCATTCAAAGTCAGTGCAACCGACTTCTTTGTCCCTTCAAACAGAAGGTAACCGGATACTGCCGCAAAGGCTAGTATACTAACGGTCAGAATGGCCCATTTCCTTTTTTTCATCGACTTGGAAAACAGGTTTTTCATGTTTTCTTCACTCATGAAAAACGCCTCCTTTTCTCGGAGTGATTATATTAGACTAGTAACACACTTGTCAAGCCTAACCCCCTTAGTTTATGAGTCTAGCAATTTTGGGAACGTATCGCCATTATGCTTAAACTTATAAAAAAAAGGAAGGATAACTTCTCGACACGGTTATCCTATGAAAGAGATGAGAAATGTAGAACTTTAGTTTTTTCATCATAAGCAGGACAAGCTTTCCCAAACCTCGACAAAATCTTTTATCAATCTATGCCGAATAATTTTTTTGCATTTCGGGTTGTTTCTTCAGCAACCTGTTCAAAAGAAACACCTTTCAGCTCGGCAATTTGCTCGGCAACCAGACGGACATAAGAGGGTTCGTTCCGCTTCCCTCTGTAGGGATGGGGAGCAAGATACGGGCAGTCCGTCTCGATCAGCAGCTTTTCAAGGGGAATTGATTCCGCCACTTCCTTTGGCTTCTTTGCATTTTTGAACGTTACTGGTCCGCCAAGCGAGATGAGGAAATTCATTTCAAGGCATTCATGTGCCGTTTCAGGGCTTCCGCTGAAGCAATGCATGATGCCTCCGACGTCTTTAGCGTCCTCTTCTTGTAATATGTCCACAATATCCTGGGTAGCTTCTCGGTTATGTATGACGATCGGCAGTCCTACTTTCTTGGCAAGCCTGATCTGTTTGCGGAACACTTCCTGCTGTATTTCTTTTGGCGATTTATCCCAATGATAATCCAGCCCGGTTTCACCAATCGCCACCACTTTTGGGTGAGATGACAATTCTTCAATCCACTTTAAATCATCATCGGTCATATCGACTGCATCGACCGGATGCCACCCTATGGCTGCATAGAGAAATTCATATTGCTCAACAAGCTCCATCGCCTTATTGATTGTCGGGCGGTCAAAGCCTACAACGACCATGGTTTCCACACCCTCGTTCCGGGCCCTTTCGATGACTTGCTCTAAATCTTCGCTGAACTGATCAGCGTTCAAATGGACGTGAGTATCAAACAACATAAATATGACTCCTTTTAATAGTATTATTTTATAACATTCTTCTATGACAAGCTTCTCACTTATGTAACGTTTTCTTAACAAATGAAATTTTTCCCAAGTACACCGCAAATTTATTGTTACCCTCTCATATACCTACTAAACATTTTTTGGGAAAAGAAAGAGAGTGTTCCACGTGAAACACTCTCTTCCGGCTGATTACTTCACTTTTGCTCCATTAGCCAATGATTCATCTACACTTGCCAAAGCAAGCACACCGTCTTTTTCTCCTGCCAGAATCATTCCTTGCGATAATTCGCCGCGAAGTTTAACCGGCTTAAGATTGGTCACACAAATGACTTTCTTTCCAACAAGCTCTTCCGGGGAATAGAATTTAGCAATTCCTGAAACCACCTGGCGTTTTTCATAGCCAAGATCAAGTTGTATCTTCAAAAGCTTATCGGCTTTCTTTACTGGCTCTGCATGGGTAACCGTTGCCACCCTGAAATCAACTTTCATGAAATCATCAATGGTGATTTCTTCGGCTTTAGGGGCCTGTTCTTCTTGTACTTTTTCCTCTTCTTGCAGCTGAGGTGCTGTGCCTCTCATTTTTTCCTGGATGTATTCAACTTCTTCAGCAATATCCAGGCGCGGGAAGATCGGCTCTCCTTTTTGGACAACGTTGGTGCCTTTAGGTATCATACCGAACTGCTCGAGGCTTTCCCATGTTGTCAGTTCTTCTTGAACTGAGTTCAATTGTTCAAAGATTTTCTTTGGAGTTCTTGTCAGGAACGGCTGCAGCATGACTGCTGTCCGACGCAAAGTTTCTGCCAGGTGAACCATTACGCTTCCTAGTTCTTCTTTCTTCTCTTCTTCCTTAGCAAGCACCCAAGGCTGAGTTTCGTCAATGTACTTATTGGTACGGCTGATCAACTGCCAAATACTTGATAACGCTACAGAGAATTCCATGTTTTCCATCGACTCTTCATACTGTCTCGCCGTTTCGTTATTTACGGCCAGCAGCTCTTTATCAAACTGCCCCTCTGATCCTTTATATTCCGGAATCTCACCATCAAAATACTTATTGATCATAGCCACGGTGCGGTTCAGCAGGTTTCCAAGATCATTTGCCAGATCGAAGTTAATTCGTTCGACAAATCCCTCAGGGGTAAATACACCGTCAGAACCAAATGGAACTTCACGGAGCAGGTAATAACGCAGGGCATCCAATCCATAGCGGTCAATCAGTGTGACCGGATCAACAACATTGCCCTTTGATTTCGACATTTTCCCGTCCTTCATCAGCAGCCACCCATGAGCGAAGACTTTTTTAGGAAGCGGAAGATCCAATGCCATTAACATAATCGGCCAGTAAATAGTATGGAAACGGACAATTTCCTTTCCGACTAAGTGCACATCGGCCGGCCAATATTTAAGATACTTTGTATCCTCTTCGGTTCCGTATCCCAGGGCTGTGATATAGTTGGAAAGCGCATCGATCCAGACATAGATCACATGTTTGGGATCTCCAGGAACTTTAACGCCCCAATCAAATGTTGTTCTTGAAACAGCCAGATCTTCCAAGCCTGGCTTGATAAAGTTATTGATCATTTCATTCTTCCGGGACTCCGGCTGGATAAACTCCGGATTTTCATTGTAGTACTGGATAAGCCTGTCGGCGTATTTACTCATTTTGAAGAAATACGATTCTTCTTTTACTTTTTCAACAGGGCGCCCGCAGTCAGGACAATTTCCATTTTCAAGCTGGCGTTCAGTAAAGAAGGACTCGCAAGGTGTGCAGTACCAGCCTTCATATTGGTCCAGGTAAATATCGCCCTGCTCAAGCAGACGGCTGAAGATTTTTTCGACAATGTCTTTGTGGCGATTTTCTGTCGTGCGGATAAAATCATCATAAGAAATATCCAGCTTGCTCCATAGGTCCTGGATGCCTGAAACAATGCCATCCACATACTGCTGAGGAGTAATGCCGTTTTCTTCCGCTTTTCTTTGGATCTTCTGTCCATGTTCATCTGTACCGGTCAAGTACATGACATCAAAACCGCGCATCCTCTTGTAACGGGCCATGGCATCCCCCGCTACAGTTGTATAAGCATGTCCGATATGTAAGTTTCCGCTGGGATAATAAATTGGCGTCGTAAGATAGAAGGTTTTCAACTTTTCCTTCATTTTGTAATTCCTCCCTATAACTATCAATATCATGTGTATTTTATCTGTTTTACAGTTGTATTCAAATCAAATATATCCCTGCTTCTATTACTGCTACAATAAATACATCATAACCTCTTGTATCCTCAAAATATACCTAAAATAAGCTGATTCTGCAACTAACTGAAGACAGAGAAGGAGTTCATTCGACACTCAAAGGCCCATTTTGTCGAATTGTGTCGAATAACGTCTATTAGTAAACCAATAATTCGACATTAGTTTACACAAGTTTATTTTCTGATAATAATAATAAATTGGAAATTCTTCAAGCGTGAATGCTATTCAAACCTTAATACACCAACATTATTTCGAAAATTAAAATATAAAAATTTACAATTATTATTATTGACGGATTTTGGAATCGCTGTTATTATAGATTCAGAATCAAAAATATGTCGAAAAATGACGAATTCAAATAGACTATTTTTTGGAGAGGGGATAATAATTATGAAATCAACAGGTATTGTTCGTAAGGTCGATGAACTTGGACGTGTAGTAATCCCGATTGAATTACGCCGCACATTGGGAATTGCAGAAAAGGATTCTTTGGAAATTTACGTGGATGATGAGAGAATCATTTTAAAGAAATATAAACCTAGCATGACTTGCCATGTAACAGGTGAAGTATCTGATGATAACATCAAGCTTGCTGACGGAAAATTGATCTTAAGCCGTGAAGGTGCAGAGAAAATCATTAAAGAAATTCAAAACTCTTTCCAGCTTGAAGAGAAATAAATAAAAAATAAGTACCCTGCAGAACTGCTTCTTAGAGGCGTTCTCAGGGTACTTTATTTTTATCAATTGGTGACAGTCATGAAAGGAGTTTCTTTCGTAATAGAGCCCGTTGATTCCCCTTTATTTAAGCCCTGTCTTTTGCAGAGCCTGCTTTAAGGTATTAAAGGTGTTGATTTCCTTGAAATCGATTCCCAGCTGAACAGAGGTTATGGCCACTTCCGGCCTTATGCCTGAAAGTGATGTTTTGATGCCAAGAAGGGAAAGCGCCTGGATGATGGAGTAAATCTGCTGGGCCACCATGGTATCCACAATGGGTACGCCGGATAAGTCAATGCATAACTGATCCACATTCTTCTCCATACATTTCATTGGGACAATCTCCATTAGCCTCCTTGCCCTTTCGGTATCAATATCCCCAATCAAAGGAAGGACTGCTATCTTACTGCCTACAGGTATGATTGGCGCCCCCAGCTCCGTAATCAATTCATGCTGAGCTTTCATTCTATCTCTTGTGATAGTATAGTACATTCTTGAAAACTCCTGAATCAGCAGATCAAATGCCGTGTGGATGGATTGATTCCAATCTAATATCTCTTTCTTCGTAATCGAATCTTCTTGATCCATCACAAATCCATCTAAAAACTCCATTATGATACCCCGGAAACCATGGACAGCTTCAAGGACTTCATAAATCGGCGTCCCTAATTCAGACCGGCTTTTCGCCACCATTACTGCCCACTGTTCAAGGTTCTGATGGTATTCTTCTTTATCATTTAAAAGTGAACTGGCAATTGTTTTGGTTGTCATAGCGTTCTGCTCCCTAAGAAGCTTTTCATATTTTTCATCTGCATCGGCGGAATAAATTGAATCAGATTTCTTCGTTCTGAGCTTTAACCATTGCTCCGCCAGGGCCTGCTGATTTTCGATTATTGCTCTATAGAGTTTTTCATTACCATGTAGTGTCATGCAGTAACTCCTTTTGGAAAATTATTTCCACTTAAGTTTATCAAAGCCGCTCTATGTTTTAAACTAAAGACCCTTAAGGACTCCTCTGCTTGAGTCATTCCACATGAAACGCCTGATAGACATCTCGCTTAGGAATCTCTCTTTCCTTGGAAACCATTTTGATTGCCTCTTTTGATGAGATTTCTTTTTCTTCTATATAATGCTGCACATGTTCAGATAAGGTAAGTGAGCTCCACCATTGTTCTTCCGCTTCAGGTTCTTGAGTATCAGCACTGCCTTCGACAACTAGACAGAACTCCCCGCGGACCTCTCCTTCACTGCTCCACTCCAGTGCTTCCTCAAGTGATCCTCGTATAAATTCTTCAAACTTCTTTGTCAGCTCCCTGGATAGAACAATTGACCGATTACCAAGAATGTCTTTCATTTCCTTGAGGGTCTCCTTCAACCTGTGAGGGGACTCATAAAAAATCAATGTACTATTCTGCTTTGAAAGAATTTCTAGTTCCTTGCGCTTCTCTTTCTTGCTTCGTGAAAGAAAGCCATAAAAATAAAATGGCTGCGGCACTATTCCTGAGGCAATTAAGGCGGTCAATGCGGCATTCGCTCCCGGCAGCGGAATGACCGAAATACCTCTATCCACCGCTTCCCTGACGATTTCATAACCGGGATCAGATATGCAGGGCATGCCGGCATCACTGACAAGAGCCACCGTCTCCCCGTTTTCAATCCTTTCAAGGAGTTTTTCCCCGCTGCTCTCTTTATTATGCTCATGGTAGCTGACAACGAAGGTATCTATCTCAAAGTAATTACATAACTTCTTTGTATTTCGTGTATCCTCAGCCGCAATGACATCACATTCTTTTAGAATCCTGACGGCCCTGAAAGACATATCCTCGAGATTACCGATCGGAGTCGGTACCAGGTAGAGGCTGCCTGTCCCAGTTTCATGAAAGCTCTTCTGTGTTTTCACTCTCTTCACCTTCTCTTCTGTTAGTGAACAATTCCTGCTAACTATCCTGTCCATATAGCATTCGATGGACTTCACTTCCGTAACTGCCATCTTCATTATAAACAATGAGCGGCTGCAGCACTTTCAAATCGGGGCTGCCATCCTTAATTCCTTCCACCAATACAGTGTTTGCTTCTTTATGCTTATTCGGATAGACAAATCTGATCCGTTTTGGTTCTATGCGATACTTTCTCATAAGAGTGAGCAAATCCACCCCTCTGCCTGGCCGGTGTACAAAAGAAGCCTTTCCGCCCTGTTTGAGAAGTGTGCTTACTGATCTCACCACATCCTCCAGCGTACAAAGCAATTCATGGCGGGCAATAGCGTAGTGTTCATTACTGTTGATTTTCACTTTTTCTCCTTCAGAAAAATAGGGAGGATTACAAGTCACAACATCAAATTTATCGTTCCCAAAGTGAGCCGGCATGTCTTTGATATCGCCATGAATTAGAGAAATTTGATCTCCCAATTGATTATATTCAATACTGCGGGAAGCCATATTGATTAGTCTTTCCTGTATTTCCACTCCGGTGATCGGCACAGTCGTCCTGTTGCTCAGCATCAGGGGAATCACTCCATTGCCAGAACACAGGTCGATGATTTTTCCTTTTCGCTTTGGCACATAAGAAAAGTTAGCGAGCAGGACAGCATCCAAGGAAAATGAAAATACAGACGGGCTTTGGATAATCCTTAAATTTTCTGCCAGCAGATAATCAAGTCTTTCATCTTCTTTCAATTCAACCATTTCTACTCCTCCGTCTGGTTCTCTGTAAACTGTTAGTTCTATTGTTGGGTTTATTGCTTTTTTTACTCCTGCCAGTCCTGTTGGAGGTCGGGCACACTTTCCGATTCAATCCTCCATAAAAATTGGCCTCAGGATAAAATAGTGCAAAAGATAATATTTTTCAAAAAAGGTACTATATGAAGTAACTGTTTTTTATTGAAACTTCTAACCTAAAGGTTATAAAAATTGCTGCTGGCTGTAGATTAGGGAAGCAGAGGGAGGACATATCCTCTACTCTTCAAAGTACATATATGCAGCAGAAATTAATGATTATATTTAATAAACGTAGTATTTTTCAAGTACTGAATATCAAGACTCTTCTCTAAGGGAGTGTTGCTTTAATTGCTCATTAACCTCTCTCTATCCTTTTATATCGGAGGATTGGAGTGGAAGATGCACGACCTCCTGCGGGACTAGCGGGACAGGTGAGACCCCGCAGGCAAATCCAGCTTCAGCGGCCAGCGACTAGCAGATTTCGGTCTCTCTCCTTGCTAATCTAGCTGCAAGGCCCCAACGGCTAGCGTACTTCCCTGCCTCCTCCTTGCGATAAGTCAACATCAACTCACTGTGTTCGTTGTGTTTCCTTTATCTCATGCGGAGTCAGTCCAGTCCGTACGCCGCTGAGCGGGGCCTTTCCACTTTATATAGATAAGTCATCATCGAATCGCTATCGCTCTCCGTGATTCCTTTATCTCATGCGTGAGCCCTAAAATCTGTACGTCGCTGAGCGGCCGCTTCCGCTTTTTATGAAGCCAAGGAGGCTCACCGCCCGCCCCGCGGAGTCATGCGGCTGGAGCGGAAATCCACTACTCTTGTACAGAAACAATCATTGAAAAAGCCATTTTAAAAGAACAAGTTTTTACACACAGTATTATCATTGACAAGATTAGAAGAACAGCCTATTTTTATGTAAAAACGAAGCCTTCCTGATGTCAGGAAGGCTTATATTGAAGCTATTTTTTATTAAGGAAAGATAAGCAGAACAAACAGTCTTCATCTTTACGGGGACTGCCAAAGTGGATATTGCAGATATGAAATCCTTCTTGGTACAACCGTGCAAGGTTATCGTATCCTTCACCAACATCCAGTGACTTATCTTCAGTATGAGACTGTCTGGTCCCTTTCTTCCCTTTACGTGCAGCGCCTTTTGATGAGTTCCCTGTTTGCTCCAGTCTTCTGCGCAAATGTTCATTTTCCAGCTGCAGGGAATTATTCTCTTCTAAAATTTCCGCTAAGACCTGTTTCAATTCACCCAGCTGCTGGTAAAGCTGTCCTATTTGTTGCTCCATATTACTGACTGAATCAAAGAACTCCTTTTTATCCACTAACTCCACCCCGTTACTCTGTGGCTTGAATTGAGACGGCACTTTCGTTTGTAATTTCATCTAAAGTAAATTCAAGAACACGTTCAACTTCCTTGATATCCACCTTGATGACACGTTCCAAAATATTAAGACCGACCACTTTACCCTCACCCTGCGGTGTTTTGATCCTCTCTCCTAAATCCGGAAGTTCTTCTTTGGCCGCTTCATACTCATCATTCTCATATTTCAGGCAGCACATGAGTCGACCGCATAGTCCGGAAATCTTCGTTGGATTAAGGGAAAGGTTTTGATCTTTCGCCATTTTGATTGATACTGGTTCGAAATCTCCCAGATAAGTCGAACAGCATAGCATCCTGCCGCAAGGGCCGATTCCGCCGAGCATCTTTGCTTCATCCCTTACACCGATCTGGCGAAGTTCGATACGCGTACGGAAGATGGATGCCAAATCCTTAACTAATTCACGGAAGTCCACTCTGCCGTCAGCCGTGAAGTAAAAGATCACTTTATTTCTATCAAATGTATATTCGACATCAACCAGCTTCATATCCAGTTGATGCTCTGTAATTTTACTGCAGCAGACTTCATACGCTTCTTCTGCAGCTTCTTTATTTTCCTGAACGGCCATTTGATCCTTATGATCGGCCAATCTTATTACTTTCTTCAATGGAAGGACCACGTCGTTTTCGCCAACCTGCTTACGGTCAACAACCACTTTCCCGTATTCCACGCCTCTTACTGTTTCTACGATTACATAGTCATTCTTCTCGATTCCCAGTTCACCCGGGTCGAAATAATATATTTTTCCCGCTTTTTTAAAGCGTACTCCTACAACATCGTACAAAGGAAATCACCCCTGTAATTTTAGCACAAGCTGCTCCAATAACAGCTGAGTATTCATATTTGCGTTAAGTTTTCGTTTGGCTTCAAGCACGGCCGTCATCTTATCAGACAGACTGTTAGTGGAAACCTGAAGCGCATCTGACTCCCAATCCTGTTTCTTATCCGGGTACACCAGCTTATCTCCTTGACCTATCTGTATATACAGCAGATCTTTATATATAAGAAGTAAAAGATCCAACGCTCGATCTATTTGATGCTTCTCTTTGAAATGCTCGTTAAAATCCTCCTGCAAACTGATCATTGCCTGAAATGGACTTTTGCGGAGGACTTCATACAATTTTAACACTATTATTCTCGCTTGTGCAAACCACTCTTCGCTGCTTAATTCAAAAGCTTCTTGGTAATTATTAGTTAAACTCGCTGCCAACGCAGCCATATTAATATTTATTCCTTCTGAAATGAGCCTTTCCTTTATCAATTCCCTGGGCAGCGGCTGAAAGGATACCACCTGGCACCGGGAAATGATGGTCGGAAGGATACGATGAACCTGTTCTGTGATCAGGATGGCTGTTGTTTCCGAAGAAGGTTCCTCCAAAAATTTCAGCAGACTGTTTGCCGCATTAGGCGTCATCTTATCAGCATGAGAAAGAATGTATATCTTCTTGTTGGATTCCACTCCTGTTTTGCTGAACTCACTCTGAAGGGTCCTGATTTGTTCTTTTTTATTGAGAGTCCATCAGGTTCAATCGCATGGACATCAGGGTGATTATGGTTGTTGATTCTTTTGCAGTTATTGCACTGGTCACACGCTATACCATCCACCGGACGATCACATAACAGTGATTTGGCAAAGAGGACCGCAATTTCTTTCTTCCTGGTTCCTCTTTCTCCCTCAAAGAGATAGGCATGTGCCACCCGCTCTCTCTTGATGCTGTTGGCCAGCATCTGCAGGACAACAGGCTGTATTTCATTGAGTTCTTCCCAGCTCATGGACAACACGATCACTCACTTACGTATATAAATTAATTAACAGGCCGCGTATTTCGCCTATTTTACCTAATATATCAATTGATTGTTTTTCTTCATCCAATATATCTTCGGTCAGCTCCAACAACCGTTGGTCCACACTCTCCACGATATTCAGCTTTCTTCCCTCTCCATGCTGATTCCATGTATGAGACTGTTTGAGGTTCATGCCGTAATCAACGGCTTCTTTTACAAATTTCTTCACCAGGTTTTTATACTTAGCGAGATCCTTAAAGGTCCTTGAACGGGAAAGCCTCTCCCCCGCACTGGTGATATCACCCATCAGCTTTCCCAGCTGCTCCATTTGCAGCTTCTGATCCTGCTTGCTGACAAGCGTATTGAATTTATTTAATCCTCCAGGGTTCAGTTTCGGCTCGGTACGTACCTTGTCTAGTCCTGCGCGGAGATCTTGATTGATTTTCATCTTATATTCCCTCGCTTTTAAAAATGGTGAAACTGTTCAACTGGCAGAACAAAAACGGTTGCGCCGCCAACTTCCACTTCCACTGGATAGGGAACATATGAATCTGCATTGCCGCCCATCGGTGAAACCGGGGCAACCATTTGGTCTCTTGACTTGCAGCTGTCCCTTATAACCTGAAGAGCCTTTTCCACCCTGATGTCGTCCACCCCAATCAGGAAAGTGGTATTACCCGAGCGAAGAAACCCTCCTGTGCTGGCAAGCTTAGTCGACCTGAAATTGTGCTCCATCAGTGCGTTGGAAAGACGGTTGCTGTCTTGATCCTGTACTACTGCCATTATCATTTTCATTTCTTCCACTTCCTCCCATAAGACTCTTCCGCAAAACTGTATATATACCATTATAGCAAGAATATAGGATTCATAATATCCGTTCTTGTTCAAACTTTTCAAATAAATTATGGAAATTACTGCAAACAGTGTTTTTGAAAGGCTGTTTTCACAAAGATTGTGGCTGTTTTAAAAGTAATGGATTTCCACTCCAATCCTTCTACATAAGAGGGGTATTAGGAGAAATTAGCATTTAAAAGCAACAATCTTTTGAAGAGGTTTTTTCACAAATATTGTTTCTTTTGGGATAATCCCACATACGTGATCACCCTGGATACTAAGGTTTCTCTCTTTAACATGGATGAAGTAGCCCTTTTCTTTTTTGCTTACCAGGATAGTTCTAATGAATGATGACGCCACCTTACGCAATTCATATTAAAAAGCAACAAAGTTTACGAAAAGAGCCTTTTGAAAATTTGGTAAAAGAAAACCAGTCTGCTATTTGACTGGCCTTTGCTCTCTTATATATTGCTCAACAACTTTCAACGCATGATCATATACTTCATCAAAAGTCATACCGGCATCAATTTTTTTGATCCGCTCGGGAAACTTCTCGAGCAGCATCAGATAGCCTTCTCGTACCCGTTCATGAAAGCCGATTGCTTCCAGGTCCAGGCGATTCACTTCTCTTCCCTTATGTTTCTCGATCCGCTCTAAGCCGATTTGAGGTTCCACATCGAAGTAAAGAGTGATATCCGGCATTGTCTCGCCTATCGCAAACTTATTGATGCTGTATACTTCCTCCATTCCAATCCCTCTTGCATGGCCTTGATAAGCAAGTGAACTGTCAAGGAAACGGTCACAGAGAACAATGCTGCCTCTTTCAAGAGAGGGAATGACTTTCTCAGCTAAATGCTGCCTTCTTGCCGCTGCATATAACAGAGCTTCCGTTCTTTCATCCATCGCTGTATTCTCAGGATCCAGTATGATCCCGCGAATCTCCTCCGAAATTGAAATCCCGCCTGGCTCTCTTGTCAGGACCACACTCAGTCCCTTTTCTTCCAGCTCCTCGGCCATCTTTTTAATAATTGTTGATTTTCCGGCTCCCTCAGGACCTTCAACTGTAATAAATAATCCCTGTCTCATCATTTAACCTCCACAAGATGCTTTTTACATTATAACTTATATCAGTGCCGTTTGCAGATTTAGACAGCGTAAGCTTTATTGCTATTGAATGTTAAATCAGAAGTACATCAGCAATACCATGGTAATCAAAAAGAAAAGGGCTGTTCTCCCTGGTCAAATAGAACACACGGCTCTTGGGATTTTTTTAAGCAGCAATTTATGCGGAAACAACCTAGATGAAGACGCTTATTCTTCCCTCTTCCAGTTTGTGCCCACCCTGAAACTTCGCTCCAAGCTCCCTAAGCCTCTTCAGCTCTGAAATGTTTTCTTCCAGGATTTCTTCACCAGGATAAAACAATGGTATTCCGGGAGGGTAAGGAATCAACACTTCCCCTGCGGTCTTCCCCACTGCCTCGTCAACCGGGACCCAAACTTTTACTTTCGTTTCCATCTCTCTAAATGAGTGGCGGAGAGACGAGATCCTTTGCTTGTTCCTTAAAAAGATGGGTACCGGGGTGCCCTCTGAAGATTCTATCTCTTTCATACTCCGCAGCGCCTTTTCAAATGGAAATTCCATCCCCTTTTTAATCAATGGCAAGATGAAAAGGACTTGGTATGGATCGGCTAGCTCAGCAAAAACACCTCTGTTCTCCAATTCCTCCTGAAGCCCATAACCTGAAAATCCATTGAGTCTTACCATCAGCTTTAACGGGTCATCACTTTCAATGATCTCATACCCTGTACCGCGTAAGTTTTCTATAAAATCATTTCTTTTTTCCAAATAGTATTCAATGTCTGTAAGTGAATAGGATGCTATATACTGTCTGGCATAATCAAGTGAACCCATTATCGGGTAAGAAGGGCTGCTCGACTGCAGCATCCCTAAGCAGGACTCGATCCTTATGTGGTTCACCCTTTTAGTCCCAATATGTAAAAAAGATCCCATTGTCATGGCCGGCAGTGTCTTATGAGCTGATTGGACAACCACATCAGCTTTCCATTCCAATGAAGACGAAGGAAATGGAGCGCCGGAAGAGAAATGGGCCCCATGTGCCTCATCTACCAGCACGTTTACCCCATGTTCGTGAGCAAGTTCTATTAAACTCTTTATATCGTATACAGTCCCATAATAGGTGGGATACGTTAAAATTATAGCTTTAGCATCGGGATGGAGGTTCAACGCTTGTACGAATGTTGCCTGGGAAATACCTGTTGACACAGCTGTCTGCTCATCAAATTCTGGATGAAGGAACACGGGCTTCACATTCGCGAGCTTTAGCCCATTCAAAATCGACTTATGGCAATTCCTTTGGACATATACAACATCCCCTTCATTACACACAGCAAGTATCATCGCTAAATTCCCCACTGTGCTCCCATTGACAAGAAAATAACTCTTCTCAGCTTCATAATGTTCCGCCAGCAGCTCCTGCGCTTCCCTGATGGCATCCTCAGGAGCATGAAGATCATCCAATCCAGCCAGTTCCGTCACATCATACTCCAAAGCCCTTTCAGCCAGTCCCTTCACCAATAACCCGTTCTTATGTCCAGGGACATGAAAAGACACAGAGTCTTTTTCTATATGCTTCTGAAGCGCCTCAACCAACGGCATTCTGTTTTGATCTTTCATATAAAGCAATCCTTCCTGGCCTTAAATTAATGTCTATATTTTATCATAAGGCTGCTCTTTACCTGTATTCTCGAATAATTGAGTTGGAAGCGTATCTCTTGGGGACTGCTGCCCCCAATCAAAATAAAAACCGGAGTCTTGGCCCCGGCTTCGTCTATGAATATATTTGCGGTGTATTGACTTTCTTCAATTGTTCCACAAAATACTTGTACTGAGGATGGCTCGTTTCCGTTCCAATCATATCTTTCTCGCATTCTATGCAGATAAACGATGTGTACAGATGAATCCCTGTTCTCTTTTCCTGACTGCAGACAATACACGTTTCCCCTAGCCTTTTCTCTGTATTCAGCACCAGTCTCTCCACCTCCATACACCTATTCTGCCCCGAAGCCGGTCAAATATACGCATTTTCACAAAATTTAAACAGAGCGAATTGTCTCATGTTGCTATACTATGTAAGCAAAATCCTGTCTGTGTATGTCTAATGGGAAATTGTTTAAAAAGGAACAGGCGTTATGTGGAACTGTGTAATTCTGTGGGTGAAAATTTACAATCTTCCTTAAAATTAACCAGTCCTTCATCAGGGGACCGGTTCCAGTTCTGAACCATACCTTAACATCAACTGCGTCTTCATAAAACTTCAAAAAAGCCCCCCAATCGACCTGAGGAGCTGTCTGTGATTCTTAACTAAGCGCGATTTTATAATATTTAGCTGCCATCTTGTAGGCGCGAATCTCATTGTAGTGATCTGCTAACTCTGTACTGATTTCTTTGATAAGCAATGGATATTTTCCTTCTTTCGCCAGATTGACAGCTTGCTGCATTTCTTTTTCATAAGAGGGAAAATCAAAACGGGCTTTATAGATTTGAGCACTCAAGTGCAGCAGGTGAATGTGCATATTGGGAAGATGAAATGAAGTGGTTAATCCAAAACCCTTCTTTAAGTATTCATCGGCTTCTTCCCAATTTTTCTTTCTATACTGATTTCAGCCAGGCACTTTACTGCATAGATGGTGTGCTCTTCTCCTTTTGAGTTCTCATCATATTTCATACTATTAAAGTAATGTTCTATTGCTTGATCAAACTTCTCTAATTTCTGAAACACTCTTCCGTAGTTGTATTCCAAGATTGGGGCATAATAGGCTTTCTCATATTCCTTTGAAAACTCCGAAAGTTCATCTAAAACCTTCAATGCCTTATCATATAATCCATCATTATGATACTGAATAGCCAATTCTGACAAAGCATTTCCAATCCCCAGTTTAAGATCTTCTTCTTTAAAGATATGTAATGCCTTTTTAGTATAGATTCTCGCAAGCTTTAAATCCTCATCCAATTTAGTTCGAATTTTAGCAAGATTAAAGCAGGCTTTCGCTTCCCGCAGAGGAGATTCTTCCTGATGTAATGATTGTAGATGCAGATCCGCGTAGAACAAAGCTTCTGAGTAATTTTTGAGATAATAAAAATATTTAAAAAGGCTGTCGAAGTAATAGGAGAGCTCATTTTCAACTGATGTATGAGCAGTCGGTACTATATTCTTAGCCTGCCCGACCAATTGACCGGCCTCTTTAATATTGTGGTTTGTATAATATGATATCAAGACATAGTAAATTTTGACCAAGGTAGAATTCGAATGGTTTTCCCTTGCGTGGAGCTTGATTAAAGCAAGATCTTGGGAATCTATTTTCTCCGATTGAATGTAGCGTTCATAAATTCTATCCACGTCTGGCTGGACGTTCTTCACTTCCGGATTGGTCAAAAATTCAGGGTTCACATCCAACACCTTAGCGACTTTTAAAATAAAGGAGTAAGATGGTTTTGCCTTACCACTTTCTACTTTACTAATATACGTGTTGGAACAGATCCCTTTTATTAACTCTGTTTGAGTCATTCCTTTATGTTTTCTAACTTGGCGTATTCTTTCTCCTATCTCCATCTTCCTCACTCTTTTCATTTCAATCTGGATGATGCCCTATTGTTGAATGATGGTTAAGCAGGCATGTTCTATAAAAGAAAGCGAATCTATCATCAATTCACGATAAATTATTTATGTCTAATTATACAATATTCAACTATTTTATGTTCTATTAAAAAGTTCTATCGCAAGACATGCCGACAACTATTGGATGAGGTATTTTTCAAACCACAAAATATAATTTGGTTAAAAATGAAGGTTTTTTAAACAAGTTTTTTCATTGAAATTTATTGTTTTTTACCTATTCCATTAACCTTTTCCAATTACTTATAGTAAACGTAGGAAACATTTTAATAATTCAAGTTAAAAACTAAGCGCTTAGTACTCAAGCATTGCCCTGTCCATTTTGGCAGATTACTACTTTCTCTACTGACTTTATTCATGGCAAAGTGGAAATAGTAATTAGCTTTCAGGGACTGCATCGTTAAGGAGATGATCAATTGAAAAATTTATTAGTGTATGGGTTATTCGCTATGAGTGGTGTCCTTGCAGTGGTATTATATAAAACTATTTTTTAGAAGAGAGGGAGACAAATTGTGAGCTTGCTGATCGAAAATATTAATAAGCATTACGGAACCTATCATGCTGTAAAAAATTTGTCCTTATCAGTAAATCAAGGGGAGGCTGTTGGTCTCCTCGGAAGAAACGGCGCAGGAAAAACCACCACCATCCGAATGATTTTAGGTCTGGTGCAACAGGAGAGCGGGAATATTCAATGGGAAGGGAAACCATTATCTCGTAAAGAAATTAAGATTGGTTATCTGCCAGAAGAAAGAGGACTTTATCCTAAGATGAACATGCTCGATCAATTGATTTACTTTGGTCGATTAGAAGGCATGAGTAAGCGTTTAGCAAAACAGGAGGGATTAAACTGGATCGAGCGGTTAGGGATAAATGAGTACATCCATAAAGACACAGGGGAATTATCCAAAGGAAATCAACAAAAGGTTCAATTGATCGCAGCAGTTATGCACGATCCCGATCTAATCATCTTAGATGAACCTTTTAGCGGACTAGACCCTGTTAATGCTCAGCTGTTGGAAGAGGTAATTGGAGATCTCATTTATCAAAAGAAAACCCTGATATTCTCGAGTCACAGAATGGAAAGTGTTGAATCTTTTTGCGATAAAGTCTATCTGATGAAACACGGTGAGGTGGTGCTTTCTGGATCCTTAAATGAGATCAAGACACGTTATGGATTTAAGTATGTGAACATTGAGTCTCCTGATCTGTTGGAAGAACAGTTGAAAAGGTTGCAAACAGACTTCGTGAAAAAAGGAAAAGAATTTCAAATTCGAGTGAAAACCATGGAACAGGGATTACATTTAATTGAAAGGTTAAAAAGCATGGTTGTTATCCAAAAAATTGGTATTGCCTCTCCCTCTTTAAATCAGATATTCATTGAAAAGGCAGGAGATTCATCATGAGAAGTTTTTCTTTGGTCTTCAAACAATCCTTTCGAGAAAGAGTAACCTCCAAGTCATACATCCTGACAACTCTCGCTTTGATAATAATATCTTTAGCCGGAATCTCGCTGCCAAGTATCCTGGAGAATTTTTCACCCCCTAAAGAAGAAGTAGTGGTCATCCTAAATACCCCTGACATTGAAGTTGCAGAATTAAAACAACAACTGATGAACTGGAAGTGGAAAGAAGGACAGGCCAATCAGGTGAATTTCTTCAAAGAGGAAGCTCAAGAAGGAAAAATACTAGGCTTGTATGTTATAGATGAATATAAAAGCAACTACTCTGTTAACTATTTTTCTAAAGCGAATGACGTCAATCTAAATTCAGGGTTGTCCATGTACCTTCAATCCAAAAAGGTCAATAAAATCGTCCTCAGTTACAATCTTCTGAAGTCTGATCAGCAGTCCCTATTCAATCCTGTATTGATGGAGAAAGAAGAATTCAGTGGTGATGACGAAGTTTCGGTGTTCGTTACTTATCTTATGTTGATGTTTATATTAATGGCGATTATGATGTACGGTACTACAATCGCGACCGGCGTAGCTTCAGAAAAAGCCTCAAGAGTCATGGAAGTGATGGTTACAAAAGTAAATCCTCTATCTATGATTTTCGGTAAAATATTCGGAATCGCTTTAGCCGGGCTCTTGCAGTTCACTGCTTTTTTCGGATGTGTTGCACTCTATCTTAAGTTAGAGCTTGTAAAACCAGCAAAAAGCTTGGGGAATTTTGAACTGAACCTTTCAGCTCTTACTATCGAGCATTGTATTTACTTCTTCATCTTCTTTTTATTGGGTTATTTCTTATATGCCTCACTGTATGCCGTATTCGGCTCTATGGTAAGTCGTCCAGAAGAACTGAATGGAACAACCATGCCAATTTCAATGCTGTTAATGGCTAGTGCTTTTTCAGGTATCCTCTTTGTAATAGATAATCCTGCCTCATTGCTATCAAAATTTCTGGCAATGTTCCCTTTCACATCACCTTTTAATATGATAATTCTTGTAATGAAAGACGCTGCTTCCCTCATTGATATAAGTATATCCATTGGCTTGCTGGTGACCACAACATTTGTCTTCGGGTACTTTGCAGCAAAGGTTTATCCTAAAGGAATCCTTCACTTTGGAGAAAATTTGAAGTTAAGACAACTCATTATGAGAAAGTCGTAATATCATATAGTAATCAGAAACCGATCAGTATATTGGATATTGTTCGGTTTTTAGTTTGTTTTATGTAGCTGATAAATGTTGTCAGCTAACCAGCACTATAAACAGTTCCCTGTTTGAATGTCATGATTAAGATTGAACGGAGAAGATGATGTATTCGAGCCAGCAACTTGGATACCTTCCAGGCGGGAAGTATTTTCTAGGGTTTCCCCTCATGGGCAGAGCCCATTCCGGTGCTCTCTCCCTCTCGTCCTCGACCTTCTTGCTCCTCCCCATCCTCGCTCCTGCGTCTTATCAATTTGCGAAATGGAAGGGCAGTCTCTCCTTTTCTTTTGTAACACAAAAAGAGCACCCCTCGGGTACTCTTTGGTTTGCCTGGCGACGTCCTACTCTCACAGGGGGAGTCCCCAACTACCATCGGCGTTGAAGGCGAGGACGGCGATGAGCGGCGAATCTCTTCGTCCGCTTCGCTCGTTCACATCCTCATGGGCAGAGCCCACTCCGGTGTTCTCTCCCTCTCGTCCTCGACCTTCTTGCTCCTCCCCATCCTCGCTCCTGCGTTTTATTGATGGGCGGCAGGGGATCTCCCCCTTTTCTTTTTGAATACAAAAAAGAGCACCTCTTCGGGTACTCTTTGGTWTGCCTGGCGACGTCCTACTCTCACAGGGGGAGTCCCCAACTACCATCGGCACTGAAGGCGAGGACGGCGATGAGCTCCTGCGTTTTATTGATGGGCGGCAGGGGATCTCCCCTTTTCTTTTTGAATACAAAAAGAGCACCTCTTCGGGTACTCTTTGGTTTGCCTGGCGACGTCCTACTCTCACAGGGGGAGTCCCCAACTACCATCGGCACTGAAGGCGAGGACGGCGATGAGCTGCGAATCTCTTCGTCCGCTTCGCTCGTTCGCATCCTCATGGGCAGAGCCCATTCCGGTGCTCTCTCCCTCTCGTCCTCGACCTTCTTGCTCCTCCCCATCCTCGCTCCTGCGTCATATTGAGTTGCGGAAAGGAAGAGGATCTCCCTTTGTTCTTTTTGAATACAAAAAAAGAAGCACCCCTTGGGTACTCTTTAATTTGCCTGGCGACGTCCTACTCTCACAGGGGGAGTCCCCAACTACCATCGGCGCTGAAAGGCGAGGACGGCGATGAGCGGCGAATCTCTTCGTCCGCTTCGTTCGTTCACATCCTCATGGG
>NZ_NIJF01000083.1 GCF_003316765.1 Bacillus sp. P14.5 | reverse complement strand
GCCTAGCCCCTCGGGTTCAAAAGTGAGCTTGCTCTTTAACAAATAGAGGGAAAATTCCCCTTATTTAATAAATACCACTAGAAATAGCTCAAATAGAGGGAGAATTTCCCCTTATTCGACCCAAACCACTAGAATATAGGTGCTTTTTCTTTTAATAAGGGGAAAAATTCCCTCTATTCACCTACAAAATGAGTTCCAATTTGCAAATAACGGGAAAATATCCCCTTATTTTATCCGCCTGCTCGCCGAGGTCAAATAACCCCAAGAGAATAAAAGGAAAACCGCCTTTTTTTCTCTTGAGAACATTTGCCTGTCGGGGCTGATCAAGGCGCTTCCACTTTTTATTCAGGCGAAGCCGAGGAGGCTCAACGCCCGCCTGAAGTGGAAATCCATTACTTTTATAACAGCCAATATAAAAAGCTAAAAGCCTCTCGTTAAAATCTGTAAGAGAGGCTGACCAGGCCGCTGTATTTTTCTTTTATAATTCCACTTTCTTTCCCTTTAATTTACCAAGCTTCAACGTCAATACTCCATCTTCGTAGGAAGCCTTGACTTTACGTTCATCCACCATGCCAGGAAGGGGTATGGTTCTTGAGTTGTGCTGCTTCACCTGCTTGTGGAAAAAAACATTTGCTTTTTCATTTTCAGAGGTATGGACTTCCTGATTGTGAACCGAGAGCGTTACATAATTTTGAAAAATATCAATATCGATTTGCTCTTTTTTCACCCCGGGCAGTTTTGCTGTAATTGTATAATCAGTTTTTGATTCTTTAAGCTCCACCGGAAATCCTCCAAAAGGAAAGGGCGAAGAAAAAAAACCATCTATGCTTTCAAGGATACCTCGGACTGGCTTTTCTTGAAAGAATGAGTCCATTAGTTCACCGAACTTGGGTCTCTTTTTATCAGGCAGGTTACCATCCATCATACTTGTCTCCTTTCCATCCGTTTTCACTATTCATTTTATGTAGTGCTGCAATGAAGTGTGTTATAGCCTTTATACGTTTATACGATTTTTTGGAGGGCATTATAAAGAATAGATTCTGAGGAAGGGCGTGAATGGAATGGATACTCAGCGTGTCGGCATAAATGAACTCTCTTATAAAGATCAGGGTGAAGGACAAATAGTCATTCTGTTGCATGGTTTTTGCGGAAGCCAGGAGTATTGGGAAAAAGTGATGCCTCTTTTAGACCAATATCGTGTAATTGCAGTAGATCTTCGCGGGCATGGAGAATCCGGTATCCCGGAAGGTGGATATTCCATAGAAGAAATGGCCAAAGACATCCACTACTTTATGGACCAAAAACAGCTGAAAGAGGTATATATGCTGGGACATTCTCTCGGTGGTTATGTGACGCTATCCTTTGCGGAAAACTTTCCTGACAAGCTAAAGGGATTTGGATTGATCCATTCGACTCCACTGCCAGACGATGAAAGAGCCAAGGAAAAAAGGACAGAATCTATCAAAAAAATTGATTCAGAAGGCATGCATTCCTTTATTGATGGGATGGTTCCTAATCTATTTAATCAGGACAGACTGACAGAATCAAAAGAGCAAATCGATAAGGCCAAACAAATAGGATATAATACCAGTCCAGCGGGGGCGAAAGAAACATTAAAAGCCATGCGCAGCAGGGGTGATTTTCAACATGTCATTGAAAAAGGCGGCCTTCCGGTATTACTGGTGGCAGGCACCAATGACAATGTAGTACCAAAAGAAAAAACATTCGTCTCTGACAGCCCGAATGTTAAAAAAGTTTTACTTGAGCAGTCGGGGCATATGGGAATCTATGAAGAGCCGGAAAAACTGGCATTCGAAATAAAGAATTTTATCTCTGAAAACTCATAATTAGAAGAAATGTCAGGTGAGGTTGGCGAAGCCAATTATTACCTGACATTTTTTTCTCTTTTTATTCGAACGTTTATTCGCTAAAATAAAAGGAGAGGTGAAGAAGCATGCTTCGGAAAAGAAACTTGCAAGAAATGATAGACCAATTTCAAAAACAAACAGAACATAAAAGGCAAATTGTCCATTGGCATACTATAGAAGAAAAAAAGCACAGCTGAGGGAACTGCCGGCACGGATTCATCCTAAACTGAAAGATGCGTTGAAAAAGCGGGGGATAGAAAACCTTTATACCCATCAGGCGACTGCTTTTGATACGGCCATGAGCGGAAAAAGCTTTACGGCCGTAACCCCGACTGCCTCAGGAAAAACACTTTGTTACAATCTGCCTGTACTGCAGTCGATACTTGAAAATCAGAATACCAGAGCGCTTTATATTTTCCCCACAAAAGCTTTGGCCCAGGACCAGAAGAGTGAACTAAATGAAATTATTGCCGAAGCGGATGCTGCGATCAACAGCTATACATATGACGGTGACACTTCTGCAAATATCCGTCAGAAAGTCAGGAAAGCCGGACATATTGTTATTACCAATCCGGATATGCTTCATTCTGCCATTCTTCCCCATCATACAAAATGGGTATCTCTGTTTGAAAACCTGAAATATGTCGTGATCGATGAATTGCATATTTACCGCGGTGTTTTCGGAAGCCACGTGAGCAACGTTATCAGAAGGCTCAGGAGGATTTGCAGATTTTATGGAAGTGACCCGATCTTCATCTGCACTTCGGCAACCATTGCCAATCCAAATGAGCTTGCAGAAGGGCTGACAGAGAAGAAAATGGAACTGATCGATAATAACGGGGCTCCGAGCGGCAAGAAACACTTTGTTTTCTATAATCCACCTATCGTCAACAAGCCATTGAATATCAGAAGAAGCGCGACGCTGGAAGTCAGGGACATTGCTGGTGCTCTTCTGAAAAATAAAATCCAGACCATAGTATTTGCAAGAAGCAGAGTGAGAGTGGAAATAATTTTAACCTACCTGCAGGAGCTGGTTAAGTCCCAATTAGGTCCTAAATCCATCAGGGGATATAGAGGCGGGTATCTTCCTACGCAGCGGAGAGAAATCGAAAAGGGCCTGCGTAACGGAGAGATTTATGGAGTCGTCAGTACAAATGCTTTGGAGCTCGGAGTGGACATTGGCCAGCTGCAAGTATGTGTGATGACCGGGTATCCCGGAACGATTGCAAGTGCCTGGCAGCAAGCTGGAAGGGCTGGCAGGAGACAGGATGAGGCATTGGTCATCATGGTGGCGAGTTCCAGCCCTCTCGATCAATATATTATTGAGAACCCTAAATACTTTTTCGAGAATTCGCCTGAGACAGCACGTATCAATCCGGACAATCTAATCATTCTAATAGATCATCTGAAGTGTGCAGCTTATGAATTGCCCTTCAAGGAAGGGGAGCAGTTCGGGGGCTTGTACATAGAAGACATCCTTGAGTTTCTCGCTGAAGAACGGGTAATACACAAAAATGGCGAAAAATGGTATTGGATGAACGATTCATTTCCTGCCCATAACATCAGTCTGCGCTCTGCTTCCCAGGAGAATGTCATCATCATTGATCAAAGTGATGTTGCCAACGTAAAAGTCATTGGAGAAATGGACAGGTTTTCCGCTATGACCCTTCTTCATGATGAAGCGATTTATCTTCACCAGGGTATCCAGTTTCAGGTTGAACTGCTGGATTGGGAAGAAAAGAAAGCCTTTGTAAGGGAAGTGGATGTAGACTACTTCACAGACGCCAACTTAGCTGTCCAGCTGCGTGTGCTTGAAGAAGATAAATCGATGGCAAGTGAATCTGCTGAAACAGCATATGGGGATGTCACAGTGCAGGCGATGGCGACCATCTTTAAAAAAATCAAATTCGATACTCATGAAAATATCGGTTCCGGTCCGATTCATCTGCCGGAAGAAGAACTTCATACCAGTTCAACATGGGTCTCGTTAAAGAAGGAAATCGATTTGTCGACAGACCGGATTGAACAGGGATTAATCGGACTGGCGCAAAGCTTGAAGGCTATAGTGCCTTTATTCGTCATGTGCGATCCAAGTGACGTTTATGTGGTTCCGCAAGTAAAAGCGGCTCACAATGACAAACCGACTGTCTTTATCTATGACCGCTATCCAGGAGGAGTAGGGCTCAGTGAGAAAGTCTATGATCAAATGGGGGAGATCCTGCTGGAAGCGAAGAGGATGATTTCCGGATGTCAATGTGAAAATGGCTGTCCTTCTTGTATAGGTACGGATATTTCGTCACAAGAGGCGAAAAACGACTCAGTGAAATTGCTGGACATGTTTCTCAAAGCACATCCTGATAACGAATCAAGTGATCCAAAATAATCAACATTCTTTAATAGCTGCCTAATGGCGAAGGGAGGGAGACTATGTCACTAAAAAACAAGTTGAACCGCATGAAGAATCATATTGTAAGGGATAAACAGGACCAGCCTGTTGAAAAACCGAAACCTGTTGAGCAAACTAATATTCCGTTCATGGAGACTTGGAGTGCCAATGGAGTCAAACCTTATCAGTTAGATGAAGATTACTGTCTAATTCTCGAGAAGACTTACAGCTTGTCCGATCATCATGGAAAATATCGGTTGGGACAAATAAAGGACGCCATAGCTGCCTGGAATCAATTTGAAGGCACACACCCTTTATCTTCCAAGGGACTTGCTGCGGAAGATTTATTCTTTTTTGATACAGAAACAACAGGGCTGGGAGGCGGGACCGGCAATACAATTTTTCTGCTGGGTTATGCAAAGGTAAAAGGTGACAAGCTTGTTCTCAGGCAGCATATCCTTCCCCAGCCGGGCAGTGAAATTCCTCTTTATCACAGTTTCCTGGAAAAGGTAGACTATAATACACTGGTAACCTATAACGGAAAAGCGTTTGACTGGCCGCAGGTTAAAACCAGGCATACTCTTATAAGAGAGCATGTACCTAAACTTCCTTCATTTGGTCACTTTGATTTGTTCCACGGCAGCAGAAGGCTTTGGAAATCAAAGATGGATTCAGTCAAGCTAAGCAATGTGGAAAAAGAGATTCTGGATTTCCATCGAACAGATGATGTTCCGGGTTACTTAGCCCCGATGATATATTTTGATTTTGTCGAGAGAAAAGACCCGGAAGGAATGTTAAAGGTACTTCTTCATAATGAATTGGATATCCTGTCTTTGGTTGTCCTTTATGTTCACCTGAGCTTTCAAATACTCGGCATCGATTCAACCCAAAGCACTGATGAAAAGCTTCTGGTCGGAAAATGGTTTGACTACTTGGGAGATAAGGAGCAAGCTGTGAAAAGATTGGAACAACTTGTTTCTGAAGCGGATGGTACTGAATCACTCGCTGCCAAACATTCGCTGGCCTTTCAGTATAAGCGGTTGAAAAAATATTCTACTGCATATGACTTTTGGAAAGAAGTGTGGGAAATGGGACCGGATGATCTTAGATTAGAAGCTGGCATTGAATTGGCTAAACTTTCAGAACATCAGTTCAAAGTACTTGATAAAGCTATAATGTTTAGTGAGAAAGTTTATGAGGAAATGAAGGAGAGAGCATTATTCAATGAAAAAACTTTACGGGACCTTGAGAAAAGATTGATGAGATTGGAAAGAAAATTAGCGAAATAACAGTCATTTCCCGGGCAGCCGCAGCAATCGCTAATTTTTTCCGGTTTATGTCGAAAGAAGAAAACAATTTAAAATTTCAGAGGGATAAAGATGTAAGTCTCATCATAGGGGCTGAACCTGCAATCCAATGTCAAACAATTGTCACTATTCCCAGTGATTTCTTATTGAGGAATCTCCTGTACTTTTGTAAAATGTTGAATTGTGTTGAAATTCGCCGATTCTAATTTGAGATAGGATGATAATTGATGAGTAGAGCTTTAGTTTTTCTTTTTTTGTTGTCATATGCTTAACCGCTTTCATCTTTTCAAGCATGAAAGACGGCTCTTATACGTTGCTCGGATAGCTTAATTGCATTATAGGATGGTCATCTGCCTGGGTTTCTTTAAAGAGGTGTTTTCACATATTTTGGTGCTTTCGGATATCCCCTGATACTAAGAATTTTCTCTCGAATCGGGGAGAGCAGCTCTTTTCTTTTTATTATCAAACCTATTATTCAGGTATATTATGGCTGTTTTTTTCGGAATTTTTATCAAATAGCAACAAAGTTTACGAAAAGAGCCTTTTTAAAAAGAATACCCTCGATAAGCCGGCCGAACCCTAAAAATAGGTGTTTGCATTAGTACATGTTCTACCCTTTCATCATAGGCTGTTAATGTAACGAAACAAAAGATGAAAGGAGAAATTAGTATGCACTGCAGACCTAATCAAGTTCTTCCGACAGTTATGCATCCTACAAAATGCTGTACAGTAAATAACTTCTCAACGTATGAAGTGCCACATGTACACCCACAACATACGACTATAGTAAATAACCAAATGTACCAGCATAAGCATTATTTCCCT
This sequence comes from Bacillus sp. P14.5, assembly GCF_003316765.1. Lineage (GTDB taxonomy): Bacteria > Bacillota > Bacilli > Bacillales > Bacillaceae_B > Rossellomorea. Next base: position 335,692 of record NZ_NIJF01000083.1, on the reverse strand, counting down.
CAATCACAATCCATGGTGGATAGCGTTTCACACCAGCATTTCAATTGTGGTCAAGGAGGCCCGGGAGGACCGGGAGGCCCAGGAGGACCAGGAGGACCTGGCGGCTCGATGGGACCAATGGGACCAATGGGCGGCCCTATGGGACCTTATGGACAGGGAAGATAATGTTTACAACCAAGGGCACTCTGCTGTCCTTGGTTTTTATTTGTGTGTTTTTAAAAGGATCCTTTATAAAAGATTGGTGCTTTTAAATGCTATTTTATCCTCTTCCGCCTTTTATATTGAAGGATTGGAGCGGAAATCCATCTCTTTTCAACAGCACAAATCTTTGAAAACAGCCTTATACATAGCGCGTGTTAAAGAGAGAAGCTGAAATCAACGGGAAGGGATCTCGTTTCCCTTGTTTAAAAGTAAAGTTTCATTTTATAGGATCCAATTGAAAGCAAAGTCAAAAATCATATGATTAGTAATTTTCCAAAATTAGCAGTAAATACGAAAACAGCCATTTTTAAAAAACAGTCATTAGCGAAATACGACTATATTTTACAAAGGAAGGAGAATTGATTATAGTGTAAAGAATAAAGTCATTTGCAGGGAGGTAAGCAGGTGGGTTTAGTGGCAGCCGTAACAGGCTATAAATCATATGAATTGGGCATCTTTAAAGAAGATGAACCAGCATTGCAGTATATTAAGGCGGCAATCCAAAAGCAGCTCGAGTCCCTTCTGGAAGATGACTTGGAATGGGTATTGATAAGCGGACAGATGGGAACAGAATTATGGGCTGCCGAAGTAGTTTTTGACTTGCAGATCGAGTATCCTGATTTGAAGCTTGCAATATTGACCCCATTTCTGAATCAGGAAGAAAACTGGAATGAAAATAATAAAGAGTATTACGAGATGATCACATCTCAAGCTGATTTTGTCGACAGCGTCTCGAAGCAGCCGTATACCAGCCCTGCGCAGTTCCGTAACAGGGATCAGTTGTTTTTGCATAAAAGTGAAGCCCTTATCATCCTATATGATGAAGAAAAAGAAGGTTCTCCTCAATATTTCTATAAAGCAGCCAAGGAATACAAGGAAAGTCATCCTCTTGATATCAGGCAGATTACTTTCATGGATTTACAATGGATAGTGGAAGAGGAACAATATAATACTATTGATTGAAAGAAAAATTGACAAATAGCGCTTTTTTTGAAAAAATATACTTGATGTTGGTTGAATTTAGAGGTGAAAATATGATATCTGATAAAGTAAAATTGACCGCAAAAGATATACTTGAAAAAGAATTCAAACCTGGAATGCGCGGCTACAAACAAGAAGACGTGGATAAATTCCTTGATTTGATCATCAAAGATTATGAAACATTCCATCAGGAAATTGAAGATTTGCAGCAAGAAAATCTGCGCTTGAAGAAACAGGTTGAAGAATCAAACCGCCGCACTCCGTCTCCGCAGCAGCAGCAGACCGGAACGACTAATTTTGATATCCTTAAAAGGCTGTCGAACCTGGAGAAGCATGTATTTGGAAACAAACTGTACGATTGATTCTGGAAAATAATAGCCCTTGTACTTAAGCCTGTTCTTCTGTATAATTATTTTTTGGATATACTAATAATAACATTCAGGTAATCGCTGCAACGTTTGTTGTAGAGGAAAGTCCATGCTCGCACGGTGCTGAGATGCCCGTAGTGTTCGTGCCTAGCCAATTCATAAGCTAGGGCAGTCTGTGCATGCAGATTGACGGCAGGGAAAACACCTAAGTCCTTGTGATATGGTGTGAATACCTTGAAAGTGCCACAGTGACGGAGTCTTGCAAGAAATTGCAAGAGTGGAACGAGGTAAACCCCGCGAGCGAGAAACCCAAAATATGGTAGGGGCATCTTCTTTGAGGAATTCAACGAGAAGAAGGACGAAACTTCTGTTTCGTAGATAGATGATTGCCGCCGGAGTACGAGATGACCCATCGCTTGCAGTACGAAGGAACAAAACATGGCTTACAGAATGTTATTATGGGGATTATAAAAAATTATTTACAAGATGCTCTCCTTTTCTTAGAGGAGAGCTTTTATTTTGTTGGGATACTTCTGAATACTGACATGATTATGATGGCAATGTATTTTCTACATTAAAATCAAGGTTTCTTTATGTATCTGTTGCTTAAAGTCATCTCCAATGGTTACACTTAGAAATGAGATTGTGTCGTACATATTATCTGCAGAATCAAATACCTAAACGGCTTGGATGCTGTTGTATATATTTTAAAAGTTAGGGTGAAAAAGTATGAGATTCAAATTGATTGCTACAGCGGCAATGGGGCTTGAAGCGCTGGTCGCTAAGGAAGTAAGAGACCTTGGATATGAATGTGAAGTGGAAAATGGGAAAGTCATCTTTGAAGGTGATGAAAAAGCCATTGCACGTGCAAACATGTGGCTGAGGACCGCGGACCGTGTGAAAATCCTGGTTGGTGAATTTAAAGCCTATTCCTTCGACGAATTGTTTGAAAAGACAAAATCACTTCCCTGGGAAGATTATCTGCCGGAAGACGCTGAGTTCCCTGTACAAGGGAAATCGGTAAAATCAAAGCTGTACAGCGTTCCTGACTGTCAAGCTATTACCAAAAAAGCAATCGTCCAGCGCTTGCAGACAGCTTATAATCGTTCCAGTTGGCTGGAGGAAAGCGGGCCGTTATTCAAACTGGAAGTTGCGATCCATAAAGACGTGGTTTCCCTCACCATGGATACAAGCGGGCAAGGGCTTCATAAGCGCGGCTACCGCATCGGCCAAGGGGAGGCTCCGTTAAAAGAAACCCTTGCTGCCGCATTGATTCAACTGACAACATGGAATGCGGACAGACCATTTGCGGATCCCTTTTGCGGATCTGGTACCATTCCGATTGAAGCTGCATTGATTGGCCAAAATATCGCTCCTGGCTTCAATAGGGACTTTCTATCTGAAGAGTGGCCTTGGATGCCTCAAAAAGTATGGGATGATGTCAGGATGGAAGCAGAAGACCTTGCCAACTATGACCAGCCGCTTGAAATCCTTGGTACCGACATCGACCACCGCATGATTGAAGTATCGAAAAACAACGCATTTGAGGCTGGATTGGGTGAACTTATTCAGTTTAAACAGATGCAGGTCAGGGATTTCCATAGTGACAAAAGCTATGGAGTCATAGTCGGCAATCCGCCTTATGGCGAACGTATAGGCGAAAGAAAAGAAGTGGAAGAGATGTATAAGGCTATGGGCCACGCGTTTGAAAAGATGGATACATGGTCTAAATACATCATGACTTCCCATGAAGGATTTGAAGAAGTCTATGGCAAAAAAGCCACGAAGAAAAGAAAACTCTTCAATGGATTCATCAGAACGGATTACTACCAGTATTGGGGACCTAGACCACCTAGAAAAGACTAAGTTAGCTCAAGTAAACCGCATGGCATCCAGGCGGTTTTTTCTATGAGCTGTCTCGTGGAAATGGATTTCGGTTCCAAGTGCATTTCCAAGAGCGAGTTAGGTGCTGAAAGTAGAAGCCCGCTAATTCAGCAGGAAAGTGCTCGCCTTCCGCTTTCAATCCCTATAGGTAAAACGAAGAAGGCAAATTAGCATTTAAAAGCAAGGGAAGATCGTTTCTTTATAAAATTTATGTTAATGGAAAATATCAGAGCCTTGAGGTACAGTCTGCCTGGCAGGATATAGATAATATGGAGTCAGGAATAACAGAAAAAGAGATAACTTTATCCTTAGAATCCAAGTAACAGGAATTTAAGAAGTTATTTATTGAAAAGGAGGTATCTGAAATGGAATGGTTTTTTCCAGTAATATTCGTTTTAGGTGCAGTTCTTTCTTATTCTGTCATTCAAAGGAATAAACAGAAGGATAAATCTGAGAAGGGTAATGGAGGAATCATCCTTGTATTTCTTCTTTTGTTCCTTTTCTCGTTCGGTTTTGTTTATCTGAACAAATAAATCATAAAGGAGTCGAGGCGGTGTATTTAAAGCGGATTACATTATTGCGAGATAAAATAACTAATGACAACCTATATCCTTTTTCCATACCGGCACTTAATAATTTCGAATCATTGGAACTGAAGCGTCCGGTCACTTTTTTTGCAGGAGAAAACGGATCAGGAAAGTCGACCCTTCTTGAAGCGGTTGCCGATCAGTGCGGGTTCAACAATGCCGGCGGGGGCAGGAATACGAATTATTCCCTCGAAGCCTCTCAGTCTGATCTAGGGAATTTTATCAGGCTATCTTGGCTTCCAAAAATTAATAAGGGATTTTTCTTAAGAGCGGAAAGTTTCTATCATTTCGCTTCCTACCTGGATGAATTGTCAAAAGACGATCCCTTATTCATGTATGAGGGGTATGGAGGAAAGTCACTGCATCAGCAATCTCATGGGGAATCATTCCTCTCGTTGTTTCTTAACCGTTTCGGTGAGGAAAGCATATATCTTCTGGATGAACCGGAAGCTGCTTTATCTCCAGCCCGGCAGCTGGCATTTTTGAGAATTATACATGAATTAGTGGACAAAGGGGATGCTCAATTCATTATCGCCACGCACTCTCCGATCCTTCTTGGGTACCCTGATTCAACCATCTATAATTTTGATAAGAGTCCTATAGAACCAATCAGCTATGAAGATACGGAACATTATCAAATCACTTCTGGTTTTCTTAACAGACGGGAAAAATTTTTGAAAGAATTGTTTCTGGATGAGGAAGATTAAGGGAGCTAATTGATGTTGTAAGGCGATCATTTAATGTAACGGTCATAACCGCCTGGAAACCTGCGTATACTACTCAATAAAGTAAATGAGGAGTGAAACGCAGTGGAAAGATCGTCAATAGACTACAGTCGTATTTCAAAAGCATTACAGTCTACAATGGAATTAATAGAAGAAGAAAAAATGCAGATGGACAGCCAGGTGATTGGAGGGTTGTTGTCAGCGAAGGAAGATTTGACGAATGCACTTGCTTATGAACTTTTTTACAGCAATCCCCGCAACCATTCCTGAGAACAAGAGATGTCCGCTTCTTAGAAATCTATTGAACAGAATAGGGAAGCTCTTTTAGAAGAAAACTCATATCATTATCCCAGAAACGCAGGCAGATGCTTGCGTTTTTCTATGTTAAAGTATAAAATTAATCTTTTATGGATTAGGAAATTACACATTAATATATAATAGATTTCAGAGTGAAGATGGAGGAAGCTATGAGAGGTAAATTACCATTTGCATTGTCCAAGGAACAGTCATTTTACGAGGGGCTTGGTGACTGGATAGGAGATGTGTTTTATGACATTCTCCCTGAAAAAGGATTTGAGCTGCGGGATGAACAAATCTATATGGCTTTTCAGGTTCTGAAATCATTTCAGGACAAAAAAGTAATGTTTGCCGAAGCAGGTGTGGGAACAGGAAAAACGCTGGTTTACTTACTTTATGCCTTGGCATATGCCAGGTATACGGGAAAGCCGGCCATTATTGCTTGCGCGGATGAGACGTTGATTGAACAGATTGTTAAAAAGGAAGGCGACATCAAGAAAATCGAACAGGCATTGAACCTTGATGTGGACGTAAGGCTGGCAAAGTCGAGGGAACAATATCTTTGTTTACAGAAGCTGGATTCTGAGATGCTGGAAGATGATAAATTTATGGAAATCTTCAACACTCTTCCCGAATTTGTTCATGGCAAATCTTCCATGACTAAATATCACCGTTATGGAGACCGGAAAGAGTATAGCGGGTTGACGGATAACGAATGGGAAGTTGTCGGCTGGGACAACCTTCAGGATTGTATGTCCTGTGCTCAGCGTCATCGCTGCGGACAGACCCTTAACAGGGATTATTACCGTGAAGCAGCTGATTTGATTGTCGTTTCACATGATTTTTATATGGAGCATATTTGGACGAAAGAATCGAGGGTGAGGGAAGGGCAGCTGCCGCTGCTTCCGCAGGCAAGCTCCGTTATTTTTGATGAAGGACACTTGCTTGAATTCGCCTCCCAGAAAGCATTGACATACCGGATTAGAAAAGAAACACTTGAAAGCTTGCTGGAGAAAATGACGGCCAGTGATATGCGGGAAAATACTATGTATCTCATTGAGGATATCATTAATCAAAATGATTATTGGTTCCAATGCTTGAACCAGGCTGCCAAAAAAGAAGAGGGAGCGTTCCGCCTTCATGTTGAAAAGACAGCAAGTGTGAAAGAGGAAGGCCGGAAACTGGTAGGTTTAATAGATAAGTTGACCGAAGAATTGGTGTTTGAATCCGAGATGTATGTAATGGATGAATACTTATTAAAGGTGATTGAAGAGTACCTGGAACAAATCCTATACTCATTGAAGCTTTTCCTTGAAGAGAATAAGGGCATCAACTGGCTTGAAGCCAATAAAGGAAACGACACGCTCGTTATCATGCCGCGGCTTGTGGAGGAAATCTTAAGGCAGAAAGTATTCAACCAAAAGATTCCTTTTGTCTTTTCATCAGCTACTCTCTCAAACAACAAGGACTTTTCTTATCTGGCGAACAGCCTCGGAATTGATCAGTATGAATCATTTTCTGTGGAATCACCATTTAACTATGAAGATAATATGAAAATCGATATCCCGCCATTGCGTACAGGAAGTTCAGAAGAAAAACTTCAGTACTGCCTGAATAAGATAGAAGATAATGAAGGGAAGACACTTCTGTTGTTTTCAACTAAAAAAGACCTCGATACCTTCAAGCATTACCTTCAGGATAAGGAACTGCCTTACCCGGTGTATTATGAAGGAGATGAAGAGATCAGCTTGGCTGTAGAAAGGTTCCAGAATGAAATCAACAGTGTTTTATGCTCCTACCACCTCTGGGAAGGGCTTGATATACCGGGGGAATCGCTGTCACAGGTGCTGATCTATTCATTGCCGTTCCCTCCTAAGGACCCGGTCTTTGACGCTAAGAGAAATCATGCAGAAACCCCATTCGAAGAAGTCGATCTTCCTTACATGCTTCTTCGTCTTAAACAGGGGATCGGAAGGCTGATAAGGACATCGGAGGATAAGGGATCAGTATCCATTCTATTAAAAGAAGAGGAATTGCCTCTCCTGCCTCAAATCAAGTCTGTGCTGCCGTATTAATATAGAATACAGAAAAGCGGAAAATTCAATTTTCCGCTTTTCTTTTTATGCATTTTTAAAGCGCTTGTCCCATATTAATATACTATGAATGTTTAGGTGGCAGCAGCAGAATGTTTTCCAATACGATTAAAAACTCATGGCAGGAAGTCTTCAGAAAGAGTATTTATCAGAAAAATATGATAAAATAGCAAGGATAATAGAGAGTAGGGGGAGTAACATGTCAACAGAAATTAAAGAAATTGAAAAAGAATTTTTAGAATATGTAAAGAAGATGTCAGCATACAACGAAGCGCTGGGTCTTATTTTTTGGGACTTAAGGACAGGTGCTCCTAAGAATGGAATTGAACAGCGATCCGAAGTAATCGGACTGTTGTCTTCTGAAGTGTTTGAAATGTCGACAAGCAAAGACATGGCAGCTTACATAGCAAAATTATCTGCACATAAATCCGATCTGCCGGAAATGGTCCTGAAGGTGCTGGAAGAGTGCCAGAAAGAATACGACCGCAATAAAAAATACCTGCAGATGAATATAAGGAATATGTCGTACTTCAATCCAAAGCCGAAAGTGCATGGGAAGGCGCAAAAGAAAATGATGACTTTGATTCCTTCCAGCCATACCTTGAAAAGTTGGTGGAAATCAACAAGAAGTTTATTGGCTATTGGGGTTACGAAGGCAATAAATATAATACGCTGCTCGATATGTATGAGCCGGGTGTTACTGTAGAAGTTCTCGACAGAGTATTTGGCGAGCTTCGTGAAAAAATCGTTCCTCTCGTGCAGCGCATAAGTGAAAGTGACAGCAAGCCCAAGACTGATTTTATCTTCGAGCATTTCCCCAAAGGAAAGCAAAAAGAATTCAGCCTTAAAATCCTGGAGCAAATGGGATACGATTTCAATTCAGGAAGACTGGACGAGACGGTCCATCCATTCGCCATTGGCTTGAACCCTGGAGATGTGAGGGTAACAACCAAGTACGATGAAGGTGACTGGAGAACTGCGGTTTTCGGCACCATCCATGAAGGCGGACACGCGCTTTATGAACAAAATATTTCCGGTGACCTCACAGGAACACCACTTGCTACAGGCACTTCCATGGGAATCCATGAATCTCAATCACTATTCTATGAGAATTTTGTTGGAAGAAACTATTCCTTCTGGGAAAAGAATTATTCCCTGCTTAAGGAGTTTGGCGAAGGACAGTTTGATGAAGTCAGGCTGGAAGAATTCTATCGCGCGATCAATGAATCAAAACCTTCTTTAATCAGAATTGAAGCAGATGAACTCACATACCCGCTGCACATCATGATCCGCTATGAAATCGAGAAAGGTCTCTTCAATGATGAAATTGAAGTGAAAGACCTTCCGCAGATCTGGAATGATAAGTACGAAGAGTATCTGGGAATCAGGCCAGAGACCAATGCAAAGGGTGTTCTCCAGGATGTCCATTGGGCAGGCGGCAGCTTCGGCTACTTCCCATCTTACGCCTTAGGTTATATGTATGCAGCTCAATTCAAGGAAGCGATGATCAAAGACCTTCCGAATTATGATGAATTGCTGCAACTAGGCGACCTTGCTCCTATCCGTGAATGGATGACAAAGAATGTCCATCAGTGGGGTAAAATGAAAAAACCGCTTGAAATCCTTACTGAGGTGACCGGTGAAGGGTTGAATGCCACACATCTTGTAAATTACCTCACTGAGAAGTATTCTGGAGTTTATAACCTATCTTAATAATTTTCAGTTGAAACCGGCAGTCCCTTTGATGGGTCTGCCGTTTTTTCTATGCCAAGAAATTTGTTGAATAGAGGGGACATTAAAGGCAGAAATACCTCTACAGTAAAAAATGGAAAGGATACACCGTGCAAAGGGAGCGGGGTACATCAAAAGGAAAAAAAGCTGAGATAATGTACCGCGAGAAGGAGACGGCGTGCGTCTAAAGAGAAATAGTAAACGAATGTTCCTGAAACGGATGCAGACTTCACTACAGCTCTCATAATAAAAAAACACTAAATAACACAAAAAAACAGGCCTCTATTAAAAGAGGCCTGTAAACACTATTACCACAACTTAAACCCTTTGGAACCAGGCGGTGCATTCTGAATCATGTCAGCGAACGGAATCGTATAGGCGATCAGAATCAAAGCAGCGAGAACCGTAAGCCAGATTTTCCAATTCTCCAGTACCATCGGAGTCTTTTCTGCTTCCTCTGCTGCTTCACCAATTGGGAACTCCTCTTCGCCTTTTGGAGCAAAGAATGCCAAGTTGACGAAGATATAAAGAATCAAGATGATTCCCAGGAATAGGATGGTACCTCCGACTGCCTGTGCGACCTGATAAGGAATCCAATCGAGCGCCTGAGGTGCATCCCCGTAAGTTGAGAAGGAAGAACGTCTTGGTGCACCGAGCAGCCCGACAGCATGCATGGCTCCGGACATGATGCTCATTCCCACTGCCCAAACCACTGCTTGAACGATAGCCAGTTTGTTCATTTTTTTAGTAAGAACGCGTCCAGTCAAATGAGGGACGAGCCAGTAAGCTATTCCAAAGAAGGTCAATACAACAGAAGTCGCCAGTGTCAAATGAAAATGGCCTGTTACCCATATCGTGTTATGGACAACCTGGTTCATTTGATTGGAAGCATTGATCAGTCCCCCGGCTCCGGCAGGGATGAAAGCTGCCATTCCGATGAATGGAACAGTAAAACGTGCATCTCCCCAAGGAAGTTTTTTGAACCAGCCGAATAATCCTGTTGCCCCTTTGGATCTTCCATACATTTCAAAGGTTGCAAACAAGGAGAAGGCGGTCATTAGTGATGGAATGACAACCATGAAGGTTAAAACAACCTGTAAGAACTTCCAAGATGCATCGATTCCCGGCTCAACGAGTTGATGGTGAAAGCCTACTGGAATGGAGAAGAGCAGGAATAAGATAAAAGAAAGCCTGGCCAGTGAATCAGAGAATATTTTTCCGCCAATGATTTTTGGAATGATCACATACCAAGCCATGTAAGCGGGCAGAAGCCAGAAATACACAAGCGGGTGGCCGAAATACCAGAAAAGGGTACGACTGATCAGCACATCAACTTCAGAGACCAATCCAAGCGACCAGGGGAGGAGCTGGAATAATACCGTTCCTGCAACACCTAAGGTTGCTACAATCCATAGAACAGTATTGATGATGGCCATGAAGGTCAAAAGCGGACTCGGCTTGCCCGGATGCTGTTTTCGCCAGTGGATATATTCGGCAATCATAGCACCTCCGCCGATCCAGCTGCCCACTACAACAAAAGTCAAACCAAGATAGAAAATCCAGTGAGCCTGAAGAGGAGCATAAAAGGTGTACAGAACAGTAGCTTCATTCAATAATATCATGACAGCAGCCATAGCTGTCCCGATCAGCATGACCCAAAATCCAATCCAGCCTGCTTTTCGAGAACCGCTGCGATAGGTGCCGGATGTTCTGGATATTGCTGCATGCTGAAAACCTAAGATAAAAAATGTTGTAAGTACAAGTCCCAATAAAACCCCATGGACAGTTAATACCTGATAGTATCCAATATTGGCCGGAAGAGTGAAGCTTCCTGATCTGACTAATACCTGCAGCAATCCTGCAAGTCCGCCTAGAGCCAATGCAATGAACGCTACATATATATGGGCGAGTGCTAACCGGCCATCTCTTCTATCAACTTTAGTCATCATGTTAGTCCACCACCTTGATCTTTGTTTGCATCATATGGTGACCTGTCCCGCAATACTCATTGCATAATACGAGGTATTCACCCTTTTTATCAAAAGTTGTTACGTATTCACTGATGAAGCCCGGCTCGAGCATCATGTTTATATTGGTGCCTGCCACTTGAAATCCATGCACTACGTCTTTTGTAGTCGCAATGATTTTCACCCTTGAATCAACAGGAACTTCAATTTCCTCGCCAGCGAAATAAAAGAAGGCTGAACCAACAACGACCAGTTCATAATCCCAATCTTTGCCCTCCACTTTTTTTAATCCTGGCTCACTGAATGGAGCTATTTGATCTACCTGCTCAGGATCGATATACGCCTTGGCGCTCGGCGGAGTGTGGCCTGAATGAAAAGCGCCGATTCCTAGAATTATTAAGAATATAATAAGAGACCCAGTACCAAAAGCCAGCCACCATTTTTCATAACGGTGCATATGCATAACAATCTTCCCCTTCCACTTAGAAACGATCTATGAAAATATAAAAAACACCAAACCAGCTGAGGATAAGAAACAGCCCGAGAAACAATACGGCCGCGAAAGTTCCTTTCAAAGATGAGGAATCTTCGGTCTTTACCTTCGTCTTGTGATTTAACTGCGGATTTGCCATGCGGCTCACTCCTTTCCTGTAGCTAACATTCTTGATACCTTAATAATAAAGATGAAACTGTGTCCTATCTGTGATAAAAGTCACACCTGAAAAGATTATTTGTGAAAGAAGTGTGAAGAAGAGTGATTTAGAGCTGTTCAGGAGTTTATATGAGGGTATCTCAAGTCGTAAGATTGTCCTTCGGGGGGCCCCCTTGATTACCTAAAAGACCAATTATTGAAAGGTAGATAATCCGAACAAAAAGTAGTTAGATTTATTTAACGTTCGTATATGTTTAAAAAAAGACTTGAAATTACTTTTGAAACTGATATACTATGAATAAATTACATAACACTTACTCATATAACGGCGGGAATATGGCCCGCAAGTCTCTACCGGATAACCGTAAATTATTCGACTATGAGTGAGCAATGGATGGAAAGCTTCTTTCTGTTTTCTTTGATTTTAAAAGCTCAAAGGCATTGTCTCACTCATATGATGAGTGTGATGCCCTTGAGCTTTTTATGTTAGGCTCTTTTCGTAAACTTTGTTGCTATTTCGGTGCAATTTCGAAAAACCCGCTATATTCACCATAAATATCCTTGTAAGCAAGAAAGAAAAGAGCTGCTCTTTTTGTTCAGAGAGCGAAAAATGAGTATCTATGGGAAAATCCGGCACTTGGGATTTTTCCGAAAACAACAATTTATGCGAAAACAGCCTTTTATTGTTAAGGGCGGAAGGAGGAGAATGGATTGAAAAAGTTAAAAGAGAAAATCATCGAAGAGGGCAGCGTATTATCTGATTCAGTTCTGAAAGTGGATTCCTTTTTAAACCATCAGGTCGACCCATTTTTAATGAAAGAGATTGGAGAGGAGTTTTCCAGGCTTTTCGCGGATAGAGGCATCACAAAGATTGTTACTCTTGAATCTTCAGGGATCGCGCCTGCAGTGATGGCAGCGCTGACTATGAATGTGCCTCTTGTCTTCGCCAGGAAAAGAAAGTCGCTTACTTTGACGGAAGGTCTGCTTACCGCCGAAGTGTATTCATTTACAAAGGAAGAAACAAATACCATTTCTATTTCTAAAAAGTACATAAAAGAAAATGACAACGTCCTGATCATAGATGATTTTCTTGCTAATGGACAAGCTGCAGAGGGACTAATCAGTATAGTTTCTCAAACAGGTGCTTCCATCGCAGGCATTGGCATAGTCATTGAAAAAGCTTTTCAGGATGGAGGAAAGATTTTAAGAGAAAAAGGGTACAAAGTAGAATCTCTTGCAAGGCTTCAATCACTTTCTGATGGAAAAGTGCAATTCGCTGAGGGGGTATTAACATGAACTCTTTGAAACTATCATCACTTGCGATTCAGCATGTTCTTGCCATGTATGCAGGAGCCGTCATTGTTCCGTTGATTGTAGGCGGTGCGCTTGGCCTTACTGGTGAGCAGCTTACTTACTTAGTTTCGATTGATATCCTGATGTGCGGTGTGGCGACCATTTTACAAGTTTGGAAGAATCGTTTCTTCGGTATCGGGCTTCCGGTTGTGCTTGGCTGTACATTTACCGCAGTAGGGCCGATGATTGCCATTGGCGGGCAATATGGAATCCCTGCTATCTACGGTTCCATTTTAGTTTCTGGTCTGTTCGTGATGGTGATTTCCAAATACTTTGGCAAGCTGATCCGTTTCTTCCCGCCGGTAGTCACTGGATCTGTGGTGACCATTATTGGTATCACCTTGATTCCCGTGGCGATGAATAACATGGCTGGCGGTGAAGGTTCTGCAGATTTTGGTGCGCTTTCCAACATCAGCTTAGCTTTCGGAACTCTTCTTTTCATCATATTATTATTCCGTTTCTTTAAAGGATTTGTTAGAGCGGTAGCCATTCTGCTGGGACTGTTGGCCGGAACGATAGCAGCGGGATTCATGGGCAAAGTTGACTTTTCACCGGTAGCTGAAGCTTCTTGGTTCCACATGGCCCAGCCGTTCTACTTTGGAATGCCTGAATTTCATTTAACAGCCATTTTAACCATGATCCTGGTTGCTATGGTCAGCCTGGTGGAATCCACAGGGGTATATTTTGCGCTAAGTGACATATGTGACGAAGAAATCGAAGAGAATGACGTGGCGAGGGGATACCGTGCAGAAGGGGCAGCCATTGTACTTGGAGCCATTTTTAATGCCTTTCCATATACCACTTACTCTCAAAACGTTGGCCTGACTCAACTTTCAGGTGTTAAAACGAAAAATGTGATTTATTTGACTGGAGCCATGCTTGTCGTGCTGGGGCTTGTACCTAAAATCGGCGCGCTGACCACCGTCATCCCATCTCCAGTACTCGGAGGTGCGATGATTGCCATGTTCGGCATGGTGGTCGCTTATGGAATCAAAATGCTTGGCCGCGTAGAATTCAATTCACAGGAAAATCTTTTGATCGTTGCCTGTGCGGTCGGGATGGGAATGGGAGTTACCGTTGTTCCTGACATGTTCAGCCAGCTGCCTGGAAGCCTGCAGATCCTGACCAGTAACGGCATCGTAGCAGGAAGCCTGACAGCCATTCTGCTGAATATTGTATTTAATGTAAGAAGAACGGAAAAATCGGTGAGAGCAGTGGAGCAAAGAGCTTCGTGATCTCTCAAAGTCCAGAGCATGCATCTGGGCTTTTTTGTTGGTATTCCTATAATTCATAGTTCTACTTTACTCCGATTTGTTGAAAAACTGGGAAAAGCAATGCTTGGTTAATGGAAAGATTTGACCCTATTCTCATAGATTTAAAGTCCATATACATAGATAGTGACTAATGAATCGTCGATCTACTTTTTGAATCAGTGGAATCCTAAACAATTTACTTGTAAGCCTGGCACCGACATAGAATTCGATGCATATATTGGAATCAGCGAGTTCATGGAGGTATGGAAATGGAGAAATTTTATTGTGACCGGTGCAGGAGACTGTTTGAAAAGGAAGATGTGTGCGATCTATGCTGTGAGGAAACTAAGAAAATAACAATCCAAAATCATTTTCAAAAAATATCAGATCAGCAGGATTAGTCGTGTGAGAGCAATCTCCTCATGAAAATAAACGGCTTATGTTAAAATGAGGAAAATAGTTTAAAGGGGAGATTGTTATGTTTTTACCATCTTTTGAGCTTAAGGGAAAGACTGCCATTGTAACGGGAGCAGGCAGAGGAATAGGACGGGCTATTGCCATCGGAGTGGCGGAAGCGGGTGCTGATGTAGCAATTATCTCCCGAACAGAAGAAGATTTGAAAGAGACCGCTTCTCATATTGAAAAAGCTGGAAGAAAAGCTTACATATTGACTGCAGATGTGACGGTAAGAGAAGAAGTTTCGAAAGCTGTTTCCAGTGTGAAAGAACAAGCAGGATCCATAGACATCCTCGTAAATAATGCAGGGATGAATATACGTTCAAAGGCCTTGGATGTTACGGATGAAGAATGGCAGAAAATCATGGATACCAACCTGAAGTCAGCATTCATGATGAGTCAGGAAGCAGGTAAGATTATGAAGGAGCAAATCAGCGGGAAGATCATCACGATTTCCTCTGTTGCCGGACATGTAGCCCTTCGGACGGGAGTGGTGTATGCGGCAACGAAAGCTGCTCTCATACAAATGACAAAGGTTCTTGCTCTGGAATGGGGCAAATATAATATCAATGTGAACAGTATCGGGCCATGGTATTTCAAAACGCCTCTGACAGAAAAGCTCCTGGCTGATGAAGAATACGTGAAAGATATTTTAGCTGTCACTCCCCTGAAGAGGGTTGGGGAATTGGAAGAGCTTGTAGGGCCGGCTGTATTCCTGGCCTCTCCAGCAGGGAATTATGTGACCGGACAAACCCTCTTTGTAGACGGTGGAATGACGATTCAGGGTTTTTGATCAGGTAATTTGTTGGAGTTCAAGGTTGATAGACCAGTCTGATCAGCCTGCAAGATGACGGTAGGAGTGATATTGGTCCTCAAGACGAGAATACGGGCCAATAAGAATGGAAGATCTTCATGATGTTGGACCGCAAAGCAGGAATGCGGGCCAATGAGAGTGGGGAATGCCCCTGATGTTGGACCGCAAAGCAGGAATACGGGCCAATGAGGACGGAAAAATCCCCTGATGTTGGTCCGCAAAGCAGGAATGCGGACCAATGAGGACGGAGAAATCCTATAATGTTGGCCCGCAAAACAGGACTAAGAGCCAATGAAAACCCGTAACCCGAAGATCATCGTAAAAAACCGGATGACACACCAAAGGGCATGGAAAAACGGAATCTTTACTACACCGAGCCCTATGCCAATCTTCAATCAAGCATTGTAAAATAGCGGAGAGCTAGATAAAATAACAAAGAGAGAAGGCAAGCGAATGACGCATGCCTTCTCTCTTTGTCATAAAATCAGTCAGTCCAGATCGAGCATTATCACCACGATGAATTGACTGCCGTTTTCTAATGTGATCGGAAGTTTTAAAGCCCGGTCAAATCCGGACAGCCTTGACTCGCCCGCAATGACAGTAGGAGGGGTAATATCCATGGAATGGCCAAGCTGGGAAATGTGTGTGGAAAGATTGCCCGCTATCATGTTGCCTAGCTCCCCTGCAAAGGATTCAAGCATTTCCCCTTCGAGAAGCATACCGAACATGGCTGTGCCAAGACCCTGGAAGTCATTTATATCTCCGTCGAATATGATCTGCCCCCGAATGTCGCCAGTAAGACCAATTAGTACACCGATTTTATGTGTCTTTAACGGCTCCGAAAGCAGTGCAGGCTGATCGACTTTTACAGGGAGGGGAATGACCGATTTAATCGACTGTATCGTACCATTTACTATATCGGTAACACTTGAGGTTGTTGTAGTCATGTCGAATCCTCCGTTATTTTGTCTTTTTTTAGAATAGCATAAAATCCAGGAAAAAAGAATGATGATTATGAATTTTATAAATTCAGGGGAATTTCCTCGCAGCAAAAATAGTACTATTCTCATGGTTTTTATGTATATAGTTTTTATCGGTTAAAAACTCTGCATGTTTACTGATTTATAGAGAAAATGAATGAATTTTACCGGCTTGGTAAAGATATCCTTACTGAGGTAAGGAGAGATAAATATGCCAAAGATTATAAGTGTAGAAACAGCCCTCCCCCCCTACTCCATTAAGCAAGATAAAGTGGCGATGTTCGCTGAAAACCTGTTTTCGGAGGATTTCAGGGATATAAAAAGGCTTTTACCTGTTTTCCAAAATGGGGAGATAGAATCCAGGTATTTTGTCCATGATATTGAATGGTTCAAAAGGCCACGCTCGTTTAAGGAGAAAAATGATTCTTTTATCGAAAATGCAGTCGAACTGGGTATAGAAGCGATTCGGAAGTGTATTGAAAGCAGCAGTGCGGTATCATATGAGGATGTTGATGCTATTTTTACTATTTGTACGACTGGTTTAGCCACACCGAGTATTGAGGCAAGGATCATGAATCATCTGCCATTCCCTGAACACGTTAAAAGGATTCCGATATGGGGTCTAGGTTGTGCGGGAGGAGCAAGCGGCTTGTCAAGGGCATATGAATACTGTCTCGCTTTTCCAAAGGCAAACGTATTGGTGTTGACTATCGAACTATGCTCCCTGACCTTTCAGCATGGAGACCGATCAAAGAGCAACCTGATCGGCACTTCTTTATTTGCTGATGGAACCGCCTGCTGCCTTGTCAGCGGTGATGAAAGCCAGGCTGTAAAAAGAGCAGATGGCCCGCTGCCCGCCATTTTTGCGACGCAATCAACTACCATGAAAAATTCGCTGGATGTCATGGGATGGGATATCAAAGATGATGGACTTTTTGTTGTATTTTCTAAAGATATTCCTTCCATTATTGAAGGCTGGTTAAAGCCGAATGTTGAGAAATTGCTTAAGCAGCATAAGTTGTCATTGAAGGATATCCAGCACTTTGTTGCACACCCGGGAGGGAAGAAGGTAATAGAAGCTTATGATAAAGCATTGATGTTAAAAGAGGGTCTTCTGGATATTTCAAAAGATACGTTAAGGAAATTCGGCAATATGTCTTCAGCGACCATTCTTTATGTACTGAAAGAGCACCTGAGCAAAGATATACAAGCTGGAGAGATCGGACTTGGCGTCGCTCTTGGGCCAGGGTTCAGTTCTGAATTGCTGCTAATGAGGTGGGAATGATGTTTTATTTAATGTTCACCGTAATCGCGGTTCAACGAATGGCAGAATTGGTTATTGCTAAAAGAAATGAAAAATGGATGAAGGGAAAGGGTGCCAGAGAGTATGGACAGAAACATTATAAGTTGATGGTTTCCATCCATCTTCTTTTTTTCATTTCCTTATTGGCGGAAGAATTCTTTATGAAAAGGCCGCTGAATCAATACTGGGCTGCCTTGTTCATCCTTTTTCTGCTCACTCAAGCCGGGAGGGTGTGGGTGATTACTTCATTGGGAAGGTACTGGAATACGAAAATCATTGTCCTGCCACAGGCTGAAGTAATAGCGAAAGGTCCTTACAAATTCATTAAGCATCCTAATTACCTTATAGTCACGATAGAACTAATCGTCATCCCTCTGATATTCAACGCATACTGGACACTTTTCATTTTTGCTTTGCTTAACCAATTTATTTTATCTGTAAGAATTCCCCTGGAAGAAAAGGCATTGGAAGATGCAACAAATTACCAGAGTGTGCATCAAGGTAAAAAGCGGTTTATACCTATGGTGAAAAGAGAAGAAATGGAATGAAATATTATAAAAAATTGTTTCCGTATTCCTATCGAATATTTGAGGGTTTTTTCTTAGATGAATTCTTATTACTTGAAGACCATAAAATGTGAAGGCGCTTTTCTATAGACTCTCTTCAAAAGGCTGTTTTCTCATATATTGTTGCTATCGGAAAATCCCAAGAACCGGATTTACCCCCAGATACTAAGAGTTTTATCTCTTATCGGGGGATAGTAGCTCTTTTCTTTTCGGTGTTCCCAGATTTACCCCCCACTTAATATGGTTACTTTTTCGGAATTAGTAACAAATAGCAACAAAGTTTACGAAAAGAGCCTTTTAAAAAAAGCTGAAGTCCATTCAACTTTACCCGGCTATCCTTTAAGCATGGAATGCCAGAAAGTTTAACAAAAATGCACTGAATATGATTGAAAATGATTATCATTTCTGATAATATTCTAATTGAAGATGAAAATTATTCTCAACGCGAGTTCGAGGGAAGGAGTTTCCGCATGGTTTTATTTTTGGTCATCTTGACAGCAGCAGTTTATGGGTTGGTCATGAAGTATGTTTTAAATAACGTGTTCGTTACAAAAGGGGCTTCCGCCGTTACTGTTCCTGATGTGCCGGAAGATGAGGAAAAACTAAGGGAACTTATCCCTGCTTATAATCGTCAATAGCTTCCGAAAAAGGACTGAATGTTCAAGCACTCTTGAATATTGAGTCCTTTTTTGCTGAGTTATAGTGTGCTCCGCTTCCTGAGGTATTTGAACCGTGCCTCCATGGTTTTTCGCTATGTTTTAATAGGAAAGAATCGAATTATAAGCTAAAATAAAGATGCATATCATTATCATGACTACTCAAAGGTGTAAGGGGAAGGTTCTTTTGCAAACGCTATCAGACAAAAAGACTACAGTGAAATTAAATAAACTAGCTTCTTTATATGAAACTCTTGTTGAAGCAGGTGATAAAGAAACGGCTGCAAAAGCCGAATTACTGGCTCATAAGTTCTGGAAAAACGAATTTATCGCGGGATTTTGCGGTCATTTCTCTGCGGGTAAATCCACTATGATTAACGCACTGGCTGGTGAGGAATTACTGCCATCAAGCCCGATTCCGACTTCTGCAAATCTGGTAAAGCTTCATCATGCAGAGACAGATTTCGCAAAGGTTCATTATCATGATCGGAAGTCGGTTATCTTCGATGGTGCTTATGACTTTAATATTGTGAAAAAATATTGCAAAGATGGAGAAAATGTTCAAAGCATCGAAATAGGCAAGAAGGATACTAAGCTTCCTGATGGAGTGACCGTCCTGGACACACCCGGGGTAGACAGTACGGATGATGCTCACCGTATATCAACCGAGTCGGCCCTGCATCTGGCGGATATTGTATTTTATGTAATGGATTATAACCATGTACAGTCTCAGTTGAACTTCGAATATGCACGGGAGCTTGCTAACAATGGTGTGAGGCTTTATCTCATAGTAAATCAAATTGATAAACATAATGAAGATGAATTGTCTTTTGAAAATTTCAAGCAATCGGTATCAGAGTCATTCTCGGCATGGCAGGTGAATCCGGAAAGGATATTTTTCACATCACTCCGGGATACTGCTGACCCGCATAATGAATTTTCTGAAGTCAGGGACTTGATCAACACTCAATTTCAAAATAAAGATGAACTTCTTCAGCATTCTTTTGCCGCAGGAGTCAACCTCCTTGTCAGTGAACATGAAAGATGGCTAAGAGAAAACTTAAAGGGACAGCAGGATTCGCTTGCTGATATCATTACAGATGAAGATTTCAAGGACAAAGATGCGCTATACGAACAAGAGTCCAGTCTAAGCGAGAAGATTGCCCAAAACAGTTCAAAGCATTATGTGGAAATCTTCGATCAGGAAAGGGAAAAGATTCTTAAAAATGCATACTTAATGCCGTTTGAAACGAGGGAATTGGCCAAGAAGTACCTGGAATCTCTGCAAGACGACTTCAAGATAGGCATGATATTTGCCAAGAAGAAAACAGAAGAAGAACGGCAGCAGCGTATGAAAGACCTGATTCGAAATCTTGGAAGTAATGTTCAGTCACAGCTGGAGTGGCATTTGCGTGGACTAGGCAGTCTTGTGATGAAAAAGGCAGGATTTCATGACGAAGATTTAATTGCCAAATCAGAAGGACTTACCGTGCAAGTTACAGAAGAAGATCTGAAGGAAACAGCAAGGCCGGGAGCAAGGGTTACTGGAGAGTATGTCCTTAATTACTGCGAAGAACTTGCAGGGAAGCTGAAAAGAAAAGCAAGAAATGAAACGGAAAATTTAAAAAACATGCTCATAGAGTTGATTGAAGCAGAGAAAAACCAAGAAAATGAAGAATTAGAATTAAGGTATAAGGAGATAAAGAATAAAACCGATGCTCTGAAAAAACTTGAATTTTATAAGGAAGACTTGGAAATCAAGATTCATAACCTTCAGAGTATCATTGAAGATAAAGTAAATCTTTCATCCGCAGAGACGATCAACCAGTGGGATGAAGAGTGGAAGAAGAAAGAGAAAGACTATGTATTATATAGTGAAGGTGACGTAGAAGAAGCGTTGACGGAAAAGGATACGGCTATCTCAGAAAATGAGGAAAAGCAATCAGCCGCCGGCGGGCGCAATCTTTCTTTGGAGCCATTAATTCAGCGCCTTAATGACATGGGTTCAAAATTTGAAAGCATAAAGGGATTAAAACAAACAGCGGAGGTTTTGCAAAAGAAGGCAGAAAGACTTCGGGATCAGCACTTTACCATAGCGTTATTTGGTGCCTTCAGTGCCGGTAAATCTTCTTTTGCCAATGCCCTTTTGGGAAGCAAGGTGCTTCCGGTAAGTCCAAATCCTACTACAGCTTCAATCAATCGTATCAGGCCGCCAATGAACGGAAATCAGCATGGAACTGCAAGAGTGTTCTTGAAAAGTGAAAAGGAGATGTTGATAGACGTCCAGAATTCTATGAATGTATTCCGGTATAGAGCGGACTCACTCAGTGAAGCTGCTGAGCGCATTCCTGACCTGTTAAACAGCAAGGATGGGGAGGGAAAGGAAAAAGTTCATCTTTCATTCCTTGCCGCGTTTCTAAAGGGATACAATCAATATAAGTCTCAGCTTGGAGAGGTTTTGAAAGTGGATCTCGACGAGTTTAAGGGATTTGTCGCTAACGAAAGTCAGTCTTGCTTCGTAGAATCCATTGATCTTTTCTATGATTCTCCTATCACCAGACAGGGAATCACGCTGGTGGATACTCCAGGGGCAGATTCAATTAATGCCAGACATACCGGCGTGGCTTTCCAATATATTAAAAATTCAGATGCAATTTTGTTTGTGACCTATTATAATCATGCTTTTGCAAAAGCAGATCGTGAATTCCTGATCCAGCTCGGCAGGGTGAAGGATGCCTTTGAAATGGATAAGATGTTCTTTGTCGTCAATGCAGTGGACCTTGCTAAAGATGAGGACGAAAAGCATGAAGTCATTGATTATGTATCGAGCCAGCTGGTTGAGTACGGTATCCGTTTCCCTAGAATCTTTGGAGTTTCATCCAAGATGGCCATAGAAAAAGAGACTGCCAGTCTTTCTGGAATGGATTCTTTCAAAGAAGAATTCGATCAATTCATCGATGGCGAGTTAAAATGGATGGCCGCTCAATCAGCCGAAGCAGAATGGAAAAGAGGTCTGGAGCGGTTGAGGACGTTAATTGAAAACTCCTCCATGGATGAACAGAAGCGTGAAGCCAGAAGAGAAGAATTCCTTCAGCTAAAAGAGAAACTGAAGGATACCCTAAAGAGCGAGGCTCCGGAAAGCATCAAGCTCCGTGTGACTCAAGAGATAAAAGAGCTGATCCATTATGTAAAACAAAGGGTATTTCTGCGGTATTCCGATTTCTTCAAGGAAGCATTCCATCCGGCTTTGTTCTCTCAGCATTCATCTTCCAAGGCAGCTCTTTATTCAGCGCTTGAAGAATTGCTTGATTCAGCCGGGTTTGATTTTGCACAGGAGATGCGGGCAACAACTTTAAGAACAGAAAAATTTACAGAAAAACAATTGAATTCGCAACTTGAAGTATACTTGGGGAAAATCAGTAAGCTGCAAGAAGATCTCGTTATTTCTCCATATGAACTGGGAGGACCAAAAGCCATTAATTTTTCCAATGCTTTTTCAGAAGTAGAGAGGGAACGGTTCCAGCCGGCTCTTAGACTGTTCAAGAACACGAAGGACTTTTTTGAGAATAACGGCAAGAAAAAAGTGATGGAAAAGCTGAAGGATGATTTGGAAGCCCCGGCAGATCGTTATCTCGACGATTCAAAAAACATCATTCTTAAGTGGGCTATGGAATATTTGGAAATGGAGCATGGCCGGTTGACGGACTCCTTATTATCACAATCCGCAGATCAGATTGACTCTTGGCTGGAAGCACTGCACTCCGTTGAAAACCTGGAGAGGTGGAAGGAAATATACACCGAACTGTCTTCGGACCAATAAGGGGAGAAGCATATGAGGAAAAGCCGATTTCATGCATGTGCCACCTGTGAGCACTTTTCTGCAAAGAGGGTGAGCGGGGAGATGTTCTACCAATGCACCAGACTTGGTTTTGAAACCCAGCCGCACTATCAGTTCAATTGCTGGAGTCCTAAAGAACACATTAGGAATCTAATGAAAAAGGAGGAGGATGCTGATGGAAAACATTAAAGAGATACAGTGGCTCTCATCCAATTATCTCAGTGAAGAAGTCAGAATCATAGACTGCCGCTACAAACTGGGCGAACCTCATTACGGTAAGGCACTTTTTCAAGAAGCACATATTCCCGGGGCGGTATATTTTGACCTGGAAGATGATCTTTCGGGCGAAATTGAGGTGCATGGAGGTCGCCATCCGCTTCCCGATATAGATGATTTTGTCCTGAAAGTGCAAAAGGCCGGAATAACCAACTCAACTAAAGTGATTGCCTATGATTCGGGAGAAGGAGCATTTGCTGCACGCTGCTGGTGGATGCTAAAATACCTCGGCCATGAGGAAGCTTTCATTCTAAATGGTGGTTTTGAAGCTTGGAAGAATGAAGGCTTTGAGGTAACATCCCAGATAACAGAGTATCCTGCTGAGAAGTATCATCCAGTTTTACAGCCTGACATAGCAGCCTCTGTAGAGGATGTCAGAGAAATAGCGGCAGGAGAAAGTGAAGGACTGCTGATTGACTCAAGAGCAAGGGACCGGTATTTAGGGCGGTACGAACCCATTGATAAAGTTGCCGGCCATATTCCCGGGGCAGTGAATTATGAGTGGACAGATTCACTCAAGAATGGCAGCTTCCTTTCAAAAGATGATCACGAGAAAAGATGGTCTGATATTGAAAAGGATGAAACCGTCATAGTTTACTGCGGGTCCGGAGTAACAGCGGCTGCGAACATCCTTTCCTTATGGACAGCAGGGTATAGAAACGCAAAGCTTTATACTGGCAGCTATAGTGACTGGGTGTCTTATAAGGAGCATAGTGTGGAAAAGGAAAAATAGACAGGATTGAACAAAGGCTTGGCTTCTTAAAGGAGCCTGTCTTTTTTATGGTCCTGAAATTCTTCTTTCACGAGAGGATAAGCAGGGTTCCCTAACACTTCTTCCCATTCAAGCAGGCGGTTTACCTGTGGAGGACATGAATATTCTAAAATAAGCGGATTTATTCCGGCTAAGCTGCGAAATTACATTCGAAATGAGGTATATAAGCGGAATTTTTCTGCTTATGCACAGTAAAATAGACTATCTTTGACAAGTTTTTAGCAAATAAGCGGATTTCTCCGCTTATTTCTTGAAAATTTTTCAGTGGGGATAAATGGCTGCTGAGATTAATCACTCAATTTTAATAATCTGTATGTGCTAATGTCCTTCTCCTAAGAATTCCTAAAAAATTTCATACGGAAATATGTTATAATGCTAAGGTGAACAAAGGAGTGGTCAATGTGGAAAAACATAACGAACATTTATTATTGATAGATGGGATGGCATTACTATTTCGCTCATTTTTTGCTACTGCCGTTTCAGGACAATTCATGATTAATTCAAAAGGTCAGCCGACCAACGGGGTTCAGGGGTTCATGAAGCATCTTCTAATGGCTGTTGAACATATTGGGCCAACTCATACAGCTGTCTGCTGGGATATGGGAAGCTCGACTTTCCGTAATGAAATTTATACAGATTATAAATCCAACCGAAACGCTCCTCCAGTTGAATTGATTCCTCAATTCGACCTTGCAAAAGAGGTAGCAGAAGGGTTTGCACTTTACAATATAGGATTAAGAGGCTTTGAAGCTGACGATTGTATCGGGACGATTGCCAAAAGTGCTTCCAAAGAGACAAAAGTATCAATCTTGAGCGGTGATCAGGATTTGCTTCAGCTGCTTGATGATAATATAGATGTTGTTCTTTTGAAAAAGGGGTTCGGAAACTATCACACTTATTCAAAGGACTTCTTTATCGAGGAAAAAGGACTGACTCCCACGCAGTTCATTGATGTTAAAGCTCTTATGGGAGATACAAGCGACGGATATCCGGGTGTTAAGGGTATCGGCGAAAAAACAGCAGTTAAACTTATTCAGGAACACCAGCATATCCAAGGAATCCTTGAGGGGATCCATCTCCTGACTCCGGCTCAACGAAAGAAAATTGAGACTGATTTGGAGATGCTGCATGTGTCCCGCCAGCTTGCTGAAATTAAATGCGATGTCCCGCTGGAGTTCAATATGAATTCCGCCAAATGGGAATCGATTGCTCCAGACGCCATCTCCATGATGGACGAGCTTGAGTTAAGAGTATTGAGAAGGTATTTGATCGGCAAGGATCATTTGCTCAGCCAGCATGCTTAACATTTATAAAAGGGATTGTTCAAAAGCATTATGCCTTTGAACAGTCCCTTTTCTATCTATTAACTTTAGGTGGCACTGACTTAATGGTACGTTTCCTGGCTAAACGTACCATTATCTTCGGGTTGCTGTGACTTAATGGTATGTTTCCCTGCTAATCGTACCATTAACTTCGGGTTGCTCTGAGTTAATGGTATGTTTCCCTGCTAATCGTACCATTAACTTAGGGTTGCACTGACTTAATGGTATGTTTCCTGTCTAATCGTACCATTAACTTAGGGTTGCACTGACTTAATGGTATGTTTCACTGCTAAACGTACCATTATCTTCGGGTTGCTCTGACTTAATGGTACGTTTCCTGTCTAATCGTACCTGATTAAGATTAAGACTTATCTTTTTGTATTAGAGCGCTTTGCTCTGTTTTCAAGTTCCGTTTTGGGATCTGGCGTTTTTACGCCATCTTGTCCGAATCCTTGCGGGTTAACACCTGGTGCCTTGGTACCTCTGTTGCTGCTATGGTTTTTACTCATGGTTTCACCTCCGTTTTTATTTTCACCACCTGTGATGGTTTTAATGTAATTAAATCAATTGGATACACTATTGGTGTGAATATAACTCGAACGAGAGGCAGGCGTTAAATGATGAATAGAGGAGTCGTTACTTCACTATTGAGCATAGTAGCAGCTCAAGCTCTAAAGATTCCGTTGTATTATTTTAAAACAGGAAAATGGAACCCTATGTTATTATTTCAGACCGGGGGGATGCCAAGCTCCCATTCAGCCGGGGTTTCCTCTTTGACAACCTTCATAGCATTAAAAAGAGGATTTTCAACTATCGATTTTGCTCTTTCCTTTGTCTTCGGGCTGATCGTAATGTACGACGCCCAGGGAATTCGCCGGCAAACAGGTGAACTGACATTGAAGGTTAATTCTTTAGATGAACTGATAAGCAAAGCCGACCAGGACCGATCCATCCCCTTCGAAGAAAAACCAAAAAGACTAAAGGAAATGCTGGGCCACCAGCCGGCAGAAGTAGTAGGCGGTGCCATCTTCGGCACCCTCATGGGCGCAGCCAGCTTCCTCCTCGAAAAAAAACAAAGACAAAAAAGAAAATATTTTGTAAGATAGAGACAAAAGCGGAAGTGCCCCGCTCAGCGGCGTACGGACTGTACCAGCTCCGCATGAGATAAAGGAAACACAACGAACGAAGTGAGTTGATGTTGACTAATCGCAAGGAGGAGATGGGCAGTCCGCTAAGCCGTTGGGGACACTGAAGCTGGACGGAATCAAAAGCGGAAGTGCCCCGCTCAGCGGCGAACGGACTGTACCAGCTCCGCATGAGAAAAAGGAAACACGTTGAGCGAAGCGATCCGATGTTCATTTCCCATTCAAGAAAGAGAACGTGTAAAAAGTTTCCCATTGATAATAGAAAAAAATCCAAGATCCGATTTTTTTGTATCTGCCTTTAAAAGGTTGAGGAAATGAACTTGTTGACTTATCGCAAGGAGGAGGTTGGCAGTCCTCCACCCTTTGGGGCACGGGAGCTGGACGGAGACAAAAGCGGAAGCGGTCTACAGCCGCGTACAAACTGATGAACTTCCGCTAAAAATCTTTTTACTAGGCTCTTTTCGTAAACTTTGTTGCTATTTAATATGTAATTCGGAAAAAAACGCCGTAATTCCCCCGAAATATCCTGGTAAGCAAGAAAGAAAAGAGCTACACCCTCCGTTTATAGAGGAAATCCTTCGTATCCGGGGGAAAATCCGGCTCTTGGGATTTTTCCGAAAGCAACAATTAATGCGAAAACAGCCTTTTACTAATAGATAAAAGTTGATTACATACAAGAAGAAGTTCTAAACTAAAATGCAGGGTGAGGAAAATAGTGAAGTACAGTAAACAAACAACTGAAGAATTTCTTATTCATTTAGAGAACAAAGGATTCAAATTTGGGGAAGATGCAATCGGTTTTATTTACTTTGGGAAACGGTCACTAAATGTCACTGATGAAATAGTCAATACTGCTATTGAGATTACGTTAAAGGCGCAAAAGAGGTTCGATAACAGTTTTTATATGTCTTTATTGGAAACTTTACACTCAAGCAAAATTACGACGAGGAAGGACGCCTGGAGGCATGTGGAAAGCCTGGAACTGCTGGCTTGACCAGGGTAACTTCTATGCGCACTAATGAAAATAAAAATTGAACTTTAACCGGCTTTAGGAAGACGAAAACTTTAATTGTTTCATGTTCTCTTTTATTCTTGGACTAAATCTCAAAGACAATTGTATTAAATATGAGCTAACTCGGGATTTCAAAGGCACCGATAATCAAAAAATAAGCATTGATGGGGAAACAACAAGAAAGCCCTGGATGCCCAAACCATCAAAGAAAAGCTTCCCAAGGTTATCAAGGATTTACCAAAAAGTCCCCCTAGATGCCCAATCCAACAAATAAACCATGAAAAGGTAATAAAAAAACACCTTAGTTACCCAGCCGGTCATGGTACCAGAAAAAAGCTCTCAAGCGACAAGCCATAAAAAAACAGTCTTACTAAAATTAAGCCTCTTTATGGCTTTTTTTGTTGCAAATCTTATAAGCCCAGGCAACTCAGTCACAAGCATACCCATGAAAATGAACAAGCAGCCTACTAGAGCAAGTCCTGTTAATTCTTCTCCTATCCATAGGTAAGAGGAGAGGGCAGCGAATACAGGTTCCATTGTCAAGATGACCGCGACCCTTGCTGGAGTGGTGTACTTTTGGGCGGAAGTTTGGATGAAATAGGCTGCCGAAGTAGCAAGGAGAGCTGTAACAATGAGTGCAGACAGGACATTCATTTGAAGCAAAGTGTCCAAGGAAAGGGAGCTCTGCCAATCTTCAAAGAAAAGCATGGACAGAAATGATAATACAGCTACAGTCATGATTTGAATGACAGTGAGCTGCAAAGCGGAAATGGTCTTGGCATATTTATCTGTAAAAATAATATGAAACGCAAATCCCAATGCACAGACCAAGACAAGCAAATCGCCAAAGTTAACAGACTGAGCATGACCTGAAGCCAGTAAGTACAGACCGAAACAGGCCGATATCGCTCCTGTAATGGATGCCGAAAGAGGCCTCTGCTTCAAAAGCAGTATGCCAAGAAAAGGAACCAGGATGACACTCAACCCTGTTATAAAGCCTGCTTTTGCCGGAGTTGTAAACAATAGACCAAATGTTTGAAAGGCATAACCAAGGAACAAAAAGAAGCCTAACAGGAGCCCTGGCAATAAACTGCGAGGGTTAAGTTGTATCCTGCCCTTTTCTTTAATAAGCAGGAGGGCGAGAAGAGAGAGACCTGCGAGATAAAACCTCACTGTGTTAAAAGTGAAAGGGGGAAGGGTAGAGATGGCATTTTGAATAATGACAAATGTAGTTCCCCAAACAAACGCGACCGCCAGCAGTGACAGGTCAGCTCCCAGCTTTTGTCTATTCATCTGCGGGCTCACTGTTTAAGTGGATGGCTTTTCTCGCGAGCTCATCGGCTCTTTTATTTTCTTTACTGGGAATCCACTTGATAAAGAACAGATCAAATTCTTTCGCAAGAATTAAGATTTCTTCTAAGAGTGTTCCATATTTTTTATTTTTTGCGAATTCTTTTTCTACCGCATTGACTACTGCCTGAGAATCACTTCTGAAGGAAAGGACGCTGTAATCCTTTTCTTTACAGATCTGCAGTGCTTTAATACAAGCGTAAAACTCAGCTTCATGATTTTCCTTTATGCCCAATGGGATGGAATAGGAGTAGTTCTCTCCGTTATTTTTTATGTAAATGCCTGCCCCGCTTTGTCCGGGATCTCCAGCGCTCGCGCCATCTATGTATACTTCAACCATTTCTTCACCTCAACTATTTAAACAATTAATTATTATCAGTTTAATCAGAAATACAAAAAACATCAATCCAATCAAGGATTTTCATAGAAAAACCGCTTGAACCAAGATAAGTTACAAGCGGCAGCATGTATCATTCTTTTGGAGATATCCTTTTGGCCAGATAGCCGAAAGGAGTATCGATTACAGAGACGATCCACTTTAATAAATAGGTAGTGAAAGCGATCTGAATCCATATTTCAAACGGAAATTCACCTAAAAAGGCGATTGAGGTGAAGACAAGGGTATCAAGGAGTTGACTGATCATCGTACTTCCATTATTGCGGATCCAGAATTGGGAGTCCTTCGGAAATTTTTTCTTAAGGAACGCAAAAATATAAACATCCGCAAATTGGCTGACAAGATAAGCGGCAAGACTTCCTAAAGCGATTCTGGGAATCATCCCAAAGACTGTTTCCAATGAGCCTTGTGCGATGTCGTCAGGATGCGGTTCAAAAATAAGAGCCAGCTGCATGATGATCGTCATCGTCAGCAGGGTGAAGAATCCAAGCCACACTGCTTTCTGAGCTTCTTTTTTTCCGTATTTTTCATTCAGGATATCCGTCACAAGGAACGCGGTCCCATACATGGCATTGCCGAGAGTGGCGGTAAGCCCAAAGATCTCAATGGTTTTAATGACCTGCAAATTGGCTAATATAGTTGAGACGCCTATCCAGACAAAAAGGCCGGTCCTTCCAAAGATTCGGTACATCGCCAGCACCAGGATGAAATTGACAAGAATGAAAATAAGTCCAAACCATTCATTAAACATAACAGCATCTCCCTGTAATTATAGTGAAATTATGCATATACTATAAACACTCGATAGTATCTATTCTTTACACAACGCGTGCATAATACGCTAAATAAAAGACCTTGTACATTATACATAGTAGGGGTGAATTGGACAAATAAGATGACTGAGAGGAGAGGGAAGCTTTGAAAATGAAAGTGATTTGGAATTACAACGGCAAAATACCAGAGAAGATCACGTTTGAATCCGAATGGATGAATCGTAAGTATGTGGATTATTTGATTGAAGATCTGATGAGAACAGGGAGAGCGAAGAATATCATCATCAGAGATGAAATGGAGAATGAGTGGAACAGAAAAGAGTTCCTCAAATTGAATGAAGAACTGGAACAGGAACCGGAAAATATTACAGTTTACTTTGATGGAGGATACAATAAGGAAAATGCACTTGCCGGTCTCGGCATGGTGATATATTATCAAAAAGGCGGGGAAGATTTCAGGATCAGGAAGAATGAAAAACTTCTCGAACTCCAGAATAATAATGAAGCTGAATACGCGGCTCTCTATTCATGTATGGGGCTGCTCGAAGAACTTGGTGTTCACCATGTTCCTTGTGTTATTAAAGGGGATTCGCAAGTGGTCCTGAAACAGCTTGAAGGAGAATGGCCCTGCTACGAAGAAGCTTTGAATGATTGGCTCGACCGGATTGAAGCTAAAATAAAATCCCTTGGCATCAGGCCAATATATGAGGCAATCGGCAGGAAACAAAATAAAGAAGCAGATCATTTGGCAAATCAAGCGCTGGAGGATACATTTATTCACAGCCACTCAAGATATTGAAGTATTGTATATAAGAAAGGTGATGGAAGTGGAGCGAACTCAAGTCATAGGAAAGTTGGATGAACTTCATGCCACATATTGTGAGGACTGCCTGCTGAAAGCGCACTTTAGGAAAGAACATGGAAAAACATATGCTCATCGTTTTTGTATTGAGAAATGTACAGTTGGCCAACAAATCAAAGAATTGGGCAAAAACTTAACATAATAATTTTAATGTAAAGAAGCATGGGGTATGAGCTGCATTCCTGCGCGCTTTACCAGTTTCAAGCACAAAAAGGCTCTCTTCGTGCTTGAGACTGGTAAAGCGCCTGAAGGAAAGTAA
Organism: Bacillus sp. P14.5; assembly: GCF_003316765.1. Taxonomy (GTDB): domain Bacteria; phylum Bacillota; class Bacilli; order Bacillales; family Bacillaceae_B; genus Rossellomorea. The sequence goes on along the minus strand of NZ_NIJF01000083.1, from coordinate 304,819 downwards.
AAAAGGAAGCTGTCAATACAGCTTCCTTTACCATCTATAATATTCAGAATTATAATTTAGTTACGTTAGCAGCTTGAGGTCCGCGGTTGCCTTCTACGATTTCGAAAGAAACTTCTTGACCTTCTTCTAATGATTTAAATCCTTCACCTTGGATAGCAGTGAAATGAACAAATACATCGTCTCCGCCTTCTACTTCGATGAATCCAAAACCTTTTTCGTTATTGAACCATTTTACTTTACCGTTTTGCATAATACTGTTCCTCCTAAATCTTTCAAGCACATTTTTGTGCTCCTGGAAATATTATCATTGTAAGAACCTTTTGCCATTCTTAGCAGAAGACATAGTATTCTGTTAATGATGTCTTAAATATACAATACGGCGTTCTGATGAGTCAAGGAAGTTTGAGAAGATTTTGTGAGAAAATTTTAAAGGTTTCAATTATGATGATTGAGCATTGCTGAAGAAGAAAAAATATAGCTCATCATGGGTTCGGAAATGATGGTTTCAATACTTGCTGTTGTATTCAATAAGCATCTATAGTAAACTTTTAATGATATTTTACCAATGTGGAGGGTTCGATATGCCGACGCCAAGTATGGAAGATTATATAGAACAGATCTATTTACTGATCGATAATAAAGGATACGCCAGAGTTTCAGATATAGCTGATGCCCTGTCTGTCCATCCCTCCTCAGTAACCAAGATGGTACAGAAATTAGATAAAGATGATTATCTGGTATATGAAAAATACCGGGGTCTCGTCTTGACTGCCAAAGGAACCAAAATCGGGAAAAGGCTGGTTTTCAGGCATGAGCTCCTGGAACAATTCTTGAATATTATCGGTGTGAAAGAAGAAAATATTTATGAAGATGTTGAAGGAATCGAGCATCACCTAAGCTGGGATTCGATTGACAGGATCGGGGATCTCGTACAGCTATTTGAAGATAATGATGAACTTCTTAAAAGCTTAAGGGATATACAAGCTAAAAATGAGAACGACTGAAAAGAGGACGATTTCCTGAATCGTCCTCTTTTATTTATGGCTGTTTTCGCATACATTGTTGCTTTTCGGAAAAATCCCAAGAGCCGGATTTTCCCCCCGATACTAAGGGTTTTTCTCAAATCTGGGAGAGAAGCTCTTTTCTTTTCATGTTTACCAGGTTATTCCACTGAACTATGGTTTTTTTTTTCAGAATTGGCGTCAAATAGCAACAAAGTTTACGAAAAGAGCCTTATTTATACAGATTTCCTTCTGCATCTTATTAAGAAGTATATTGGGAAGCAGTCTTATTCTTAAAAAATCTCTGGCAGCCCGGAAAACCCGGTATCTCCGTCCATACTGCTGGATAAATGAGTCATACCATTATCATCAAGTTCTAAGCTGACACCTGTTAAACTTCCCTCTTGAGCTTCCATCAATGCCTTCTGATAAGAGATGATCCGTCCTGTTGAAGTCTGGAAACTGATGATTTCCCCGTCGTGTTTCCTTTGGATCTTAGTGATTTCTTCCATCTATTATCCACCCTTTACAATTATTTTCACACCTAGTATGGTCAAAATAAGCAAAATTAAAAGGGTGATTTTAAAATTGGAAGGCTATTTTGGTAAAGATAGGGGCTGTTTAAAAAAATCCCCAAGATACGGGAGTACCATGGATGCTAAGGTTTCTCTCCTTAACATGGAGGGATCAGCTCTTTTCTTTCTTGCTTACCAGGATCTCTTCAATGAATAATAACTTCATCTTACGAATTTCATATGAATTAGCAACCAAAGTTCACGAAAAGAGCCAGTTGGACAGATTCTGCTGAATGGCTGGGAGGGTGAATCCACTGAGAGAGCACCTGCTTCCAGGCTGCAGCCGCATTTCATCCTTGATTAGTCAAACAGTATAAAAACGGCGCAAATGATAGAAACACCTTAAAAAGAAGCCTCGAAAAGAAGGATTTTGCAGGTCTGGTGGGAAAATAGTATTGATGGAGAATATACTTACATAATTTACTGACAAAGCAGGTGACAGAGTGAACAAGAATGAATGGCATGAAAGTGCACAAGAGCGCTGGAATCATAATGCAAGCAACTGGCATAGCAGAAGTGTGAATATGTGGACAGAGGGCAGCAGGAAAGAAATTATTCCTTTTATGGTGAAGCACATTCCTGAAGGTAGCATGGTGGCCGACTTAGGGTGCGGTGACGGATTTGGGTCTTATCTGCTTTATGAGAACGGTTTTAAAGTAATAGGAATGGACCTGTCGGAAAAAATGGTGGAATTTGCAAAACAGCAAGAAAAGGATGGATTGAATTTTATACAGGGAGACCTTTCAAATCCCCCATTTGAGAAAGAACAATTCGATTCAGTCATGATGATTAATTCATTGGAATGGACCGAAGACCCTCTCCATGCCTTGAATCAAGTTAAAGAATTGGTGAAGCAGGATGGAATGTTATGTATTGGTATTCTTGGACCGACTGCCCACCCACGGGGAAACTCCTTTCCGCGATTACACGGGGAAAAAGTAATATGTAATACCATGATGCCATGGGAGCTGGAAAAGCTTGCCCTTGATAGCGGGATGATGAAAGAGGATGAAAAATGGATTTACAAAAAAGGTGTGACCGAGAAGCATATTATGAATCTTTCCTCTGAATTAAAGCAGGCTTTATCATTTATGACCCTATTCATGTTCAGAATTAAAAATAACTAATTGGAGGTTTAGACATGAAACAGCGTTTTTCAATAGATGAATTTATCAAGCAGACACAACAGGAAGATAAGGGTGAAGGATTATTTGAACTGGAAACACCCAGGATGCTCGAAGTCAACCTTGATGGAGAGGTGTGGGCGAAAATGGGTGCGATGGTTTCTTATAGAGGCCAGATTAAATTTGAGAGGGAAGGTGTCCTTGAGCACGGTTTGGGCAAGATGTTTAAAAAGGCATTTACAGGTGAAGGCACTTCTTTAATGAAAGCAGCAGGTCAAGGGAAATTATATTTAGCTGACCAAGGGAAGAAAATATCGATCCTTCACCTTAGCAATGAATCGATTTATGTGAATGGAAATGATCTGCTGGCCTTTCAGCCGGGAATGAAGTGGGATATTAAACTGATGAGAAGGGTAGCAGGCATGATGGCAGGTGGATTATTCAATGTGCACATCGAAGGTACCGGAATGGTGGCAATAACATCGCATTATGAACCTTTGACACTAATTGTGAGGCCGGGAAGCCCTGTTTATACAGACCCTAATGCTACTGTAGCCTGGTCAGGGGATCTTGAGCCTGATTTTGTGACTGATGTCTCATTGAAGACCTTTTTTGGCAGAGGCAGCGGAGAATCCATTCAAATGAAATTCGAAGGAGAAGGTTTCGTAGTAGTCCAGCCGTTTGAAGAAGTGTATTACAGTGAACAGCAATAAAGAAATACTTTAAGAAGGGAAGATGTTTTCCTTTCAGTACAGTAAAACCCCACTTTTTCCTATTGATGAGTGGGGTTTTGTTTGATGAGTTTTGTTATGAAAGGAAGTTATGCTAATAACGATCTATTTATAGTTCACTATTTAATTCACTTACCTTCTTTTTGAATTGAAATGGACTGTGGAACCAGCCAGCATACGCCTTACCGTTAGAAAGGGATTTATCCATAACCAGTACAGCCATAAAAGGAAAGAACCCCTTTTTCCTGAAGCGCAGATCGATCCACCAGACTTCTATCCTGTTTTTTCGATTGACAATCTTCGGAAGGACGAACGGAGTGCTGAAAAGGAAATTGGTGATCTCTTCATTTTGTAAGGAAAGTTGAACACTGTTTTCCATCTCAAAGGATTTGCTGAGTATGGTATCGATGATAAGACTTCCCACTGAGTACTTACCAAGAATAAAATCTTTTTTGTTTCAATGATGACTCGAAAACTCCAGAGATTCATTGAAGGAACAATTTTTATTCTCTCTGCGTTTTTGAAATGAGCCCGCAAGTGTGCTTTGACTGAAAATGAGACAGCTAATCTTACAGTTATATAGACCGCCAGGATTCCATAAACATTGCGAAAGGTTTCACCGGGAGGCTCCCCTAATAATACTGCACCAAAACCTGCTGCATGAACGACTATAATGAAAAAATCAAAGAGAGGGACAGCGTCCAGCGAAATCCATCTCGATGAAAATGGCCGCAGTGCTTGTGTTCCATGAATATTTAAGATATCCGAAATGACATGAAATTGCACAGAAAGATAAGTCCAAAAAGCTAAATGAAGCAAGAAGGCCGGGGATACAAACGGAACGAAAAGCAAGGAAATCAAAAGCGTCCAGATGATTACCATGGGGATGGAATGAGAAAAGCCTCTGTGATTACGGTAATAGGCACTTTTCCCTTTCATCTTGTAAAAGTAATCAAGGTCAGGCGCATTAGAGCCTAGAATGCAAGAAGCATAGATTAATGGAGAAAGTCCTGCTTCAGCTATTACAGGGTCCAGCATGCTTAAGGTTGCAATACCGCCGCCAATGACAACATGAGTCAGCGTATCCATTTAGTTGGCCCCTATATGTTGATGTATATGACTATTCCGGTCAAGTATATCATCGGCAATCTTCAATGCAGCTTCTCTTTTATAAATTGATTGATAGCCATTGGAAAACTGCTGCCTGAGCACTTCATCTGAAAGGATGGAAGATATATAAGAGCTTATGGAATCAGATTTTTTGGCGATGATGGCTGCCCCTTTACTGGTGAAGAATTGTGCATTTTCAGCCTCCTGCCCGGGATTAGGGTTTACTAATATTACCGGGATATTCAATGAGGCTGCTTCTGTAAGCGTGATAGCGCCTGGCTTTGTGACAAGGCAGTCTGTTACAGACATAAGTTCGAGTATGTTCTCGAGATAGCCGAAAATTTTGATATTATCATAAGAATTATAAACAGCTGAAAGATGATTCATTAAGTCGCTATTCCTGCCCGTCATGAGAACTATCTGGATTTTACAAGAATTCAACTCTTTATAGATTACATTAATATCAGGAAGGAGCCCAAGTCCTCCTCCAGCAATTACTACCGTTTTTTTGCTGGGGTCCAGACCAAATTTATGGAAGGTTCCTGGCGAACGGGCAGGGGGGGTATTAAATCCTTTTCGGATAGGAATGCCAGTTACGCTGATTTGTTTATCGTTCACTCCAAATTTGGTAAGAGTGCTTTTGACTTGTTGGGAGGCGACATAGTACTGTTCTATTAAGGGATGGGTCCATAAAGGGTGGGCACAATAATCGGTGATGACGGTGTATGTCGGGATGTTGAATGCCGGACGTGAACGCAAGTAGGCACCGGCATGCATAGGGAAAGTTGTAATGATTATATCCGGGCGGTACATTTGAAATAATTCAATGAGTCTTTTCTTTCCAAGGTGTTGGTAAAAGTAAGAAAGGCCTTTAGTCGAAAGCTTATCTGTGCCGTAGTAAAACACTTTATACAAAGGAGCCCCTAATTTCGAAAAACTTTTCTTCAAAAGAGTTTGTGCAAAGCTGTGTACAGCCGGGTAGGCTTCTCCGTACAGATCACAAACATGGACATTCTGCACACCTTTCTCAATAAATGTATCAGCAAGTGTTTGGGCAGTCTGGACATGCCCTTCTCCATAGTGGGCAGTCAAAATCAAAATCCTCATTGTATTATGCACAAACAGAGCCCCCTTAATATAAAGAAAAAATGGTATCCTATAAAAATAGGTTACAAAGGATTTGTAAACTGTATATGAAGGAACGAAAGCTTTTTTGTTAAAATTACATAGTGTAAGTCGTATTGAACTCAGGAGGAATGAAAATGGACCAAAAGAAAAAGTACTTATCAGACATTGAAATCGCTCAGAAAGCCCAAATGCTCCCTGTAACGGACATAGCAGCATCTCTTGGTCTTCAGGACGAGGATATAGAGCTGTATGGAAAATATAAAGCGAAATTATCGTTTGAAACGTTAAATAAACTGGAAGGAAACCAGGATGGGAAGCTGATACTTGTCACTTCTATCAACCCCACACCAGCTGGAGAAGGTAAATCAACTGTAACAGTAGGACTTGGCGACGCCCTGAACACTATCAACAACAAAACGATGATTGCCCTGCGGGAACCTTCATTAGGTCCGACAATGGGAGTCAAGGGGGGAGCGGCAGGCGGCGGATATGCCCAGGTTCTTCCAATGGAAGATATCAATCTTCATTTCACGGGTGACATCCATGCTATAACTACTGCAAATAACGCCTTGGCAGCTATGATTGATAATCATATGCATCAAGGAAATGAACTTGAAATCGATCAGAGAAGAATTACTTGGAAACGCGCCCTTGACATTAATGACCGTGCCTTAAGACAGATTGTCATCGGGTTGGGCGGTCCGGTACAGGGGGTGCCAAGAGAAGATGGATTTGACATAACTGTTGCATCCGAGATCATGGCAGTACTTTGCCTTGCGAATGACCTTGATGATTTAAAGAAACGCCTGGGAAGTATGGTCATCGCTTATAACATGCGTAAAGAGCCTGTTACTGTCAAACAGCTTGGTGTAGAGGGAGCGCTCGCAATGCTTCTTAAAGATGCCGTGAAACCCAACCTTGTCCAGACCATTGAACATACACCAGCTCTAGTTCATGGCGGCCCATTTGCGAACATAGCGCATGGCTGCAATTCAGTGATTGCCACCCGTGCTGCTCTGAAGCTTGCCGATTATGTTGTGACAGAGTCAGGCTTTGGCGCAGATTTAGGCGCGGAAAAGTTTATGAATATCAAAACATCCGCGCTTGGAACCAGTCCGGATGCGGTTGTACTGGTGGCAACAGTCCGTGCGCTGAAAATGCATGGTGGTCAGAACAAAAAGGATTTATCTCAGGAAAATCTACCTGCGCTTGAAAAAGGACTAGAAAACCTTCAAAAACATATGGAGACAATCGGCCTTTTCGGGGTTCCTTATGTTATAGCAGTAAATAAGTTCATCACTGACACAGAGGCGGAACTTGCTTATCTTATGAATTGGTGTGAAAGCCATGGAGCAGCTGTTTCTTTAACCGAAGTATGGGAAAAAGGAGGAAAAGGAGGAGAAGATTTAGCACGCAAAGTGATTGATATAATTGCTGATGGACAAAAATCTTTTAAAAGATTGTACGACAATCAGGTGGGCTTGGAAGATAAAATTAAGACGGTCGCTTACAATGTTTACGGAGCAGGCGACGTAGAATTTTCTACAAAAGCAGAAAGACAGCTTAAAGAAATTGAAGATAATGGGTGGGGGCAATTGCCGGTATGCATGGCTAAAACCCAATATTCTCTTTCCGACGATGCAAAAAAACTTGGAAGACCCAGAGACTTTTCCATACATATAAGAGAACTCAGACCAAAAATCGGGGCAGGATTCATTGTTGCTATGACAGGCGAAGTCATGACAATGCCAGGGCTTCCAAAAACCCCTGCAGCTTATGGAATGGATGTCGACCAAAAAGGAAATGTAAGCGGACTTTATTAAGTCAGGGACGAAGGGAGGGAAAGGATTATGTTTGATCCTGCAGCCTATGAAAATCTTAAAGTGATTCTGCAAGGAGCTCTATATGATCTTGAATTAGCGGGCTCACTGAAGGTGATTAATAGAAAAGATATTATCGATCTGGCTAGTATGGAAAGGAGGTATTCTTTAACCATCTGCAACCCTGCAATAGATAATGTTACAGTGACGGTAACCTTGACTGCCGGTGCTGAAGAATGGAATGCAGAGGCTTTTCCGGGGATCGGGGGTGAACCCGGAGCTAGGCTTCAAGTTCAATATGAATCAGAAGGAAGTCTATTTTCTGAAACCTTTATTACCAGCTTGCAAGAACGGTGGGGACCCAGCAGGAATATTGAATGGCGGAAAGTTACTTCCACAAGCCGCCCATCTCTTCATCAGGGAATTGTTGAATTTAATCGGATCATTACGGAAGAAATGGTGGATGATTTGGAGGAAGTTGTGGTTCACATAGAGAATTCTTTACTAGAATTATTTTCTTAAGGTTCATAGATAAACAGGGCCTGGACATACACATAGGGTAAGGGGGATGATGATTATGAAGATAGCCTGGGTGACAGACAGTACGGCAAGCAGGACGGTGGAGAAGCTCAATAATGTATTTGTGGTGCCCATGAATATATTGATAGGAGGCAAAGAGTATAAAGATGGCATCGATTTATTTCCGCAGGAACTATTTCATCTTTTAAAAGAAAAGGGTTCTGATGCGAAAACATCTCAGCCATCCATCGGCGTATTCCAGGAGCTCTACTGCAGTCTTCAAGAGGAGTATGATCACATCTTTTCCATTCATGTGTCGGCTGCTTTCAGCGGAACCATTTCTTCTGCCCGCCAGGCAGCACAGCTCGTGGATATACCGGTAACCGTAATAGATTCAAAAATTCTCTCCTATCCTTTGACGAAACTTTTACTGCAAGGTATGGAAGCAGAAAGCAAAGGAATGAGTCCTTCTGAAATAGAAAGGGTCTTATTGGCTAAAATTGATACTGGTGAAACGTATGTTATGGTAGGAAGCCTTGAGCAGCTGCACAAAAGCGGGAGAATGAACGGAGTATCATTTTTTCTTGGTTCCGTACTGAAAATAAAACCGATCCTGGCGATAAAAGATGGAAAACTGGAAGTCGAGGAGAAGGTTAGAAGCACTGTAAAAGGCTACAGCAGGATGAAAGACTATTTAGATGATGTGCTGCAGAGCAAAGAGATCAATGAGGTCTATATTCTTTATGGTTTGAATAAAGGTGAAGCAGATTCCTGGGTGAATGATCTTGCCGGCAAGTACCCTGGAATAAACTTTTCCTCACATGAACTCGGTGCGGTCATTGGAGTTCATGCAGGAGAAAACACTTTGGGAATCAGCTGGTTTGCTGATTGAGAATGAAGGGGGGCGTCCCTCTTCTTTTTTGTCTGATAAAAGCTTTTTTTGTAATCTGTTAAAATAGATAAAAAAGGAGGCACCCTCCATGATAAACAATAATCTCAATATCCTTGAAGAGCTGGTAAAAGAAATTCATGCTGAAGATTCAAGCGGACATGACTGGCATCACATAGACAGAGTAAGGAAACTTGCTTTATATATAGGAAAAAATGAAGGAAGCCACCACCTGGAAAGGATAGAGGCAGCGGCCCTGCTGCATGACGTGGCAGATGACAAGCTAAATGAAAGTGAGCAGGAGGGGCAGGATAAGTTACATAGAGTACTGAATAGTATAGAATTACATAATGGAGAAAAAGAGAAGATACTTGATATTATAGCGGCTGTTTCCTATCGCGGCGGCAAGGAGGAGGCACTTCATACTCTTGAAGCCAAAGTGGTCAGGGATGCAGACAGGCTGGATGCTGTCGGTGCTATCGGAATTGCCAGGACCTTTGCCTACGGCGGCAAAAAAGGCAATCCAATTTATGAACCAGGATTCTCCGTCAGAGAAAAGATGACTCTTGAAGAATATAGGAATGGAAAATCCTCCACTATTCATCACTTCTATGAGAAACTGCTTCTTTTGAAGGATTTAATGTGCACAGAGACTGGAAGAGCAATAGCTGAGGAACGTCATGAATTTATGGAACTTTTTCTTAAGCAATTTTACAAAGAATGGAATGGTCAGCAATGAGGATGTTAACAGTTGAAAATATCACCAAATCATATGGGGAGAAGACCCTTTTCAAAAATATAGGTTTTACAATAACAGAAAAAGAGAGGGCAGGTCTGATAGGGGTCAATGGTACAGGTAAATCAAGTCTTTTGAAAATTATAGCCGGGTTGGATGAGGCTGACAGCGGAGAAATAACCAAGCCAAATGATTATGTTATTTCTTATTTGTCACAGGAACCAGACCTTGACCTTGAATTGAATGTACTCAGCCAGGTTTTCCAGAGTGATGCCGCCGTTATCAAGACCATGCGTGAGTACGAAACAGCCCTGCTGCAGTTAGAGGAAAACCCAGAGGACCAGAGGAATCAAGAAGTTTTATTTGAAGCTCAGAGGCAGATGGAAATCGATAATGCCTGGGATGCCAATGCCAACGCCAAAGCAGTACTGACAAAGCTTGGCATCTCCCAGTTTTCAAAAAAGGTCGGCGAACTTTCCGGCGGGCAGAAAAAACGTGTAGCCTTGGCACAGGTATTGATTGAAACACCTGATCTTCTCATACTCGATGAACCTACAAACCATCTGGATTATCAATCAATTAAGTGGCTTGAGGAGTACTTGTCCAGATATCAAGGTGCCGTCCTCATTGTTACCCATGACAGGTATTTCTTGGACCGAGTAACGAATAAGATTTTTGAACTTGATGGAGGAAGCCTTTATTCCTATAAAGGGAACTATCAGGCATTCATAGAGGCAAAGGCTGAAAGAAATGAACAAGAAAAGAATATAGCTGAAAAACAAAAGAATCTTTATCGCAGGGAACTGGCCTGGATGAGACGGGGGGCAAAAGCTAGGACCACCAAGCAGAAGGCAAGGATCCAGCGATTTGAAAATCTGGAAGATAACACGTCTCCCTCTGGTGCAAGTGATGGAATCGATATGTCTCTTTCAGGCAGCAGGCTGGGCAAGCAGGTCTTTGAATTCAAAGATGCTGTAAAAAGCTACCCCGGACAGGCGATTCTCGATGGATTCAATTACTTGATTAAGCCTGGAGACCGGATCGGCATCGTAGGCAAGAACGGGAGCGGAAAATCTACCTTCCTGAATATCCTGGCAGGTATTGATGAGCTGGATTCGGGAGATTTGAACCAGGGACAGACAGTGAAGATCGCTTACTATACACAGGGCCACGAAGAAATGGATGAAAATATGAGGATGATTGAATATATCAGGGAATCGGGAGATGTAATTACAATAGGAAATGGAGACCAAATATCTGCCGCGAGCATGCTCGAACGTTTCCTGTTTCCCATGCAAACTCATGGAACATTAATCAGAAAACTTTCCGGCGGAGAAAAAAGAAGGCTCTTCTTGCTGAAGTTATTGATGACCAAACCGAATGTACTCCTGCTCGACGAACCTACCAATGATCTTGACACAGAAACATTGACCGTTCTCGAAGACTATATCATGGATTTCTCAGGAGTAGTCATAACCGTCTCACATGATCGTTATTTTCTTGATAAAACAGCTGAGCAGCTCCTCGTCTTTGAAGGAAAAGGTCATATCGGCACCTATCTAGGTGAATACTCAGAATATCTTGCTCAGAAGGCAGATGAGAAGGTTGAAATCAAAGAAAAGAAGCCATCTCTTAAACAATCAGCAAAGCCTGCCTCAGAAAAGAAGAAGAGAATGAACTATAACGAGAAAAGAGAATGGGAAGCAATTGATGACAAGATTGCCCAAACAGAAGAGAAGCTGGCTGAGGCCGAGACCGCGCTTGAAGCTGTCGGAAGCGATTTTGAAAGAGCCCAAAAGCTCATGGATGAAATAGAGCAGTATAATACGGACCTGGAAACGTTAATCGAACGCTGGTCCTATCTTTCCGAAATCGCAGAGGATTAAGCTCATCCGTTCGTAACTTGTTCTGTCTATGTTAAACTAAAGATAATTATGACGGAGAAAGGGGTCAAGTTCATGAGGATCAAATCCATAGAACCAACGCCAAGCCCGAATACTATGAAAATCATTCTGGATGAAGAAATGGCTGGCGGAAAAAGCAACAACTATAAAAGGGAAGATGCGGAGTCGGCACCTAAGCGTATCAAGGACATACTTGAGATTGAAGGAATAAAAGGAGTTTATCACGTAGCCGATTTTCTGGCTGTTGAAAGGAATGCCAAATTTGATTGGCAGGAACTCCTTCCGAGAGTCAGAAAAGCTTTTGGTGAGGATACAGAGGCAGCTGCAGAAGCAATGAAAGCGGATGAGCACTTTGGAGAAGTCACGGTAAGTGTTCAGGAATTCAAAGGAATTCCCATGCAGGTAAAGCTGGCAGATGATTCAGAAGAGAAACGCTTTTCCATGCCCGAACAGTTCGTGAAGGCTGTAGGCGATGCTCAAATGGAAGGGGATAATGTTGTTCTCCTTAGAAAATGGAAAGAACAGGGTGCCCGCTATGGCGAATTGGAAGAAATCGGTGAGAGTGTGGTGGAAGAGCTCCTTGCAGCCTACCCGCAAGATCGTCTTGACTCACTTGTCAAAAAAGCCCGGAATCCAGAAAGTAAAGAAGAGAAGACAGGTAAAGGCGGAAAAAAAGTGACCGTTGAAGATTTCAATGCACCTGATTGGCAGACCCGATATCAGCTTCTTGAAAGCTTGAAAGATCCTGATATTGATGATCTGCCGCTTCTTGAGAAAGCATTGAATGATGAGAAAGCCTCAATCCGCAGACTCGCTGTCGTGTATGTTGGAATGATCGAGGATAAAAAGGTTCTGCCTTTATTGTATAAAGGCTTAAAAGATAAAACAGTGACAGTGAGAAGAACTGCTGGAGATTGCCTCTCAGACCTCGGTTTCAAGGAGGCCATGGATGAAATGGCGGATGCCCTGCAGGATAAAAATAAGCTTGTGCGGTGGCGTGCGGCCATGTTCCTTTATGAAGCAGGAGATACAAGCGTACTGCCTGCTTTAAAAGCAGCAGAAGAGGATCCTGAATTTGAAGTGAAACTGCAAGTGAAAATGGCGATTGAACGGATTGAAGGCGGAGAAGCAGCCAAAGGTTCAGTATGGAAGCAGATGACAGAGGCTAGAAAGCAATAAGGATAAATTTGTTTCTATAAGGTTCTTTTCGTAAAAGACGTAAGATAACCCAATAATTTACCGGCAATATAATGCCAAGTAAGAAAGAAAAGGGCTGCTTCCTCGTCAAAGAAAAATCTTAGTATCCAGCGGATTAATTCTGCTCAAAGGATTTTTCCGAAAGTGAAATGAGGCTTATGAATAGAGATTTCTAAAAAACAAATTTGTAATACCTTAGTCAAAGCCTGAGGGTAGAAATAGGAAAAGGAGATGGATGAGCATGTCAATGGCATATGAAGAATACATGAAACAAGTAGTCAAGCCGATGAGGGCAGAATTAACGCAAGCCGGATTCAAGGAACTGGTAACAGAAGAAGAAGTGGTACAGACAATGGAAGAGTCAGAGGGTGTCTCATTGATAGTCGTAAACTCTGTCTGTGGATGTGCAGCCGGCCTTGCGAGACCCGCAGCCACTCAAACTGTTTTAAACAGTGAAATTCAGCCTGATCAACTCCTGACGGTTTTTGCCGGCCAGGATAAGGATGCCACCGCGAAAATGCGGGAATATTTTGAAGGATATGAGCCTTCTTCTCCGTCCATGGCCATCATGAAGGGAAAGGAAGTTATACATTTCATACCACGGGACAATATCGAAGACCATTCTATTGAAGAAATCATGTCTGATATCCAGAGCGGGCTTGAAAAGACAAAGAACTAAACAGGGGTAATGAATCCAGGGGGGAGGGAATGCGTCATTCCGACTTCCTGGATTTTCTATTACAGACTATGGAAGGGTGACTACAGCTTTGTTGGTTACAACGGCGGGGAGAACAAACAATGAAATGATCGAAAAGGCAAAAAAGGTGGCAGATGAGTTGGGCCTCTCCTATATACATAGAGAAAAGAAAACCGTAAAAGGTCTGAGAGAGAGGTATGGCGAAGATATCCTGGTAGTCGGAAAGGAACGCCTTGAACTATTTTCAGCAGATTCTGATCTGCCTTTCTTCTTCCACCCCAATTCTGCTTCTTTTCGGATGAAGAGGATGCTTAAAGGGCAAAAAGATACATTTATTGAAGCAGCTGGTTTAAAGGAAGGGATGAGCCTGCTGGATTGCACTTTGGGTATGGCTTCAGACAGTATCATCGCCAGTCATGCAGTTGGAAGAGAAGGAAAAGTGAAAGGAATAGAAGCGAGCCGGGCAATATCCTATGTAATTGAAAAAGGGTTGAAAACCTGGGATTCTGGAGTAGTGGAAATGGATGCCGCAATGAAAAGAATTGCTGTTGTAAATGACGATGCTGTGAACTATCTGAGATCATTGCAGGATAACAGTTACGACGTGGTATACTTTGATCCCATGTTTGAGGAACCGATAGAAGACTCTGCCGGAATCAGCCCGTTGCGGAAATGGGCTGTTTATAACCCTATTGACTTAGAATCGGTGGAAGAGGCAATACGTGTCGCAAAGATAAAGGTCATCTTAAAGGAACACTACAACTCACCCTTATTCACAGAACTTGGCTTCCAGGTGGACAAACGTCCATCGGCAAAATTTCATTATGGTTTTATAAATGTCCATGAATAACGGGATCAGCTCTTTTAGCATGATCCCGTCTCCGTGTAAGTATTTTGATCAATCTGTAATAGTAAGGGTAATAAAATAAAACAGCAGAAGCAAGAAACCGATGCTGACCATAATCTCAACGTTCATGGATACTCCTCCTCTATACAAGTTCTTTTAATATAGTACCATATTCCTCATTTAATATCCTTCATAAAATTTTCGAAACCTTTTTGACCATTCATCCGTCTATATATGTATAATAAAAAAGAGAGAGATACATATAGAAAGGAAGAATCTCGATGTCTAATTGGATGAGAAAATCGTTTGTTGTACTGATATCCATTTTAACATTTGGCCTGGTTACTCCCTCACAAGCTTTTTTAAATGAAAATGAGACCTTAAATAAATCTAATACGAAAGCCGCTTCAAGCTTACATAGCCAGACTGAGGTAACCGAAGCTGCGGAAGAAGCCGAAGTTGATCATGAGGTCTTTGTCCAAAAGATGCTGACAGAAGCAGAAAACCAGGCTTATATCAAATTTGGCAGCAAAATCAAGCCGGTCATTGAAAATGAATTCCAGAGTATCATCCTGCCAAAGATCCAAGCTGCAATTGAAGAAACGACAGAGCAATTTCCAGAAAATGAGCTTTCACACTTAACCATTTCAGAAGTTCCTGCTTACGCGAAAAGCGAAAAGATTTTTCACATTTATGATGAACGGAGCGGCGAAGATATCATCCGTTTCCATGTAAGACGGGACCACCCTCCTCTAGAGGGTTACTATTTTAATTTCCATTATCATACAAAGCATGATAACTTTCAGGAGCACCACAGCCTTGGGGATATATACTGGGACAAAAACGTACCTCCTCAATGGAGCAGCCTGTCATAAAATGCTAGAAAACAAGGACGTCAACGCGTAACGGGTTCTGTTTTCGAGTACAAAATAAAAATTTACATATCAAAAGGAGTACCAAATCGCATCGATTTTGACAATCCTTTTTCCTTGGTTTAACGGTATTCTTGTTGGTTAATCTGTTCAATTGGTAATACAAAATGTAACCTAAAAAGCAAATGACAGAACTTTTTGTTCTTCAAAATTTGTGGCACGATTTCCTGTGCACTTTTATTCCCATATTAATATAAAGGAGAGTATATATTTTAAGAAAGTCAGCAATGATTTGATTGGAACGGAAGGTGTGTGACCTCCTGCGGGACTAGCGTGACAGGTGAGACCCCACAGGCGAAGCCGAGGAGGCTCACCGCACGCCCCGCGGAGTCACGCACCTGGAGTGGAAATCAATAGACATTCTTTTTGGGTGTGAATAACTCAACCATTTCTTTGGATAATTTGAAGTTTGTACTTCAAAACAGAACCCGTTAGTCAACGCGTTCTTGTTTTTTTGTGGGAAGAATCACACGAACGGTGTCTTATACAGGTTAGACTCCGAGGAGTGCAAGCGTGCTGGGTACCTGCTGAAACTTCCTTTATTAAAAGTTTTTCCCTTAAGCAAAGAAGAGAAGCCTCGCTTGGGATTTTACTAGGCTCTCTTCGTAAACTTTGTTGCTATTTGATACGAATCCCTAAAAAACAACCATTATACCCTGGAATAATCTGTTGATAATAAAGAAAAGAAAAGAGCTGCTCTCACTGATTTGAGAGGAAACCCTTAGTTTCTTGGGGAAAATCCGGCTCTTTGGATTTTTCTTATAGCACCAATACATGTGTAAACAGCCTTTTCCTAAGAGGCAATACATACGGAAAAGCCGTTAAGTACTTCTTTAACATCTTGACGGATTAATCCGATTTTTCAATAATCTTACAGAGAAATATTATTGTAATATATGTTATACTAGTTTCATAGTCAAACTGACCGTAACCTATTAATTCTAAGCCTCATGCTATAGAAAGGGTGACAATTGGATGTATCAGAAACTTTCATTACTTGTCACTGCTGTCTTTGCAGGAGTCTTTTTTTATATGCAAAATTCCTCAGCTGATTACCCCGGGTTATTACTTGAAAAGGCTCCTATAAAAAAAGACATTAAATTGAATTCTGATATTCTGGAGAAAATTATACTCCTGCCTGAGGAACCATATGATGAATCGCAGGTGCGGCATATTATATACCGCCTTGACCATCTTCCTCCCAGACTTCTGCAATCTGTTCAAACAGAAGGAATTATGATCCGCTTGTTTCAGGATAAGTTAACAAATTTCCCCACGACTCAACACTTGAAAGGAGAGACACCGAGAGGGTACACTAATACAGAAAGAACTTGGGATGAGGTCCCCGGTATCGGAGGTTCCAAGCTGGTTCTTGTGAAAATTGGCCACAGCGAAAAAGGCTCCGGCCACGGATCGATCAATCTTGAACTCCATGAACTGGCACACAGCATCAATCGTTACGTGCTGGATGACCTGTACTATAAAATGAAGTTCACTGCCATTTGGAAGCAGGAAGCTCATCTTCTTTTTCCGGATGAAGGTTATTTCCTTAATTACGAAGAGGAATATTTCGCAGAGGCATTTGCGATGTATTATCTAAACTTGAAAACCAATGAGGAGCTGGAAGAAACAGCTCCAGCGACACACCAATTTTTCAGAGAATTGGAATCTATGTAAAAGGGGTACGACATGAAACAATATCTTGAGCTATGCGAACATGTATTGAACAATGGCACTAAGAAAGGTGATCGGACTGGTACTGGAACAGTCAGCACTTTCGGGTACCAAATGCGTTTTGACCTCAGTGAAGGGTTTCCGATGATCACGACGAAAAAGCTTCATTTGAAGTCGATCATTCATGAACTTCTCTGGTTTCTCAATGGTGATACCAATGTTAAATACCTGCAGGATAACGGTGTCCGCATTTGGAATGAGTGGGCGGACGAAACTGGAGACCTCGGCCCGGTGTATGGAAAACAATGGCGCTCTTGGGAAGGTGCCGGGGGAGAAACAATCGACCAGATATCCGAATTAATCCAAACCATTAAGAACAACCCCGATTCGAGAAGGTTAATAGTAAATGCGTGGAATGTAGGAGAAATCGAAAAGATGGCGCTTCCTCCTTGCCATTGCTTGTTTCAATTCTACGTGGCAGATGGGAAATTGTCCTGCCAGTTATATCAAAGGTCGGCAGATGTTTTCCTTGGGGTTCCGTTCAATATTGCCTCATATGCACTGTTAACAATGATGATTGCCAATGTATGTGATTTAGAGCCGGGAGAGTTTGTCCATACCTTCGGGGATGTTCATATTTATCAAAATCATATAGAACAAGTTAAGCTGCAGTTATCTCGAGAGCCCCGTTCTCTTCCATTCATTCGTATCAATAAGGATGTCAAAGATATTTTCAGCTACACCTTTGATGATTTCTCACTGGAAAATTATGACCCTCACCCCCATATTAAAGGAGTTGTAAGTGTATGATTTCATTTGTTTGGGCAATGGATCAAAATGGTGTCATCGGCCATGAAAATAAACTGCCATGGAGACTTCCTGAGGACTTGAAGTTCTTTAAAGAAACCACAATGGGCCATCCAATCGTAATGGGACGAAAAACGTTTGAATCCATTGGAAAGCCGCTGCCTGGAAGAGAAAACATTATCCTTACGAGAGATGTTTCTTATGAAGCGGAAGGCTGCATCGTATATCATGAAATAGAAGAAGTCCTCCATCATGCAAAAGAGATGGAAGTAGAGGTTATGGTGACAGGCGGAGCAGAGATTTTCGAAAAATTCATCCCCTATGCTGACAAGCTGTATGTGACAAGAATACATGAAACCTTCGAAGGAGACACTTACTTCCCTGATCTAAATTGGGACGAGTATGAACTGGTCTCCACTAAGCAGGGGGTACAAAACGAAAAAAATCCCTATCATTATGTTTTTGAAGAATACAAAAAGAAATAATCAAACATAAAAGCTGACGGGTAGTTCAAATCCTGTCAGCTTTTTCTATGAAGGAATATATTCAGTGGTTTTTTCTAAATAGCTGTTTTCAAATATAGTTGCTTTCGGAAAAAAATTTCAAAATCAGGATTGAATTAGTGACACGTCATGTAAAAATGGCAGTAAAGTAAATACCTATACTATCTTCTATCAAAACTTCCTGAGAAAAGAAGTCAGGCCCACAGAAAAAAGATATAATTACAAAGAGAAAATCAGAAAGGGGTTTCATCATGATTCGTTTCATATATGTACTATCGTTTATGGCATTATATTTGATTTATAGCGTGCCCAATCTTATTAGGATGAAAAAAATTGGCGGACCACTCCCTGTTGAAGAAAAAGACAGGAAGAGACACGCGATGGCCAAACGGTGGGCCAAAGGGATTATTAAACGTACTGGCACCTCCGTGGCAGTATCAGGGGAAGCTTATATTCCCGATGGACCTGTCCTGTTCGTTTCCAATCATGAGGGGGATTTTGATATACCTGTACTATTAGGGTATATAGGGAAACCATTTGGATTCATGTCAAAAATCGAGGTTAAAAAAGTTCCCATCATCAGTGGCTGGATGGATGTTTTGAACTGTGTTTTTGTGGACAGAAAGAATAAACGACAGTCTGTGCTCTCCCTGAGAGAATGTATCGCTAAATTGAAGGACGGCCACTCTCTGGTGGTTTTTCCTGAGGGGACAAGGAGTAAAGGCCGGGGAATCGCCGATTTTAAGACTGGGGCTTTCAGAATTGCCCTGGAAGCCGGGGTACCGGTTGTGCCTATCCATATCACTGGCACAGCCGATATTTATGAAAATCAAAAAAGAGGGCTCAAGCCGGCTTCCGTAAAGATAGACGTCCTGCCAGCTGTTCCTCTCAGTGAATATCAAGGCATGACGCCAAGGGAGATGGCGGATTTCGTAAAGGGAATCATAGAAAACAGCAAGTTAAACAAAGCTTCTTAAAGTGAGGTTTTCTGTCTTTATCAATATTATTATTTCAGTGTGCTCCGGATGGTTTAGTCTAATGCGAACCGGGAATATAGACACTGTAACAATAAATATTAAGGAGATGAGACAGAATGGAACACAATACAAATACTAATGACAGTAAAGTAGGCAACCAAGTAGAAGGCAAACTTTCCGACATGTCAGAGGATAAAAAAGAAGACATTCTTTCCAACTTCGAAAGCTTTAAATCCTATTTGGGTGATAAAGTAGATAAAGCTGACAAATTAGGTTTAAATGAAGAACAGAAAGCTAAAGCGGCTCAGAAAGTCGGAGATTATCTGGCTAAGCACGAAGAGCCGAAAAACCGTGAAGAAAAACTTCTTTATGAACTATGGAAAGCTGGTAATAAAGAAGAGCAGCATATGCTTTCCCATATGCTTGTAAAACTCGTATCCTGATACAGTTAAATGAATGAAGAAAAGACCCTGCTGGATGCCTGCAGGGTCTTTTCTTGTATATAATGCTGATCCTTAAACGTATAGCAGTACACATAGAAACATGAAAGTGCTCCCAGCCAAAACAAATAAGTGCCAAATCGCATGGTTGAATGGAAGTTTGTTCCATACATAAAAAACTGCACCAATTGAATAGAAAACTCCGCCAGTCAACAAGAGAAGAAATCCAGTCGGACTTAAGATTTCATATAATGGCTTGACGGCAATGATAATCATCCACCCCATAAGAAGATAAACCAGGGTTGAAATGATTTGATAACGGTCGACAAAATAACATTTAAAGACAACTCCTGCTATAGCCAGGCCCCAAATGATTCCAAATATGGTCCAGCCTAAAGGGGTTCGGAAACTTACTAGCATAAATGGTGTGTACGTTCCGGCGATCAGCAGATAAATAGCTGAATGATCCAGTATGGCGAACAGTTTTTTGGTTGGGGATGGCTTAAAGCTGTGTAGCAATGTTGAGAATAAATAAAGAAGCAGCATGGTTACCCCGAATATTGTATAACTTACGATATGCCATGCGGTCCCTTTTTCAACCGCAGCCATTATCAGCAGCACAAGAGCAGGGATGCTGAGGAGAAAGCCGATTCCATGAGTGATAGCGTTCGCTAATTCTTCTTTCCAGTCTGTATAATCAAAGGCCAACCGATTTGTACCTCCTTTTTCTATCCTGATTTTATCATAATATGGCGGAGGCGGTATGGCAAATGAAAGATATTAAAACCCAAGAGTAAAGCACACCAGAAAACTTAATGAATATTATCTTTAATCCATTGAAGGGCTTTCTTGTATTCACTCGAGGAAGAAAAGTGGGCGGGCTCTAAGTTTTTTTCATACCAGTTCAATAGATCTTCAGGGTCGTTAAATACCTCCCCGCTTGTATCGCTTTTACGTATGGTATAGATGCCGTTATCCGGATCTATTGTGAGGACAACAGGGATTTCACTATCGACGGAACTAAGTTTATAATCCATATATAACCAACCTCCAATGCTTTTAGTGGGTTTGCTCTAAAAAGTCTTATATAATATGTGTCATAATTGTAATTACATACGAGAGGGAGGCGGCAGGCATGTGTGGACGATTTACACTGACAATATCTTATGAAGAACTGATTGAGAAGTTTCTCATTGACGAACTGGTTGATGAATGGGGACCGAGATTCAATGTTGCCCCATCTCAAATAGTGTTGTCCTTGATTATGGGTAAAGGAAAGCGAAGGGGAGGGCCAATTCAATGGGGACTTATCCCATCATGGGTAAAAGATAAGAAGAGTTGGAAGCCGCTTATTAACGCCAGAAGTGAATCGTTGGAAGAAAAGTCGAGCTTCAAGCACTTGCTGAACAGAAAGAGAACGGCCATTTTGGCGGATAGTTTCTTTGAGTGGGAGAGAGTGGACGGGAAAAAGCAGCCCTATCGCTTTATGATGAAGGATAATGAACCTTTTGCTTTTGCCGGGTTGTGGGACAAGCAGGAAGAAGATAATTCAACAACTGTTTCTTCGACGATCATTACAACTTCTGCCAATGATCTTGTAAAGCCGGTGCATGACAGGATGCCTGTCATCCTTAAAGGAGAGGAAAGTATTAACAAATGGATTTCGACGGGTGAATACAGCTTTAGCGAAGTAAAGGATCTGCTGGCCCCTTTTCCAGCAGAGTCCATGACAAAGTATAAAGTATCACAGGAAGTTAATTCTACCAGGAACGATTTTGAGTCTTGTGTAAATCCATTGGGGAATTTGTCGTAATAAAAAGTTGAAAATCCATCAACAACATTTCTGTCGTAGTGGATTATAAGGTATAATATATTCAAACGGGTGAAAAAGAGGATTGATATTTTGTTACTGAAAAGCCTTGAGTTCAAAAATGGTTATGGACAGAAGGTAAAGATTTTAGACATTCCAGTGTTGGCCAATGATAACCCGCTCTATTTTAAAGTCAATATGCGGCTTCAGATGTTTCTGACAGAAATTAATCAGGCTCCCGGAAAGAAAGTTTTCAGTTTCCGAGATTATTTAAAGAGACATTTGAAATGGCCGGAATACCAAAGTATCTATCATGCCGTAGAATTAAAAAATAATGCATAGCTCTTGATTCGGAAGCACTCCTTTTGGGAGGTGCTTCTTTTTTGATGCAGTATTCGCATATATTGATGTAATTGAAAAACCTCATGTCCCGATATTATTTGGAATACTAAGGTTGTTCTCTATAATCAGGGGAAGCAGCTCTTTCCTTCCTTGTTTACCAGGATACTGCGGGTAAATGATGGCGTTATTCTATGCAATTAATAACAGTTAAGTTAACGAAATGAGCCTTTGAACATGCCGTTTTAAAAAAGAAGCGCCGACAGACAGTAAAACATTTTAAAACGGTTCCATATCAAGGTATAATACAAGCATACACGAGACAAGGATGTGTGGAAATGAAAGATATCAAAATTGTAACGGACTCAACTGTCGATCTCTCAAAAGAAGATATTGAAACATACGGTATTCACGTAGTACCTCTGTCTATTTCAATAAAAGGCGAGAATTATCTGGATAGGGTCGACATCACTCCAAAAGAATTCATGGAGAAGATGAAGGAGTCCAATGAACTTCCTAAAAGCTCTCAGCCTCCTGCAGGAGAATTTGTCAAATTGTATGACGAATTGGGCAGCGATGGAAGCATTGTGCTATCTATACATATGACGGGAAATATGAGCGGTACCGTAAGATCCGCTGAAAGTGCGGCTGAAATGAGCTCTGCGAATGTAAAGGTGATTGACTCGCGCTTTATCTCAAAAGCACTTGCCTTTCAGGTGATAGAGGCTGCAAAGATGGCAATGGACGGACAAAGCCTTGAAGATATCCTGGAAAGGCTGAATCAAGTCAGAAATGAAACCAATCTATTTGTGGTTGTTGACACATTGGAGAATCTTGTCAAGGGAGGAAGGATAGGTAAGGGGAAGGCCTTGATTGGATCTCTGTTGAATATTAAACCGATTGCTTCATTAGCTGGAGGGGAATATACTCCCGTAGCAAAAGTGCGAAGCCATTCACAGGTGGTCAAATACTTAGCATCTCAGTTTATGGAAGACGTAAAAGGAAAGACAATCCGCGGAGTTGGCCTTGTCCATGCAGATGGGCTTGACCTCGCACACAAGCTAAAAGACCGGATTACTGAATTGACCGGCTATGAAGCTATCGAAATTGAGGATACGACGCCGATTATCAGTACACATACAGGACCGGGCGCGATTGGGTTTATGTATTATACAGATTGAATAAAAGGAAGGTTCCGTTGACGGGAACCTTCCTTTTGTTTAGAAGATAGGAAACGGACTGGTTTGTGCAGCAGTAGAGGCCAATCTAGCTCCAGCGGCCGAGGGTCCGTACCCACTGGAACGGACTTAGCGACTAGCAGGTTTCGTTCTCTCTCCTTGCGATAAGTCAACATCAACTCACTCCGATCGTTGTGTTTCCTTTATCTCATCGAGAGCCCTGAAATCTGTATGTCGCTGAACGGCCGCTTCCGATTTTTAATTCACCCCACGCCCCGCGGAGTCGTGCGACTGGAGCGGAAATCCATTACTTCTCAATAGCCACAACCATTGCGAAAAGAGTGTTACGAAAAGAGCCTGCCCTTAAGAAGGCATTGGCGTCGGCGTCGGTTTTGCATATCCTTCTTCATATTTTTCATCAATGTAATGACGGATATCTTTAATAGATTCTCCTTTTTCGTACATTACAATGGACTCGGCAGCGATTTCCAGACAAGCAAGACACCTTGTGCCATGATCATCCCAGATGACCTTATTTCCCTCTATTTCATGGACGAAGCAATTCAGATTGTTCATGTGCCCAGCAGATTCCCCGCATCCGCAATAGCATGGAATGTATTCCAATAAGTCAGGATTTTGGGCGGCAGAGGCATAGACCAGCCTAATGTTGTCATCCTTTTCATCTAAAAAGGACGGCAGCTGCTCAGGTCCTGCTGTCTCTTCTCTTATATCCCCGTTAGCGAGTTCCTCATGATGATGCACATGCTCATCTGAAGAAGTTGAACGGTTTTTTTCATTGGAACTGCAGCCTGCGATGAATAACATCAGTACTGCCAGACTAACAATATATAAAGCTATCCCTTTTCTCATAAACTGAATATCACTTCCTTTATTGAATATTTTCATCATAACAGGTTCGGTAATTCTGTGGTTTATAAATGATCAATTGTTAAAAGTCTGTCACGAAACTTCGGTGAGTTACGGTGGTATCTAACACAAAAATAGCAGCAAGGTTTACGAGAAGATCTTAATGTAAGGAGTGGTGATGAGTGGCAAAGAAGAAAATTCTGCTGTTTTCTGATTTCGGGGTAGATGATGTAATAGCCCTTCTCTATGCATTTTATAGTGAAGATATCGAGGTAGTGGGAATTGTTGCTGATTACGGTAATGTATCAAAGGAGACCGCTTTAAAGAATGTGCAATATCTGCAAGCGCTCACAGGTGCGGAAAGGCCGGTAATTGGAGGTGCTGTATCTCCGTTGACAGGAGAGCTGCCGCAATATTTTCCCGAGATTCACGGCATAGCCGGTCTGGGACCGATCATCCCGGAGAATTACCATGCTGACGAATCAATGCTGGAGAATTTTTTTGAAGTCAAAAATATCATCACTAAATATCAGGATGATATAACTATATTCAGCGCAGGCAGGCTGACTTCTTTAGCGACGGCGTTTATACTGTATCCGGAAACTATGAAATTAGTGAACGATATTTATCTCATGGGCGGAGCATTTGGAGTGCCGGGGAATATTACCCCTTTGGCTGAAGCGAATATTTACGGAGATCCTTATGCAGCCAATATCGTTTTGCAATTGTCCCCGAAGCCAGTCTACATCATCCCTTTAGATGTCACCAAGTATGCGATTTTCACACCGCAGATGATAAACGAACTTGATAATTACTTTGAACAGACCGATGATAAAGTAGGGAAAATCATAAAACCTTTGGTTGACTATTATCAAAAGTTTTATAAGAAAACGTATCCGGGCCTCGCGGGGAGCCCGCTGCATGACCTTCTTGCAATATGGGCAATCCAGCCTGGCTCAGAGATGAAATTTGTGAAGATCCCCGTTGAAATTGAAGTTAACCTGGGCACTGCACTCGGCCAAAGTTCAGGCGACTTTAGGGACAGTACCGAAAAAGCGGATTGGAAAACGCATTACGTAGCAGTCAATTTTAACTATCCCAGCTTTATCAAAAAAGTATTTCAAACGTTTAAAAATCCTCCAGCTCGTTAAAAATTATTGAAAGATGCATTAACCCGCTGCCCCGCTTTAAATGTATTTTATGGTGAGAGACATCTGTGAAAAAAGGATTGATAATCAGCATTGCCGGCATCAGGTAAAACCAGCAGAGCAAAAAAAGTCGGACTTCATAAACTCTCATGATATAATGAAAACAAAAAGGCTTTTTACCAAATCTTTGCTGCATTTTATTAATTATCTCGAAGACTCACACCATGCATTAGAAAAGAGGCGCTCTCTATTTTGGGTGAGTAAAGTCTAGCTATTCAGTGGGGATTTTAGAGCAGCAACTTTAGAAAACAGCCAATAAAAAAGAGAGGAGATCGTTCTTATGAAAAAAATTCTCTTCTCTCTCTTATTCCTTTTCATATTTGTTTCAGGTTGTTCTGGCGAGGATATCGTATCTCATCCGCAAGTTACTCATACCTTGCTGCAAAAAGAACAGCCGCCTGCTGACTTTATACCGAAAGATATTAAAATTGTTTCAATCGGTGATTCCTTAACTCAGGGAGTGGGGGACAGCACAAAAAGCGGTGGATACGTTCCATATTTGCAGATGCATCTTGAAAACCTTGACTCGATAAGAGATGCCGAGTTCATAAACTATGGGGTAAGGGGAAGACGTACCGATCAGTTATTGAAAAGGTTGAATGAAGAAGATGTAGGCAAGGCCGTCTCAGATTCTGACCTGGTTTTCATTACGATCGGCGGCAATGATGTCATGAAGGTATTTAAAGAGAACCTATATAATTTAAATCTGGCCGTCTTTAACGAAGAAATGGTTAACTATGGTGATCGCCTGCGTGAGATACTGACACTCATCAGACAGTATAACCCGGATGCCGGCATTGTGCTGGTGGGAATCTATAATCCTTTCAATACCTGGTTCTCTGAGATCAAAGAGGTTGATGAAGTTATCTTAAACTGGAATCTATTCAGTGAAGAAGTACTAGCTGAATATGAGAGGACGGCGTTTATTACAGTAAACGATATTTTTATCGAAGGCCAGGACAGTCTCCTGTTCGAGGGTGACTATTTCCATCCAAATGATGAAGGTTACGAATTAATGGCGGATAGAATGTTTGAGGAATTAACGGAACGGGAAACGTTATCAGAGCTGACTCAAAGTGAATTCAGTGTTGGGGAAGAGGGGCTTTAGAATGAAAAAAAATGGAAGGCAAGCTTTTTTACTCTTCTGGGTTTCAACATCTTGGTGATTCTGTTCGTTGCCGTTTTGTTGATGGTCCCGATTGAAGATGATGAGCTGCCTGAAGAAAGCTTAAATGAGAGAGAGAACGTCGCTTTTCAAATAAGAGCGACCAAGAAGGATTTAAATCAAATAATCGACCATTATATTGAGGACGAGTTCACAGCTCCCGTGGATTACTCAGTTGTGTTGGATGACCAGGTGGTACTTAATGGTGCTGTACCAGTCTTCACCAGCGAAATAAACTTTAAGATGACTTTTGAGCCAAAAGCCCTGGAAAACGGGGATCTGCTTTTGAAGCAAGACTCCATTTCTGTAGGAGCGCTGAATCTGCCGGTAGAGCATGTATTAAAAATTATAAGGGATTCTTATGAATTCCCAGAATGGATCAAGATCCAGCCAAACGAAGAATTGATTTATGTATCACTGCAAAACCTGGAAATGAAGAGTGATCTGAAAGTAAGGGCAGAAAAGTTCGATTTGGAAAATGATAATATCGTCTTTAATATGCTGGTGCCAGTTGATTGAATAATACTAGGCGCAAGAATGATGATGGGGTGTTAGTGCCCCATCATTTTTCTATTTGGAAAATTCTCTTTGATGCCCTATTCTAGCAGACTCATCTTCTTTTAGTCATCAAGGAGCTTCCATGATGCCTTGTTCTCTGATTATCAGCAGCGGTAGGGCATCTAAGTGCTTCCTAGTTGCCCTTTTTCCTCAATATCAGCAGAGATAGAGCATCTAGGAGTTCTCAAGTAGCCCTTTTTCTCATTTTCAGCAGAGATAGGTCAGCACGACGCTCCCTTGATGCCCTTTTCTCACATGGTCAGGAGAGTTAGGTAACCTAGACTCATGGAATACAGTAAAGAATCCGAATCTCATCTGGGTTCTCAAAGGTATTTGAACGCAGACAGATTATACAAAACAATATTAATATATATCAGGAAAAGGTCCGGATAATTTTACCCCATAACCAACAGTGCATCCAACTCTGGTGATTCATTCAGCAGACCGACTGCAAAAATGGTGTAAGCCTGATTTGGCTGAAAAGAAACGTTTGGTACACTTAATACAGCATCTTTCGTACCTGCAGCTCTCACCTCGAGATTCACAGTCATCGGCGTCAGCCCGAGGTAATCCGTTGCTTGCTTGAACGAAACCTTCGGGAAGATGACATCCCCTTTTGCAACGGCAATATCGACCGCCGGAGCATTCGGTGACAAATGGATGAAGCGTACTTTTGTTTCACCTTGGGGGACGAACGGATCTGTCACATAAGGAAGAAGCTGCAATTTATTTCCTTTCCCTACAGCCGCAAGAGTATAAATCTTTCCTGGTTCCACCGTTACTTTTTTGCTGATGACAGTGCTGACACTGGTGCCTGCTGGGTATATATCAATATGATATTTTCCAGCAGGCAGTGGCATGAATCCGCTGATGTCTTTGAAACCTATATCACTCAATATTTGATTTCCGTTTACATATACATCTACATTCGGAGCATCAGGGACAGCGTGCAGGACCCTTACCTGAGCCGGTCGGTCTTGATGCTGGTCCCTCATGCCGTAAATGCCTTTTTGCATATACTTTAAGTGCTTCTGATAATAATGTATGTGCAGTCTGGGGTCAGTGTATTTATAATACATGGATAATAAATCGTACATGGCAGCTTTTTGAAGATAGGCTTCTTTGTTTGTCATTCATCTCTCTCCTATTTTCGAATTTACTTCAATACACTATGCCTTTCAGGGAAAAATGGTGAAAACACCCAGTACATCACAAGCAAAATTAAGTGAGCAGAAGGTTGAAATAGTGAAAATTAAAAAAACGTTGTAATTTCTGGTAAAGGATGCCATAATAGGGTTATTAAATAGAAAGCAGGTGATGTGTTATGAGTAAATCCAATTTGTACTTTGTCTTTGATTTCACTGACACGGCCTGTTTTCAATGTGCGGATTTATCATGATGCCTAGTTGATCCTGTTTAGGATTAAACTGTTTCTTCGATATGCATATGAACCATGGCCGTGTCCTATGCCATGGTTTTTTTGTATGTAAATTTTTCGGGGAGCCCGGATTTATTAGGAGGAAACAATTTGAACGGATTAGAAAAGATTTTCATAGAAAAGGCGAATCAGTTGAAGAATGAGGCACTCGAAATTGGGCGAGTGACCTCTCAACATAAAGGTGTCTACACACTGCTTTCTCTTGCGGGTGAGTATCAAGCGAAGCTCACAGGAAAGTTCTACTATCATTCTCAATCCAATGAGGACTTACCTGCGGTCGGTGACTGGGTAGGATTCAAACCTTTGGAGCATGAACAGGCGATGATCGAGAACGTACTGCCCCGCACAAGCAAATTCTCCAGAAAGAAAGCGGGAGATGAAGCAGAGGAACAAATTATCGCTGCCAACATCGATTTTTTATTTATTGTCACGTCATTAAACGGAGACTTGAACATCAACAGATTAGAACGGTATCTGCTTCTCTGTTGGGAAAGCGGAGCAAGCCCCGTTTTAATCCTAAGTAAAGCGGACTTATGTGATAACCTTTTAGAAAAATCTGCTGAGGTGGAAGCAGTCGCAATGGGAGTACCGATCATTCCTGTTTCTTCGTTTGAAAACAGGGGTATCGAAGAACTCAGTCCATATTTGTCTCATGGAAAAACAGCTGCGTTAGTGGGATCTTCCGGTGTTGGGAAATCAACACTGTTAAACAGTTTGACGGGCAAAAGCCTGCAGGCTGTAAAGGAGATAAGAGAGCAAGACAGCAAGGGGAAGCATACGACGACCCACAGGGAGATGTTCCTTCTTGAAAATGGAGCATTCATCATTGACACCCCCGGCATGAGGGAACTGCAAATGTGGGAAGGCAATGAAGGGATTTCCACACAGTTCAGGGACGTGGAAGAGTTTGCTGAGCTGTGCAAGTTTCGGGATTGCACACATGAAGAGGAACCTCAATGTGCAATCAGACAGGCTATTGAACAAGGTCTTCTGCATGAGGAACGATATATAAGTTATCAGAAACTGCAAAGAGAAATCCAATATAGCAAGAGAAGAGCCGATAAACGTCTTCAATCTCTGGAAAAAAAGAAGTGGAAAAAGGTCAGCCAGAACAGAGTGGGCCGCCGGTGATCTAATTCTTTTACCTCTCATCATTTTCACGTTAGAATTATGCAATAAAGGGAATATTGTTATGGAGAACGGAGAAAGGATGAGATTGATGAAGGAAAATCCTGAAACACGGAAAGCAACCTTCGCAGGCGGCTGCTTTTGGTGCATGGTTCAGCCGTTCGAGGAAATGCCGGGCATAATCCATGTTGTTTCCGGTTATACAGGCGGAGAGAAGGAAAATCCAACCTACCGCGAAGTGTGTTCAGAAACAACGGGCCATTATGAGGCTGTCCAAATCACCTATGATCCGGAAAAGTTTCCTTATGAGAAATTGCTGGAACTTTACTGGCAGCAAATAGATCCCACTGATCCAGGCGGACAGTTTTTTGACAGGGGACAATCTTATACGACTGCCATATTCTATCATGATGAAGAACAGCGAATCGCAGCGGAAGAATCTAAGCAGGACCTTGCCAAAAGCGGTAAGTTCCAGAAACCCATCGTGACCAAGATCCTGCCGGCCAAAAAATTTTATGAAGCTGAAGAGTATCATCAGCAGTACTACAAGAAGAATCCTTCACATTATCAACGGTACAGTATAGGTTCAGGACGTAAAGCATTTACTAAACAACACTGGGGGGAGCAGCAGTGAAGAAAAAAGAAGACTTGAAAAAACATTTATCACCCATTCAGTATGAGGTGACTCAAAATAATGGAACAGAACCTCCCTTTAAAAATGAGTATTGGGACGAATTCGGTGACGGTATCTATGTAGATATCGTTTCGGGCAAACCGCTGTTCAGCAGTAAAGATAAATATGATGCAGGCTGCGGATGGCCGAGTTTCACCAAACCGATAACAGAAGAGGAAGTAGAAGAAAAGATGGATTACAGCCACTTTATGGTCAGAAAGGAAGTCAGAAGCAAATCTGGCGACTCTCATCTGGGTCATGTATTTGATGATGGTCCCGGACCGGATCAGCTCAGATACTGCATCAACTCAGCAGCAATGAAGTTCATCCCTAAGGAAGACCTTGAAAAAGAGGGGTATGGCGAATATAATAAACTCTTTGAGTGATTGCTTATCCAGCAGCATGAATCATTCCTTGAAAAATACACACAGCTAACAAACTTCAGACAAAGAAAGGTTGATTAAAATGCTTAAGAAATTTTTCGGTAAAAAAGAAGAAGCACCTAGTTCCATTAACGTACATTCTCCTCTAACTGGAAAGATGCTAAGCCTTGAAGAGGTACCTGATCCTGTATTTTCCCAAAAAATGATGGGTGACGGAATTGCCGTCGAACCAACGGAAGGGAAAGTCGTTTCACCTGTAAACGGGGAGATTATACAAGTGTTTCCAACCAAACATGCTGTCGGCATCAAGGCGGAAAATGGAGCAGAACTTCTTATTCATATTGGACTGGAAACAGTGTCCATGAATGGGGAAGGGTTTGAAGCTCATGTATCTGAAGGAAAAAAAGTCAAAGTGGGAGACCCGCTTGTGACATTTGATATGAATCTTGTAAAAGAGAAAGCGAAGAGCACCATCACACCTGTCATTGTCACTAATGGAGATGACTTGGCCACAGTCGAAAAAGCAGAAGTTGGAGAAGTAACAGCCGGTCAAAGCCAGGTAATGACGGTTACTGCAAAATAACAAAAAGAGCTGAAATTTCTCAGCTCTTTTTTTGTTGACCTGCTAATTTCACTAAGATTTTAGTTAAACATATAAAGGTGGTATGTAATCCAGAAGAGATAACAACACCATACCGATTCATAAGCAGAATCATACATATTTTACCTTTTCGAAGAGGTCATGCCTCCGGATAAAATGAATTTCATCGCATCTTCAGGACTGACATCTATTATTTTTACTTCATCTTTCGGAACCAAAAATGTGAATCCGGCCACCTGGAAGGTTTGCGGAATATAGACTGCAACATACTGCTCTAGCGGCGCGTGGAACTGATCCAGTTCTTCTGACGTTATAAATCCGAGAGATTTCATCCCAGTGCCGGGAAGAGTGACGAGGGCCACTTTTGAAAATGACTTCTTTTCACCAATAAAAGAATGGACTGTATCCTTGATGATGCTGTAAAGAGTCTTAACCAAGGGTATTTTCTTTAGTGTGAAATCAAGCAGTTTGATGAACGAACCTGTTATAAACCTTGTGGAAAGCCAGCCGAGCAGTGTGATTAATATAACCGTTGCCAATATTCCTATACCAGGTATATAATTTTCATCCATATACGGCTTCAGTACATTCCCCAGCAGACCGTCAAGAAAAATAAAAAGCTTGTACACTACGTATATCACCAAACCGATTGGCAGAATGGTCAATACACCATTAAAGAAATTTTTTATTAAGTACTTCATCCTGATCTCCTCGTTGCTTCTAAAGTTCTTAAAGGTGGGCTATTTTCGCATACATTGTTGCTTTCGGAAAATTCCAAAAGCCGGATTTTCCCCCTGGATACTAGGCTTTTTCGCTCTAAAAGAATAAAGAAGCTCTTTTCTCTCTTGTTTTACAGGTTTTCCGGTTAATTATGGCGCTATCTTTCGCAATTAATATCAAATAGCCACAAAGTTTACGAAAAGAGCCTAACGGTTTCTTACAGTTGAACCCTAAAAGTGTTTACTATTTTGATAAGTATAAAGCAAATTGGAACTTTGGGGAAGTGCTTCTTCTAAATGTTATCCTGCTCTATCTGGGCAAAAGCCCAAACACATTAGGCGCTTTATACATACTTTAATGGTGAAGCAGAAATAAATCCGAGGAGTGGTATGTATATGCATTACGGATATGACAATTGTTGCTATGCTTATCCTGCAGCACCTGTAGCTGGTGCGGGATATGCGGGTGGATTCGCGCTGATAGTTGTGCTGTTTATCTTATTGATCATTATCGGGGCGGTTTGCTACGCGCCTAAATGCTGATGTAAAGCTGAATACTAACTGACGTAACGCTTAAAAAGGCCGATATCTAAATCGGTCTTTTTTGTTGAAAAATTTTAAATCAGGGTCATATGGGGTTACAGGACATTTTGATTTGCAGGCCAGTCCAGTCAGGGAGCTGTTCAGAGGGGTGAATAGGGTAGTTTGACGGGTTAGGTACGGTCATGGTGTCTTCAAATAGAATGGTGGATTGTCTGAATTTATAGAGTCAGAATGCCGTACAAACAGAAGATGGTATCAGTTTGGCAGAATTCATACTGTCAGTCAGCATTCACAAGAGATAATTCTTAAACAGGATTCGAGCTTGCACTTTAAGTTTAACTTTTTCAAGAAAGATTCTCCTAATTAAACATAAGTATTAGTAAGAGTAGAACTCCACTATAAATCAGGAGGGGGTTTCATGCCTCGTTCTCACCTAATCAAACCGATGCTATCGGAGGGTTATCCCGAAATCGATTATGGCAAGGGTGTATTTCTTTATGACAAGGAGGGTTTTGAATACCTGGATGCATGTTCTGGTGCAGTGACAGCTAATATCGGCCATGGAATTCAGGAAATATTGCAAGCTATTTACAGGCAAGGGCAGCAGGTTTCGTTTGTTTATCGTTCGCAGTTCACGAACGAGCCAAGTGAACAACTTGCTGCCCTTCTTTCACAAGAAACGGGGCTGGATTGGTGCTTCCTGGTCAACAGCGGTTCAGAAGCAGTTGAAACCGCTGTAAAGATTGCTATTCAGCATTGGCAGGAGAAAGGAAGGCCTTCCAAACGCAGAGTGATCTCCCGTTGGTTAAGCTATCACGGAATTACATTTGGAGCTTTATCAGCCTCTGGGCACCCTGTCAGAAGGGAAAGGTTTGATTCATTTGTGGGAGACTGGCCGGCCGTTGAACCCCCATATTGTTATCAATGCCCATTCGGCAAAACCTATCCCGCATGCAATGTTCAATGTGCCAGACAGCTTGAAACAGTGATTAGAAGAATAGGAGAAGGAAATGTTGCTGCGTTTATCGCTGAGCCTGTTATCGGAGCAGCAGGAGGGGCAATAGAGGCACCCCCGGAATATTTCAAGGTTGTGAAAGAAATATGTGAAAAATATGAGATTCTTTTCATTGCAGACGAGGTGATGACGGGCTGTGGAAGAACAGGCACTTTTTTGGCTATGGAACATTGGGGAGTCCAACCCGACATAGTGGCGCTGGGCAAGGGCTTGAGTGCTGGGTATGCCCCTATTGCCGCTGCGCTTGTAACAAAGGAAGTTTTGGAACCGATTCTTCAGGGCTCGCAAGTCATAATGAGCGGTCATACCTTCAGTGCAAATCCTCTTTCAAGTGCGGCAGCCCTCGCTGTCCTTAAACTCATTAAATCAGAGAAGATGATTGAAGGAGTTGGAGAGAAATCTAAGTATCTGCAAAATCAATTGAAGATAATGAAGAAGAACTATTCTATTATCGGGGATGTCCGGGGAAAAGGGCTGATGATAGGGATTGAATTCGCGGGGTCTGTTAACGGGAAAAAATAGATGCAGCTTTTACTTCATTACTGGTAGATGGAGCGAAGAGGGAAGGACTCCTTCTTTATCCAGCAGCTGCAGGTATTGACGGGCGAAGCGGTTCGGCAATTCTGATTGCTCCCCCATTCACAATTACATTACCTGAATTGGATGAGCTGATAAACCGGTTAGAAAGAACGTTTAAAGCCATTACAGAGATATGAATTGAAGGAAGGGAAGAACATGGGGGAACAAAAGGTCTGTGATTACGAAGAAATAAAGGGATTTTTCCGAAATGGCATGACATTAATGTTTGGGGGTTTCGGGGGCGTGGGATCACCTCCTACAATAATCAAACATCTTCTTCATTGGGAACTATCTGGTCTAACCTTAATAGGAAACGATACAGGATTTCCTTCAATCGGGATAGGACAGCTCGTTTCAGAAGGAAGAGCAGCAAAAGTGATTGCCTCTCATATTGGAAGTAATCCTGTGGCTGGAAGGCTGATGAGCGAAGGGAAATTGGAAGTGGAATTCTCTCCTCAAGGAATTCTTGCTGAAAGAATAAGAGCGGGTGGAAGCGGATTGTACGGAATTATCACGGATGTTGGCTGGGATGACCCATTTTTGAATAAAGGCAAGATGACGATTGAAATCGAAGGGAAAACGTATCTCACCGAAACAGCGTTGACAGCAGAAGCAGGTATCATCTATGCAAAGAAAGCTGATAAGCTTGGGAATCTTGTCTATGACAAAAGCGCAAGAAATACCAACCCTTTAGTGGCAATGGCCTCAGATATCACAATCGTGGAAGCGGAAGAAATTGTGGAACCGGGTGAGCTCAATCCGGAGGAAATTGTAACACCCGGAGTTTTCATTGATAAAATCGTTCTTTCTAAAGGGGTGGACTGGAAGTGGGCTTGGGAGTAACAGAGAAAAATAAGATGGCAGCCAGAGCAGCTAGAGAGATCCGTGATGGCATGGTCGTTAATTTGGGAATCGGTATACCTTCTATAGTTCCGAATCATCTGGATGGGGTGAAAAACGTCCTCTTTCATGCGGAAAATGGAGTCCTGGGAATTGGAAAGACACCAGTGCCTGGGGAGGAAGACCAGAACCTTTGCAATGCCGGGGGATTCCCGGTCACCCTGGAAACTGGGGGAAGTTATTTTGACAGCTTGACGGCTTTCAGCATCATCAGAAGGGGACTGCTTGATCTCACAATCCTGGGGGCTCTTGAGGTTAGCCAAAAAGGAGATCTCGCCAACTGGATCATTCCCGGTCAGAAAGTTCCCGGGATGGGAGGAGCAACCGAATTAGCGATGAAGACTAAAAAAGTCATTGTGTTGATGGCTCACTGTGATAAATACGGAAACAGCAAAATCGTTAAAGAATGCAAGCTGCCGTTGACTGCTCCAAAATGTGTGAGCATGCTCATCACAAATATGGGGGTGTTTGAAGTAACTGCAACTGGAATAAGGCTCCTGGAAATATTTAAACCATACACACTGGCTGATCTTACCCTAAATACAGAAGCTGATTTTGAAGTATCTGAGAATCTGATGTTCATTTAAACACTCCGGCGATTTTAAGGTCATTGTATGAAAAATTTCATTATTAAAAAGTTAAGTTGCTTCCACGAGACAGAAGCACCCAAGTGCATAGTAGCATTCTATAAGACACTTCGCTGGGAAAAAAGCGCTTAAGTGTGAAATAGAAGCTTACTAAAAGACACTTCGCTGGGAAAAAAGCGCTCAAGTGTGAAATAGAAGCTTACTAAAAGACACTTCGCTGGGAAAAAAGCGCTCAAGTGTGACATAGAAGCATTCTATAAGACACTTCGCTGAGAAAAAAGCGCTCAAGTGTGACATAGAAGCATTCTATAAGACACTTCGCTGAGAAAAAAGCGCTCAAGTGTGAAATAGAAGCATTCTAAAAGACACTTCGCTGGGAAAAAAGCGCTTAAGTGTTCCATAGGAGAAACCTAAGAAGCACTTCGCTGAAACCGATCAAGTGTCCCATAGAAGCTTACTAAAAGAAACCTCAAGAGAAAATTCCTGCAATATGTTCCTCCATGATGACAAAACTTCAGGTTAGGTAAAAAACGTGAAGTGAACATTATATTATGTAAAAAGGAAGTGAAAGAAATGGACAAAAATGCGGTCAAACAATGGATTCACAGCCAGGAAACGCAGGCTGTCCGTCTCTTGCAAAAGCTAATACAGGAAAAAAGTGTCCGCGGCAATGAATCCAAAGCACAAGCGGTCATTATAGAGAAATGCAGAGAATTAGGAATGGAACTGGATATTTGGGAAATCGAAAAAAGGAGATAGAGAACCACCCATTCTATCGCTGCGACCGTGAAGAATTCCAGGGAAACCCCAATGTTGTTGGAGTGATAAAAGGGAAAGGCGGAGGAAGGTCAATCATCCTTAATGGACATATTGATGTGGTGCCTGAAGGAGATGAAACTGCCTGGACTATCGACCCATATAGCGGAGAGTACCTTAACGGAAAGGTCTTCGGCAGAGGATCAACCGACATGAAGGGCGGAACAGTATCTCTATTACTTGCAATTGAAGCATTAAGAGAAAATGGGATTGATCTAAAAGGGGATATCATTTTTCAGAGTGTAATTGAAGAAGAAAGCGGAGGGACAGGTACCTTGGCTGCATTGCTAAGGGGCTACACAGCAGATGCTGCGATCATTCCTGAACCAACGAACTTAAAAATGTTCCCGAAACAGCAGGGCTCCATGTGGTTCAGATTGTCTATAAGAGGGAAGCAGGCTCACGGCGGGACCCGCTATGAGGGGGTGAGTGCAATTGAAAAGGCTGCTGCCGTCTTAAATGCACTGCAGCTGCTGGAACGAAAAAGAAATGAGAATGTGACAGATCCCCTTTATAGAAATATACCAATCCCTTTCCCAATTAATATAGGAAAATTTGAGAGTGGTAAATGGCCATCCTCAGTCCCGGACTTGGCAGTGATAGAGGGAAGAATCGGTGTTGGACCGAATGAAACGATGGAAGAAGTTGAGAACGAATTAGGATCTTGCCTGAAGAAGCTTTCCGAGAATGACAGCTGGTTTGAACACCATCCTGTACAGTTGGAGTGGTTTGGAGGAAGGTGGCAGCCTGGAAGTCTTGAACCTGACCATCCATTCCTGGGTGTGATGGCAGACGCCTATAAAAACGTATTGGATTCCAATCCGGTCATCGAAGCTTCACCATGGGGGACAGATGGAGGGATTTTGTCAAAGGGAGGAAATATTCCTGTCATCGTATTTGGACCCGGCACCACCGAAGCGGCTCACGATGCAAATGAATACATTGAAGTCCCCAAAATCCTGCTTGCAGCAGAAGTGATTGCCTATGCCCTTATCAAGTGGTGTGGCGGACCTGATGCCTAAGAGAGACGTACCCAACCAGGGGGTGCTTAATGATCATTAACAAGGTGCCAGAGTCAGTTTATTTAAAAATTATACTGGCGCTATTAGAGTGAGGTTCAAATAATTACCGGTTCAGTGAAAAATAGTTAAAAAGAGAAAGCAGGGAACAGCATGCAATTCAGCAAGGAAATCACAGGAAAAAAAGCGGTCGTCAATATCTATTGCGATTCCTTTAATGAAAGGATAAGGGTCGACAGTTATTCTGGGAAGTTGGAAGAAGTAAATCAAATAATTGATAAAGCAGCAAATGCCTCTGCTGCGGAGAAAGTGATCGTCAAGTCGCAAACTGAACATCTGCATGCTTTTTTAGAAAAAGGTTACGAGCTGGAGGCTTTTATTAAAGGATACTTTCATGGAAGTGATGCCTATTTTTTAGCAAAGTTCCTGACTGTAGAGAGGAAGCTTTCCTCTGAATGGGAGAAATCCAACAAGATCTTGGGAGAGGTTCAGCAGCTGAAACCTGAGGAGAAGCACCCTTTATATTCCTACAATCTCCAAAAGGCTGGTAAAGGGGATGCTGAAAGGCTGGCTGGACTGTATGAAAAGGTCTTCCCGGTTTACCCGGTACCCATGCAGGACCCGGAGTATGTACAGAAATCGATTGAAGGTGGGACAGTCTTTCTGTTTGTGGAAAAAAGCGGTGAAATCATCAGTGCTGCGTCTGCTGAAATAGATCAAGGTCTTCGATGTGCTGAGTTGACTGATTGTGCCACACTTCCAGCTTTCAGAGGAGGGGGCCTTATGAAACAGCTGTTGGCAGGACTGGAAGAAGAACTGGAAAAGCAGCACATTTACTGTGCCTATACGATAGCCAGATCGCTTTCTTACGGAATGAACGCAGCCTTTAATCAACTCGGTTATCGTTATGGGGGCAGGCTTGTGAATAACTGTTATATATTCGACAAGATGGAGGATATGAACATTTGGTGGAAGGATTTAAGTGATGGGTAAAATCTTATAACAAAACCAGAAACCATTTTTCCCGGCCCAACATAGCCTAGAAGTATCTTGAAATCTGCTTGAAAAATTGCATTGAAGGGCTGTCAGTCTAGTGAAAAGATGGAGAAGGGTTGGTGCTTCACATGTTGAATGATTTATATAAGCCGAAGAGACATTGGAAAGACATAGAAGTATGGAAGGATGTCACAGAGGAGCAATGGAATGATTGGATTTGGCAGCTGACAAATACAATAAGGACTCTGGATGATTTGAAAAAAGTGATTAACTTGACTCCCGAAGAAGAGGAAGGGGTCAGGATTTCCACGAAGACCATTCCTCTGAACATAACTCCCTATTATGCATGGCTTATGGATGAACAGGATCCCCGTTGCCCTATCAGAATGCAGTCTGTGCCAATAGGAAAGGAGATTCATAAAACGAAATATGATATGGAGGATCCTCTGCATGAGGATGAAGATTCTCCGGTTCCCGGGCTCACACATAGATATCCTGACAGAGTGCTCTTTCTGGTCACTAATCAGTGTTCTATGTACTGCCGCTATTGTACAAGAAGGCGCTTTTCGGGCCAAATAGGAATGGGTGTGCCAAAGAAACAGCTTGATGAAGCAATTAATTATATACGAGAAACCCCTCAAGTCCGGGATGTGCTGCTTTCAGGAGGAGATGGACTCCTGATTAATGACAAGATTCTTGAATATATCTTGAAGAATCTGAGAGAGATTCCCCATGTGGAAATCATCCGCATCGGTACTAGAGCACCGGTAGTATTCCCTCATCGAATCACGGAGAACCTGTGCAGCATCCTGAAAAAGTATCACCCCGTATGGCTTAACACTCATTTCAATACTTCCATCGAAATAACCGAGGAAGCCAAAAAAGCTTGTGAGATGCTTGCGGATGCAGGGGTTCCTGTCGGAAATCAGGCAGTCATCCTTGCAGGAATCAATGACAGCGTACCTATTATGAAGAAACTGATGCATGACCTTGTGAAGATCCGCGTCCGTCCCTATTACATTTATCAGTGTGACCTTTCAGAAGGAATCGGACATTTCAGAGCTCCTGTTTCAAAAGGGCTTGAAATCATCGAAGGTTTAAGAGGCCATACTTCGGGATATGCAGTCCCTACCTTTGTTGTGGATGCACCAGGCGGGGGAGGCAAGATTGCACTTCAGCCGAATTACCTTATTTCACAGAGTGCCGGAAAAGTGGTTCTCCGGAACTTCGAAGGGGTCATCACCACCTATCCGGAACCTGAAAATTATACACCGGGCAAGGCAGACGAGTACTTTAATTCCATTTATCCATTAAAAGATTTTCAATCGTCCATAGGCGTTACAGGACTCATGAATGAATCGAAATCCACTCTCGTTCCGGAGGGGCTGCACAGGCAGAACAGGAGAGAAAATTATGTCACCAATCCAGAACATAAGTCATTGAAAGATTTTCGTGAGAAAAGGGATGTGTTAAAGGAGAAAAAGTTCCAAGCACAGCTCAAAAAAATGGAAAAGGCAGACTCAGCCGATGATTGAAAGGTTTGAGTGCGAATGGTGCGGGGAAGAACAAGCATATAGAAGCAGAGGGCCGGTTTTTTGGGAATTGCCGGATGGTTCAAGGGCAATCGAAATAACAGGAACGCCGCAGGTTTTTTGCAGCGGGTGCGGAATCGTGTTTACCGAGGAAGCGGTTACAATCGAATTGGAAGACCAGCTCCTGTTGATAGACACAAAGCCGCTTGGAGAGAGGGTTTCATATCGGGATTTGATGAAAATTGAAAGGAAACTCAAAAGAAATTATTTCCGTTTTGATTGAATGAGGCTTTCCGTTTCTCTTTACGTTTCCTGATTGTTTATGTATTCTAATACAAAGGCTGTTGTCACATAAACTGTTGCTTACGGAAAAATCCCAAAAGCCGGATTTTCCCCCCTAATACTAAGGTTCTCTCTAATAGGGGTGAGTAGCTCTTTTCTTTCTTGCTTACCAGGATATTTAAGGTTAATTACGGTGTTATCTTACCAACTTTATATTAAAAAGCAACAAAGTTTACGAAAGGCTCTTTTCTAAAAGATTTTGGCTTTTGAAAGCAATTTTTCCCTCCCCCTTTTTCATAGAAGGAGTGGAAATCCCTTACTTTTAATACAGCCACAATCTTTGCGAAAACAGCCTTACGAAAAGAACCAACTTAAGTAAAGCAATAAATACACTAAACAGTTATTACAGGGCAGGAGATTACTATGAGAAAATCATTCTACCACTTCTTGATGAAATACCGCCAGCCTACCGATCGTGATGAACTCACAGCCTTCGCCAATAATGTGTATGACGACCTTGCCTTCCCCAAGCAGGCAGAAGACTATGACGAGGTCAGTTCATACTTGGAATTGAATGGTCTGTATCTGGAGAGTATGCGGGTTTTTGATGAAGCCTGGGAGCAATACCTGATTGAAGAAAAATACTAAAGGGTAAACGGCTGCCTGTTTTTCAGGCGGTTTTTTTATATTTTTAAAGATATCATTAAGCAGCTGCTCTGAAACCTGCTTCTGCGCGCGAGGGTGCGTACCCGCTGGAATGGACTTAGCGCCCTGGGTTAAAAGGGGCGCTTGCTCTTTTGGGCTGTCATGGGTATGTTGGAAGTATTGGAACGACTACATCAGATGGCCAAGAGAGATGGGGCTGATTGTATTAATTGTTCCGCCGGGAAGGTAAAGTTCTTATTATTTATCTTGCTCGGGTTTTGTGGAACATTAAATAATTCTGCACTCCTTATGGTTAATCAATCTACCTTTATTAACATTATAAACTTCGGGGGGCTCTGAGCGGTAATTTCTTCAGTGAATAACGTATACTTAGAAAAAGATTTTAAGGAGCATTCAATGAATAAAGAGGACGCTTTTCCTACAGATAGTAAAAAGGCGAAATGGGGCTGTCTTACTTGGATGGTTATTTTGATTATAGTGCCATTGGTTTTGATTACGGGAGTATTCCTTTATGAGATGTATTACGAGGAACGTCTATTGAAAGTAAGCAATTCGCCGAGTAATCAATTTACCATTGAAATCGTAGAGAAAGGATCTGCTTTTTGGTTTGGACCCTCGAAAGTCAGAATTAAATACAAAGGGGGACAACTGGATCGAGCCATCAGCAATGACGGTTCAACTCTTTCCTCGTCGAATGTTGAAGTGAATTGGGATCAGGAAGATACCGCAAATGTCACATTATACGGCGATGAACAACAACCTGAAACTATTGAAATTGATTTCACTGATGAGCAAGTGAAGGCTGTAGTAATTAAAGAAGATGTACCCGGTTTTAAATCATCTACAGTTCAATCAAATGAATCTCCAAATGGCCAATACAGGATTGAAATAAGGGAAATGACTTCACTTCCGGATGAAGGCCACGGATTTCATTCCATAAGGGTGTATTATGGAAAGGCTAACCGCGATTTAATGAGGTATGAAGACTATGAACCGTACCAATCTGAAATTACTTCGGTAGATGAGTATAGGGTAAATTGGGAAGGTGACGAAAGGGTTTCCGTTAAACTCATAAAAAAAATCAAAACTTTGAATTGAACATATACGATTCAATTGATATTGACCTCACACAATGAGGACAAGTCCGCTTAAAGCGGGCTTTTTTTATGGAGAAAACTTTGGCTGCGTTCTGGGAGGATAGAGCGGCATAAAGGTTCAAGAA
Source organism: Bacillus sp. P14.5 (assembly GCF_003316765.1). GTDB lineage: Bacteria > Bacillota > Bacilli > Bacillales > Bacillaceae_B > Rossellomorea. The sequence continues at coordinate 262,984 of NZ_NIJF01000083.1, read as the reverse complement.
GTGGCATGAACAAACAGAGCAGCCAGTTAAATGTTCCTTAGGACCAAAAATAATTATAAATATTGCCAGCCAGCAGGCCTTCAATAGACAAGGCTCTTTGCTAAAAGATTGTTGCTTTTGAAAGCAATTTTCTCCTCCCCCTTTTGCATAGAAGGATTGGAACGGAAGGCGTGCGATCTCCTGCGGGATTAGCGGGCAGGTGAGACCCCGCAGGCGAATCCAGCTCCAGCGGCCACCGACTAGCAGATTTCAGTCTCTCTCCTTGCGATAAGTCATCATCGAATCGCTAACGCTCTTCGTGATTCCTTTATCTCATACGAGAGCCTTAAAATCTGTACGTCGCTGAACGGCCGCTTCCGCTTTTTATGAAGCCGAGGAGGCTCACCGCACGCCCTGCGGAGTCGCGCGTCTGGAGTGGAAATCCCTTACTTTTAATACAGCCAAGTCTTTGTGAAAACAGCCATATACAATGACAGGATCTTCTAAAATCCTCTTACTTTGAAAAATGATTAATAAAAAACTTGTCTCAATGGGCTGCAATGATGAGCGTTATTTCTGGGTTTGCATATGATAATAACAAATAAATTAAACGGGGAGGGGAGAAAATGAGCAAGCGAAAACAACCGAAATTTAAGGCTGGCGACACTGTTGTGGTGACGATTTATGGGACAGTGGGGAAAGTGACGAATATAAAGCTCCTTGAAGGAGAATATGTATATGAAGTAAATGAAAGTGAAGGTCTTTTCAAGGAAGATTGTTTAAGGCTGCTGGATGAGTACGATGGATACTTGCTTGAACAGGAACAAATCGATATTGAATACCGATTTCTGTTTGGGGATTTAGTCAGAGTCAAAGGGTATGATAATGATTTATTTAAAGTGGTTGGTTTCCGAACTGAAATTTGGAGATATAAAGAAGATGCCTGGGAAGATGTCATTTATGAATTGACCAGGATCCACGATGGTGAATGGCTGGAGGCTGATGAAGACGAATTGACTCTCATTGCCGACTATGATCAAGCTGAAACTTATATTAAAAAATATGGAATTGTTACTCCTGTTAAACACGATAAAGCATTGCTGCCTTCTCCTCGATATCAGGATGACAGCATTGTCGATCGCCTGCTTGATCATTATAACGATTACAAAACACTATACTATCTTTTCAATGATAAAAAATATAAACGAAAAATGAATTCGATTGTAGATCAGCTCAAGAATCACTTGAATTCGAATTCTGATGTAACTTAAGAATCAGGAATTACCTTACAATAAGCATAGAAGGAACACTGGAAAGCTAAGAATGAAAAAGGCCTTAAGAATCCAGCTTAGCAAGCACTCCATACCTTTAATAATTACTCCATCATCATTTAAGATATCCTCTTCAACGAAACTTTTCAGTGTTTTCAACGCATCCATTGTCAACTCTCCTTAAGGTATATAATTTATATGCCTCACCTTTGTATCCTCACTTTATGCTTGTCCAAGCAGGGATATGAAAACTTTTTTCAGCTTGCATAACTTTCTTTTGATTTTCATAGATTGAAGTACAAGGGGGCGATACTATGCGTGAAATCGAAGTGTTAATCGATACGGAAGAAATAGCTGAATTTTTCTTTCAGGAGCTTGTTCGCAGAGGGTATGTACCCTCAGAAGAAGAATTAGAGGAAATCGCTGACATTACATTTGAGTATTTAATTGAAAAATGCATCATCGATGAAGATCCGGACGATGATGAATATTGATTTTATATGAGACAGAACTTATGTCTCGCTACATATTGAAGGCTTCCTCTAAACGGGAAGCCTTGTTCGGGTTGAAAGATTTTTTAATTTTGCTGAAAACTTAACTAAAACTTTCGCTTGTAACGTGACATCAAAGTGTTTGGGGATAGAGATGGCTTTAAGGATATCGAGGTCCCGGAGCGTTCTTTCATTTATCCAGTCCTCTGAGAAAAAAGTATGAGGGACGTTTTTCCAGACACTTTTCAAGAGAGGACTGAAAATTCTTTTACCATCGGTGGGACTTGAAGAATAGCTGTCGGGCCAGTAGTCGCTCCTGGAACCAGTGTGAGGGGTGTTCACAGCGAATTCCAAGGAGGATTGTTTGACTGTTTTTTTCAGGAAAAGGATACTGTATAATCTTTTGCCGATTTCAATTCGTTTCTGAGGGTCTTCAAAGTGTGAAACACTGGTACCGGCAAGGGAATAGGTTTGTTTGATTTTCAATTTTTTAATATAAGGAAAGAAAACAGTTGTCAACTCAAGCCTGTCTTGCAGAAGGAACAAGAGCTTTTCTTGGAGATAACCCTCATCCAATTTTGAAAGAAGTCTTTTTTGCAGCATGTTTTGTTCATTGATAATTAACGAGAGTGAGAGTTCAACCGGTTCTCTTTCTTGCCAAAATCGCTCCCAGAAAACGGACATTGCCCTGGAAACCCCGAAGGCCGGAAGTAGGTGAAACAAAGGCTTCTTTTTTTAATACTTTGATGGTAAAGCAGGAGTTGGGGATAGGCATCGTGAAAAATATAAGCATTGGCTCTTTCCAGAAACAAAAAGAAATTTTCTGCTTCTTTCCGTTCAATAATGGATGGAAGGAGTTCTCCCTTTAAGTCTGTCATATGGTATCCTGCATTTCTTGATACCATATGAGCAAGAAATGCCCAGTGAATCTCAGGGTGGCTGCAGTAGAAATCCAAATACGCTTTTGTCCTGGTAACATTGTTGGCGTTTTTCAGAAAAGTCTCGTTCTTGATTTCCTTTATGATTTCTTGCTCATCAGCAAGTATCGCAAGCGGGCTGCTCACTTTGTGAAGAATTCTTTCTTTTACCTTCTCAACATCACTCGTTTTCATGAGTGGGATCTTCGTCTCTTTGGTTGTGAATAGATTTTGTACCAGCGTAATAACCATAATAATTCACTCCAGTGTGAAACTTTCATAAGAAGCTGAACGTAATCATTTAATGGGAGTATGAAAAAGCTTTTGAAGAGCCAAATTGTTTTAATTCGCTAAGAGCTATACAAAAAATCAAATAGAAAAGGGATGGTTTTGTATGTCGTTTTTTAATAAGGTATTTGCTTCAGTCGGAATTGGTGCAGCGTCAGTTGATACAAAATTGGAAAAAACGAGTTATACAGGCGGAGAAAGAGTATCAGGAATTGTGGAGGTCAAAGGCGGTAATGTGGAACAGGAAGTAGATTCTATCTATTTGATGTTATATACCACCTATATCCGGGAATCTGATGATAAAAAATACACGGACAGTGCATGTATAGAAAAAGTACAGATATCAGAACCTTTTGTAATAAAAGCAAGTGAAACCAAACAATTTCCGGTAAGTTTCGAGCTTCCTTTCGAAACACCAGTGACTGTCGGAAATACTCGTGTTTGGGTAGCAACTGGATTGGATATTAAAAATGCGGTTGATCCAAAGGATAAGGATTATATCGAGATTCTGCCTAATGACATGATAAACTCGGTCTTTACATCTTTGGAAAGGCTGGGCTTCAAATTGAGGAAAGCAGATTGCGAGCAAGCTCCAAGGCATTTGCGAGGCAGAAACCCATTTGTCCAGGAATTTGAATTTATCCCGGCATCAGGGGTTTACCGCAGCAGGCTGGATGAACTCGAGGTTGTATTTCTGAATCAGTCCCCTTCTTCCTTGACCATCCTGTTTGAAGTGGATCGAAAAGCGAGAGGGTTCGGCGGTTTCTTGGCCGAAGCTCTGGAAATGGATGAATCGATGGTGAAAATGACGATTTCCGCTTCCGATATCCCGGCAATTGATGAAAAAATCACAAAAGTGTTAGATCAATTTTCCTAATTTTCTTTCTTCGACAAAAGCAGTCTAATTACGATGAAGGATTCGACAAGGGCAAAAGCTAATTCTATAAGAACTAAATAATGGAGGGGTTCTTATGGCATTGCTTGAAAAAATCATTCGCCCAAAATCTTACACAAAAACCTATGATGTCACGATCTTTCAGACACCTCAATTCGGCCAACGGAAAGGTTATAAAAAAGTATACCGCATGGCAGTGCCGGCACAAGACAGGATGGCAGCCCTGGATCAGACATTCAGGCTTTTCAATGTTCCAGACCGAATGCCGGGTGATTATAAAGGGAGATATATAACTACAGGCGATATTATTTTTATTGATGAAGGCAGACGCGGACATTTTTACTTCAGACTTGAGCCTGGAGGATGGAGGGAAGTCAACAGAGTCATTATCAGATGAAGTGTTTGGAAGTGTGGGCGGAAATGAAAAGATATTGAAGAGCCTGGCTCAAAAGGTCGAATTTGAGCCAGGTTTTATTTGATCTAATTATTCAGGAGCCTGTCCAAAACAATCAAGATCGACGGTAATGAATTGGGAATCAAGCACTGTATTTTCTTCCTGGGCCTCAAGGTCCACATTTCTTCCAAATGTGTTGGCAATTAGATTGTTCCCTCCTGCATGTACGACCCTGACTTCATAGAAAGTAACTCCTTGGAGGGGCGCATACATTACGGCCAGACTCTTTGGCTGCAGGCAGAAGGGAAAATGAACTTCATCGTTATCACCTATTAAAACAGGAATTCTTTGAGGACTGGTATAGGAAGACCAGTCCCAAACCTCCACCCACACTTCTTCAGTTGAACAAAAATTCATCAGGTTGACTGTCACCGTTACTGCGTCAGGCTGTCGTCTAAGTACACCTGTTGAATATACTTTCGGTTTTCTCATTAAAATTTCTCCTTTCTACATTGAATTCATTAATATAGTATGTAAGAGGAAAAATAATGAAATGGACAAGCCGGCAAATATTTTAATGCTTCGGAAAACCAAAGAACCGGAAATTCCCCCGGATACTACTAATTTTCTCTAACTAAGGGAAGAATGTACGGTGAATCAGGGGGTCGAAGCTCAATTTAAATATCAGCAGAGTATCCGAAAAGAGACTGGTAAAAAGAAGAGAAGCCGACCTTGTATGGTCAGCTTCTCTTTTTATTGGTTGTTTTCCCATAAATTGCTTCTTTCGGAGATACTGAGGTTATTACTCTTTAATCGGAGAGCAGCTCTTTTATCTCGTGCTCACATGGCTATTTCCCATGCATTTTAGTGCTATCTTTTCACATATAGCAACAAAGTTTACGAATGAGCCTTTTTATTACATATTGTCCCCAGGCCCATTCTTACGTTTGCTGCCAGAATGTTCTTTATTGTGTGCTTCGTGTTCAGCGATGATCGCCTCTTGGGGAATATGGTTATTTTTTTAGGTTGGTTAATGCGCGCCCGGTGTTTTTTTCCCATACTCGTTACCTCCCGCTGTTGAATCTTTCTGTTTTAGAAGAGTCTGGCTGGTTTCTCGACCTCGAAGATGGATTAGTGTTGTTCGCATAATCGACAGCCTGACGAAGTTTTTTGCTCATTTTTTCTTTAGCCATAGTAATCCCTCCTTGATTTTAGTTTGGCCACTTCGCTTTGTGTTATCCCGGATATGTCTTCGTTGCATGAATTGGTAAAAAAGCTTACAATGTTCATGCATAGCCTTGGCCGAGGGAAGAAAACTAAGGTGTGAGTAATTTGGTGATTTTACAACCCCAAAACAGGAGGAATTTAAATGAGTATACATATTGGTGCCAAAGAAAATGAAATAGCCGAAACGGTCCTGCTTCCGGGAGACCCTTTACGTGCAAAGTACATCGCTGAAACATTTTTGGAAGACCCTGTCTGCTACAACGAAGTAAGAAACATGTTCGGGTACACAGGTACATATAAAGGGAAGCGTATTTCTGTTCAAGGAACCGGTATGGGTGTGCCTTCCATCTCTATCTATATCAATGAGCTGATGCAAAGCTATAACGTACAGAATTTGATTCGTGTAGGGACATGCGGAGCAATCCAAAAGGATGTTAAAGTGAGGGACGTCATCCTGGCGATGAGTTCTTCGACTGATTCTCAAATGAACCGCCTGACATTCAAAGGTATTGATTATGCCCCAACTGCTGATTTTTCCCTTTTGAAAAAAGCATACGATGCAGGTGAAGAGAAAGGATTAAACCTGAAGGTAGGTAATGTCTTCACTGCTGATATGTTCTACAATGATAACGCGGAACATGAAAAGTGGGCGCAATACGGAATCCTTGCACTTGAGATGGAAACGTCTGCACTTTATACACTGGCTGCCAAATTTGGCCGGAAAGCATTGTCTGTCCTGACTGTTTCTGATCACATCATCACAGGTGAAGAAACAACTTCAGAAGAAAGACAAACAACGTTCAATGAAATGATCGAAGTTGCTCTTGAAGCAGCGATTAAATAAATGTGCCCAAGCCTCGCCGGGAAATCCGGCAGGGCTTTTGTTTTGTTGGGGGAGAAGCCTGACTCCAGGACCGCTTCTGCTACCCGAGGATTCCGGCACCTTAAACGGACATACATTAAGGTAATGAGGCTGAATTAAAAAAAGCGCTGTTAAACAAGCAGGGAAGATGAGTCAAAACATGAAAAGTTTACCCGGATTACAGATTCTATCAGAAATGGTATGATGGTTTAGACAAAGATAGAGAAGGTGAAAGAAATGAAGAAATTAGTCATGGTGCCGGCAGTGGTGCTGCTGCTTTCAGGATGTCAGCAGGCTGAGGATTGGACTAAAGATTTATTTGGTTCCAATGAACAAGCTCAGGAGCAAGAAGGGCCAGACAATAGCCAGCAGGAAAATGAACCAGGCATAAACGAGGATGGTCAGGAAACCACTGATGCAGAGAACGGAAACACCCAAGCTGAGGAAACACCAGGCGAAGATGGTCCAGCACAAGAGGAAGAAGAGGTGCCGCCTTCCTTGCAGCTTGAATCTCAGTTCTTTAATAATGTTCAAACAGTTGAGGGGAAAAAGGTGATAACCAACCCGGAAAACACCTTGGCGCTGGTTAATAAAGAATTCGGGCTTACTGGTGATTACAAACCCAATGATCTGGTAAGACCAGAGGTGCCTTTTGTTTTCGGCAGCCAGGATATTGAGAAAGCCTACATACGTCAAGAAGCCGCAAAGGCATTGGAGGAAATGTTTGCTGCCGCCGAACAAGATGGACAGTATCTGACTGCCATTTCAGGATACCGATCTTATCAATACCAGCAAGCGCTGCTGGAGAGAGAAATCAAGCAATTCGGGGAAGAAAAAGCCGTAAAAGCTGTAGCGCCGCCAGGAAACAGTGAACACCAGTCCGGACTGGCTATGGATATATCCAGCAAGAGCAATGATTTTCAAGTCAGTATAGAACTTGAAAATACACCAGAAGGTAAGTGGATGAAAGAAAATGCACACCAATTCGGGTTCATTTTAAGATATCCTAAAGGAAAAGAAGACATAACAGGATATCAATATGAACCGTGGCACTTTAGATATGTTGGAAAAGAGCCTGCTCAGGTAATATATGAAAATGACTGGACTCTTGAAGAGTATTTCAACAATGTTAAAAAGATTTAGCAAAGCACAGGCCTGGGGGAATCTACCTCCAGGCTATATTTATATGGATGTTTTCCTGTTGGTCGGTGATTAGCAGGATTTTTAATCTAACGAAGCCAAATACTATCTAAATGTTTCTTCCAACAAAAATATCTGCATAAGGAAAGCAAGGCGAACAGGATATTTGATTTTTACATAAGGAGCTTTTCGTGTAACGGGTTCTGTTTTCGAGTGCAAAAAAAATTACACGTCAAAAGGGGTGCCAAATCGCATCGATTTTGACACTCCTTTTTCCTTTATTTAACGGTATTCTTGCTGGTTGATCTGTTCAATTGGTAATACAAAATGTAACCAAATAGCAAATGACAGAACTTTTTGTTCTTTAAAATTTGTGGCACAATTTCCTATGCACTTTCAATCCCAATATTAATATAAAGGAGAGTATTTATTTATAGAAAGTCAGCAATGATTTGATTGGAACGGAAGGTGCGTGACCTCCTGCGGGACTAGCGTCACAGGTGAGACCCCACAGGCGAAGCCGAGGAGGCTCATCCAGCTCCAGCGGCCAGCGACTAGCAGATTTCGGTCTCTCTCCTTGCGATAAGTCATCATCGAATCGCCTAAGCTCTTCGTGATTCCTTTATCTCATGCGAGAGCCCTAAAATCTGTACGTCGCTGAACGGCCGCTTCCACTTTTGCTTCACCGCACGCCCCGCGGAGTCACGCACCTGGAGTGGAAATCAATAGACATTGTTTTTGGTTGTGAATAACTCAACCATTTCTTTGAATAATTAGAAGCTTGTCCTTCAAAACAGAACCCGTTACTTTTCGTGAGCTTTGTTGCTTTTACATATGAATTCGGTTAATAATGCCAGCCAAAATTCATCTAAAATATCCTGGTAAATATGAAAGAAAAGAGCTAAAGAGAAAAACTCTAGTATCCGGAGATATCCGAAAGCAGCAATTTATGCGAAAACAGCTTTATATAAATAAAACCACTGCTCTTCACATATATGTTAATAAGGTGTACAGGCTTATAAGGAGACGGCCGCATACTTGGAAACGATATGGGGGGATGGAGTTGTGTACAAGGTTTACATTCAAATTGCGCTCGGAAGTCTTTTGGTGGCCATCGGGATCAATGCTTTTTTTGTTCCGCAGCATTTTTTGGATGGAGGGATGATCGGGATAGGTTTAATCAGCCACTATTGGCTTGATCTTAAACCTGGTCTGACGATAGTAATCCTGAGTATCCCCCTATATGTTCTTGCTTTCTTCCTCGACAGAAATTTATTTTTCAAGAGTATACATGGTTTGTGGCTGTCTTCGCTTCTGATTGATGTGCTTCAGCCTATTTCAGAGAATATTTATATGATTCCTATTTTGGCGGCTTTGGCGGGAGGAGTATTTGTAGGAGTGGGAATCGGCCTCATGCTGCTCGCTGAAGCCGCAACAGGTGGAACGGACCTCCTTGCTCAAATCATAGGTAAAAGTACAGGATGGAATGTCGGATTCATCATTTTTTTAATTGATACACTAGTGCTGCTTGCGGGGTTCAGCTTGATTGGCACATATTCGTTTCTGCATTCTTTGCTGGCAGTCAGTACTGTTGGTTTTTTTACAGCTCTTTTAACTCATACTAAAACACGAAAAGGGTTTTCCTTTCGATAAATGTGAGAAGCTGATAAAATGGGCAGGGTGTAAAAATAGTGTTAAAATTTCAAGAAACATGCTATCCTAAGGAAAATATGCTAGCAAGATATGCAATGAAAGTGGTGATGGTTTATGGACAATGATCAGCAGCAAAGTGGTAATAATTCAACTCAACAGAACCCGTCCGGATACATAAAAATCCGTAAATTTCAATTTGTCATGTTAATCTTCGTTTTGGTATTCGCAACAGCGGGCATAACGACCTTTGCCCTGGCATTTGGCGATGAAAAAGCGGTGAATGTCGGGGTGCAGGAAAGAAATGAATTTCAAAAGCTGTATGAAGCTTATGATGCATTAAACGATGATTATTTCATGGACTTGAAACAAGAGGAACTTGTTAACGGTGCTATTAATGGAATGCTTGATTCCCTCGAAGATCCTTATTCAGATTATATGAATGAAGAAGAAGCAAAAAGGTTTGAAGAAAGCATTACTTCATCTTTCCAGGGAATAGGCGCTGAGATACAGGAGAAGGATGGAAATATTACGATAGTGTCTCCAATTAAAGGGTCTCCCGCAGAGAAAGCAGGATTGCGTCCGAATGATAAAATCCTTGAAGTTGACGGAGAAAGTATCCAGGGGGTTGGTGTAACGGATGCAGTTCTTCAAATCAGGGGAGAAAAAGGGACAAAGGTTACTTTGACCATCCAGCGTCCAGGAACTGAAGAATCAACCGAGGTAACGATCACAAGAGACGAAATCCCTATTGAAACCGTGTATGCAGAAATGCTGGATAATGGCATAGCTAAGGTCCAGATAACCAGTTTTTCAGATGATACTTACACTGAACTTACAAATGCTTTAGAGGAAATGCAGGCTGAAGGCATGAAAGGCCTGATCATTGATGTTCGTCAAAATCCAGGCGGACTGCTTGACCAAGCAATCAAAATCTCTTCCTTGTTTGTAGAAAAGGGTGATCTCCTTCTGCAAGTGGAAGATAGTGAAGGGAATAAAGAAACTATAGCCGCAGAAGGCGGACAAAAAATCGATATTCCTGTTACAGTATTGATTGATAAGGGCAGCGCGAGTGCCTCAGAGATTTTGGCTGCCGCTGTCAGCGAATCCTCTGATATCCCATTGGTTGGCGTTAATTCATTTGGAAAAGGGACCGTTCAAACTTCCGAAAACTTTACTGATGGATCCAACATGAAATTCACTACGGCAAAATGGCTGACACCAGAAGGAACATGGATTCATGAAAAAGGCATTAAACCGGATCATGAAGTTTCCCTGCCTGCTTATGCAGAACTTCCATACATCAATCCAGATCAGGAGCTTAAAGAGTCAGACTTGTCCGATCAGGTGAAGGCTGCAGAAGAAATGCTGAAAGCTGCTGGCTATGAGCCTGGCAAAACGGACGGATTCTTCGATGACCAGACAACAGAAGCTGTGAGGGAGTTCCAGGAAGCAGAAGACCTGGAAGTCACAGGAACATTGAACAGCGAAAGCATCCTTAAACTTATGGAAAATATGAGAACCCTCATTCAGAAAAATGATACACAAGTGAATAAGGCAGTTGAAGTTCTTTCCGAAAAACTGAACTAACTGTCTATAAACAGCCGGTTTACAGGTGGTTTCCTGTAAACCGGTTTTTTAATGGGGTTGATCTTCAATTAAAGTACACGAACTACAATTATTATTGAAGTTTTTTTGTATAGACTGCTTTTCTCCAGCCTACAATGATACCATCATCATGTTTCTTTGTTGCTTTTGGAGAGATCCCTGAACCGTGATTTCACCCCGTATACTAAGTTTTTCTCTCAAAAGGAAGGGTGCAGCTCTTTATTTCTTGCTAACCTGGATAATTCCGGTGAGTGATGGTGTTAACTTACGAGGTTCATGATTTATAGCAATAAAGTACGAAAAGAGCCATTTTAAAAGAAGGTGTATTGATTGAAATCCATTAGAAGGATACTTCAACTAGCAGTTTGCGTTTTGCTCATTCACAGCTGCTCTGACAATTGGATCGAAAAAGAAGAAGCAGCTGAGAATGGTGAGAATATGATATTAACAGAAAAACCAGAGAATATAACCAGCATTGAAATGAAAGAAAATCAAAAAGATGGCATCAGTTTATTTGCTGAAGAAAAGAAAGCGTTGAATGTGTTGATCATTGGATCCGACCAGCGGGGAAATGAAGCATCCAGGGCCGATACGATTATGATTGCCCAATATAACTCAGAATCCAAAACAGCTAAAATAATGTCCATTATGAGAGATTCATACGTTTTTATCCCCGGGTATGGCAAAAGTAAAATCAATCATGCATATGCTTGGGGAGGGGACAAGCTTTTAAAAGAGACGATTGAAGAGAATTTCGATGTCAGAACAGACCGAACCCTAACAATCGATTTTCAAGGATTTGTATCGATTGTTGATAAAGTGCTTCCAAAGGGGATTGAAATGGAGGTGCCGGCCGAGATGATCAATTACTGGAAGTGGGATATGGAACCAGGCAAGCAGGTTTTGAATGGACAGCAGCTATTGAACTATGTGAGATTCCGCAAAGATAGCGAGAGTGATTTTGGCAGGGTAAGAAGACAGCAGGAGGTCATGGAAGTCGTCCAGCATGCTATAACGAAGCAGCTGACAGAGGGCGGTGGAATCAAGACAGTATCCAGCCTTATGAAAGAAGGAAAAAAGGCCGTTGAAACAGATCTTGCTCTGAATGATTTGATTAAGCTAGGTGTAACATCCATGCTTAGTCCGCTTGAATCATTTGACTCTCTAAGAATTCCGGTAAAGGATACCTACAAAAATGTTATCACCAAGGATGACGGTCTTGTTTTGGAACTGGATGCAGAAGCGAATGCTGAGGCGGCAGTAAAGTTCTTGGGTGGAGAAAACTGAAGGATTTCATAAGTAGATTAAGAACTTATTTAGAAAAGCCTATCTAAAATCTTTGGTGATGTGGTGAGAGACACTTGGCAAAAAAAGTTTTCTTGTATCTTTCAAGCATCTCCCGAGAGACACCCAACAACAAAAAAACGGCCTCTTGGTGTCCTTCAAACCTGCCCGAGAGATACTTGGAAACCAAAAATAGCCTCCAGCTGCCCTTCAAATCGTTCGTGAGTGACACTAAGCAACGAAAAACGGCTCTCAGGTGTCCCTCGTACTGCTCCCGGGAGGCACCTGAAACCCTCGACTGTATTTTAGAAGCTTCTTCTTAAATCATAACCTTACCTGTGACCCCCAAGGATATGAAGGTTGAAGGCTCTTGGGTATCTTTCTTGGACTTTTAACATAAATTTTCGTGCTCTTTAATTGTCACTATACATAATACTTAGAATGCACTATTAATCAGCAATTCATATGAAAAGAACTTATTTTTTACAAACAGCTATGCCAAAAGGATAACGTTTTCCTTCTCTTTTAGGTTCGACTAGAACACTTCTTTGATAGTAGAATGCCTTTTCAGAATAATCATCAAATAAATCAATGAATTCTTTTTCAGTCAATTGATGGACGTGGAATTTCTCATTCGTCGGCTGCCCTCGCCCAGCTCCAAACGGAGTGGATAGTATGAGGGTGCCTCCTGGCTTGAGCATATGATAGAGATTATCTGTGAACGTTTTTTCGCGGGCCAAATGTTCAATAGTCTCGAAACTGATAATCAAGTCGAACTGCCCCAGTGTTCCTGGAAGCTTCGGGTCTTCCGCGTCCATCTTTAGATATTGAATTAATGGATGGTAATGTTTCGCTTTCGCATATTGCAGCGTTTCTTCGTGGTTATCTACGGCAATAATTTCATCAAGGAAAGCCTTCCGGGCTTTAGCAATGATTTTTGATCCATATCCAGTACCGCATGAAATATCCAGAACTCTTCCTTTTGCATATTCCATAGCGAAGTAATATCTTGCCAGGTGTTCAAGAAGCATTCCATTCATTGGGTCCATCATTTCAGGGATAACACGTTCTCCTGTTAAATTCAGCAATACAGCGACCTCCTTAGGTGTTTTCATTATATCAAATAGAGTCTTACGATTGTAATGCCCGCTTTCTTCGACTAGAATGGGCTAAGAAGGATTGAAAGGAAGATTATGATGAAAAAAGATGTCTATCTGCTTTCTGGGTTTTTAGGAAGCGGGAAAACGACCTTATTGAAGAATGTGATTGCTGCGCTGAAAGAAAAAATTTAAAGCCGGCTGTATTAATGAATGAATTGGGAAGTGTTTCCATAGATTCGCAGGAAGTTGAAGAAGATACGCCCTTAAAGGAACTCCTTGATGGATGCATTTGCTGTTCCATACAGGATAAATTGGAGTCTCAGCTGCAGGAACTTCTGTTTCAGGATGAATTCGATGTGCTGGTTATAGAAACGACAGGTGCAGCCCACCCCGTTGAAGTGGTTGATGCCGTTATGTCGCCGCTGTTCGCTGATCGCTTTCATTTTAAAGGAATCATTACAGTGGTGGACGGGAAACAATGGGTGTCAAGAGGGGCCTACAGCCCTCAAGTGCTTCAGTTAATGAGGGAACAAATACGTCATGCTCATCTTCTTATTTTCAATAAAGAAGATTTATTGACTGAAATGGAAAAAGGGAAAGCCCTTTTTGAAATCCAGCAGTTGAATCCTGGCGCTAAGCTGATCATGACGAATTATAGCAAGGTATCTTCATCCAGCGTGTTTGAACTTCAGGGGCAAGCTGCGGCAGGGGAGAGGGAAAAGAGTGCCATAGGTCATCAACTGAACCTACGCGCTCATGTTCATCATTTTACCGGACCTGTTTCCCAAACAGATTTTGAAGAATGGCTTAGGGGACTCCCCGAAACGATTTATCGGATGAAAGGATACATTCCTTTCACTGGAAGAAAATATCCTTTCATGTTTCAATACTCTTATGGAATGCCGGTCCTGCTGCCGGAAGATATGAACCTTCCAAGGACACTTGTCATTATAGGAGAAAACCTTAATGAAGCAATGATCACGCACGAACTAAAAGAGTTGGAGAGAAACGAAAATGGTTGACCCTGCGATATATTTATCGTAAGATTAAATAGTTAACCGAGTGAACTATTTTTCTTCTTGAAAGGTGTAAGATATTATTGAATAGTGAAATGTTTCAATTAGAAGAATTATTCCGTAATGTATTCCGGATGATGAAACAGGATATCACAAGACTGTATGGACAGTATTTATCCAGCGGAGAACTGCTTGTGCTAAAATACCTTTCAGAACACGGTGATATGAAAGCATCTGATATATCGAAGAAGATGGATGTTTCTGCAAGCCACATAACAAGTGTCACTGATAATCTTTCCGAAAAAGGATATATTACGAGGAAGAGATCCTCTGCTGACCGCCGGGTGGTTGAACTGGCTCTTACTGAAAAGGGAAGTGAAATCCTAAAGAAGTGCCTGCAAATAAAAGTAGAGTACTTTCAGGAGAAATTCAATACTTTTTCCCAGGATGAAATTCAGCAATTAATTTACTTATTCACCAAATTATATAGAACTAAATAATGGCAGAAATAGAAGGGCTAACTTTTCTCAGTGCAGAAAGTTACCCTTTTCCTTATGTTAAAAGGTTCACGAGGTTAAATATTTATAAGATAAATTAATACAGGGGGCTGCAATATGGAACATTTAGAGCCGAAAAAGAAATTATTAATCATGTTGGCCATCATGTCGGCAATGCTTTTTGCCGCTTTGAATCAGACGATTGTCGGGACAGCTCTTCCAACCATCATTTCTGAGTTGGGGGGGATTGAATACTACAGCTGGGTCTTTACCATCTTTATGCTGACTTCTTCTGTGACAGCCATTCTTGTCGGCAAGTTGTCCGATATGTATGGGCGAAAACCCTTCATCTTGATTGGAATAGGCGTTTTTACTGCAGGGTCATTCCTTAATGGTTTATCTTCATCCATTATAGAGCTGATTGCTTTCCGTGGAATCCAAGGATTTGGTGCCGGTATGATCATGTCCACAGCATTTACGGCTGTAGGCGATTTATTTGCACCGAGGGAAAGGGGAAGATGGCAGGGGCTTATGAGTGGTGTATTTGGCTTGGCAAGTGTTTTTGGACCGACGCTTGGCGGCTGGATAGTTGATAATGCGGAGTGGCATTGGGTATTCTGGGTGTTTCTTCCTTTTGGATTGGTTGCCTTTCTAATGATTTGGCGTTTGTTTCCTTCTCAACCTGTTAAGGAAAGAAGGAAAGTGGATTATCTGGGTTCTATCATGCTGTCCCTTACCATTATTCCTTTATTATTGGCTTTTACATGGGGAGGAAATGATTTTGATTGGGCTTCCTTCCAAATCATCGGCTTGTTTACAGTAACGGCAGCCTCACTGATCTTTTTCATAGGAATAGAAAGACGCGCTGCAAACCCTGTTCTTCCTCTGCATCTGTTCAAGAATCAAATTTTCACCCTTTCTAATGCTATTGGGTTCATTCTTGGGGCAGGCATGTTCGGGGCAATTATGTATATGCCTTTCTTTATTCAGGGAGTTATAGGGACTTCAGCAACGAAATCGGGGTTTGTCATGATGCCTATGACATTGAGTATGGTATTTGCATCAGCTATTGGAGGCCAGCTCATTACTAAGACTGGAAAATATAAATTAATCGCATTGACCGGGTTGTTTATAATGGGAAGCGGTTTGGCGTCGCTCTCACTCATGGGTACCGCAACGACCAATACAACAGCGGTTATCAATATGATTATTGTGGGTACAGGTCTTGGCCTCAGCTTTCCTGTTTTTACTTTAACTGTTCAAAACGCAGTGCAGCATGAGTACTTGGGAGTTGCCACAGCAGCTACACAGTTGTTCAGGCAGATAGGCGGCACGGTTGGAGTTGCCATAATGGGAACTGTCATGAATAATTCTATGTCTTCTAAGATGAATCAGGAACTTGCCAAATTAAGGAGCAGTTCGAATCTGGAAGAATTGCCGCCTGAAGCAGCGGTACAATTGCAGAGTTTGCAAAGTCCCCAAAGTTTAATGAATGGAGAGAAGCTGAAGGAAATTCAGGCTTCCTTACCGGATGAGATGCAAGGTGTATTTTTAAAAATGATTGAAATAGTCAGAGAATCATTGAGCTATTCTCTCACAAATGTTTTCTTGATTGGAGCATTCGTCCTGTTTGCAGGCTTCCTGCTTACGTTCTTTTTGAAGGAAATTCCTTTGCGGATGACGAATAAAGAAGAACCTGTGAAAGATGATGGCAGAACGAAGGAATCTCAATCACTGAAAGCGTAAATGCAAAAGACCATCCCTGGGACAGGATGGTCTTTTAGTTTATAATTGGGTTTCAGCGCTATCTCGTAAAAAAGGTTTACTTCAATTTATCAAGCAAGCTTTTTAAGTCATCATTATCCGAAAGGTCGAATTTGTTTTTCAGAGTTTCGTTTAACGATTCTTGATTCTTTTTAAGGTCTTCTTGTAGTTTACGCTGGTTTTTTGTTCTCTTCTGCTGCGACATTAGATTTTTTAGAAATCCACTATTCATCTCCTGCAGCTGTTTGACAAGTTCATGAATGTCTTTTGCCATGATTATAGTACATCCAGTTTAACGACGATTGCTACAAGGATCTGGAGAAGAGCTTGGATATTGATGGCCAGGTCGGTGTCGGTTGTCACCACTTTTACCTTCTTGGAGTTTTCGATTATGGTCTTTTGTTTATTGCTCTGTCTTGTTTTAATGAATTGTTTAATATCTTGAGCTACTGCTTTGCCTTGGTCAGAGTCACCAATTGTGATACTGATGACGGCAGCAATTGCGGCTTGGATTCCTAATTGAAGGGAAACCGCTGCTTGGGTATCTGTAGTTTGTACATCTACACCCTCTGAGTCTTTGATGATAATCCACTCATATGACTTCTGTTCATTTTTAACGTACTGATCGGCATCTTGTTGTACATCTGCTCCATGGCCTTTATCATCACAGTGATGATCTAGTGCTCTCCATTTTTTTCTTCCATTTTTAATTCACCTCTTTAGTTTTTTATAGAATATCCAATTTAACTACCAGCGCAACAAGAACTTGAAGCAACGCTTGGATATTAACGGCCAAGTCAGTATCCGTTGTTGTCACGTTAACATCCTTGGAATTATCAATATAAATTTTTTGATAGTTTGTTTGCTCAGCATCGAATTTTTGGAATAGTTCTTGAGCAACCGCCTTGCCTTTATCTGAATCTCCAACGGTGATGCTGACCACCAGAGCAATTGCCAGTTGAAGACCGACTTGAAGAGAAACCGCAGCTTGTGTATCCGTCGTTTGCACAGACACATTGCAAGAGTTTCTGATCCAGATCAATTCATCTGATTCCTGGTCGTTCATTGAAACCTGTGTTCCATCTTGAAGGACGATATAATCATCATCTTTACCATGACATTTATCCTGATAACCATAGCTGCTTCCGTGGCTCTCATATTCATGATCTCCAGGGCAATAGCTATTATTGTAACTGTAATTTTTGTTCATCAATTAACACTCCTTTTTATTGGTATGCTATATACTATTATTCACTTGTCCTGAGGGAGTGTGCAGATTCCCTGAGTAAAATAACCATTTTGCGGTGAATTGAAAAATAAAAAGACGCCCTTGATAAAGGCGGTCATAAACTACTGAACTACTATTCTTTTTGTTTTTATCATTAGAATTAACAAAAGAATCGACCTGGCCGCTTAAATCTTGAACCATCTCTTTTATCCATTTTTTTTGTTCGTCAGAAAGCTTTCCTTTCACTACATCTTCTTTTACGCCATTTTTTCTGAATATATCGCTGATCAGCAGGTCGACAACAGTTGAAGGGATTGCTTTCGGGTGTTTTTTAGAATCATCGCTCATGCTAAATTCCTCCTAATATAGATTTCATGCTACTAACATATGCAATTCACCCTGCAAAGACACTGTGCACGCCCAGGAATAACAGCCCTTTTTATAGATGGGTGAAATGCGTCTATGGATACAGCCTTAAATGGAGGGATCAGGGATTTTCAACGAAGGACAGATTCTCCTGTATAGATGGACAGGCGCAACTTACTCTCTAATCATGCTTTTTTAAGGAGATTGAAGCGGGAGCAGCGGGCAGGATGTAAAAATGCCTCCATATAGCAGCACCATACCAGAATGGATTCTAAGAAACAGACAAAAAAAGAAAGCTAAATAAATTAGCTTTCACCAAATTTTTTGAATGTCCTTTCATCTTCCACTAGTCCGCAAGCCCCGCATTGAACTTTATACTGTGGTCCTTTATATGGAATGTGGAACGGGTCCAGGTTGCTGTTATCGTATTGCTGGACTACTTCGCCAGATCCGGGGTCCAGTTTCACACTCTGAGGAACCTGCTGTATAATATTGAAACGGGACCGGTTGGTTTTACAAT
Organism: Bacillus sp. P14.5; assembly: GCF_003316765.1. Taxonomy (GTDB): domain Bacteria; phylum Bacillota; class Bacilli; order Bacillales; family Bacillaceae_B; genus Rossellomorea. Next base: position 244,487 of record NZ_NIJF01000083.1, on the reverse strand, counting down.
TCGGACATCGGTATGGAGTGCTCATTGAAATGCCACCATCCTTTCGTATTTAGTATTAGTATGAGAAGCAGGACAATAAAATATTCATTTAAATAGAAGGGGAGGCAAGCATGGAGCCCAATTATGAAGAACTTTTGAGTTTATATAAAAAAATCTGGAAAAGCCGCGAGCTGAAATCAGCAGAAGAAGATTCAGCAGCCATCCTGCAACAAGCAATAATCAGGGAACTGAAGGATGAAAACAGCCACCCCAGGGTGCGGGTGGATAAAGAAACAAAGTATTATTTTGCAATCAAAAGAATTACAGAATCTAACTTAGCAATAGATGAAAAGTATAAGCTCATTGACTATTACACCTTGATAGCAGGGGAATTGCGTTCATACCAATAAATTTTAATCATTGAAAACCTGCTGTTATATTTGAAAAAAAACATATCGTTATAAAAGTCTGTCAATACTTTAAACCTGGTAAGTTTCAGTTCCTTTGTCTGTTTTTTACATAGGAGTTAAAAGTTGAGATTCCTCAAAAACTCACTGTTCATGAGAGTTTTATACGATTTTGAGGGACATCACTAAACTTAAATCTTCTGCTTACAGTTTTAGCCAAGTTTATGACAGAAACTCCGGTGATATGATGGTTGTGCAACACAGCAACCACATTTCAGAGGAGGAACAACATGAATACTAAGAAGAAACTATTCGTTTCAACAGCTACTGCATTTACATTAATGGCCGCTCCCTTTTTAAATAATGCTGAAGCGGCAGGCGGTAACGATATTCAAACCCAACAAAAGGTACACACACATCAATTCTCTGGAAACCAAGATGAACTTAATAAGTGGATCCAGGAAATTATGTCTAAATATAATATACAGTGGAAAAATCAGCAGCAAACAAGCAAACCGGCTCAAGAACAGCCAGCAAAAGAAAAACAGCCTGTCTCAGCAGAGACACCAGCTGCAAAAGAAGCAGCACCTGAAAGCACAGCTCCTGCGGCACCGCAGCAGCCAGCAGAACAGCCTAAGCAAACGGCAGAAGATGCAAGTGGATCACTCAGTCAGTTTGAAAGACAAGTAGTGGATTTGACTAACCAGGAAAGAGCTAAAGCGGGGCTTCCTGCCTTAACAGCCGATGCTGAATTAAGCAATGTGGCAAGGGAAAAATCTAACGATATGCAGACAAAGAATTATTTCTCTCATACTAGTCCGACATACGGCTCTCCGTTTGATATGATGAACAGTTTTGGTATTGACTATCGTGCAGCCGGTGAGAACATTGCAATGGGACAAAAAACACCTGAAGAAGTAGTGAAAGCATGGATGAACAGTGAGGGACACCGCAAAAACATCATGAGCAGCAACTTTACTCATATAGGTGTGGGCCATGATGCTGATGGTAACTACTGGACTCAAATGTTTATCGGAAAATAATATATTAATAGAGTGGAAAGCCTGAGTTTCAGGCTTTCCTTTTTTTGGCTTTGTTCCACTGCTTTTTTTGCATGAAACAAGCCATGAAAGGTAACTATAACCTTGCTGGCAAAACAGCACTTGAGTTGAAATGAATAGAATTTAATGGTAACTTCAAAAGCACAAAACGGTTCTGTCAAAGATTCAATTCATCGACAGAGCTAGTGAAGAAGGAGAGATACATGAGTGGCTTACCGAATTCGAAAAGGAAACATGGATGATATTAAAGATATAATGAAGATGGTTAGAAAAACAGTGGCAATTATGAAAAGCGAGGATATAGATCAGTGGACGGATGAATACCCTCTTGCTGCTGATTTCAATAAGGATGTTGAAAACGGGTCCTTATATGTTGCTGTAGATCAGGAGAATAAGGCAGCCGGAAGCATCACAATCGACCAATCAGAGCCAGGGGAATACAAGACATCGCCATGGAGGAAAGAAGGTCCTGCGTATTTGTTTCATCGTCTTGTGGTGGATCCAGATGTAAGGGGGAAAGGGATTGCATCGCTATTGATCAAACAGACAGAAGAAGTGGCGAAAGCAAATAGTGTTTATTACATAAGGACGGATACTTATTCACTTAATAAAAAAGCACAATCTTTATTCAAGAAAAATGGATATACTAAGATGGGCAAAATCCAATTCATGGGGAAAGACAAACCTTTTTATACATATGATAAAATTTTGGAAGAGGAGTAGGATAGAAAGACCTGAGCGACATTCTATTCATCCTGATTGAATTAGAATCCCATAAGGTGTTGGCAGACTGTCCGATAGTCAGCAGGGCTGCCTGAACGGGGAAATCGGCTTTTTATAAATTACATATAATAGATGGAGACAAAAATCACTAGCGATTTTTGTCTCCATTTTTTTGCGGTAAGTTAACCTTTTTCTCTCAAATTATTAGTTGTTCTAATAGGTGCTTTTTACTTTCATTTTTGTTTTCTTTTGAACAATCACCAGCCGCCATGAGAGGGTGATGGCTCCGGCAGTCAGACCGGAAATCAGCCCTACCCAGTACCCGTAAGGACCGAACTCGGTGAATTTTGCTAGGATGTATCCAAGGGGAAGGCCGATGACCCAATAGGAAATCAAAGCCATGATAAAGGTGATATTGACATCTTTATACCCTCGAAGAGCTCCTTGTACAGGTGCCTGAATGGCATCCGAAAGCTGAAAGAGCACGGCATACAGTAAGAAGTTCACGATAAGAGCACTAACTTCCGGATTATCAGTATAGAGAATGGATATTGGCTCTCTGAAAAGCAGCAGGATGATTCCGTAAAAGATGGCAAGGAGGATTGCGGTGAAAATCCCCATCAAACTGTAAGTCTTTGCATCCTCCAGCCTCTTGGCACCAACCTCGAATCCTACGACAATCGTCAATCCCATCGAAATACTCAATGGAATCATATATAGAAAGGATGCAAAATTGATGGCAGCTGTATGAGCCGCTATGACATTCGTACTGTATTCACTCATGAATAAGGTGACTGCTGAAAAAATACTGACTTCAAAGAAGATCGACAGGCCAATTGGAACTCCGATAAGAAGAATTTCCTTCCACTTGGAGAGTGATACGGCGAACCACTTTCCGAAAATATTATATTTTCTAAGTGGATAGTAGCGGGCAATGACCAACCAGGCAATCAGGGTTATAAGCCAGTAAGTTATAGATGAAGCTACACCGGCACCGACACCACCCATTTCAGGAAACCCAAATTTACCGAAAATCAAAACATAGTTGAAGAAGATATTAATTGGCAACGACGTAAGCGTTACATACATCGTCACCCTGGTCATCCCCAATGCATCTATAAAGGATCGCAGAACATTGTAGACAAACACCGGAACAACCCCGAATGCCAGTGCAATTAAATACTGTCTTGCAACAATCCTTACGCCTTCTTCAAGGTTCATATTGTTCAATATCGGATCCAGCAGAAACACACCTGCAAGGATGACCAGAAGCGCAAGGACTCCCGCAGCATAGATACCTTGTATGACAGAGAAAGCGATTTCCCTTTGTTTGCCTCCTCCCACTAACTGGGCGACAATAGGGGTGACGGCAAGCAATATGCCGCTCAGTCCCGTAAAAATGGGAACCCAAAGCGAGGAGCCGATTGCCACGCCTGCCAAGTCGATTGATGAAAATTTCCCGGACATCATGGTATCAAAAAAGCTCATGCTGAACATGCCCAGCTGAGTAACTAATATGGGAACCAGCACAACGAGAAACTGGTTGAATTTTTCTTTTAAAGTGGTGGTTTGTCTCATGATCTACAGCCTCTCAAAACCAAAATTTCACTTGAAAATAAATGAACTAGTGAATTATATCATAATTCGGAGCCTGCAAGGGTAAGGAAAGATTAAAAGGATCATTGCCGCTCGAAAGCGGCAGAGATCCGTGTTAATATATATTCTTGATAAAGTTTAGTGAAATACCGTGTATAATGAAAATGATACTTTATGGATAGGAGCTTGAATATGAGCAAACATATACTCTTTACCGGCGGGGGATCTGCCGGACATGTAACTGTCAACGCTGCCCTTATCCCTTTTTTTATAAAACAGGGATGGAAGGTTTCATACATAGGATCAAAAGAAGGAATTGAGAATGAAATCATTACAGAACAATTTCCTGAAATTCCGTATCATGGAATTTCCAGCGGTAAATTGCGCCGATATTTTTCCTGGAAGAATTTTTCGGACCCTTTCAAAGTAATGAAAGGCCTTATGGAGGCCAGGACGGTCATTAAGCGGACCAAACCTGATGTCATTTTTTCAAAAGGCGGTTTCGTTTCTGTTCCCGTTGTGATGGCTGCTAAAATGTCCGGAATACCAACGGCAATCCATGAATCTGACTTTACCCCGGGTCTTGCCAACAAGCTGGCTGTTCCATTTGCGACCAGAATTTTCACTACATTCCCCGAGACATTGAACAGCATGCCGGCGGATAAAGCCATTTGTGCCGGGGCAATCATCCGTGAAGAGTTATTTTCCGGTGACAAAGCAGAAGGAAAGCGGCTTACAGGCTTTTATGACAACAAGCCTGTCTTGATGATAATGGGAGGAAGCCTGGGTTCCCGCAAAATCAATGAAGCAGTCCGTAAAAATCTTGATGAACTGCTGAAGAACTATCAAATTGTCCATCTATGCGGAAAGGGCAATCTGGAGCCTTCTTTGGTGCAAAAGGGTTATAAGCAGTATGAATATGTCTCCACTGAGCTGCCGCACTTCCTGGATATGACGGATTTTGTCATCTCGCGGGCAGGCTCAAATTCAATCTTTGAATTTCTTGCTCTAAAAAAGCCAATGCTGCTTATTCCCCTTTCCAGAGAAGCGAGCAGGGGAGACCAGATCATCAACGCGGATTCATTTGTGAAACAGGGAATTGCCTTAAAGCTGGAAGAGGAAGAGCTGACTCCGGAAACTTTCAAGCAGAAGCTTGATGAATTGGAAGAAAACAGCGATGAAATGATCACAGCAATGGAAAAGAATAAATCTTCTTACACAATTGAAGATATGTATAATGAGCTTTCTCGATTATCCAAATAGTGTATTTAAAGGGACTGGTACTGGATGGTATCAGTCTTTTTTGTTGTCTTCTTTTAGACGATTAAGATTGCTGAGAACCATAGAGGAGGGATAGGGAGAGAAATGTGGAGCAATGTTTTTCTGTAGGTTTGGAATCTTTGCAGGCAGATAAATCCTCGGGGATTTGCAATTAAAGATTTAAAGACCTCGTGCACTTTCAGATTGCTGATATTGTGTGAGTATACGAAAGATTAAACAATATGAAGTGAGTGGCTGGAAGGGTTAGATGCAGTAAAAGAGAGGGTTAAACAGCATGAAATCCGGGATTGGCAAATTTGATGCAGTAAAAGAGAGGGTTAAACAGCATGAAATCCGGGATTGGTAAATTTGATGCAGTAAAAGAGAGGGTTAAACAGCATGAAGTCAGGGATTAGTAAATTTGAAGCAGTAAAGGAGAGGGTTAAACAACACGAAGTCCGAGGTCCCAAAGATTTAATGCAGTGAAGAAGGAGTTTAAACAGGATGAAGTCAAATGCTGGAATAATTAGATGCAGTAATAGAGAGTGTTAAACAGCATGAAGACCGAGGGTGCAAGGATTAGATGCAGTAAAAAAGGCATTTAAACAGTATGAACTCCATGGGCTGCAAAATTCGGTGCAAAAAAATAAGTATCTTTATTCAAATTGCTGGTCTCAAAGCTGTTTGGATACTTCCAGGCACTCTCAAAACAAAAAGCACTGGATCCAAAAAAGGAATCCAGAGCTTTTCTTATGCCTCCAATGCCTGCTCTTCTTCTTGAGGAGTGCTGTAGAGGTGCATGGTATATAAATCTTTTGGTATTTCATAAAGGTCATAAATATCTCCATCTGCATTCAATTGCTGATAGATGGAAGGCCTTAGTTCATTCGCCTTGATAACGTAAGGCAGTTTTTCTGCTGCTTTTTGTGAGCGGATGTTTACTTTTCGGATTCTCATGAAGACAGTTTCCATTTCCAGCTCATAGAAAAGTTCTTGGAAGAAGGCGTCTTTTGCTGGCTTGTTATAGCCTTTTCCGTGGTAAGGCTTGCCAATCCAGGTGCCAAGGAAGCCGGCCCCGTTTTCAATATCAAAAAGGTTGATGGTTCCGATCGGGCTCCCCCATTCATCAACGATGGTACGTGAAATTAATTCTCCGCGTTCTTCGGCTTCTATCGTGCTTTTTGACAAAAAGAGAAACTCCTCGTAGGAATGAGCTTTTTGACGCACAAAAGGGAAGACCTCCGGGTGCACCATTAAATCAAACAGAACGTGACAGTCCTGCAGTTCGCGTTTCTTGATCATCTTTATCCCTCCATGAGGGCAGTCTTTTAGTGTAAAGACTCCACCCTCGAAATTTTTCATAAACCGCATAAAAAATTTCGGGGTGGGAATCGAACCCACTAAGACCAGTCAAGAAACTGGTGGCGCACCATTTGCCTTCCCTCCATTACATAAGCCATATATCCAATTGCCCGGCTAGTGAACAATATAATGGAATATATCATCTGTTCGTATCATACTAAAAAAAATCATAAAATGAAATAGGTAATTCGTTAATTTTTATGAAAAAATTCACCAATTTTCTACAAATTTCTGAAAGCGATTTCCCCGTTCACCAAGGTAAGCAGGGGCTTGGCCATAAAATGAAAAGGGTGGTCGCTCCAGAGCACAAGATCGGCATCTTTTCCTCTCTCGATGCTGCCGAGCCTGTGATCGATTCCCAGGTTTTTGGCAGGGTTAATCGTGATGCCTTCCAATGCCTTATGGGGATCCCATCCCTCCCTGACCGCAATGGCGGCACACATGTTCAAATACTGAACAGGAGTATATGGATGGTCGGTAGTTATAGAAACCTCGACGCCATTATCCGTCAGTTCTTGATAAGTGAGCCAGCTCTTGTTTTTAAGCTCAACTTTGGAGCGGCGGGTAAAGGTAGGGCCAACACAGACTTTTAAATCTAAGCCGCGAAGTTCTCGTGCAATGAGATGACCCTCTGTACAGTGCTCAATCCTAATATCAAGGTTGAATTCCTCCCCAAAGCGAACGGCGGAGAGGATATCATCAGCCCGGTGAGCATGTATGCGGACGGGAATCTCTCCTTGCAATGCCATGACCAGAGGGGCCACTCTAAGTTCCTCAGGCTGATCACAATATTTTGCGTGAAAAAAGCTTCCCGCAGCATTCCCATAATTCCCATCCGGGTTATGGAATCATTGTTTCCATTGCTGTGTATCCTTTTCGGGTTTTCCCCGAGTGCAACTTTAAGACCGGAAGTTTCCCGGACCAGCATGGATGCAATATTTTTGCCGAAGGTCTTGATGACAGCAGTTGTTCCGCCTATGACATTTGCGCTGCCTGGCATGACATTGACAGTCGTGACTCCGTATTTAAGAGCATCCTGAAAACCCGGATCAAGGGGGTACACTCCATCAAACGCACGTATATGAGGGGTCATCGGTTCGATTGTTTCGTTTGCGTCATTTCCTGCCCACCCTGTTCCTTCATCGTATAGTCCGAGATGGGTGTGTACATCAATGAATCCCGGGAAAAGGGGTTTACCTTTGCAGTCGATTGTTTTTACACCTGATAAGGTTTGATGCCAGTGAGTCGATATCTTTTTAATCTTTCCATCTTCAATCCACACATTTCCGTTTGGAATGATACCGGAAGTAATGGTATAAAGAGTAGCATTTTTTAAGATTAGTGAGTGCATGACTTCAATTCCTTTATCGAAATTTAACTTATACACAAGCTGGGTGAACCTGATATATTAAGAAAAGCCAGAAGCAATCTCTCATTTGTTATTTTTTCTGCTCTTCCAGACCTGTACCGCGAAATATAGAGATATGCACGATCCTGCTAAAAAGGCAATAGGCTTGAGATACTGGCTTCCAACAATTTCAATTTGTTCCCAGTGATTTCCGAGTTCCATTCCTATAAGAAGGAACAGAACAGTCCAGGGAATCATTGCGGCAAAGGTATAGAGGAAGAATAGAGAAAATTTCATTTTACCTATCCCCGCTGGTATGGAAATCGCGTGGCGGACCACCGGGATGAACCTGGCTGAAAAGATGACGAAAGTGCCGTACTTGGTAAACCACTCCTCTGAAGCCTCAAGATGTTTTTCACTGATTAATAGAAATTTTCCCCACTTATTAAAAAAGGGCCTTCCGCCATAAAGACCGAGCCAGTATAAGAATAGTTGAGCCATTGTACCTCCCAGAACACCTGCAAGAAGTGCTCCCAAGAAATGAAGCTTGTTCTCGGAAACAAGATACCCTCCATAACTTAATACCAGTTCACTTGGAATTATTTCTATCATCAGGCCGAGGGCAATACCGAGGTATCCCCATTCAGAAAGGGTCTCAAGCAATTGCAGTATCCATTCTGTTCCCACTTCCCAACCTCCTTAAAAAATTCCAGTCCATTGAAGGATTAAAATAATCACTCCCACTCCCCATACGTAGTAGGAGAAAATTTTCAGGGAGCGGTTTTTCAGAAAATTAATCATGGCGACAATGGCTATATAGCCGAAGACGGCAGATGCGGCTGTCCCGACCATCAAAGCTGTAAGAGATACAGCTTCAACATGTCCGGTGAAAAGATCCTTACTTTTGATCACCAGCCCGCCCAGGATGGCTGGAGTTGAAAGGAGAAAGGAAAAGTAAGCGGCAGTCTGGCGGTCAAGCTTGCGGAATAAACCGGCGGCTATCGTCAACCCCGACCTTGAAAGAGCTGGAAATATGGCAGCGGCCTGAAAGCTGCCTATAACAAAGGCATCCTTATAAGTAAGGTCTTCAAGCTTTTTATAACCATCCTTGACTCCATCGGCTATATACATTACCAGCCCAGTAATAAGAAATTCCCAACCGATGGTACTGCCCGTTGTTGAAATTCTGTCAAAGTAATCTTCAAAGGAAAAGCCGATGATGACAGCAGGTATGGTTCCAACGACAAGTATCATACTCAACTTGCTGAAAGGGTGGCGGATCACATGCATTAATTCCTTCTGATAGACTACAAGGACTGCAAGAAGTGTTCCGAAATGAAGCATGGTATCAAGGAATAGTCCCGCTTCTTCCAATCCGAAAGCTTTCCGTCCGATATACAGATGACCGGTGCTGGAAATCGGGAGAAATTCAGTCAAGCCTTGAATCATTCCTAAGATCAAGGCTTCAAATTTAGACATCATAAAAATTCATCCTTCCTGGACAAGGTATCTATTAACTTATATTCAAAAAAGCCGGAAGAATACCTTAACTTTCCCGCAATAAAGCACCAAAAGGGACAGTCCCTATTTGCGATTTATAGCATAAAAGGGCACTAGTTTATATTTCACTCGAAACTTTTCAACTTGTCATGCGTATAGTTAACTAGAGGATAATTTCTAAGACTCATCTCGTTTAGATTGCTGCATTGGGATAAATCCCAGAAGCCGGGTTTTCTCCCGGATACTAAGGGAGTTCCTGCGAACAGGGAGAGCAGCTCTTTCTTTCTGTTTACAGATGTATCTCTGAATAATGGTGATTTTTTTCATTTGAATTAAATAGCAGCAAGGTTTACGATAAGAGTCTTACTTACAGAGGAGGGATTTTGTGGAATCAACAAAGGAAGAAAGATTGTTAGCCGCATTTATTTACATTATCAGCTTTTTTACCGTGTTTATCGGGCCGCTGGTTATCTGGCTCATCAAGAAAGATGAATCTAAATATATTGACCACCATGGAAGAGAGTATATGAACTTTCTAATTTCCTATTTTGTCTATGGCTTGATAAGTTCACTATTGATGTTAGTCCTGATTGGGTTCATACTGGCACCGATTGTCGGGCTGCTTGCCTTCATCTTTACGATACTTGGAGCAATCAAGGCTTACGAGGGAGAATACTATCGAATTCCAGCCATTTTCCGAATCTTATAAGGAATAGGATTGAGCAAGTTAGCATGATTAATTGTGAAGGCTCTTTTTGCAAAGATTGTGGCTGTCCAAAAAGAATGGATTTCCGCTCCAGGCGTACGACTCCGCGGGGCGGGCGGCGAGCCTCCTCGGCTGCGCCTGTATAAAAAGTGGAAGCGCCCTGCTCAGTACCGACAGGCAAATGTTCCAAAGCGAAAAAAGACGGTCTTTCCTTTTATTCGCTTTGGGTTATTTGACCCCGAGGGACTGGGCGCTGCAACTGGATTTGGGGTCTCACCTGTCCCGCTAGTCCCGCAGGAGGTCGAACGCCTTCCGCTCCAATCCTCTTACCTAACGATAAAATAAACTGCTTTACTAGGACTCCTATCTCTCTAACCGGGCAGCTCTCCTTCTAACTTACCCGAATATTTTCAATGGAAAATAGTGTTATCTTACGTATTTATATAAAATAGCAACAAAGTTTACGAATAGAGCCATTGTGAAAGTAAAGCCGTCTGCGCAAAAGTGCAGACGGCTTTTCTAATATTAAGCAACTGATACTTTACGAGGAACCAAAGATTTCTTCAAAAAAAACTTAAAGATTAGTGAACGATTTTCCCCCTTCTTCGTATTATCATCGAGAAAACAAAATGAAATAATGAGGAGGAATATAGATGGCAGAACTACAGGAAGTTATAGACTCAATCAACTGGGGATTGGTTGCTCCTTTGCTGATCATCCAGCTTATTTTAATGGTAACGGCCCTTGTGGATTTAATTAGAATCAAGAATACCAATGGACCGAAATGGCTCTGGGTATTGATCATATTATTCATCAACATTATTGGTCCCATTATCTACTTTGTCATTGGAAGGAGACAAAATGGATGAATGTCATTGCTGTTAAGGAATTAAGAAAAGAATATAAAGAAAAGCTTGCAGTGGACAAAGTGACCTTTCAATTGGAAGAAGGAAAGTGCACGGCACTTCTTGGACCGAATGGGGCAGGAAAAACAACGACGATTCAAATGCTCGCGGGACTCATAACTCCCAGCTCAGGAAGTGTGCAGTCGGACCTTCTGCCGGAAACTAAGGATCTCCGTTCGTTAATCGGATATCTGCCGCAGTACCCATCCTTCTTTGACTGGATGTCAGGGGAGGAGTACATGATATTCTCTGGTGAAATTGCTGGAATCAGCAAGAAAGAAGCTCAAAAACGCACCGGTAATCTTCTTGATCTGGTCGGTCTCTCTGACTCAAAAACGCGGAAGATAGGAGAGTTTTCCGGCGGAATGAAACAAAGGCTGGGCATAGCGCAGGCACTAATCCATAAACCCCAATTGCTCATGCTCGATGAACCTGTGTCAGCTCTGGATCCATTTGGAAGAAGAGAAGTACTGGAATTAATGGGAAGGTTGAAAAAAGAAACGACCATCCTGTTTTCCACCCATATATTAAATGATGCAGAAGAAATCTGTGATGATGTCCTGTTTCTCCATCAAGGTAATCTAGTGGAGGGTGGAACCTTACTGGAGATTAAAGAGAGATATAAAGAGGCAGTGCTTGCACTACAGTTTGAAGAATCAGCCGATCAATTCATCAAGTATTTCACAGGCAGTCCATTTATCCAGGAACATACAATAAATGGCGGCACTGTCCATTTTAAAGTTTCAGATGTCAGTAAGGCGAGAAATGAGGTGCTGGAGATTGCCGTTCAGCATGCTATTCCACTCATAAGATTCGAAACAAGCGAGAGCAGCCTGGAAGATATATTCATGAAGGTGGTGAAGTGATGAAACAATTCTTCGTTCTCCTTAGAAAAGAATTGCTTGAATCAAGGAGGAATTTAAAATGGATTTGGATGCCGATCGTTTTCATCTTATTTGGGATCACAGAGCCATTGACAGCCTTTTATATGCCTGATATTTTGGATGCGGTGGGAAACCTTCCGGAAGGGGCAGTGATTGAAATTCCGCCTCCATCCTCCCAAGAAGTACTTCTGGCAGTGATCAGTCAGTACAGCACGTTGGGCGTTTTGATTATAGTTCTGGGTTTCATGGGTACTGTGGCAGGAGAAAGAAAGAATGGAAGCGCCTCTCTTGTGCTGGTTAAACCGGTATCATATTTTAGCTATTTATTGTCTAAATGGACAGCTGCTATGATTCTTGTCTGGGTTTCCTATGTAATGGGGATGGTTTCCGGCTGGTACTATATCAATATATTATTTGATGGAATTGCGGTGTCTGATTTCATTAGAACATTACTGGCTTATGGATTTTGGTTGTCCTTCATTGTAACGTTGACAATCTTTTTCAGCAGCCTCACAGCTTCACCTGGTTTGGCAGCTTTCTCGACTATTGGAGTATCGATTTTCATTACATTTCTCTCCAGCGTGCTTTCAAACCAATTAAAATGGTTTCCTTCGCAAATTACTTCCTATTTAACTGAAATTCTTGGAAAGGGAAATTGGCCCACTGATTTGACGATGACCTTAATTGCCACATTCGTAATTATTATTCTTATAATGGCGGCCGCACCATTTCTTTTCAAAAAAAGGGAATTAGCATAGGAAAATCAAGAACTTAAGTAGAATATAGTAAAGAAATCCTGGCCGGTTCTGTTAAAGAATCGGTCTTTTGTTATAGGGGGAGAGGACATGGAAGCGTATTTTCTTACCAATAAGGTAAAAAGTTTAATTAGCTATGCGGAGACAATCAGCGAGGGACCGGTGGAACCCTTGGACCTGTTTCTTGGTGCAGCTCTTGTGAAAAAGGGAACACTTCTCGAAATGTATCTCCTCGTAGAAGAAGAGATACATGATTTACTCGTTCTCAAAAGGGCAAAAGAAGAGATGAGCCTGACACATAAAGACTTTTCAACAAGTATTTCAAAGCGAACTGAGCAGGTCTGGAAGAGGGCACTCGAAATCATGAATAATTACAATCAGCAGTATTTGAATGAAGGACATGTCATCAAGGCATTCTACCAATTATGGTCTGAAGATGAACGCCGATTCCTTAAGGAGCTTCCACATGAAAGAATAAAAGCGGCTGTAACGACTGCCCGTGATTTGCTTGTATCCATGAACACATATTCTAAGAAAGAATTCAAAAGCGGTCAGGCAGTCATTGAAAGAGCGGGAAAAAAAGATCAACAAGCCGTTTTAAAGTTTGTGGAGGAAAACTTTGGCGGATCATGGACAGAGTCGATCCATAACGGGTTCTTACAAAAAGAGATACCAATTTTTCTGGCGTGGGACGGGGTATCGCTTATCGGATTTTCTTCCTATGATGTGTATCGCGGACAGAAAGGAATATATGGGCCAATGGGTGTGTTAAAAGACGAAAGAAACAGCAGAGTGGGCAGCCGGCTTCTTCATGAAGCGCTGCAGGATATGAAGGAAAAGAGATATGCCTATATCGTTTTAGGAGAAGCAGGTCCTATTGAATACTATGAAAAAGAATGCGGTGCTGCTCTTATCCCTTTAAGTCGATCTTAAAGGGAAGCCGATTAATACACTTCCATTTGTTTTTGTGAGACAATAATTGGGAGATGTGCGAAGTGCAATTATATTTAGTGAAGTATTATTGATGAAGAGGTGACAGATTGATGCTTTTCGATCAGACTGGACTTGTTTTAGAAGGCGGAGGGATGAGAGGGGTATATACAGCAGGAGTCCTGGAATATCTTTTGGAAAATGAAGTCGAGTTTCCATACGTGATAGGGGTTTCAGCTGGAGCTTGTATTGCCGCTTCTTATCTGTCCAAACAAAAAGGAAGAAACAAAAAAGTGAATATCGGGTTTGCTGGAAATCCTGATTACCTCTCCTGGAGAAACTATTTCAAAAAGAGAGAACTGTTTGGCATGGATTTTGTATTTAATGAGATTCCTAATAAAATTGTACCTTATGACTATGAAGCCTTTCAAAACAGCAAATCTCAATTTGTAATCGGGACAACCGACTGCCATACCGGGGAACCGGTCTATCATTATAGGCGTGATTACGGTGAAGATGTACTGACGCCGATTCGCGCATCCAGTTCGCTTCCATTCGTAGCGCCGGTAGTTGAATTTCAATCACGCCATTTACTTGATGGGGGAATCAGCGACCCTATTCCATTAAGGAAAGCTGAAGAGGATGGATTTAAGAAGAATGTTGTTATCTTGACAAGGAATAAAGGTTATGAAAAAAGCCCTTCCAAGTTTAATTATCTCCTTAAAAGAAAATATCCTCAGTATCCTGGGTTAAGAGAAGCGATGATAAACCGTTATAAGCTGTATAATCAAACTGTCAAATATCTTGAAGAGGAAGAAGCCAGGGGCAATGTTTTCATCATTCGTCCTGAAACTCCGTTGAAGGTAGGAAGAATTGAGCGGAATCCAAGGAAGCTTGAGGAGCTGTACAATCAGGGATATACAGATGCCCGAAACAAGTTTGAAGACCTTATGACATGGAAGGATGTACAATCTCAACTTGTGACATTAGGATAGGTTACATAGGCGCATTTAATAGAACAGGGCAGAGTAGATTTATTTAGCGAATCGGTTTCTGCTTTATTTTGGCTCTATTCGTAAACTTTGTTGCTATTTCATATAAAATAACGCCATCCTGAAGAGCAAGAAGAATAGCTACTCCCCAATTTAGAGAGATATACCTGATTATCTGGGGAGGCTCCTAATAAAGCATTTTATTTTATTGGATATTTTTAGAAGCAACTGGTGTTCCCGGCTGGTTTTACCTTCATACCCTTTAGTTAAGAGGATCTTCGCTGCAGGTGTACGATCTCCTGCGGGACTAGCTGGACAGGTGAGACCCCCAATCCAGTTGCAGCGCCCAGCTCCTCGGGGTCAAATAACCCGAAGAGAATAAAAGGAAAGACCGCCTTTTTTTCTCTTCGGAACATTTGCCTGTCGGAGCTGCCCGGGGCGCTTACACTTTTTAAACAGGCGCAGCCGAGGAGGCTCACCGCCCGCCCCGCGGAGTCGTACGCCTGGAGCGGAAATCCATTTCATTTAATAAAGACACATTCTTTGAGAAAACAGCCTAATATTAAAAGGCAGAATCGATTTCTAAATTGAATCGTTTCTGCCTTTTTTGTCCCCTATTATCATTTTAATGTAAAATTGTTTTCTCTCTTAGTACTGTGGATTCCATAAAATCCTGGTCAATGGAAAAGAATACCTTCTTAAGATTTTCTCTTCCTCCCATTCTTTTATACCAATTCTGTACCCGCTCCACATGCTCTTTATCACTTTTAACCTTATTTTCAATGGTCTTGTAGATTGTTAGGCTGTCATATTCCCATATAGCAAAAATTTCAAAAGTATCCCGGTCTTTTTTACTTGCCATCTGCCGACAAGGCGGGCTCCATACCTTATTTGAGCCGGGAGAAGGGTTTTATTGAAGTGATCATTGAACTCTTCTGCTATTGAAGTATGAACAAAATACGTTTTCCTTCTATAAATCAACCTTCGTCACCCCTTTTTTTAGAATATTTTAACATGAATTCTATCTATTAGGCTTACATTTTTCAGTTGTTCTTTTTTCTCTAGCATTTTCATACTATGAAAAGAACTCTCTTAAGGAGTGACTAGGGGATGAATATAACTCTTTTTTATAAAAAGATAAGCCTTCATTATTTTAAAAGAGCAACAGCAACGCTGCTTCTGGCTGTGCTGCTTAGCTTGCTCATTCCGGGTCTGCATATTCTTTTTTATTTCATTATGCTTTTAACAGGCATATTCTTCATTTTTATGTACTTGATATATGACAGGGAAGTAGGACGTTCCATGGCCGCACTTCAGACTCCAGCCAATGGAAAAAGCGGCAGCCTGGTTGTAACCAAAAAAGACAAATCTTATAGTTTCTTTGGGTTTGATGGAATTATGAAAGGCAGCGCTTCTTGTACCAATAGCAGGTGGATAGTAAAGATGAATGATCACCAGGCTGCTATGAAAAGAGGCAATGACATAGTAGCACTCGATCGTCTCGTTGATTATAGGAAGCTTGATAGAACATATGCGGGCTGGAAAGATTCTAGGGGAAATACGGCTGCCATTTCCAGAAGAGGGGAAGGCTGGATTCTAACCGTAAATGAAAAAAAGGTGTGCTCGATAATTCGAGGGCGTATGCCTGCGGAAATACAGAAGTTATTTGATCCTTCCAGTATAATTCTGCATTTTGAAGAAGTGGATGATGTCGACAAGGTAAGGTGCATCCTTTTTGTGGTGCTGTTCATGGAGGATTACTACATTATTTAGCGAGAGGCTGCCGTGAATTACCATAAAGAAGAAACAAGGTCCCAGATGCTTGGTATCTGGAACAAAAAGAGGAATTAAGCCTTTTGAAGTTCCTTCTTGGAATCTCAGAGACAACAGAATACGAGAACAGATCATTAGGTGTCTATCAATTGAGCTCTCAGAGACCAACAAGCCTCCAAGGACTGCTCAAGTGAGTTCTCGAAGGTCCTGCGAAAATAAAACCACATTGCCTCTAAAGCTCTAATCACTGCTTACTGTCCACAATCTTACCGGTATATAAAATGGTTAATGTGCCATCCACAGTCAGCTGAATACATTATTACAACGTGTGAACATTCAGGCATTCTGTGATGCAACTGTTTTATTATTATGGTATAGTAAACTCAATCGAATAGAATTCCTTCGGGGCAGGGTGAAATTCCCTACCGGCGGTGATGAACGAAAATGTTCTTAGTCCGTGACCCGTCATTTTAGCAAATGGCGGTGGATTTGGTGAAACTCCAAGGCCGACAGTGAAAGTCTGGATGGGAGAAGGAAGAAGCGCGTAAAAATTTAATTTTTATACGCTTATTTAAGTATGATAACAATCTCCCTGAGTGCTCCAACCACTCAGGGTTTTTTATTTACCGGCAATATGTTTGGGGATATATTGTCTAAAGAAGGAGGATATCATCCTTGCAGGAAAGAGAATATATGGAGTTAGCATTGTCACTCGCTAAAGCTGGTAAGGGACAGACCTCGCCTAATCCAGCAGTCGGTGCCGTAGTCGTGAAAAATGGTGAAATTGTCGGGATGGGTGCCCACTTGAAAGCTGGAGAACCCCACGCAGAAGTTCATGCCATTAGGCAGGCTGGTGCAAAAGCCGTGGGTGCAGATATTTATGTCACTTTGGAGCCCTGTGCGCATACAGGAAAAACCCCTCCGTGTGCAAACCTTATCGTTGAAAATAAATTAAAAAGAGTTTTTATAGCAAGCGTGGACCCCAATCCACTGGTCGCCGGCAAAGGTATAGAGATCCTTGAAAGAGCCGGGATACAAGTCAGGACAGGTATATGTGAAGAAGAGGCTTTGGATTTGAACGAGCATTTCTTTCATTTTATCCAGAACCAAACTCCTTATGTCACGCTGAAGTCAGCGGTGACACTTGACGGGAAAACAGCCTCCTATACTGGAGACAGCAAATGGATCACTTCTGAAGAATCCAGGCTGGATGTACATAAGTACCGGCATAATCATGATGCCATTTTAGTTGGAGTAAATACCGTCATACAAGATAACCCCCTTCTCACCACCCGATTGCCCCGAGGTGGAAAAAATCCCGTTCGAGTAATATTGGATACCAATTTAAGAATTCCGATTGAAAGCAAAATTTTAGACGTGCAAGATGCAGAAACGATTATTTTCTGTGGAAGTAATGCCTCATTCGAAAAGAAAAAATACCTGCTGGAAAAAGGAGTCACAATTGAACAACTGGATTCCCCCAGCCTTTCAATTGACCTTGTTTTAAAAAGACTGGGTGAACTGAGGGTTACTTCTCTCTTTGTTGAAGGCGGGTCTGCTGTACATTTTTCTTTTTTAAAAGAAAAGGCTTACCAAGAGGTGGTCATTTATATGGCACCGAAACTGGTTGGCGGCTCTAATGCCTTTCCGAACTTTGGCGGGGAAGGGTTCCGCCTCATCTCAGAAGGTGAAGAACTGGAGTTTTCTTCTGTAGAAAAAATCGGGAGCGACCTGAAAATAATTGCCAAGCCATTAAGGAAGGAGTGAGCCTGATGTTCACCGGAATAATTGAAGAGATCGGTACGATTGAAAAGATCAGTAAATCGTCTGCTTCCATGATGCTTTCCATCTCAGCAAAAAAAGTACTGGAAGATGTGAAACTCGGGGACAGCATTTCGGTCAACGGTACCTGTCTGACTGTGACTTCCTTCAGCAGCCGTTCATTCACTATTGATGTGATGCCCGAGACTTTTGAGAACACTTCACTAAAACTTCTTGGTGCAGGAGCATTTGTGAACCTTGAAAGAGCGATGGCGGCAAATGGACGGTTCGGAGGACACTTTGTTACGGGCCATGTGGATGGAACGGGGACTATCGTGTCAACTCAGTTTGTTGAGAATGCTCTTTACATCACGATAGAAATCCCCGAAGAATTAATGCGTTACTTCATTGACAGGGGCTCGGTCTGCCTCGATGGCACCTCCCTGACTGTGTTCGAGCTTGGAAAGAATTCGATAACAGTGTCACTGATCCCTCAGACAAGGCATGATACCATTCTCGGCAGCAAAAAGCCCGGGGATACTGTCAACCTTGAGTGTGATATGATGGCGAAATATATTTATCAATTCATGAATGGCGGAAAAACCGCCAAGCCGGGCAACAAGGATATCGGGACTGATTTCCTTACACAGCATGGCTTCATGGACTGAAAAAGTGGTTGATAAGGAGGCGGACTAAATGTTCAATACAATCCAGGAAGCATTGGAAGATTTAAAAGCGGGGAAAGTCATCATTGTTATAGATGATGAAGACCGGGAAAATGAAGGTGATTTTGTTTCTCTTGCAGAAATGGCCACCCCCGAAGTCATAAATTTCATGGCAGCTGAGGGAAGGGGCTTGATTTGCACTCCCATAACTGCGGAAAAAGCTTCACAGCTGCAACTGAACCCTATGACTGACCAGAATACAGATCCATATGGAACAGCGTTTACCATCAGTGTGGACCATATCGATACAACCACAGGAATCAGCGCATTCGAACGGTCAACCACCATTCTGGAAATGATAAAAGAAGAGGCAAAGCCAAGTGATTTAAAACGTCCCGGCCATGTATTCCCCCTGATAGCAAAAAAAGGCGGAGTGTTGAAAAGGGCCGGCCATACGGAAGCTGCCGTGGATCTTGCGGCACTCTGCGGTTCTACACAAGCGGGTGTCATCTGTGAAATCATGAATCCGGACGGAACAATGGCGAGGGTGCCGGAATTAAAGACCATTGCAGAAAAATTCAACCTGAAAATGATTACCATCCAGGATTTGATTGCATACAGAAGAAGAGAAGAAAAACTGGTGGAAAAAGAAGTTGAAATACAGATGCCAACTGAGTTCGGCGATTTCAAAGCAGTCGCTTATACGGAAAAGCTGACAGGCCAGGAGCATGTTGCACTTATAAAAGGGGAAATCAACCCTGAGAAACCTGTCCTGGTAAGGGTTCACTCCGAATGCCTGACTGGAGACGTATTTGGTTCCAATCGCTGCGACTGTGGACCGCAGCTTCACGCAGCACTCACACAAATCGAAAAAGAAGGCAGCGGAGTATTGCTTTACATGCGTCAAGAAGGCAGGGGGATCGGCCTGGTCAACAAGATGAAAGCTTACAAGCTTCAGGAAGAAGGATTGGATACGGTCGAGGCCAATCATAAACTTGGGTTTGCCGCGGATTTACGGGATTATGGCATCGGAGCTCAAATATTGAAAGACCTTGGAGTATCAAAAATGAGGCTCCTGACAAATAACCCTCGAAAAATAACGGGAATCAAAGGATACGGGCTGGAGGTTGAAGAAAGAGTCGCCATCCAGCTGCCGTCAAAAGCAGAAAATGAAAAATACTTAAAAACCAAACACAGTAAGTTAGGACACTTACTTCAATTTTAAGGAGGAAAAACAATGAAAACAATTTATGAAGGTAATTTAGTAGGATCAGGATTAAAAGTTGCAATCGTAGTTGCCCGTTTTAATGAATTCATCACAAGCAAGCTGCTTGGCGGAGCAGAAGATGCACTGAAAAGACACGGAATCGATGAAGCTGACATTACAGTGACATGGGTGCCCGGCGCATTTGAAATTCCGGTCATCGCCAAGAAGCTGGCTGCCTCAAAAAAATATGACGCTGTCATTACTTTGGGCACCGTTATCCGTGGAGCGACTGCGCACTTTGAATATGTAAGCGGTGAAGTGGCAAAAGGTGTAGCCAATGTAGGCCTTCAAGAGGAAGTGCCTGTCATTTTCGGCGTCCTGACTACGGATACAATCGAGCAGGCAATTGAACGGGCAGGAACAAAAGCAGGAAACAAAGGCTGGGAAGCTGCTGTAAGTGCGATTGAAATGGCTAATCTTATCCGCCAAATTAATCAATAATTTATAGCGGTACGACGCCGTTTTGAAGTGCTGGTTTCCATATGAAAACGCAGAGGGTTTTGAACCGTCTGCGTTTTTTTATTTTTTATGTCTTCTCATTCACTTATGAATTATCAGATGGAAAAACATTTTCTTTCATGCATAGAGACAAAATACTGTTTGTGGTACAAAGTATATGCCTTAAATGGTTTGGTGTCCCCAGTGATCTGAGCGAGAGACCCCAGGAGCTGAATTTTAGGTGCTAGGTGTCCTTCCCGGGTCGTTTGAGAGTCGCCAGCATCAGAATTTTAGTTGCTAGGTATCTATCCCTCGTGATCTGTGTGAGAGCCATCAACGGCAGATTTTTAGGTGCTAAGTGTTCTTCGTGGACGGTTTGAGAGACACCGCATTCTGGAGCTGCTGCACAAAAAAATATACATGTTGGCAAAGGTACGTACATCTGCTAAAATTAATGCTTGTGGCTTCCCTTTTTGGGTAAGCGGGTAGGGAGAGGGCTATGTCGTGAGGACATGATATTTATGAAAACAACAGGAGGTATTTTTCGTTTAGAGCAACATGGAACAACAGTAAAAAAAGAGGTGACTGCAGGCGCAATCGGCTATTTTACAATCGTCTATATTATTGCTGTCAATGCAATGATTCTTTCAGAGGCGGGAATGCCGTTTGAAGGTGCGGTTATGGCCACAATATTGGCTTCTTTCTTTGGATGCCTGGTAATGGCATTCTGGGCCAATGCACCGATACTGCTTGTACCTGGGATGGGGATCAACGCGATGTTCACCTTTACATTGGTGGAGTCGATGGGGCTTACTTGGCAGGAAGCCTTGGCGGCTGTCTTTGTTTCGGGACTGTTATTCATGGTTGTTGCTTTTACGAAGTTATCAAGTATTTTATCAAAAGCGATTCCGAAAGCTCTTAAAGAAGCGATTACCGTGGGGCTTGGAATGTTCCTGCTGCTGATCGGTCTTGAAAAAGGCGGGATTGTGGAGCGCGGCTCGACTGCCTTGATCAGCTTGGGAGATATAAGTGACGTTAAAGTCATTGCGGCTATACTGACCTTCCTTGTGACGATTTTTCTGTTTTTCAGGAATGTCAAAGGCGGATTCCTTTGGAGCATTGGCTTTGGAACAGTGCTTGGGTTTCTATTCGGGATAGAACCGCAAACAGGTCAATCTGGGATGGGCTTATCGGAATATGCATCTGTTTTCGGCCAAATGTCCTTTCTGAAAATCCTGGAGCTTCCGTTTTGGATTGCTGCATTTTCCATCACAATGGTATTGGTTTTTGAAAATATCGGATTGGTGCATGGCCATATGGATATGGCAGGCACTCCTGAAAAGTATCCAAAAGCTTTTCAGTCCAATGCTTTCTCTGCAGCGACTTGCGGGGTATTTGGAACGAGTCCGACGGTTTCCACAGTGGAAAGTGCCGCAGCTATAGCTGCAGGCGGCAGGACAGGGCTGACTTCTTTGACAACGGGAGTGCTATTCCTTGCTTCTGCCTTATTCATTCCATACTTGAAATGGATTCCGGACCATGCGATTGCTCCGATACTAATGATTATCGGCGGATTGATGATCCAGAACATCCGGCATATGGATTTAAGAGATTTAACTGAAGCTTTTCCGGCCATCTTCATTATTGCTATGATTCCTTTTACTTATAGTATTGCAGATGGAATTGCGATCGGATTTATTTTATATCCTATTCTTAAGGTTGCAAATGGAAGGGCAAAAGATGTATCGCTTCCTTTATATATAATAGCAGGATTGTTTCTGGCCAATTTCCTTATCCACTCAATCCATTAACAAAAACAGCACCAGGGCTGCACAGCTCTTGGTGCTGTTTTTGTTAATTGGGAACTCCAGTGCTTTAAAGTGGTAAAGTGAGAGCTTTAATTTGATGGACGAGGAAAGTTATTATTGGTATTCTAGTAGTGGGAATCTTCAAAAATAACCCTTTTTTCTGTTATTTTTGTACTGCATTTATCGGTTGTTAAGACCATGTAGGAGTGAACGAGAATGGAAGTTTTTGTGGCGAGGCAGCCTATCTTCAATGAAAATGAGGAAGCAATTGCCTATGAGTTGCTATATAGAAATAATCAGGAAAATTTCTTTCCTAACATAAACGGCGACAGGGCGACGGCTGATGTCATCATCAACAGTTTTTTAAATATTGGAATCGACCAGCTATCTGGGGGCAAGCCTTGTTTTATCAATTTCACGGAAACCCTGCTGAAGCTGAAGGTGCCCACTTACTTCAGGCCGCGGGAAATTGTGGTAGAGATATTGGAGACTGTCCAGCCATCACCGGAAATCATAAAAACCTGCCGGGAGCTTAAGCAGCTTGGTTACAAGATAGCTTTAGATGACTTTGTGTTTGACAAAAGCAATCCCTATTGTAAAGAACTGATGAAGCTGGCTGACTATATAAAAGTGGATATGCTGGCAACATCGGAAGCTAAAAGGGAAGAGATCGAATTGATCGCCCGGCTATTGGAGATTAAGCTTTTGGCAGAGAAAGTCGAGACGCGGAAGGATTTTGAAGAAGCAAAGAAACGAGGTTACTCTTTGTTTCAAGGGTTCTTCTTCAGTAAGCCTGTCATTTTAAGCACCTATGATGTTCCAGTCTATTTTCACTCTTACTATGAAGTTATACAAAGCCTGGAACTGAGCGAACCCAATATGGAAAGGATAGCGGAGCTCATAGAGCAGGATATTTCACTTTCCTACAAACTCCTCAAGCTCATTAACTCACCAGCGTACCGGCCCAAGCACAAAATCAGTTCAATCAGGCAGGCGATCATTTTATTGGGTCTGATTGAAATCCAGCGGTGGATATATGTATTGGCAATCAGGGACATGACAGGTTCCGCTGTCCAGATATCAGATGAAGTCATTAAACTCTGTCTTACGCGTGCGAAAATGTGTGAGTTGGTTTCAACTAAGTTGTCAGATGAGGCAAAGCCATCCAGTTATTTCTTAACAGGTATGTTCTCCCTTATGGAAGACATCATCGGACAGCCGATAGAAAAAGTGTTAAAGGACATGCCTCTGCAGGATGAAATATGTGACGCATTGAAAGGAAAGCAAAATAATTTGAAAAGGGTGCTCGACCTTGTCACGGCTATAGAGAAGGCAGACTGGGAGAAAGCGGCCGGAATGGAAATGGATACCCTTATGTCTCAAAGTGAGTACAACCACTTTTACTTACAGTCCTGTCAATGGGCAGAGGGGCTTTTGAGGGCGGAATACTTGAAGTCGGAAAGTTTGGCAGAAGCCGATCAACTATAGTCTCCAGGTTCGAGAAACCTCTTCTGGGGTTTAATATATCTTTTCAACTCAAAAGGAAGTATCCGGCGCAGGATTGGATCTTCAACCCTTTCTGCTATTGCTTTTGGGACAGGGAAGATGCCGATTTCTGTTATCCTGACAGGGAATTCATTTTCAAGGCAGACATTTCTGCCTTTTTTTATTTTGGCATGTACAAGCACTTCTTTAATATTCTGGGCATCTTCTATTACAACTACTTTTTTTACAGAGAAATAGAACTTGAATTCCTCATTCATTTAACTGTTCCTCCTGTTGGATTATTAGTTATACTTGTTAAGGATAACGTGTTTTGCCCTATTATTGAATTAAATGAGCTTCCCAATGAATGGATATTACCAATTAGGTTACTGCCTATTGCGAATTGGGCTTTAATATGGCAAGCTAAATATATTGTGAATAGATAAAATTGTCAGGTGGAGCAATAATATACCCGCTTCAAAACGATACACCTTGGAGGTTTTATATGAAATTGAATTTAATAAAATGTCATGGGTCTGGGAATGATTTCCTCTTAATTGATGAAATTGCGGAAACGTATC
This sequence comes from Bacillus sp. P14.5, assembly GCF_003316765.1. Taxonomy (GTDB): domain Bacteria; phylum Bacillota; class Bacilli; order Bacillales; family Bacillaceae_B; genus Rossellomorea. The sequence goes on along the minus strand of NZ_NIJF01000083.1, from coordinate 220,301 downwards.
ATTTCACTGAAAAGGACCGCCAGAATTTAGCTCTTGCCCTTTGTGACCGCAAGAAGGGGCTGGGAGCCGATGGTATTCTTTTTGTTCTGCGGAGTGATAAATGTGACGCAAAGATGAGAGTCTTTAATGCAGATGGTTCAGAAGCTTCCATGTGTGGAAACGGCCTGAGGTGTGTTGGGCGGTATGTAACAGAAATGGAAAATAAAGAGGAAATCACGATTGAAACAATGAAAGCCGACTTGAAAGTTTCAAAAGAACCGGCCATTTTCGCTGATATTCCAACTTATAAGGTTGAAATTTCCCCAGTGCTTTTTGAATTAAAGCATTTACCGATGAATATGGAGAAAGAAACCCTGATTTCAGAAGAGATACCGGAAATTTCTGATGCTTTGACTTTTACAGCAGTTGCTGTGCCGAACCCTCATTTAATCAGTATTGTTGATAATCAACATATTTTGTCTAATGAACAAAAGTGTATTTCGGAAACAGTCAATGGACCTAATAATCTGTTTCCTGATGGAGTAAATGTCAGCTTTGTACAGAATCTCGGCAAAGAGGGCATCTATGTGAGAACCTTTGAGAGAGGTGTCGGTTTCACGAACGCCTGCGGAACTGCAATGTCGGCATCTACGCTCGTAACTTGTCTGGATGGGCTGAATGAGTATGGAAAAGAAGTGGATGTTTATAACAACGGCGGCAAGGTAAGAGTCATCGTCCATAAGAATGAGGAACTATTCTCAATGGATCTCATCGGAAACGCCACTTATGTGAGCCGATTCATCATTGAAGTGGATGTAAAAGAGCCTGAAAGCTTTATCACAATGGATCAAACCTTGTTTGATGAAGAGGCAGGGTATTCGGAACTACAGCATCACGCAAAAGAAATCGTAGAAAAAAGTGTGTTTCTGAATGCTTAGAAATACAAAAACAAAGACAGGTGCATAATAATGTATCGGGTTCTTATATTTCGAGTACAAAATTAACAATAACGCATCAATAGGAGTGCCAAATCGCATTGATTTTGACACTCCTTTTTTTTGATTTAACTGTAATCTTGTTGGTAAAGCTACTCTATTGGTAATGCAAAATGTACCCTTAATAGCAAACGACAGAACTTTTTGTTCTTCAAAATTTGTGGCGTAATTTCCTATACACTTTCTTGATGGGAACGGAAGGTGCGTGACCTCCTGCGGGACTAGCGTGACAGGTGAGACCAAGGTTACGTACCCACTGGAACGTAACCCCGCAGGCGAAGCTGAGGAGGCTCATCCAGCTCTAGCGGCCAGCGACTAGCAGATTTCGGTCTCTCTCCTTGCTAATCTAGCTGCTACGCCCCAACGGCTAGCGGACTTCCCTGCCTCCTCCTTGCGATAAGTCAACATCAACTCACTACGTTTGTTGTGTTTCCTTTATCTTATGCGGAGTCAGTCCAGTCCGTACGCCGCTGAGCGGGGCCTTTCCGCTTTATATAGATAAGTCATCATCGAATCGCTATCGCTCTTCGTGATTCCTTATCTAATGCGAGAGCCCTAAAATCTGTACGTCGCTGAACGGCCGCTTCCGCTTTTGCTTCACCGCACGCCCCGCGGAGTCACGCACCTGGAGTGGAAATCAATAGACATTATTTTGGGGTTCGAATCACTCAACCATCACTTTTGCTGACTAGAAGTTTGTACTTGGTGAAGTTTCAATGCGCTTTCCCTCTTTTACTTTTAAGAAAGGAGAGTATGTCTTTTATATTTTGTTTTCTTTTGCTTCTTCGTATCCTGCAAAAGGGCATCCCATCTTATTAAGCCTCTCTAAGACGGTTTTCACTGTGAACTGTTCAGGCTTCAAATCTTCAGTTAATTCATCCCAAAAGAGTGGAGCTGAAATAAGTGCATCCTCGTTGGCTCTTGGAGAATATGGGGAGATAATGGTTTTGCCTTCCGCATGCTGGATATAATCAACATAAAGTCGATTGTTTCGGTTCTTCTTCAATCTTTCCGTTGTGAACTCAGCGGGATACTGGTTTGTTAAATAATCGGCTATGAATTCTGTGAACAGATGGGTATCGCTCCATGAGTACCCCTCCGGTAAGGGGATGTACACCTGCAATCCTTTGTTGCCAGAAGTTTTAATGAAGCTTATCAGATTCAATTGGTCAAACAATTTTTTCATTTCCTGCGCTGCTTTAACTGCCAGATGAAAATAGTCCCTGGAAGGCGGGTCAAGATCGAAGACGATTTCATTTACATAACTCGACTCTGCTTTTTGAAACGGAATATGAAATTCAATGGCCAGTTGATTGCCAAGCCACATTAGGGTTTCTAAATCATTGCAAAGGATATAGTCGATATTATCAATCCTGATTGTTTTTATAAAATCAGGAGCGTAGTCAGGACAGTTTTTTTGGTAAAATGATTCCCCGAACATTCCATGAGGAAGCCTTATTACTGTCAATGGCCGTTGGCGAAGAAAGAATAACAGCCTGGAAGAAACTTTTCTTAAGTAGCGGATATATTGGAGTTTGTCGATGGCGGGTGAATCCCACAGAGGTTTATCCGGATGCGTGATTTCAACGACTTCAGGAAGGGACGCTTCATCCGTCATTAATCTTTCCCAAGTGCATTCTTCCGGTTTGTAATGAAACAAAAATTGATGGAAGTGAGGCTCTCTCATTTGGTTCTCATACCATTCAAGATAGTTTAATTCCACACAGATGCCGGGATTCACATAGGATTTCCCATTCTCGGATTTATAGGCATTTTCCTTGATAATTGAATTCAGCGCATGCTTTTCCTCAGGACTGATTCCAAAATAGAATGACCCGATTGAAATGATTTTTTCTTCATTAAAAACACCCACATCATAATATCCATTCTTGCTGTCATAAGAAAGAATGAAGCAGGAAGCTTTCCGCCAATTCTTCATTTTTCGCCAAGTGGACGTCCTCCTGCCTTCTTCCCACAAGCTTCCACTATCTTTGGCAATCAATCCTTCTCCATCAAAATCCCTGACATTTTTCAAGACTTCACTGCTGTCATTATAGGCAGGAATCATTTGTATCCTGGCAGAGGAGCCGAAAACAGGTTTTAGAGGGATGTTTCCGTTTTTAAACAAATCCTTCAATGCCTTTTTTCTGGAAAGGTATGGTTTTCCTGTGAAATTAATTCCCTCAATTTCCAAGAGATCAAATGCCAGAAAGGTACATGGGTTTAGGTCGGCTGCTTTTTCGATATTCTGTGCTGACTTCATTCTGCCCCTGGTTTGAACACCGCTGAAATTACTCTTGAAATCATTCTCCAATAAGACGATTTCTCCATCCAGTACAATAGGAAGCGGCAGAGTTCGCTCAGAGAGTATCTCAGCAAAAAAATCTCTTATCTCAGGAAACTGAGGAAGAAGTTCCTTTCCGTTTCTGCTGATCAGACTTATTTCTTTTTCGGAACGCAAGGTCAGTATCCCTCTGAATCCATCGTACTTCACTTCATAGTTCCAATTACCTTTTACAGGTGTTTCTTCAAATAATGTAGGAAGCATAGGCTTCATTTCAATCACCACTAAACTAACAGGATATTCTATATCTTTCCCAGTCTGTTCAGAAGTATTTCCAGAACTTTTATAGGATAGCCTGACAGCAGAATACCCCAAATTAACACTAAGACAAATGAAATTGGAGGATTCTCATGCACACAATATGGAAAGGAAGTATCAGCTTTGGTCTTGTCAACATCCCGATAAAGCTTCATGCTGCGACTGAAGATAAGGATATTAAGATGCGGTCGCTGCATCGAGAGTGCCACACGCCAATCAAATATGAAAAGATTTGTCCTGTATGTGAAAAGGATTTGGAATACGAAGATATAGTAAAAGGGTATGAAATTGCAAAAGGGAAGTTTGTCGTCATAGAAGATGAGGAAATAAAAGAGTTAAGGGACAATAGTGAAGAAAAAGCAGTTGAAATAGTTGATTTTATAAAAATCGAAGAGATTGACCCGATTTATTTTAACCGCAGCTATTTTATTTCACCAAATGAGGGAGGCAAGAAAGCATACAGTTTGTTGAGAAAGGCATTAGTCGAATCAAACAAAGTCGGAATCGCGAAAATCGTAATGCGTTCAAAGGAGCAGCTTGCCGTAGTGCGGATCTATCAAAACACGATGGTGATGGAGACCATCCATTTTCCAGATGAAGTCCGGCAAACAAGTGATGTTCCAAATGTACCTGCAGAAGATGAAGTGGGGCAAAAGGAATTGGATACAGCGATCATGCTGATTGACCAGTTGTCCACTGAGTTTGAACCAGAAAAGTATGAAGATGACTACCGTAAGAAATTGATGGATCTCATTCAATCCAAACAGACAGGGGACAAATTTGTTACACCTAAAGAGAAAGCGCCGGCTGCGAATGTTACAGATTTAATGTCTGCCCTACAGGCATCAATAGACAATACTAAGCCGAAAACAGAAAAGGAACAAGCAGCACAAAAGGCTCCGGCTGCAAAAGTTCCTAAAAAGAAAAGAACCACAAAGAAAGTAAAAGCTCAATAACCTGTACTAGAGGTGAAGGGAGAGATAATGAGAAAAAGACAAATCGATTGGAAGCAAACATTTATATTCATCATAGGGCTTGGCCTCATCACTTTATTGACTGCCGGCTTTATCACTATTGTTGAGGAGTGGCAGGAGAGGGAAATCGAAGCTTTCGATTCCGCTGTATACTCAGGGGTGAGCAAGTTCGTGACTCCAGGTGTTACGGAATTCATGAAAGGAATCACTTTCCTTGGAGGAATTGAATGGATTTCCTTTCTCACCGCAATTGCTGTCATTTTGTTTATAGTCTTTAAGAAGTATTCTTTAGCTGTTTATGTCTTGTTGACAGTTGCTATAGGAGGAGGCTTTAACTGGGGTCTTAAAGAATATTTTAAAAGGGAAAGGCCGGATATTGAGGCGTTGGTGGAACAAGGAGGATACAGCTTTCCAAGCGGCCATTCAATGAGCTCATTCATCTTTTACGGAGCACTTGCCTTTGCTTTATTCCGATTGTATGATCATACATGGTCGAAAGTACTGGGCGCAGCGGTACTCATGCTGTTAGTTTTTCTAATTGGTGTAAGCAGAATTTATTTGGGGGTCCATTACCCGAGTGATATTTTGGGAGGATTTTCAGCAGGCGGGGTATGGCTCTCTTTCTCCATACTCGTGTATACTTTCATAAAAGGTGGAAGGCCATGGAGGAAAATCAGCACATTTTGATCTTCATAATACAAAGAACACGGGCTGGCATCCAGTCCGTGTTCTTTTAAAATATACTCTAGAAAAGGTTAAAGACATAGGTTCCGATACTGGTTACATATAACATGATATAAACGCCTATGAAATAGAATGCCCCACCGAATGTTCCCCACTCAGGGTCTCGGCCTAACTTCCACACACCAGCAGAGACTGCAGTGATAATGAGCAGGAGAATCCAGCTGCTTCCTGTAAAAGTAAGATAAGAAGGTGCAATTTCATAAAAGTAGCCATTCATCGCTTTATCAATGAAAGTAAATGGCATCGCTGCAAATATTGCGATTGAAACATATTCTACCCAATTGATTTCTTCCTTCTCGAAAATATTTGGTTTGGTCATGTAAAGCACAATCAATAAGAGGAGTGACGGCAAGACCCAGTAAAATGAAACGAGTATAGTCACCATGCTGCTCCCCAGCATCAACACGGTATTTATGCCTGCTTCCTTCCATGACCGGGAAGAAAGGTCAGTACTTGCGGCCATCACTTCTGGTGATTGAGAAGCACCGTACAGGCTGTAACTTCCTCCTTTATAATCCAGCCATACAATCGAATCCCCAAATCCATCTACAGGAAAGTGGGAGATTCCATCAGTAGTTGTAATCGATGAAGAACGTATGGTAGATGAACCATCATATGTTCCAGTATAAAGGGCGACTGCATTACCTGCTCCAACACCTTGAGCTTCTGCTGTGAAGAGAAGTGTGGGGTTTTCAGTGGATTTCATGAACTGCACATAACGTGGTGTTTCAAGTTTCGCTCCGTTTGCTTCATTGATGATTTCTACTGTTTCTGGTTTTAGTGAATTACTTCCAAGTTCGCTTAATGGAGCTTTTGCCATATACATACTGTATGAAAGGACACCCTGTGATCTCATTTGAGTATCATAGAGAAAAGTGATTTCTCCATTTTGGACAGTATAGGCTAAATTTCCAAGTTTGTTATTCTTATTATTGGCAACTTTCATGAAAGGGTTTGCATTTACTGTATCGTCTGCAGTGACATAGAACAGGTCTGCATTCACATCATCTGTCTGCTGGGCAATCACATACCCTCCATCACTGCCAAAGAATACATTTGCTACTTCATTCGTAAAGCTGTGAAGAGCTATAGGTTCCCAAGTTTCGAGATCTAAGTTGAAAACATTACTTTCTTGCCAGAATATGATCTTGTCTTCCTGTGTGGCTACACCTGATACCTCTTCAGCTATTATCTTCTCACTTACTCCACTCACCTTCAGGACACCCTGGCTCAAGGTCACAAATTGTTCACCGTCAGTCCAAAAAGAATAGCCGCGTGGAACTGTAAAGGAGATATCGCCTTCATTCTTTACTTCCAGTCCATCATTTACGCTGAAGTGATGAACCTTATCTTCTTCACTGTAGAAGACTTCATTCTCTTTTTGGAAGACGATCGGTTTTTCCTCTGTCTCCATTTCAAAAGGTATGGAGCGGCTCCAATTCTCATCTGGCAGTTCAGTCAATGTATGAAGCTGCTGAAAAAAAACTATGCCTATTAAGACCGAAATTACTGCTAAAGGAAGTCCAAAAGCTTTGAATTTTTCTTTCATATTGTACCCCCAAATTTTTATTCTATTTCTCTAATTTAGAATTTTACCACAATTTAGGGAGTTGGAATATATTTTTTATGCAAGTCTAAAAAGATAAATTATTTAGAATTTACAGAAAAAAGATTGAGAAGAGGTAAATTTTTTATTAAGATAGTAGAGTATTGGAGGACGAAAGTGCCCTTTCCCTGTAAAATATACATATAGAAACGGAGGGTGACCTTATGTTTATACCAGGAGAAATGACGGACTTTCAACTGTTTTCCCTATCTCATATGGTGGTATTGTTTCTATTCTTCCTGCTTATGTTATGGATGACTTTACAAAAAAATGCCAAGCTGCCAAATTGGATAGGAGTTCTTCTGCTTTTAATTTTATTAACCTCTGAAATATCATACCAGGTATGGGCTGTCACTTATGGTGTTTGGGATGCAAGGTTCTTTCTTCCCCTTCAGCTTTGTTCTTTCAGTACGTTTTTTGGAATATTTCTCTATTGGAAACGAAATCAAAATGTTTTTACTTTTATTACTATATAGGGTTGATCCCTCCCATTTTAGCTTTGATCACTCCGGATTTAATCTATGATTATCCTCATTACCGTTTTTTGAAGTTTTTTCTGCATCATATGGCAATCCCATTAATGGCTGTTTATCTTTTGAAAACAAAGGAGTATACATTGCCCTTCAACTCCATTTGGAAAGGTATGTTGATGCTGAATATAATGATCTTCCCAATATACCTGCTCAATAAACTTCTCGGAAGCAACTACTTTTTCCTTAATGGTCCGCCTGAAGGGGAGACTGCTCTATCCCTTTTTGGAAGTGGTTTACGTTATTACATCAACCTGGAGCTTGCTGCGTTGGTGATTTTTTTCACCAGCTTTCTATTGTACAAAGCTGCGGTTTATGTGAGCAGTGCCAGAAGGCCGTTGAACCAAATGTTGAAAAAAGCAGGATGAATAATTTACTTTGTTGACAGGTTACCAAAAATGGACTACAATGATAGTGAAAATCATTCTCATTGACGTGACAAGAGCCCCCCTCTTGAGAGAATGCATGAAGATTATCAAAAAAGAAGTGAGAAACTGTCTCACTTCTTTTTTGTTCTGGACTTGAAGTGCTAGAGCAGTTCCTTACTCATCCACATCTCATCTAGGTATTCTCCATTAGCTTTCATAGCGTGTTTCTCGACCCCATATGAACTGTAACCAGCTCGTTCATACAGCTTAATAGCTGAAGAGTTACTTGTCACTACGGTCAATTGCAATCGTTCAACACCTGATTGTTTTGCTGTTTTTTCAGCTTCAGATAACAGGGCGCTTCCAATACCCAGTTTTCTTGACGAAGGAGAAACATACATGGCCACGATGGAACCCTTATGTTTCATTTTCTCAAGAGAGTTGAATAAAATCGTAACATTGCCTGCCAGTTTCCCATCTATAAACGCACCAAGCGTAGTGCTTCCTGATGAAACTAGATTATTTCTTACCCGTTCAACCGGGTTGGAACGGGAAGTGGATTCTTCATATGTAACCGCAAATGCCTCTCCGTTATTTATCAATGCTTCCAGACGCAGGTCCCAGTATTTCTGTGCATCTTCTGCAGTGAGTTCGCGAATGATCATCTAAATACACCTCCTGAATTGTGTAGTATTATAACGAATAATGTGCCAATCGGCTATAAAAATTTCCAAATTATCTTCAGTTTCCTCTTGAATGAAAGCACCGAAGGGGGAGGAAACTAATTATTGAAAGGAGAGATGATGACCATGACGAAACGAAACCGAAAAACCAAATCAGGGCTTCAAACTGCCAAGTCATTAACCTCAGAGGAATTTTCAAAAGAATTCACTTCAGGGCAGGGGAACCAGAAAGCAGAAAAACGAAACCCAACACTTAAAAAATTCTTGGATACTTTAGTTAAGTAACTCAGAAAGTGGATATTTCCCTTTATACAGTGCTACAGGAGGAAATTGAGGGCGGGACGTCGAATTGTTCTGCAGAGGTGAAGGAAATGAGTTTAGTTATTTATACCGATGCAGATCAATTTGATGAAGTTGTACGCCCCCTCCTGTTAAGGGAAGAAGCAGAAAACAACCTGCCATTAGGGTTGCTCGATCAAATTAGAACAGGACGGTACGAAGATCCTTTCTTGGCTGTCTATAAAGAAGGCGAGACCATCCATGCAGTATTTGTAAGAACTCCGCCACACTATTTAATTGTGACGGTCTTTGATTATGACAAAGTGGCTGCAATAGGGCAAGCTATGTGGGAATACACTGAAGAGAAAAGTTTAAGGCTTCCTGGTTTCATAGGAAATACCATGGCTGTCGAACCCCTGGCAGAATTTTGGAGTGAAAAAACTCAAAAGCCTTATGAAGTGAATATGAGGCAGAGAATATATAAACTGCAGAGCATCAACGACATAGAGATCAGTCAAGGCAGGATGGAATTGGCTGATGAGAAAGACATCGAGCTGGTAACAGAATGGCTTCAAGGTTTCACCGAAGATACTCCAGAGACACCAATCCCAAAAGAGGATGCAAGAAAACGCGCTGCCGAGATGGTTGAGGAAGACTCTGTTTTTCTTTGGAAAGTGGATGGTGTTCCGGTTTCCATGGCTCGACAGGCTAGAAAGACGGATAACGGAGTCACCGTGAATTTCGTATATACGCCAAGAGACTGCAGGCGAAAGGGATATGGAAGATCCGTGGTTGCCAAGCTGAGTGAAAAACTGCTTCAAACCAACCAATTCTGTACCTTGTACACAGATTTAGATAATCCGACTTCCAACAAAATATATATGGAAATTGGTTATGAGCCAGTATGCGACTCTAAGATGATCAATCTTTAATAGAAAATCAGCACCCTTATCTTAATCGTTCCGGATTTACATTAGAGGTTCAAAATCTACAGTACATAAAAAGCACTTGAATTCCCCAAAGAATTCATGGTGCTTTTTTTGTCTTAACATTTTGGCAAGATTCAAGAAGAAAATGAACTCATTTCAGAAAAACAATGGAATGTTTTTTGGGGGGAAAGGGAACTGATTTTTAAGTGAATATCAGAATACTTTCCCTCTATTACTGCTGTTTTTGATGCTTTTTCTTGAATACATTAAGCCACATCACCCATTCCCCGCAGCCGTTCTTCTGGGATGTAAAAGGGTCAACTCTTAAATAGGACAGGATTGTAAAAGGGTTTTTAAGGATTGTTAATGGCTTGATAAGTGATTGTTAAATAAAGGTTAAATGCCTTTTCAGGATTAAAAAATCATGTAAGATAAACATGTAATTCGCAATGCAACATTCCAAAGGAGGCTATTAAAATGAAAAAAATGTTACTTATGGTATTGACAGCATTGACAGTAGTAGGCTTTGCAGCAGGTTGCAGCAATAATGGAGAAGAGAACAACACAGGAACTAACACTGAAAATAACGCAGTTGAAAACACAGAGGAAAATGCTGAATAACTAAAAAAGAAGCTGTCAGCTCCAGAGCTGACAGCTTTTCTATTGCTGCCTCTTAAAGTTTTTCCTTGTAGAGATTGCAGGGGGTAAAAAGGCTGAGAATGATGCGGTTGAAAAAAACACTTGCAATTTTCTCCCGCATTTCATAATATAGTAAACAATAATTAGTTGCGTTGAAGAGAAGAGTAAATCAATGTGGAACCTTAACAGAGAGCTTCGGATGCTGAAAAGAAGCAGGGGGAAAGTTGATTGAAGATGATCTCTGAGCATTCCATTCGAACCAGGTGGTGTAGGGTGGAACGGGAATTGGCTTCCGTTATCATGGCCACAGTATAAGAATGTTCTTTTTTTGCATTCCGTACTTGATGAGACTGACGGCGCGAGTCTTCAGTGAACTAAGGTGGTACCGCGAGCAGACCCCTCGTCCTTAGATGTCTATACATCTATGGACGGGGGGTTTTATGTTTTCATACCACTTTAGGAGGAATCAGTTATGAGCGTTTTTATTGGAGGAGCTTGGCCTTATGCAAATGGATCCCTGCATATTGGACACTTGGCGGCATTGCTGCCCGGCGATATATTAGCTAGGTATTACCGGCTGAGAGGGGATAGTGTGCTGTATGTTTCGGGCAGTGACTGTAATGGAACTCCCATTGAAATCAGAGCGAATAAGGAAGGATTGCAGGTTAGTGAAATTGCTGACAGATATCATCGAGAGTTTCAGAGCTGCTTTCAGGACCTCGGCTTCAGCTATGATTTTTACAGCAGGACAGATTCAGATTATCATCACCGGGAAGTCCGGAACATTTTTAAAAAGTTAATAGACAATAATATTCTATATGAAAAAACAACAGAAGAAACCTACTGCTTGGAATGTGACCGCTTTTTACCCGATCGTTTTGTTGAAGGAAATTGTCCTGATTGCGGAGAAAGGGCAAGAGGAGATCAATGTGACGCTTGCGGAAGAATTCTGGACCCTGCTGAATTAGATGAAAAGCACTGCAAGTTCTGCCTGAAAGCTCCTATTCTTAAGGAGACTGCACATTTCTACCTTGCTTTATCACAGTTGCAGAGTGAGTTAAAGGAATACGCAGATGAAAGCCGGGATAAATGGAGAGAAAACGCAAACAATTTAACTCAGCGCTACTTGAAAGAAGGGCTTCATGACCGAGCGGTAACGAGGGACTTAGGCAACGGTGTAACAGTTCCGGTCGAGGGATATGAGGACAAGAAAATTTATGTGTGGATTGAAGCAGTAAGCGGATATCTATCGGCGGCCAAAGAATGGGCTGAAGAAACAGGAAGTGATTGGAAAGAGTTTTGGAATAGGGACACCACTTCTTATTACGTTCATGGAAAAGATAATATTCCATTCCATACCATCATCTGGCCGGCCGTTTTGAAGGGGATTAAAAATGAAAGTCTCCCTGATTGGATAGTTTCTAGCGAATATGTGACACTAGAAAAAAGAAAAATATCGACGAGTAAAGATTGGGCCGTTTGGCTTCCGGATGTATTGAAAGATTACCATCCAGATTCTCTTCGCTACTATTTCAGTGTGAATTATCCTGATAAAAGAGATGCTGATTTCTCTTGGAGGGAATTTGTTTTTAAACATAACAGTGAATTACTGGGAGGGCTTGGAAACTTCATTCAAAGAACGGTTAAGTTTTATGAAAAAGAGTTCGGGAATGTAACCGTAATGAAAGAAGTCGATCCTAAAGTAACCGATCAATTGGAAACGGTTTTCAAGGAAACTGGTGAATGGCTTGAAAAAGGCGAGTGCAGGAAAGCAGCAAGAAGGGCCTTTGATATCATTCGATGGGGAAATAAGTATTTCGATGACGGGCAGCCTTGGAGAGTCATAAAAGAAGACAGGGGACAAGCAAAGTTCATCTTGGAAAGCTGTCTCTATCTCAGCCTGAATCTCTCAGTCCTGCTTTCTCCTTTTCTGCCATTTACCGCTGAAAAGATTTATAGTCAGTTTGAGCTGAAAGAACAACGGCGCTGGAAACCTTTCAGCCTTCCTGTGAAGGCAGAAATTTCTGGCCGGGAATCTCTTTTTACACCTATACCTCAAGAGAGAATCGAAATAGAGAGGGCTAAACTGGACAAATAACTAATGAACTCCAGAGGGGGGATAACGTGAGGATCGTCGTTATTAGTGACACACATATGCCGAATAAAGGGAAGGAGCTTCCAGACCGCCTCATATCTGAATTGAAAAACGCAGACCTGATCATTCATGGTGGAGATTGGAACAGCCTTGATGTGCATGAAAGGTTAAAGAGATTCGGAAGAGTTGAAGGTGTATATGGCAATACAGATTCACAGGAGATCAAAAGCCAATTTCCACGAAAACAGGTCCTGAAGGCAGGTTCATTTTCCATTGGGATCGTACACGGGGATGGTAGGGGTAAAACTACAGAAAAAAGAGTGTTGGATGAATTCGATGAGAAACCTGATATCATTATTTTCGGTCATTCTCATATCCCATATCTGAGGTTCGAACAGGGCACATTATTATTTAACCCTGGTTCAGCTACGGATAAGCGAAAGCAGCCTTACTACTCATTCGGAGTATTGGAGATAGATGATGAGATAAAGTCGTATCATGTTTTTTATAGAGATAAGAGTTGATGGGAGTAAAAAGGCTGTGTAAGTCCACATTCTCAGACCATAGACAAACCCCACTCCAACATAAAGGTGGAGTGGGGTTTGTAAAATTTTGAATAAAAATCGTTGATGTTTAAACTGGGCATAACCCTCGCCATGTTTTATCGATGTCTCAAGCTTCATGGCAGAAATGTAAGCATCTCCTGCATTGGTATTTTTTAGACCTTTCAACGTCGTCCCACACATACCGTGTTTTCGTATCAGCAAAAACTCTTTCGGTTGTTTCTTTCTGCTAAGGGTAAAGTGTTTTATTCAGTTCAGTGTGCCTCGAATGTTTAAACTCGTTTATGTAAATCAGCGAAAGGTGTCTATAAATCAATTAGTTTTTAACTAGAAGTGCATTTTCGTCGTAATAACGGGCAGTTTTTACATTTCAATGGATTGGAAGCGTGCTTTGATTACAAAATGAATCCCACACAGATTTTTTCAAAGGTTTTGGTGTCAAAAAAACCCAGCCTTAGTTTACAAAGGGTTGATTGGAGCAGAAGGCGTACGAGCTCCTGCCGGACTAGCGGGACAGGTGAGACCAAGGTTACGTACCCACTGGAACGTAACCCCCAATCCAGTTGCAGCGCCCAGCTCCTCGGGGTCAAATAACCCGAAGAGAATAAAAGGAAAGACCGCCTTTTTTTCTCTTCGGAACATTTGCCTGTCGGAGCTGCCCGGGGCGCTTACACTTTTTAAACAGGCGCACCCGAGGAGGCTCATCCAGTTCCAGCGGCCAACGACTAGCAGATTTCGGTCTCTCTTCTTACGAATCTAGCTGCAAGGCCCCAACGGCTAGCTAACTTCCCTGCCTCCTCCTTGCGAATCCAGTTCCGAGGTCCCAACGGCTAGCAGATTTCGGTCTCTCTCCTTGCGATAAGTCATCATCAACTCACTTTGTTCGTTGTGATTCCTTTATCTCATACGAGAGCCCTACAATCTGTACGCGGCTAAGCGGGACCTCTCCACTTTATAAGATAAGTCAACATCAACTCACTGTGTTCGTTGTGTTTCCTTTATCTCATGCGGAGTCAGTCCAGTCCGTACGCCGCTGAGCGGGGCCTTTCCACTTTATATAGATAAGTCATCATCGAATCGCTGTCGCTCTTCGTGATTCCTTTATCTCATACGAGAGCCCTAAAATCTTTACGTCGCTGAACGGCCGCTTCTACTTTCGCTTCACCGCCCGCCCCGCGGAGTCGTTCGCCTGGAGCGGAAATCAACTTTTCATTTCCAAACACCCAATTATTCAGGTGTACACAGAAAAAACCTGTAGACATGGTCCATATTTTGGACCATGTCTACAGGTTCAGGCTGTGAAATTGACACAGCCTTTTTACTTCTACTTATAAACCTTCATATGCAAAGTAGTCCTGAACTTGATAGGAGACAAACCCTGCTTTTTCATATAACTTTAATGCGTTTGAATTCTTTGCCGCTACTTCCAGAAAGATGTCTCTGCCTGCAGAGCTTTCGTTATTCACCGTTTTCTCCAGTACGCTGCTCCCGATACCTTTTCCTTGATGTGAGGGATGAACAGCAAATCCGAATATGTAACTTTTGTTCTTTTCCTGCTGGATATGGATTTTTCCGACCTTATCACCCTTGTATTCAATCATGAAGCTATGGCTTTCATTATCATTTTTGACCATTTGCATAAACTCCAATGAATCCTCGCGTTCTACATTGAAGCATAAATTATCCAGGTCTAGAATCAGAGGCAGGTCCTCTTTTGTAACAGGAATCAATTTAATATCGGTATTACCGCTGAGTATCTTCTTTGGCTGCCATCTCATCTGGTATTCAGAGAAGGAATAAGTTGCAGGAATGTTTTCAATGAAAGACTTTCCTGATTGAGATGAGCCTGGCGCATTAATGAGAAGTTTGCTGATCTTTCTCTCTTTCAAGGAATAGATGGATTGGTTGAAAAGACTTTGAAAAATACCCCTTTTGCGATAATGAGGGTGAACCATGCCGCATAGTTCATAGCTTTTTCCAAAACCATATAACCCCAGATAACCGGTCAATTTTCCATCTTCATAATGGAAGTAATCATCCAGCAGGCTGGTGCGTGAGCGGAGCATATCTTCATTGAGTTTTAACTTACAGTTGTCATGTTCTTCACAAAGGAGCCGTAATTCTTCTATTTCGTTAAGCTTAATGTCGGTAAGCATAAAGTATCCCCCCGGGTCACATAGATTCTAATTTTCATTATATGCCCTTTCAATAGGAATAGCAGGAAAAGTTGAAGAATTTTTTTCTAAGAGGTAAACAGTAAGGAGTAGTTCATTGGGGAATTAAGTCAGGAAAAGGAAAAGGAACTGCAAAGGACGTAATTTATGGGTTTATTCCTCGTAGTATTAAGTTAAAAGGTAACGAGAGTATTCCATTCGTTCTAATTGTGAAGAATTTTGAAAAGAAAAAGTCAGCCGTAGGAATTACAGAACACTGAAAATCTGGTGATTTTTAGAATGTCACTTTGTTTAATAAAGAAAAATCTGACTCTAAATAAAGGAAAAAGAGTCGGCTTTTTTCTCCACAATATTTATCCTTTAGCTCTCTGAAAATAAAGGATAGGTCGACTATTTAGTATTTTAGGAAGCATATTGTTATGAGGAACTAGGATATTTAAAGATCCATATACTTACTGAACATCATTGTTTGATGTAGTATCATTGGAAACAACCACCTATATTGACGGTTCAATTAGTTGAGGCTATTCTTTTTCTCAACGTTGATTGGAGTGGAAGGTGCACAATCTCCTGCGGACTAGCGGTCGTCTAGTTCCAGCGCCTAGCCCCTCGGGGTCAAATAACCTCAAGAGAATAAAAGGAAAGACCGCCTTTTATTCTCTTGAGAACATTTGCCTGTCGGGGCTGACCGAGGCGCTTCCACTTTTAATGACAGGTGAGACCAAGGTTACGCACCCACTGGAACGTAACCCCGCAGGCAAATCCAGTTCCAGCGGCCAGCGACTAGCAGATTTCGGTCTCTCTTCTTGCGAATCTAGCTGCAAGGCCCCAACGGCTAGCTGACTTCCCTGCCTCCTCCTTGCGATAAGTCAACATCAACTCACTGTGTTCGTTGTGTTTCCTTTATCTCATGCGGAGTCAGTCCAGTCCGTACGCCGCTGAGCGGGGGCCTTTCCACTTTATATAGATAAGTTATCATCGAATCGCTATCGCTCTTCGTGATTCCTTAATCTCATGCGAGAGCCCTAAAATCTGTACGTCACTGATCGGCCGTTTCCGCTTTTTATGAAGCCGAGGAGGCCGGGCGCCCGCCCCGCGGAGTCGTGCACCTGGAACGGAAATCAACACTCTTTCATAAAACCTTATATGAAAAAGGCAGAATCGCTCTTTGTAGTAAACGATTCTGCCTTTTAACTTTTTGTTGAACTTTTTCAGTGGCCTCAGGAATTCGGCTGACCTTTTTGTTTTTATTAAACCTGCTTAAGAGTAGGTGGTTATTCGCTTCTTTTTTGAATACGGTCAATCACATCCTGCAGATCATCCGGCTTAAGAAACTCGATAGGGGAGGCGCCTTTTTCAAATTGAACAGAATCTCCCTCGATTAACAGCATGTATCTTCCATTCACTTTTGCCATATGGATGGTATCTCCGAAATCAGAAAGCATGGCTTTCACATCAATATGATCCAGTTTCATCTTTAATTCAACTTCAGGGGACTGTTCAATTATTTGCGAAGTGGCTTCTACGACCTGTTCAGTGGTGAATCTCTCTTGAAGTTCGCGTTTCGGACTGACTGACCAGGCCTCTACAGCTGATTCGAATTCGACTCTCTCTTCACTTTCAGGTTCGTAGGATTCTTCTATGTGTTCCTGAACCATTCCCATTACCTGAGTCCTCACGATTTCCGGCATGGATTTTTCATACTCCACGAATTTTAAAAAGTCTTCAAAGTACCTGGCGTGGGAAGCTTGATGGATTTTCAATTCTGCTTCGTCCATCATTCCTTCTTCAGGCATGAAAGGATATTGGATCGATTTCATATTTTTGGTGGTGATGGCCATTTCAACATTATGAATCAAAGTGGATTCATCTGTGATTCTTGCCACTTTTGGTTCAAAATCACACTTCATAAGGAATAGAAAGGGATCATCAAAGTATTTTCGCAGCTTTGCGAGAGCAACGATGAAAACTCCGCCTCTGACTGCGCTTGCATCTACGTAAGCGTTGACGAACTGAAGGGAGGCTTCCTTAAAGGCATCGATCGATTCAGGGTTCCTGGCACGGTCAAACAAATTATAGTTCGGATTTGAATCCAATTCATGACCTGGTTCCACGATAAATCGGCCTATCTTAGTCGGTGCTCCTTCTGACTTGCTGTGCCGGTCTACTTTTCGCTTGGCGATTTTAGTTAATTCTCCATCGAGAAATTCTTTTAAAGGGTTGTTCTCGTAACCTTGTTCATCCAGTGTTTGAAAATGCTTGAATCTCTTATCAGCATTTTCTCCTTTTCCTTCCACTTCTACAACATAAAAGGACAAGTATTTAATTTCAAAGTCCATTGTTTTCATCCTGTTCCTGTAGATTTGCTTTACTCAGTATAGTGAAAGGACTTCGTTTCGTCAACGAGGGGAGCATGCAGTTCTTTATAAAGATTGTGTGGTTAACTTTAATGCTATTTAATATAAATTTGCTAGATACCGTAACATTTCACCAATAAATCCTATAAGAAGGAATGAAAAATCCTGCTCTTTCATTCAAAGAAAAATCTGCCCCTTAACACTTTTCCGAAAACTACTATCTATACGTGAACAGACTGATACTGTCAGAGAAATTACATTTTGGATCAGCCATTTGTCATGTTTGGATTATATTGAAGCAGTTTTGTCAGAAGGTCTTTGTTAGGGAGCGGCTTGCTGAATACATAACCCTGGAGAGTGTCACAGCCAATACTTTCAAGAATATTCTGTTGTGCAAGAGTTTCCACACCTTCAGCAACTACTTCCATCCCTAAACTGTGAGCCATTTGTATAAGGGCTTTGACGATCGCTGTATCATTTTGGTTTGTTTCCAGATCAGCAATGAATCCCCGGTCGATTTTCAATATATCGACCGGGAGGTTTTTTAAATGATGCAGAGAAGAATATCCAGTCCCGAAGTCGTCAAGTGCCAGGTCGATGTTCATATCTTTAAGAAGAAGCATCCTGTTGATGGTTTTATCGGGTTGTGACATAGCCGCACTTTCAGTGATTTCCAATTTTAAGCTCGTTGGATTTAACTTATTCTCATGTAAGTGGTGCTTAATGGTCCTGATAAGGTCTTCATGAAGAAATTGCTTCATGGACACGTTCACACTTATATTTAGCTTTCCTGCACCTGCTCTCTTCCAGAGTTTAGCATCTCTGCAGGCTTTCTCAATGACCCACTCACCAATTTCTATTATCAAGCCGGATTCTTCGGCTATAGGAATGAAGTCGACGGGAGAGACCATTCCAAGATCAGGGTGAAACCAGCGGAGCAAAGCTTCAACTCCAGTAATTTTATTTGTTTTCAGGTCAACTTGCGGCTGATAGTATAGTTCCAATTGATTTCTTTCAATTGCACGCCGGAGTTCATTTTCAATCCTGACTTTTGAAACTGCCTGCTTCCTGATATCAGTATTATAAAATTGGTAATTATTCTTGCCCTGTTCCTTTGCTGAGTACATAGCCATGTCTGCATTTTTAATGAGAGTTTGTATTTCCTCCCCATCTTCAGGATAAACGCTGATGCCAAGTGAGGCTGTAATATGGTAGGTTTCTCCAAAGAAATTGTAACTTTTGGAGAGAGCCTTTACGATCTTAGCACCCTTTATTTCAGCCTCTGCCTCAGAAGTTATAAATGGAACGAAAATAATAAACTCGTCTCCGCCTTGTCTGGCAATGATATCTTGTTTGTCACAAACTTTTTTTAATCTGTGGGCTACTTCTTTTAGGACTCGATCCCCAGTATGGTGACCCAGTGTATCATTTATGGTTTTAAAACGATCCAGATCAATGAAGAATACCGCCATTTTCCTATCCGCTGCTTTTTCAGTAAACTGATGGAACTTTTCAATTATATAATTGCGGTTATATACATCTGTAAGGAGATCAAAGTGAGCCATGTAGGTGAGGTTTTCCTGGGCTGACACGATATCATGGAACATGTTCCTTATTTTATTTTCTGTCATTCTGAAGTTATCGACTACTTCAGACACTTCTTTAATTAAAAATTGGGGCCAGATGATTTTCTCATCCCTGGCAATTCTCTCAGGGAGATTGTTGGTCAAGAGGGCTATCTTCCTTAAGGAAAATTGCAGCCAGTAACTGATGGAAATGGAAATAATAAAAGCTATGGCGGCAAATATGTAAGCAAAGATCATCAAAGTAATTAACTTTCCATATAATTGATTTTTATACCCGGAAATTGGTATGGAAATATGAGTGCTCCAAGGAATACTTTTACTGAAAGAAGAAGTTGAACTGTAAGAGTGTTGGGACCACTCGTTCAAAGAAGAAATATGCTCTTCAATTCTATTAACATCAGGACGTTCAAAGTCTATTTCTTTCTTGTTTCTTGCAAAAACTTCATTTGGATTCAATTCACTTTGAGTTGAATAAAGAATTCTCTTTTTTTCATCGATTATTGTTATATTTAAATCCCTGGCATTTAGTTCACTCGTTAAAACAGAAAGAGCTGATACCGGTATTATCCCCACTAGATTGCCCCATAGAAGATTGGAACTAAGGGTAATTGGCTGATTCAGTGTAACGTAAGGTTCTGTCACGGCCCCGTAGGGAGATTTAATAGAAGAAAAAACGGCAGCTGCTGTCTTTTCTTCTGATAATAAATTGGTGTTGTTTGAGTAGTAATTCTTTGTATTTGAACTATAATGATGAATTTCTTTCTCTCCTTGAAATAGAGAGATACCTAAAAGTCCCGGTGCGGCTTGGGATGCTTCTCTAAATTGTGCAGAAAGATATTCATCAGGCAGGGTAATGGTATTCCTCTCATTGTTAATATTTTCTGCTATGGTTTCTGAAATACGTTCCAAGGGCTTTGTATACACGCTGTACAAGTTGTAGAAATTCAGAGTTAATTCAGTACTTGTGCGCTTGATTTTGGACTGAATTTCCGATCTTACTTCATTCACTTCAGCCCTTCCTTGAAAAACAAGCCCAATCACAACCGGAATCAGAAAACAGAGCATCAAAAGAGTGAACAATAATTCCTGGTAAGAGACTTTCCTTACTGCATGCGATCTTCTGAAAGAATCAATAATGATGATCATCAGATTTGCAATAAGAACATTCAAAAGCATATTAATGCCTTGTTTCATCATAATCAGGCTTGTTTCCAGCCAATCCATACCCAGTAAATATCGACTGAAAAATGAAGAGAGAGGAAAGGATATGAATAGGATAAACAGGCTGTCTAGAAAAACTAAACTTTTGTGGTATTTATGATAAAAAAATCCTATAAGTAAAGCTTCCAATAGCAAGGAAACCATCCCGTAGGGGTTTCCCCATAACAAGAGGGTGTAACCCCCGGTTATGAAGGCTGACAGAAAGCCAATTGCAGTGCCAAAATAACGGATGAGGATAAAAGTAAATATCGATCCAAACACCAGATCAATTCCCCGGAATAGCTCAATATTTAATAGCATTCCAAGATAACAAAGGGCTAACAGTAGAATTATTAGTATATTGGCAGAAAGTTTCTTATGTAACAAAATGATACCACCTAGAAGTATGTTGAATTTAGAAGTCGCCAAAAATCGACAATTTTATTATAGCCTGTATTTCTGCAGGTGTTTGTTAAGATTTCATAAAGCTTACATATGGGTAATAACTGTTTCTATAGCAAGCAGAAGGGGTATAGTAGGATTGCATAGGAAGATAGAATGATTAGAGGATGTGTAAACTATTGAACCGATAATGAATTTCCTTGTTGGCCTTGGAATATGGGGCTTATTGCTGGGTGTTTTAATAGAAGCAGTTTCATTACCTTTTCCGGCAGCACTCTTCATATTGATATATGGATATATTCTGCAGCCGAGTCCCTTGGAGATTATTCTATATAGTTTGGCTGTCAGTGTTTTTTATGTGATGGTCAGCTTTATCCCCTATTGGCTAAGCATAAAATATGAGACTGATATACGCAGGAAGCTATCCAAAAAGAAGCAGCAAAAATTCGACCGCTGGACTGAAAAGTATGGGGATTGGACCATAACATTGGGAAGGATTCTGGGAATGGGGTACATTGCTTACCTTGGCGGCTTCTGCAGTATCAAACCCGCCAGGTATGGAATGCTGACGTTCTTAGGGGTGCTGCCAGTTTCAATCACCATGTTTTATCTCGGAAGTATTGGGAATCTGGCTGCTCTAAAAGAAGGTTTTAATAATGTACAATGGGTTATAAACGGCTTGCTTCTGACAACAACAGTAAGTTATGTCCTGTTTAAACTTCTTAAGAGAAAACCGGCGCTTGCCAAAGTGAAACAGAAGGACAATAGATGAAAGAGGCTGGGACAAAAGTAGAAAACTAATTGATGCAAGTAGAAATCATCAAAAGTAAAACCGCATGAGATCAAGGTTACATACTTGATCTCATGCGGTTCATTTTTGTTATTAGGCTCTTACCTTGAAGATGTTATTTTTTAGATTAGGTTATCCGCCAGTTCCTGATCGCAGGCGGAAATCCTTTCTTTATACTCAGACACATTCTTTTGAAAAGAGCTTTTTATAAGGTTTTGACCCAGCCTCTTTTGTATGTAGAAGCATTAAAAGGGACAGTCCCTTTTATTGCTTTAAGAGGGTAAACTGTATAATAGACTATTGTTTACATACATATTAAGAGAAAGCTATAATGGAATTATGTAATTATTTGGCACAAATGCAGTTAAAGGACGATGTTATGAAGAATAATCTGGAAGAATTGAAGGAAAGAGCAGACAAACTTGAAAAAGAAGTTGAGATTTACCGTGAGATGATAAAGAAGCTGCCCTTCAGTTTTACATACAACGACCCTGCTTCGGGGAAACAAATCATCAAGAATCAGGAGGCCATCTCTTTAATTGAGGGAATTGCCGAAACGGAAACTCCCTCCATCACTTCTACACTCGATATCCCATTTGACCAAATGGAATATTTCTTAACTCCGATTCTGGACTTGGTGCATCACCATATTGTTTTTATCGATACTAACGGGATGGTGACACTTTGTAATAAACAGGCAGCTGCCGATCTTGGGGTAGAGCGGGATGAGGTGATTGGAAGTCATATCCGCGACCTATTAGGTCTCCCAGACTCAAAGATAAACCTTCTGGAAACTCTCCGGACGGAAGTTCCGATCGTCAATCGGGAAGTTTTAGATAAAAACTACGGAATCAATAATACGCAAATCATTAGGGACTCTAATGGCGAACTGCTCAGAGTGGTGGGAACCTTCCAGTTTTTAAATGGAGTAAAAGAAGCGGAAAAAAGAGGCCTTGCCGGCAGAATTGCTGCTGGAATCGCTCATGAAATCCGTAATCCCTTAACCACTGTGCGGGGCTACCTGCAGCTGATCCATGGGCAGTCGGATAAAGAGACCGGGTCCTTGATAAAAGGATTGCTCATCCCTGAAATAGACAGGGCGAACAAGATTATCACAGATTTCCTGAGAATTGCTAAACCGCTGGAAACCTCCTCAGAAAGAATGGAAATTGGAACTTTCATGATTGAATACATCAGCAAGTTCCTTAACAGCGAAGCATTGTTATATAATATTGCCTTTGAATGTACTATTTCGGACGAAGCTAAAGGATGCTTTATCAATGGAAATAAAGAAGAATTTCTTCAGGTTTTCATCAACCTGTTCAGCAATTCTTTCCAGGCAAGCACTGGTCCGTTGAAGATAGCAATAGACGTAATAAAAATAAGGACCGACCTGGAAATACATTTTAAGGATAATGGTTCAGGAATTAAGCCTTCCATGATATCTCATGTATTTGATCCTTTCTTTACAACCAAAGATGACGGAACCGGTCTTGGACTTTCCGTGAGCAAAAAAATCATTGAAAATCATGGCGGAGATATGAGAGTATCCAGTGACGGGACTGGCACTATTTTTACCATCAAACTGCCCATTCTGGATTAAAGTCATTATTTTCCTAGAAAAGAAAGCTTGATAAAGGCAGGGGAGCGTGCTATATTTATTAAGCGATGAGCTAATTGTGTAAGCCGACAGACAAGCTTTCTAAGCAACGTGCGATGTGGCGCACGGTCTCTCGCCTCAATACGCATCAAAGGCGCCTGTTTTCGAACAGGCGCCTTTTTCTGTTTTCAAAAGATTTTAGATAACTAAAAGGCGGGTGCCAGTGTGGTCGATAATATATCGGGTCTCAACTAATAGTTTCGAGTTCATAGAGGCTGTAAGATAACTTCCAGACTTCAGGAATTTTATTTAGTCCTATCAAGGCAGGAATACATTACATACTCATGAAAAAATGTTATGCTTTAAGTATCAACATATGAGCATTTGTTCATATAATAAAATATATACAAAATGAGGTAGTCGAAATGGAGCAGGGGAAACATGAGTTTTTAAAAGAAGAAACTGTAGAAAAGGTTTCCAGGACCTTCAAGGCTCTTTCTGACCCAACGAGAGTTCGGATACTTTATCTTCTGACACAGGAAGAGTGTTCGGTTGGGCACATAGCCGAAGTTCTTGGTTTGTCGCAATCGGCTGTTTCTCACCAATTATCTTTTTTGAAGAACCAAAGACTTGTCAAAGCCAGAAGGGAAGGACAGTCGTTCTATTACACTTATGATGATAATCATGTAATAGAAATACTGAAGCAGGTTATCAATCATTCACTTCATGACTAGGAGGGAGTAACATGCATCATCACCATGGACACGGGCATGGACATGAACACGATCATACAAGAGAAGGAAACCAAAAAGGGCTTCTAATTGCATTAATTATCACAACCGGCATTATGGTTCTGGAGTTTTTCGGCGGATTGATTACCAACAGCCTGGCTTTATTATCGGATTCAGGACACATGCTGAGTGATGCAAGTTCACTGGCATTAAGTCTTGCAGCCATGTGGATAGCGGGCAGGGCGGCTTCTTCTTCCAAAACATTTGGATACTATCGTTTTGAGATTCTGGCTGCTTTACTTAATGGAACCACTCTTTTCTTGATAGCGGGATTTATAGTGTATGAGGCTTATGGACGCTTGCTGGAACCCCCTGCTGTAGCCAGTGGAACAATGATGGTGATCGCTTTTATCGGTTTGCTGGCAAATCTTTTGAGTGCATGGGCATTGATTAACAAAGGGGATGTCAAAGAAAATGTCAATTTGCGCAGCGCTTATCTGCATGTCCTTGGAGACGCCTTAGGTTCAGTAGGGGCCATAATAGCAGGCGCCATCATGCTTTGGTTTGACTGGTATTGGGCTGATCCCCTCATAAGTGTTTTTGTTGCCTTGCTGATCCTTAAAAGTGCATGGGGCATCATTACTCATACAGTCCATATCCTTATGGAAGGAGCTCCTTCAGGAATGGACGTGCAGAAAGTAAGAGTGACATTGGAAAGCATTGCGGGTATTCGAAACGTTCATGATCTCCATATTTGGACAATAACTTCGGGCATGAACTCGCTAAGCTGTCATATATTAATTGAAGATGAGGAAGACGACCAGAAGATTTTGCAAAAGGCGATCGATATTCTTGAGGAAGAATTTCATATTAAGCATACAACAATCCAGGTTGAACGGTCCCAACTGAGACACGGAGAGGTTCATGGATGAATTGACAAACCAATCCCCGCCTTGCCTAGAAGCAGGGAGGGGATTAATTTTATCCTGTTTCTTCTATTGATAGAAGCCTGTCTTTTATCCTTCTTTTACGGTAGAGAACACTCCCGGCCTCTGCTATATCAGCGATCATCGCCCGGTTAGTGAAGGCACCAAATATAATTCCAGCCACTGGCACCATTTGAAATAATTTTTTCCATCCGAATTGATCACGGTATGTATATACTACTTCACGCCAGCCTTGTAGTTGAGCCATGACTTCATTGGTTGAAACTTCCCCCTCGTAATAAGCGGCAAGATTGTCGAGAATCGCTTTTTTTCCAACGATGTCTGCCGAAGCAAATTGCAAACATTTAATCATGAAGATTCTTTCTTTTTTATCATCAGGATCATATCCGTGGATGACTGCGATTTCCTGAAGGGTTTTCAATGAAATGCCCAGCAGTGCGGGAATGTCAATCGTCAGAGTGAAGAGCCCGCCTATACCTGTCGTAGCTCCTTGTACGGCAGCAGCCTTTTTTCTGGATCCGGCAAGGTCCTTGCTGAGCTTGTCCATTTCAATAAGCTCAAGAGCTGCAATTTCCTCTAAACTGGTTAATGTTCTTCCTGTCTTTTTTTCGATGTACTTGTACATGCTTTTCTTCGATGTTAAATATTTGCCGCCATTCTGAATGTATCCGCCCATTTCATCAAGCAGAGTTCCGACTTTTTTATGAATGAATTCAGGTGTGATTTTATCAAGAACCTTAAATGGGAGTCTTGTCCACTTTTCCCAAAACCATGCTTTTTTCTGGTCTTCAATCCAAAGGTTTGTTTCTTCCAGTGCAGCGAGTAACTCTTGTTTTGTTTCCATGCTTTTCCTCCGTTCAGTTAAAAATCAAATACTTATTACTATAATAAATGACCCAATTTGAAAAAGCCAAATCAAAAGAAAAGGGTGAGCGAGTTATTTTTAATGGTATAATGATAGAAATTAGAAAGAATCTTACGGAGAGTGAAAAATACAAAATGCGACTTAAGAAAAGCATTCCTAACATGTTTACTTTGGGTAATTTATATTGCGGATTTTTGTCCATTGGTTTTGCTGCTAACGGACAATTCAAAAATGCCGCGATTCTGATATTGATCGGCATGATGCTTGATAGCATGGATGGGCGTCTGGCAAGAATGCTTAAAGCGGATAGTGTCCTGGGGAAGGAACTGGATTCTTTGGCGGATATAGTTACTTTCGGTGTTGCGCCTTCCTTTTTAGTGTATTATACATATTTTTTTCAATTCGGCATGCTGGGATTTGCTGTGGCGGGATTGTTTCCTTTGTTCGGTGCTTACAGACTGGCCAGGTTCAACATCAGTTCAGATAAAACGGGCCTGAGTTATTTTATAGGTGTCCCTATTACTGCAGCCGGAGGAATCTTGGCGCTGCTGACTCTTTTCGGCCATCTTATACCCAACATAGTAACAACTGTTGTATTCACGGCCCTATGCTTCCTGATGGTAAGCAGGGTCCGCATTCCAAGTTTAAAGGACATCCCGCTGCCTAAATACGGTACGATTATCACCGTATTCATTGCAGGTTTATTATTTATCATTTACAGAGGGACATATGAGCAGTTCCCATATTTGATTTATGTGGCTGTTCCTTTATACATTGCTTATTTGTCTTATCGATTCGTTAAAGGTAAGAGTAAAAGAGAATAACAGCGGAAGAAAGGGCGAAATCATTTTAGATTTCGTCCTTTTATATAGCTTTTTAAAGTTTAATTCACTTATTTCTCAGTCCTGTGCAGTGTTTTCAGCAGATTTATGTTGTGGTTTAAAAACATTCTGCATTGCCATTCAGCAGTGTGCCCTTATAAAGATTCAAGCAGGCAGGAGTA
Organism: Bacillus sp. P14.5; assembly: GCF_003316765.1. Taxonomy (GTDB): domain Bacteria; phylum Bacillota; class Bacilli; order Bacillales; family Bacillaceae_B; genus Rossellomorea. The sequence continues at coordinate 193,660 of NZ_NIJF01000083.1, read as the reverse complement.
ATCTTCTTTTTCTTGTTGTCAGGGTAGTACCCAGGGGGAAATCCAGCACTTGGGATTTTTTCGAAAACTGTCTTTATAAGAGTGAGGCAAACCTCTATCTTTTAGTGAGGAAAGAATAAGCCTCTAAGAATGCGCTGTATGTTTCCTGGCCATAGATATGGTGTTCTCCTTTGAAAAATTGTCTCAACGCAGTGTCTTTTGCCTGCTCTGCAGTACAGCCTTTTGAATTCATAACCAGTTTTAGATATGAAATGAAATAATCTTTGCCTAAAGTTCCTGAATGATTGATTGTCATTTTTACACCTCCATGGTTTTTGGGAGTTGCGATTCACGCCATATATAGCTGCGATTATTAATCAGATCCAGTAAAAAATGAATCCTGAAATAGTGGACATGGCAACAACCGAGAGAACAAATGTAAAGACTAATTCTTTTTTGAAGATGGACCTTAGCAATATGATTTCTGGCAGACTTGCACCGGCTGAGCTGATCATCATCGCCATGACCGGCCCGAGGGCCATTCCTTTCATGATGAGTATCTGAGAGATTGGAATCATGCTGGACAGACGGATATATAAAGGTATTCCTAGTACTGCCGCCAAAGGGATCAGCCACCAATTCTCACTCCCAAACAGGTTAGAAATGAACTCCGTTGGTACCAAACCGTGGATGACTGCTCCGATCGCTGCTCCGGCAATCAAATAGGGAAGAACACTTCTCATTAAACTTATTGTTTCAGTTAAAGCCAGTTTGAAATTAAATTTTTTTCGTCTGCTCTATACCCAGTCATAACCACATTCTTTACAGATTTTTCGAAACCGAGTTTTTCAAGCAGAAAACCAATGATGATTGAGAGAGCTGAAGTAATCAGGATATATAGAATGGTCACTTTCCAGCCTAAGAGGACACCCATAATTGTTAAGATGGTCGGATCCAGAACAGGAGAAGAGAATAAAAAAATCATCACAATCCCGAACGGCATTTTTCGCTTCAGCATATTGACGACAATAGGAATCGTTGAACAGGAACAAAAAGGGGTGACGAACGCGAAAAGTACCGCTGCAAGGGCAGCAAGTATTTTGTTTTTCCCTGAAAGCTTTCTTTCGATTTTCTCATAAGGGATGATCCCTTGAAATAAACTGATGAAGAAGGAAATGACAATGAAAAGCAGTGTCAGCTCCAAAGCGATAAATACAAAACTTTTGATGGTTTCGGTCAGCATAATGAACCCTCCTGCTACTTTATATCAAAAAAAATTGATTAATTAATCAAAAAATATTGATTAATTGAGTAAAAAAATGTTTTTGTAATTATTCATTTTGAAAAAAACTTATGAGCCGGAATATTTATTCCTTGATACTCAGGTTTTTTTTCTCTTAACGGGCGATCAGCTCTTTTCTTTCTTGCTTATCCGGAAAATTCTGATGATGTACTCATCATTTCGGAATTTATACTACATGCCAGCAAAGGTACGAAAAGAGCCTAAAGAAAGCAGCTAGTGAAAGTTAACAACTGTTTTTCCTAAAGAGACAGCAAAGTTCTTCAGATAGTAAATGGTTGATTTCTTGTTGGTTTAACTGATAATAACTCCAGGTTCCCCTGGTTTCTTTCAAGATTACATTTGCATCAAGCAGTATCTTGAGATGATATGAAAGTTTGGATTGAGTCATTTCCACTAGTGGTGCAAGATCACACACACACATTTCACCTTTCTCTGTAAGGATATTCATTATATGCAGCCTTTTCTTATCAGCCAGGGCTTTGAATTTCCGTTCATAAGCTTCAAACATTTCAACCTTGGGTGTATCTTTCATTTCTTGACGACTACTCATCCTAATCTCACCTTCTTTTATCAAATTTACTTGATGTATTCATCATAATTCCAGAATTTACATAAGTCAATGGGTTTAATCAAAAAAATTGATTTATTATTTTTTTCAGTAAAAGAGGGAATGAAGTATGGTAAAAATACATTTATATAAACGAGCATAGGATGGCAAGTTGATTTTCACTCGAGGGCTATGGAGAGGGAATTTGGTTTCCGTTTCTCCAAGTAATCTACAAAAATCAATGCCCAATCATTGTTTCTTTCAGAACTAATTGTCTATATAGGTAAAAAATCAACTTTTTTTGATTAAGTAGTTGCAAACGGATAGAGCAAAGAATATATTTAAAGTATAAATCAAAATAAGTTGATTAAGGAGATGGAAAAATGAATATTCTTAAGAAGTTAATGATGACTAAAAGTGGTAAATCTAAAGATTGCTGCAGCATAATCATTGAAGAAGCGGCTCCATCCAAAGAAGATACACCTTGCTGCGGAACACTCGAAAAGAATAAATGCTGCTGAATATTTTAAAAGGATTTCATAGAAGTCAGTAGGGTGGTGCCAGGCACAAATTGATTAATTTGTGCCTGGCACCACTACTCTCTATTTTTCTTCCTTTAGCCCCAAGACCCACCTTAAATACTTCAGCAATAGGATCGTAGCAGTTGTTCTTATGCTAGTGATAACACAACTGACTCTCCCCATCATATGCACAGTCGTTTTCTCTTGTACTGCCGCATGAAAAGGGGTGAATACAATCCCTGCAGAGATTTCCACCAACAAGGCAAGCGCTGGAATACAGACAATAGAATAGGCTAGATCAAAGTAGATAAGTCCTGCCATTACCCCGAATCCTTTTCCAATTCCCCATACACCCAGACACATATAAGTAAGCATTATAAACAGTCTTTTTTAAAAATAGATGCCGGTATAGAGCATTCCTAACCCAGATGCGGTTACGGCATAATCGAATAAATCGGGTGACACATTTGTCAGTTTGCGAAAAAGCACAATAATTTGAGAATCGGATAGCTGCGGGATCAATAAACTGACTCCTAACAGAAACAAACCGTAAATATGATAACTGCACTGCCTGATGAAATTGAATCCTGCCTTGAACTCTTCTTTGAAAGAAGGTGCCTGCTGGCTTTGCTCTATTTTGTAATGTGAATCTCCCGCCGTTTACGGCAACAGAATAATCAGGAAGGCAGAAAGGAAAAAAGTCGCTGAATCGATATAAAAACATTGTAGGTACCGAATGAAGATACCACTATACCACTGACCAGCAGTCTCAGTACTTTAGTGCTCGAATCGTTCATCGAAGTGAAGGGCATCGCTCCCTTAATTTTTGCATCCTGCACCAATTCTCTTAACTTTTTAAGATAAAAAAATTCTCATAGAGAAAAATATTACATAGACCATCCAAACAATGTTTGCAAGAGTCAGCAGGAGAATGAGAAATCCTCTTAAAACATCAGAGGCGATCATAATGTTTATCGATCCATCCTGTCGGCCGTAATTTCGGATACTGGTCCTAATAAAGCCATTGGCAAGGCAAGACTTAGTATACTCAGAGATATCTGCATGGTTGTTGTTTCCATTTTAACCCAACAGGTATAATGATTGCTACAATCCTTAACCAATCACCTCTGCTGGAAATTGCTTGAGCCGTAATCAAAGTAATAAAACTTTTGTTCTGTCTTAGTTTTGTATGCCCTAGAGTGCCTCCACTTATAACGACAATAGTGTCGTTTATCTGGTGTTTTTTGAGAATGGGTGAAACGTTTTTAGAAGAGGGCAGTCAGCAAATATTGTTTCTCTATTGAGGGAGTGATTCACCGGCATTTTTGAATATCTATTTTGGAATTCTGACTGCTGCCTCCTATCCCTCCTGAAGAGAGCGAGCAGACAATCAAGCTATTAAATTTATAAAGCCCAATCTTGAGAGCACATCAAGTTCGTTCATTCTGATCATTGAACAAATTAGAACTGACTGTCAATTCATGGTCTGCCCTGAGGCAATAAATGGTATACTGTGAATAATATGAAAAGAAGACAGGGTGTTATGGAAATGAATCAAAATGATCAACAGATATTACAGCAGAAAACAACTGTCATGAATGCAATGGAAGCTACTCCGTTTCCTGTCCTTCTCGGCAGGGATGGAATCTTTCTATTTGCAAATAAACATGCGCTGAGGCTTTTGGAAGCAGAGGATCTTGAGCATATAAGAGGGAAACATGTAATTGATTTCACTCACAAAACTTCTTATCAGCACACATTAAAAGAATTGGCCTTGCTAAAAAGGGATGTTCCTCAAAGCAGTTCCCTGAAAAATATATTGACGTTGAGAGGTAATGTGCTGGAAATTGAAACGGTAGTGTCAAAAATCACTGTGAATGGTGAAAAGCTGGACTATATCATAGTGAAGGATTCAAGCGAAAGCAGTACACTCCAACATAGGTACCTGATGCAAAAGAAGCACTATCAAACGCTGATTGACAATTCTATTGACACTGTTGCTTTGGTTACGGATAATATTTTCCAATATATTAATAAGGCTGGACTGAAGCTTTTTGGAGCAGAGCATGAAAGCGAGATCATCGGCAGATCTGTTCTTGATTTTATCCATCGGAGAGATCATGAGGATGTCCTCCAAAGGACAATAAGAGTCATTGATCATCCAGAAGTGCCCGCCGAAAGGGTGGAGCGGGAATTTATTCGGCTTGATGGCACCAGCAGGTTCGTTGAATCTGTGGTCATGCCCTTCAATATAGATAACAAGCCTTCACTGCAGGTGATTTTGAGAGATATAACAGAAAATAAACAGCAGCATGAACATATAGTGAAAAACGAAAAATTATTGACTGCCGGACAGCTGTCCGCCGGCATTGCCCATGAAATCCGTAATCCGCTAACATCAATCAAAGGTTTTTTGCAGCTGCTGGAGCACAAAATTCCTGAGGAAAACAAAAGGTATGCCGAAATTATGAGAGAAGAAATAGACAAGATAGAAAGAATCACAGGTGAGATGCTTTCACTCTCCAAATCTCAGGCTATCATCCGCTCGCAGCATAACCTAGTTGCTCTGATTGAAGAAGTAATTACGCTCCTTGAACCTCAAGCAACATTAAAAAATGTGGTTATTCATAACATTATTGAAGTACAGGAAATCGCTATCCTGTGTGATAAGCAGCAAATTAAGCAAGTCTTCATCAACATAATGAAGAATGCAATAGAATCAATGGAAGGGGGAGGACGTGTGTCTGTTGCCATGTCTGTTGAAAAAGCCTGGGTGAAAGCAGCTGTAACAGATGAGGGATGCGGGATACCTAAAAGTTTAATTGGACAGATCAACGAACCCTTCTTCACGACTAAAGGAACGGGAACAGGTCTTGGCTTGACAATCTGCAACAGGATTCTTAAGGAATATGGAGGTGAACTTCATATCGACAGTGTGGAAGGGCAGGGAACTGCTTTTACAGTGATTTTCCCTTATAAAGAATGCTAAGAAAGCAGCTGAATTTACTCAGCTGCTTTTTTGGATGCAGAAGTATGAGGCGACCCTAAAGTTATAAGATAAAAATATTGTAGGAAAAATGAGCTTTAAACAAGTTGCGTGTAATGTCCCGGCTGATCGTTTAGGGATTCAGTGGAGGACTCAGGTCTTTCCATAAGCTGCATTTTTCGACCTCTCCGGCCAGCCTGAATAACAGATCTTCTCTTCCCCGGGCAGCCATCACTTGAACACCGCAAGGCAGGCCCTCTTCTGTAGTGTGCATTGGCAGTGACATAGCTGGCTGGCCGGATAGGTTGGCTAATTGAGTGAAAGGGGTCCTTTCAAGGCTTCTAGAAGCCAATTCATCAACAAAGCCGCTTTTTTTCAATAAACCAGCGGAATTAGTTGCTCCTACTACCTTCATCAAAAAGACTTCCAGTGTTGAAGGGTTCAATTCTCCAATTTTAGAAGGAGGAAAAGCGGTGGTCGGTGTAATGTAAAAAGTATAATCCTCGTGAAAGGCCTCCATAATTCTTGCAGAGTCATCCCACACCTGCAAAGCTTGTACAAACTCTCCTGCAGAAATGGTTTTGCCAAGCTGGTTCAGAAGCCAAGTCGAAGGCTCTACATCCTTCATGCTTATATTTCTTCCGGTGATAATTTCTGCATTTACTATTTGTGCGGCCACTTCTCCAAAGTACATGGTCATATAGCTTCCGGCCAGTTTCATTCCATCGATATGAGGGGGTTTTTCTTCGATCGCAAATCCCATATCCTCTAGTAATTTTACTGTGTTTATAACGGCTTCCTTGCATTGAGGATGCACTTTTGTGCCAATTGGTGATTCGCATGAGAAGGCAATTTTAAGACCTTTATCTAAAGGGGTATTTACTGATTGTAAATAGGAGCCGGTGAACTCAGGTATATGAAAAGCGGCTGTCTTTTCAAGGCCTTGGGTCTCATCCAGCATCGCTGCACTATCCCTGACTGTTCTGCTTAGTATATGATCGACGGATGCACCTTGCCAGGATCGTCCTTTCTTAGGTCCCACCGGTGTTCTTCCCCTAGTGGGTTTCATACCAAATAAACCTGTGAAAGCGGCAGGGATCCGTATGGAGCCGCCTCCATCGTTGCCACCTGCAATGGGAACCATTCCAGAAGCTACTGCCGCAGCGGATCCTCCACTGGACCCCCCGGGTGTATGATTAAGATTCCAGGGATTTCTGGATGGTCCATAGTGCTGTGGTTCCGTAATACCTAAAAGCGCAAATTCAGGAACGTTGGTTTGTCCCAAGATGATGGCACCGGTACTCTTTATGCGATTTACATACTCAGCATCTGCGTCACTTATATAGTTAGATAAAACCTTGGAACCGATTGACAGGGGCTGGCCTTTTATATCCTGCTGGGCATTTTTTAATAAGATTGGTACTCCTGCAAATGTCCGATTCAGGTCAATGGTTTTCAAAGCCTTTTGAGCTTCCTCATACATCTTGTTGATGACCGCATTTAAACCAGGATTTAATTTCTCGATTCGATCAATAGCTGAAGAAAGAAGTTCATCGGGACTGACATCACCTTCTTTTACTAAAGCGGCAAGTCCTAATCCATCGTACTTATCATATTCATCAAGCATAATAGCCCCCCCCATAATTTTCATCCACTACTAATATAGTTCTATATACTCTATTAATTCCCGCTTTTTTATCTAAAAAAAACTTTTTATCCTTCCATATTGAAACAGGCTGCAAATGTAAGCCAACTCAAAAATGTAACTCTCGATACTACTGATGTAACTAGATTTGAAGGTAAGATTAGCGAGGTAACGTACAATTATAAAATGATAAGCCAAATAATAAATTAAACTAATTTGAAGAGATTACATGAAAAAAATTTAATAAGATATCTCGAATTCAAAATATAATTTCAGGAGGAATAGGTATGTTGGACACAGGTTTATTAATTATTAGATTGGTGATAGGTCTTTCGTTTTTTGCCCATGGAGCACAGAAACTGTTTGGCTGGTTTGGCGGATATGGTTTGGAAGGAACAGGAGGATGGCTGGAGTCTCTAGGAATGAAACCTGGAAAGTTAATGGCGCTTTTGGCAGGACTTGCTGAATTTGTCGGAGGCATTTTCTTTGTACTGGGACTTCTTACCCCGCTTGCTGGAACTTTGATAGCCATCACTATGTTGGCGGCCATTGTGAAAGTCCACTATGCAAACGGTTATTGGTCCACAAATAATGGCTATGAATACAACCTTGCATTACTGGCAGTTTCAGTGGGTCTTGCGCTTACAGGTCCAGGGAAATATGCATTGGATGCCATACTATTCTAAAATAGAAGATTTCGCAATTTGAAGGGTAAACTCCTTATACCATATAATGGACATACCAAAATACAGCAATCATTCAATGATTCAATAGGAGTGATACTATGGAGAAAAAGATAAAGGGAATTCATCATGTAACGGCAATAGTGGGAAATCCTCAGGAGAATGTTGATTTTTATGCTGGAGTATTGGGTTTGAGAATGGTCAAGCAAACGGTTAACTTTGATGATCCGGGTACTTACCACTTGTACTTTGGTGATGACCTGGGAAGCCCTGGAACAATCATCACATTCTTCCCTTGGGACGGAGCTCACAAAGGAAGAATTGGCGGCGGCCAGGTGGGGACTACCTCTTATGCTGTACCGAAGGGATCGCTGTCATTCTGGGAAAACCGATTGAAAAAGTATAACGTTTCTTTTAACAGGAGTATCCGATTCGGAGAAACCTATCTGGTTTTCAATGATACGCATGGTCTTCAATTGGAACTGGTGGAAAGAGAAGGCGGGAAACTTAATCAATGGAATGTTGGAGAAATTACTTCTGATGTTGCCGTCAAAGGTTTTGCTGGAGCCACTTTATTATCTGCCAATCCTGAGCTGACTGCCGATTTACTTGTGACTGTCATGGGTCTAGAAAGTGCGGGTGAGGAAGACGGAGTAATCCGCTTCCAATCCACAGCAGATATTGGAAATATTGTGGATGTGAAGAAGGATTCTGTACCGAGAGGAAGAATGGGAGTCGGCACCGTTCATCATATTGCCTGGCGCTCCGATGATGACCATAATCAACTTGAGTGGAAAGAGCACTTGGAGAATAACAGCTATCCGGTCACTCCTGTCCAGGATAGAAATTATTTCAATGCCATCTACTTCAGGGAACACGGAGACATTCTTTTTGAAATTGCGACAGATCCTCCAGGATTCACAATAGATGAAGCTCCTGAAGAGTTAGGTTCCAGGCTGATGCTGCCTGCTCAATACGAGCCCCATAGAGAACAAATCAAGCAAGTGCTGCCGCCGATTCAGATACATGAATTAGAGTGAAAGAACCACCTGTCTAATCTGACAGGTGGTTCTTTTAATGGGTCAATACCCCGGTTATAATTAGAATCCTTTATATCTTTCTTTCATTCTCTGGAAATAGAAAATAGGTAATCACTCCAGAAAGAATTGTGCCCCCAAAGGCAATCAAGATCCTTGTCAACAGGTCAATTTCGCTATAGTTACTGGATAAGAACCAAAGTGCCAAAATAAAGACAAGAACAGAAACAGGAATTGTTACAGCGAGCCTTTTCTTCAATTCATCACGCCCTTAAGAAATAAATATAAGACTAGTATAGTTTATCATAATTATTTTGAAGCAGTTATAAGATTAGTAAATCAGCGGAATCAAGCTTAGAGTCGTTTATATTGACAGGTACTGAAAATTGTAAAAACCAATTTCACAGCAGGGGTTCCTTATAGTATGATAAAAAAGTGAAAAATAGAATTGGAGGTTGTTTTCTTGAGAAGGATTTACATAGCTATGCCTATGCTTGCTTTGCTGATTTTCCTGGCAGGATGCAGTAATAAGATCGAAATGGTGGAGGATGCCAGTGTTTCATTATCAGAAGATGGTAAGGAATTGGAAATCAAGGTGATTTTGAATGATGAAAATATGGATCCTGAGACTCCTTTTCAGGTAAGGCTTTTTGCAAACGACGGTAAACTGGTTGCGGCACTTGGAAAAGATTTGTTCGTTTTTGAAGAAGAATACCTGAGCCGTAAAGAAGGTGAAAAACCCAAGGTAATAGAAATTAAGGAAACCTTACCGTTAACCGAAGAAATTTCTCAAGAAAAGCTGAAGGGTATCATTGAAGATCAAGATGACAACGCGTTGGAAATTGATGTGCTGAATACTGAAAAAGTGTTTGCCACGGAAGAAATTCATAAGGTAAAATAATTTTTTAGTTAAGCAGGAAAACAGCGAGTGAACCAAAGGAAGATTTCTTCCTTTGGTTTTTTCAGCAGATATAATTAGTCCGGGCCAAGAAGAAGCAGGATTTTTTACATTAATATAAAAGGAGCCGGCTGTTTTCCGCCTTATTTAATCGGCCGCTTTAACGCATACAGATCCTCTTCAAGCATCAACACTTTATCCATTAGGACATCTTTGGAATCCATTATTCCTTTATTATAAAAGTAAGGTCCCAATTCTCTAGTGAAAAATTCAAAAAGGTTTTCTGCTCCCAACATGCCTATCTCCTCGCCGTGCTGTTCATAATGAAAAGTTTGGATTCGGCCGATTATTTCTTCTTTTTCCTCTTTTGTCATTTTTATTGTTAACACTTCTACCATCCTCTCAGGTGTTTTCTACATAATAACATAAAGTACCTTGCGAACATTGCCTCCGTTATTTACCCAGCCTGCTTTCCTCAATCAGATCGGCGGAATACAAACCGGCTGCATATGCTTTGATTTGCGGCTGGATTTTAGGATAAAGAGTGATCGTTTCAAGCTTCACAATGGGAATCCACTCCGCTCCTACCTGGTTAAGGTCAGGAGAGTCAGGCAAGGGTGAATCCATCCCGGAAATCCGGCAGTCGAAGAAGAGACTGAGATTCGGTGTATTTCCGAATATGTAATCATTTTGATGAGGCGCATACTCATAGATAAACGCCAGGTTTGCGACAATTACGTCGACACCCGCTTCTTCTTTTGCTTCTCTTACAGCGGCTTCAGAGGTGGATTCCCCTTTTTCAACTCCTCCGCCTGGAAGGTTATAGTGAATTCCGTTTTCATCCTTGAATTTTGCCAAGAGGACTTTTTGGTCCTGAATAATTAATGCACCTGCTTTTACACGAATTGGGTGATTCATTGAAACACTCCTCCTTCAAAAGTAGAAATTCATTTTACCAGATTTAATTTTATTTGGAAATAATGTACAATTCTGAATAGAACCACTAAAGAAAGGGTGAGTTGTGTGATTTCTCGTGGAGTCATTATTAGGGATGGCCATGTTTTAATGGTCAGGCAATATGTACAAAGAGGCGCCATCATCTGGAATTTTCCTGGAGGAGGTATAGAGAAAGGGGAAACTCCAGAACAGGCAATGATCAGGGAGGTGAAGGAAGAGACAGGGTACCAGACAAAAGTAATTGAACAGCTGCCCTCTCTACATGGAAAGTTTACATACATTGCTGAAATAATATCAGGTAAGCTGTTCTTGGATAAACATATTCCTGATAATGCTGATATTTTGGAGGCAGCTTGGATAAACCTTAATAATGTAGAAAGGTTTGATTCCTACACCCGTCCGGTCATTGAGCAGGTCTTAAACAGAATGGCTGTCCAGGATAAATGAACAATTGTATTCCATCAGTAAAGAAGTGCTTTCATCTAACTCACATCGTACCTTGAAGCCTGCTTTTTCATAGCAGCGGATAGCCCTTTTGTTTGTTTTGGAAGGATTGAGGAGGATGAAATCTGGTGCATCTTCATGTATGATTTTTTTTATAAACTCTTTGACCATTTTTGTTCCGATGCCTTTGTTGAATAATTGTGGTTCTCCGATGAAACAGACGATGCCATATACAGATTTTTCTTCTGCAAATCCCCACTCCGCCGCTGTCTTTTTTTCGATTTCATATTTTTGAAGAAATCCCGCAGGCTTACTGTTGTACCTGAATATAAATGGTCTGACTGGGTGGCTGTCGAGAATTCTTGGCCTGTATTTTTTCTGCACATTGTCAGGCTCCATCGGTTTGCCTCCGTAAAATTCATAGACCTGCGGTGATTGCAGCCACTTCTCCATTAAGGGAAGATCTTCAAGTGTCATATTTCTAAAAGATATTATTTCTTGCATAAGAGTATCTCCTTCTGAATTGGACAATATTACTATTTTCTATGATACTATAGGGTTGTAGATTAGGGAAAGAGCAGGGTGATATAGCAATGGATATAGATAAGGAACTATTATTAATCAAGAAAAAAGAAGGATTCAAACAGGATTTCTCGGTTTTGGTTTCTACGATGGACTATGCCAGGTTTACGACATTGGCAGATTTGAAGAATGTCACGCAGGATGAAATCGATTATCGACATGACGGTGATTTCAATTCGATTGCTATGCTGCTGGCTCATTTGGCAGCAATCGAAAAAGTCTTTCAGAAGCTCACCTTTGAAGAAGTGAGCAATGAAGAGATAGATGCTTATGCTGATACCCTTGAGCCGGCAGTAGGGCTGGGGGCTGATGCATTTACTATTAAAGGAAAACCAGTCGGATTTTATCTGGATGAACTCTCATCGACCAGGCTGATAACGAAGGAGAAATTTGCTTCCCTTGATGAAAGCTGGCTTTACCGTGAGACCGATTGGTGGTTCGAACAAAAGGGCAATAACTTTTTTAAATGGTTCCATGTTTTTGAGGACGAAATCAATCACAGAGGCCAGATCAGGCTTATACGAAAACTTTATGCAAAAGAAAAAAGAATGTGTGAGGTATTATTTTTCAAGGATCTTTTCGTAAACTTTGTTGCTATTTAATATTAACTTCTTAAGCTAACGCCATTATTCAGGAATTATTTTGGTAATCAAGAAGAAAAAAGTAGTTCCCCCGTCTAGAGAGAAATCTTTGTATCCGGGAACGACCCTGCACTTGGGATATTTTCGGAAGCAACAAAAAATGCTAAAACCTTCTATTCAAGAGGATTTCCAATTTTGCTATAGAGAGCGATTTTACCTTCATTCTCCTTCACGTAGGAGGATTGGAGCAGAAGGCGTACGATCTCCTGCGGGAATAGCGTCGTCTAGTTCCAGCGCCTAGCCCCTCGGGGTCAAATAACCCCAAGAGAATAAAAGGAAAGACCGCCTTTTTTTCTCTTGAGAACATTTTCCTGTCGGGGCTGACCAAGGCGCTTCCACTTTTGATGACAGGTGAGACCCCGCAGGCGCAGCCGTGGAGGCTCACCGCCCGCCCCGCGGAGTCGTCCGTCTAGAGCGGAAATCCATTAATTCTCATCAGACACAACCGTTGCGAAAAGAACGTTTTTCAAAAAACAGGAAAACCAATTTATTAACAGTTGCAATTTCTAAGGATTCCCAATATACTATCAGTAGCCGAAACAGAAAGGACTGAATTTTTGAGCAATGAAGTAATTTACCTATCCCACAAAAAACGAGAAGTGCAAAATGCATATGAAATAATTAGACTCGTTCCGGATAGGATAAGTATGTCCATTTATATAAAAGGCTCTGTTAACTCCATTTATGGCGGTTAATAATTTTGAAGAACAGCTTCTCAATTAACAGCACTTTTATAAATTTGAGACTCTTGCTCAAAAATGTATACAGTCATACTGCAGAAGAAGGCTTCTTGTTTTTTTCTGCGCGTGTACTTTTTTTGAATATTGAGCATAGAATATATACTAACCTTTCCGGAGCATTTCGGGGAGGTTTTTTTATGTTATTAATGAGAGCTAAGAATGTGGTCTGCACCATTGGAGAAAAAACATATTTCGATGAGAAAGAATTAACAATCTATCAGGGAGACAAAATTGGCTTGATAGGAAGGAATGGAGAAGGGAAATCCCTTCTATTGAAATATCTGCAGGGGATGACGGGCTTTCATCCAAATGTGGAATGGTTCTGCGGCATAGGTTATATGGAACAGTTAAGTGTTCCTTCCAAGGAAGCTTATCTCAGCGGCGGGGAATTAACGATCAAAAAACTGAATTCTTTATTGTCTGAAGGCCACCGTCTTTTATTCCTGGATGAACCATCCAATAATCTGGATTGGGATAGAATGGAAGAATTGCAAAAACGCTTAAAGAGCTTTAACGGGAGCATTATTCTGGCTTCTCACGACCGGAGTTTGTTAGATACGGTATGTACTAAAATTTGGGAGCTGGATGATGGCCGGTTAAAAGAATATCAGGGTAACTATGAAGATTATCTAGTGGAGAAGGAACGGGAAAAAAAGGAACAGGAAGCTAAATATGAAAGCTACTCTAAAGAAAAGAAGCGGCTTTTGGAAAGGTATGATAAAAAACAGAGGCAGGCCCAGGGCATGGATAAACCCCCATCTAGAATGGGCAATTCAGAGTGGCAGTTGTATAAAGGAAAGGCTGCAGGAAAAAGGGGGAAAGTCGAGCGGGTATCCACAGTGATTAAAGATCGAATAGAAAGAATGGAAGAAGTAGAGAAACCATTCGAGTGGGATGCGGTCAAGATGGAATATGTCTTGCAATCTCCGATTCATAGAAAAACATTGCTCACAGCTAAAAATCTGACAAAGTATCTTGGTGGAGAAAAGCTTTATGAAAGCCCTCACCTGAAATTGAAAACTGGCAGTAAAACCGCTTGCATCGGAAGGAACGGATGCGGAAAAACAACCTTGATCAGGCAGCTAGTAGAAGAAGTTTCTGAGAAGATTGACATGTCCAAAAGTGTCAAAGCAGGATATTTTGAGCAAAGCCTTCAGGGCCTGCCGGACTCTTCCACCATTTTGGAATTTGTAACTGAAGGCAGCACCATTCCCAAACATGTGATCAGAATCATTCTCGCGCGCCTGAGGTTTTTTGAAGAAGACGTTCACAAGCCGATTTCAGTCCTGAGTGGTGGAGAACGAGTCAAAACAGCCATTGCCAAGCTGCTTGTCGGGGACTACAACCTTCTAGTGCTGGATGAGCCAACAAATCATGTAGATCTTGATACCTTGCAAGCTTTAGAGGGTCTCTTAAGAGATTATCCGGGAACTGTGTTACTGGTTTCCCATGATAGAAGATTCGTTGAAAATGTGGCTGATAAGCTATGGAGATTCCATGATAGGACTATCAGTATGTTTGATGGGGGATTAAAGCAGTTAGAGGGGTGGACAGAAACAGCCCATTCATTAGATGAAAATGAAGAAGAAATATTGAAGCTCGAGACAAAGCTCACAGAATTGATAGGCAGATTAAGCTTGCCATCTCCTGCAGATGATGTAACAGAACTGGATAGGCAGTATAAATCGGTTTTGACTCAATTAAAACAGCTTAAACAATAGGAAAGGATTCTGTGTTTAATTAATAATATATTTTTAATTAAGTCAGGTAAACAGCTGCAGTACAAGTGGAGTCATCCAGATTCTGCTTGTACTGCAGTTTTTTTGTGAGGATGATACTTAGAAAGATGAGAATTATTTTAAAGCAGAAGTAAACCTATGCTTGGACAAAAGTTCTGTAAAGAAACTCTTTTAGCTCTCTTTTTTGCACACTGTGTTATAACTTGCTGAAAAACGGGTAAAAAGCTATGAAATCAACTTGTCAAGTTTAGACGTTCTCTCTTTTCGATAGGAGGAATCCATGAGTCCGAAAACATTGAAGTACCTTACGAATAAACAGCTGCTGACAGTCTGGAGGCATGCCAAAACGAAAAATCTTTCAGAAGAATATCTTTCTTTGATCAAGAAAGAAATGAGGAGAAGAATGACGGTAACTTATAAACGGTGATTAATTATAGATTCTATTGAAATACTATTATAGCTCTCTATTATCCGTTTGAGAAATGGCTATTAAGGATAAAAGGGGAATGAGATAGAATGGAGGAGGAATTGTATTGGCTATTAAGTCTTTGTATTTAAATTGCAGTTTAAAGAAAAGTCCTGAAACCTCTAACACTCAAGGACTGATGGACAGAGTCATCGAAATCATGAAGGATGAAGGTGTTGAAACGGAGACAATCCGCATCGCAGATTATAACGTTGCCCCTGGCATGAGTCCTGATGAGGGAATAGGTGATGAGTGGCCGGAAATCTTCGAAAAAGTCAAAGAGGCGGACATCATTGTTATTGGCACGCCAATCTGGCTTGGGGAAAAAAGCAGTATTGCCAAGCGTGTCATTGAACGTATCAATGGTGGTGCCAGCCTGACAAATGATAAAGGACAGTACCTCTATTACAATAAAGTAGCGGGGGCGGTTGTGACAGGAAACGAAGATGGTGCGAAAAGCGCTGCTAAAGACATTATTTACGGCATGTCCCATCTCGGATTCACTATCCCGCCGAATGTTGATGTTTACTGGGTTGGCGAAGCAGGACCAGGTCCTTCCTTCCTGGAAGCGGAAGGTTTTAATAATGACTTCACCAAACAGAACACAAAAATCATGGCTTACAATCTGATTCATTTTGCCAGAATGCTGAAGGAACAGCCAATTCCGGCGGAAGGCAATGTAGTAGAATAGGAGAAAGAGCGCAGAGTAGAGCAGGACACAGAAGAAATCCAACAATAAGTAAAAAGGCAGGATCGCTCACTTCAGAGAGCGATCCTGCCTTTTTCTCTTTAGGTTTTACAATGGTGTGGGCTTTATAGCGGAAGCAGTCTGTTTCTTAATTAAGTATCCACGTAAATAAGGGGAGATATTCCCGCTAATTGCAATTTGGAACTCATACTGGAGTAAATAGAGGGAGTTTTTCCCCTTATTTGAAAAAAAGCCCCTATTTTCTAGAGATTTAATTCAAATAAGGGGAATTTTTCCCTCTATTTAAGCTATATTTCAATGCTTTTTAGTAAATAAGGGGAATTTTTCCCTCTATCTATTAAAATGCATTGCCCCTTGCTCATAAGTGCTTCTAATCACTGTTTCATTCTAAAATTCGGTAGATTTTCAGTGTCTTCGAGTAGAGCAGATGCTTTTTTTTCGTCTTTAAGCAAAAGTGTAACTAACTCCGGCATTACAATGGTCAATTAAAGAACCGAACTTTGTATACTCTTCGCCAGATCATTTCTATTATAGAAATTTACAAATCTTAATCCGGCATGACGCTGACAATCTGGCAGGTCCGCACAAAGAAAGTCTCATCTCCGACATTCATAACAACATGGTCAGGTTTTACATCTATTAGTTTACCGCGCAATGTATCCCTGACTGTAGATACAATTAATACCTTTCCAATTACAGATTTTAACGTTTCATAGACATAGGGTTCGAAGTTAAACATGGGCTGAGATTGGATATTTCCCTGGTTCATTGGGATAGACATCACCATTTCATTTTGTGGATAGTTTCTAAACTGATACATATCATACCTCCTGATATTATCCTCTCCCTAACAATATGCAGGACAAATATCCAGTGAATGGGCTGCATTATAAATTGGGCTGGGGAATTTACCACGTTACAGCGCTGAAAGGGACAGTCCCTCTTAGTGCGGTAATGCGGTAATGAAGGACTTTTGCCACTTCATGAAGAAGTAATAGTTCTGGAAGTTTTATAGAGGTACAGGAGGATGATTACTATGAACATCAAGGAAGCCGTTTCTGACTATGAATGGGAACAGGTCTATGACTTACTGGTTGAATTAAGAACGGACCTGCAGAAAGGGACATTCAATAAACTTTTAAAAGATATGAGAGCGGAAGGATACAGGGTGTTCGGGTTGTATGATGCTGAGGAACTTGTGTCGCTGGCAGGTGTCATAATCAGAACGAATTTTTATGCCGGCCGTCATGTTTTTATTTACGACCTGGTCACTAGATCAACTGCCCGCTCAAAAGGGTATGGACGAAAGCTTCTTGAGTTTATCGAAGCGTGGGGAGAAGAGCAGGGCTGTGTGACCGCGGGGCTGGATTCTGGAATGCAGCGAAAAGATGCTCACCGTTTCTATGAAGATTTGGAGTATAATAAATTCAGCTATGCCTTCAGAAAGAACCTTAATTAGTCTGACAGAATAATTAATAAGGGGCTTTTTAATGAGCATTTGCCCTTTCCCCTTTTAGCTGGGGTCAGGGGAACTGCTCGGGTTCCTGAGGGCTGGGCATCAAGTCTGGTTACAACGTGCCAGTCCCTTGAGTCATGCGCTGCAAGCGGAATCAACTATTCCATTAAAAGAGCAGGAACTCTCGCATCCATCCTGACAAAGAACAAGAAAAAATAAAAAATCTATATAAATATTCATTCATGAAAAGGGATTAATTTCAAGGGTTTTAGAATAAAAATACATTTACAGCTAAAAAATTAATCTTTATGCATGCTGGCAAGCCAGAGGCCAGCCTCCTCCTCCACTGAAAGGTTTAATATCATTGCCTCTATGGGAATATTCTCTTAAAAGGCAATATATTATGGAGGGTTAAAAATGGCAACTACCATTAGGAAAAACCAAACGGAATATTGTGACAGTGAATATGATAGGTTGGAAAAGGTGATTGTCTGCCAGCCGCGTTATATGAAAATAGATGAGGTCATCAATGAAACTCAAAAACACTTTCTTGATAAAAACATAGATATCAAAACAGCTTTAAAGCAGCATAATGATTTTGTGAAAGCACTTAAGGACAATGGCACAGAAGTGATCAATATGACTCCCGACCCCCAACTGCCCGAACAGGTTTTCACAAGGGACATTGGATTCACCATCGGCGATACCATCTATGTATCTGAAATGGGAAGCGATATACGTGCTGGAGAAGATCAGGTATTACAGAAGTGGCTGGAGGAACATGGTCATAAATATGAAAAACTGGATTTCGGCAGTATTGAAGGCGGAGACGTTATTGTTGATAAGGATAAGGTATTCGTAGGAGTCAGCCATCGAACAAACATGGGTGCCATCGACCAGCTGAGAGAAATGGCAGAAGGGTTTACTATCATCCCGGTTCCCTTCCAAAAAAAGTATTTGCACCTTGACTGTGTGTTCAATATTCTTTCACCTGATCAAGCGCTGGTATTCACCCCGGCGTTCAAGTCAAAAGAACTGCAGATGCTGGCTGAACATTTCAATTTAATTGAAGTAAATGATGAAGAACAGTTCACAATGGGCACGAATGTGCTGTCAATCGGAAATAAAAAGGTACTCAGCCTGCCGCAAAATCAAGATGTAAACCGTGCATTAAAACAGCATGGATACGAAGTAGTTGAAGTGGACTTTTCAGAGATTATAAAATCAGGAGGTTCATTCAGGTGTTGTTCAATGCCTGTATTGCGAAAGTAATCCTGCAAGGAGATGACAGTCTCCAGCTGGTATGCTATAGTGAAATAACAATAGAAGAATGCTGCAGAAATGCAGGAGAGGTTCTAGCTTAACCCTCTATAAAAAACTAAGGAAACGGCATCTCCTTGGGTGCCGTTTTTTATTGAATAATTATTCCTGACTTATAGAGTAACGCAATGAACTTCCTTCTTCTTTTAAATGGTGATAAACCTAAAAAGAGAGAGGAGTTACAATAATGAAAAACGAAAAAGCGCTGGTCGTATTCAGCGGCGGGCAAGACAGCACAACATGCCTGATTTGGGCGATGAAAGAGTTTAAAGAGGTGGAAGCAGTCACCTTTAATTATGGACAGAGACATTCTGAAGAATTAATATGTGCGAGTGAAATTGCTAAGGAATTTAACGTGGTTCACCACGTATTGGATATGAGTCTTCTGAATCAGCTGGCACCAAGCGCTCTGACTCGAAATGAGGAAATCACTGAAAAGGAAGGTGAACTTCCTTCTACTTTTGTACCCGGAAGAAATCTTCTATTCCTGTCATTCGCAGGGGTCCTGGCCAAAAACATAGGTGCAGGACATATCATTACTGGCGTATGCGAAACTGATTTCAGCGGGTATCCTGACTGCCGTGATATGTTTGTGAAATCGTTTAATATAACACTGAACCTGGCGATGGATGAGGGGTATGTCGTTCACACCCCTCTGATGTGGCTGGATAAAGAAGCCACATGGAAATGGGCAGATGAAATGGGTATGCTCGAGTATGTCAGGGAAAAGACCCTTACCTGCTATAACGGTATCCGCGGAGATGGATGCGGGACCTGTCCTTCCTGCAAGCTTAGAAGAAAAGGTTTGTCTGCCTATTTATCCAGCAAAGAGGGGAGTGCGAAAGTATGATTGGCCAAATTTATCCTGTACCGCAGCACTCCTATTCCTACGAGCTTAATAAAGATTTTCAATTCGCTGCGGCCCATGCCATTCCATCCGAAGCCGCCGGTAAATGCCAAAAAATACACGGACACACTTATTTTTCCAATATTACAATCGGCGGGGACACCCTGGACCAATCCGGTTTTCTTATCAATTTTGCAACCATTAAAAAACTCATCCATGACCGGTTTGATCATACATTACTTAATGAGGACCCCTTGTTTAAAGACAGTTCAAATAGGTTTCCCACGACAGAAGTCATGGCGGAAGTTATGCATGAAATCATTCAACATCATTTAGATCAACAGAAAAACAATGCTCAGTGCCTTCAGGTGTTTTTGCGCGAAACCCCGACAAGCTACTGCATTTTCCGTCCGAAAAGAGGCAAAGAGCAATGAGGAAAATACCGGTGCTTGAAATATTCGGTCCGACTATCCAAGGTGAAGGGATGGTCATCGGACAGAAAACCATGTTTGTCCGCACAGCTGGTTGTGATTATTCCTGCTCGTGGTGTGACTCCGCATTTACCTGGGACGGATCTGCCAAAGACGATATCCGTTTATTAACCTCAGCAGAAATCTGGGAAGAGCTTCGTGACATCGGAGGCAGACGATTTAATCACGTAACGATATCAGGTGGAAATCCGGCACTCATCTCTGCGATAGAAGAACTGCTGGCTATTTTTAAGGAAAATGGTGTCTCATCAGCTCTTGAAACACAGGGCAGCAGGTGGCAGGAGTGGTTCCTGGAAATTGATGAGCTGACACTTTCTCCAAAGCCGCCCAGCTCAGGGATGGCAACAGACTTTGAAAAATTGGACTTTATAATAGAGAGATTAAAAGTGAGCAGAAGTCACAGCTTAAAAGTTGTTATCTTCAATGAGGAAGATCTCGAATACGCAGCAAATCTGCATGAAAGATATCCAGGTGTGCCTTTTTTCCTTCAAGTTGGAAACAGCGACCTTTCAGTGGACGAAGGCAGTGGATTCCTATCCAGGTTGATCACAGACTATGAAAATCTTATTGAGGCAGTCACGGAAAGTGAACGCTTGAATGATGTCAGGGTGCTTCCTCAGCTGCATACGTATGTCTGGGGAAATAAAAGGGGAGTGTAGGTTTTGATACCGAGACTCAAAGCCCGCCCCGCTGAGTCGTCTGATTAGAGTGGAAATCCATTACTTTTCAATAGCCACATTAATTGCAAAAAAAGCGTCTTTAAAAACAAAAAGCTATGAAAATTGACTTCATGTTGGTTTATTGCCGAGGCCTGCCAACTGATGAAATCAACATATGTATCATTTTTTATCAAACCATCAATAAAAATTGCTCCGTATCATTTAACAGACGGAGCTTTTTGCTGTATATTAGCAAGGAAATGACAAAACATAAAACCATTAATACATAGAGAAGCCTAGGAGGCCAAAAATGCAACGTTTTTTACTATCTCATAATGATTTAGATGGTGTCGGATGCGGCATCATCGCAAAAATAGCCTGGGGAGACGAGGCTGAAGTCCGTTACAATTCCATAGGCGGTTTGAACTTCCAAGTGGCCAGGTTCTTGAAAAGGCCGCAAAAAAATACAAAGTTGTTCATTACCGATTTATCAGTAAATAAAGAAAATGAAGAAGCTCTGGAAAGTTATTATAAAAAAGATGGAAAAGTGCAACTGATTGACCATCACCGCAGTGCAGAACACTTAAATGAATATGACTGGGCAGCTGTTACAGTAGAATATAAAGATGGCAGGCTTGCATCTGCAACATCCCTTCTTTATGAGGAACTTAAAGAAAAAGGCGAGATTGACTCAACACCAATTCTTGAGGAATTTGTTGAACTTGTCCGCCAATACGATACCTGGGAGTGGGATGTGAATAACAACACAACCGCAAAAAGGTTGAATGATTTATTTTTTCTCCTCACCTTAGAAGAGTTTGAAGAAAAAATGCTGTCGCGCCTTAAAAATCATGAAAAGTTTTTCTTTGATGAATTTGAACAGAAGCTCCTTGAAATGGAAGAAGCCAAGATTGAAAGGTATATCCGCAGAAAAAGAAGGGAGCTTACCAAGTCGTTTGTGGACGATTACTGTGTGGGTATTGTTCATGCAGAATCCTACCATTCCGAATTGGGTAATGAGCTGGGGAAGGATTATCCGTTCCTGGATTACATTGCCATCATTAGTGTCGGAGGAAAAAGGATTTCCCTCAGAACCATCCATGATCACGTGGATGTCTCAGAAGTGGCAGGAAAATTTGAAGGCGGCGGCCATGCCAAAGCTTCGGGGTGTAACCTGACTTCAGAAGCATTCAAGCTGTTTGTCACAGAGGTATTCACCATTGAGCCGCTGCCAATCGATGCTCCTAAAAATCGTTTTAATCTAAAGGAGTCCCCAAATGGCTCTCTTTATAAAAACAGGCTGGAGGATCATTTGTTTGTCTACCCAATCGACAGCGAAGGCTGGAAAGTAGAGTATAATGGGGTATTTGAAGGCGATTTCCCAACCTATCTTGATGCAGAAAATCATATTAAAAAAGAATATTCCGCCGCTCTGTGCAAAGATGATGAGTACACGGAATTCTTGATGGAAAATGTGAAAAATCACAAAATCCTTCAGGCTGCAGCCGAAAAGCTGCCTTTCAATGTAATGGCAAACAAAAAAGAAGAGTAACAGAAAGAAGATGGCCCCGTTCCGTGGCCATCTTCTTTTCGATACTGCAGCTTATAAAGGAACCAGTGACAGGTCTGCTGGAAATGAAATAATCGTGTTCCTTCTCAAGCTTCTTGAAGAGTATCCTTCAGCCTGGTATAGGTAATAGTGTTTTCGGTATAGCCTTGTTGAACCCGTTTTACCAATGGCACACATAACGAGAGTTACACTTTTTGATGCTCCGCGCTTCGCCAGCGAGGGGCATCAAAACTGAGAAAAACTTTACTTGATGTACCGCGCTCCGCCGGCGAGGGACATCAAATCGAGAAATACTCCTTATGATGTACCCCGTTCCGCCACTGACTGCATCATAAAATATAGCCCCCAGCTAAAATGGATTCCAATCAAACAAGCTGGCACTTTCAGATACTAATTTGGGCACCAGGAACCGGTCACGCATAAAGCCCTGTATAAAAAGCTAACCATCTTTCAAAGCAGACAATATTTTATCAGCAAAAAGGAGGGCGTTTTCATTGTCTCCGTGCAGGCAGATGGTATCAGGCTTGATCTCAATTTCCATCCCGTCCGTACTAATCACTTTATGTTCTTTTACCATTTTGACTACCTGGGAGAGCGCCTTCGTATCATTATGTATAACAGCTCCTTCCTGGTGCCTGGGGGTGAGGGTGCCGTCATTTTGATAAGTTCTGTCTGCAAAGACCTCGCTTGCAGTATGAAGCCCAAATTCTTCGCCCGCTGTTATCAGGTAAGAGTTTGCCAGGCCGAATAACGTCAGGGAAGGGTTGAAATCATGGACAGCTTTAGTGATGCTTCTCGCTATTTCTAAATCCTTTGCTGCCCGGTTATAGAGTGCTCCGTGCGGCTTGACGTGAGACAGGGAACCTCCCTGTGCTCTAACAATAGCTTCCAAAGCCCCGATTTGATATAGGACGAGCGAATAGATTTCTTCTGAAGGAATATCCATATGGCGCCTGCCGAACCCTTGAAGATCGGGGTATCCTGGATGGGCTCCGATTTTAACACCATTTTTCAGGGCGAGCTGAACAGTTCTAAGCATGATCTCTGGGTCACCTGCATGAAAGCCGCAAGCAATATTGGCGGAAGTTATTCTTTTCAGAATTTCTTCGTCATTGCCTTTCGAGTAGCTTCCAAAGCTTTCTCCAAGGTCGCAGTTTAAATCGATATTGATGATGATCTCCTCCTGTTTTAATCATCTGGATTAGTGACTTTCAGTATGTTTCTAATTCAACTCTAGGTTTCTATCACTTGCTGTTTGAATACTCATCATGCTCCATCGGTCATCCTTTAGTATGGAGCAATAATTTATCTGCCTTCACATCTTTAACCGAATCCCGGCCTTGATTATTTTAAAATCATCCTCAATCGTTGTTAAAGCTCTATAAGCCTCTTCTAAAGTTACTTCTTTGAACTGTATCTTTTCAAGCGGCTTCAATTGGGCAATCACAGGCAGGTCGGCGGTGATGATATTTGCTATTTTCGGGTAGCCGCCGGTCGGCTGGCTGTCCGCCATGAGAATGATGGGCTGGCCGTTTGGCGGAACCTGAATGGTCCCTGTAGCAATTCCTTCTGTATCCAGCTCCCGTGCCTCGTTCATCATGAGCTTAGGGCCGTCCAATCGATACCCCATGCGGTCGGACTCTGCCTGAATGGTAAACTCTTCTGAGAAGAAGCTGGATTGGGCTTCTTCTGTAAACCAATTCCACTGCTTGCTTTTGAGGACTCTCACTTCTTTTTTATGAAGATAGGTGAAAAAGGAGGGAGATGCTGACCAGGAAATCTTTCTTTCTGTATGGCCCTGATGGTTGAACTCAATTTTATCCCCTGCTTTTAAAGGCCGCCCATAATAGCCTCCTACCTTGGCTGGTGTATAGGTGCTGCAGCTTCCGAGCTGTTTATCCATTTTGATTCCGCCCTTGAAGGCAATATACACGCGCATTCCTTCTGCAGCAAACCCGAAACGAAGGACATCCCCTTTTTTATAAGTAAAGGTTTATTGTTGGATATCTGTTCATGGTTGATGGAAGGCTTCAAGTCTGCTCCGCATAGTACCAGTTCGGTGTCTGAAGTGAAATGGAGAACAGGACCCTGCATGGTGACTTCTAATGCAGGCGCACTTTCCTCATTACCTGCTAAAAGATTGGCAAGACGGAAGGCGATGGTATCCATTGGGCCGCTGACCGGCATGCCGATATTGCGGTAGCCTGTCCTGCCGTTATCCTGGATGGTTGTCATCAAGCCGCTTTTTTCTACTGAGAAACCCATAATCAGCCTTCCTCCATTCGATCGAATTCTGCTTTTGTTATCGGTGTGAATTTCAGCAAGTCTCCTTGTGAGAGAAGGGCAGGGTTTTCCTGGTCATCCGGATCGAACATTTTCACAGGAGTTCTGCCGATGATCTGCCATCCTCCAGGTGAGGAAACAGGATAAACACCAGTCTGGCTCCCCGCAATTCCTACAGAACCAGCTTCGATTTTAATCCTCGGACTTTGCCGTCTTGGTGTGGAAATAGCAGGTGACATTCCTCTTAAAAAAGGGAAGCCCGGGGAAAAACCCAGAAATGCTACTGTGTAGAGCTCACGAGTGTGAATCTCGATCACCTGTTCAATTGACATATCATTGTGTTGGGCAACAACTGGGAGGTCGGGTCCATATTCATTCCCATATAGAACCGGAATGGTGACAGTTTCAGTCTTTTTCCTTTTGTTTGTGATCTCCATGGTTTCTATTATTTCAATCATTGTGTTCTCCATTACCTTATATGGAAAGTCAGACTTAATTTTAAGGGGATTATAGTGAACGGTAACTGTGTTATAGGAGGGCACCGCCTCTATGAAGGAATCATGCATGGGTAATATGAGAGCATGAGTTAGAGAAGTTAGTATATTTGATAGTTTTTCTTCATCAGAGTTATGAAAATCGACAATAAGCGCAGAATCTCCAAGTGGATAAATAGTATAGGTCATAAAAAATCACATCCCTTCATCAACATTCTGAATTCTATATCAATTTTAACATAAAGGACTGAAAGACATGGATAGAAGCATTGGATGAGCATTCGTACAGAAAAAACTGCTCTCCAGTTATTATTGGAAGAGCAGCTTTATAAAAAATCAGGATGCAGACTAGTATCAGAATGTAACTTTCTTGGTCAGCGACAGTTTAAAGGCAGAGGGATCATCAAGCCTGATATGAATTTGAGATACACTTTTTGTATAACCGTAAAGGAAAAAGGCTTTTTGTGATTCCTTTAATAAAATTTCGATTTGGGGCTTTTCTTCGATGAAGTCAGGCGCAATTGCTTTAAAAGTAACTTTTTCAGTCTCTTTGCCGATTTTTTCAGGAGGTTCATAGTCTTTAATGGACTCAATCTTTTGTAAAGGGATGTTGATTCTGCTGGCAAAACCAAGCCGTATGATGAGCTGGTCATCCGTAATCCTCACAGGATTCAAGCGGAAACCCTGTATTTGGGCAAGGATGAAAAATACTGTATACATATTCAATGCAAGCAGGATCCAGGAAACGATAGGAGTCCACTGGTGAAGCAGGTAGTGAAGGCCGATGGTTTCAAGCAGAATGGCGTGAATAATCATAATATAAAGCGGGATAGTACTCGTCTTTTGATGAAGGGTGAAGGAATCTTCAGTCATTAGAGGTTTTTTCTTCCATGAAAACAAGCTGTAATAGAATAATGACAACTCTGTCAGATAAATCTTAATAAAAAGGGGTGCTGACATCTTTTCTTGAATGGCTGTCTCTAAGCGGTGTGGAAAAAAGTCGCCATTAACCGCTTTGAGTTCTTTCGTATATTTCCATACCTTAGGCAGTGTCTTGATGATATGGAATGCGATAAACAGTTCAAAAAGCAAGAGTGCTCCCTCGGCAGCAAAGAGCAGGTATTTAAAAAACGGCAGCGATGATAAATGATCATTTGGGATGATGATCCAGGCAGCACCGTAACCTGCAGCGATGACAAGCGATAATGTTTTGAACGAGTGACGGCGGCGGATGATAAAAAAGTAAGCTAATAGTGGAATTACAAGCATCATGTCGACAATTGAACCAATAACCATTCCTTCCGGGACTTCTTCAAGACGGTAAACGAAAAAATTACATACTAGTATCAATGTGGTCAGCGAAAGAAAAAGCAGCCACTTCTTTTTTGGTTTTTGTGCAGCTTCCATCATATTATTTCCCCCTTTGGGAAAAGGTTTTGTTACTTATAGTATATAAAAAAGGGAATAATTTCCGCTGAAAGATATGTAGAATTATCGAACTTCAGGATTAAACTGCAGGGCATGTAAGCTAAAACCCTGAATATATTAGTAGATATCCTTCCTGAAAAAGGCGGTGTAATCATGGAAGCTAATATTGCAGATCAAATTATCAGATTAAGAGACAGATTGATAGCAAACCAGAAAAGTGACGGATCCTGGCACTATTGCTTTGAAAACAGTTTGATGACAGATGCGTATATGATTGTACTTATTAAGTCTTTAGGAATCAAAAAAGAAAAAGTAACCGCGGCACTTGCGGGAAGACTCTTATCACAGCAGACCATTCATGGCTTCTGGAAGGTCTTTGATGATGAAGATGAAGGGAATCTGTCCGCAACAGTTGAAGCCTATTTCTCCCTTCTTTGGAGCGGGGTCGTCCAAGAAGCGGATGAGAACATGGTAAAAGCCAGAAAATATATCCTTTCACAAGGGGGGCTTGATAAAGCTCATTCCATGACGAAATTCATGCTCGCTGTTCACGGGCAGTATCCATGGGATCGATTTTTCCCTGTTCCTATAGAAATTCTTCTGCTGCCTTCATATTTTCCTGTCAGCTTCATGGATTTTAGTGCCTATGCCAGGGTCCATCTGGCGCCGCTTCTTCTGCTGAAAAGCGAGAAGTATATCAGAAGGAACCGCAGGATTCCTGATATTTCCTTTCTTGTGATAGAAAAAGAAGGTTGTAATCTTTTTCGTGAAGAAGAGAGGACCTTTATAGAATCGGTTTCAAAGGGACTGGAAGCAATAGCTGCTATTCCAGCCGATTTGAGGTCTGTCAGCAAAAAGACCGCGCTTGATTATATGTTCGGGAGAATTGAAAAGGACGGCAGTCTTTACAGTTATTTCAGTTCAACCTTTTATATGATTTTTGCTTTGCTTTCACAAGGTTATTCCAGGAATCATCCCTTGGTTATTGATGCAATAAAAGCACTGTTGTCCTACCAATGTAAAGGAGAAGGCTTTCCTCATATCCAAAACTCGACTTCTACAGTATGGGATACTGCATTAATCACTCATGCCCTTCAAGCCTCAGGAATGAACAGCAGTTCAACTCCCATTGTCATGGCGAACTCATACCTCTTTAAACATCAGCACACAAAAAAGGGAGATTGGGCTTCAGAAGCACCTGGAACAGCTCCAGGAGGGTGGGGTTTTTCTCACAGTAATACTATCAACCCGGATGTTGATGATACGACTGCTGCTTTAAGGGCTGTGAAATTTGAGGCTTTCCAAGATAGATTGAAGAAGGATGCCTGGGACAGGGGAGTGAGTTGGACATTATCCATGCAGAACGAGGACGGAGGGTGGCCGGCATTTGAGAAAAACAAAAATAAGGAAATTTTGTCCTGGGTTCCAATGGACGGAGCCGAAGACGCGGCGACAGACAAATCCTGTGCAGACTTAACGGGAAGGACGCTTGAATTTTTAGGTAAAGATGCCGGGCTGAAAATGGAAAATCCTCAAGTAAAGAAGGGCGTGGAATGGTTAATCCGCTATCAGGAAAAAGACGGGTCTTGGTATGGAAAATGGGGGATTTGTTATATATATGGAACTTGGGCCGCCGTCACAGGGATGACAGCAGCCGGTGTCCAAAATGAAGAAGAAGCAATTAAGAGAGCGAAAAAATGACTGTATCGTATTCAAAACAATGATGGAGGCTGGGGAGAATCCTGCCGCAGCGATAAAGAAAAGAGGTATATTTCGCTCGGGAGCAGCACGCCTTCACAGACAGCCTGGGCCCTGGATGCATTGATTGCGGCTAGTGATTCCCCGACCAAGGAAATACAGAAGGGAATAGAAGCGCTCATTGTGCTGGTCGACAGTGAAGATTGGCGGACGAATTACCCTACAGGAGCAGGGCTGCCGGGAAGGTTTTATATTAACTATCATAGTTATAAATATAGTTGGCCTCTCCTGACACTGGCTAACTATAGAAATAAATTCATAGATTCTTAAGCCTGTCCATCTTATTCATGGCCCTGAAAACACCTGGCTATGCCGGGGATTCCAGCGAGCTTATAGCGAAGTAGAGAAAATCTCCCTTCATGAGGAGATAAGTTGGTATACCTAAAATTTCTTACCATTCAAGCAGGCGGTTTAGCTGTGAAGGTCATGAATAATCAAAAATTAGCGGAATTTTTCCGGCTAAGCTTTGAAATTGCATTCGATATGGGGTAAATAAGCGGAATTTTTCCGCTTAAGCACAGCTAAGTGGACCAGTTTTCACGTCTTTTTAGCAAATAAGCGGAATTTCTCCGCTTATTTTTTAAAACTTTTTCATTGTGGATAAATTGCTGATGAAATCAGTGGATCTTTTTAGCCTTGGCCGGTAAGAGAGGCTCCAAGTCAGAGAGGAAACCACCATTTCTCACTGGTGGTTTGATTAAGTTTTAATGTCTTTCAACCCACACTTGATAAAAAACAAAAATTCTGATTAATGCCTATTGACTTCTAACTTTATTTCGTATTATGATTATAAACAATTACAAAACGGATCGGCGCTGACGAAGAGGAGTAGCTTCCGATGATCACTTAAGAGAGCCAGTGGTTGGTGTGAACTGGTGTGAATCATGGATGTGAATGGACTTCCGAGCCTTCAAACCGAAATCGGCTTGTTTCGAGAGTAGGCTTTGACGAACGTCTCATCGATATAAGAGACACATATTAGAGAAGTTTTTCTCCGATATGGCTAAGCGGGCTGTCAGACAGTCAACGAAGGTGGTACCACGGGTTTCCCGTCCTTATTTATAAGGACGGGAAACCCTTTTTTATTGCTGAGAAATGATAAGGTCAACCTCTGGATAACTCTCTACTTGTTATCCATGGCCGGTTCCTGAAGCTGCACTTTGGTGTTTGGACAATTTCATACTGTAAATCATTGAACAAGAGTAGTAGATAATATCAAAATCGTTACAGAAAGCCGGCGGAGATGAGAATCCGGCACGAGGGGTATTGTTGAATGGACTTGTGAGAGGCTGCCTGAACAGAAGTAGGGCAGTCCGGGGTTCCGCCGTTAAAAGGATAGGGTATCTGATTGTTTTCACGTACCTGAAGAAGAGGGAGTTCTCTAGGAACTTCAATGTGAGGTGGCACCGCGATTACAATCGTCCTCCATGAAACAGTATATCTGTTTTCATGGGGGACTTTTTTTATTCTATGGACACTTGAAAAGAAAATCGACAAATACCGGGGCGTGACTGTCACGGTACTAACAGGAGGAAACAGGGATGGAAAATGTGATGAATATCCAAATTTATACGAGAGAATTGAATGCTGATGAACTAACGCCAGTCAGTGTTTTTAAAAAGTTGAGGGGCAGCCGGAAGTTTCTGCTGGAGAGTTCGCTGAAGCATGAAAACTCAGGGAGATATTCCTTCCTTGGAAGCAATCCCTTTTTCGAATTCAAGGCGGATGGCAGCACAGTAACAGAAAGTCATCTCTCTTCAGGGGACGTATTCCACTCTGAAAGCAATCCATTTGAAATATTGAAAAGGATCTTCGCCAGAACATCAGGTGTTAACCAGGGCTTTCCTTTTGAGGGCGGAGCGGTGGGTTATATCGGTTACGATAATATCCGTCAATTTGAAAATATCGGGGGGATTCCGGAAAATGCGCTGGAAATGCCAGATGTCCATCTGATGTTCTATGAAAAAATAATTGTGTTCGATCATTTGGATAACAAAGTGATTTTGCTTGCTTTGAAAGGCTTCGATGAAAGGTCTGCTCAGAATCCCGGGGAGATGCTGGATGAAATGGAAGAAGCCATTCGTAAAGTAGAAATTGTACAGGATGAGAACGATGCGGTCCCGCTTTCCTTCGAGTCTCAGCTATCGAAGAAACAATTCATCGCTATGGTTGAAGAAGCCAAGGAACAGGTACTTGCCGGTGAAATATTTCAAGTTGTGTTATCGCAAAGATTCAAGTCTGAATTCTCCGGTGATGCCTTTGCTTACTACCGCAAATTAAGAAAAAGCAATCCGTCTCCTTATATGTTCTTTATCGACTTTGAAGACTATGTGGTGCTTGGAACCTCCCCTGAGAGCTTCATTAAGGTGAGGGGGAGAATGGTTACGGCCAATCCGATTGCCGGAACCCGCAGGAGGGGCTTGGATGAACAAGAAGATACCGGTTTGGAGAAAGAGTTAAAAGAGGATGAAAAAGAGCTTGCTGAACACCGCATGCTTGTGGATCTGGCCAGAAATGACCTCGGAAGGGTCTGTGAACCGGGGAGTATCACTTTGACAAAGTATATGCTGGTCGAGCGGTACAAATATGTGATGCACCTGGTGTCGGAAGTGGAAGGAAAGCTTCATCCATCGGTTGACAGCCTGGATGTCATCACAGCGAGCCTTCCGGCAGGAACAGTCAGCGGGGCACCAAAAATAGCTGCTATGAAAATCATCAATGAATTGGAAAACTGTAAGCGGGGTGTGTACTCAGGAACCGTCGGTTACATTTCAGTGAATGGGGACATAGACATGGCATTGGCTATCAGAACAATGGTGATCAAAGATAAATATGCCTTTGTACAGGCAGGTGCAGGGATCGTTTACGATTCTGAAGCTGAAAAGGAATACGAAGAAACCATCAATAAAGCGAAAGCATTAATCGAGGTGGCAAAATGATTTTGTTAATCGATAATTACGATTCTTTTACATTCAATCTATATCAATATCTTTGTGAACTAGGAGAAAACGTACTCGTAAAAAGGAATGATGAATTGACAGTCGGAAAAATTGAAGAACTAAATCCTTCGGCTATCGTCCTATCTCCGGGTCCGGGCCGACCTGAGAATGCCGGCGTTCTCATTGAAGTTGTCCAGCATTTTTATGACAAGACACCTATTCTTGGAGTATGCCTGGGGCATCAGGCAATTGCAGCGGCATTTGGAGGAGAAGTAGTCAGAGCAGATAATATCCGGCATGGAAAAACATCCTTGATCAGACATAATAATTCTGCATTATTTCACTATATCCCTCAGCCCGTGGAAGTGATGAGGTATCACTCACTGGTTATAAAGAAAGGAACACTACCGCCCGTCTTAATAACCGCGGCTGTATCGATGGATGATCATGAAATCATGTCATTTAGGCATTTCCAATATCCAGTGTTCGGTGTCCAGTTCCATCCGGAATCGATTGGCACAAAGCTTGGGAAAAAAATACTGAAAAACTTTATCCAACTGAAGGAGGAATCTGAAAATGAAAGAGTTTCTACAAAAATTATTTGATGGAACTTCATTTGAAAAGGGAGAAATGAAAACGGCGGTAGACTTACTTCTGGAAGATGGAACAACCGATAGCGAAGTCGCCTCCTTTCTGACAGCTTTGAAAATGAAAGGTGAAACTGTAAAGGAAATATCAGCGCTGGTCGAATTGCTCCGTGAGCGTGCAAATTTTCAGCCTTTTCCTTCTTCAGATGTTATGGATATTTGCGGAACGGGAGGCGATGGATCCCAAAGCTTCAATATAAGCACCACCACGGCTTTTGTTTTGGCAGGCGCCGGGGTTAAAGTTGCTAAACACGGAAACCGCAGTGTGTCGAGCAAAACCGGTAGCTCTGATGTTCTGGAGCATTTGGGGATTACGCTTGATTTTAACAGCTTGGAAATTCATGAAATGCTTGAGAGCAATGGGCTGGCATTCCTGTATGCTCCGTATGTTCATACCCGCTTAAAGAAAATCATGAAAGTCAGGGGAGAGCTTAAAATCCCGACCATTTTCAATATGATTGGCCCGCTGACGAATCCTGTACAAATTGATACTCAATTATTAGGAATCTACAGACGGGATATGCTTGGGAAAATGGCTTCTGTTCTTCATGAACTGGGAAGAAAACGCGCGGTCGTTTTAAATGGAGCAGGGTTTATGGATGAAGCCTCTTTAGCAGGAGAGAATCATTTAGTCCTTCTTGCGGAAGGAAACATAACTGAGTTTACCATCACACCTGATGAGGCGGGTCTCCCCGTATATCCAAATGAAGAGATAAGGGGCGGTGATGCAATAGAAAATGCGGAAATCCTTCTCCAAATCCTTAAAGGAAAAGAAGGAGCCCATTTAGACACAGTCCTATTCAACGCCGGCATTGCCCTATTTGCAAATGGAAAAACTACTACAATCGCCGAAGGAGTCAAATTGGCAAGAGAATCCATTGAAAGCGGTGCAGCACTTGAAAAGCTACAAAGAACAGTGAGTTATTCCCAGCATGTAAGAAGGAAGGTTATGTGACATGACAGACATTTTAAATAAGATTATTGAAAGAAAAAAACAGGAATCAGCTCATTTGAAAGAATTCGGGTTTGAGAAAGAGAATTTGCATAGAAATGAAGGACAAAAGCTCTACACTAGACTGCATTCCTCCTCTGTAATGGGAGTCATAGCTGAAATAAAGCGGGCTTCTCCTTCAAAAGGAGATATCGTCACAGTTGTTGAGCCGGCTTTGCAGGCTAAAATCTATGAGACCAGCGGAGCGGCCGCTATCTCCGTTCTGACTGATGAGCAATTCTTCAAAGGCTCCATTGATGATTTGAAGAGAGTGAGAAGGGAAGTGAACTTGCCGCTGTTATGCAAGGATTTCTTTATAGATGAAATTCAAATAGACAGAGCTAAGGATGCAGGAGCCGATATCATTCTTCTGATCGTGGCTGCACTGCCCCAGGAAAGGCTGAAGGAGCTTTATGAGTATGCATTATCTCAAAACCTCGAGGTCCTGGTTGAAGTCCATGATGAAGAAGAAGCAGAAAGGGCGAAGGAGCTGGATGCGAAAATGATTGGCATCAATAACCGTGATCTCAAAACATTTGATGTCGATTTGGCTAATACAGAAAGACTGGCTCCTCTATTGAATGATAAAAACAGGGTCATCATCAGTGAAAGCGGGATCAAGGAAAGAAGTGATAGCGCCAGGGCGGTTAAAGCTGGTGCGGACGGAGTATTGGTTGGGGAAGCACTTATGAGGAGTAATGATGCGGGAAAAGCCATTGTGGCTTTTGCAGTATATAAGGAGGGAGCGCTGCTTGGTTAAAGTAAAGATATGCGGAATCATGACAGTTGAGCATG
The DNA here is from genome assembly GCF_003316765.1 of Bacillus sp. P14.5. Lineage (GTDB taxonomy): Bacteria > Bacillota > Bacilli > Bacillales > Bacillaceae_B > Rossellomorea. The sequence goes on along the minus strand of NZ_NIJF01000083.1, from coordinate 160,105 downwards.
CTGAAGCAGCCGTTCATGCTGGAGCTGACGCAATAGGGTTCATTTTTGCAGAAAGCAGGAGGAGGATTTCTCCTGAAGATGCAAATAAAATAGGGAAGGTCATTCCCGCATCTGTTTTGAAAGTTGGAGTCTTTGTCGACGCAGACCAGGAAGAAATAAACGATACAGTGAAGACTGCCGCTCTTGACTATGTACAGCTGCATGGAACAGAGACACAAGAATTTATTGAAGCCCTGCAGGTTCCTGCATATAAAGCTGTATCCATAAAAAAGGAAACCGACTTAGCCGGAATTCAGGGCTATCCTGGAAACTTGATACTGCTGGACAGCGGTCACGGAGCAGGAAATGGGGGGAATGGCACGGCCTTTGATTGGAATTACCTAAACCACCGAAACATTCCTCAAAAAATTATCCTCGCAGGAGGATTGAATATAGAAAACGTCAGCCGGGCCATCAAAGAGGTTAACCCTTTTATGGTCGATGTATCAAGCGGTGTAGAAACCAATGGAACGAAGGATGTTAAGAAAATTACCGAGTTCATTAAAAAGGCCAAAGAGAGCAGCGGAAATATAAGGGAGGAAATAAAATGATGTATGCACAACCAGATCAAAAAGGGCTTTTCGGCCGTTTTGGGGGACAATTTGTACCAGAAACACTTATGGGAGCAGTACAAGAGCTGGACCGGTCATATGAGGAAGCCATCAAGGATGAAGGCTTCCTGAAAGAACTTCAGCACTACTTGAAAGAATATATAGGAAGGGAAACACCTCTTTACCTGGCAGCCAATCTCACTGAACGCGCAGGGGGAGCGAAAATCTATTTGAAAAGAGAGGACCTAAACCATACTGGAGCACATAAAATCAATAACACGATTGGCCAGGCGCTGCTTGCTGTCAGGATGGGCAAAAAGAAAATCGTGGCCGAAACAGGGGCCGGGCAGCACGGAGTTGCAACCGCGACGGTTTGCGCGCTGCTGAATCTGGAGTGTGTCATTTTCATGGGCGAGGAAGACATCCAGCGCCAAAAGCTTAACGTTTTCCGAATGGAGCTTCTTGGAGCAGAAGTCATCAGTGTCAGGCAGGGAAGTGCGACGCTGAAAGATGCGGTAAATGAAGCGATGCGCTATTGGGTTTCCCATGTACAGGATACTCACTATATTATCGGGTCTGTATTAGGTCCGCACCCTTTTCCAAAAATGGTCAGGGATTTTCAAAGTGTGATCGGAATCGAAACGAAGAATCAGTTCAGAGAGAAAGAAAACTCCCTGCCGGACGCTGTCGTTGCCTGCATAGGCGGAGGCAGCAACGCAATGGGTATGTTTTATCCGTTTATAAACGACAAAGAAGTGAAGTTGTATGGTGTTGAGGCAGCAGGTGCTGGAATTGATACAGATAAACATGCAGCCACCTTGACCAAAGGAACATCAGGCGTCCTTCATGGGGCGATGATGTATGTCCTTCAGGATGAACACGGGCAGATACAGGAGGCACATTCCATATCAGCCGGACTGGACTACCCTGGTGTAGGCCCTGAACACAGCCATTTGAAAGAAATCAACCGGGTGAACTATACAGCGGTTTCTGACCAGGAAGCCCTCGATGCATTTAAAATGCTCTCAATGGAAGAAGGAATCATCCCGGCTCTTGAGTCCTCTCATGCTGCAGCATATGGTGTCAAGCTGGCTGCCTCGATGAAGGAAGAAGAGAGTATTGTCATCTGTTTATCCGGCAGAGGAGATAAGGATGTGGAAACGGTCAAATCAATTATAGGAGGAAAACGGCATGGGTAAAAAATTTCTTGAAGAAGCTTTAGGGAAATTAAAAGCAGAAGGACAGGGAATATTTATTCCGTACATTATGGCAGGAGACGGGGGATTGGACCATCTCGTGGATCAGGTGACGTTTCTGGAAAAGGCAGGTGCCTCCGCCATAGAGATTGGGATTCCCTTTTCGGATCCGGCAGCTGATGGCCCGGTCATACAGGAAGCTGGAAAGAGAGCTCTTAAAGAAGGAACGACTCTTAAGGGGATATTCGAAGTACTGAAGAAGGCCAGGCACAAGGGGGAAATCGGCATACCAATCATTTTCATGACCTATTTCAACCCTGTTCTGCAATATGGATTACAGACATTTGCCCGAGATTGTACAGAAGCTGGTATTGATGGTTTGATCATTCCTGATTTGCCGATGGAGCATAACGATATTTTAAAACCCTTTATCCAAAAAGAAGGAATAGCATTGATACAGCTGGCTTCACTAACCAGCTCCAATGACAGGTTAAAAACAATAGCACAGGCGACAGAAGGTTTTCTATACGCAGTGACGATCAATGGGATCACAGGTGCTGTCAAAGAGTTTAACTCATCATTGAGCCATCATTTCGAGGAGTTGAAAAGGGTATGCCAGGTTCCGGTGCTTGCGGGTTTCGGAATCTCTACACCAGACCATGTCCGCGATTTCCTTGAAATCACTGATGGAGTGGTGGTTGGAAGCAGAATTATCCAGCTTCTTCAAGAAAACAAAATAATGGAAGTAAAAGAACTCATCGGGGCAGCTGATGGAAAAACCACAGTATCCTGAGTCAGTCTGACCCTATATATATTGATCTACCACATGGAAAAAAGGAGCCCGGCGTCAAATGCAGAATTTGCGCCGGGCTCCCTGTGTTTTTTATCAAAATGCCCTCACCTGAATGGAATACTTGCCTACCATTAACTTATAACTTAGTAAGAATTGCATCGGAATCATGTGACCTTCGGCTGAATCTTTCCCTCTTCCTGCGCTTCAGGTTTGATCAGCCACAAAGCAAAGAAAGCAGAAACCGCACTAATGCCAATGAGGATCATGAAAGTAACTCCCTTTGAAAGCAAAGCTACAATAGGAGGACCTGCCGCCACACCGATGAACCTCATGCTGCTGTAAATAGAGGTGATGGTGCCTCTGTGCTCTTTTTCGATTCCTTCTGTTATCAAAGCATCTAAACAAGGCAATGCAGCACCGATTCCAATGCTGGCTAATGAGAGAAATATCAACAGCATCCATTTTCCTTCAGTGAAAAATATCGGAACTTGTGCTCCTGCCCCTAATAACATTCCAGCTACAATGGCCCATTTCATCATTGTCCTGTTTTTGCCTATGAATTTCCCGGTCAGGAAAGAAGTAGCGCACAAGAATAACAGGGGCAAGGCGAGATAAAGCCCTTTTAATACTCCATCAATTTTGTATTTAGTTTCCAGTACATTTGATAAAAAGAAAAGAAAGCCAAAAAGGATGAACATCGAGACGATTCCGATGATAAATATAGCGGAAAGCCACTTTCCTTCCTTGCCAAGGATTTCTTTAATCTCTTTAGCAAACTCCTTGACTGTCTGAGTTTTTTCGTCTTTTTTCTCTTTCTTCGGTACTTTTACTAAGAAGAACATCAAAATGATCGCTATGAGTGAAAATACTGGGATAGAAAAGAACGGAATGAACCAGATCCAAGCTGCAAGCAGTGAGCCAAGCACAGGACTGAGTACCTTTCCAAAGGTGTTGGAAGTTTCTATCAATCCCAGTCCTTTTGTCACTTCTGTTTCATCCTCGAACATATCCCCCACAGTAGGAATGACAACCGGGAATGCACCCGCGGCCCCAATTCCCTGTATGAAGCGCCCGACTAGTACAATCCAATAACCATCTTTCATTTGCCAGGATGCCCATCCCGAGATGATTCCGCCAATTCCGGCAATGATAAGGCTGGGAATGATGATTTTCTTGCGTCCGAACCGGTCGGACAAATACCCTGCGATGGGAATTAAAAGAATAGCAACAAGGGAATACACGGTAATGATCATGCTTGATTGAAAACCGCTGATCCCCAGCTTCTTTTCCATGGTAGGAAGTACAGGTATCAGCATGGAGTTCCCAAGCGTCATTACAAGCGGGATAGAAGAAAGCGCAAATAAGTCCCATTTCTTTTTATGTTCCATAGTTGATCCTCCAAAAGACAAATTCATTCACTTCGTTTAGTGTCTTCAAAAAAGAGGATTTCATGCAGTCGGATAAAGTCATTTATTGGGTAGAGCGCTCAGTTGTCAGGAGAAAAAGAGATGGAGAGGAGTCAAGGTATTTGATTGAGATAAAAAGATCCTAACAATCCGCCAAGTTGATTCATGAGTAAATCTAATTCGCATTTATTAAAGCTATTATTAAGGAGATTCTCCATCGAATTTCCCTAAGAAGAAATTTTAAATGATTTATTATGTAACAGCATCAAAAGAAGAAGGGAATTTGACCGTTCCTCTTTTGCTTTCCTGAGAATCAAGGTTAAATTCCGCGTCTTAAAACCTTATCCGGGACTTGGAACAAATGGACGATATTTTAAAAAACCGAAATAAAACAAGCAGTGAGGACAGTCAGCATAATCCAGCAGAAATATATGCTCTTAGCCTAATGCTTCAGCAATATGATTTTCAGCACTATTTTATTCCCCTCCCAATTGACATTTAACCTTAAACCAATATCATCTTACATTATAAAGGAATTAGGCGGGAGGTCATTTTCTTTCAGCAACATCTATCTCTGTATATTGAAGATCGATGCTTTTCGGGATTTTTATCTCGAGGATGCCGTCTTTATATTGAGCTGAAGAACCCTTCTTTTTTACAAGAGAAGGAAGAGTGATCACCTGCCGCTCCCCTGAGGAAGGAATATTTTCTAAAATAGCCTGATTTGAGGTGTGAAACACTTTCATGTTTTTAACCAATTCTTCATCTTGTAACTTAATGTGGATATAAATGTGCTCAAGGGCTTCAAAGACATTAACCGGTATTTTTGGATTGTTTTCATGCCGCTCCTGGTCTTTTTCGGGACCATTTTGTTTACCGCCCATCATATTGTTCATATTATTCATGAAATCGCCGGGATTCTGTGTTCCTTGCCAGTCACTTGGAAACATCTGCTTCATGACCCCCTTTACATATTGATCCACATCCTCCGGGTTCATGTTCTTCATCATATCTTTCATATTTTTATTTAAAGGAAAGAATGAGTTCCAGGGAAACATGCTTATCACCTCTTCAATTTATAAATAAAGAATAGTCCTGTAGATGGAGAAACTCCGCAATATACTCATACATCATATGCAGGCGGCTGCCCTGCAGTTCATACCGTGCATTCCTCAATCATGTTTGACTTCATGACAAGAAGGGATAAGAAAAATATGTAGAGTTCAAATTACTAAGCGGGGAAAGGAGAGTTATTAAATAAGAGGAGAAAAATCGGGTGTGAATACCGGAATGCCGGCTAATTTAAAAAATATACGAAAAAGTGTTTAAAATCAAAAAAAATATTTGGTTTTTTAGGTAACAGTAGTAAGATGGTTTATGAAAAATGGTAATGTCGCAGGAGGCTACAACATCAAAAGCTGGCTAAATGCAAATTACTATTTCAGAATAATCTAAATTCTGTATTAAACACAAAATAGTGGATAACTTTTCCACGGAAACACGGTTTCGAAAAGTTGGCGAAATTTTAAAGATTTTGTTACAAATGCTTTATCTCTTTACTTCAGAGTGATAAAATATTGCTGTAAGCGGTTTATATTTCTTTTAAAATACTATACTTACATAGTATTCCAATAATTTAAATAAAAATTTGAATGGCGAAATGGTTGGAGGTTTTTCAAAGTGAAAAGACAATCAACAAACCAGGCTGGACCATGGGAAAGCTTTTATGGACCTAACCTCGGTTATATAATGGAAGTGTATGAAATATATCAGGAAAACCCTGATGAAATTGATCCCGAACTGAAAGAACTTTTTGATCAATGGGGTCCACCTGCAGCTGCAGATAGAGAAGCAGCACAATCTTCATCCGCAGCGTCCCTGACAGCAGGAAATCATGATTTTGGAAAAGTTGTAGCCGCAGTGAATCTTGCTGATAACATCCGTACATATGGACATCTTGCTGCGGATATCTACCCTTTAAACGACCGTGATAAGGATACAAGAAGAATTGATATGCAAGAATACAATCTGACTGAGGACGACCTTAGAGGAATCCCGGTTGAATTCATCTGTCCACAAGCACCCTCTGATGTGCGAAACGGACTTGATGCAATCAACCATCTAAAGAAGGTTTACACAAGCAAGCTGGCATATGAAATTGCTCATGTACATGAATTGGAAGAAAAAAGCTGGCTGAAAAACAAGATTGAGTCAGGGTCCATTCTGTCGAAATCAAGCAAGGAGCAAAAAATTGCCCTCTTGAAACGCCTTTCCGAAGTGGAAGGATTTGAGAAATACATCCACCGCACATTTGTCGGACAAAAACGTTTTTCCATTGAAGGCCTTGATAACATGGTTCCTTTACTGGATGAACTTGTTCGCTATTCTGTTGAAAATGGAGCAAGAACGATCAATATCGGGATGGCCCATCGCGGACGCCTGAATGTGCTTGCTCACGTAATCGGTAAGCCGTATGAAATGATATTTGCTGAATTCCAGCACGCACCAAGCAAGGACCTGATTCCTTCTGAGGGTTCAATCGGAATTACTTATGGATGGACGGGTGACGTAAAATATCATTTGGGTGCCGACCGTAAAATCGGTGTGAGTGATACAGCCAGAGCACGAGTAACTTTAGCCAATAACCCAAGTCACTTGGAGGTTGTCAGCCCGATTGTGGCTGGATATACACGAGCGGCACAAGAGGAAAGAGAACAGAAAGGCTATCCTGAACAAAATCCTGAAACGTCTTACGCGATCATGATTCATGGAGACGCAGCTTTCCCGGGAGAAGGAGTGGTGGCAGAGACGTTCAATATGAGCGGACTGCGCGGTTTCAATACTGGGGGATCTATTCATCTTATTGCCAATAACATGATTGGATTTACGACAGAAAGCTATGATTCGCGCTCAACCAAGTATGCATCTGATACAGCAAAAGGATTTGAGGTTCCGATTGTCCATGTGAATGCGGATGATCCCGAAGCGTGTCTTGCTGCTGCTGTACTGGCATACGAATACCGTAATAAATTCAGTAAGGACTTCGTGATAGATTTGATTGGATACAGACGTTTCGGACATAACGAAATGGATGAACCAATGGTGACGAACCCTGTGATGTATAACAGAATTACAAATCATCCAACTCCACGCAAGATTTATGAAGAAAGGCTGATCTCAGAAGGTATCGTTACCCAGGAAGAGGCAGCTAAGATGGAGAAGGATATTGAAGATACACTGAAAGCGGCATATGAAAAAGTGCCTACAAAAGATGAAAATCCTGATATTGTGATGAATCCGCCAGAAGACGTGACGAACGGCTTCCCGGATATCGACACCAGTGTTGACTTTGATCAGCTTCAGGGATTGAATGATGAGCTGCTGCAATGGCCTGAAGGTTTTACTCCATTCAAGAAACTTGAGAAAATCCTGCAAAGGCGCGGAGGCGTGTTCTCAGGAAAGGGTAAAATCGACTGGGCACATGCAGAAACGCTTGCGTTTGCAACTATCCTTAAAGAAGGTACTCCAATCAGACTGACAGGACAGGATTCAGAAAGAGGCACGTTTGCCCAGCGCCACCTGGTACTGCACGATCATGAAACTGGCAGGGAAATGATCCCTCTTCATCAGTTAAAAGATTCAAACGCATCCTTCTCCGTATTTAATAGTCCTTTAACGGAAACGGCTGTGGTTGGTTATGAATATGGTTACAATGTCTTTGCTCCTGAAACCCTTGTTTTGTGGGAAGCCCAATTTGGTGACTTTGCAAATACCGCTCAAGTGATGTTCGATCAATTCATCTCAGCGGGAAGAGCGAAATGGGGACAAAAATCAGGACTTGTCATGCTTCTGCCTCATGGATACGAAGGACAAGGGCCGGAACATTCCAGTGCAAGGCTTGAACGTTTCCTTCAAATGGCTGGGGAGTTTAACTGGACAGTTGCCAACTGCTCTACAGCAGGACAATACTTCCACATTCTTCGCAGGCAGGCAGCTATCCTTCAAAAAGAAGAAGTAAGGCCGCTTGTCATCATGACACCAAAAAGCCTGTTGAGAAATCAATTCGCAGCGGTTACTGCTGAAGAGCTTGCCAATGGACAGTTCCAGTCAGTCCTTGAGCAGCCTGGTCTTGGTGAAAACCCTGAAAAAGTGGAACGAATCGTCCTTTCCAGCGGGAAAATGGCTATTGATCTCGAAGAAAACCTGAAAGGGAAAGAAGATTTGGATTGGGTTCACATTCTTCGCGTCGAAGAGTTATACCCTTTCCCTAAATCGGATATTACAGAGATTATGAAAAGATATTCTAATCTGAAAGAATTGCTTTGGGTACAGGAAGAGCCGAAGAATATGGGAGGATGGACATTTGCGGAACCTCGCTTGCGTGATATTGCCCCTGAGGGTGTAACCGTTGATTACGTTGGCCGACGCAGACGTTCCAGCCCGGCAGAAGGCGAACCGATCGTCCATAAAAAAGAGCAATCCAGAATCATCAGCGAAGCGTTGACAAGATAAATAGGAGGAGGAAGACAAAGTGGCAGAAATCAAAGTACCAGAATTAGCAGAATCCATCACAGAGGGTACAATCGCTCAATGGCTTAAACAACCGGGCGAATATGTAGAAAAAGGGGAATACATTGTTGAACTTGAAACAGATAAGGTCAACGTGGAGGTAATATCGGAAGAGGCGGGAACCATTCAGGAGTTAAAAGCTGAAGAGGGAGATACCGTAGAAGTAGGACAAGTCATTGCGATTGTTGGTGAAGGCGGACAGCAGCCTGCATCTTCCGGGAATGCAGCTGAGGAAAAAGAGGAAGCTCCTGAAGAAGAACTGCAGCAGGGAGACACTGCTTCCAAAAAGGATGAGGAAGACAGCAAAAAAGAGCGCGTCATCGCATCTCCAGCCGCTCGTAAGCTGGCTCGTGAAAAAGGAATTGATCTATCACAGGTTTCCACAGATCCGCTTGGAAGAGTACGTAAACAAGATATTGAAGCACACGAGAGCAAGTCTCAGTCTGCTCCTTCTAAACAGGCAGCATCTGAAAGCAAACCAGCAGCTGCGCCTAAGAAAGATGATGGTAAACCAGTTGTGCGTGAAAAAATGTCACGCCGCCGCCAGACGATTGCCAAACGTCTTGTAGAGGTTCAGCAGAACGCAGCAATGCTTACAACTTTCAATGAAATTGACATGTCAGCTGTGATGGAACTGCGTAAACGCAAAAAAGATAAATTCTTTGAGTCTCATGATGTGCGTTTAGGATTTATGTCATTCTTCACAAAAGCAGTCGTAGCTGCATTGAAGAAGTATCCTTACGTAAACGCAGAAATCGATGGTAACGAAGTTGTCCTTAAACAGTATTATGATGTAGGCGTCGCGGTTTCAACTGATGATGGCCTTGTGGTACCAATAGTAAGGGACTGTGACCGTAAAAACTTCGCGGAAATCGAAGGAGAAATCATGGAGCTTGCCACAAAAGCCCGAAAAAACAAACTGGCGTTGAGTGATCTGCAAGGCGGTTCATTCACCATCACAAACGGCGGTGTGTTTGGTTCATTGCTTTCCACGCCGATACTAAACGGACCTCAAGTAGGTATCCTTGGAATGCATACAATCCAGCTGCGTCCGGTTGCAATCGATAAGGACACAATGGAAAATCGTCCAATGATGTATATTGCCCTTTCTTACGATCACCGTATCATTGATGGTAAAGAAGCGGTCGGGTTCCTTTCCACAATTAAAAACCTTCTTGAAAATCCTGAAGACTTATTGCTTGAAGGATAATCGAGATGAAAAAACCCCAGCAGAAGCAATTCTGCTGGGGTTTTTTAATTGGCTCAATTTTTTTAAGGCTCTTTTCATAAGCATTGTTGTTATGAATTATGAATTTCTTAAGATAACTCTATAATTGACCTAAAAAATCCTGATAAGTAAGATGGAAAGAGCTGCTCACTCAGATTAGACTAAGTATCCGGGAGGGAAATTATTTTCCGAAAGCAACAACATATGTGAAAACGCCTTTTTTAAAGGGCATTTCAAGAGTTGTGATTTTCCCAGGAAAATTCAGGGACCATCTATAAGAATAATCGGCATAAAAAATGAGAAAGCCATTGCGCAGGCTCTCTCAAAAATTTTTCACTCAGGGGGTACTTCAAATTAAGTTAATAAGTATTGTAATGGTAATTAAATCTTCCTGCTTGGCCTTATCCCTCGACTATGAATCTCCTTCTTCAACATTTGAATCCAGTCACGATCAGTTCCGGTCTTCTCTGCGTTCCGATAAGCTGCAACCAACTGTTCATTACTCATAATCTTCATGGAAAACCTCCTAGGAGAATTAAAATATAGAATTTTCTATATTTTCATTTATTTTACCTTTTATCTGTTCAGAAGAAAAGGGGTATTCTAAAATTATACACAGAAGATTTTACCAGCCAGCTTTTATAGTTAGATAGGTATATTAGCATTTTGGTCAAACGACTTGCTAATATAGAGGTGTTTCCTCAGCAGATATAAACTAAATAGCCTGCATTGCGGGACAACTTTGTGAGGGCAGAATCTTTTCGTGCATATGTTTCTACAGCTAAGACTGCGAGTTTTAAATATCATCACATTATAACCTTTCCGGTATTTTAAATATTCAAAAATTTGTGATAATATTAAGGCGGGTGATGTGGAGTTGCATCAGGTAAAGCAGATAACTTTCCAATCCACTAAGGAATAATCTTTTCGTCTGAATGGGGGATATACTTTGTCAAATTTATTGAATGTAACCATTGGAAGATTACTGGAAGAGAAGGCTGAATTGCAAGGGGGAAGAGATGCCGTCATTTACAGTGACCGCAATCTTAGGATGACTTACAAAGAGTTCGATCAATATTGCAGAAGAGTGGCAAGAGGCTTAATGGGATTGGGACTTCAGAAAGGGGAGCATATGGCGGTTTGGTCGACAAATACTCCCGAGTGGCTCGCCAGTCAGTTTGCTACAGGGAAAATGGGGGCTGTTTTGGTTACGGTCAATACAAATTACCGTACTGCGGAACTGGAATACTTGCTGAAACAGTCTGATGCAACCACGATTCTTTTAATGGATCAATACCGTGATGCTTCATATATCGAGATGATCTATGAAATTTGTCCCGAGCTGAAACACTCCCAGCCGGGGGATTTGGACAGTAAACGCCTGCCCAACCTGAAAAATGTCATAGTCCTCAGTGAAAAGCGCTACAGTGGTACATACAATTGGCAAGATATATTAAATATGGCTGATTCGGTTGAAGAGTCTGAGCTGGACGAGCGCATGGAAAGCCTGCAGCCTGATGAAGTAATAAATATGCAATATACTTCAGGAACGACCGGCTTTCCTAAAGGTGTTATGCTGACTCACAGCAATATAGTCAATAATGCTTACAATATTGCACAGTGTATGAAATTGACCGAGCAGGACCGTTTGTGCATCCCGGTTCCTTTTTTTCACTGTTTTGGCTGCGTGCTCGGAACCATGGCATGTGTTTCGGTAGGTGCGGCGATGGTTCCCGTTCAGGAATTCAATCCTGAAACGGTGCTAGAAACAGTCCAGAATGAGAAATGTACAGGGCTGCATGGGGTACCGACAATGTTCATCGCGGAATTGAATCATCCCCAATTCGACCAATACGATCTTTCATCTCTCAGGACAGGAATAATGGCAGGAAGCAACTGTCCGATTGAGGTCATGAAGGGTGTTATCGAAAGGATGGGGGCTCATGAAATCACCATAGCATATGGTCAGACAGAAGCCTCTCCTGTAATTACCCAGACCAGGACCGATGATCCAATTGAACTTCGCGTTGAAACAGTAGGGCGGGCACTTCCAAATGTAGAGGTGAAGATTGTAAAGCCGGGCACAGATGAAGAGGTAGCATTCGGAACACAGGGTGAACTTTGTACACGAGGCTACCATGTGATGAAGGGCTACTATAAAAATGAGGAGGCTACTGCTGCTGCCATTGACTCAAATGGATGGCTCCATACAGGGGACCTGGCAGTCATGGATGAGAAAGGGTACTGCAGAATCACTGGTAGGCTGAAGGATATGATCATCAGGGGCGGGGAAAACATTTACCCGCGGGAAATCGAGGAGTTCTTATATACTCACACAAAGATCCAGGATGTCCAAGTAGTTGGAATACCGGATGAAGTATATGGAGAAGAGGTCATGGCCTGGGTCATCCTTAAAGAAGGCCGGACAGCAACAGCAGATGAGCTGCGTGAATATTGCAAAGGCAGGATTTCAAGGCATAAAGTTCCTCGCTATATCGAATTTACAGACGAATATCCTATGACAGCTTCAGGTAAAATCCAAAAATTCAGGCTGAAAGAAGAAGCAGAGAAGAAGGCGCTGCATCAATAAATAAGGCTCTTTTCGTTAACTTTGTTGCTATAGAGGAGTCCAGGGAATATTCGAAAACAACTATATATGAGAAAACAGCCACAACTGAAACGAAGCCGGCACTTATTACAAGCTGCTGGCTTCTTTCTTTCTTTCTGTCAACATTTTGGATGCATACGCGGTTGAAAAAAGGAGTTTATTCATATAGTGTTGAAAGACAAATGGAAGAGGGAATAAGTTTGCTGGTAACCGCTACTTTATAATTCACCAGGGAGGACACATAGAAATATGAAAATTTTTGTCTACGGATCCTTAAGGAAAAATCAAAAATACCATCACTATTTAAATAATTCCAGACTGGTCTCTGAGCAGGCATGGATTAAAGGTGAGCTATACGATACCGGTGAAGGCTATCCAGCTCTTAAAGAAGGAAATGCCAGGGTGTTTGGAGAAATATATGAAATCAACCAAAATGTACTGAAAGCAATTGATGATTTGGAAGACTACCAAGAAAACAGGGATGACAACCTTTATTTAAGACACACAGCGGATGTCCAAGCAGATAAAGGTGTGGTTGAAGTCATCTATTATACCGGGTTTCAATCCTCTCTTTTCAAAGAACATATAGCGTCAGGGGACTGGACATTACATACCTTTATGGAAAAAAGACCGGAATCTCTTCTTTACTTTGCCTATGGATCTTGCATGGATCTCGAAAGGTTCAAGCTTGCGGGGGTTGATCACCATTTCCAGGAACCACTGGGTAAAGGGACTTTGAAGGGTTACTCAATGAAATATACCTTCATAGTGGAAGATGGAGGACGGGGAGATATCATAGAAGATGGCGGCTCGACAGAAGGCATAGTATACAGGCTTCCTTTCCAGGCCGTTGACTATCTTTATGAAAGAGAGGGTGTGGTACCAGGCAGATATCGTGCCGCACTTGTGAACGTGGAAGTCAATGATGTGGTGATTCCAAATGTGCTGACTTTCATTGTGAATCATAGGGGGAAAGAAACCCGGCCGCCTGCTCATTATGCCAGAGAGATCTTGAGGGGCTCCAGACCTTTTGTCAGCCAGGAGTATCATCAAAAATTAAAGAAACAGCTTCTATTATTGGGTATGTCCGAACAGGAAGTTGTAGGGCTTTTATCCGAATAAATTGTGAATAGCCGGATATATTATTGCCCGCTTGCAGAACAGCCCTTTTAAAATCGGTATGAGGTTTCAGGCTGAACTGACGCGGCCTTCATTAATTATATCAGAATCAAAAGGATCGAAAAGTAATTATGATAAAGGTGAAAATAATGAAAAACGAGGAAATTATAAATGCTATCGGTGCCCACCATTGGGATTATGAAAAAGAATGGATACCCTCTTATACAGAAACAATCGATCAACCCGGGTTGAAAGCGGTAAAAAACCCAAGAATGAAGAATGTGTTCAGCAATAAAGTGATAGAGTTAACCTCATCGGATTCTGACACCCTAATGGAAAAATGGGGGAAGGTGAAGAGCTTTTTTGGTGAGAATCATTTCAGTCTTTGGCTGGAAAGGTCTGAGAGCCGCCGAGTTGCTCCTATTTTAGAGCAGGATGGATTTGAAATCACAGACAGATATGACGGGCTTGCTTTCATGTTGAAAGAGTTGAATGATATGCCTGCAGAAAATTCCCAAAACAGCAGTATCCAATTGACAAATGTAAAAACTGACGAGGAGATTCATGATTTAGTAGAAGTGTCTTCAATCGTTTGGAATTATCATAAAGACCAATATGCCAATCTTTTTGAACAAAGGAAAAATTATATTGCTTCTCCCTACAGGAATGGGGGTTATATCCTGGCGCGCAAGGATTCCGAACCGGCAGGATACAGTAATTACAGGTTCAGCAGCGATGGCAGGACGATGTTTATGAACGGGAGCGGGGTGCTTTCCGAATACAGACATCAGGGGATTTATACTGAAATGGTCAACTTCCGATTGAAGCATGCCAAAAATAAAGGGGCTGTGCTTGCAACTTGCCAAGCCAGACAAGGCCATTCATCTCCTGTTTTAAAAAAGCTGGGATTTAATCTATACGCCGAATATGATTATTGGGTGTATAATAGATAAACAACCTGATAGCTTTTTAAGACAGGAGGAAGAGCATGGCTCTATTGATAGAACTCGTAGATGATTTAGGCTATTTTGCCATGTTTATTTTCAGCTGGTTGATTTTCATCGGGCTGCCGCTCCCCAATGAAGCAGCCGCTGCCTTTTCCGGCGTGCTGACGGAATGGAGGGGGTATTCGCCTTCACTAGCTTTTACATCAACCTACATGGGGATCATAAGTTCAGGAACTTTTGGTTATGGAGTCGGGAGATTGGCAAAGGTTCGTGTTCTGAGTAAAATGGAAACCTCCAAATCGCAAAGGCTGTTCCGTAAAGCTCAATCATGGTTAAAAAAGTACGGGCCAATCGGGATTTCCTTTAGTTATTTTATCCCTGGGGTCCGCTTGGTGATGCCTTATATAGCTGGTGCTTCAGGAATATCCTTTCGCACCTTCATGATGGCGGCTTATCCTGCTGCATTTATTTGGTGCATGATTTATTTTCAAATAGGAAGGCTTTTTCCCTCTACGTTCACGCTGATCATTGAAAACCTATCCATCGCAATAGCTGCCGCGGCTGGTGCTGTGATGTTCATTATGATTGGGTATCTTTATTACCGGAAGAGGAGACGGTCATCACGGTCCATCGTAAAAGGAGGGGAATAGAATTAACCGCTGGGCATGCTGTGGTCAATCTCTTCCACAAGGGGATAATATCCTCCCAAAAAACCGATAGCCTTGATGATTGTCCGCTTTCCTTCTTTGCCTTCGAATGTTCTTGACACAGTATTAAACAGGAGGTATCCGTCTTTAGTTCTTGAACCTGTTATAATGAGAGTCCGGAATTCATCTGATTCCCCATCCTTCATTGTACAAGAAGCGGCACCGCAGGAAAGACCGTATTCATTCTTAAGCCATCTATTAAAATCCTGTTCAGTCGGACGGTGTGCAGCAGAATAAATCAAAGACACACAAATCAAGGTGGCCAGCAGCCGGTTTAATAGTTTTTTCATTGCTTACAACCTCTCAAATAATGTATATTCTTACTATAACATCTAATAAGATAACGAGACAGCCCGTTGTCCTTATCCAAAGGAAGGCTTGAGATAGTAAAAATACTGTCCAATGTACAGAGAGGCTATTGAACTGCCTGACTTTGGAGAATATACTAAAGAGAAAGACAGTGAAAGGAGAATCTATAATGATTCATCGAGATTGGACAAACCGTCCTTCCATCAAAACCGTAAAATGTATACATACAAACGCTGCAAAGTACAAAGTTGAAAATGTGTTAACACCCGGTAAAACCTACGAGGTTAAAAACGAATCAGAAGATTATGTTTTTGTCATTGATGACAGCGGTAAGATGGGCGGCTTCTATAAAGATTACTTTGAAGAAGCGTAACTAGGAAGGAATTATAAAAAGGAGTGAATTGCATAAGCGATTCACTCCTTTTTTTGGGTATGATAGGGTAAAACAACAAGTAGGGTTGTATTTTCTGTGGTGAGATATAAGCACATTGCTTGGTTTGTGCCCAGGCAGGATGGTTGGCGGAAAACGGTGCTATGATAATCCATTCTTATGGTTGATTTTAAAGGAATCACCTGTTTTCTTCACTCCTTGCAACCGCTCCGAAACTCATAAAACTACAATCGTTGCAGTGTAAACGTTTTTACATGTAGAATGGTCTCTAGTGCAGAATTACGTTATAGGAAGGAAGTATTATTATGTCTATACATCATCAATTGCCTGAAGCTATTTCAGGAATTTTAATTAATAGAAAAGGCAAATTTGCCAATAGTGAAGATGTGACACTGATTGGGGAAGGGGGATATACAGCAGAAGACTCGGCTGTCTTGGAAGATGCAGTGATCGCCATAGCCATGGGAAAGAATGTGCTGCTGAAAGGGCCGACTGGATCTGGAAAAACAAAGCTTGCGGAAACTCTTTCATCTCTATTTGCTCAGCCGATGCACAGTATCAATTGTTCCGTTGATATGGATGCTGAAGCCTTGCTTGGTTACAAGACGATTGCCGAAAGGGACGGCAGGAATACAATTGAATTCATTGAAGGCCCTGTAATCGAAGCGATGAAAAAAGGTCACCTTCTTTATATAGATGAAATCAATATGGCGAAGCCTGAAACACTCCCGATTCTCAATGGGGTGCTTGACTATCGAAGGATGATTACGAATCCGTTTACTGGAGAAGTCATCAAAGCTGCCGAAACATTCGGGGTTGTAGCTGCGATTAATGAAGGGTACGTTGGAACCGTTCCTTTGAATGAAGCATTGAAAAACAGGTTCGTGGTCATTGATGTTCCTTATATAAGCGGTAAAACATTAAAGACCGTCCTTATGGCACAAAGTAAACTCCAGGACGAAAAGCTGGTAGAGAAGTTCATCTCCTTGTCCTCAGATTTGCTGGTACAGGTTCGGAATGGACAGATTTCTGAAGAAGCTGCTTCCATAAGGGCGCTGATTGATGCCTGCGATCTTGCTGTTTATCTTCCTTCACTGAGAGCAATTCAGAGGGGTATCATTGACAAGCTGGAGGATGATAGAGAAAAAGCCGCCATCCTAAATATCGCAGAAACTTTATTTGAGTAAGGGTTGATTGCATGCAGAGATTTATTCAGTTCAACGATGAAACAATCGATTCATTTCTATTTATGGAACTTTCTGACCTGGTCAAGACCCTGTCCAAAAACAGCGAGATGGAGCTCGAGTATGGACCTCATTCCTACTTGGATATCAACAATGAAAAAGTCTTTGTAACACACTTTTGGGATCACAGAAGCAAGCTGGAAGAACTTCATGGATTAAAAAGTGATATTTTTCTAAGGACAATCGGCAATTTAAAACATACAAATGTTGCAGAAACTGCTAAGTACATCCAAAAGGTGAAGTCGACACGTCTTCCAAGCCTTGGCAAACAATTATTTGTTCTGGGTGAAGACATTCGCTTGGAGGAGATTTGCAAGAGGGAGAGGCCAGGTACAAAAAAGGCTTTTGCAACGAGAAGAAGCCTGTACCGACAGCATTTTCAATCACAATTAAAAGTAAATCTAGTGAAAAGTGTGTTTACAGACTCTTTGTTTAACAGTATTTATCTTATTCTCAATGCAAAGTCACCTTTGGAACAAGCTTCATCCATCAATGAGCGGATTGACCTTGCCATGCCTTATATTAGCAGTACTCTATCCAAGTTGTATGAAACAACTTCGACTGGAGATGTCAGTAGAATTTGTCTTGAATTAATGGAAGTATTCGAGGAGATTCTTGAAAAAGATATGCTGAATGAGTATTTTCATCTTCCTGAAAAAGTGTACTCCCCAGATGAGCAAGGAGTGACCATAGAAGATTTAAAAAGAAAAGATCCTCTTCAAAATGATAATACTCTTGAGGAAAAAAGTACTGGAGAAGAAGAAGTGTTTGAGGAAGAAATGAGGACCTGGCACAGGGAAACAAGTGATAAAGGGGATTCTTTCCTCCAATTTGACCTTGATCAAGGTTCGAAATCGGATTTAATGGGCAATGGAGTCAGAGAAGGAGATGAAGGTGATCAAGCGCTTGGTATGGTCCAAGGCTCATCGCAAGAGACCGCTAATAAGGATTTTTCTCAAATGGAAGCAGCCCGGCAGGACCGCGATGAGGAAAAAGGTGGCGGGGAGACAGAATACGGAAAAGAAAACCGATTCGCCTATCCGGTTTTCTTGAAACCCGATGTCCCGAACTATGAAGAAATGAAATCCTATGATAATAATAAAGGATTGATTTCTCCGTACAAGAAGAAGCTTCAGAAAATGATTGAAAAAACGTTGGAACATAAGAAAATCCAGCCAAGAAGTGACCTGCATTTCGGACGGTTGAATAAGAAGCTGCTGAGATTTTTGACAGATGACAACCCGAGACTCTTTCATAAGAAACAAAATCCATCAACAGAAATTGACGCCGTCTTCTCCCTTTTGGTAGATTGTTCAGCCTCGATGTATGACAAAATGGAGCAAACAAAGCTCGGTATCACCTTATTTCATGAATCCTTAAAATCAGTAAGGGTTCCACATGAAGTAGTGGGATTCTGGGAAGATACGAACCATGCAACAGAGACAAAACAGCCGAACTATATGAAAGCCGTTCTTGATTTCAGGAGCAGTCTAAAGCCGGGAACCGGCGCCGAAATCATGAGCCTGCAGCCAGAAGAGGATAACCGTGATGGTTTTGCAATCAGGTTGATGACAGAAAGACTGCAGCAGCGAAGTGAAAAACAGAAGTTCCTCCTGGTATTTTCAGATGGTGAACCAGCTGCCTTCAGCTATGAACAGAATGGGATCGTGGATACACATGAAGCGGTTTTGCAAGCCAGAAAACAGGGTATTGAAGTGATCAATGTCTTCCTTTCAAATGAAGACATAACGGAAGCTCAGCGGAAAATGATTGAAAATATCTATGGGAAATTCAGCATTCTAGTATCAGATGTGGAAGAGCTCCCCGATGTCCTCTTTCCTCTGCTGAGACGCCTGTTGATTAAAAGTATTTAAGGAAAGCCTGCCTCGTATTGTGGCAGGCATTTTTATTATAGTTTTGCTGAAAGCTGTAACGGATAATATATAGAAATAAGCCAATAGTTCATGAGAAAACAAGTGAACAAGTGAACAACTCTCAATTTCAATTACATACATTTTGATACTATTCTAAAGGGAGGAGGCTTAATGGAAGAATTGCACTTGCATCACACCTTTGAACTAGGGCTGATATTGGTGATGGCAGCTGACGGTATAACTGCTATCGACAAAAAGTTTAATTAACAACTCTCCTTCATATTAATAGTGGGAATAAAAAGTGTATAGGAAATTGCGTCACCAATCGTGAAGAACAAGAATCTCAGTCATTTGCTATTTAAAATACATTTTATAGCATCATTTGACTAGATTTTCCAGTAAGAATACCGTTAAGTCACCAAAAAAGGAGTGTCAAATTCAAAGCTATTTGACACTCCTTTTAATGTGAAATTGTTAGTTTTGTACTCGAAAACAAAACCCGTTACTGTGGTTCAGCCTTTTTTTATTGTCTCATTTAAGATGCAGGAGCTTGTTCTTCAGATCATTTTCCATGGAAATCAATTCTTTTTCCGCTTGTTGTCTCTTCGAACGTCCTTCTTGCTGGATCCTCAATGTTTCTTCAATTGTGGAAATTAGATTTTCCTGGGTTTTCTTCAATGTTTCCATATCTATGATAGCCCGCTCATTCTCTTTTGCTGCTTCTATGCTGTTTGTTTTAAGCATTTGAGAGTTTTTCAATAATAACTCGTTGGTGGTATCTGAAACTTGTTTCTGTGCTTGAACAGCTTTCTTCTGATGGAACAGTGTTAGTGCGATAGCAATCTGATTTTTCCATAGAGGGATACTTGTCAAAATTGAAGATTGTATCTTTTCTGCAAGTGCGCCATTTGTATTTTGGATCAAACGGATCTGAGGCGCTGTCTGAATGGTCATCTGTCTGCTGATTTTTAAATCATGAATCCTTTTTTCCAGGCGGTCAAGAAATTGCATGGCGTCATTGACTTCTTGATATCCCATATCATCTTGTGAAGATTCAGCTTTCCGCCTTAAAGCAGGAATGGTAACAGTCGTTAACTCCTCATGCTTCAGTTCTGCTGCAGCAATATAAATATTCAGGGATTGAAAATAAGTTTTGTTTTTATCGTACAATTCATCCAGGAACCGGTTATCATCAATAAGAACATTTTTGGAATGCTCAAGCTTCACAGAGATTCGATCAACTTGACTTCCGATTTTTTGATATTTAGACAGGACCTCTTGGATGGAACTGGACAACTTCCCAAACATTCTTTTAACGAATCCTTTTTTCTCGTCAGAAAGTTCCTCGGGATTCATCTCTTTCAGCCTTTTCATTAAATCGTTCAGAACATCACCTATAGGACCTACATCTTTCTTTTGAACATGGTCAAGCATGGAGTGGGAGAAGTTAGACATTTGTGTCTGTGCGGCAGTCCCGTACTCCAGAATTGCCTGGCTGTTACCGATGTCGATTTGCTTAGCGATATCCTGCGCTTTCTGCCTGTGTTCAGGTGTAAGGCGGTCGGCAAGCATGACAGGCGCATTGATGACTCCAGTTTCTTCAGATTTATTCCCGGCAAAAGGATCTGCCAAAAGACTTTCTAAATCATCATTTTTATAGTCAGTTGAATGATTTGAGTTCATGAGATTGCTCCTTTTATTTTTGTTTTTCCGTGCTACATCCAGTTCGAAATCCAAGGTTTGGATGTCATTGGAAAGGACACTCATCAGGTCTTCTTGAAGCGAATCCTCCAGAGAGTGGAGTGTGCGCTTGGCATCTTTTATTGATTGAAATACTTGATCATTTTTAATTGGCTGTGTGGCAAGGTAAGTATATTTTTCCGAAAGCTCCACCACAGAGTCCAAATGATAGAAGAAAAATTGTTCGCTTTGGTAAAACTTCTTGGGCTCTTTGCGGACAATGGCATATATCCTTCGGGCGAGTCTGTTCAGCTCAAGAATCTGTTTGAAGGCACCCAGGGATCGGACTTGGAACTGAGCCTTCTGCAGACGTTTGATTTTTGATTTGGCTTCTTTCAGATTTTTATCGATATAACGGTAATCCTGTAAGGAAATTCCGTTTTTCTTAAGAAATCTCTTTGTGTATACCCATTTCCCGAGTGTGGAGGCTAGAAAGGCAGCGGCAATTCCGCCAACCATCCCTGCTGGAAACGACTGTTCAAATCCGAAAATCATTACAAGAAAAGCAATGAAAAACCCATTAATTCCTAAAAAAAGTTTTAAGAACGTTAGAGGCAGCGATTTCATATGATCTACTCCTTAAATCGTACTTTATTAAACGCTTCAATACTATTTATTACGAATGAATACTATAAAAGTTTCAAAAATCCTGCAAATATCTAAGAATAAGTTACAGGATAATTTTCTCTTGAGTTGTGTAGGAAAAAGAAAAACTGACCTG
Source organism: Bacillus sp. P14.5 (assembly GCF_003316765.1). Taxonomy (GTDB): domain Bacteria; phylum Bacillota; class Bacilli; order Bacillales; family Bacillaceae_B; genus Rossellomorea. The sequence continues at coordinate 138,663 of NZ_NIJF01000083.1, read as the reverse complement.
CTGCAGGGTCAGCTTTAAATTTTTGGAAAGAGGAACGGAATCGCCTATGTTATGATAGCTGCCATGGATACTCCTGCAGCCATGACCAACTGCTCAAGAAGTGCGTTCTTTCAACCTAAAGGGTTTTAAATCTCTTTTCCGCTTGATCATCTGTATGCAGTTCATTTATATGGCAAACGTCCACTCTTGAAGAAGGGCTAGCTCCGTTTTTGACAAACGTGACAAATTCCTCAATAGGGGATTCTTGTCCTTGAGCTTTGATTTCTACAGCGCCATTATCCAGATTCTTGGCCCACCCTGTAATATCCAGTTCATCTGCCTTGGTTTTTGTAAAGTGTCGGAACCCTACTCCCTGAACATGTCCTTCAACAATAATGTGTACTTTTCTCTTCATGTCAATCCTCCTGTAAAAGCGTCATTTCTTTTATTCCCTAACAGAGAAATGGTTAATCTTCCATTTTATGAATGGTCTTTCGATTCATGCCCATAACGAAACGTTCACAGCTTTATTAAATTTTGATTTCAATGATTGAGAAGCGCAATTTTCTGATAAAATGTTTAATGTTATTTTAAATAATTTTTAGGAGGGACATCCTTCTGTGAAAAAGTTCGTAATTGCACTCATATTATTTTACTCCTTTATACCATCAGTGATGGCAGAAACAGAAGAGAATCAAAAGCCCTCAAATCTATTAAGCGAAAGCGGAATCATGATAGACACAGATACAGGGACAGTTCTTTATTCTAAAAATGCCAATAAGCGCATGTCTCCTGCCAGCATTACGAAAGTAGCCACAGCTGTATACGCCATTGAAAAGGGAGAACTGGACAGCATGGTGACCATCAGCAAGGAGGCAGCTGAGACAGGGGGATCATCTGTTTATTTAATTGAAGGAGAACAAATGTCCCTTAAGCAGCTTTTAATCGGAATGATGATTAACTCAGGAAATGATGCTTCTGCAGCCATCGCAGAGCATTTGGATGGTTCTGTCGAAAACTTCAGCAAAAATATCAATAAATTCCTGGAGGAGAAGGCAGGGGTCCAAAACAGCCATTTCACTAATCCTCATGGTCTATATGAGGAAGATCACTATACTACCGCCGGTGATATGGCGCTAATAATCGCATATGCTATGAAAAATGAAGATTTTCAGGAACTGTTCTCTTTGAAACAGGTAGAGTGGAAAGGGGAAGGCTGGGAGACGACTCTATTTAACCACCATAAGATGGTTAAAGGGGAAATGGTTTTCCCTGAAGTGACCGGCGGTAAAAACGGATACGTGGATGAATCGAAACACACCCTTGTTACCACTGCCGCCAGCGAAAACCTCTCTATCGCTGTCGTTTTATTAAAAGCCCAATCCAAGGCGGCTGTCTATCAGGATACAGAGGCTTTGCTGAAGTATGGACTGAATCAATTCAGGCATAATATTATTCCTGAAGGGGAAAGGTATGCCATCGACGGGAAAGAGTTTTTCTCAGACAAGGAGATTGTTTATACCAGTTTAATGGGAGAGGAAGACCTGATTGCAATTGATGGCAAGGGCGGTTTGGTCTATACCTTGGATGGTGATGAACAACTGCTAAGCATGCTTCCTGCCTTTCCTGAAGAACCAGAAGACAGGGAAAAGGAGGAGGTACAAGATGAAAGCAGCAGCCATGTAAACAGCCAGCTTGTTCTATATCCTGTTTATCTTTATTTTGGTCTTTTGTTGATTGCCGCCGCCGGCGCATTCAGGAATAAGAGAACAGCAGGATAACCTTAACTAATCCAGAGGAGAATCTCAAGATATTCCGTGGATTCGTTTGATACAAAAATAATTTTATTAGTATACGCCCTGGGTAACTGTCCAGGGCGTTTTAGATTTTTCTGTTTTGGCGGATGCTTGCATAGGACAATCTATTTAGAAAGAAAAACCTTACTATTCGGGGGGATCCTGTAATTGGATTTCCCGAAAGGAAAATTAATACGAAAACAGTCTATTTTATTAACGGTTTCTGTTTTCGATTACAAAACTAACAATTACACATCAAAAGGAGTGTCATATTCACTGCGATTTGAAACTCCTTTTTTGTTGATTTAACGGTATTGCTGGTAAATCTGATAATTGGTAATACAAGATGTTTCCTGAATAGCAAATGAAAGATCTACTTATTCTTCAATATATGTGGCACAATTATCTATACACTTTTGCGCTAAAATTAATATTAACGAGATGCAGTTAACTATAGAAATGCTAGCAATGATTTGATTGGAACGGAAGGTTCGTGACCTCCTGGGGACTAGCGTGACGTCTAGTTCCAGCGCCCAGCCCCTCGGGGTCAAATAACCTCAAGAGAACACTTGCCTGTCGGGCCTGAGCAGGGCGCTTCCACTTTTGATGAAAGGTGAGACCAAGGTTACGTACCCACTGGAACGTAACCCCACAGGCGCATCTAGCTCCAGCGGCCAGCGACTAGCAGATTTCGGTCTCTCTCCTTGCTAATCTAGCTGCTAGGCCCCAACGGCTAGCGGACTTTCCTGCCTCCTCCTTGCGATAAGTCAACATCAACTCACTACGTTTGTTGTGTTTCCTTTATCTCATGCGGAGTCAGTCCAGTCCGTACGCCGCTGAGCGGGGCATTTCCGCTTTATATAGATAAGTCTTCATCGAACCGCTAACGCTCTTCATGATTCCTTTATCTCATGCGAGAGCCCTGCAATCTTTACGTCGCTGAACGGCCGCTTCCGCTTTTTATGAAGCCGAGGAGGCTCACCGCCCGCCCCGCGGAGTCGTTCGCCTGAAGTGGAAATCCATCACTTTTCTAACGGCCGCATTTTTTTCGAAAAGAGGGGAATTTTTATTCGTTCTGCAATATATGAGACAAGATGCCGACGGTGAAACCAGCAGTCTTTTTAAAACAGGGCGATCACATGTTGACAAGACTTACAGAAAAGTGTATAGTTATTATTTGTGGTGAAGAAACGCCATAAGTCAGGTCTTACTGACTACTAATCTCCGTAGTAGTACATCGAAAAATTTTCTTCTGAAGATCAACTACAGCTTGATCGATTTTTTTGATCCTTATGCTGACCGGACGATTTGATCCGGAGAAGATAAGGAGGCCTTTTTCAATCCAGCAAAAAAGGCTCAACATTATCCGATGCAATCAGAATGAGATTTGTATGATACATGTTATTGCTAGATTTTCCCCTAATTCTCACTGGCATGGCCTAGGAGCCATAAGGATGACTGAGAGGAAGGGCTTTCATTGTCTTAGGGCAATTTATCAATGATTGAACCCGGTGTGTAAATCATACAAACCAAAGGGAAAAATATAGTAAGACTTGAATAGAGGCACACTTCTTTTTATTGCGACTCCATAGAGTTACAATAGGGGAGTGTGCTTTTCGTATTTTTAGAAGTATTTTATTTGGAATTATTTCTACAAATAGGCAGGACAGCTTTTCATCTACATAGTGAGAGGGATATGGTTATGATCTATTTTCTTATAGGATTAGGCGGGGCGGCAGGCAGCCTGTTAAGGTACCTCATGGGCAATCTGTTACTTGGCATTAATCCTCCTGTGTTTCCTTATGGAACGCTTGCGGCCAACTTGGCAGGATCTTTTTTGTTGGGGCTATTGACAGAAGCATGGCTGAAGAACGGCAGGGTATCAACTGAAATGGCAGCGGCTGCTGGAACGGGAATGATTGGTTCATTCACTACTTTCTCTGCTTTTAGTGCAGAAACGGTATTGATGCTGAAAAGCGGACATTTCTACTTGGCATTTTTATATTTAATCCTAAGTTTACTTGGTGGACTTGTATTTGCCTGGGCTGGATTTCAAACAGGAAAGCGGAGAGGAGAGAGAGGATGATTCTATTGGCAATAGCAGCTGGCGGGTTCTTGGGAGCAGTCAGCCGATTTGCAATCAGTTCTGTCATCAAGCGTCGTTTTCGTCAAAGTCTTCCCCTGGGTACACTAACGGTTAATTGGGCAGGTGCATTTTTGCTTGGTGTGCTTCTGGGTTTGGAAATTGAAGGGAAAGCATATGCTTTTCTCGGAATAGGGTTTCTTGGTGCATTCACAACTTATTCAACTTTTATGGTAGAGGCTTTAACTTTGGGAATTAGCGGAGAACGAAGAAGAGCGATTTACTATCTGGCCCTGAGTTATGCGGGTGGCTTGGCAGCAGTTTTCTTAGGTTTAACCGGAGTGGAAAATCTATTTTAAAAAGTCTGTCTCATCTGTCTGGCCGGTAATAACTGGTCAAACGGTTGATGAGACAGTCTCATTTTATTTGACGACAATATATCCGATCATCGGCCCTCCATTCTCAATCTTTTCATGCGTTTCACAAACAAGCCTGTAGGTTCCTTTTTTATCAAATGTCACATTGAAAATCGACTCTTCCCCTTTTTTACAGTTCCCCTTACATCAGTGCCCTCAATATAAAACGGATGGGCCCTCCCGTTTACTCCATAGATACGGAATTGTACTTCTTTGCCTTTTTCTACTACAATTGTTCCCGGATCCCATCTGTATGATTCAATCTTTTCTCCGCTCTCAGTTTCAGACGAGAACTCTCCGGTGACCATTTCAATCACTTGTACATTCGGGTTATCTCCACTCATCGTTACAGTCGGATAAGACTCCTTAGGCATCAACATCCAGAATGCACCCAGCGAGAGGGCTATAAACCCCATAATAAAAAGAATAAGAGACCCTTTTTTAAATACAAAAAATTTCATTGAAAAACCTCCTTTATCAGTATCACTATATGCCTTGTCCTTCTAAAACTTGTCTAAAAGGTGAATCTACTTCTGTTCATAGTTAAACTTAAGCAAATGATTTTCTATCCTGGCGAAAATTTTGTACAATTTATCCGTAGGATTCGGAGGTGTTTTCAATGACATCATGGAAAATAGTCAAGATTTCAGGGGAAGCGGAACCTTGGTGGTTCTTTTCTGATTGGAAAAAGGATATTAAAGAGGAAATACACTATACAAGTGAAAAAGATGCCTTTGAGAAATTTATGAACCTTGTTGAGGATTATAGACAGAAGTATCAACACGCAAAGCATAAAAAGAATACTGCGGCCTTCTGGAATGAGGGAGAAAAGGTTTTTTGCGAAGCGTGTGACGATGATTTGCAGCAATATCATGGTCTGATCCTCATGGAGGGTGAAAGTGTGAAAGATTTTACAGAAGAAGAGAAACAGAGGTTTTCCGTTGTGTTTGAAAGATGATTTCTCTTTTTCATAGGCTCTTTTCGTAAACTTTCTCGGATTAGAGAGAAAACCTTATTAGCAGAGGGGAATCCAACTCTTGGAATTTTTCCGAAAGCAGCACTATATGCGAAATCAGCTTTTTCATAACAGGAGAATTATTTTTAAATCTTGGTACTTTTCTATATATCCGGCACTGTAATATGCAGGATACTTTCAACTTTCAGGAGCAATACTTTAAAAAAGCAGGAATGAAGTGGACACCTCTCATTCCTGCTTTTTTCATAGTGTTTCGGAACCTTGTGTTATAAATCTGTTCTCAACTTGATGAACCGGTAGACATGTGTAAATATAACTTTCAAAATTGCGTATGTCGGTACCGCAAGAAGCAGACCGAGGAAGCCTGCAAATTTTCCTGCTGCGACTAAGAGAAGAATGATGGTCAATGGATGTATATCGAGTTTCCTGCCCATGACTTGAGGAGATATTAGATTTCCTTCAATCTGCTGAACAACCAGGATAACGATGATGACCCACAAGGCCATAATCGGTTCTTGAAGGAAGCCGACAATGACTGCCGGAACAGAGCTGATAAACGGACCGATGAATGGAATGACATTAGTCAGCATTGTCAACAAGGCAATGACCAGTGAATATTCCAGGCCGATAATCAAGTATCCGATGTAAACCAGTACACCTACACAAAAACTTACAATTACTTGTCCTTGGATGTAAGAGCTTAGTGCTTCATCCATATCACTAAGTACTTTCTTTCCTTCAGTTTCATGTTTATGGGGAACGAGCTTTAAAATTCTTCCAGATAGCTTGTTTCCATCTTTCAACATATAATAAAGGACGAAAGGAATCAGGATGATTAAAACCACAATATTGGTCACAGTACTGATGATATTCATCAGGTTGCTGCCAAGTGTAGATGCCGTTTCGTCCAGGTAGTCTGTCAGACGGTTGGTAATCTCTTCAAAAGAGAACTGCTCTCCGTTCTGGAACCGGGAAACCCATTCATTTTGCTGCAAATTCAGCAGGGCATCACGGAAATTCTGAATAAGCTGCGGCGTGTTTTCAATCAGGCTGTTGATTTGTCTCTGAAATATAGGACCGACATAGAAAATCACTCCAGTAAACAAACCGATTACAGCCAGATAGATGAGCATGATGGCTAAGGGTCTTGGCATTTTTTTGGCCAGCAAATTGACAAGCGGCCGCAATAGGTAATAAAAGATACCTCCCAGCACAATTGGACCGAACAGAGCTGTGATCAAAACGGTGATGGGGGTAAAGATGAAGTCCACCAAAGTACCCAAATAGATGATTAATAATATCAGTGCAACGGCATAGCCCCTGCGAAACCATTTTCCCTCAGGCATACATTTCACTCCTAAAAAATACTGAAAGGACTCTATCTAGTCCCTTCCTCTATATATTCTCTTTATTCTTCCCTTTAAAACTTGTAATTATAGTGTTCTAAACTAAAGAACAAAAGCAGAAGCGCCCTGGTCAGCCCCTGAAAGGCAAATGATCCGGAGAATAAAGAGGTTCTTTCCTATTATTCTCTCCTGGTCATTTGAGTCAAGGGGCTGAGTCCGTTCAAGTGGATACAGACCCTCGGGCGCTGAAACTTAATGGCTTACACAATAATCTACTTTATTATTTCCTGTTTAACAAAGAAGAAGCTTCTACCTGTTGGCAGAAGCCGTTTTGGCTATTTGCGTTTGCTGTATTGAGATGAAATGCTCCACAAAATCAGCATCCCATTGAGTCCCTTTTCCTTCTTGAAGAATGGATAAAGCTTTCAATGGGCTCATTCCTCTCCTGTAAGGTCTGTCAGATGTCATGGCATCATAAGCATCCGCAACGGCAATCAACCTTCCAAATTCCGGTATTTGATTCGCGGAAAGTCCTTCCGGGTACCCTTTTCCATCTATCCTTTCATGGTGATACTTGATTCCGGGGAGGATGGGGAGAAGCTCCTCTGTCAAATCAATTCCATCAAGTATCTTGGCGCCTATTACAGGGTGCCGCTTAATCTGGGCGAACTCTTCCTCTGACAGTCTTCCTTCCTTCAGCAGGACATCATCACGTATACCGATTTTTCCAATATCGTGAAGAAGGGCGGACTTTCTAAGTAATTCGATCTTGTCTGGAGCCCAACCGGCACTTTCAGCAATTTCTGAGGAGTAATGGGCGACGCGTTTGGAATGTCCGGCAGTGTAAGGGTCCCTGGCATCCAATGCCCCTGCTATGACATCAAAGAAACTGGCTATCAATTGCTCATTTTTCTTGTCTTTCACTTGTATGGAGGCCACCATGTTGTTAAAACCATTGACAAGGTCGGAAAATTCATCTGAATATGGATTTTTCAATTGTTTCAGCTTTCCTTGTTCAATATTTTGGAATCCCGTTTGCAGCTCTTTTACAGGACGTTCGATGTTACTGAAAAGAAGGATGGTCCCCAGGAGGGCGAGCACCACAATGATCAGAATCAGCAGTCCAGCCCAGCTCCAATAATCTGATTGAGATACCGATGTGATTGAAAGGCGGATTTGTGATGCAAGACTGAAAAGCAATACCGGGAAAAGGGCAAGGAAAAGGGAACCTGCCAATAGCTTTCTTTTTAAACTGAGGTAAAAGGGTTTATCTTTAAAAAGATCAATTTTATATAATTTCTGCGCCTTATCCGCTAGATCTGTAATAAGAGGAGCAGCGGTTATAAATGTTAAATAAAATTCAATGAGTGCATGCATTGTAGCGACGAGGAATGCTCCTGCCCAGGCATAGCCAATATAGATATAAGGCAAGTTCAAAAGTTCCGCATGAATGAATAGATAAGTGAGGACAGTCGCAGGGACAGCCAGCCCTAGGAAATGGGGAAGCATGATTCTTCTGACCGTCAGCACAGGAAAGTTCAAACTGTGGTTGAAAGCTCGTTCAAGGGCTTCTAAAGAATGTTGTTGATCCTTGTAGATGGCTTTTATCGGTCGGATATGCCTGCTGTAGACAAGGTATTCAGTTAAAAACATGGTAATGAGTGAGAGGAATATTGTGAAAATCATATATTGATATTCTCCAGCGGGAAGTTCCAAAGTCTGAAAGATGAAAACGGAGCCGACCCCGAGAACGGCTATCAGCGAACCCAAAATATAATTATAGAACATTTTTTTTGAAAAACGTGATATATTGACATTCAAACCTCCAAAATTCTGCTAATGATGACATTATAATGCAAAATTGACAGGTTTGATATATACAAATGAAAGAGTTTCAAATCTTACGTCATTTAGGCGGTTTACCTGGACGAGAGAACATAATAGTTGCCGCAGCTGTGCAGGGACAAAATTCCATAATTTACGATTAGAATAACGTGGCACTTAAAAGTAAATAGGGAAAACATCCATATGGCGAGAACTAAAGTACATTTTAGAAAGCCGAAGCTGCCGCAGCAAGGAAGTGATCAGAAAGTAGATGTGGGGAAAATCTCTAGTAATTTACCAAGGAGAGTTTTCCCTTATTAGCAGATCCGGCTTAATGCAAAAGATATCATCGACTGAAGGAATAGTGGTACATTCTTCTTTTAAAACTACTAGTAATTTATCCATCGCCAATGAAGCTGTTTTCGCTAAGTTGTTTACTCTATGAATACCAAGAGACTCGTTGCATATGGATGGGTCAATCAATAATCCCTGTCCGGACGATTTTTAACTCTATATTCAGATTGAACTCTGCTTCAGGATATTTTTCTGCCCATATTTTCTTGGTCACTTCTTTCCCCCTGCTTGAAGCCCTGTAGTGTGTGCCGAATCCGATGGGGTCAGAACCTGTCTCCTGCAATTCTCTAATTACTTTCATTCCTTCCTCTTTCATCGAATTTTCCAATTCAGATTCCAGCTTTCTAAGAACTTTGGCTTCTGATAAATTGAGAGGGACAGTCATTTCAAGGATCCTTGACTCTAATTCCAGCTTAATATCGAAAGAAGGTATACTTTTATCAACTAAATTAATTTTATAATCATTTTTAATATTATCCATTGTTATATGGAAATTTTCTTCCATTGTGTTCTCTTCATCTTTATGATTCCTCTGAGGTTCCGCCTGTTCTATCTCTTTTTCAAACTTATCCCTGGGTATCTCTACTTCTGTGGTGCCAGTTTTTAATGAGTTAAGTAATGAGCGAACATAAAAGATTTTCTCCCGTTCCAGCACACCCACCTGTTTATCATCAGAAAACAGTGCGAAGCCGGTGATGCCAACCTTTCCTTTAACAATAGAAAGGTAGGGGAGGATGGGGTCTTTTCCAACCGAACCATAGCTAGTCATAAATTCTTGGAGGGTTGGATTGGGTATCACTTCGTTCTGTATATTCAGCTGCATTAAATTATATAGGTATGTTCCCATATTGGTGGGCTGGCTCTTTGGCTGGAATGACAGGATTTCATTTGCAGTTGGACTGGCCACGGCTAAAAATATCATATTTCCTATAGAAGCATCCCTCGAAAGAGAGTCAACAAGGGAGTTAATGCCAGCTTTTGCAATCTCTTCACCATACAGAGCAACCCGCAGTTGTCCCGAAACCAAATTATGGTCAGTCTCCATGTTGGCAGACATCCTGATCCCTTTACTTGTTTCTGCATCTGATGAAATAACAGTAGATAAGTTTTTCATGGATGGGTTGAACTGATAGAACACGATGGTTCCCTTGATTTTCTTTTCTTTTTCTGACACGTCGTACCCAACTCCGGTGATCAGTCCCTGTTTTTCCAGGTATCTTGTTTCTACACAACTGCTCAGCAAAGTCGAAGCCAATAGGATTGAAAATATCAAAGGAAGCTTTTTCATAGAGATTCCCCCTTCTTCTTTTTGAAAAACTTCTTTATCAGAACTAATCCTAGTAGCAATGAGGGATATATGAAAGTGAGCCCAAAGCTCACTGTAGCAACTTTATCCGTGAAAGTATTCATTTCAATTCTCTGGTCAATAAAGAATGTGCTGATCCACAAAAGTACTGCAAATAGATAGATTGCTTTCTTTTGCTTAAAACCGAATACTCTTTTCACACCTCTGGTCGCAGCCCAAAGGTATAAGCAGATATTCGGAAGGATGACCAGCATCCAGTAGGATACCGCGATAAATTCAAACCGTTCAAGGTTAGGGATGCGGACAATTTTGAACATCGAAAGTACAGGCCAGATCGTCTTCTCTAATGTCATTTCAGAGAAGAATCCTATGGAAACAAAGGTGACTACAAAATAGATGAAGGTGGTGTAGGCAATGCCAAATAAAGAAAATTTCAAGACCTTTTTTTTGTCTTTTACATAAGGGTAGAGAAGAAGGAGAAGTTCGAATCCAATAACAGAGAATGCGGTCTTATAGGTTCCCATCCCAAGCTCTTTCCAACTATGATCCATTATCGGGAAGTAATGAGTATAATCCATGTATTTCAAGGGAGCATAGATGACAAAAATAAGCCAGGCTGTCAGGATAAAAGCCATAAAGCTTAATCCCACTATGATTCTGACTCCTCCCAACACAGCGTATACCCCAAGGAAGATCAATAGAGCAGAAAGCAGCCAAGTAGGCATCTGAGGGAAAATCCAGGCCTGTACCATTTCGGTATAATGCATGATAACAAGGTAAGTGATTACTACCATGTATCCGATATAGATGAGGCTGAAAAAACTGCCAATCCACTTTCCGAAAAGATCCTTATGGATGCCATAAAGATCAGCACTTTCATAATTCTTTAAAAGTAGTACAATGATTGCCGTTGAAATTGTGAGCATGATACCGGCAATAAGGATGGAAATCCATGCATCGTTACCGGCTTCAAGAAAAACGATTCTCGGAAGACCCGCGATACCGACACCAGTTTGTGCCGAGTGAACCACAAACATAATGAAAAATGAATTGAACATTAAGCTTTTGGGAGGATCAACATTAATTTTCATGGACACAATCCTTTATCATTCTAATCATTTTTTTGCAGGAGGCTGACTGCTTTCAATCATCTGAACGATTACAATGTATATGAGTTTATATGGCCATCCTGTGTCGTTACATTGTTTGATCATTCGTCTACATCTTTTTTTCTGTTTTCTTTTTTGCCCTCATTTTCTCTGAATCGACAGGGGAATTAGCTTCCGGCCTTTTTCCCATATACTGAAAAGGGAGCCTGAATAAACTGTACCTTAGATCTGATAGGTTAAGCGGGTAGATGGGTGATAGATAGGGCCTTCCCAAAGTCGTAAGCTTCAAAAGGTGAATCAACAGGAATGAAAAGGCAAAAACGATTCCAACCCCCCCGTAAAGCCCTGCAAAAATAATGATGGGAAAACGGATGATCCGAACAGCCGTCCCGATAGCATAACTGGGAGCGGTAAAGGAACCCAGAGCACTGATGGCAATGATAATGATTAAAATATTGCTTGTGAAACCTGCCTCAACCGCTGCCTGCCCGATAACGATACCTCCTACGATACCCATTGTCTGGCCGACCTTAGTAGGAAGCCTGGCGCCTGCTTCCCGAAGCAGTTCAATGATGAACTCCAGTAGTAGAGCCTCAAATACTGGGGGAAAAGGGACTTTCGACCGTGATTCTCCGAGCGAAACCAGCAAGGAGGAGGGGATTACTTCATAATGGTAGGTCAGTACAGCCACATAGGCAGGTGTCAACAAAACAGACAGCATGATAGCAGTAAACCGCAGCATCCTCAAAAATGTTCCCATATTCCATCTCATATATAAATCTTCCGTTGATTCAAAGAAGTTCAAAAAGGTAGATGGGCCAATAATGGCCTGCGGGCTTCTATCTACAAGGATCCCCAATTTTCCATGTAAAAGAGATATACTGAATCGGTCAGGCAGTTCAGTGGTTATGAGCTGAGGAAAAACTGTAAATGAATTATCTTCTATCATTTGAGCCAGAACAGAGCTGTCTATAATACTGTCAACTTCAAGGTCCTTCATTCTTTGCTTAATAGTGTGTACGTTTTCTTCCTCAGCAATATCCTTTATATAGATCAGATAGGTTTTTGTTTTTACCCGGGAACCTAGAATAAATTCTTCAACACATAGATTCGGGTCATTGATATTCGTCCGAATCACATTCATGTTGGTTGATAAATCTTCTGTGAACGCGACTTTAGGACCGAAAACTAGTGATTCGGTTTCTGCTTTTTCAAGAGAGCGGCTTGCTTTTTCTGCAATATCGGCAAGGACTCCGCAAGCTTGACCCTGTCCATAAATATAGACGTTTCCGTTTAGAATAGCTTCTGTAATATCAATGAGTTTATTAGTTATGGAAATTTTGCCGATATTGATATTATTTGCTATTGATTTTGGGTCCAATTCTTCGGAGGTTCTTTCTAATGGTTTGATAATATGTTGATGAAGTTGGTCTGAATTTATGATATTATCTAAATAGATGATCAATAGGCTGTGTTCTTCTTTTTCAATTTCATGAAATGCGAGATCTGCACTTTGTTTCAAAGAGTTTTTTATTTCTTCTTTCAAGCCTTCGAAGTTTAGGCTGTGGGCTATTGATTTTTCTTCTTCTCTTTTTTCTTTTCACGCCATTTGAATACCATGCCCAAACATCCTTAACCTATATTTTTTAGTATTTTGTCCCCGAATTGTGAAATTATTACCGTATTTTTGACGGAATCAGGAAAGAAAGCAGTGATGGAAATGCAAAATTGGAGGAAAGCACTGGAGGTTTTTTTGAATGATTTCCACTATACTTCAGACCTTGCAGGTGCACTGGTTTGCGGAAGCTTTGTAACAGGAAACCCTTCAGCACGTTCAGATATCGATGTCCATTTAATTCTTAGAGAAGGGAAGGAATGGAGGGAAAGGGGGAACAAAATTGTGGGGGGTTACTTGATTGAATATTTCTGTAATCCCCCTGTCCAAATAAGGAAGTATTTTGAAGAGGATTATAACAGCAGGACAACCCATGCAGCTGTACAGTTTGCAACAGGGGAAATCCTGTGGGATAAAGAGGGAACTGTGGAAGGACTGAAAGAAGAGGCAGGTGTATGGCTGGGTAAACCCTTTAATAAAATCGGTGATATTGAATTGGAGTTTATGAAGTATTCTATTTGGGATACCCTTGATAACCTTCAAGACATGCATGAAAAGGAAGAGGCAGAAATCATGTTTGTTTATCAAAACTCCTTAAATATACTTTTTGATCAATACTGCCGGTTCCTTTCAGTAGAGGAGATTCCTTTCTATCAAGTAGGTGCTTATTTAAATGATAAGAGGTATCTTAAGAAATACCTGAAGAACCCATTTCCCGATGAGGAATTTTCTCAACTTTTCCAAAAAGCGATGAAAATATCTCAAGCAGGTCAAATGACGGAAATGTATGAAAAGCTAAGTAAATATGTCCTTTCCAAATTGGGCGGCTTCTCTATTGATGGGTGGAAGATGAAAAGCCAAATCGAAAATTAAAGACATAGAATGCCGTTGGTTTAGTCATACTAACTTACGGGGTGATATCATGGCAAAGAAAAAACAGGACCCATCCAAAGCGGGTCTGGGATCTTCGCAGGTTGAGGGCCAAGGCACTACAACAAGTGAACTGCCAGGCGGAGTGAGAGCGGATTCCTCCAGGAAAAGAAGCAAGAAATAGTGTCATAGGGGGGCCGGCTCAGGCTCTCCTGCTCAAATTAAAACGGAAAGCATTACCATTTACATATTTGACAAAATCAATTAATGTACTATAATAGGTGTATCAGAATTAATAACGGAACACCGCAAAATCGAAAGCCATTCACATATTATAAAGAGTGATCGCCTTTCTTCGCCGGTACTTTTTATAATATGTGAATTTTTACATTTAAAAAGTAACATATTAAATTTTTTTATTGCTTGGAGGATTCTACTCATGAAACAAGGTACAGTAAAATGGTTTAATGCAGAAAAGGGCTTCGGATTCATCGAAGTTGAAGGCGAAAACGACGTATTCGTACACTTCAGTGCGATTACTGGTGAAGGTTTCAAATCTCTTGACGAAGGTCAGCGTGTGGAGTTCGAAGTGGTTGAAGGCAACCGCGGACCACAAGCAGCTAACGTTGTAAAATTATAATTTTAGTGCGTTGATGCTTAAAGAATAGCTACCCACCAGTAACAGGGTAGCTATTCTTGTCAGACCGGTTTAAAAACAGGCCTCTCATCAGCCGGAAATCGGTTCTGTAATATCAAAGGAGGTAATGACACGATGGCATTTGGAAGAAGAAATGAAGAAGAAATCAAAACAGAAGATACAAAGATTTGGAGATGTTCATCTGAAGGCTGCAAAGGCTGGATGAGAGATAACTTCAAAAGTGAGGAAACACCTCACTGTCCGCTTTGCAAAAGCGAAATGGTCCCTTCATCAGAAGTTCTTCAAGTTGTGGATAATCCACATCCGACAACTAAATAGTACCGTGATCATTCAACTTCCTATTCAATAGGAAGTTTTTTATTTAGTTGAATGCTTTACCGCTTTAAAGTACTAAGAGGAAATGTCCCTTTTAATGCTGTAAAGCAGTAAGGTGACTCAATTAATTTCAAGGCTAAATTCCTTCCTGTTTGAATATGCTGGAATGTCAGGAATTTTTCCGGAAGGTGTGTTTTCAATGAAAAAAGTAGTCTTGTTTGCAGACCCTGGCATAGACGATGCCTTTGCAATCATCTATGCTTTAAGCAGTCCGGAGATACAGGTCAAAGCGATTGTCACTGGCTTTGGAAATGTAAGTAAAGAAGACGCAACTATGAATGCGGCGTATATCTTACACTTGGCCGGAAGGGAAGATATACCAGTGATCACTGGTGCCTCCAGCCCATTAACGGGAGAATATGAACCTTATTATCCTGAAATTCATGGTGAAGAGGGAATCGGTCCTATTAAAATACCCGATACCTTCACTTACGAAGCTAAGCCATTCAGTCATATCCTCGAAATCATTTCAGAGAATGATGATCTTTACTTCGTAGATATTGGAAGAAATACCTCCATGGCCTTATCCTTCAACCTTTATCCATTTATTAAAGACAGCATTAAAGAAGTTTATTTGATGGGAGGGGCGTTTTTAGTGCCTGGAAATGTGACGCCTGTTGCGGAAGCCAACTTCCATGGCGATCCGACCGCAACGAATTTTGTTCTGGAATCAGGACTGCCGGTATATCTCGCGCCGCTCAATGTTACTCAATATGCGCAGTTGAAGGAAGAACATATCAAACTTTTAGCTGAAAAGAGCCAGAACCCGTTTAAAGAGATATACCTTCCCATCTTTCAATATTATCAAAAAGCTTATGAAAAACTTCAACCTGGTTTGGAAGGTGTTCCTCTGCATGATCTATATACATTATATCTTTTAACAAAACCAGATACAGTAACAATTGTCCAAAAGAATGTGCAGATTTCAACCGAAGAACTCACTCAAGGATTTACCTATGCTGATTTCAGGGACATGGAGGATGAACCGCAAGCAAACCATTTCATTAACATTAATTTCAACTATGAAGATTTCATTAAAGATGTTTTGCGCAGGCTCATGGGAAAAATAAAGGGGAATTAAAATGAAAATAGGCAATCAGCCTAAACGATATGCCTCTCTTTGAATAGAATGTAATGTCGATTTCCCTACCGGCAAGACCATGAAGAAATTCAAAGGAGGTATTTTCATGTCAAAGAAAAATGTTGATATAGAAAAAGAAGTTCAAGCTGCCGAAGAAAAGCCTAAACATAATGTATGGGATGTATTTTGGAGAGGTATCCCTGCAGAAGAAGCAGAGGCGACTGTGGAAAAAGAAGAGAAAGAAAAAGGCGAAAAGCCGGGATTCCGCTGGTTCTAATAAGGCAGTATGAATGAAGGCCCATTGAGTATTCAATGGGTCTTTTCCATATTATCTTGAAGAGTGTTGGTTTCCACTTAGTGTTCTCTAACCGGGAGAGTTCATAGCTGAGAACGGCGATCTCCTGGGGGGGAGCCAGCGTTACAACAAAG
Organism: Bacillus sp. P14.5; assembly: GCF_003316765.1. Taxonomy (GTDB): domain Bacteria; phylum Bacillota; class Bacilli; order Bacillales; family Bacillaceae_B; genus Rossellomorea. The sequence goes on along the minus strand of NZ_NIJF01000083.1, from coordinate 122,446 downwards.
TTCCTGAAGGCTGCAGAGTCGTGAGCACGAGCGGGAATCCTTCCTTTGAAGCAGCGAAAAGAGAGTTGTAGAAATGGTTCTTTTCAGGGAAGAAATAAAATCACAATGAGCATGCCACAGAATGGATTGCATTTTGAGGTGACGAATTTAAGCAAAATTTCATGTAGTAAAAAAGGAACAACGGCTGAAAAAATTCCTTGTGAAAACCGTGGGCTTTCATCGACCTCAGAGAGTATGGGGTTTATAATGGAAGTAACAAGAATAGGACCAGAGCAATTGGTTTTAATAAGGAGTTATAGCGATGAATATTTACCATGCTAAAAATTACCTGAAAGAATATTTCGGATATGAAAATTTCAGGCCGGGGCAGGATGAGATTATCCAGAGTGTCTTGTTTGGCCATAATACAGCCGGAATTATGCCTACTGGTGGAGGGAAGTCCATTTGCTACCAAATCCCTGCGCTGCTCCTGGAAGGAATCACGCTTGTCGTTTCTCCTTTGATTTCTTTGATGAAGGATCAAGTGGATGCCTTAAACCAGACGGGCATCCCTGCCACGTTTATAAACAGTTCCCTGACCCATGCTGAGATTGAAAGAAGATTGAGCGAGGCCGAACTAGGAGTATATAAGCTGGTCTATATTGCGCCGGAAAGGCTGGAATCTCCCTATTTCGTGCAGTACCTCCGAAACCTTCCTATTCCTTTGGTGGCGGTAGATGAGGCACACTGTATATCTCAATGGGGCCATGATTTCCGTCCAAGCTATCTTAAAATCAAGGACCTTTTGAAGGGACTGCCCAGCAATCCAGTCGTTCTGGCCTTAACCGCAACAGCAACACCTCAAGTTCAGAATGATATTTGTTCTTCCCTTGAAATTGAAAAGGAGAATACCTATATCACTGGATTTGCAAGGGAAAATCTTTCTTTTAAAGTCATCAAAGGACAGGACCGCAGCCAGTACGCTATGAACTATGTAAAAGCAAATAAGAATGAATCGGGAATCATATACGCTGCAACCAGAAAAGAAGTGGATTCTTTATATAATAAACTGAACAAGCAGGGCTTCTCGGTCGGCAAGTATCATGGAGGCATGAGTGATGTTCAGCGTAACGAGATGCAGGAAGAGTTCTTGAAGGATAACCTGCAAGTGATAGTCGCAACCAACGCCTTCGGGATGGGGATTAATAAATCAAATGTCAGATATGTCCTCCATCATCAACTGCCGAAAAATATGGAAAGCTATTACCAGGAGGCTGGAAGAGCCGGCCGTGACGGCGGAGAAAGTGAATGTGTTGTCCTATATTCCCCTCAAGACGTACAAATTCAGAGATTCCTGATTTCGCAGAATTCCCAGGACCCCGCAAGGCATACACAAGAACTTCTGAAGCTTAGGCAGATGGTGGATTACTGCCATACAGAAGGCTGCCTGCAGGAATTTATTCTTCATTACTTTGGTGATGATGCTGCTCCATGCGGAAAATGCAGCAATTGTACAGACGACCGTCAGGCGATAGATGTGACAAAGGAGACACAGATGGTGCTTTCCTGCATGATTCGGATGGGGGAGAGATTCGGAAATTCGCTGGTCAGCCAAGTCCTTGCAGGCTCTAAGAATAAAAAAATCAAAGAATTCGGTTTTGAAAAACTATCCACATATGGATTGATGAAAGAGCAAAAACAAAAAGAAATCAGCCTGTTCATCGATTTTTTGATTTCGGAAGAATACATCACGGTTGTGAGTGGAACTTTTCCTGTGCTGAGGGTTAATGAAAGAGGTAAGAATGTTCTTCAGGGAAAAGAAAAAGTGCTGCGAAAAGAGACAATGAAAGCCGGCAAAGTTTCTCATGCTGTAGAAGACGATGAGCTTTTCGAAATCCTAAGAGCAATACGAAAAGAATTGGCAGATTCAGAAGGAGTTCCTCCATTTGTCATTTTCTCGGATCAGACGCTCAGGGATATGTGCAGCAAGCTGCCTGTGGATAGTACCGCATTTCTCGATGTAAAAGGTGTGGGGGCACACAAAAGTGAAAAATACGGTTCGCAGTTTCTGCAAGCGATATCTCAGTATAAAGAAGAAAACGCCCAGTCGGATCCAGGAAATAAAAAGAGGACGAGCCATCCAGCTTAATAACTTACAAGTTGTATAAAGAAGGTCTCATGCTCCAGGAAATAGCTAAAGAACGGAATCTGTCTTTAACCACTGTTGAAAATCATATCCTCCAATGCTTTGAAGAAGGAATGGAAGTAAACACAGAAGCGTTCCTCTCGGACGAAGAGCGGAAAATGATTGAACTGGCAGTGGAAAAAACAGGAGGCGAAAAGTTAAAGCCGATCAAGGAAGAGCTTCCTGATGATATCAGTTATTTTCAAATAAAAGTTTTTCTTCATGAACGTGTCATGGCAGTTAAATAGATGGTTAAAAGGCACGCCCGGGAATGTAAGGGCGTGCCTTTAATAGTTTTAAGTAGAAAAAAATGAAACCCTTGAATTTTTACTGAAAATATATGAACAGAAGTGCTTATGGTAATTCAAAAGCTGGCTTTTAGAAAAACAGCCTCCAAGGGGGGCTTGAAAGTCTGCTGATTTCTAAAATGTCGGCCCAGGGTGACCGAGGTATCGGGAATTTTGGACGATGGCGCCCCGAAAAATGCCCGGGTGACTGAGGTGGCAAGAACTTCGGACGGGAGCGGCCCGGAAAATGCCCGGGTGACCGAGGTGGTAAGAACTTCAGACGGGAGCGGTACCTAAAATGCCCAGGGTTGCCAAGGTGCGCGTAACTTTGGACTTTTTTACAGGGGAAGCCGAGGTGGCCGGTCGCCCGATCCTAGGAGTCGTGCACCTGGAGCGAAAATCAACACTTCTTATAAATCTGAAGTTAAAAAGGCAGAATAGCTCTATGTAGTGAGCCATTCTGCCTTTTGAATATTACTGTATAATATATTTGCCCTCCAGGGGAAAGCCTGAATTTTCATCAAAAATAATGGTACATAAGTGCTTTTGGGTAGATCATAAATCAACTTTTATCAGATTGATTCCGCTATCAGTTTTCCCCTGCAAAAAAAACAGCCTTCAGAAAAAGGCTGTTTTTTAAAGAAAATAAACGTTAATTTTTAACCGCTGTAGCTTCAAGGAACTCATCATAAGTCATCTGTTTGTCGATGATTCCTTCAGAGTCGAGCTTGATGATGCGGTTAGCGATTGTTTGTATGAATTGATGGTCATGAGAAGAGAAAATCATGGAACCTTTAAAGTTCTCAAGGCCATTGTTCAGCGCTGTGATGGACTCCAGGTCCAAGTGGTTCGTCGGTTCATCCAGAAGAAGAACGTTGGCTTCACTCAGCATCATTTTCGATAGCATGCAGCGAACTTTTTCTCCACCGGAAAGAACGCTTGGTTTTTTCATGACTTCTTCTCCAGAGAAGAGCATTCTGCCCAGGAAACCTCGCAGGAAGGATTCACTTTGATCGTTAGGAGAGTACTGTCTCAGCCACTCGACAAGATTGGGCTCACTGCCTTCGAAATAGTCCGAGTTATCTTTAGGGAAATAGGCCTGAGAAGTCGTAACTCCCCATTTAAAGGTACCGCTGTCCGGCTCCATTTCGCCAGCAAGAATTTTGAACAGGGTCGTTTTCGCGATTTCATCACTGCCGACCAAAGCAATTTTATCGTCTTTATTCATGATGAAGCTTACGTTATCCAATACTTTAACGCCATCAATCGTTTTAGAGATACCTTCGACCCTCAAAAGGTCGTTCCCAATTTCGCGCTCTGGTTTGAAGTGTACGTAAGGGTACTTACGTGATGACGGTCTGATATCATCAAGTGTGATTTTATCCAGCAGCTTCTTACGGGAAGTAGCTTGTTTAGATTTTGAAGCGTTCGCACTGAAACGCGCGATGAACGCTTGCAGTTCTTTGATTTTTTCTTCTTTCTTTTTATTCTGGTCTGAAGCCATTCTTGTAGCCAGCTGGCTGGACTCATACCAGAAATCATAGTTTCCGACATAGACTTGGATTTTTCCAAAATCAAGGTCGGCAATATGGGTACAAACTTTATTTAAGAAGTGACGGTCATGGGATACGACGATAACTGTGTTCTCGAAGTTGATCAGGAATTCCTCAAGCCATTGAATGGCAGCGATGTCCAAATGGTTAGTAGGCTCATCCAGAAGAAGGACTTCCGGTTTTCCAAACAGCGCCTGAGCAAGCAATACCTTTACTTTGTCGCCGCCATTTAAATCTTCCATTTTCTTCGTGTGAAGGTCCTCGCTGATTCCAAGTCCCTTAAGAAGAATTGCGGCTTCTGATTCTGCTTCCCAGCCGTTCAATTCAGCGAATTCGCCTTCAAGTTCTGCTGCCCTCATGCCGTCTTCATCAGAGAAGTCGGCCTTCATATAGATAGCGTCTTTTTCCTGCATCACTTCATACAGGCGGGTATGACCCATGATGACAACTTTCAATACTTCATGTTCTTCGTACTCAAAGTGGTTCTGTTTCAGGACAGCCATCCGCTCTCCAGGTGTCATGGACACATTGCCGGTTTGAGATTCGATTTCTCCGGAAAGGATCTTAAGGAAAGTGGATTTACCTGCACCGTTCGCACCGATAAGGCCGTAACAGTTTCCAGCAGTGAATTTTATATTTACATCTTCAAATAATTTACGATCACCAAAACGCAGACTTACATCTGATACTTGAATCATTTAGTAATTACCTCCATCAATCATATCTAAGAGATTATAACATGTTCGGCGGATAAATTCACATCTCAAAGTGGATTTGCCACAGAAAATAGATTGTTTTTTAGTTGTTTTCTGCCTTATGATGCTAAAGAGAGCATGTTCTTGATTGAGCCTGTATAATTAAATAAGGAATAAAATAACTATAAAAAGATAAACAACGGAAAGTGTGGTATATAAATGGTAAGTGTTTCAAAAGGAGGTAAGGAATATTGGCACGGTTTATCAGCAGATTAAAATTTCTTTTCAACATCAGAAGGTCAATTCCGTTTTTAGTCGCATTTTTTAAGTCACCATCTGTGAAGGTATGGAAAAAACTTTTGTCAGTAGGCTTTATCCTTGGTTACATCCTGCTGCCATTCGACTTAATTCCAGACTGGCTCGTCATATTTGGGATAGTGGATGATATTGCGGTGTTTACATTAATACTGCAGCAGATGATTAAGATGGCGCCAGAAGAGCTGAAGAATAAATATGATGTCAAACTCTAAATCTGCGTATGAGATTGACAAATGCAGTCTAGTTGGAATACTATGTAGTTGTAAATATTAAATCTCTCAAAAGGGGAAATGAAGTATGTTAGGTGTCGTTCTTAACTAATCCGTAATTTTATACGGTCATTCATGAAGGCAGGGCAGAAAAAATCACTGTCCACAAGCTTATTTAAGTATGTCTTTATGACTGATGAGTTAAGAACAATGATCATAGCATGCAAACACCTGTCTGCAGCACTGTGTCGATCACGCACAGTTTTTTTGTGCAATCTTTCAGCTGCTGGAGCCTTCCCTTTGTATGATATCGAAAACCGTAATGGACATTGTTCATTGCGGTTTTTTTGTGTTCAAAAACGGATTAGTCAAGTTAGAAAAGGGCAGGGGCCAATCGAAGTAAGGTGGTCAGGAAGGCGTAAGGGAAATCATAGCTGAGTAAAGAAGAGGACTCAGGATAGCTCCTAGAGACCATTCCAATCGGAAATGCCTCAAAGAAGTTATTTAAAAAGAGTCCGTTCCAAAACAAAATCTGGAGGAATAAAAATTGAACGAAAATACATTTAAACAACTGGAATTTCAAAAAATCAAAGACGAAATAGCAAACTATGCCCTGACTGATTCTGGCAAAGGGCTTGTTAAAGCTATTTCGCCATCTTTTAATAAAAACCAAATCTCTGCATGGCTGGATGAGGTTACAGAAGCAGTAGAAATTCTGAAAAAAAGCGAGAGTGTGCCGATTCATGCGCTTGACGGAATTGAAATCATTCTTAACCAAATGAATAAGGGAACAGCACTTAGGGCCGGCCAGTTTCTTAAGCTGCTTTTATTTCTGGATTGCTGCGGAAAATTAAAAAGGTTCATGAAAGATAAAGAATTCATTGCACCGAGGGTTTCGTCTTATGTCTGGTCCATCGAAGACCTGCCGCATCTGTATGATGGAATCAACCGCTGTATTCGTAACGGCCAAGTGGATGACTATGCGTCAAAAGAGCTGCTGAAGATCAGGAAACAAATCAGCATCCAGGAGGAAAGGCTCAAAGAGAAAGTCAACAGTATGATTAAATCCAATAAGTATAAAGCTTACATTCAAGAAGCGATCGTCAGTCAACGGGCAGGACGATACGTTATTCCTGTTAAAAAAGAGTACAAAGCCAAAATCAAGGGCGCAGTGCTGGATTCATCTGCATCGGGCTCCACCCTTTATATCGAACCGGAAGAAGCAGGAATACAGCAAGATCAATTAATGCATCTGAAAATGGAAGAAGAGTCTGAAGTGGAAAGTGTTTTGCTGTATTTAACAGGGCTTGTACAGCAGCACGAGAAAGAATTGAAGCTGGCAGTAGAAATTATGATCAATTATGACCTTCTTTTTGCCAAAGCGAAGTACAGCAGAGCGATAGGCGGCAATCCGGTGGAACTAAACGAGTCTCACTATATTTTATTAAAAAATGCAAGACACCCTCTTATCGGAAATGCTGCTGTTCCCCTGAATATAGAGATGGGAAGAGAGTTTCACGCCCTGTTGATCACTGGACCGAATACCGGAGGAAAAACAGTTTCGATCAAAACAGTGGGTTTGCTCACGCTGATGGCTCAATGCGGTATCCATGTTCCTGTGGAAAAAGGCAGCCATATCGGTATCTACCAGAAAATACTCCTGGATATTGGGGATGGGCAGAGCCTGCAGCAGAACTTGAGCACCTTTAGTTCGCATATAAAAAATATTATTGAAATACTTCAGGAAGCTAGTGACAGAAGTTTGATATTGTTAGATGAGCTTGGCTCGGGGACGGACCCGGGAGAAGGGATGGGACTTGCAACCGCCATTTTGCAAAAGCTTTATGACAAGGGAGCCACACTGCTCGCCACTACCCACTATAGTGAAATCAAGGATTTTGCCGAAAGAGAGAAAGGGTTCATCAACGGTTCGATGGAATTTAACCTTGATACGCTCGAACCAACGTATCGCCTTATCGTCGGAAAAGGAGGAGAAAGCCAGGCCTTTTCAATTGCCCTCAAGCTGGGTATGCACCCTGCTATAGTTGAGGCTGCCCATAAAGTGACTTATAAAGAGGTCAAGAAATACACTGCCGTTCCAGAAGAGTACCAGAAACGGAAAGAACTTGAGAAACAGGTGGCTGTCAACCGCTATGCAAGAAGAGAGCAGCCAAAAAGACAAGAGAGCAAAACAAAAATTGCCCAATTTGTGATGGGAGACAATGTAAAAGTCAGCCCTGCAGGTGAAATAGGAATAGTTGAGAAAGGTCCAGATAAAACGGGCTGCTACTCTGTGCTGATCAAAGGTGAAAAAAGAGAGATTAACCATAAACGGCTGGAACTTTATATTTCAGCAAAAGAGTTGTATCCGGAAGACTATGATTTCGATATCGTCTTTAAATCAAAAGAATACCGGAAGAAGAACCACCAAATGAACCGCAGGCATGATGAACAAACAATCATCATTCATGATGCGCACGAATGATTAAGAAAAGCTGTTCCTTTTCCGGGAACAGCTTTTCTTTATTACAGGTTGAATATTGTTGGCTTGGTAATCCCGGTATAAATTTTAGGAGAATTCAACTGTCTAAGGAATTCTTCATGCAGGGAATTTGACTAAGGAAGATAATGAGTCTGTGAGTCATACAGTATTATTTACAAAATTTTAAACCGTAAAAGTGCACCAACTTTGATATAATGGCGTTGGAGAATAAAAAAGGTGGAAGTCTTATGGAACCGAACAAACAATTAAAACAACCAATTGAAATAAAGAAAAAGAATGCCGTCTTTCTGCGTGTGAAAAAGCGTGTTCTATCTGCTTGGAATGCAGTTGAAGATTTCTTCCGAAAGGCATGGAAGGGAGCTGCAGCAGGAGCTTTTTTCATGCTACTGTTCTTTGTGGCTCTTTTCGGCATCGGCCTGAAAACTGGCCTGGGTCCTGCAGTTGATTTTCTTATTGTGTTCATTCCTGGTGTATTGGCGGCTGCGTTGAGTCCATATATCTTATATCCCATTATCATACTGATTAAAAAAATGAATAACCGATTTCTGGCTGTCGTTTTATCTTCTGTGATTCTTTTGGTCATTCTTTTTTCCCAGGTAAGGGCTGCCTATCAAATCCTGCCTTTAACCTATGTGATTATAGGAGCGGGAATACTGGCTGGAGGAGCTGCAGGTTATTGGTGGAACTCAAAAAGGACCAAGCCTTTTTCTGTGATTATGCTGGGATTTGGCCTTTTGTGCTGTGCTGGATTTGCTCTTTGGGTGTGGTCTCCTGGATTTGATAGATACCAACCTCCTGTAACAGATACGGTACCTAAAGATCTCAAGGCAGAGGACCCTTCAAAGATGGGGGGGTACGAGGTCAAGACCTTTACTTATGGAAGTGGAACGGATAAAAGGCGGCCGAAATTCGCTGAAGGGGCAGAATATGAAACAGACTCTTTGAATGCCTCCTTGGTGACTGGGGGCTGGAACAAATACAGGACGTGGTACTGGGGATTTGACCGGACAGAGCTCCCAGTGAATGGGACCGTATGGATGCCTGAGGGAGCAGGCAAGTTTCCGCTGGTATTGATGGTCCATGGAAATCATGCAATGGAGGACTTCTCGGATGAGGGATATGCCTATTTGGGAGAACTCCTGGCCAGCAGAGGTTATATTGCAGTCTCTTTAGATGAAAATTTTTTGAATACCTCTTCTTGGTCGGGAGGCTTGAATAATGAGATAAGTACAAGGGCGTGGATGATGCTGAAGCACCTGGGCCAGTTTGAAGAGTTCCATGAATCGGAAAACACAGAGCTTTATAATAAAGTCGATTTTGACAACATTGCCCTGCTTGGACATTCCCGCGGCGGACAGGCAGCAGCAGTGGCAACTGAATTTAATAAGCTGGACCGGTATCCGAATAATGGAATGGTGACCTTTCGTTTCGATTATAAAATCAAGTCGGTTATCTCTATAGCTCCAACAGATTATTTTACATTGGGTGAGAAGCCGGTCCAACTGGAAGATGTCAATTATCTGCTTCTTCACGGCTCGTATGACAGTGATGTTTCCGAGTACAGCGGTGATCGTCAATATGATGGCCTGACATTCAGCGGTAAAGGGGAGTGGTTCAAATCTTCCCTTTATATTCATGGAGCCAATCACGGACAGTTTAATACTGTCTGGGGCGATAATGATACCTCACTGCCAATGAATCTATTCATCAATAAGAAGCCTCTTCTGGAAGGGGAGGAGCAGAGGCAGATTGCCAAAACCTATATTTCCGGATTCCTTGACGCCACTTTGAAAGGGAAAGAAGAATATAGACCTATGTTTCAGGATTACAGCTATGCACTTAAGTGGCTTCCGGACACCACCTATATCAATCGGTACAGCGATAACCGATTCCAAGTGATCAATGATTTTGAAAATGACTATGATCTAGTTACCGGAAATAGTGCGGAGGTTACCTTCAAGGCAGTAAGGTTAAGAAGCTGGAAGGAAGGTGTCTTGAAATCCCGGGAGAATGAAGACAGGGGAAATCATGGAGTCTACCTGAAATGGGATGAAAGCTATTCAAACCCGGGAAAATTCCAACTGGAGTTTTCGGAGGATTATTTTAGAAAAGAAACTGTCACTAAAGAGGATGTATTCACATTTTCTGCTGCAAGCATGGACAGCATGAAGGAAGCCTCCGATTTCACAATCCGTGTGATTACGAAGGATGGAAAAGCGTCGGAAGTGTCTTTGGGGGAAGCCTTAAAACTTGCTCCAGCGCTCCATATACAGCAAAGTAAAACAGTGTTTTATCAAAAGGCGCGATACGGGAATTCACACGAACCTGTACTTCAGACCTTCAGGATCCCCTTTGAAAAATTTGATGTGCCAATTGAAAACATTAATACCATTGAATTTGTGTTCGATCAAACACCAGAAGGTCACATTTTCCTCGACGAAATTGGTATTGAACGTTGATCTATAAGAGGCTGGGACAAAAGTAGAAAACTAATTGTTGCAAGTAGAAATCATCGAAAATAAAACCGCATGAGATCAAGGTTACATACTTGATCTCATGCGGTTCATTTTGGTTATTAGGCTCTTACCTTATAGATGTTACTTTTTAGATTAGGTTATCCGCCAGTTCCTGATCGTAGGCGGATTGGAGCGGAAGGTGGGCGACCTCCTGCGGGACTAGCGGTCGTCTAGTTCCAGCGCCTAGCCCCTCGGGGTCAAACAACCCTCTGAGAATAAAAGGAAAGACCGCCTTTTTTTCTCTGAGGAACATTTGCCTGTCGGGGCTGACCAAGGTTACGTACCCACTGGAACGTAACCCCGCAGGCGAATCTAGCTCCAGCGGCCAGCACCTAGCGGATTTCGGTCTCCTTCCTTGCGATAAGTCATCATCGAATCGCTTTCGCTCTTCGTGATTCCTTTATCTCATGCAGGAGCCCTACAATCCGTACGGTGCTGAACGGCCGCTTCCGCTTTTTATGAAGCCGAGGAGGCTCAGCGCCCGCCCCGCGGAGTCGTGCACCTGGAGCGGAAATCCTTTCTTTATACTCAGACACATTCTTTTGAAAAGAGCTTTTTATAAGGTTTTGCCCCAGCCTCTTTTTGCGTTGTACTTCCTTCAGCCGGATACTGGTACACTTAGCTGATCTAAGAAGATCCTGCTGCTCAGTATTTTTTCTTGGAATTTGGAAACTCTAGGTGGAGAAGATAAAGGAGGTCACGTTATGAAAAAATTATTGTGCTCAATGATCATGATGATGATGACATTTCTGGCAGGCTGCGCATTAAATAATGATGAGAACCTTGGGCAGGAAGGCGAAGGTGGAGGAATGGGTGTTCAGCAGGTCCGCTACAACACTACAAACTCCGGAGGAAATAATATATATGGTGAGGCAAACCCCGCCGACCCTGCTTATGGGAAGACAGACCGGATGGCAAACAAAGTAATGAAATTCTATGAAGTAGAACGTGCTTACGTGTATACCAAGGGCAAGGATGCCTATACAGCCATTGTTTTGGAAAACCGCCTGGCCAAGAGCTTTGATGCCGATCTCAAGGAAAAGATAGAACAAGCGGTGAAGAGTGTGGACGGAAACATTGAGAACGTCTTTGTAACCACCGATAATGAACTCATCAAGGATATGAAAAAATATCGAAATCAGGTCCATAGCGGCCGTCCGGTGGAAGACCTGGGAGAACGTATTGAAGAGAGGGCTGCCGGTCTATTCACAAATATTCAATAGACTCAACAGAAACCTTCCCTTTTGCCGGGAAGGTTATTTTTATTACTGAAGTAATAATTCAGGTCGGGAAAAAAAGCCTATATTAAGGAAATACACAATACTATAAACATCCGTTTTATATCTTTTGGCAACTGCGGCTGAATAATATCATTTGAATCTCCCTGCATTCTTAATATACACTTTAATAGTAGAGAAAGTGTTATTGTAGATATAAGAGAAAGGCAAAGAGGGTGTTTAAATGTCTAACGAAAAAGTTTATGAAGAATTCTGCAGCCTGGTACTAAAAAAAGCAGTGAGCTTGCTCAAGAAGTCACGGATATCCAGACAAAAAAGTACCCTGAAATGCAGTCAATTTCCAATGATTTGCTCACAATGAGAGAAGAGCTGGTCAATTTATTCGCAAAGTCCTTTGTACTGGGACACGACGAGCGCAAGAAAAACTTTAAAGCTTGGGGGAAAAAGGCTGGAACTCAATGTGCTACATTAAATGCCAGCCTGGAGGAAATGCTGAATGAGTTTCCGGAATACAGGACCATATTAGGTGATCTCCTGAAATCACATGCGAAGAAGCACAATATGACGATTGATGAGTTTTATAATATGTTAAATATCCTGGAAACTGATATAGGAGAGGTTACCTGTTATTTCAGCCTGCCCTTCGTAGATTACCAAGCAGACCAATTAAGAAATTCCAAAGAAGCTTTATTTGAGTTATCAGTTCCTGTGATACCGATTTCTGATGATATAGCAGTACTGCCGCTTGTAGGGGATATTGACACAAGCAGGGCGAAGTTGATGCTGGAAAAAGCACTAGAGAAAAGTGCACAGCTAAAAGTTAACTACTTTATACTGGATCTTTCAGGCGTACCAATCATTGATACCTATGTGGCTCAAATCATTTTCCAGCTGATTGATTCGTTGGAATTAATCGGGGTTGAAGCGAAAGTCACCGGAATGACACCGGATATAGTCCAAACTGTTGTGAATCTTGGAATCGACTTTCAGAAAATCCAAACCTACTCCAGTTTAAAACAAGCAGTCAATACAATTAAGGGAAATAATACTCAAAGGACTGTGTGACAGGGAAACCTGTCGCCAGTTTTTTTTGAGGTCTGAGCAATATGGCTTATTGCTGGCAGTGCTCGTGCAAATTGTCCTGCCTATTTTCAAAATATGGGTACTTAGTTGATGAAGGTTTTTGCCGATTGCCGAATGTGGCAGGATATCAATGAATAATCCTTAAGCCCACAAATTTTCCGGGCTGATTTTTCAGTACAATGGATCTTAAAATAAGAAAGTCAATTAAAACAATATTATTATTTTCTATTCCTATTAATTAAGCTATACTTGTAAGGTTGACTTTCATAGCATGAAATAGATTTACTTTTGAACAGGAGTTGAAACGATTGGGGCAAACTCTGAATAAAGAGGAAACGAGACGCACGGCCACAATGTACGGAGTCCTGCTGGCCATCAGTTCAGGGCACTTTATCAATGATACTCTTCAGGCCGTGGTGCCGGCAATGTTTCCAATTGTAGAAAAGTCGCTTGGCCTGAGCTACACACAAATTGGCTGGATTGCTTTTGTTTTGAATATGACCTCTTCTCTTCTTCAGCCTGTTTTCGGTTATTATGCAGATATTAAATCCCGTCCTTTCCTTCTCCCGCTCGGTATGCTGTCGAGTCTGATGGGCTTGGTCGGCTTCGCCTTATCCAACAACTTTATCTTTCTTTTATTCTCAGTACTCTTTATAGGTTTCGGCTCAGCGATTTTTCATCCAGAAGGATCCCGGGTAGCCTATCTCGCAGCCGGTAATAAGAGAGGGCTGGCACAATCCATCTACCAAGTCGGAGGCAATACGGGACAATCACTGGCCCCCATCATCACGGCGTTCATTTTTGTACCTCTTGGCCAGAAAGGGGCCTTGCTTTTTACACTAGCGGCAGGGATTGGAATTATAATTCTTGTCCGGGTGTCACAATGGTATAAAAAAAGGCTGTCCTTAGAGAGTGGATTAAAAAAGAAGAAACAGGTACAGAAAATAAAAGTTAATAAAGGAATACATAAAAAAATCAAGATGGCAATGATTTTGGTTGTCTTCCTTGTTTTCGCCAGGTCTTGGTATGGCGCAGGCATTACAAATTATTATCAATTTTATCTAATAGAAGATTACGGACTGACCATCCGGCAGGCGCAGTTGTATATTTTTACATTCATGTTTGCTGGTGTCCTTGGTACGTTCTTCGGCGGACCGCTGGCTGATAGATTCGGGAAGAGAAACATCATTTTTCTCTCAATGCTCGGCTCTGCTCCATTAACGCTCATTCTGCCTTACTTGCCGTTGGCGATTGTCATACCTGTCTTCTTTTTGATCGGGTTCATCCTTTCATCCAGCTTCAGTGTAACAGTCGTTTATGCACAGGAATTGCTGCCTAAGAAGATAGGGATGGTTTCCGGTCTGACTGTTGGATTGGCTTTTGGAATGGGAGCAGTGGGGTCTGTGCTCTTTGGAAGCTTGGCCGATTTATACAGCATCCGATTTGTCATGATTCTTTGCAGCTTTCTGCCGCTTGCAGGTGTCTTGACGTGGCTGCTGCCAAAAGACAGAGAAATCAGGGATTTAAATGCATTGTAAAAAGCCTGGTGCCAAGGGTTAGTTTTGGAGGATTCTTCTTCAAAGAGAACAGATAAATAAAGAGTGTATAGATCGCTTTTATAAGGGTTAGAGATTGAAGTCTAACCATTGCAGAAGTCAAAGAATAGCGGCAAAAGAATAAGAATCTTACTGGCTCTAAAGACAACAGTACTAACACTATTAGATGTTGATTTCCGCTTAAAATGGGTTCTTTTCTCTTCAAAAATAGAGTCAGGTATAAACCATTGGGTAAAGATAAAGTAAATAACAAGTTATTTAGGAGGAAACAGGTAATGTTCAGAGAATTGGAGGCCGGAACCGTCCAGGTTTTAACGGTTGATAGAGAAGTGGATTTTGGTTACTTTTTAACAAATGGAGAAGAAGATGTGCTGCTGCATCACAGTCAGGTAGACGGTGAAATTGAGGTTGACGACGACGTGAAAGTATTCCTATTTCACGACAAGGAAGTCAGGTTGACGGCGACCATGCATATCCCGAAAATTCAGATAGGGTCATATGGATGGACAGAAGTAGTGGATGTGAAGTCAGGTCTTGGAGTTTTTGTTAATATTGGATTGATGAAAGATATCCTTGTCTCCTCAGATGATCTTCCCATTTATGAAGATTTATGGCCAGCACCAGGGGATAAGCTGTATTTGTCCCTAAAGCCTGATAAGAATGGACGCTTATATGGAAAGCTGGCTACTGAAAATATTATCGGCCAAATCGCTAGGCGGGCGTCTCAGGAAATGATGAAAGCAAAAGTAACCGGCCGTGTATACCGTTTGTTGAGAGTGGGAACATTCTTCCTGACCGAGCAGGGATACCGCTGCTTTGTTCACGAAAATGAAAGACGGGAAGAGCCGAGGCTCGGTGAATTGGTGGAAGGCCGTGTGATCGATGTAAAAGACGACGGCAGCCTCAATGTCTCTTTCCTTCCATTGAAACAAGACAAAATGGGTGAGGATGCTGACATCATTACCGACTATATGGACAGCAGAGGCGGTTCAATGCCTTTATGGGATAAGAGCCTTCCGGAAGAAATAAAAGATAAGCTTGGCCTGAGCAAAGCTTCTTTCAAAAGAGCCATGGGTAAGCTGTTAAAAGATGGAGTTGTCTATCAAGAAGAAGGATGGACGTACTATAAGAAGTAAACATTCTCTTAAAACGCAAAGGTGGCTGCCTTTGCGTTTTTTTATTGAAAGAATCTTCAAGGCTAGGTTCAATACAAGTCTCTTTTCGGGTTGCTGTGTGTTTAAAGATTATTAATAAGCGTGTGGGCTGTGTTTTGAAAGAAAAGATGCAGGCCAAGGAGGTTCGGTATAAATGCGGGAAACGGCCCGCAAAGAAAGAATACGGGCCAATGAGAAGAGAGAACAGCCAAGATAATGGCCCGCGAAGAAAGAATACGGGCCAATAAGAAGAGAGAACAGCCAAGATAACGGACCGCAAAGGAAGAATACGGGCCAGTGAGAAGAGAGAACAGCCAAGATAATGGGCCGCCAAGGAAGAATGCGGGCCAATGAGAAGAGGGAACAGCATGGATAATAGCCTGCAAAGAAAGAATACGGGCCAATGAAAAGAGGAACCAGCCAAGATTACGGCCTGCAAAGGAAGAGTACAGGCCAATGAGAAGAGGAACCAGCCAAGATAACGGTCTGCAAAGGAAGAATACGGGCCAATGAGAAGAGGGAGCAGCCAAGATAATGGCCCGCAAAGGAAGAATACGGACCAATGATAAACTGAAATAGCTATTGTAAACCCCCGCAAAAAAATTAATGTGGGAATCCCTAATCCAGCTCCCAATCACAAGAAAACTTTCCTTAGGAAGAAAAAAGAGGAGCCAAATCAATGGCTCCTCTTCAAATCAATTCTTCTTCATACGAGCCAAAACTTCCTCTGCAGTTTCCCGTTTCACTTTCTTGATAGGCAAAAGCGTACCGATCAGCGCGATGGCGGCTGATCCATAAAGCACAGCTTCATATCCATTCAGTGCCACATAAGACAGAACGCCAAACACAAGCAGATCAAGTGCGGAATCGACAATAGAGAGCAGAGATATCGTCGTTGCTCTAATCCCAGAAGGAATAAGATCGTTGCTGAGCTGAGAATAAATCGGGTATCGGATCGCCCTCACATATCGTAAAAGGAAAAAGGCGCCAATCACCATCCAGAGAGTCTGTGACATCAGGGCAGAAAATAGCAATCCGGCGACTGCCAAAAAGCCGGTCGCATGCATCAAGAAAATCCTCGTAAACTTCCCTGTCAGCCATCCAATCGAATTGGAGGCAAAGTACCCTAATAAAGCGGAACCAGCGTACATAACACCAAGCAAATAGACGGGCAGTCCGGCATCCGTCATCAAAGGCTGATCGAAATAGCCGTACACAGCTCCAGCCGGGATAAACACCAGTGTGACATTCAAGAACATGATTAAAAGCTGCGGCGCCTTTCGAATAACAGTCAATCCTTCTTTAACCTGAGAAAAAGGGTTCTCCCGATAAGCAGTTTCAATCTTCGGATTCTTAACAGTCATGACAAAGATGATTTCCACAACGTGAAAAGCAAGAGAAAGCAGAATCAATAATTGAAATTGATCATCTTGCAGGTCCTTTGCCATATATGATCCGAAAAGAACGGCAAAGATGGAAGAAATGAATCCTGCTGACTGGATTTTTCCCATTGCCCTGTCCATGAAGTCATTTTCTTTGCTTTCCTTCAGGGAATCGTAGATGAGCGCTTCATCAGCGCCGGAAAAGAATGTCACAGAAAATCCATTCAAAGCACTATACAAAAAGAACATCCAGGGTTCATAAGCGAAAAGCAGCAAGGCAATGCTTATGAATTTCAATATGGATCCAGTGATGAAAGAAGCCTTGGCGCCGAAGCGATCTGCAAAAATGCCGGTTGGCACTTCTCCAAGCAGGACAGCGCCGCTCCAGAACATCAGGACAATCAGGATATCGGAAGAATTCAATCCTCTTTCCATGTAAAAAAGGGTAATGACCGGCTGAAGAAAGCTGATAGTGCCAAAAAACTGAACCCAAAATAAAGCTCTGATATTATGTGATGCGATCGTTTGTTTTTTCAATTTAACATTCTCCTGTTTCTATCAAATTTTTTAAATAGAAGGCAGGAGTGGGCTGTTAATCAGTCCGTATTTTTCACAAGCATTTGGCAAGCAAGTATCCGGAACAACCGTAAGTTGAAAGCAGAATTAACCGTTCACTCCTCCTTGATGAGTTGGTAATGAAGTGAATGTTTTTAACATGTTAGTTCCTCCTTTGATTTATCTGTATGTATTTTACCATATTGTAGTAATTTTCAGATACTGTTTTTTTGAATCAACTGAAGAGGGCCAGCCCGCACGGATAATTTGAAGCTGAATATGTTGAATATGAATCCAACTTTAAGGAGGTTATCCATATGAGTAAAGGCCATGGTGGTTATGCTGGGGGATTTGCATTAATCGTTGTGTTGTTCATCTTGTTAGTGGTCGTAGGTGCCGGTGCATTTGGCGGCGGTTATGGTTATTAAATACAGAATAGACTCGGCAGATTGCCGGGTCTTTTTCATTTTCTTTCTCTAATCGAGACAGATTTAACATACGACGTATCAGCAGATGCGGGTTTTAGAATACCTCTAATTTCGTTTCCAGCGGGGTAACCAAGAGGGATGTTCCATTATATTAAAAATCATCACTTCTAAACAAAGTCCAAACATTCATATAGTGTATTAAATGGATGATTACAAATTAAAATCGATTTTTATTTATAATAATTATAAAAAAGTATTGATTTTAAAGTATATGGTGTTATTATTAGATTGTAATCATTATCATCTACAAAAAAATAAGAGGTGAATGAAATTGACAAACAATAAGTTAACAACAAGCTGGGGCGCTCCAGTTGGTGATAACCAAAATTCAATGACGGCTGGATCTCGTGGACCAACATTGATTCAAGATGTCCATTTACTTGAAAAACTTGCACATTTTAACCGGGAACGTGTGCCTGAGCGTGTCGTACATGCTAAAGGGACAGGTGCCCATGGGTACTTTGAGGTAACCAATGATCTTAGTAAATACACTAAAGCAGCATTCTTATCAGAAAAAGGCAAGCGCACACCAATGTTTATCCGATTTTCAACAGTGGCAGGTGAAAATGGTTCTGCTGACACCGTCCGTGACCCCAGAGGATTTGCGATAAAGTTTTATACTGAGGATGGAAACTATGATTTAGTGGGAAACAACACTCCGATTTTCTTTATAAGGGATGCGATTAAGTTCCCTGATTTTATTCATACTCAAAAACGCCATCCGCAGACACATTTAAAGAACCCTACTGCTGTATGGGATTTCTGGTCTCTTTCTCCTGAATCTCTTCACCAGGTTACATACTTGATGGGGGACCGTGGAATTCCGGCGACCCTGCGCCATATGAACGGCTATGGAAGCCATACATTCAAATGGGTGAATAAAGAAGGTGAAGCAGTATGGGTGAAATATCATTTTAAATCTGAGCAGGGTGTAAAAAATATAACGAATGAAGTTGCGGCGAAAATAGCGGGGGCTAACCCTGATTATCACACGGAAGATCTATTCAACAGCATAGAGCAGGGAGATTTTCCTGCGTGGAAGCTGTATGTGCAGATTATGCCGCTTGAAGATGCAGACACGTACCGTTTTGACCCATTTGACGTAACCAAAGTGTGGTCTCATAAGGATTATCCATTGATCGAATTGGGGCGTATGGTTCTCAACCGAAACCCGGAAAACTATTTTGCCGAGGTTGAGCAGGCCACATTCTCACCAGGTACACTTGTACCAGGTATTGAAGTATCACCTGATAAGATGCTGCAAGGAAGAATTTTTGCATACAGCGATGCTCACCGTTATCGTGTAGGAGCAAATCACAACGCCCTTCCCATCAACAGACCGAAGAATGAAGTCAGAAATTATCAGCGTGACGGGCAAATGCGTTTTGACAGCAACGGCGGCAGTTCGGTATATTATGAACCGAACAGCGCAGGAGGGCCGCAGGAATCACCACAGGATAACCAATCGGCTTTCACTGTTTCTGGACTGGCAGAAAGCACTGCCTATGATCATAACGACCATTACACCCAAGCAGGTGATCTGTTCCGATTGATGAGCAGCGAAGAACAAGACCGCCTCATCGAAACGGTGGTCGGAGCAATGAGCCCTGTAGAAAGTGATGAAATCAAAATCAGGCAAATAAGCCATTTCTATAAAGCCGATTCTGAATATGGAAGAAGAGTTGCAGATGGACTTGGGCTGCAGGTTCCTCAAGAAGTAAAATGATGACCAATTATATTCTCAATTAGGAAGTTTTTTCTCATTTGAAAGACCCCCGCTAAATATTGGGGAACTGAAAAGTCCAAAAAGAGGTAAAAAGGCAGAACCGCTCACTTAAAAGAGCGGTCTGCCTTTTTCACTTCAGGTTCTAAAAAAGTATTGATTTCTGTTCAAGTTGTTCTACTCCGTAGAGATGACAGACTATGGAGTGGGCTTTATAGCGGAAGCCGTCCGCTCCTTAATTAAGTATCCAGCGTAAAATAAGGGGAGATTTTCCCGCTAATTGCAAATTACAGTGCAATCTAAAGTAAATAGAGGGAGTTTTTCCCCTTATATGAAAAAAAGCGCATATTTTCTAGTGTTTTAATTCGAATAAGGGGAACTTTTCCCTCTATTTATGCCATTTTCAGTGCATTTTAGTAAATAAGAGGAATTTTTCCCTCTATTTATTTAAAGGTCATTGATTCTTGCTGATAAGTGCCTCTAATTACTAGTTCCTTTATAAATTACTGTAGATTTTCAGTGCCCCCGCTAAAAACGGGGGTCTTGTGGATTCAGTTTAAAGGTTATCATTTTGCTGTTTGATTTCTTCCCTGCCGATAATTTCATTGACAAATTCAGTGTTCATTGACAGAATCTCCCTGATAAGGCTCTTTCACATCCAGATAGGCACCATGACCGGCATAAGCGCCCGCACGTTTGTCTCCCGCCTTTTCAAGAGGTTGATTTTTCTTCATTTCTCTTCACCCTTTCTATTCTTTTAGTATGAGCAGTAAATGCTCTTAAAACTCAAAAATTGAGTGAAAGTGGGGAAGAAAGTGAAGAGGCGAAGTTTCATTCTTCAATAAAAAGGTTCTTTTTTAAAAGCTTGTTAGTATTAAATATGAACTGCCTTATAGCATAAATCACCGCAAATTCTCCCAAGTAAAATATTAAACAGCTGCTTTTCCATTCAAAGAGAAAAGTCCTCGTACCCTGGGAGGAATCTGTCCTTAGGATTTGTTGAACACAAAAAAGAGGGAGTATGCCTGATGCAGCTTCTCCCTCTTGCTTAAAAACTGAATGTAGCTATTTCCAATTTTTCTCTATAAATTCATCCCGTCCCGATTGGGCTCGGTCCTCTTTATATTCCTTAGGGTTTTTCTTGTAAAAATCCTGATGGTAATCTTCTGCAGGATAAAAAGGCGCAGAAGGAAGTATTCTGGTAACGATCGGCTTACTGAAGCGACCGCTTTGTTCAATTTCTTTTTTTGTTTCCTCTGCCAATTGACGCTGCTGTTCATTATGATAGAAGATAGCTGTCCGGTAGGAATCTCCCCGATCTTGGAATTGTCCTCCGTCGTCGGTGGGATCTATTTGAGGCCAATATAAATCCAGAAGCTGTTTATATGAGAATAAGGATGGATCAAAAGTGATTTGAACAACCTCGTAGTGACCGCTGTCACCCTTTTTGACATCTTCATATGAAGGGTCCTGAACATGGCCGCCGGAATAACCGGAAACGATTCCTTCAATTCCGGGAAGCTGGTCGAACGGTTTCACCATACACCAGAAGCATCCGCCTGCAAATGTTGCTTTTTCAATTTGTTTCATAGTAATAGCACACTCCCAGAGTATATACTTTCGTCTATTAAAGTGGTAAACGATAAAAGAATTTTATCACCTATTTTTTCTTACTACAATAAAAATATACTGAGATTCGGTATTTCTTTCTGACGTGTAATGTTTAGGATTCCAAATCTAAAGGGAAAAGTCATGGATGCCTGAGAAGAATAGAGTTGGAGGGGTATGATGATTGATCAAATTTTGAAAGAAAATCTTATAGTGAGTTACGATGCTGAAGCACAGAGGCGAAGCCAAGAAGAGGATCCAGAATGGAAAGTTGCAGAAAGAGAAAATTTTCTTGGTTGGATGATTGAGGAGAATAGTTCCTCTGTTTTGGACCTGGGAGCAGGGCCAGGAAAAGACAGCTTGTTTTTTAAAGAGAATGGAATCCAGCCTCTGGCTATAGATATCTCTCCTGAAATGGTACGGATATGCAGGGGAAAAGGGCTGGAGGCAGAGGTGTTGAGCCTTGATGAAATGAATCGGCTAGAGAAGAAATTTGGTGCGGTCTGGGCAATGAACTCTCTTTTGCATATCCCAAGAAAAGAAATTGAAAATGTGCTGCGTGATGTACATGAGGTGCTGGAAGAAAGAGGTCTCTTTTATATGGGGTTGTACGGAGGCATCGATAGCGAAGGGATATGGGAAGGTGATATCTTTGAGCCGAAGCGGTTCTTTTCGCTCCATACATCCGTTGACATCCAAAAGCTGGTTTCACCTTTCTTTTCTATTGAGAATATGGTCGTTCTGCCTCCTCATGCGGTGGACTCCAAACTAGAGTTTCAATCACTGATTCTAAGGAAAAAGAAAGTATAGAAAAGAATAAAAATACAGGACAAGCAAAATGATAACTATTGATTGGATGACAGGCAGGGATAGATAATATTCTGCTTTTGCAGCCAGAACTTGCGCTCAAGAGTAAATCCAACTGAGGAGGGACTTTCGTGAAAAAAACATATGACTGCATTATTATTGGAGGAGGGATAGCGGGGCTTCAGGCGGCGATCCAGCTTGGGAGATATGAACATGACATATTGGTCGTGGATTCGAATGACGGTCGTTCGGCCATTTGCCGCTCCTATCATAACCTGCTGGGCTGGCCGGATGGGGTCAGCGGTGAACAACTTCGTTCTCTAGGCAGACAGCAGGCGGAAACCTATGGTGTGGAGTTTCAATTGGACCGGATTGTTAATGTCAGGAAAGATAAAGGGGAATTTATATTAGATGGAAAAGACGGTTATCACTATGTGGGCCGGAAACTCTTGCTGGCAACCGGAGTCAAGGATAATATTCCTGAAATCGCAAACCTTTCCCAGTGCCTGGGGCTGTCTGTCTATGTCTGTCCAGATTGCGACGGATATGAAGTAAGACATAAAAAAGTCGTAATACTCGGTTCTGGTGAAGCGGGTGCAGAGATGGCGCTGACCATTCAATACTGGACAGATGAAATCACTTTTGTCAATCATGAAAACAAGGAAGTATCTGAGGAAACGAAAAAAAATTAATAGATATGAATATTAGATTTGTAGAAGGTACCATATCAGAAGCAATCGTAGAAGGAGATAGTGACTTTAAAGGCGTCCGTCTTGATAACGGGGTGGAAATCACAGGTGAAAGAGGGTTTATCGCATTTGGCGGAAACAAGGTTCACACCGAACTAGCACAGCAGCTGGGTGTTGAAATCATGGATAATAAACATATTAATGCGGATGCCCGTTCTAAAGAAACAAGTGTTAAGGATGTATGGGCAGCGGGAGATATCGTCGCTCACTCTGAACAGGTTTCCACTGCAATGGGGGATGGTTCCATGGCCGCCATTTGGATTCACAAAAAGCTTTTGTCGGAAAAAAGTTAGAAAAATTGCTTTACAAACCCTTCAAATTATTTATGACCAATCAGTACCTCACTATTCTAGATAGGTGAAGGAATGTTTAATCGGGAATAAGTTAAAGGAAGTACCTCGTTATTGCTGCTGAATGAAAAGATTTGAACGAATTTGAACTTGTTAAAGAAATGGAGAAGCGGTCGGAAAGTAATCTTCATGTGAAGGAAGATACCTTGTATACTGCCCTCTATAAGCTTGAAAACAGGTTTATATCCAGTTTTATTGGCAGGAGCAAGAAAAATGGCCGGCAAGAAAATATTATAGAATCACAGTTCAGTTATTAACGGGTGTCTAGTTTTACTGAGAGAACCAACAGTAAAACAGGATAATGCATTTTTTTAAAGAAGTGAGATGAAAAAGGTATATTGTATGGCAACGGGTTCTGCTTTCGAGTGCAAAACTAACAATTACTAATCAAAAGGAGTGTCAAATCGAATTGATTTTGACACTCCTTTTTTTGATTTAATGGCATTCCTGCTGGTGAATTTGTTCCATTGGTAATAGATGATGAATCCTAAATAGAAAATGACAGAGATAAATGTTCTTCAAAACTTTTGGCGCAATTTTCTATACACTATCAAGCCCTATATAAAGGAGTGGTTAATTATAAAATCCAGCAATGATTGATCGGAAGGTGAGCGGCCTCCTGGGTGACAGGTGAGACCAAGGTTAAGTACCAACTGGAACGCCATTCCCAAGCTAGATCCAGCACCCACCCCTCGGGTCAAATAACCTAAAGAGAATAAGAGAGGAGAGACCGCCTTTATCTTTTGGGAATGTTTGCCAGTCGGGCCTGACATAGGCCATTCCACTTTTTTAAAGGCGCGACGAGGAGGCTCATCCAGCTCCAGCGGTCAGCGACTAGCAAATTTCGGTCTCTCTCCTGGCGATAAGTCAATATCAACTCACTATGTTTGTTGAGTTTCCTTTATATAATGCGGAGTCAGTCCAGCCTGCACGCCGCTGAGCGGGGCCATTCCACTTTATTGGATAAGTCATCCAGCTCATTTCCTTATAAGTTGAAAGGCTTTTATGAGAAAAAGTCGGGTTTTGGACTTTTATGCTTAAATGACTTCCAGTTTGTATCGCTATTCAATTCCAAGGAAATGATCATCGAATCGCTATCGCTCTTCGTGATACCTTTATCTCATGCGAGAGCACTAAAATCTGCCCGTCTCTGTACGGCCGCTTCTGCTCTTGCCTCACCGCACGCCCCGCGGAGATCAAAAGAATTGCTTTTTGGGTGCGAATCAATCCACCATTCCTTTGGCTAAATAAAAGTTTGTATTTCAAAACAGAATCCATTAGTTGTATGGGTTATTTTTATATAAGCAATAGTACAAAGTATTATATAATAAGGAAGAGACACGTCAGAAAGAAAGAGAAATACCGCTTTTATCCTATCTCAAAATAAGTATTGTTATTTTTATCTTTATGCTATACAATCACTTAGTAGTTTACTAGTGAAACTTTTTGTGCAGTATTTCGTCTAATACACTAGAAACATGCAGAAGATAAAAAACAACTGATTTCCCATGATGAATCCCTTTCAGGATGCAGAAGCAGGAAAGGCAAAAAGAACCTAAGTAAAAGAAGGTGCATGTATGAATTCACGTATGGATTATAAAAAGAAAAAGAAGAGAAGAGGATTGAAACTCGTTCTTTTCCTATTATTTATGATAGCAATACTGGTCGGTTACGCAGCTGTGCAGTTTTACCAAGGCACCCAGATGGCTTCGGGAGAAGGAAATAACCATAAGGAAGAGGATTATACCTTTAATGGAGTCAAAGATAAAAACGGCAGAATCAATGTCCTGCTGCTGGGCGTGGACAGCCGAGGTGAAGAACAATCCCGTACAGACACGATGATGATTGCCCAAATCGATCCCAAGACAAATGAGACGAAATTGGTTTCTTTCATGAGAGACATGTATGTGGAAATTCCCGGCTACCAGAACTATAAACTGAATACAGCTTTCTTCCTTGGAGGCCCGGATTTGCTGAGAGAGACATTGAAGCACAACTTTGATATTGATGTTCAGTATTATATGATTGTCGATTTTAAAGGTTTTGAACAATCCATCGATATACTGGCTCCGGATGGAATTGAAATGAATGTTGAAAAAGCAATGTCGGAAAACATCGGAGTATCACTTCAACCAGGACTTCAAGAGCTGAATGGTAAGGAACTTCTCGGCTATGCAAGGTTCCGTGCCGATGCAGAAGGCGACCATGGGCGCGTGAAAAGACAGCAGGAAGTTATCGCAGCGGTCAAAGACGAAGCCCTCAGCCTTGGAAGTGTAACAAAGCTTCCGAAGATGATCGGGGCGGCTCAGCCATATATTGAAACAAATATGAGCAAGCTGGATCAAATCGGTGTTGTTAAAGATATCCTGCTCGGAAACAGCAGTGATATTGAAAAGTTGACAATCCCTGTAGCTGACTCTTACACAGATGGCTACTACCAGCAGGCTGGTGCCGTACTGGAAGTGGACTTTGAAACCAATAAAGCAGAATTACAAGAGTTTTTGAACCAATGATCAGTAAAGGACCTGGGCAGAGCGGGTACTGAAAAAGTCAACAATAATTTTAAAGGCAGAATCCCTCACTTCAAAGAGGGATTCTGCCTTTTTCATTTCAGTTTTCACGAAAAAGTGTTGATTTCCGTTCCAGCTGCACGACTCCGCGGGGCGGGCGTTGAGCCTCCTCGGCTTCGCCTGCGGGGTCTCATCTGTCCCGCTAGTCCCGCAGGAGATCGTGCACCTTCCACTCCAATCAATGTTGAGAAATAAGAAAACTACCCCCTAATAAAGCCTTGCTTTATAATAAAACCGTCAATAAAAGTGTGTGCCTCCATCGGTACTACATCAAATAATGTTGTAAAGTAAGTATATGAATCTTTAATTATCGAAGTTCCTCAGGACAAAAGGCTTTTTGAAAACGATTTAGTCGACTCTTTATCCTTCTAAAATCAACTTTTACATTGAATCAAGCAGATTCGAAAGGCTGCTAAACAAAAGGGAGACCTTATTACGAAAATAATGGATGTATTGAAATGTGTATGGCATTATCTTGTTAGCTCCATGACTTATTGGTACGTTTCCCAGTTAATCATGCCATTATCTTCTTAGGCTGCATGACTTAATGGTGCGTTTCCCAGTTAATCATGCCATTATCTTCTTAGCTCCATGACTTAATGGTACGTTTCCCAGTTAATCATGCCATTATCTTCTTAGCCCCTTGACTTAATGGTACGTTTCCCAGTTAATTATGCCATTATCTTCTTAGCTCCATGACTTAAGGGTACTTTTCCCAGCTAATTATAGATTAGCTAATATTCGTCTTCATAGGAATTGCAAAAAGTCCGCAAAGAAGACTTCTGGAAAAAAAGAGTAAATAAAAATCCTTGTTTAACGTCCTCTCGTGGGAAAAACAGGGATTATTCTCTATTTGGATAGTCCAAGGAGAGATGGTAACGCTTTCACTCATTAATTCAACCATATACACTAAACATTGTTCAAAACACTTGATTCTGATTTTCTACGTGTTACGATTGTAAACGTTGAAAAAAGAGCGAACAAAAATACGAACATAAAGAACTGATTGGGAGAGGATATATTTGCTAAACAAACAAAAGGTTGCTTTTCTAGGTGCAGGTAATATGGCAGAGGCCATGATTTCAGGAATGGTTGAATCCAAAACAATTCCGGCAGAACAAATTATCGTATCAAACAGAAGTAATCTAGGGCGTTTACAAGAACTGAAAGCAAAATATGATATAACTGCTACTATAAAAGATGATTTAAATTTTGAAGAATTAGATATGCTGATCCTGGCTATGAAGCCAAAGGATATTGATACTGTACTTGAATCTATCAAAGATCTTGTCAGTCCCCATACAGTTATTCTTTCCGTTCTCGCGGGAATTACTACAGAACATATGGAAGAAGGACTTCCCCGCGGCCAGAAGGTCATCAGGGTCATGCCGAATACATCCAGCATGATGAGAGAATCGGCTACAGCAATTGCCGCAGGAGAATATACGACCAATATGGATATGAAGCTTGCAGAAGAATTATTAGAGTCGATCGGCGAGGTATATACAATTAAAGAAGAAAAAATGGATATTTTCACAGGCATTGCCGGAAGCGGCCCAGCTTACTTCTACTATTTGATGGAACATATCGAGAAAGCTGGAAAAGACAGCGGCCTTGAACCGGAAGTAGCGCGTCAGATCGGAGCACAAACTATATTGGGGGCGGCGAAAATGATCATGGAGCGTGAAGAAACACCCGCACAGTTACGCAAAAATGTTACATCCCCGAATGGAACCACAGCAGCAGGACTGGATGCACTAGAAAAATTTGGCGGAGGCGAAGCTATCGCTCAAGCCGTCAAAGGTGCGGAAAGACGTTCAAAAGAAATCAGTTCCCAATTCAAAAAGGTACTTGTTGCCAACTAATTATTAAATTCAGCCTTATCCTCAGCTCTAAAATGCAGCTGAGGAAGGCTTCTTAACGCAATTAAATTTTAGTCAATTAACGCATTAAAGCACTGAAAAGGACTGTCCCTCTTCGTGCTTTAAAGCGGTAAAGTATCAATAAATACTATTTAACAGGAGTGATATGATGTCTCCGGACACAACTAAGAAAAGAATCGTAATCAAAATTGGAAGCAGTTCTTTAACAAGCCTTCACGGGGAGATGAGCCGCAGAAAGCTGGAGCGTCTGACAGACGAAGTCGTACGCTTGAAAGATGATGGGCATGAAGTGTTGCTTGTATCATCCGGTGCAGTAGCCGCAGGATATAGAAAACTAGGCTGTCTGACACGTCCCAGCACCCTGCCTGAAAAGCAAGCAGCCGCATCTATCGGTCAAGGATTGTTAATCGAAGCATATTCTGATTTATTCTTATCGAATGGTTATGTGGCTTCTCAAATTCTCATCACTAGAAGTGACTTTTCTGATGAAAGCAGATATAACAATGCTAAAAACACAATAAATGTTCTGCTTGAACGAGGAATTATTCCTATTGTCAACGAAAATGACACAGTGACAATCGACCGTTTGAAATTCGGTGATAACGATACTTTATCTGCGAAAGTTGCAGGATTGGTAAATGCAGATAAATTAATCATTCTTTCTGATATTGACGGTCTTTACAATGATGACCCTCGTAAGAATCCGGAGGCGGAACTTCTGGAAGAGGTGAACGAAATCACTCAGGATATTGAAGATATGGCCGGAGAACCAGGAAGTTCAGTCGGGACCGGCGGCATGCGTTCCAAGATTGATGCATTTAAAATCGCTATGGCTTCTGGAATTCCTGCGTTCCTTGGAAAATCTGGTGTAGCCAATATCATCTATGATGCTGTACAAGAAGATGCTAAAGGCACATATTTTAAAACGAAACCAGATGTAGTCAACCTAAATACCAAGAAACAGTGGATCGCCTTTAATTCTGGACCAGAAGGCGAAATCACCATCGATAACGATGCAAGAGCCTCTATTGTTGAAAGCAAGAAGAGTCTTAATGCTTCGGGTATTTATTCTGTCAAAGGACGTTTCAAGAGCGGAGCGGTCATCCGGATTGCTGATTTGAGCGGAGAAGAAATTGGTCTTGGAGTCGTCAATTATGGTTCTGAAGAATTAAAAAAATTCAGCAGTATGCCGGACGAAGAATTGAAGCAATTTGAAGATGCAGCAATTGAAATCGACCACCTGGTATGTCATATAGAAGTGCCGATTCCAGTTGGAGTGTAAAAGTTCTTTGAATGCTGATACTACCGCTGTTCGGACAGAACCGGATGTTTAAATTAAATGAATGTACCTATAAAAACCAAAAAATGTGGAGGTATTGGATGACATTAACAGTAAACAAAACTAACGTTGAAGAACAAGCAATTGCAGCCAAAAAAGCAGCCAAATCACTATCACTACTAACTACGGATGAGAAAAATGAAGCACTGAAAACACTCGCTTCAACACTGGAAGAACAGTTTGAAACAATCCTTGAGGCTAATGAAAAAGACCTAGCCCGCGGACGTGAAAAAGGATTTGACGAAGCATTCATGGATCGCCTGTCACTTTCGAAAGACCGCATTTTCGATTTTGCAAAAGGCCTACGCGAAGTCGCTGAGCTTGAAGATCCAACTGGCTTGACTGTCAGTGATTGGACGCTTGACAATGGTTTGGATGTTGCTAAAGTGACAGTGCCACTCGGTGTAATCGGCATGATTTACGAAGCGCGTCCAAATGTAACGGTTGATGCAACAGGATTGGCATTAAAATCAGGTAATAGCATTGTGCTTAAGGGAGGGTCCAATGCGATCACTTCAAACAAAGCAATTGTTGATGTCATGCACAATGCCCTTGAAAATACAAAAATCCCGAGAGAAGCAGTTCAATTTATTAATACGACTGACCGTGAAGCCACTCAGCAGCTGTTCACCATGAAAGAGCATGTGGATGTTCTTATTCCTCGCGGAGGCGGAGCTTTGATAAACGCAGTCGTCAATAATGCAACGGTTCCTGTTCTAGAAACCGGCGTTGGAAACTGCCATATCTATATTGATAAAGAAGCGGATGTCAAAATGGCATTGGATATTCTAGTGAATGCAAAAACAGACCGTCCTGCCGTCTGTAATGCTGCGGAAACAGTGATCATTCATCAAGACTGGCTTGAGGTAAATAAAGACCTCCTCATCCAGACACTCAAAAATCATAATATAAAAGCTCATGGTGATGAGTATGCCTGTAAAGTCATCCCAGGATGCACCCCGGCAGGAGAAAAGGATTGGGCAAACGAATATCTTAGCCTGGACATTGCTGTAAAAACAGTCTCTGCAACAGCTGATGCTATCGATCATATTGAGCAATATGGTACAAAGCACTCAGAAGCCATCATCACGGAAAATGCAGAAACAGCTAAATTGTTCATGACCTTAGTGGACGCAGCTGCCATTTACCATAATGCATCCACCCGATTCACTGACGGCGGCGCTCTTGGGTTTGGTGCTGAAATCGGTATTTCAACTCAGAAATTGCATGCCCGCGGACCTATGGGACTGCCTGCATTAACGACAGTTAAATATATGATGACTGGTAATGGTCAAATTCGATAAATATTAATAGAAAATGCCCTTTGAATTTTATTCAAGGGGCATTTTTTAAAATTGTAAAAGTTTTGAAGGGATATTCGTACTATACCAGTGCTTGTTTCTTTATAATAGAGATAACGACTTGAATACATCGCTGTTATTATATATAATCATTATGATTATATATAATAATTTTAAAAATGCTGTTTGATTTTTTCTATAAAGGGATGGATGAAATGGAGAATGTGAAAAAAAGGAGCTCACTCGTTGCGTTAAAAGATGAAGTGAAACAGCAACTGAGGGAAGACATCATTAAAAATAATCTTAAGCCAGGCGATAGAATTGTAGAAACTGAGGTTGCTAAGAGGCTTGGAATCAGCCAGGTCCCTGTTAGAGAAGCACTTAGGGGTTTGGAAGAAGAAGGACTTATTAATACAATCAAGTATAAAGGTGCTTTCGTGACAGAAATTAATCCGATCGAAATGTATCATATGTTTTCATTGAGAGCTGAAATAGAAACAAATGCAATCGAGTATATCCTGCCGAAATTGACAAAGAAAGATTTCGGCGAATTGTACGATATTGTTGACAGGATGAAATATGGGAAACAGGATTATGCTGTTCAGTCAGAGCTGGACATGGAATTTCATAGAACCATTATTGAGTGGGCAGGGGTAGATATTTATATGAGGATTTGGACCATGTTAAACACCCATATTCGAAGGTACATCACTATCCTGAACCCTCAAGTACGAATCCTTCCGGAAGAAGTATATCAATATCATCTGGAACTTATTAAAACTCTGGAGGACAAAGATATAGAAAGAGCGAAACATGTTTTTAGAGAACATATTATGAAAATGGTCTCCAAATAGGCAAGATAAAGGGCTATTATATATAAAGATTAAAATTATATATAATAGCCCTTTACACGCGTTAATAAATTATATATAATCTTAATTATTATATATAATCTCTAAATTTAGAAGATTAATGAACCGCGAAAAATTTTTTTGAGAACAAATGATAGCGTTTCCATTTTGGATAGTACATAAACTAATTGTCAATTTAGTATCTGCAGCTATTTTTTTGGCTGTTCTATATACAAACATTTCAATAAAGGGGGAGAAATGATGAGAAAAGAATTCAGGGGTTTAATCTTACTTATTGCCGTCATTTTAATGATGGGGTCAACGGGGTGCGGCAAGAGTCAAAGTAGTGCTTCAGATGGTCAGTCAGGGGAAATTACATTGAAATTGGGTCATAACCAGCCGACAGAATCACAATTCCATGCCGGTGCTGATAAGTTTGCAGAACTGGTTTCAGAAAAAACAGATGGAAAAGTTAAAATTGATGTTTATCATAGCAGCCAACTTGGCGATGAAGGGGAACTGGCTGAGGGAACGAAATTAGGCACAGTTGATATTTCATTGGTGGCATCAGGAAGCGTCACGAAGTACTATCCCAGATTTTCAATTTTTGATCTGCCATTTCTTTTCAGAGATTCTGAGCATGTAGATAAAGTACTTCAAGGCGAAGTCGGTGAGTTGCTTGCAAAAGAGGCAGAAGAACAAGGCGGTTTCAAGGTGATGAACTACTGGGAGTCAGGTTTCAGGCACTTCTTGAACAGCAAACAGCCTTTGAAGTCACCAGAAGACTTGAAAGGATTGAAAATCAGAACTCCAGAATGGCCGGTATTGATTTCTACGACAGAGGCTCTTGGCGCAAATTCAGTTCCAATGCCTTTTTCGGAACTATATATGGCAGCACAACATGGGGTGGTTGACGGTCAAGAGGGTCCAGTATTTGCTATAAAGAGTTCTAAAATGTATGAAGTTCAAGACTACATGGTCATGGATGGCCATACTTACACCTCAATGCTTTTGATTATGAATCCTAATAAGTTTGATGGACTTTCAAAAGAAAACCAAGAGGCCCTGATGGAAGCGGCAAAGGAAGCAGGAGACTATGAGAGAAAGCTGATCCGTGATAATGAAAAGAAAGAGATAGATTACCTTGAAACAGAAGGCGGATTAACCATCGAAAAGAACCCTGATAAAGATGAATGGAGAAAGGCAGTTAAATCAGTATATGAAAAATATAGTGATGAATTTGGGGAAGATCTCATTCAGCAGATCATTAATACAAAATAGCAGAAATTTTAATAAAGAGGCTGGAAGCAATTTTAGCCTCTTTCTATTACATATTTGAATGGAGGAGGATCTTTTGAGGACGTTAAACCGATTCGGCCAGATCCTTGAAAAGCTTGTTATTTATTCTGTACTGCTTCTTTTGGCAGTTCTAATAACTCTTGTTTTCTTACAGGTAGTCCTTCGCTTTGTGTTTTCAAGCGGTATGGTTTGGGCAGAAGAACTTGACCGTTATATTTTTGTTTGGCTGATGTTCCTGGGCATTACGATGGGTGTTTATAAACAGAAACATATTGCGATCACAGTAATCGCAGACCGGTTAGGCAGATTCTCCAAAGTTTTACGATTACTGGTCCATTTAATTACAGGTTTCTTTTTTGCCGTATTACTATGGCAGGGGTATCAATTTATGTTAGTAAGTATTTCTGGCATGGCGTCTGTACTCCCTATTAATCTGGGAATCATTTATTCAATCATACCGCTGTCCAGTCTGATAGCCATTGTATTTCTTATATTAGTGATAGTAGACGGACGAAAGGAGGAGGGACTATGATTGCATTATTGTTCATAGCATTTTTTCTACTGCTTATCGTGGGAGTGCCGGTCGGTATCTCTTTGGGTGTGGCTGCTATCGTCACCATTTTGTGGGAAGGAACCGTACCATTATTGGTGATACCACAAAAGATGTTCATTTCGATGAATAGCTTCACATTATTGGCCATCCCCTTCTTTATGCTGACCGGGGTGATAATGGACAAAAGTGGATTAACTCAACGGCTCGTTAATTTTGCCGACTCTATCATTGGATGGACCAAAGGCGGAATGAGTTATGTGAGTGTCACTTCCGGGATGATGATGGGAGGGATATCAGGGTCGGCTCCTGCGGATACGGCCGCTCTCAGCAGTGTCATGACACCAAGTATGGTGAAGATGGGATATCCTGCAAGATTTGCAGCTGCATTACAAGCCGCTTCCGGATCAATTGGAATCATTATTCCTCCAAGTATTCCCATGGTGGTGTTAGGGGGAATAGCCAGTATCTCAGTCGGGAAGCTTTTCTTGGGAGGAATTATTCCAGGTTTGTTAATCGGGGTATTACTTATGGTGGTTTCAGGGGTAATATGCAATAGATATGGGTATGGAGTTGGAAATGCAAAGTCTTTTTCAATAAAATATTTTGCAGACAGCTTCAAGAAAGCCATTTTGCCATTATTTGCTCCTATCATAATTGTTGGAGGAATTCTAACAGGAGTTTTCACACCCACTGAATCAAGTGTCATCGCTGTAGTTTATACATTGATTCTGGGTTTGGTGGTTTATAAGAGTATTAAGATCCGGGAATTGCCATCTATTTTTATGGAAGCTATTGTTACTTCCGGCAATGTACTGTTGATCATAGCTGCTTCCTCTTTATTCAGCTGGATTCTAGTCAGCCACAATTTTCCGCAAATTTTAAGTGATCTTATTACAAGCGTTTCAGACAGTCCCTTCTTCATAATATTGGTAATCAATTTGATTTTTATTATTGGAGGTATGTTCATTGAAGGGCTTGCGCTGTTGATTATGTTTGTTCCGATCCTATTGCCGATTGCCCTGGCAGCCGGAATGGATCCACTTGTGTTTGGTGTTATGATCGTCATCAATATTGCGATTGGAACCCTAACTCCTCCAGTTGGAGTTTGCCTGTTTGTTGCTTGTTCAGCTTCAGGAGTAAAACTGGATCATGCTATGAAAAGCGCGATTCCATTTGTACTTGTGCTCTGCTTTGTATTAGTACTGGTTGTGATGTTCCCTGAACTGGTTACATTCATTCCTAATTTGATAGAGTAAATTATTATGAGTTTTTGAAAGGGAGAGATACATATGGGCAAGGAATTATTTGATTTAACAGGAAAGGTTGCAGCCATCACTGGTGCTACACGTGGAATAGGCAAGTCGATGGCCATCGCCCTGGCAGAGGCAGGAGCGGATATTGCTTTACTTCAACGCAACCTTGAGATGAAAGAGGTAAAAGAGGAAATTGAAAAGCTTGGCAGAAAATGTACCATAATCCCTTGTGATCTTGAAAAGAAAACGGAGGTAAAGGAAGCGATTCCTAAAGTAGTCGCAGGTTTTGGAAAGATAGACATCTTGGTAAATAATGCAGGCATACAGCGCCGGTCACCTTCAGTTGACTTTTCTGAATCTGATTGGGATGATGTTCTTTCGATTAATTTGAAAATGGTATGGCTGTTATGTCAGGAAGCTGGACGCTATATGGTACCCAAGGGAGAAGGGAAAATTATCAATCTCGCTTCCTTACTTTCTTATCAAGGAGGATACACAGTTCCAGCGTATGCAGCAGCAAAAGGCGGGGTGGCTCAACTGACAAAAGCACTTTCAAATGAATGGGCAAAGGCTGGTGTGAATGTTAACGCCATAGTTCCCGGCTATATCGCAACAGATATGAACACGGCACTTATAGACGATCCCGTCCGCAGTAAACAGATACTGGACAGAATCCCGGCAGAAAGATGGGGAAAACCGGAAGACTTTAAAGGAACAGCGGTCTTTCTGGCTTCTGAGGCATCCAAATATATTCATGGACACCTGCTTGCTGTGGATGGCGGCTGGCTCGGCAGGTAAGAAATATCTATCTAAGCAAAATAGCCAAAAGCTGCTCTCCCTGTTCAGAAAGAGCCCCAAGTACTTGGAATATCCAATAGTATAATAAAAGCAGAGACAGCTGTCTCTGCTTTTTAAATTCCTGCAACTTCATGCAGATCTTTAATCGTATCAATTTTTTTCTCTTTACATAACTTTAGCAGCTTCTGAAAAATCTCCGCTGTCATGATGGCATCATTCAAAGCATGATGGCGGGCTCGCTTGTTGATATGAAACCTCTTTACTAAATCATCTAAATAGCATTCCTCTACACCCAGAAGCTCTTTGGCAAGAGCATAAGAGTCGATGAATTCGGGATCAAATGCCGGAAGATCCCATTTTCCGATTCTTTTTTGCAGAAAATTGATATCGAAAGAGGCAGGATGTGCTACAAGAATGGTGCCTTTACAGAAGTCCAAGAACTCTTTTAACCCCACAGGGAGTGTTTTCGCTTTGATAAAGTCTTTACGCTTTAAACCGGTAAACTGTTTGGTTTCTGCGGAAACGGTTTGCAGAGGATTAATGACTTCATAAAATGTTTTTTGCTCAAGAAGCTTTTCTCCCTGCATTTTGACTGCTCCAATGGAGACAATCTCGTCCCCGATTTCAGGGAAAAATCCTGTGGTCTCGAGGTCGAAGATGGTAAAGGTGCAGTTCGGCAGTTTTTGCTGCTGCAGTAGCGGTTTTTCTTGCTCAAATTCCTTCAGCATCCGCTTCAACTTTTGATAAGAAGGATTCTTCTTTTCTTTTTCTACTTGTTTCTTAAAAAGATATCTATGCCAAAGATAGTATTTGATTATTCGATATCCCACATTAAATTTTGCATCACTCATATGTTAAACCACCCGGTTGCGATTGAAGCTGATCTCCATGACTTGCTGCATTCGATTGGCGATTTGAAGTGCTTCTCTTAGTTTTCGTTTATCTTCTTTAGTAAGCTGTTCAACTTCTAACTCGTTTGTCAGCTCGTGGTTTTCAGCCAGTTCCGAAAGGTTCTGGTTCAAACGATAGTAGAGCAGATAATGAAGGGCTGTTTTCGCATTTTCCGCATCTCGCGGGTGAAAGACCTTCATTTCCTTCAATGCATCAAGGCGCTGAACGGTATTGACTTCCTTAATGCCGTGTTTGATGGAATGAATTCGAACCATATTCACGATTTGCATCAGCCCTGCTTTTTTAATATTAAAACGTTTGTTTCTTCCTTTGAGGTTGATCCGTCCCAAGGCATTGATCGGTATACGGAAGCGGATAGCATCCTTTCTCAGCAGCTGCTGAAGATTCAGGGATTTCTGCGCTTTTTTTGCTATATAGGAACGGGTATCTTCAGCAAGGCTGTAGTCACCGAAAATCGGCCTGAAGTCGTAAAACATTGTAAAGCTTTGTACTTCTTCTGCGTCTATTTCATAAAGCCAGTCATTAATCGCAGCCTGCCACTGGCTGAATGATTTGCGCCATTTTAGCTCTTTGGCCATGATTCCCCCTGTACATTCGTGAAATCCGCATAGAGCAAGTTTTGTATTGATCTTTTGTGTGAATCGTTCAAAATAATTTTCCACTGCTTTTGGATTGGCGAGATGATCATAATCTGCAAGGATTATCCCATTGTCCTGGTCAGTATTAAAGGACTGTTCGCCACGTCCCTGGCTGCCCATCACAATAAAACAATAGTTGACAGGGGGGAGCCGAATCCTTCCGCTGCCATTTCCGCTTCTGACAGAAGGATGACTTTGCGGTACAGCCGGTCATTGTAATTCGTCAGGACTTCACTGACATTATAAGCAAAACTGTCCTGCAGGAGAAGACCGCTGATGAAGGAAGTGAATGTCGTGTTTTCGATCGGCGATAAGGGAACAAGGTCTTCCGTACTAGAAGCCGACTGGATACTGTAGGAGAGATCCAGGTAGCTGGAATCATGAATATTGACAAAAGACAACCCTGTCAGCAAACCTACTACAATGCCATTCCGGAGTACTGGAACATATTTGGCCCCTTCATATTTAAAAAAGGAAAGGGCTTCGTAGGCAAAAGCTTCATCCCGCACCCAATAAGGCTTCTTATTCATCCACTCGTCTACATATGGAGCTTCCCGTGGGCTGGTCAAGTAGCGGAGAATTTCAGTTTGGGTTACAAGTCCTTTTAATGCTCCCTCTTCATCACAGATGACGATAGCTTCAGATTCCTCGTTCAGCATCTTTTCAGCTGCTTTTTCCATCGTAGAGGTCTTCGGAAGGATTACGGGTGTCTCCATTAAAATATTGACTTTTGTCCTGAACAGGGACAGATCAGCTGATTCTTCCTGAGATTCCTTATATTTAATCTCGTCATATAGAGTTTTCATCCGGTTTCCAACACTTTCAAAAATGATTTGAGAAAACTCTTTGTTATTGGTGAGCATATCGAAGAAAACTTTTTTGTTAAAACGAAAGAGTGTGCATTCTTCTATAGCCTGCACAGAAAAGCTCATGTCGCCGCTTGTCCAAAGGATCATCAGGCCGACAAGGTCCCCGGGATAATAATAACGCAGCGATACCTGCTTGCCTGAAGGTCTGTGCAGAACATTTTTGGCTGTTCCTGACATTAAAAAATAGACATCAAGTTCTTCTTGTGATTCCTTTTCATGAAAAATAAATTCATTTTTAGCAAACTTTTGGAATTGCGCATCTGATACCAAGTGCTCCAACTGCTCATCCGATAAGTGGTCAAATGGATATGAAGCTTTAATCATGTTATAAAATTCGGCTTTCTTCATCTGCCAGCCTCCTTATCCATCGATAATAATTTCATTATAAAAGCTCACACAACTGTGTGCAGTAGAAATGCATTGCAGAAAACTGCAGGGGGACAGGATAACTGGATTGTCAGCCATGCCCGCCACTCTCTGCTCTAAAGTTTGGTTATTCAAGAACGGATAAGACTTCTCATAAATAATATGATAGTTTAAAGTGTCTGCCACTACTACCCGCTCTGCAAGGCCATTCTACATGCTACCTTACCATAGAAGGGGATGTGTTTCATGATTTTGCTCTAATTTCAATAAAAAAGGCTGTTTTCGCATTGATTGTTGCTTTCGGAAAAATCCCAAGAGCCGGATTTTTCCCCGGATACGAAGGTTTTCTCTATAAACGGAGGGTGTAGCTCTTTTCTTTCTTGCTTACCAGGATATTTCGGGGGAATTCCGGCATTATTTTCCGAATTACATATTAAATAGCAACAAAGTTTACGAAAAGAGCCTTAAAAAAAAGCCAGTACAGAAAATTCCTCTGTACTAGCATCCTCATTAAGCAGAAAAATCTTCACTTTTTCCTGCTTTTTTATTTTCTTTGAAAATGGGATATACCAGTTCCAATCTCCAAGTAGCTTCATAAGGGAAGGGACTAGGAGCATCCTTATGATCGTCGCATCTATGAAAATCGCAATGGCGATTCCGACGCCGATTTGTTTGACAGGCATCACACCCGTAAAAGCAAATGCACCGGTAATAACCATCATGATCAAGGCGGCCGAAGTGATAATCTTGCTTGTCGAAGTCAGTCCCTCGATGGTTGCGTGGGTATTATCACCAGTCTGAAGGTAGATTTCATGAATCCTGGAAATAAGGAAGACTTCATAGTCCATGCTCAGTCCGAAGACGAGACTGAAGACCAGGACGGGCAGGACAAGTGCGATATCAGAAGCTTGAAGCCCGAAATGTCCTCCTTGGAACAGCCATACAAGTATACCAAACGTAGACGTCAAACCGATCACATTCATCAGAATGGCTTTCAACGGAATGATGATAGACTGGAAAGCAATCATCAGAATGAAATAGGTTGAAATTAAAATGATCCCAATGCTCAAAGCCACTTTGTCATAAATTTCATCAAAGATTTCCTGGTTGAATTTCACTTCTCCGCCAAAAGAAAGGGAATAATCCCAATCCCTTGAAGACCAGTCTCTGATCCATTCTTTGGCCTCCTCGGAAGACTCTTGCTCTGACAGAGTAATGGGAATCAGGAGTTTATCATCTTTAATAAGAGAATCGAGTACAGGTTCCAATGAAGACCGGGTCTCAGGCACCTGAAGAGCTCCGAATAATGCTTGAGGTGAATCGATACCGCTTTCAGTGTATATGGATGTGACTGAATCCACAATTTTATCTTCACCAAGCTCGGACAGCAATCTGTCTATTTCCTCTAATCCTTCTTCACTGGTCCAGCCGCCGGAACGTTCAGCAATGACGTACACCTGGCTGCCTTCATCCGTATTGAATGTATCCTGTATGGTTTCAATGGCCTGGCGGGACTCATAGCTTTCCGGAAGAGAGTCGATATCCGGTATGGAAAGGTTCATATTTCCTATAGGCAGGATCCCTATGATTAAAATACCCAGGGCTGAGAGTGAAATCAACAATGGTTTTTTCATCACAAAACGGGCGAAGGCACGCCAGCCTTTCGATGCATCCTCTTTTCGCTTGATCACCATCCATTTATTAATAGCAGGCCCTAAAATTATCAAAACAGCTGGAAGCAGCGTCAGGGAAGAGATGACAGCGATGGATACAACAACCATCCCGCCAATCGCAATGGTCTGGAAGAGATCAATCTCAATCACGCTCATGGCCGCCAATCCGATGAATACACAGACGGCGGAAAAGATGATGGATCTTCCCGCTGTCTGTATGGTCGTCTTAATGGCTGTCAACTTATCAGACTCCATCAGCTCTTCTCTGTACCGATTGATGAATAGGAGAGCGAAATCGATACTAAGCGCAAGGCCGATCATTGGAACGACATTAAGTAGAAAAACAGACAACTCCACATTTTCGCCAAGCAGCGTCAATATTCCGAAAGAAGATATGACAGTAACGGCTCCAATGATGATTGGAACAATGGAAGCAATGATGCTGCCGAAAGCAAAAAGAAGCACCAGAAGAGCAACAGGAAGACCTATAAGTTCAGCACGTTTCAAGTCATCCTGACTGGCTTTATTGATATCAGCAGAAATGACAGGACCACCTGTCAATACTACATTCTCTTCATCTCCTATTGTTTCTTGAATGCTCTTGATCTCAGCCTCGATGCTGGGTTGATGGAAGGTAATGGCTGCATAAGCCGTCCCCCCATCTCTTAATGATTCATCTTCAAGCGGGGACTGGATTCCAGAGACACTGACAGACTCATTAATTTCACTCAGTACGGATTGAATACCGCTTTCAAACTCATTTTCGCTTTTGTTTTCTTGTTGGAAAAGCAGAAGAAGAGTGTTCTCAGGGAAGTCAAAGTCTTCAGAAAGTATTTCGTTGACCCTTTCAAACTCACCCTCCGTACGGAATCCGTCACCGCCAAGGATTCCGGGAAGCCCTGCAGCGAAATATCCGAGTCCGATTGCAATAAGTACCCATAAAGCCAAATATAATCTATATAGCTTGGTGACATTTTTAGAAATAAACTTCATTTTCCTGCTCCTTCATCTAAGAATAAAGAACATTTCATCACTTATTCAGTTTACTTTTATAGGTTAATAGATTCAAATATTAATATGGGGGAGAAGTCTCTTTTCAGAGAAAGGTATATTCGTTCATGCAAAACAATCAACTGCGTGAGAATTAAGAGGGGGATAAACTGTGATCCTTAGTATCCTTAAACCAATTACCAATAGTGCCTGAAAACCGCAAAACTCAAATTTTTGCGGCAATCCATTTAGCTGCCTGATAGAGGGAGGGGAAGCTGTAATCTGCGATTTTTTTCGAATCATCTTTTGCTATCAGGATGGTCAAACAGCCTGCTTTTTGGCCAGCTTCAATATCCGGTTCCCGGTCACCTATCATATAGCTTTGTAATAAATCAATTTCGTGTTTTTCCGCAAGATCAAGCAGCATCCCGGCTTCAGGCTTTCTGCATAAACAGCCTTCATATGGTTTATGTACACAGCTTGAAAACTCTTCAATAATTCCTCCATGCTTTTCTATGTCTTGCTTCATTTTGTTATGAATTTCATCCAACCTCGAAGAAGAAAGGTAACCCAGTCCGACTCCACCTTGATTGGTAACCACAAAAATTTTGTAGCCGGCGCCGTTAAGAATCGCAACTGCTTCAGGTACCTTTTCCAGATAAAAAATATCAGATAATCCATTGACGAACTTCACTCTTTTCGACAAAACTTCATTTATTACTCCATCCCGGTCTAAGAAAATCGCTTTATTCACTGTTATTCTCCCTTTTTATATACATAATATCCCAGAGGGGTCAATTCTTGTCGCATTCTGCGCTTTCCGGGGAAATAGTCGGAAATTTTTCCTCTTTAAAGAATAGATTTCCTCAATTAGTATTTACTTTTCTCTCTAAAACTATAATACCGGAGCAAAGAGAAGTTTTCATTACCCTATATTCGGGAATCCAAAAATAGAAGCATAGAAATAAGAGAAAGCGAGAGGAGCAGGTATATGAATACTGAAACGGCAAAAGGACATGCCAAAAAAGGTGCGCATCAGGCCAAGAAAGGAGCTCATGAGGCCAAGCCATGGGTCAAGGGTCTTGGCCGCGCAGGTTACATCGCAAAAGGAAGTGTATATGTTTTGATTGGTGTGCTGGCATTTATGGCCGCCATCGGGGTTGGAGGTGAAACAACCGGGACACAAGGAGCTCTTGCTTCTATTGCGAGTAAACCATTTGGCGAAATCATATTATGGATTCTGGCCATCGGACTCGCGGGTTATGTAATTTGGAAGATCGTTGAAGCCATTACTGATCCCCAAAACAAGGGACACGATGCAAAAGGAATAATAATCAGAATCGGTTTTATCTTTAGTGCAATTGTTTATGCAGGTTTGGCTTATAGAGCATTTCAACTTGCAACCAATGCGGGAAGCAGCGGAGGAAGCGGAGGAAGCAAGCAGACGGTCACTGCCCAGATTCTTTCTCAGCCATTCGGTCAATGGTTAGTCGGTGCAGCAGGTGCGGCAGTCATTGGATATGGACTATATGAAATTTATAAAGGATACAGCGAAAAGTTCACTGAATCTTTCCAAAGAAGCAAAATGGATAAAAAAGAATACGAGCTCGGAAAGAAAACAGGAAAAGCGGGATTAATGGCAAGAGGTGTGGTTTTCTGTATGACAGGCTATTTCTTGATCCAAACCGCCATTACAACAAATCCTGACAATGCGAAAGGACTGGATGCGGCACTATCTGAAATTGCCCAGCAGCCTTTTGGCCAGTGGATGCTTGGCTTGGTTGCAATCGGTCTGGCTGCTTATGGAGTATTTCAGATCCTCAAAGGCAAGAATAAGAATATGGCATTTTATTAAGGACTGACTTCAAGATAGAATAATAATTAGTTTTTCAAGAGAGGCTGCCAAGTAGTTGGCAGTCTCTTTTCGGTTTATGATAAAAATGTTATGTAAACCAATAGGTGTGTTGTCGCGATTGCATGTCCTTGGAGTAGGGGGAGGGGAAAGGGTTTTGCTTCTGAAAAGGGAGTAACTAAAACTGCTGGGAGCCGGCATCGATATATAATTTGCCTGAATCGATGCAGTCAGAGGAGCTATCTAGCTGCATCGAATTTCAGTTCTCCAGAATCCATGCAGTCAGAAGGGCTATTTGGCCGCATCGAATTTCAAATTTCCAGAATCCATGCAGTCAGAAGGGCTATCTGGCAACATCGAATTTCAAATTTCCAGAATCCATGCAGTCAGAAGGGCTATCTGGCAACATCGAATTTCAGATTTCCAAAATCGAAGCAGTCAGAAGGGCTTACTGGCAACATCGAATTTCAAATTTCCAAAATCGAAGCAGTCAGAAGAGCTATCTGGCCGCATCGAATTTCAAATTTCCAGAATCGATGCAATCAGAAGAGCTATCTAGCTTCATCGAATTTCATCTCTCCAGAATCCATGCAGTCAAAAGAGCTATAGGCCATACGAATTCTTGTTTTCTTTTATTTAGGTCAATTGTCCATATAAGGAACCTTCCGCACTAAATAAAAAAGCCTGATCATTGAATAATCAAGGCTTTTTCGCTAGTTCCAAAGAAACTTCTTTACTATTTTATCGACCTTTTCTGTTTCATGGAGGCCGCTGTGGTCAATTTGCATATCTTCAATGAGGCTCATCTCCAGATTAGACTCTGGAACTATTTTTTGGATAGCAAATGCACTTTCAACCTCCACAACTTGATCTCCTGTTCCTGCAATGGCCAGCACTTCCAGGTCAGCAGGGAATTGCTCCCGATTAACTACTAAATTCTTAAGAGCTTCAGATTCAGGTCTTAAGTCAATTAGAGCTTCACCAGTATTGACACGGTGATAGGACTCTTTTGCTATCCCTTCAAAGGGGCTTCCGATTACAGCGAATTTAACAGTCTCTGGATATTGGAGATTTCCATTAGTTTGTTGTAAATAATTCGTTGAAACCAGTCCTCCCATGGAGTGTCCGACAAGGTTGAGCTGGCCGACGTTGTATTTGCTTTTTAGTTCCTTCATGACACTTTGCAAACGGGAGGAGGTTTCAGAAATGGAAGCTTTGTTTTTTTCAAAAACAATTTGCACGAGAGAAGGGAGCTTGGATGAGGGACTTAAGGTTCCTCTCCAAGTAATTTCTCCATCCGCAGAGACGTATACTACGAGTTCTCTTTTAGCCCAATTATTTTCTTCAAAGCGGTATAACATTGTTTTAAATGAATTATAGGTG
The DNA here is from genome assembly GCF_003316765.1 of Bacillus sp. P14.5. Taxonomy (GTDB): domain Bacteria; phylum Bacillota; class Bacilli; order Bacillales; family Bacillaceae_B; genus Rossellomorea. Next base: position 78,978 of record NZ_NIJF01000083.1, on the reverse strand, counting down.
CCTTTATAGCCGTGCACGAATACTGTTGGGATGTTGGCGGACACCTCTGAAGAATTTTCTTTAGATTCAGCTATCTGTGATTTTAGTGTAATATAAGTTAATGAGAAGGTCAGCAGGAGCAGAGCCCCGACTGATAAAGCCTTCTTCCGAGTTAGGTTGCTTATCATTAGAAGTTGTTCTCCTTTTATACCTGATGTATTAATCATAAACGATAATGTATGACTTGAAAATGTTTTATCTGAAATTCTTCTGTAATATTAGGTGTAATATTTGGTATTTCTAAAAGACAAAAGAAAAAAGCCATTTCAACCATCGAAAAATGGTTGAAATGGCACCTTTTTTCTGTATTTTATGAAAATGTCTTTTCGCTTACTACTTCATTGTTTTCGTTTTCCACCAGCACCTTAGCAGGCTGATTCTCTTTTGCAAGCTTCTCAGCTTCCGCAATCGCTTCAGACTGGCCATTGAAAAGAGATGTTGGAGCAACATCTTCTATTTTTACAAACCAGCCGCTTTCATCTTTGTTCGGTACAACGTAATATTCCTTCATATTATATCGCTCCTTTCTAAGTCTTCAATTTTTTGATTCCCTATTTAAAATAAGGCAAAACATATAATGCTTTCTTCTTAAGCGAGGGGAGTATGAGCGGATAAGAGAAAATTCCTTCTGTTTTTGTTCAAGGAAGTGAATCTCTGATATAATGGACCTTCAATCAAAATGAATAGTACGACCAAATAATGGAGTTGATATTGTGAGCAAGAGCAAAGGCGGCGGAACAGGAAAAGGCACCGGGAAAAAAGGCTGGAACCGCTGGCAGAAAAGTGCGAAGAAAAAAGCTGCTAAACCCTATACAAGCAAAGGTACCAAACATGGGAGTGGATCTGAAAGGGATTCCTCTGGTAAATAAGATTAAAAGAGCTGCATCCTATTTTTAGGATGCAGCTCTCTTTTTCAGTAAAGAGACATTCAGAAGCCGATGATTAAAACGACCAGTTTCCTTTGCGGAAGATTGGTTCTATGGAGCCATCTTCACGTATACCATCAATATCGAGGTTTTCCGAGCCAATCATAAAATCTACATGAGTCAAGCTTTCGTTAAAGCCAATTTCTTTAAGCTCATCTTTGCTCATATTTTTACCGTTTTCAACACAAATTGAAAGAGCGTTTCCAAGAGCAATATGACAGGAAGCATTCTCGTCAAATAAAGTGTTATTAAAAATTATATCAGTGTTTGAGATCGGTGAATCATGAGGTACTAATGCAATTTCCCCTAAAAATGATGCACCTTCATCCGTTTCAAGCAGGCCTTTTAACGTATCATAGCCTTCTTCCGCACTGAATTCGGTTACTTTTCCATCCTTGAAAGTGAGGCTGAAATTATTAATCAAGTTTCCGCTGTAATTCAGAGGTTTCGTGCTGCTGACGGTACCGTTGACACTGTTCCGGACTGGAATGGTGAACACTTCTTCAGTCGGAAGATTTGGAACGAAGTCTATTCCTTTGTCATTGGTGAAGAGAGCGCATATCCACTTGCTTTGCGGATGCAGTTCCACTGTGAAGTCCGTGCCTGGTGCTTTATAGTGCAGTTTACGGAATGAGCGGTCATTAAGATGATCGGCGTTCTTTGTCATATTTTCAATATGTTTCTCCCATAGATGGACAGGATTTTCCTGATCGACTCTGGTGGTATAAAAGATTTTTTCCCATAATTCCTCTACAGCTTGTTCATCACTAAGGTCAGGGAAAACAGTTTTTGCCCATGCTTTTGAAGGCACTGCTGCAATCAGCCAGCTGATCCGCCCTCCTGAGATGAATGGCTGGAAGTCTTTAAAAGCTTTGCCGCTGGCTTTATTGGCCATGGAAACACGATTAGCATCTATACCTTTTAATAAAGTAGGATTTGGAGCGGTTAAATTAAGGACAGCTGCATTTTCTTTCGCCATCTCTACAAAGCCTTTTGCCTTCCAAAGCGGGAAGTCTTTCAGGCCTTCCTCTGGAGCCTTTTCCATCTTCAATCTTGTCAGTTTTTCATCAGAGTACTCAACAAGTACATTTTTTGCACCCGTTTCGTAGGCTTTTTCGGCAAGCTGTGCCACGAAATCAGCTTCTGTGATAGGGGCATTGATGATGAGTGTCTGCCCCTCCTGAAGGTTGATTCCCACCCGGATCAGTAAATCGGCATATCTCTCTAATTTTGTTTCTTTTGAAGCCATGTTTGAATCCCCCTTATAAATAGCTTACAAGCTTAATATACTATGTGATTAGTAAATTTACCATTTTGAATTAGAGTGCTTTCATACGTTAAAGTGTTAAGAGGGACTGTATCTTTTAGCACTTTAAAGCGCTAAAAAACCCTGCTTCCGTAATGGAACCAGGGTTTTCTTCATCAAGATGTATAGCTGTTTCTTGAAAAATTCCTAGAGTGGCTTTCTCTCTAAGCAAAGTACCTTAAATTATTTGCCTGATACAAGTGGTGTAACTCCATTTGCAGGCGGCAGGTCCTCTTCCTGTGCACTTACAGATGCTCCTGCTGCTGATAATGCGATTAGTACCAATGCTGCTACTGTGATTCTTTTTAGTTTCTTCATTTAAATCTCCTCCTATAAACCTATTATTTTTTCATATGCCACGTTTGCCTTAGTAAGGTAGTGTGCGGCATATTTATATTTTCTAATTTCCTGATAATAGTTACCAAGAAATTTAGAATACTGTGCAAGTAGATGAGGGTTCCCGGTGTTTTCGAAGTAGGGAAGGGCCTCGTCTTTCATAAAGCATTCAAATTCTTCATCCAGTTTTTCAACTGCATATTCAAAGATCCTGAATTCATAATACTTTTCTTTATTCCTCTGCTGCGTGGACAAGAGAATTCCTTCCTTTAACCAGCTGGAGGCTTCATCTACTCTTTGAAGTTTGTAATATTCCTTGACCAGCGCAAGAATGGTGGTGAGTTTGCTGTCCTGGTCGTCATGTTTGAATTGGAGGCTTTTCAGATAATGGGCGATGGCTTCTTCTGTCCGGTTTTCCATTGCCTTGAGATAGCCAAGATTCTGCTCAACCTTTCCCCTCATCACAACATATTCTATGTTCTTGCTGATTTCGTTGGCCCATTCATAATGGATGATAGCTTCACTGATGTTTTGGGTACGTCTATAACAGACTCCCAGAAGCAGGTGAATCTCTGCACACCTTTTATTGTGATACAGACCTTGATAAAGCGTCAGGGATTCCTCGGAATAATGGATCGCGAGGGCATGCTTCCTCAATTGAACAAATGTGAGAGCCTTCAGATAAAATAAATCAGCTTTTTCTTCGCTGTCCAAAATGCTTCCCAGGACAAAATAATGTTCCGCATCTTTAAGATGGCTGTTGGCTTCCTCATAATTCCCCCTGGCGTAATAAAGATTGCCGACAAACTTATGAAAGTAGAATCTCAGCTTATCAGAAAGATTTTTATAGCCTTTTTCGATTGCTTGGATGGAATCTCTCGGACTCTCGTAATCTTTAAGTAAAATATAATAGCGGATCATAAGGATGTGATAGCTGTTGAGAAGAGTGACGTCATCGATGTCGATGATTTGCGGGGAGACCAATTCATATAATCGGATGGCTTCCTTACAATCATTTTTCAATAGCGCCTTGTTCCATTCTGAGAATGTTTTCTTCAAGCTTTCATCCTCATTCTGAATCAAAGAGATTCCAAGCCTGCTGCAGAGAAGCTCGATGACTTCATTAGAAGCGGTGGTTTGATTATTTTCAATCTTGGAAAGATAAGAGACGGATAGAATTCCTGTTGCAAGTTCTTCTTGTGTTAATTTCTTTTTCATGCGATGGTAACGGATCTTGCTTCCAATCGTCATGATTTTATCTCCTCTCTATCTATAGTAATAGTATAAAATAATCCCGTATTTAGAACGAGTTTGGCTGCTTGGGAAAATGAGCCCCATCACCTCTCAAAGAATCCTGAAATTAAATGCTTTCTCATGAAAATTTTCCTCAGCATCCAGCATGGAATCATCATTAGATTACCACAGAAAAAAGGAATATAGTCCGAATATTCCTATAATTATATTTTTGATGCGTTTACTTGGAATTAACAGGAAAAATACAGTACATTATGAGTAGTGTTATAATTTCACTTGATGATCCTTAGGGGAAATTACATATTGAAAGGAGTGGGTTTCATGATCGATTTACGCAGTGACACAGTGACCAAGCCGACTAAGGAAATGAGAGAGGCCGCCCTGAATGCAAAGGTGGGGGATGATGTATATGGAGAAGATCCTTCTGTCATTGAGCTAGAACTAACGGCAGCCAGTCTGCTGGGAAAAGAAGCGGCCTTGTTTGTCACAAGCGGCACTCAGGGGAATCAGATAGCTGTGCTGACTCATTGTTCTCCTGGCAACGAAGTGATAATGGAGGCTGAATCTCACATTTTTTATTATGAATCCGGTGCAATTTCAGCTTTTGCGGGAGTTCAGCCAAGGACGATCAAAGGGGCGCGTGGAGCCATGGACCCTCTAGAGGTAGAAGCGGCAATCAGGGAAGATGATCAACATTTTCCAGAGACATCATTAATTTGCATTGAAAACACTCATAACCGTGCTGGAGGTGCAATTGTCCCCTCCTCTAATATGAAAGAAATTTACAGTATAGCTCAAAAGAATGCCATTCCTGTTCATGTTGATGGAGCCAGATTATTTAACGCAGCGTCGGCTTTGGGGGTACCCCTGACAGAATTCACTCAATACTGTGATACAGTCCAAGTCTGCCTTTCAAAAGGACTGGGTGCACCAGTCGGATCCATCATAGCGGGAAATAGGGAGTTTATCAAAAGAGCCCGAAAATGGAGAAAGCGTTTGGGAGGGGGTCTGCGACAGGCGGGAATCATAGCTGCGCCCGGATTATATGCCCTGACTTCTATGAGAGAAGGGCTGTCAGAAGACCATAATAATGCAGAACTGCTTGCAAATGGACTTAATGCGATTCCTTCTTTGACAATAGTGAATGAGGTTGATACCAACATCGTCGTCGCTGATGTATCTCAGTTAGGCATGAACGCTGCTCAATTTACGGAGAAGCTTAAGGAAAAAGGAGTACTTGCCGTTACCTTTGGGCCCTCGCTCGTTCGTTTTACCACTCATTTTGATGTCAACAAAGATGATATTAAAAAGACCATTTCCATTATTAAGAACCTCGCCGAAGAGTAAAAGCATGAGAGATCATTCATAAAGAGTGGTCTCTTTTTAATAGATAAGGAAGTATATAATATTCAGCTCGAAAATTAGTTAGCGTTTCTGAGTCTAGCTCCAAGGCCCCAGCCCTTTGGGGTCAAAAAACCTCTGGAGGAAAAAAGTCTCTATTATTCTCCAGAGAACATTTGTCTGCCGGGGCTGAAAGGGCCTTTCCGCTTTCTAGAATGGTTCTTATAGGATTTCTTGCTTTTCTCTTCTGTAGTTAGTATCATTTTCACCAATAGCACTATACATAACGGCTGCTGTACATATTGAATAGTTGACTGTGACAAACCGAATGGAAGGATGAATAAGGATGTGGAAAGAGTTTTTATCTAGTATTGGAATCGGCAATATCAAAGTAGATACAATCGTCGAAAATCCTACTTTGACACCTGGCAGCGAGCTAAAAGGTGAAGTCTTGATAGAAGGCGGCATGTCTGATCAGGAAGTGAATAAAATCGTTTTGACTATCTTTGTCAGGGAAGATGACTACCGGGAAGACAGTGATTTCTCCTATCATGAGAAAGAGCTGCATGGTCTTGCTTTGGAAGAGATAGGAGTCGTAAAAGCAGAAGAAGTGAAGAGGGTTCCTTTCAAATTTTCTTTGTCTAAAGAACATCCACTTTCTGATAAAAGAACAGAAACTTTCTTAAGAACATTAGTTGATATTCCACAGGCAGTAAATCCCGAGGATGAAGACAGCATCAAGGTTGTCAAAAGCCTGTAACCAGAAGTAGAAAGGAATGAATTACTCTATAGAAAAGGCTGGTCTCGTGTATACTGTTGCTCTCGGAAAAACCCCAAGAACCGGATTTTTCCCCTGTATACTAAGTTTTTTCGCTCCAACCAGGGTAGTTCAGAAAAACGGGGTGTTCTGTAAAATTTATATTTACTAGCAGCAAAGTTTACGAAAAAGCCATAAAAAAAGGAGGAGTATAATGAAAGCAATCATTCATGAGGGGAAACAAGGAATAGAAGGACTTTCACTCAGAGACTTCCAAGAGCCGGAAGTGAATAGCGGCATGGTAAAAATTAAATTAAAGACAGCTGGATTGAACAGGAGAGATCTTATGGTCCTTACCAGGCATAAAGAAGAACAGCCTCCTTTAATTATTGGATCAGATGGTGCGGGCACCATAGTAGAAGCAGCTGGCGATGTAACAAATGCAGCTGAAGGGGATGAAGTGATCATCAATCCGGGATTGGGATAGAGTCAAAACAGCGAAGCTCCGCCAGCTGGCTTTGAAATCGTCGGTCTTCCTGATCATGGCACGTTTGCCCAGTATATTACGCTTCCTGCTGCTAATGTGGAAAAGAAGCCTGCTCATCTGAATTGGGAAGAAGCGGGTGTGTTATCACTGGCTGCATTGACAGCTTACCGGGTATTATTTACGCGGGCAAAATTAAAAGCAGGAGACACGGTCCTGGTACCTGGCATAGGCAGCGGAGTGGGGACTTTTTTATTGAAATTTGCTAAAGCTGCAGGTGCAAAAGTGATCGTGACGTCCCGAAGCGAAGACAAACAGCAAAAAGCCTTGGAGCTTGGTGCCGACCGAAGCATTTCCACAAACAGTGACTGGAATGAGGATCTCAACGACGAAACTGTTGATATCGTTATTGAAAGTATCGGGAGGACAACTTTCGAAAAATCCTTAAATGTAGTAAGAAAGGGCGGAACGGTTGCCACATTTGGAGCGACAACCGAGGATAAAGTTGAGATTGATATCCGTCACTTCTTCTACTCACAGCTGAATCTGAAGGGCTCCACAATGGGAAGTGCAGAAGAATTCAGTCAGATGCTGCAATTCATCGAAAAACACAGCATAACCCCTGTGGTGGACAGTGTATATGCATTAGAAGAATATGAAGAGGCCTTTAAACGCTTAAAGGATAGTAAGAATTTAGGGAAGATAGCTTTTCGCATTGATGAATAGTCTAAAAGAGGGTCTTACTGAGTATCGGTAAGGCCTTTTTTGATGTCTCCATGTAAAGCTGGCATAATAGATTGCTGGGCTTACTTTGTTGTTATTTGATATGAATTCCAAGAGATTACGCCCTCATTCATGGAAAATAACCTGGTAAGCTAGAAAGAAAAGAGCTGCTTCCTCATTGAAGAAACAATAGCATCCGGGAAAAAATCCGGCTCTTGGGATTTTTTCAGAAAGCAATATTTACGAAAACAACCTTTTGTAAAAAGCAAAAAGCTTGGAGGAAAATTCTCTTTAAGAGAACTTTTTCTCCAAGCTGTGAATTTTGCATCCAAGCGCAAGGTTTTTTTAATAGTTTCGAGTTTATTGTGTAATGGAGTTATAATATTGAACGGAAGTTTGAGCTCCCTCACTGACCATAGTATTATCCTCTACGTCAGCTGGATCAGGATTGCCTGCTTTTTCAACGGTAAAATCTGTTTTATTGCGGTTTACCCATTTTTGCTTGGTACTTTCCATGAAGTTTTGAAGTTTGTCGCGATTTTCTTTCTTTCTCATAAGAAGCCCGGCTCCTGCTGCTGCTCCCAAAATCAAGGTTGAACTTAGTCGCATACCCTTATTCCTCCTTGCAAGTATTATAGAAGTTTATTTACCCGCCAGGCGGAAAGAGTAAACATTCCATCCGGCGGTTCTGTTTAATCAGCAAAAGAAAAGGAAAAAGAGTAGTAAGAGATTTATAGTTGGAGGTTCAGCCATGGGATACATTCACATCTTTTTACTCTTGTTCATTGGATATGTGGTATTTACTATCGACAAAAAAAAAAAACTTTACCTGTACCAATGGTTCTGCTGCTGATTGGAATCCTTTTATCATTTACGTCCTTCTTTTCTTCCGTAAACATTACCAGAGACATGATCTTCAATGTGTTTCTGCCGGCACTTCTCTTTATATCTGCCTATCAATTTAAAACGGAAGGACTAAAGAAGAACATAGGCGTCATAAGTGTCCTGAGTACTCTTGGTCTGGTCTTGGCAGTTCTCATGTTTGGAGCTGCGATTTACTTTGTCGGCTTGGTATCTTTATCTTTTATGGGTGCGTTGTTGATCGCTTCAATTTTGACGCCGACAGACCCGGTCTCGGTTGTTTCGATTCTTAAGAAATCATCCAATAGTCCGAAAATTGCAGATGTGGTGGAAGGGGAGTCGATGCTCAATGACGGTACAAGTGTCGTTCTTTTCACCGTCATTTCCCATCTGTATTTGTCGGATGAGAGGTTTAAGCTGACCTCGGCAATAGGCGATTTTCTGCTTGTTTCTGCTGGAGGAATCATTATTGGAATGGTATTCGGCTGGTTGGCAAGCAAGATTCTTCATTATACCCATCACAGACAGTATCAGGTCATGCTGAGCATTGTACTGGCTTATGGGAGTTTTTATTCAGCCGAACATTTCGGTGTTTCAGGAGTGCTTGCTTCAGTTTCGGCAGGAGCCCTGCTTTCTTGGAAGCTGGATACAACGGATAAGGAGGAGGATCTTCGCAATTACCTGGATTCCTTTTGGGAGGTCGTCGAACCCAGTATCTTGTCTATTCTCTTCTTGCTGATTGGCATTGAATTCATGAAACATATTGATTTTGGTAATATCGGTTTTATATTCATTATCTTTGGGTTATCTCTTATAGTCCGTTTCCTCGTGCTTGCAGGGATATTGAAAATGTTTAAAGTCTGGAGACGAGAGTTTCTATGGGATGAAATATCATTGATTACCTGGTCAGGAATTAAAGGGACTATGTCGGTGGCGCTTTTGCTCGGATTGGCAGCAGAAAGTGCAGCACAGACTGATACGATTTTATCATTGTCTTACGGGGCCATTGTCTTATCTTTGATCATTCAGAGTTCATTGGTCTACCCATTATCATGTTGGTTTTCCAAGCGAAGCCCTTAAAGCTGGTCATATGGCCGGCTTTTTCTATTGTGCTCCTGTAAAAGATTTTCGCAAAGAGAGTGGCTGTTTTAACACCTTGCATAAGGTTATGGTAAAAGAGAGTCAAATCACTTCTATACATTGGTTAGCCGTAAAGAAAGAGCTGCTCTGCTCGTTCAAAGAAAACTCCTGATATCCAGGTGATATCCGGAAGATACGAGGATGCCTCTTATCATAATGGGCGCTCTGAACGCTCATTAAGCCTTGGTACATTTGAATGAAATGCAAAATGAAAGAGTGAGCAAATCATAAGAGAACATTCCTTTAACGCGATAAAGAGGAAACAACCCATAAAAAGGCGAAAAGTATACAGGAGGGGGCGAAAAGATGAAGAGTGGTTTTGCAAAAATAATGAGATTGAAAGAAAGAGACGAATTCAGAGACAGAGTTCTTGATGAAAGATTACATACAATTTTACCCGGAATCATGAAAGAAAACGATATTGAAATGTGGGTCACCATAGGCAGGGAATACAATGAAGATCCTGTCATACATACTTTTTTCCTTCTGCTGTCGACAGCTCAAGAAGGCTGACAATATTTATATTCTGCAAGGATACTAATGGGGAAATCAATCGCTTTGTCGTGAGTACGAATCCTGCATTTCAGCCTTTTTATCAAAATGTGTGGCAGGATAAAAAAGAAACTCAGTGGGAGTGTGCAGCCAGGATTATCCGGGAAAGGGGACCAGCCAGCATCGCTGTGAATATGGGGAAGCTGCATTCGATGAGTGATGGTTTGACAGTGAATTCTTTTAACATTTTGCACCAGGAAACCGGGATTGAGAAAGAGAGGTTTGTCAGCTCTGAAAGCCTTTTGGTGGATTGGCTTCAGACAAGGAGTTCACTTGAACTTGCTGCCTATCCACATATATGTGAACTCGCGAGGGAGATTGCTGAAGAAGCACTTTCCAATCGGGTGATCCACCCAGGAGTAACGTCTTCACAAGATGTGGTGGACTGGATTAGACAAAGGGTGGTGGATTCTGGTTTTCAAACTTCCTTTTATCCCACAGTAGATATCCAAAGGCAAGGATCAGAGACAGACCGATTGGAGAACACAATCATCATGCAGGGTGACGTTGTACATTTGGATTTCGGTATACTTTACCTGGGGCTGGCAACAGATACACAGCAGCTTGCTTATGTGTTGAAGAAAGGGGAAGAAACCGTCCCTAAAGGCTTGATATCAGCTTTTGAGGAAGCTTTAAAGTTTGAAGACATTGTGTCCAGTACTATTCAAGAAGGCAGGAGCGGTAACCGTGTTTTCGTGGAAAGCATAAAAACCAGCCGGGAAAATAGTATAAAGGCTATGTTGTATTCTCATCCGCTTGGTGTACACTGCCATGGAGCCGGACCATTGATCGGTCTGTACGACAGGCAGGAAGAAATTCCAGGAAGGGGAGAATTGCTTATAAAGAACAATACTTGCTACGCTCTTGAATTCAATATCCGGAAGCATATCCCTGAGTGGAATCAGGAAGTTCCAATTTATTTGGAGGAGCCAATAGCCTTTATTGATGGAAGAGTTGTTTACCTGGCAAAGCGCCAAAAAGAATTTTACTTAATACGCTAGTAGTCACAGTCAAACCAACTGCCGGCTGTCCGCATGAAGGAACGCATTACCGAATATATTCTTATTACTGGAAATCCAACCTTTCATTAACTAAATGGTATAATAGTAGGTAATTGAAAAAACGTTCGTAAAGAGTCGTGAGAAAGCTGGGAGAGAACAAAGGTGAAAGAATATATACAATATAAACAAGACGAAATGCTAAAGCTGATAGAAGAACTGGTGAATATCGACAGTGGTTCTGTCAACAAAGCCGGAGTCGACTTGGTTGGAAGTCGATTGAAAGCGGAGTATGAGAAAATTGGATTTATGATTCATGAGGTACCACAGGAAGAATACGGAAACCATTTATTCATTCAACACAAAGAAGCGGATGAGCCGGAAATCCTTGTCATCGCCCATATGGACACCGTTTTTCCATTTGGTACTGCTATAGAGAGGCCTTTCAGAAGGAATGGAAATAAGGCTTACGGACCAGGAGTCATTGATATGAAGTCCAGTCTGGTTACTCTTTTATTTGCAATGAAAGCATTAATAAAAGAAGGTTCACCGCACTACAAAAATGTGCAGATAATATTGAATAGTGATGAGGAAATTGGATCGCCTTCATCAAAAGAACTTATTATAGATGCAGCAGGAGGAAAAAATACGCACTCATCATGGAGCCGGCGAGAAAAGATGGTTCACTTGTGTCTTCAAGGAGAGGCAAAGGAAATTATACCCTCAATGTCATCGGGAGAGCGGCACACTCTGGTATTGAGCCTGAGAAAGGAAGAAGTGCGATTGAAGAGCTTGCCCATAAGGTCATCCAGATGCATGAGTTGAACGATCACGAAAACGGCATCAGCGTGAATGTCGGTCTAATTGAAGGAGGCTCCTCTGTCAATACGGTTTCAGACCATGCCAGTGCACAGATGGAAATCAGGATTGCGGAAACAGACCAAGGATACAGGGTTGAAGAAAAAATGGAAAAGATCTGTTCGAGGACGGATGTTCCTGGCACTGAGATCACCCTTGAAGGTGAAATCAACAGACCTCCTATGGAAAAGAACAAGCGGAACAGACAGCTTCTGCGAAAGATCATGCTAGTGGGAGAAGAGATGGGAATTGCAATCACCGATACCTCCACAGGCGGCGGGTCAGATGCTTCCTTTACTTCGGCTGCCGGCATCGCGACCATTGATGGAATGGGACCAGTAGGGGGCAATGCCCACAGTGACAAGGAATATTTGGAAATCTCGTCTCTTCCCGAGAGGACATTGCTTTTAGCTAAGGTCATTGAAAATCTCTCAGAATGAGGTGAGTTCATGAAGAACCGTATTCTGGCGGAATTGAATAAAATAGAACAAGAACATGAAGTCGATATCCTTTATGCTGTTCAAGCAGGGAGCAGGGCTTGGGGCTTTGAGTCGCCTGCCAGTGATTTTGATATCCGCTTTATATACAAGCATCCATTGAATTGGTATCTATCTTTGGACCAAAAAAGGGATGTCATTGAATGGCAAAGTGGTAAAGAGCTGGAGTTAAGTGGCTGGGATCTCAAGAAAGCAATGCTGCTTTTAAAGAAATCCAATCCGACTATGCTGGAGTGGCTGCAAACAGAAGACAGGCTCATCGAGGACAAGTACTTTTGCGAGAAGGTCTTTCCATTACAGGAGCTGGTTTTTTCACCTTCAGCTTGTTATCATCATTATTATAATATGACGAAAACAAATTGGAATAAGTGGCAGAGGGATTCCATGAAATCAGTCAAATTGACTCTACATTTACTGAGAGGACTGCTTTGCTGCTTATGGATCAAAGAAAAAGAAACTTTCCCCCCTGTTCCATTCAGCCTCCTTTTCCATCAATCTGTGTATGACTTAAAGCTGAAAGAAGAAATTCAGAGGTTAGTGGAAATGAAAAAAAGCGGCGCAGAGACCATTGATACATATTCCGTTACACTTTATTCATTTATAGAATTACAGATGAGACGACTATCTGAAAAAACACCCCTCTTCAAAAAAAGTGATGTCGTTTCTTCCAAGGAAGTGAACCGGGCGTTCAGAGAAATAATCAAGAACGAGAACTGAATGTGTAGTTGTAAAAGGTTATTACGCTGCATTCAAAAACTATTTAAGATTCCAATACATCTGTTGCGAAAGGCGAATTCCTGAGAGGGAATTCGCCTTTTTTAAATTTTTATCTAAAGATGGGGAGAAAACTCCCTCTTAAAGCGTGTGAAGGGCATAGCCCAACGGTAAGGGGGAGATGAATCGCCTGCCTATGGTCTCTACTAAAAAAACTTTGAAAGAAACAGATGTTCCCAAGGGACCATCTTTCTTGGTATAATTACTACCAGGAGGTGAAACCATTTGAATGTTAAAAAACCTTTAAATTCAGGATCTATCCAAATCACGAACAGATTGAATTAATCAATAAAACGTTCGGTTGTTCCCGGTTCATCTACAACTATTTTGTTGGGAAACAAAAGAACAAAGACGCTTATTGGTCGATCGTAAATGATATGGTACAGAATGGGCAGCTTTCACAGAACAATTGGAAAGGTGAATTTTTCAACAAGAACCAATCCATCAAAGCTGTTCGAGATCTCAAGAAGACCTATTCATTCTTGAAAGAAGTCGATAGTATTGCCCTTCAGAAATCAGTTGAAATCGTTCATGATTCCTACACACGGTATTACAAGAAACAAAATCGTTTACCTCGCTTCAAATCGAAGAAGAATCCTGTTCAATCCTATACCACAAAGTTTGTGAACGGGAATATACAAGTGAAAGATAAACACATCAAATTGCCAAAACTCGGCCTGGTTCGCTTTGCCAAGAGTCGTGAGGTGGAAGGCCGAATAATGAACGCCACCATTAGACGAAACCCTTCAGGTAAGTTCTTCGTTTCGATATTGGCTGAATCAGAAGTTCAACACTATAAGAAAACCGGCACCTCTGTCGGAATCGACGTAGGTTTGAAGGATTTCGCTACTCTTTCAGATGGCACAACTTATAAAAACCCCCGCTTTTTCCGTACACTAGAAAAGAAAATAATGAATGCCCAACGCATTCTTTCTAGGAGGCAATTGGGTTCTTCGAACTGGAATAAACAAAAAAGAAAGTTGCCCGGCTGCACGAAAAAATCGCTAATGCAAGAAAAGATATGTTGGATAAAATCTCTACCGAAATAGTCAAAAACCACGACATTATCGGCATTGAAGATTTGTCTGTCAAAATATGGTAAAAACAAAGACCTTTCAAAAGGGATCAGCGAAGTAAGCTGGGCCCAATTCAGGTCTATGTTGGAATACAAATCATTATGGTACGGTAAACAGGTGGTAGCCGCAGCGAAAAATTTCCCTTCCAGCCAGCTATGTTCTGTATGTAATTATAAGTATAAAGCCGTTAAAGATCTTGCGTTGCGTGAATGGACGTGTCCAAACTGTAAAAGCAACCATCAAAGGGATCTTAACGCAAGTATAAATCTTCGCAATGAAGCATTGCGATTAACCGCAGGGACTGCGGAGATAGCCTAACCAAAAACGAACCAATAGGTTTGTGTTCTTAGGAATCCCCCACTTCAAGCGACCTGTAAGGGCGGTAAGTGGTTGGTAGTTCAACGCTGGAATAAGTAAATTTCTTTCTCTTTCTAACTGACCCGGCATCAGAGAAACAGAAACATTTTTTAAATGCTAACGTCTAATCAGCTAAGAAGGTTTTCAAATCTGATTAGGAGTGATGATTCTTATGTCCCGTAAATGCTTTTACTTGATTGGTATATCTTTGGTCCTTCTCTTTATCCCGTTTAAAGCAATGGCCACTTCATGGGCGTACTCATTTGTAGTGTGGAATGATTATGTCTATGTGATGACTGATGAAATTGTAACAGCTATGGAGAAAGAAATAGGAGAGGTTACTGTATATTCCGACATGGAAGAGTTACCCGGGAACTTTTCAAACGAATTCAGTGTCGGAACTAGATACTTTTCAATAACCAACTTAAGCACTGATGAGGCCATAGCGGTTGAAGTGCAGGAAGGAACTTTTAGAAAGGCAGTAAGGAAACAAAAGTACCTCGAACGTGAACAGTCCGACGAGAATATGACTTTATCATTTTCCATCTTACTGATGCTGATCATCTTTCTTCCCGCCGGTTTGTATTTTGCTATAAAAAAGTAAAGAGTACATCATAATCAAATGGTGTTTAAATATCTTTAGTTCTTGACTTTGAACACGTGTTGAACCAAAGGAAACATATAATATCCCATAAGCACCCCGGCAATATTAAGAACGAAGTCATCGATATCTAAACTTCCGCGGTGTGTCAGAAATTGCCCTCCTTCAATCATGCTTATACAGAGGGCTGCCAGAATAACAAGCTTTCCAACTCCGGAAAATTTGCTGACATACCGATAATACAATCCAAATGGGATAAAAAGGGCGATGTTGGCTCCCAGGTTATAAAATGCCACAAGGAATTCCACTTTTCCAGATAAGTAATAAGAGATCGTTTCAAAAGGAGTGAAGTTCACATCATTGTATTCCTGGTTATTAGGCCTCATGAATAATAAAATAAGTAAACTGAAACTGTATAAGCCTATTAAAACATGAAGCAGGTTTTTTCTGATAGGAATGATTACTCCCTTAACTAGACAGATAATGTACACAGCCAGGAAGCTGTAGCAGAGCCAAACGACGGCTATCACGATAGGGTGTAAATAGTTCGTCAACTCCAGCCAAATAGGGAATAGAACAAAGAATAATACCTGTGAAAGAATCAAGCTGGTTCTCATAGTACCTCCATTTTAAAAGCTCTTTTCGTAAACTTTGCTGCTGTTTAATATAAAGTTGGTGAGGTAACGCCATAATTCACCTTGACTATCCTGGTAAGCAAGAAAGAAAAGAGCTAATTACTCCGATGAGAGAGAAAACCTTAGTATACGGGCATATCCGAAAGCAGCGTTTATGGATAAACAGCTATTTAAAAAAGAAAGCTCCCCATCTCAGGAAGCTTTCAAATTGTGTTTTTACTTGCGAATCTGTTTACTCTTCCTTATCAAACCAGAGAAGTTCCTGGTCTTCTTCATCACCATTATAATTGATGAATATTTCTTCGCCGGCCTTAATGTCCCGGTATGCATAAAAGTCGAACGTGTGGTTATCAAAATTGATTTCATATGTGCCATTGGGTTCGTAGGAATGATTAAACAGCATCCCGTAGCCCAGCAGCAGAGCTGTATGATTTATGCCGTATTCAAAGGCATAATCAGCCAGAAGGGTTTTCTCAATCATTTCATGTTCCTTATTCGGGTAGGGAAGTACCGGAGCTTCGTGGATTAATTCTCCCTTTTTAATATCACGGGTAGCAAAAACCCCTCTATTTAAATCTCCGTCACTTACTTTGGATGTACGTACTTCAATCATGACTTCACCTTCATTTCTGTCTTATTAAATACTGTTTCTTAAGTTTGTCAGTTGAAAGCGAAGAAATCAAGCCTTTTGTAGATAAGAGTGGATACTTGCCTTTTCAATATCTTTAATTTGTAAGGCTGTTTTCGCAAAGATTGGGGCTGTTGAAAATTAAAGGATTTCCGCTCCAGGCGGACGATTCCGCGGGGCGGGCGGTGAGCCTCCTCGGCTGCGCCTGCGGGGTCTCACCTGTCATCAAAAGTGGAAGCACCTTGTTCAGCCCCGACAGGCAAATGTTCTCAAGAGAAAAAAAGGCGGTTTTCCTTTTATTCTCTTGAGGTTATTTGACCCCGAGGGGATAGGTGCTGGAACTAGACGTCCGCTAGTCCCGCAGGAGATCGTCCTCCTTCCGTTCCAATCCTCTTACGTAAAGGGGGGCAGGTGGAATCGTATTCTAAAGCGTAACAGAAACAGCCTTTTAATAGAGTGTTTTAGCACTTATTTTAGCTTCAGAAGTTTTCCAATTATAGGATCCTTCTCGCATACAAAGATTTGCTCTTAAAAGAGCCATTTGTAAATAGGGGTGTTTATCAAAAAAGGGAACAACTTAGTGTAAATCACCCCGCCATTCCTTTTTATTCTCCTTCTCTCACTACCTCAGCTTGAAGTTCAACCTCTACATTCCCCTTGATAGCCCGAGTGATCATGCAGGATGCCTCGGCCTTCTCTGCTAGTTTTCTGGCCAGAGCGAAATCTTTTTCTGCTGCATCACTTTTCAAAGTGATCAGTGGTTTATGGATGATTTTTTTGTAAGTTATGATTCCTTTGGTGACATCCACGATTCCTTCAGATTCAAGTGTGAGATCACTTTTATCCAGGCGGCTTCTTTCCATCATTGCTGCCAGTGTAATAATAAAACAGGTTCCGGCTGCACCAAGAAGCATCTCATCTGGGTTTGTCCCAATCCCGGGCCCATCCATCTCTTTTGGAATCGAGATGGCCGTTTTCATATTCTTTGTTTCGATGTCTCCTATGTCATTCCTCAAGCCAGGCCAGTTTGCTTTTAAATGAAATATATGTTCTGCCATTGAAATTCCTCCTGTAACATAATAGGTAAATTCATTCTATCAGATTCACTACAGCAGGAGGAGAAATCAAACCTGAGTCGAAATTATTTAAGGGAGGAAAACAGGAAGGTGCTGGAAGATATGGAATGTGAAGTTCCTTATGGCAAGATACATTACAAAATTATAGGCGAGGGCAGACCTGTCTTCATTCTTCATTCCATGGGGACAGATTATAGGGCAATGGAGGCCTGGCTGGAGCCGGTTTTTTCAAAACATGAAAAGTTTAAGCGAATCTATATAGATCTGCCTGCCCATGGTAAAAGCACGATCAGTAAAGAATTTAAAGGTACTGACCACTACTTTCTGGAATCTGCTCCGTTTAGCAGCCTTGAGTCCATAAATGTACCAGCATTATTTCTTATAGGCAAACAAGATTGGATCTGTGGATGGGAAGATCAGTATGAGGTATTCAAAAAGTTCACTAGAGCCTCTTTCAATGTTCTAGATGGGGCGGGGCATATGCTTCATATCGAGAAAAGAGAAATGGCAAATGCATGCGTGAACAATTGGCTGGCTGCCATGGAGTAAAGGTGAAAAACGACAGATTAAGGGAGCCTGATTAAGAAGAGAGTAATAGAGTTTATCCGAAAAGGGAAAGGAACAGGAAAAATTATAGTGGAAAAGGAGTGAGGGCAATTGCGAGCTGTATTTCTGGACCGTGACGGCACGATCGGGGGAACGGGCGGCGGAATGCATCCTGATGAATTCACCCTGTATGATTTTTCACCCCAATCAATAAAATCTCTTAACCAGTCAGGATTAAAAGTGTTTCTCTTCACCAATAAGACACGAGTGGGAAGAGGGTATTTTTCAGAGGAACAATTACTCAATGGTTTTGAAAGGATCAAATCAGAATTGAAGAGTCACTCTGCATTCCTTGATGATATTTTCTACTGTCCCCATAAGCCCGACGACGGGTGCACTTGTCAAAAGCCCCGCATTGGACTTCTAATGGAAGCCCAGCGGAAATATAATCTCCGGCTCGAACAGTGCTATATAGTGGGGGACACAGGAAGCTCTGATATGATTGCTGCAAATACAGCCGGAGCTAGAAAAGTCCTTGTCAAAACGGGGTGGGGCATGAATTCTTTAACAACCCACCGACATACCTGGGAAGGAGTTCAGCCTGATTTCATAGCAGAAGATTTAGTCGGTGCGGTAAATTGGATTGTCAATGATTTTAAAGAGGATAAGAAGGTGATTTCAAATGACTGAATATAGTATCAGGGAAATGAAAGCTGGAGACATTCCCGCAGTACAGAATATTGCAGAAACCAGCTGGAAAGATACATACAGAGACATTATTCCAGAGGAGATTCAACAGCGATTTCTTTCCTCTGCTTATAATAATGAAATGATGAAGAAGCGATTGATGGCTTCCCACCTGTATGTAGCTGAAATTAATGGACTCATTGCAGGCTTCGCAAATTTCTCAACGCTAAAAGCGGAGGGTGAAGTGGAATTGGGAGCGATCTATCTATTGCCCGAACATCAGGGAAAAGGAGCGGGCACACTTTTATTGAACAAGGGAGCAGAGACTATCAAAGGCATCAAAAAGGTATACATAAACGTGGAAAAAGACAATTATAAAGGAACTGCTTTTTATCATGCAAAAGGATTCCAAACGGTTTCTGTATTTCAGGATAATTTGTATGGGCACCTTACAGACATGAAGAGGATGGTCCTTATCATAAGCCGCCGTTAGTCTTTATGGGCAGGAGTTAGCGGCACATATTTAGAAACAAAGTTTTATAGAAAGCGCTTAATTATAGAATCATGAACAGTGCTGCAGGCACAGCTGATATAAAGAGGATTAAAGTTGTTTTTGGGGATAATAGGAATTTTTATTAGGAGGCTTTACATGATTTATGTTGTCAGGCATGGTGAAACAGACTGGAATAGGGAAGGAAGACTTCAAGGACGAGACGGTATATCTCTGAATTCAAAGGGGCTTGGCCAAGCCAAGGAACTAAACTCCGTCTTAGGAAGTATTAAATTTGATTATGTATACTCATCTCCTCAAGAGCGGGCGGTGCAGACTGCGGAGATAGCTGCTGGAGTATCTCCTGTCATAGATGAGAGACTGAATGTGTTCGATTTAGG
Organism: Bacillus sp. P14.5; assembly: GCF_003316765.1. Lineage (GTDB taxonomy): Bacteria > Bacillota > Bacilli > Bacillales > Bacillaceae_B > Rossellomorea. The sequence goes on along the minus strand of NZ_NIJF01000083.1, from coordinate 59,635 downwards.
AGAAGCAGACGGATTAAGAAAAGAAGAAGTGAAAGTGAAAGGCATGCTTCCTGACCGCACGGTATATAAGGGAGTGGAAAAAGAAGAGTCTTTCATTGCAAGAGTTTTCGAGTTTCTATCCGAACTGGAGGATACCGTCAGTGGGAAGGATCTCAATATATTGATATCCGGGCACCGCTGTACGACAGGCGGGATAGGTGCCTATTTCCATGGCATTCCCGAGAATCGAAACATATTGGAATACTCCAGTGACAATGGAGATTACAAGACATACTCGTTTCCATCAGCGAAAACAAATGAAAAGGAATCAGACAATGAACTTAGACAATGTAACTAGATGGGGGTTGGCAGCAGCGGGTTTTCCCCTTACAGCATGGAACTTGTTTATGAACAGATCCAGGAAAGTTCCACCGCCAGGTAAAATGGTCAAAACCAAGGATTCTACTATACATGTTATGGATTCAGGAACTGGTCCGCTCACTGTAATCTTGGAGGCTGGATTAAGTTCCGCTTCAATTGACTGGTGTTTTGTTCAGCCGGAAATATCAAAATTTGCCAGAGTCATCTCTTACGACCGGGGAAGTTATGGATGGAGCCGGACAACAAGACAGACGAGGACAGCCGGGGATTCAGTAGAAGAACTGAAGGAATTGTTGTGTGTTCTTGATGTGAAGCCGCCGTATATTCTGGTTGGTCATTCATATGGCGGAATGATTATGAGATTATTCGCAAGTACCTATCCCAATGATACTAAGGGTTTGATATTAGTAGACGCAGCTCATGAAAATCAATATATCGAAAATGCTTCTAATCAAAAAAGAATCAAGAAATTCAACCTTCTTGCCAGATTTGGTTATATGACTTCATTGGCTGGTCTTCCAAGACTGATGAGGCACAAGGTCGGGAGGAAATATCTTGGTCCGGAACATGAAAAAACGTTGAATTATATTGGCCATACTCCAGAAGCCTATCAATCTCTTTACTTTGAATTCAGGGATACAGGCAAATCGGCTCAACAGATCTTAAAAGCAAAACCGCTGCCGGCTGATTTGCCCGTTACAGTTATTAGTGCCGCGAATTCTTCAAAAGAGTGGAATCAAAATCAAAAGCTGATGGTTAAGCTGACACAGAATACGAAACAAATCGAGGCGGATACCGGACATTCAGTGCATGTTGAAAAACCTGCTATTGTTATTGAAGAATTAGTCAATATGATAAATAGGACAGTTGAACTTAAAGAGGTGAAATAAGGTAAAAGCAGGAACGATTCCTACTGTTTTTTACAGCACTTATCAATAGACTGACAGAGCCTTTTCAAATACCCCCAATGAAAAAATCACCCATGAGAAAAGGAGAAAGACAGCCTTTAGGTTATACTGAATAGGGAAGAAATACATATTTATTGGAAAGGAGATACCTGCATGTACGAACTAAAAACCAAAGAAAATGACAGCAGTGTAATTGAGTTTATCGAAAATGTTGACAGCCCGAAAAAGAGGGAAGATGCATATAAACTTTTGGATATCTTTACAGAGACAACAGGATATCAGGCTAAGATGTGGGGACCGAGCATTATTGGATTCGGCTCGTACCACTATAAGTACAAGACCGGTCATGAAGGGGATGCTCCGCTTGTAGGATTTTCTCCGAGAAAAACGAAAATCAGTCTCTATTTTGCAACCGGAGATCCTGACAGGGAAGAGCTTCTTGAGAAATTCGGCAAGCATACTTCAGGCAAAGCGTGTGTGTATATCAATAAAGTGGCAGATATCAATGAGGAAGTATTAAAAGAATTGATAAACCAATCTGTGGAGTTTTTGCAGAAGACTTATCCAGATCAACCTTAAGTACCGGTGCCTAAAACACAGAATAACAGGGAATGATACGTTGCTTCGCTAAAGCAGTAAAAGGGACTGTCCCTTTTACTGTTTTAATTTGTTAAAGGATTTCGGACTGGGCTTAGCAGAGGCTGTATACTTTATCGTTTAAAATTGAGAATTTGAATTAAATGCAGCAATTCTTCAAGAGATTGGATTTCTGCATATGGTTTTATATCAGTATCATTCTTGCTCCTATGGGGATTGAACCATATGCCCTTTATACCAGCATTTTGAGAGCCGCCAATATCCTTATATATGTCATCACCAACGAATAATGCGTCTCCCGGTTTCACATTAAGTTTTTCTATAGCTGATTCAAATATACGTTTGTCAGGCTTGCTGAATCCAGCTTCTTCAGAAATAACAACAATATCAAAACAGTTATTTAATCTTGTGTTTCTGATTTTGGCTTTCTGCCTTTGAGTTGAGCCGTTTGTTATTATAGCAACCTTCACTTCATTCTTTAGAGTATTAATAATATTAATATGCTGGTGGTTTATAGAAAAACATTTAGGAAAGTATTCATTCCAGAAATCTTGGATGGATTGGTCTGCCAACCTATGCTTTGGAGGGAAGTTAGCATATAAAGAGTTCAGTACTTTTGTTTTGTCGTTATTACCATAACAGCTTTTGTCATACTCCTTGAATTTTTGCCGCATTGCAATCTTCGCTGAATGTCCAACCTCTTCATAGCAATTCTCTAAAATAAGGGTAAATATATTATCTACTGCTTCATCTCTATGCAATAATGTATCATCCAGATCAAATAGCATTGCTTTACAACCTCTCATCTCCCTTTAATTCCTTTCTGCCATAATCTTAATTTATACTTTCTATGTTTTCTGTCATAACTTATCATACATCATTTGGACGGTTGTAAGAGGTACCGGTGATCTTTAGATTGAAACTTTCTAAGGCTGAAATCGTCTATCAATTGAGCTCTCTTTTTATATTTTCAGAATCTTTAATCACAAATAAGTCTTGATGTGGTAAAATTTTCAAAAGAGCATTCGGAGGTTTAAATTAAATGGAGTTCATTTTTGGAATTTTACTTATTATTCTATTTTTGTTTATCCTGCTTGCCATCATCGAATCCGGAGTGAGAAGAGGAATCGATAATTCCGAAACAGGACAGGTGATTCGCCGGTTTTTCATGGAAAAACTGAATGAACCTTCCGCAATTTCTGATGAAGAGATTGAGAAAGAATTAGAGGGGAAATCGAAATCCGGGGACTAATTATCGAATGAACAGGGAGGTGGAATGGTGGGGTTGCCAAAATGCCGGGAATCCGGGGTGCAGCTCTCCAGGTGGAAGGTATTCAAGGACATTTCATCCGAACCCTGGCAGTAAAATTAAAATTAAGTGCGCTTATTGCGGAACGAACAATACGAAGCGAAGGCGTCAGGTAGTTATCTTGGATTTCCTTCTGATTATCGCTGTAGCCACCCTAACGACATTCAGTGATATGGACTTTTTGACAACACTCTTCATGGTGTTTCTTTTATCAATCCTTTTCCAGATAACATTTCCTTTTATCATAAAATATGAACCGGTGTATTTGGACGACTTCTAAATTGGGGGCGGCTGTTCATGACAGCCCTTTAAGAGGAGCTGATTTAAAATGACTTACATAAGAGTTGAAATAGACAAAAAAACAAAGATGCTGATAATGATTTTCTTGATAGCATCATTGTTTTTTAGTGAAAGCTGGATCATGCATGGCTTCAGGTTGCTGCTCTTGCTTCTCCTGGTTTTGTTCTTTCGTGTGCGCTATAAGCTGGATATTGAAGAAGGCAGAATAAGGTATGGCATTTATTTTTCCCGCTTCCGCTTATATGAAAAACTCATAAATAGTGATTCCATAAAATCAATCACCTTTAAGAGAGCAGGGTGGGCACAGAAGAAGGTTGTTATTAACCGGAAAGGGCATAACATGTCGCTGTTGTATTATGAGCCCTCTGAGATTTATGAAGAATTAGAACGCTTTGCCGCAGCAAACAAAATTGCAGTCAAGAAGACAAGGGATTATAAGCTGTTGGAGAAATATTACTAACAAATCTATAAAGAATAAGGTGTTGTACATCATGCAAAATAAACATTTAATCGAGACTATACAAGAAGTCATCAAAAATGAAAACTATTCGGGAACCGTTTTCATAAAGAAAGGAGAAGAAGTCATACTGGAGAAGGCAGGAGGGTTTGCAGATAAAAGCGAAGAAAGGCCAAATGTGATAACCACGCGTTTCGGCATTGCATCCGGCTGTAAAATTTTCACCGCAACTGCGATTTGTCAATTAGTTGAAAAAGGCCTGCTTGGTTTCGAAACAAAACTGAAAGACTGTTTGGATATCTCTTTTGCAAAGTGGGATGAATCAGTCACGATTCATCAGCTGCTTACACACAGTTCCGGCATACCCGATTATTTTGATGAAGAAGTGATAGAGGATTTTGCAGAGCTTTGGAAGGAAACACCGATGTATCTTCTGAGAGGTCCCTCTGACTTTCTTCCATTATTTCAAAATCAACCGATGAAAGGTGAGCCGGGAGAAAGTTTCCACTACAATAACGCAGGTTATATCTTGCTTGGACTGGTTGTTGAAAGGCTTACTGGGATGACATTTTCAGACTACGTGACGGAGAGCATATTTAAAACGGCCGGAATGCTATCCTCTGGTTATTTTTCTATGGATGAACTGCCCCAAAATACAGCTCTTGGGTATGTAGAAAAGAGTGATGGTCAATATAAAACCAATTTTTATTCACTGCCGATAAAAGGGGGCCCGGATGGCGGTGCCTATGTAACATCCCAGGATATGATCAGTTTTTGGGAAGCTCTATTTGAAAACAGGATATTGGATGAAAAATTGACCAGGGTCCTTGTAAGTCCTCAAATAAAAGTGAAAGAGGGAGTCCACTACGGATATGGCGTATGGATAAACAATGAAAAGGCTGTAACCAAGTATCATGTCATGGGATACGATCCAGGTGTGAGTTTTCACTCCGGCTATTATCCAGAGACAGATATGCTGTTTGCCATCCCCTGCAATCATAGCAGCGGAGCCTATTCCATTATGAAAAAGATAGACGAATACTTAGAGAAGTAACAGCAGGAGGAATACATATGTGGAATAGAATAATCCAAGCACGGAATAGTAAGTCTGTTCATCGGGGGCTTCTCAACTTTGGTATCCAGCCAAAATGGCTATGTGTATACGGTGGATCATTCTGATTGCCATACTGATAACAGGCAATTTGTACTTACTGGGGGTTAATTCAAAGCTTCCGAAAATAGGAAAGGTATTGGTTCCCCTCTTTACTCTTACTGTTCCTTTAGCCGGGTATGGAGGATATGAGGCTTATATTAATCACATAGAAATTAAAGATGCTGAAGTAGATCTGACAGTTTATGAACCATTTAAACGCGGTTCAAAAGCTGCTTCACTTGAAGAAGCCAGCAGTTTTTCTGTCTCAGGTAACGTCCCAAGGATGGATGGTGCCACAGCTTTATATCCAGTAATCGCTTCGTTCGTCCAAGCGGTTTATACAGAGGGTGACTACCCGCACGACAACACTTCTCAAAGTCCAGTGGCGGCTTCCAAAACAGATGTAGCATATGTCAGGCTTGCCAAGAGAGATGTTGACATCATTTTCGCTGCAGGGCCGTCTCAAGATCAAAAATCAGATATGAAAAATTTAGAAATGACTCCAATTGGGAAAGAGGCTTTCGTCTTCTTCGTCCATAAAAGCAATCCTGTCGATAGTCTTACCATCGAGGAACTGCAGGGCATCTATTCAGGGAAGATTACAAGCTGGAATGAAGTCGGCGGCAGCGACAAAGAGATCATTGCTTTTCAACGACCGGAAGGGAGCGGAAGCCAGACAGGTCTGCAAAATATGATGGGTGAGATCCCCATCATGGAGCCTCCTGCCGACCAGCAAGTGGACGGAATGGGGGGAGTGATTGAGAAAGCTTCCGATTATCGGAATTACCGCAATGCCATTGGGTTTTCCTACAGATTTTTTGCAACAAACATGGTTGACAGCAAAGGCATCAAACTGTTGAAAATTGATAATGTTGAACCTGACACTGAAGGCATACAAAGTGGGAATTATCCTCTCACAAGAGAATTTTATGCTGTTACCAATGGGACAAATAATCCTCAAGTAGAGCCTTTCATTGATTGGATCACCTCTGGGCAGGGACAGGAACTTATACAAAAAACAGGTTATGTTCCGATTCGTTAATGGAAGGAGAGAAAAAATGAATATCAAGATTCATAGTTGCGAAGAAAAAGAGATAAAAGCATGTGATATAGCATTACTATACAAACATGCCGGCTGGTGGGATAAAAGAGATAAACGAGATATTGAAAAGATGCTGAAAGAACAAATATCAGTGGGAGCCTGGAACGGAAACACGTTAATCGGGTTTGCCCGGGCTGTCACGGATGGAGTATTCAGGGCGTATCTTGAGGATGTAATCCTGCATAAGGAATGGCGAAGAAGCGGGATAGGGACAAGGATGGTTTCCAGGCTGTTGGATGAGCTTGGACATATTGACATCGTCAGCTTGTTCTGTGAGGAAGAACATATTCCTTTTTACGAGAAATCCGGTTTTAAAAGGATCAGGTCACAATTCATAATGCATCAGAATAAGGGATGTAAAGGAAGGATGAAAAATGAGTAAAAACTACTTTTTTCCGATGGAACCCGAGCCAGTTGTTGATAAACCAATTAAAAGCTTCCTGCCTTCCGAATATGTTTCTGCTGCAATAGTACTTCATCCTTTTGTAAGAATGCCTTTTGACTGGCAGCCAGAAAAGAGTTACTCACCACATATGGTGTTTCCTACTAAAGAGGACTCATTATCAATCGGAACACCGGTCTCATGGGAAACAGTAAAAGAAGAGGCGGGTATGGAGTCTATAAAGGAATTGGCTATTGGATTGAATATGTGGATTGGAGGGATTTATCATAAGAAAGCAACCCCTGCTGTCTATAACAAGCTGAATGAAGTAATTGGAACTTCGCTGTTTCCACCTAAGGAGGATCAGCTCTCGGAATTGCTTATAAATAGTTATATTGACTTCATCCACAGCAGTGGGTCAAAAACCGTGCATTTCGAGAAGATAACTTACGGAAGCGGCTCATTTATAATTGATGAAATGACTACTGAAAATAGACTTTATTTATGCGAAGAGCCGGTCACTTTATATGATGAGAAAGAAGAATATATTTTCACTTGTTACTTCGATGAACCTTCATCGATTGTTACAAGCAAAAGAAGCTTAGAGCCAGTTTTCCAATCTATGGGCTGGGAAGGAATATTATGTGATGAGAATACGACACACGCTTGGTTCTTAGAGGAATATGAACTGAAAAGATTTTACAGCACCTATTAAGTCCTGCCGGAAGATTAGGAAAGACAAATCTTGATAGCCCCCTACAATGAGGAAATGATACAGTCCATCATCAGGTTTTTGTTAGTTTTAGTTTAAAAGAGTAAACAGTATCTGCCACTTGAAAAGTTGAAAAGTAGAAAATTAGGAGTGAATAAATTGCTGCAGAAGATCAAAGATAATGTTTCAAAAGTAATGATTGATAAAGAAAAGGAAATTGAATTGATGATCATCGCATTATTAAGTGACGGCCACGTTCTCCTCGAAGATGTTCCCGGCACAGGAAAAACGACCATGGCAAAGTGCTTCTCTAAAAGTATTGAAGGAACGTTCAACAGATTGCAATTCACCCCTGATACACTTCCTTCCGATATTGTAGGGCAGGAATATTTCGATGTGAAAACCAGCGATTTCAAGATCAGGAAAGGACCTGCGTTCAACAATGTCCTCCTGATAGATGAAATCAATCGTGCTGTCCCTCGTACACAATCTGCCCTGCTGGAATTGATGGAAGAAAAGAATGTGACACTCGGAGGAGTAACCTATCCGCTGCCGAAACCTTTTATCGTCATTGCCACGCAGAACCCTTTTGACTCCATCGGCACGTTCCCGCTTCCAGACGCACAACTTGACCGTTTTTTATTGCCCATCAAACAAGGGTATCCTTCGCCTGAGAAAGAGAAGTCCATGTTAAGGCGTTTTCGTACTGATAACCCCATGGAAACGATCGAGAGTGTCATAACGACTTCCGATATCCTTCAGCTGAAAAAGGACATTAAACAAATCACGGTTTCAGAGGACATAGAAGATTACCTGATGGATATTGTTCAAGCTACAAGGGGTCATCGGTATATAGAAGTTGGAGTGAGCCCCCGCGGATCTCTCGCGTATATGAGAGCGGTTCAATCGAGAGCATTTCTTTATGGAAGGACATTCTGCACCCCGGATGATGTAAAAGCACTGGCGATGCCATTATTGGCCCACCGCTTGACGCTGAACGTTGAAGGAGAAGTCAAGACTTCGAAAGAGAGAATCATTGAGGAAATTCTCGATACTACATCAGTTCCTGTTGAATCTCTATGACCATACATAAGGAAAAGACTTTTCTCCTGCAGCCAATCGTGCTGGTCCTGATAGTAATCTTGCTGATCGCAGTGAGTTTCACTGGCCTCAGCATTCTGACTTTCCTGTTTTCATTGATTCTTTCCCTTGCTCTCCTATCTTCTATGTACTTGCGATTCTTTCAGAGAAAAATCACCTGGGACTTTAAAAAATATGTAAATTCCACAAGCATTGAAGAAGAAACAACTTGTTTTATAGAATTGGAGAATCATGCTGCACTTCCCATTCATAATCTAAAGCTGAACATTGAATTCAACAATTACAATGAAATGGTTTTTGTAAATCAAGTTGACGGCCGGAAAAACAGCATGTATACACTTACAGTGGACCTTCCGGCTAAATCACAGAAAACGATAGAAATAAAACTGGAAGGAAAGGCGAGAGGAAATCATAAATGGTCAGCCTTCAATCTTATGCTGAGTGATCCTTTAAATCTGCAAACGTACCGGTTGGATTACTCTCGTACAGAGCTTCCGCGATTTAAAGTAGTCCCGAGAATCCTAAAGGTCCCTGATTTACATCTCAAATCCCTGCTTCAAGGACACAAGCAAACGAACCACTCATTATTCTTAGATGAAACGAGTATAATCGGAACGAAAGATTATGAAAATGAGAGCTTTCGGCATATTCACTGGCTTGCAACAGCAAAGGAGAATAAGCTGCTGGCGAAAAAGTATCAAAAAGTGCACGGTGACTTGTATTCCGTCTTCCTGAATTTGGTTGGAAAAGGGCATTTTCATTTAAGAAAAGATATGGAAGATCTGATAGAGTATACCGTTTCAGTATGCCTCAATTTAATCAAAGAAGGCTGCAAGGTGGAATTATGGGTAAATTACTCTACCGAGCAAAAGGGCTTATTGAGCATTAAGAATGGCACGGAGCGTTCTCAACTGAAAAAAATCATTGAATCACTGGCTTTGCTGGATTCAAACGGTGTTTTCCTTGCATCGTCCCAATTCTATAAGTATGGAATGGCACAGAAAGATGAAAAATCTCTTGCACTTGTCATTGGGACTCCTCCAGAATCAGCAAAACTATACCATTGGCTTCATATTAAAGCGTGATAGTTCAGCCACTATCCCTTTGGACGAGAAGGTCAGATATGGAGAGCGTCAGGAATCACCCAAGAAGAGATCACCTGTTTACAGAAATCATTAAGATGACCGCCTCATACTGGAAAACCGGCAAGGAATTTCACATTATTTTTGAATCTTATGATAATATTAGGATATAAGTGTCAAGAAGTGGTAATGAATTTTTGTTAGTAATAGGAATTTTCAAAGATAAAGCCATCATCCACCGCAAATTGTAGGCAAGAAAGAATAGAACTGCTCTTCCCGTTTTTGAAAAAATAACAGGTATACGGTGGATTTTCCGTATGCCGCTATAAAAGCAACACTGCCTCAGCAAATGATAAAAAAAGACAATTAAAAAGTAATGTCACAATGGCGTTTTCTACAATCGTAGGATACGTCCTTTTTTAAAGAAGTGTTTGGAGATTTAACTGGAGAGGACATACTTAAAATCCATTTTAAAAGGCTTATGCAGAAGATCTAATTTCCGAACGGTGCTGGACGGCCGCTTCCACTATTTGTGAAGCTGCGGATACCGGCCACCCCGCAGAGTTGTCACCTTGGAACGGAGAAAATTAATACGGCCACAATCTTTGCGAGAGGCTCTTTTCGTAATCTTTGTTGCTATTTAATATGAACTTCCTAAGTTAACGGCATTATTCAAATGAAATATTCTGATAAGCAAGAAGAAAAGAGCAGTTTCCCGGTTTAGAGAGAAGATCTTTGTATTCGGTGAGGATTCTGCTCTTGGGAGGTTTAGGAAAGCAACAATAAATCCTAAAACCGTCTATTTAGAGGTTTTTCTTTCTTTGCTTTAGTGATGCGGTTTTACCTTCTTTCTCTTTCCCTAGCAGGATTGTAGCGGAAGGCGTACGATCTCCTGCGGGACTAGCAGGCGTCTAGTTCCAACACCTAGCCCCTCGGGTCAAATAACCTCAAGAGAATAAAACGAAAGAGCACCTTTTTTTCTCTTGAGAACATTTGCCTGGCGGGCCTGACCAAGGTGCTTCCACTTTTGGTGACAGGTGAGACCCCGCAGGCAAAGCCGAGGAGGCTCACCGCCCGCCTGGAGCGGAAATCCATTACTTCTCAATAGCCACAACTATTGCGAAAAGAAAGATGATTGATCGCAGTGGAAGCCTTTTTGTAGGCAAATATCCAGCCAAATTCTAAAAACTCTTAAATATATCCTAACTAATATTTGTATCGAAGGATAAAAAAGTTGAAAGCCAAGGGAGGAATCTTAAATTGATGGTACTTAAGTGGGCAGCCTATCTAATCTTCATGGCCGGAGCATTCCTTTTTTATTTTCGAGGCACTAAGAAACCAGAAAAGGGATCGAGGTTTCATTTTCCGCTCATTATGGCAGCGAGTTTTCTTTTGTTAAGCTATTATTATTGGTTCAGGATATAAATGCTCGCAAGGTTTTGGACAGAGTAAGCTATGATAGGAGAGAATGAATCTATGACTCATCAGCCACTAAACTTAAAAGAGAAACTTAGTAAGATTACGGATCATTGGTCCCCAAAGGTTTTTGCGGAGATGAATGATTACCAGTTCAAGCTTGTGAAGATACACGGAGACTTTGTCTGGCACCAGCACAACGAAACGGACGAAGTCTTCTTTGTCATTGATGGGGAGATGAAGATTGAATTTCGTGACAGCGAGGTGACGCTGCGAAAAGGCGAATTGTACGTTGTCCCTAAAGGGGTTGAGCATAAGCCATTTGCCGATAACGAATGCCACATCATGCTTGTGGAACCGAAGGGTGTGGTCAATACAGGTGAGGCCGGCGGCGACTTGACAGCAGACAATGACGAATGGGTTTGAACTCTAAGCAGGATGTCTTAGGTGCAGTGCATAGATAAGTGATTAAAAGGAAGTGGGAAAATTGCCTTCTGTAGGGGTATTTGCTGTTGTGAGAAATAAAAATAATGAAATACTCTGTGTCAAACTTAATTATGGATCCGGAAACTGGACGCTTCCCGGGGGACACCTTGATCAAAATGAGTCACCCATTGAAGGGGTAGAAAGAGAAATCCTGGAGGAGACAGGTTACACCGCAAAGGCAGAGAACTTGGTAGGAATTTATTCCGCTCCGGAAAAAGACGATTTAGTTCTTTTGTTCAGAGCAAATATTAAGAAAGAGGGTTCTTTCATTCCAAATGAAGAGATTGAGAGAGTCGCCTTTTTTTCTCTGGAAAATCTGCCTGAACAAATGCACCCATGGAATAGAAAGAGAATCTTTGATGCCTTTTCGGAAACCGTAAGTTTATTACATATTTTTAAAGAGGAAGATTTAAATGAACACAAGATATTTGTACCCCATAAAGGAAAGTAAGAGAATTGATTATCTAGGGCTGCTTCTAATGGCCGACGAAAGTGAGGAAGCTGTCCGTGAATATATTTTCCAAGGAGATATGTATTCCATCCATTTCGAAGATCAGGTAGCGGGTGTTATCTTATTCACTCCTGTCAACGAGAATACAGTAGAGCTGAAGAATTTTGCATTGAGACCCGAATACAGAGGAAGAGGCATCGGTAAGGCCGCCATCAAAGAAGGTCTGGCTCTCTATAAAAATCAAGGGAAAAATAATGTCATAGTCGGAACAGCAAACTCAAGCCTGGACAACATCGCCTTTTATCAAAAAGCAGGATTCAGAATGCATGAGATCAAGAGGAATTTCTTTATGGATTATCCAGACCCTATCATCGAAAATGGAATCAGGGCGTTGGACATGGTCATGTTCAAAAAAGAACTGAGCTAGAAGGCGGTCGGTGACTGCAGACTTTGACGAAGAGGAGCTCCAAGGAATACAGCTGAAAAAAGGACTCAAAAGGGGTTATATGTATATGTACTGGATCGTGGCACTATTTGATGAAGAAACTGAAAAGGAAATTAAACAAATCTGGAGAGAGTTAAGCGAAGAGTCTATTTCTTTTTATGGTGAAGAGATAAAGAATGGCAGACCGCACGTGACCTTAGCAAGCTATGAAGATATTGATAAGAAGAAATTCATAAGAAAATTGACCGACCTGTACAGCAATAAAAGAGAGATTGAAATCTGTTTCAATACACTGGGATCATTCCTTAACTATGGAACCCTATTTTTCTCGCCAACTGTAACGAAAGAATTAATGAATCTGCATGCTTCTCATTATGAGTTTTTCAAGGAGAACAGCGATGCGGCCAATTCGTTGTATATGCCGGATAAATGGATTCCCCACTGTACTCTTGCCAACAAGCTTCCTGAGGAAGAATTGGCGGCTGCCTTTCAATATTGCCTGAAAAGGAATGAATCCCTCACGGGTAAAATTACAGCAATTGGATTGATTGAGTTGGCAGAGGAACAAGGGGAACAAATGGAGGCTCCTATCATTCATAAGGTTCCCTTGAAAGCGAGGCCCAACCTTGTTTAAGGTGAAATTAGATGAACATTCTTATTTAGCGCTCTTACAGCAGGGGGATGCTGTTGAACTCTTTGAACTGATTGATGATAATCGGAAGTCTCTCGGGGAGTGGCTATCTTTTCCGAAGAAAACAATTTCAGTTGAAGATTCAGAAGTATTTATTCAAAAGTCTCTTACCAGATTTTCTTCAGGAAACGGATTTTGGGCTGGAATTTGGCATAAAGGCGTGTTGGCTGGATCGATTGGTTTTCTTTATGTGGATATTAACAACCGTAAAACGGAAATCGGCTACTGGCTGGGCGAGTCGTTCCAAGGCTGCGGACTCGTCACTAAGGCATGTAAAAAGTTTATTGATCATGCATTCAATGAATGGGAATTAAATAAAGTTGAAATCAATATGGCGTTCAAGAATACAAGAAGCAGATCGGTGGCTGAACGTCTTGGATTAATTGAAGAAGGAACCATCAGGGAATATGAATATATAAATGGAGAGTTCCTGGATCGTGTAATTTATGGAATAGTTAAGAAAGAATGGAAGGAATTAAGGGAGGAGGAATCCTATGAAGAAAACGGCGGTAGTGCTGTATCCTCAATTCAGTGAATATGAGGTGAGTGTTGCGCTGTCTATTTTGATGCAGGGGGACAAGCCGGTCATTATGTGTGCGGAGAGTACCTCACCCCTTAGAGGCGAGTCAGGATTAACATGCCTTCCTGATAAGGCGTTTCACGAAGTGGATATCAGTGAGATTGATAGTTTGCTCCTGCCAGGCTGCATGGATGTCATGTCACTTAATGAAGAAGCAGCTTTATTCGATTTTCTTAAAGCAGCAGGAAAAAAGCATCAGTTGTTGCGGGCATCTCCAGTTCACCTTATCTTCTGGCCAAAGCAGGTCTGCTCCATGGAAAAAGATACACGGTCGGATTGGTGGAAGAAGCTCGTGATAGGTCAGGAGTTTTTGAAAAAGAAAATTACTCTGATGAAATATTAGTGCAAGATGGAAAAATCATAACAGCCAGGGGCAGAGGGTTTGTCGAATATGGTGTCGCTTTTGGAAAAGCATTGGGGCTTGCCTTTGATGGGAGCTGGTATAAATGCTGAGTATTGACGGCGAAAGAATTTATTTGAAGGCTCTTTTCGTAAACTTTGTTGCTTTTTAATACAAATTTGGAGAAATCACGCCTAAATTCACCTTAAATATCCTGGTAAGCAAGAGAGAAAAGAGCTACTCACTACATGTAGAGAGAAACCCTAATATCCGGGGAAAAATCCGGCTCTTGGGATTTTTCCGAAAGCAACAATTTATGCGAAAACAGCCAATTTAAAAGAGCTTCAGGAATCGGATTGGAGGGGAGTCCACAACTATGCCTCTCATAGAATTTCAAGCAGATACCAGGCCTGGGAGCCGAATACAGAAGAAGATTCTCTTGAATTTGTTAAAAAAGCAGTGGAGGATGGAAGAAGAAAACCACGGACAAGGTTCATGTTTGTCATTATTCATAAAAGGGATGACAAGCTAATTGGAGCTGTGGACCTGACTATTAAAGACATACATAACGGAGCAGGTTCAATAGGATATATCATCCATCCTGATTGGTGGGGGAATGGATTTGCGACTGAGGCTTCTAAACTGCTGATTCATTATGGATTCAGGGAGTTAAAGCTTCATAGAATTTTTGCAACTTGCAGTCCTGAAAACTTGGCTTCCATAAAGGTATTGGAGAGGATAGGAATGAGCAGGGAAGGAAGAATGCGGGGGCACCTGAAGATGAAAGAAGGCTGGAGAGACTCACTGTTGTATTCCATTTTAGAAGATGACTAACAAAAAGGGGACGATATCATTTTTGACTTCGTCCCCCCAGCTGGTGAAAGTGGTTATATAGTTAAAGAAAAACTATTGACCAAAGGGTGACTCCATTTCCACAGCTGACTCTGTGACTTCTGCAGGCACCTCGATTGAATCAATTTCATTGAACTTGGAGAAGTTACTCTTCATTGTTTGATCGACTTTAACCATTTCGCCGTCCTGTTCCATCTCTATTTTTTGTGTAATATCCATCTTCACTGTATGGAAGCTTTCTTTATCAATCCACATTTTTAAATCCATTTTCGAAAGGGAAATTTCCTCCATTGCTCCTTGGAGAGAAGATTGAAGTTCGCCTTCCATCAGAGCCATTCCTTCTTTAAGAAGCTGATCCGCTTCTGCTCCTTCCAGAGAGAGCTCAAGGATAAACGTTTCATCATCCTGCTTAAAGGTAAAGTCATCAAGGTAAGGCTCAAGCTGCTTTAATTGATTTTCAGGAAGAGCAGATTCCTGCAGCGCGGCGTCTTTTAATAGGTCTGCCATTTCATTTGGAACCGTCGTCCATTCATTCTGTATGTTGTCTTTCAGATAAACATCTTTCTCTGTCAGGTACATCTCAACTTCTGCCAGTGGCAGTTCACTGCCTTCCATTTCATCCATTGTCATATTTACGGTTGAAGTCTGATACAAGGTTATCGGGTCCATGACAAGGTCAGTAGAAGAAGTAGTACTCATATTCGTTGATCCTTCTTCATTTGCTTCATCATGAGTGAGTTGTGATAACTCCATATCCATATGTACGCTGGATAATTCAGAGTCGGCCTTCTGGGAATTCATGAAAACTTCTTCCAGAGTCAAGTCACTCTTATTTTTTACATCATCTTCCGGCGAGGCGGTCATTGAACAGGCACCTAAAGATAAAGCGAGAGCAGCTCCTGCTAAAACTTTTGAAATTTTTTTCATTATTCCACTCCTTTTTCTCTTATAGTAAATGTACGATTCTAATTTCCAGAAAGTTTCAATTTTTGCAATAAAAGCAGGATTTTGTAATTTAAAGACAGGTGCAGGAAGGAAATTGGCATCAGGGACAAAGCAGGTTCCAGGCACAAACCATATGATAATTAATGTCAGCTTTGATTCAGGGAAAGGGGAGGATGAAAGTGTACGGAGTAGTTGCACTATTTGACGAGAAAACAGAGAAAGAGATTAGGAAAATTTGGAGAGGATTAAAAGAGCAATCTATTTCTGATTATGCCTTTCAAGTGATAGACCGAATTCCGCATGTTACCTTGGCGGGCTGCTCCAATATAAACGAGAGTGCATTTATGGAGAAAATGGAAGAACTCTATCATTCACAGCGTATTATCGATATTTCCTTCAACTCCATTGGATCGTTTATGAAATCAGGGACACTCTTCCTTTCTCCGGTCATGACTGAAGAATTGACAATGCTGCACCGAAAGCATCATGACGCTTTCCGAGAGTTTGATGGCAGTTCAGCTTCAGTATATGAACCAGATAAGTGGGTTCCGCATTGTACCTTGGCCAACAGGCTGCCTTTTGAAAAGCTGGCTGAGGCATTCAGGTTTTGTTCTGCAGGAATCGATGTTTTATCTGGTGCAATAACTGAAATCTCCTTAATAAAAGTACATGGAGATACAGCCCCTGTTATTTACTCAGTAAAATTGAAGCCATAGAAAGGAGCTAGTTGATGCTGCATCACATCGAAATATATGTTTCTAATTTAAATAAAACGGTTGAGTTTTGGGACTGGTTACTGAAAGAGCTTGGTTATCAAACCTACCAAGAGTGGGATAGCGGCCGCAGTTGGATTATGAACGACACCTATCTTGTGTTTGTTCAAGCGGAGGAACGCTTCCTCGATGTAGCCTATCACCGCTGCAGAGTCGGTCTCAATCATTTGGCGTTCCATGCACTATCTAGAAAACATGTAGACCAACTATCCGAAAAATTAAGAGAAAAGGATATAAATATTCTTTATTCAGACCGACATCCATTTGCTGGAGGAAAAGACTACTACGCCGTCTTTTTTGAAGATCCTGATCGAATTAAGGTGGAAATTGTGGCACCGGAATAATTAAAGGTTTTCAAATTTGCTGTATCTAAAGAGCTTTGTGTTTAGTAAGGATTTCTATTGACGCTTTAAATTGGAAAAATGAAGGCGTACTCCTGGGCCAGCAATCCGTTCCCCTTAAGTCACCCCTCAATTTTGGGGGAATCTTATAAACAAGGAGCCGATAGTTATGTTAGGTGTAAAAAAAGGACAAGTGATATTACATGAACATTCAAATGAATGGAAAATACTTTTTCAGAAGGAAAAACAAACCTTAATAAATACTATTGGTGAGTCAATAGAAGATATACAGCATTTTGGCAGCACTTCAATTGAAGGGATAAAAGCCAAACCAATCCTGGATATCCTGGTTGGCGTAAAAAGAATGGAGGACTTTGGCCAATTTAACAGGTCATCCATGAAAGCCGAGGGATATCATCACCTGCCTGGAGTCAGGCTAAAAGGAAAAGAGGTTTTTGCTAAGTTTTCTGATTTAGAAACTCTAACAAAAACACATATTCTCCACGTTGTCGAATATCAAGGAAAATGGTGGAACGAACATCTTGTATTTAGGGATTACTTAAACAGCCGTCCTGCAACTGCAAAAGAGTATGAGGATTTGAAAAGAAAGCTTTCCGTTCAATATCCTGATAATGAAGCTGAATATACAAAAGGAAAATATCATTTTGTACAAGAAATAGTGAAAAGGGCTAATCCAGAAGGAGACAGAGAAACAGAATGAACATTCATTTTGAAAAGTTAACCGATCCAACCATCGAAATAGCAGAGGCTATTAACCGCTGGGAGAATGATCCTGCATTGGTTCCGCTGATTCGTCCCAGCCAAAGCAAGTCTGCATTGGAGAGCATGGAAATCGTAACAGTTGATCAATTACATAAGCGTTTGGAGCATCACTCTACTTACTTGATATATTTAGATGAGAAGCTGATTGGAGACATGAATTTCATGATCGATCCCTCTCACCTTTATAAAAAGGAAGCCGGCACTGCCTGGATTGGTATAACAATCGGGGAAGCTGAGGGAAGAGGTAAAGGAATCGGATATCATGCCATGAGGTTTTTAGAGAGTGAAATTAAAAAGAAGGATTTTAAACGGATAGAGCTGGGTGTGTTCGAATACAACATACAAGCAAAAAAGCTTTATCAAAAGCTCGGCTACCGGGAAATTGGCCAAATAGAAAACTTCACATACTGGAAGGGCAGGATGTGGAAAGATGTCCGCATGGAAAAGTACTTATAATGTCAGATGTTAATTTCATGCGATATCTATCGGCAGCTGGGTGAAACTTCGCCGCCAAAGATTAAAGGGGGGGAAGAAGTTGGAATAAATTTATTTACTTCACGGATTTAAGGGGACAGTAAAAACGCACTTCGCAGATAAGATTTCTTATTTTGAGGGGAAAACGAATTGGTACCGCTCGATTTGCCAGGTCACGGCCAAAATGTATTGAAAAGATCAGGTTCTTATTTTGAAGAAGCCTTAAACTTCGTTGCTTTGCAACTTAAGGAAAAAGGCCCGGGATATAAAAGGGGCAGTGCTGACAGGGTATTCACCTTTTATCCCAGAAGAATTAAAACCTTTGATGGAAAAACAGTATGGATACTTTATGCATATTGATGAAAATAATGACTTATCATTACCCTTCTGTTTCAAAAGAGGATATACAGAGTCTCTCAGTCCCCATCTTGATACTGAATGGAATTAACGAAAAACACGAACTTGAAGCAGCTTATTACATAAAGGAAACAAACGAAGCTGCATTGGTGGAATTGGTTCCAGGCGCTGGCCACACGGCTAATATTGATCGGCCTGATACTTTTAATAAATTGCTGGAGAATTTTTTGAGATAAATCTTTATTTGCTAATAGCTTCCTTGATTCTATTTAAAAATCTCACAATAAAGTAGATATTCTTAAAAGAATGGTCATTCTTAAGAAATTTATGGAAGGATTTTTATCCATTATAAAGAATAATATTTGTATCTTGAAAAACTAAAGGAGCGTGTTCTTTGTGAGTACAGAATTCATAAATAAAGAAGAAATTTCCCAGTTCATTACAGCCAACAGAGAGAACTTCAAGGAAAAGCTTCTTTCTGAAGCACTCAATGTCAGAAACAAGATTCAGGATATTTTAGAAAAAGGTAATATTGACCTGCTGAAAAATGCAGAAAATTTAGCACTTTTTATTGCCGAAAGCAGAGAAGAAGAATTAATAGAATTCGCCAAAATCGAAGGGGTAGCCTGGGCGCAGCATTCTCTTACGCTGTCTTTTAAGTTGGAATGGGTACATGCCATAAGAAGAACCATATGGCATTTTCTTTATCAATACGAAAAATTAAATGAGAAAAATGAATTTTCCCGCAAGAAATTTTTTGAATTGGAAAAACAAATTAATGATAGAGTCGATCAGTTTCTGAATAATTTCTTCATCAGCTATTCTGATTTTAAAGATGAACAATTAATGTCTCAGCGCAGGCTTGTGGAAAATTTATCGGTTCCAATCATACCGATTAATTCAGCCATAGCGGTTCTTCCTTTGATTGGAATGATAGATGAGCACCGAGTCAACACTCTTGAAGAAAAGGTACTGATGGGGATCAGTTCCATGGGAATTCAAACCCTAATCATTGATCTCTCTGGAATCGCCGAAATGGAATTGGATGTGATTGTTCAATTCCAAAAGATTTTGAACGGCATTAAAATGATGGGCTGCAGATCAGTACTGACAGGTCTCCGAGTAGATCTAGTAAGAAATATGATTAACGCAGGGGTGTCATTTGAATCCGATGTTGAAACCAAAGGGACCTTACAGCAAACTTTGAATGAACATTTACTTGTAAGCAAAGAATTCTAAACAGCACAAAAAGTAAGAGCTGACAAAAGGAGCAGCTCTTACTTTTTTATTGTAATTGATTACAAGTTTTGAAATAATTGGAGAATAGATCATCGACCAGGTTCTTGAATTGAACGCTGGACATTGGCTGTTCATGGAAGTTGCTGCCTTAAGCACGATGATCGGATGGTATTATTTCTCCGTATCAAACTCCGGCATAACAGCGTTTTTCAGCATTATAGGACTTTTAAGTGTCGGATATCTATGTGTGGAAGTGAAACGTCAGAATAGAAAAAAACGACCAAAAATAAAAAATTCTCCCATATTGAAACTTTTTGTACGTAGTAAATCGTCAAATAATTAAATTCATAGACAGGTGAGGGGAAAAGGGAGCTGCAGCATGGAGAAAAGCAAACGTGATTCGTTACTGGAACAGATCATGGCGGAATATGGAGATGAGTTAGTCAGGCTTGCTTATTCCTATGTGAAAGATGCAGATATCGCCAAAGACATTACGCAGAATGCTTTTGTGAAGTGTTATAAAAAACTGGATTCTTTCAGGGGAGACTCCAAAATGAAGACATGGCTGTATCGGATCACAATCAATGAGTGCAAAGACCATTTAAAGAGCTGGAATCATAAAAAAGTTCAGGTAATGGATTACATACAGGAAAATACGAAGTCGCTGCTTCCCTCTGCTGAAACGACAGTCTTAAAGGAAGCAAAGAATCAGGAAATCAAAAATATCGTGCTTTCCCTGCCCAAAAAATATAGGGAAGTGTTGTATCTTTACTATTATGATTCACTGAATATAGAAGAAGTCGCAGAGGTGACAGACCTTGGGGTAAACACAGTGAAAACCCGGTTAAGAAGAGCGAAGGAAAGGCTTAGGATTAAATTGGAGGAGGCTGAAGTTTATGAAGGATAAAGATTTGGAAAAATCATTTAGAGAATTTCATAATGATGGCCTCGAATTTACTGAAGAAGACAAGAAAGAAGTTTTCCGCAAAATTGATGCTCAGCGAAACAGGAAGAGCAGTGTATTCTTTCTTGACTTAACCCGCCGGGCAGCTCCTCTGATGGCTATGGCTGTCCTCTTAACGCTCTCGATCGTTCTTGCTTACTCCTTGATTGGCGATGAAAACAGCCGGAATGCTGACCAGGCTGATAAAGAGACGGCTGTGGAAAGTAACGATGCGGAAAC
This sequence comes from Bacillus sp. P14.5, assembly GCF_003316765.1. Taxonomy (GTDB): domain Bacteria; phylum Bacillota; class Bacilli; order Bacillales; family Bacillaceae_B; genus Rossellomorea. The sequence continues at coordinate 38,816 of NZ_NIJF01000083.1, read as the reverse complement.
TCTTTTGTTTCTTTTGAAAAATGAAGATGAACGCACAGATTTGCATCTGCTCATCAGCTACAGCAAACAGAATGGAAGTATTAACTTAGCAACCCTCCCACGCGACACATATGTCCCTATAATTCCAAAACGTGATGGTGAACCGGATATGGAAAAGCTTACACATATTAATGCGTATCGGGATGGAGGAGAGTCGGTGAAAAAATCTGTTTCAACAGCATTGGATCTGCCAATCGATTACCATGTGACTGTGGATGAAAACGACTTCGTTAAGCTAATGAATACTATAGGTGAAACCAATCTGAACCTGGATGAAAAAAATCCTTATTATCGACGCAGGATAAGAATATTAAACTCCCAAAAGGCCCAAATTACCTTGATGGTGATGAAGCGGTGGCACTTCTGGCAACTTCCGGTGCCGTAAGTGAAGACAGTAATGAGTGGAGCGAGGATGACCGTTTGAAGCTTTCGGAAGCTGTGATGAAAAATCTACTCTCGCATGTTCGTCCTGATAGAATTAACACCCTGCTTGGTGACGCAGACACTAATGCTGATTTCGAAACCATCATTGGCGAGCTGGCAGCTACTCAATTGAATGCAATGAGAACCATTTCAATAGAAGAGCAAGTAAAGTCTGTATGGATAGATGAAACATATTACCTCCAATTTAAGGAGGGTTCAGAAAGCTGGCTCAAAAGCGAACTGCTGAGGTTCGACTAACTTTTTGATTATGCTGTACTCCAAATAATACCCCGGGGGCTTTTATAAGGGTACTGAAAAAGTCCAACAGCAAGTATAAAGGCAGAATCGCTCACTTCAGAGAGTGATTCTGCCTTTTTCACTTCAGTGGCTATAAAAGAGTATTGTTTTCAGTTAAAGGTAGACGACTCCGCTAGGGTGGAGCACGATGGAGTGGCTTTAAAGTGGAAGCCTTCTGCTCCTTGATTAAGTATCCAGCGTAAATTAAGGGGAGATTTTCCCTCTAATTTCAATTTTCAGCTCATACTGGAGGAAATAGAGGGAGTTTTTCCCCTTATATGAAAAAAAGCATCTATTATTTAGAGTTTTAATTCAAATAAGGGGAACTTTTCCCTCTATTTGAGCTGTTTTCAGTACTTTTTAGTAAAATAAGGGGAATTTTTCCCTTTATTATTAAATGCATTGATTGTTGTTAAGTGCCTCTGATTTCTGTTCCTTTTTAAAGTTCGGTTTATCTTGAATGTTCTCGGGCTCTTGTATGAGAAAATAAAGGTGTTTTACAACTAGTGAACCACATGTGTTATTTATAGACGTAGATAGAATATAAGATGAATTGAGGAGAATAATGATGGATTATGTTAAAAGCTTAAGAGAAGTAGTGGGAACAAGACCATTGATCCTACCCGGAGCTGTGGTGCTGATCTTTAACTCGCAGGATGAAGTGCTGCTTCAGCATCGCACGGACGGGGGTTGGGGGCTTCCAGGCGGTTTGATGGAACTGGAAGAAAGTCTGGAGGATACAGCAAGAAGAGAGGTGCAAGAAGAAACAGGCTTAACTATAGGGAACCTTGATTTGGTAAATATCTTTTCAGGTCCTCAATACTATTTCAAAGTTTCCAATGGAGATGAGCTCTATTCTGTTACGGCGGTTTATTCCACAACCGATGTGAAAGGGAGCATCATAATGGATAAGGAAGAATCTTTGAATCTGCAATACTATGGGCTGCAGGAATTACCTGAAGGACTGAACGAAGAATATAGAGGGTATATCGAGGCTTATATTGAAAAGTGTAAGTAAAGCACTCGTTTAGTTGTTGTTAAATCTGTTCAGGAGTTCAAAAGCTTGTTTAGGACTGCATCAAAAAAGAAAGGGTGAGAGCACATGAAACCTATCTATTCCCTATCGGCTGGCGCTGTTGTCCTTAATGATGACGGAGAGATACTTCTTATCAAGGGACCCAAGCGCGGCTGGGAATTTCCTGGTGGTATCATTGAACGTGGGGAAACCATTGCTGACGGTATTATCAGGGAAGTAAAAGAAGAATCAGGCATCGTAATGGAGATTACAAATTTCTGTGGAATCTATCAAAACTTAGAATTGAATGTCTGTGCGACCTGCTGGCTGGGCAGAGCTGTGGGAGGCAGGCTGCAGACAAGTGAAGAGAGCCTCGAGGTTGGCTTCTATTCGATTGAAGAAGCTTTGGAAATGGTGAAGTGGGGCAATTTCAAAGAACGAATTGAGAAGATGTTGTCTCCAGATCAACATCCATTTTTTGTTGCCTTTTAACTGTTGATGAGATGGAAGCTTTGAAAAAGACCTTGCATGAGGAAGATTTTTTTGCTGTATACTTAGTCAGCTTCATTTTAAGAACCGTTGAGAGGGGAAAAGCTGCAGGCTTAATTCGGACATTAATTTACTTCCTTTAAAAAAATAGAATTAAGACCGAACTATTTGCGCTTAACAAGAGTAATACATATGAGAATCAAGAAAGGAGGAAGAGATGAGTTTGCACCTGGATGAATCAGAAGCCCACGCATTATTTAACGAGTTCAGGGATTATGTGTTCAGAACAGCACTGCTTCTGACCAAGTCGAGAAGTCTTGCGGACGATATCACGCAGGAAACATTCATCAGGATTTTAACCAAGTATCATACATATGACCAGACCAAACCTATTAAACCCTGGATTTATACTATAACTATTAATGTCACAAGGTCGATTATGAAAAAACAAAAATGGATAGACAGGTTTTCTATATTTACTGAAAACCTAGAAGATGACCGGATCAATTCGCTTGAAGACACTTTCCTCCACAATGAAGAAGCGAAGGAACTGTGGGGAGCAGTTAAAAGATTGTCTGTAAAAAGCCGGGAGATTCTCATTCTTCACTTTTATTTGGAGTTGACCCTCAGGGAGTCGGCCAATGTCCTGGGAATACCTGAAGGAACGGCAAAATCAAGGCTGAATACAGCGCTGAAACAATTAAGGCGGATGGATATCAAGAGGTTTTCACAACGGGGAGGGGAAATGGTTGAAGGATCAGGATTTCTCAAAACTTTTCGATGAGGTAGATAAAAAGGAAAACTCGTCGGTAGAATTTGAAACGATCTGGAGGAAGGCGAACAGGAAGAATTGGACTCAAAAATATTTTCAATCTTTGAAATACAATCTCGCTCTATTATGTACTCTATTATTTCTTACTCCCGTTATAGGAAGCTATCTTGTTCAATCCTCTCCTGAAGACAAATACAATGAAGCCTCTCTTTATAATGGACAGTCTGTTATTCAAGCAACGACTATGAGGAAAGGGCAGGAGGCTATTATGGAAGGAGAAAGCTCGCTCCCTGACGGCACGATTCTTGAAGCCAGCCTGGTGGGAACCGACCTGCAGACCATTATCAGGGAAGAGGAAATCTCTATTGGTAAGGGTGGAGCTTTTTCCAAGTCCTTTGCCATTCCTGATACAAGAAAGGATTATGTGATCTTATTGGAATTGTTTCCTCACACTCAAAAACCATCCATTCAGAAAATGATCGGGCGAAAGGGTGAAAATCTATATAACAGCAGCCAGGTTGCGGGAGTATATCATTATTTTATAGATAAGGAACTCTATACCGGGTTCAAATTATATGGAAATATTGATCGAAAAATTATCAACACAGAGAGAATTATGTTCGGCAGCTTAAAGAGTGCCATGCCATAAGAGGGGGGAGCCAATGTGAAAGTATTTCAAAGAGTGGTTGTATTTGCAGTATCGTTAGTGGGTATCGTTCTTGCTGGCGGACTGCCTGCCCTACTATCAGGACTTAATGAGAAAACTTTGAACTCCTCACAATACTGGCAAGTCCTCAAAGGAATAATAGATGATCTGTTAAACCCTGGCTCACTGACCTACACAGTGATAGGCGGGCAGAAGGAAAGGGATCTATTTCCATATCTTTTTGATCCGATTCAGTATTCATTGACTGTTCTGTTCTCATCTTTCTTATTGGCACTGGTTCTTGCCCTGGTTTGTACAATAGTATCGATGCTTTTTAGCGAGCGTGTTCGCAGCAGAATTAAACTGGCACTCTATTTCCTGGAGTCTTTGCCAGATCTTTTAATCATTTTGATGGCACAATTGATCATTGTGTACTACTATAAAAAATCCGGAATCCTGCTTTTCAATACAGCCTCAACCTATGAAGAGAAGGCCTATTTTCTACCCATTTTACTCCTTGCGATTCTGCCGGCTATCCAGCTTTTCAGGGTATCCATTCTGTCTTTTGAAACGGAGATACAGAAAGACTATGTTCTTCTTGCAAGGTCCATTGGTGTTGGAAAGCTAATGATTCTTATTTCCCACGTACTGCGAAATTCAATCGTAAGTGTATTTTTTCAATCCAAGAAAACGGTTTGGTTCATGCTCTCCAATCTGTTCGTTATTGAATTGCTTTTCAACATACCTGGGATCACCAGATTTTTAATGTCAACCATGCAGCCGGTCCTTTTTGTTTTATCCCTGCTCTCCATATTCATTCCTCTTTATTTATTTTACAATCTTGGGGAGTTGGTATTGTCCAATAAAGCCAATAGAGGGGAGGAGTTGTAATGGAGAGGAGTGTGTGGAAGAATCCTCTTTTTCTCTCGGGATTTATCATTATTGTACTATTTTTGACAACCAGCTTTATATACAGCTTTCTCTGGGGAAACGAGGTCAGAAAACTTTACTATATTTCGGTTGATAATGTCCTGGTGGAATCAGCACCCATATCTCCAAAATGGTCCTTTCCTTTTGGCACGGACCCTCTTGGCCTGGATATGCTGGGGAAGATTATTATAGGGGCAAAGTATACAATTCTGGCTTCACTTGCAATAGGGTTTCTTCGTGTATTTATAGCACTCCCATTTGCGTTTCTGATTGGAATTTATCTTCAAAAATACAAAGGGATTTTTACTGGAATAGTAGACTCCTTTCACTTTATTCCCATGTCCATACTGGCTTATTTCTTGCTTTATCCGATCCTGTGGGAACCTCCTCAAGGGTTTTCTACTTCTATGGCAGAAAGGTTTATCCTTGAAGGACTTGTGCTGATCTTTCTGATTGTGCCGGTTCTTTCTGTTCTTTTGGGGAATGAAATTGCTAGAGTGAACAAAGAGGAATTCATCTCAAGCGCCAAAACGCTGGGTGCGGGAAGATTCAGGATCATCTTCAAGCATATTCTTCCCGCACTGCGTGAGAAAATTGTAATCCTTTTTGGACAACAGATTATGCAGACCTTGATCATCTTCATTCACTTAGGCTTGCTGAAACTGTTCTTGGGCGGAACAGAAGTAGATTATCAGCTAGTCAATGATCCGCCGCAATCATCCACCAATGAATGGTCCGGGTTGATAGGTGACACGTTCCGGTATCTGCAAGGAGCTCCCTGGGTCCCGTTGACTCCCATCCTCTCCTTTGCGCTTGTCATGTTTGCTGTTGCGCTTATGATGGAAGGATATATCAGGGCATCGGCGGGTTATTCTTACTATGGACGGAAGTTTAAGAAGAAGCCTGAGACTTCTGGACAAAGAGTTAAAAACGATGTCAGTAAGGCTGATTTTGTAAGAGTGGAATCATAGAGTCGCAGGGTAGCTTTAAAAAAAGCAGAATTAGAACGGGTTTCAAGATTGAAACTATCTCTTTCAATATTAAAATTTATATTGCGGGAAGTAGAAACTAAATAAAGAATGAAGGCCGGAATCAACATAATTCCAGTCTCTATTTATTCTTTGAGCTTTTAGCTCGTCTCATTTTTTGCAGATGCTATAATAGAATTAAATTTGAATAATCTGAAACATTGTGGCTGATTGCTTCGTCTAAAAAGTACAGCAAAATAGTTATCAATAAAGGTGTGTCTCTTATGTCCAAGGGGAGACATGCATTAATAAGATAAGAGGTGCGAGATTGGATTCATTTACATATATGATTGAAACAGACCGTTTGATAGTCAGACCGTTAATTCAGGAAGACTATTCTGCGTGGCTGAATGGCTTCAGTGATAGAATGCCTTCACAGTATAGACATGAACAAGGAAAGCTGGATATGGAAGAATGTACGGTAAATTGGTTTGCAAGTTTAGTTGAAAAGCATCAATCTCTGGCAAAGAATGACACTGCCTATGTCTTTGGAGTGTTTCGAAAGATGGACGGGAAACATCTGGGTATGATTGATTTTTCAACTCTGGCACGGGAAGATTTTCAATGGGGCAGGATCGGTTATACAATACATAATCAGTTTTGGGGCAAGGGTTTTGGGAAGGAAGCTGTAAAAGCAGCTTTGAATATTGCTTTTTCCTACCTGAAATACCATCGGGTTGAGGCACACATCAATCTTGATAACCAAAACTCTTTCAGGTTAGCCGAAAGTGTCGGAATGGATTTCGAGTGTGTGAGAAAAGGGTTCATTTATGAGTTTGGGGAGTGGACGGATAACCTGATCTATTTTAAAAATGCTTAAAAGTATTCACCCCCTATTAATAGAATAAAAGCGATTTAAAAAGGTCCATAGAAAGAGTTGAGAAATGGACCTTAAGGAGATGGTTATGAAGGATAGAGCATTAAGGACTGCCTATATCGCGTTAAATGCTTTTTGTTATCTTATGATGATTGGCGTCTTGATATTTGTTGTACTCACTGCGGAAGCTCTCGAGGAAATCAACCGCCTTTCAATCTGGGTGATTGCGTTGTTATCCTTGCTCTTTGTTTCTGTTCTTGGTTCCATTCAGATTGTTACCTGGATTAAAGAAGGGAAGCTTTAATGCAGTAAAAGGATGGCATTTCCCGAGGAAAGCTGTTAATCAGGTTTTCAATAAAATTTGAAGTAAATCAATAAGGGAGGGCTTCAAGTTGGAAAATGCGCCAGTTATAACAAGAAAGATAAAAATGGAAGAAATCAAGTTAGCAGGATTACGGGTCCTTTGTCCAGGAGATCAATATATCAAGGAAATCCCAAAGGCATCGCTGCGTTTGGAGAATCGTATGTCAGAAATCAGCCACATCGCAAATCCCCACCGGCAAATCGGGGCTTTTAAGGTAGAAGAAAGTACGGAAGCTGAGGATGGTTATTGGGTTTGCGTGGAAGTGACTGCATTTGAGGATGTACCGGAAGATATGGTGACCTTGACGGTTCCTGCTCAATCGTATGCTGTTTATCATCATCAGGGCTCCAACAAAGATATAATGCAGTCGTATGGGTATTTGCACAAGTGGATCGATGCGAGTGGCTATAAGAGGTTGAAAGGGAGATGGCACCTTGAACTTTATTCCAGTTGGGCAGACCCTGAAAGGCTGTCGGTTGAATTATGTGACACGGTGGAATGACCAGTAATTCCATAAGGCAGCTTTCCAGCGATACCGCACCTGCTGTCGTCATTTAGATTGCATTTAGTATATTTATGAGGAGGTAAAGGTAAATAGGACGCAGGGAGATTTATTACTGTTAAGCTTCTATACCCGCCTCCTTTTACCTTTTCTAAGCACTCTTTATAGTTGAAGCTGGCAGGCTGACGGGACAGTTAACTAGCATATGGCTTTGGTTATAAGTATACAGTGCCATAGGTTCTATTATTTCTGTATTACAAAAAAGCTCTTTTAATGAGTTTTTTGTAAAGTTTGATGCTATTTAATATGAAATATAAACCATTACTTTTTAAGGAAACTCATGTCAAGCAATAACTTAAAGATTTTCACTTTCCTTTTAGATAGAAACACCTTAATATCGATGGAAATTAGAAAAATGTCTGTTGCTTTACTTTTTACCTCATCTCTAAAGGATTGGAGCGGAAGCCGGACGACCTCCTGCGGGACTAGCGGGACAGGTGAGACCCCGCAGGCGAATCCAGCTCCAGCGGCCAGCACCTAGCGGATTTCGGTCTCCTTCCTTGCGATAAGTCATCATCAACTCACGTTGTTCGTTGTGATTCCTTTATTTCATGCAGGAGCCCTACAATCCGTACGGTGCTGAACGGCCGCTTCCGCTTTATATGAAGCCGAGGAGGCTCACCGCCCGCCCCGCGGAGTCGTCTGGCTGGAGAGGAAATCGATTATTTCAACACCCATAACCTTTTCAAAAAAGCCTATATAAAATAGCTTTTACACAAAATTAATTATCTGTCAAATTAGAATATTCTTTACATAAGCTGCATATCATTTTAAACTGTTGAAGGAGAAGTAAGATTTTCCAACCTATTATTAGAAAGGAGGAGATGATGATGATCAAAGTCATCGAAGTAGTCCATAAAAGTAATATAAGAGAGGTTAGATCCATAAAAACGTAGCTCAGGAGGTTCTTATGAAAACAACAACAGAACAAGTGAAAATTGTGGAATATCATGAAGGTCTGGCAAAAGGTATTGCTAAGATGTGGAACGAAAGCAGGGAGAACTGGGGAGGAGATTCGGTGGTGACGACCGAATCAGATGTCATCGAGAAAGAGTCCAACTCTACGAATCTTCATCTGTTCCTGGCACTTGTCGGTGAAGAAGTAGTAGGGTATTGCGGTCTGTCACAGTACAGGGAAGATACAGGAGCTCTATATATCCCGCTGCTCAATGTTCATCCTTCATATCAAGGTCTTAAAATCGGAAAGCAGCTGGTTCTTAAAGCATTGGAGAAAACAATTGAATTGGATTGGCCAAGGCTGGACTTGTTCACATGGGCAGGAAACACCAAAGCAGTACCGCTTTACAAAAAATGCGGTTTCTTCTGGGAAGAAAGAGATGATAGTACTCATCTAATGAACTTTATTCCTCTCGTGATGAGCATCGGCTGCCTGCGTCCTTTTTTTGAAAAGCATGATTGGTACTCGACAAGCGAGCGTGTTATTGAAGTGAAACCGGATGGGATAAGGGAAAACGACTATACGTATTTTGAATACAATTGGAAAGCAGGCGGGGAATTTGTCCGGGTACAGGTGGAACGAACAGGCCGCGGCATCCGTCTTATCGAGACTCAGGACTTCCTCATTGAGATGAGTTTGAAGGACTTCAAACTGCTTGAAAAAGAGGAGCATTCAGCAGCTTACAAAGTGGTGAATAAAACAGGCAGCCCAATAGAGGTCACTCTTACGGGCGAAGATTATGAGAATGTGGAGCATTCCTTTTATCACACTTGCATCGTGGAAAGTGATTGGGCAGAAGCATTCCCGGTAAAGGTTTCGATTCCAGAACGGGAACCGAGCCCTTGGAAAACACATCCGGTGGTAAGCGCTGCCCTTACAATTAATGATTCTCCCATCCCGTTGAGTTTGGGTGTGTTTCCGAAACAAGCAGGAAAGGTCCATCTCCGCTCAACAAAAAAAGACTGGAGAGCGGGACAAGAAGGTTTCGTCCATTTGGATTTCGAAAGCCAGTTGGAAGAGGATTGTACTTTTCAAGTTGTGCTGCCGGACAACCAACTGCTGGATTGGGGCCGTAAAGAGGTAGCTGCAGATATTAAGGGAAAAGGGAGAGCGTCCTTCCCAATACCTGTTAAGCTTCTGAAAAATGGTTTCCTGTCCGAGGAAATAGAAGTGAGGGTAGAGCGGGAAAATAAAGAAACCATCACCTTTGAAACGAATTTGCTGCTTGCTTTCCCTGGATACGGGAGCAAATTCGGAGGAGAAACAGAAGAGCATTGGTATGGATATAATGGTCCTTTTTATGTAGAAGTGGAGAAGCGGAATCATATAGTCAAAGCTGGTTCGATCTATTCTGCCGGAGAAGCTATGATTATTTTCTCTCCTAAGCTTGGAAAGCCATTCAGTGAGGAATTCTCCAAAAAAGAAGCAAGTCATATAGAATTCATCGAGCTTGTCGAAGGGCTGGTGATGAAGACATCCCTGGAATCTGATGCCTTTCCTCAAGTGACATTGAATACGTATTTAAAGGTGTTTGGAGACGGGCTGATTGAAATCGATCATGAGATCATCAATAAGGGAACAGAATCACTGGACGGTATCTTTCTTCTTCAGCCAATTTACCCTGAACTGAAAGAAATGGCAATTCCCCAAAAAAGCGGAGTCATCATCGGATCTGAAGCCTTCATTCCATTTATGGATTATATAAAAGACAAAGAAATATCTGAAAGCTGGATCTTTGTTGCTGCAAATAAAGGGGATACTACGGGACTCTCTTGGCCTAATGAAGCGAAGGGAAGAAAAGATGACTGGCGATTCGGGATTGAGTATGCAGTGGACTCAATCAAATCTCAGGAAAAGGTTTGTTTTGGTCCTATTTCAATCGGGATTAATACTGCACCGACTTGGGAACGCTGGAGGGAATTCGTAATTGGCGAGGAAGCACCAAGGCTGAAAGAGGTCCCTCTTTATGCACTGGAAGCAGCTGGAGGAGATTTCATATCAGAAGAAGGCGAGACGGTAGAGTACTCATTCCGTTCCATGCTGACACCTTACCTCTCTGGCAGCTTGAAGCTGAATAGTGAGGGAGAACTCTTTGAGAGATACTTACGAAAAGAAGATGAAGCAACAAAAATAAGTGTTCAGACAGAACATAATACTCCAGGATTGAAACGTATTAAAGGACATTTTCATGCTCCTGGCCAAAGAGCGGACTTGGAAGCGATTCATCTCGTAAAAGGAAAAAGCGAAGTGAAGGTGGAAGAAGTCAGCGGAGTTTGGACTGTGGATAATGGCGTGCTTTCCTTCAAGGCTTCACCTGCCTACTTCCCTGGCGTTTATTCCTTACTAGCAGACGGTAAAGAAACCCTTCACCACCAATTCCCGGAAGCGGGGCCGAAAGCCTGGTGGAACCCGTGGGGAGGGGGAATGCGGTACTTCTTACAGAATGTGAGTCCTTATTCAATGATGAAGGAAAAACAAGGGCTGAATCGATTACAAGAACCGACCAAAATGGTCATAGATGGACAGGAATATGCCTGACGACAGAGTTCAATGAGCATGAAAATATGAAGGGTATTATTTTGAAACAGTATGCTTTGACTCTGCCCCAAGTCGGGGTTCTTGCCTGCTATGCGGAAGTCCACCAACAGGCAGGACGTACTTTCAAAGGGGAGCTTCTTGACATGGAAGCCTTCTTTAAACCGGGAGATGAACTCTCCTCCTGTTATGCCATGGTCCCTTCTGACGGAGTATTTGATAGGTATTATGCCGGTGTCGAAGAATTCATGCTGGGTGAATCAGAGTATGTGACAGTGGGATCAGATGACCGTGAAGACAGCATCACCCTTATTCATTCAGACTCGAGGAAGCTTTCTGAACTCTATATGAACCAGGAAGTATTCGTTGCTGCATCAACCGTTGATTGGTCGGCATCAAGCGGGGAAACGGTAACAATTAAACCGACCTTTATGCTATTTGGAGATAAAGAGCTTACTAGAGCGATTCACCCTTTTAAAGGGGTCACGTTTCGATAGAAAATATTAATCGAGGGGTAGTGTTCTGCGGTTTCTGCCAGCAGGACACTCCCTTTTATTTGTTTTTGTTTTGTACTAGTTTGTGAGAAATGCCTTGAAAATACAGTAGGAGGAATTATTATGAATGAGAACACTGATTGCCCATTTTGCCATCCTGGCAGGGATCCAGAACAAAATATTATCTTTGAAAATGAAACTTGCTATTTTCTTCAGCACAATCAGCACCAAGGAGTACTCATAGGAAGCGGAGTCATAGTGCCAAAGAAGCACCATGCTGACGCTTTTGATTTGACTCCGGAAGAGTGGAAGGATACCTATGAATTACTGCAAAGAGCTAAAGGTTTTCTCGATGAGAAATATTCTCCAGATGGCTATACACTGGGCTGGAATGTGGGAGAGGTGTCAAATCAATTCATTTTCCACAGCCATTTACATATTATCCCCCGATACAGTGATGAACCGCTGGCTGGGAAAGGTGTGCGTTATTGGCTGAAACAGCCTGATAACAAAAGACCGATTTCAGAGTGAAAAAGCTTTTGTTAAATGGAAAGCTCAAGTATGAAGAAAAATGAATGATTTTTATAAGCCATTTACATAAAAAGGAGAAACTAAAATGATTAAAGAATACAAATGGACAGGCAGCGAAAAACATTTTGTAGACGAAATCCATCTTAAGGAGATTGAAGGGGTTATTGCCGGCCACTTTGGCGGAAATTCAGCATCCGGCCAGACAAAAAATGAGGATGGCTGCCTGGTCTGGGTTGATAAGAAGAGGGATTGGGAATTCGCTCTTCTGCTTGATGCCCACAATACCGCGCAAAGTGCCGAACTGGTGATAAAGGAAATCTATTCACATAAAGAAACCATTTTCAGTTTAATGGATTTGGAAATTGAGAATTGCTTTGAAAAACTGCATGAATTAATCCTTGCGGCATTTAAGGGAGAGCCTTTCAAGGAAGCTTGTAAAACTATACAGGGAGAGACGGCTTGCCTCTTTGTTGTTAGAAAAGGAAATTATTTATTCTGGTTTTCAGTGGGAGATTGTTTGCTGTACCTTCACCATCCTGATCTGTCAAGGCTTGGAGAATATCAGCAAAACCACCGCAGCTTTTATGAGTGGGTTGGCGAGAAGAGTACGTTTAATAAAGCTGTTCCATGTTACAGCACTGGGATAAAAGAGTTAAGGTACGGAATGAATCATATACTCTTAACAACTGATGGATTAACGGAATGTCCGGGTACTCAATTTGACCAGCCACAAGAAATTTTTTCGGTTTTTGAAAATTCCACTCATCTGGAAGGAGTCCGCAATCTCCTTCAATCTATAAAGGTCAACCATGTCAGGGATAGTACGACTATTGTGTCTTGGAAAATTAAAAATCACAGAGAGTCCACTATGCCTTCGGACTCTTAGGCGATTGGCATGTGGTTGCATGAGTGGTTTCTTCCAGTGTAAGATATGTATTCATAGAAGGAGTGGTACTCAGATGGTCACTTTCTGGTTAAGCATGAACCACAAGTGGAGGTCCTATCTCAACTGATGTCCACTCAAATAAGAGTACTCGATTGTTTAACAGGTCACAGCTTTACTAAAAGAAAAATCTGAAAAGGAAGGTGAGTTATGAAAAAGTGGCAGGCGGCACTCTTTATGCTGATAGTTTTTGCAGCAGGCTATTTGGCGGGAATTTTCTTTTCTGAAGAAGAAGTTTCCAGGGAAATCAGAGTGGGGTATCAGGACAGCAAAAGAGAGGATGTAATCCATTTCAATAAAATCATTAAAAATACAGAGAACCAAAATGCAGTGGATAATATTATGATGATTTTTATGGCAAAAGATAGAATCGAGGAACCAGGAGTAAATCTTGATAAACCAGATTTTTTCATAAAAGTGCTTAGCCCAAAGCAATATACCAGTTTAATAGATTCGAGAATTTGGTTTGCAGATGATGGAGCGGTAATAGCTGATAGATCAGGTGAAAGCTGGGAAAATGTCAAGTATTACTCTATTCCGAAACCGGCTGCTGACTATCTAAAAGAAACGATTGGATATAAGGAATAATAGTATAGTAGGAGAACAATTAAATCGGACATTGTAAGTGATGGAATACCTGGTTATGTTGTCATGTTTTTGTAATAAATGTAAAATAGAAATGTTTATGTTTGCATTGCTCATAATCCATATGATGCATATAGCGTTACTGTTGGCATTCTACTTGAATGAATATCATACTATTCAAAGGTAAAATCATCCATGAAATAAGGGTTCTACGTTTCTTGAAAAGCCATTTAGAGAAGGGTAAGACCTCTTCGATAATTGCCTGAATAACCTGGTATTAACACTACTGTAACAAGCCCGCTGGCTTTTTTTAGTAATATAGAGAAGAGGAAAAGAAAGCGGGGTTGAGTGGATTGAAGGAAATGATCAAGAGCAATGAAGATGTTTTGGTGATGCTGGATGAATTGCTTCACGAGGAGAAAAAATTTAACTGGGATACTTTTTATGAGGACAGAACTAAGCGGGTTCCCTTTTTTAAAGATATACCAGATGAAAATCTCGTTAGTTACTTAGATAAAGGAACCATAAAAGCTGGAAAGGCTTTGGAACTTGGCTGCGGTCCTGGAAGAAACGCCATTTATCTTGCTGAAAATGGATTCCTTGTGGATGCAGTGGATTCTTCCCAAGAAGGGCTTCAGTGGGCAAAAGAGCGGGCCTATTCAAAAGGAGTAAAGGTGAATTTTATTAAACAAAACATATTTTGCTTGGAATATGAAGCTGGAACATATGATTTAGTGTATGATTCAGGCTGCTTTCACCATATTCCTCCACACAGGAGGACGAGTTACTTGGAATTGATTGAAAGAGCTTTAAAACCGGGTGGTCATTTTGCGCTGACGACCTTCGTGGAAGGCGGAGAACTTGGCGGTTCTGAGATATCGGATTGGGATGTTTACCGGTTCAAAAGCTTGAAGGGCGGTCTCGGCTATTCAGAAGAAAAGCTGAAAACTGTCTTTGATCGTTTCGAACCTTTGGAGGTCAGGCTGATGAAAGAAAAGTCATCAGGATCAGGGATGTTCGGAGTTACCGGATTGCGGACAGCTCTTTTCAGAAAAATGAAGATTGACTCTTCTGCTGAATAATAGTTTCATATTGGAGAAAGACCTTCTCGAATGAGAGGGTCTTTTTTGAATAAATGCGAAGCGTAGAAGTTGATTTACAGTGTGTACCTGTTTACAACTATTCATGAATTTCCTTCATGTTTACCTATTATAACCAAAAATGTAAAACTTTCATGTTAAAATAAAGTGAATATTCCTATGTCGGGTGTAAAATTTTTGCTCTATTAAAAAGGAGAGTCGTTCCAGGTGAAATATAAAAGTATTATTCTTTCAACATTAATCCTTTTTGTAGTGATGACAGGATTGTTTTCGCTATATGAAGGAAGCGCCTTAACAGATAATCCTGAGCAGTGGAAGTATACTGCTGTCTTCTCTCAGATGATGAATGGAGGAGAGATCATGGAGAAGTCGGCAATCTCACAGCTGGACTATTTTCTGTATGCGATAAAATTCAGGCCGTTTTTTCCATCATCCATGGTTGTATTTATCCTGCTGATCATTTTTACGGCAGTTTTTCCATTTATACATAAAAATAAATCGCGCCTGGTTTTGGCAGTCTACCTCCTGCTCTTTATAAGTTCTTTATTTGTGCAGCCCGCAGAGCAAGGGACCGCTGTCTTTCTCGGGGCCTTGAGGTATACTTCCTTGCTGCTGTTCTGTTTTTCTGCCTTGATTCTCCTGAAAAACAAAAATTTCATTAACAGAAGAGTGGTGAATAAATTATGAAGGTTGGACGAAAATTTCCGGATTTGTATACAGACAGACTATACCTGCGAAATGTCAGGCTGGAAGACACAGAGTTTATTTTCAAGCTTTACAGTGATGAAGACGTTTGTGAGTACCTCTATGATGAAGAGGTTTATACAAATAGAGAGCAAGTGAAGGAATTTATTCAATGGAACTCGAATCCGGAAGAGCAGGGAAATAACCGCTGGTGCATTTTGAAACGAAGCAGCCAGGAAGTTATTGGAACGTGCGGCTTTGACTCATGGGACAGGGAGAATAATATTGTCGAAATCGGCTATAATCTCTGGAAGGATTTCTGGGGAAAGGGTTATATGAAAGAAGCGCTGATTGCTGCGATTAACAACGGGTTTGCCAATATGGACTTAAACAGAATCAATGCATTTGTGGCGCTGGATAATCTGCGTTCCATACATCTGTTGGAATCCCTCGGCTTTATAAGGGAAGGTATATACAGAGAAAAGCACTTATATAGAGGAAAATATTACGACCATTTTACTTATTCCTTATTGAAGAGGGATTGGAAAAGAAATGAGAGAGGGAGTTAGATGAAGCAGGGCAATAGAATCAAGATAAGGAGAAAAGAACTTTATGTTGAAGTGTACGGATCACCAGAAAAGGGGGCAGTACTTTATTTGCACGGGGGACCGGGTGAGAGCTGTTACGATTTTTATGAACAGGCAGAAAAACTGGCAGAAGCCTTTTTTGTTGTGGCGATTGACCAAAGAGGTGTCTGCAGATCGGAAGAGGTTCAACCTGGTGAGGGATTTTCGCTGGATGATATTATTGAAGACTGCGAGGCTTTGAGAGAGCACCTTAATATTCGGAAGTGGTCGTTGATTGGCCACTCGTTCGGCGGATTCCTCAGTGTTTTATACGCATCTGAATATCCTGGATCCATTCAGAAAATAATTTTTGAGGGACCAACCTTTGATTTTGAATTGACTTCAAGAAGCCTGTTAAGAAAAACAGCTCTTTTATTGGAGCAGTCAAGTAAACACAAGCAAGCGAAAGAGTGCAGGGCGCTGGCAGATACAGATAAATCTGTCAGTAACCGTGAACTGACAGAAAAGTATATGGACTACAGCGACTTGCTTGGGAATGAACGGATGAGGATCTACAAATTTGAATTAGGTTCAGGAGTGGATTATTCAATTTATAGTGACGAAGAGTGGGAAACTTTCTATGACCGGTCAGAGATTCATTACGAGCTTTTGAGGAAGGAAGGGAAGATTTTTCGTTCACTTATTACAGAACTGAAAGAACTGCCTCATACAATGCTTTTGTTAAAGGGAGATTGCGATCCTGTCCCATGTTCGGTGCAGATTTCAGCGTTCAATGAAACAAAGAACGGCAGGGTTTACACTTTTCATAATTGCGGACATACTCCACATTATGAATCACCGGAAGAATTCACAGAAGTGGTCACTCGATTTTTATCTGAAGAATAAAGAAATACTGACAGAGAAGAAAACACCTGCTTTTTGAAAGACGAATGATGCGGAGAGAGTCTTCCTGCAGACTAATACCAATAAAACGGATTGAGTCAAGACCTCAATGATAATGGAGGAACACTCCCATGATTATTTGAGAAGGCTTGATGAATAGGAGGCAGTATGAAAAAAGTTTTCTTTAACCAAGAATATTATTCAAAGATCAAAAGGATTCTGACAGTAAGTGGCCTGATTGTTTTCTTCTGTCTAATCTTCTTCACCTCAACCAAAATCGATGAATGGCTGTACGCCGGGGTTATGCTGACAGGGATGATGATTTTCCAGGTCTGTAAGTTTTTCTTTTATGAAAGAAAGGTCGACGTATCCGAGATTCTCTTATTTATTATCTCAGCGGGGCTTCTTGTGTATCTGATTACAAATTTTAATTCGATCACCGATGGACGAATAGCCCCGTGATTTTATCGGAGTGAGGTGAGGAAAATGAATATTGGAATGGGTGTCATACTCATAACAGTGGCCATTCTCTGCATTGGCTTGAGTATCCCATTGTACTTGAAAAAGGTGAAGATGAATTACTTTTATGGTGTCAGGTTTCCTAGTTCTTTTCAGTCGGAGGAAGCATGGTATAAGATCAATAAGTACGGCGGCCTGATGCTGATGATCTGGTCCGTCCAAGAATTGCTTTTCGGAATAGTCCTGATTTTCCTGCCAACTGTAAAGGAACCGTTGTCTGTCATCATTGCCTTTTCGCCGATACTCTTTTTGCTTCCGCCTTTGATTCAAAGCTATATCTATTCAGAGAAGGTAATTGATTAAAGGAGATCAATCGAAAGGAAGGTATAGTAATGATCAGGAATCAAGTGGAAGAGGCTTACATATTTCGCAATTCTTATAGAACTTTTGTGATCAAGCCATCTGTCCTCAATGGCAGGAAAGTGAAGAGAGGAAGGTTTAAGAAAAGCCAATCCTTGATAGGCAGAAATTTTATTGACCATTAACATATATTATAATAACGATAAAAAGAACGGCGGTGTTCAGATGAGGGAGCTTTTTCTGGGGGTTTTAGCCTCGATGTTTTTTGCTGTTACATTCATTTTGAACAGATCAATGGAGCTGGCTGGCGGCAGCTGGCTTTGGAGTTCTTCCTTAAGATTTTTCTTTATGGTGCCGTTTCTCATAATCATCGTCCTAGCCAGGAAGAACCTTATGCCGCTTCTTAATGAGATGAGGAAACATCCACTTCAATGGCTGGGATGGAGCTTTGTTGGTTTTGTCTTGTTTTATGCTCCCATAACCTTTGCCGCTGCTTATGGACCTGGCTGGCTTGTAGCAGGAACTTGGCAATTGACGGTTGTGGCTGGTGTCTTGCTGGGACCTCTTTTTTTCATGAAGGAGAATGATAACACAGAAAAGAGAATGGTCAGGCAGAAAATCCCTGTGAAGGCATTGCTTATTTCCATTCTGATTCTTGCGGGTGTCATTTTGATTCAATGGCAGCAGGCATCAGGAGGGGTTTCACGGGATATGATGATTGTCGGTATTTTGCCGGTACTGATTGCTGCTTTTGCCTATCCACTGGGAAACCGAAAGATGATGGAGCTGTGCGGAGGGAAGCTGGACACTTTCCAAAGGGTACTCGGAATGACGGTGGCCACCATCCCGTTTTGGTTGGTCATAGCAGCATTTGGATTGACGGAATCAGGATTGCCTGGTACAAATCAAATACTGCAATCCTTCATAATCGCCATTTGCTCAGGCGTGATTGCCACCACACTGTTTTTTATCGCTACAGATAAAGCGAAAGGCGATCAGGCAAAACTGGCCGCCGTCGAAGCCACTCAATCTACTCAGGTACTATTTGTTATCATCGGTGAAATCCTGCTTCTTTCCGCTCCCTTCCCCAACAGAATTGCAATGGCCGGGCTCTTTATTATCGTAATAGGTATGCTGATTCATAGTATATTTACGAGAAAGCTGGAAATACAGCAGAAGAGTAAGGTATTGACAGCTGCCAAGGGAAAAGGTTTATAACTCTGATTGTTATTGCAGCCTTTATTTATGTTTATCAAGCTCATGCAGTGCTGCTTTGAGCTGCAAGACCTGGTTCAGTAATGAATGCTGTTAGTAATAAGTCACGGACATAACAACAACAAAACGGGCAGAGGGAATCCTTACCTTCGCTTTGACGTGCTTTTGCTGAATATATGGGTCGAAAATGGGCATCATTATAGGTCTTTAGAATGGAAACTTGCCATGGAGATTGGCTGGTTTCTTTTTTATTTTCTTGAAAACCTCGGGCTTTTCCGGGTGGGGTGAGAACTCAAAGCTGGTATTAAAAATCTTCTTTCATGAGGGGATAAGCAGGTTTCCCTAACACCTCTTACCATTCATACAGGTGGTTTTCCTGTGAAGGATATGAATAATCTACAATAAGCGGAATTTCTCCTTTAGCTGTTTCCTGTGCTTTTTTAAAAATAAGCGGAGCAAGAAAGAGTTTTCTAGAAGGTAGGTCGTCTGAACGAAATACAATTTTTTTACATAATCCATTTTAAATGTAAATTAATTGGGTATTAAAAACTCTAATAGAAAAATTAAAGATGAAATTCTGACAACAAGAGGTGACATAGCATGTTTGAAAAGTTAAAGGAAAGAGCAGAAGAGCTGGAAGATAGCGGTCTCCAGATACATTTAAGCAGAAAGAAAAAAATTATGATCAGGAACAGATATAGAATCATTGGTTATATGAATGACTTCCTGCTTGGAATCCTTTATATGATAGGAAGTATACTTTTCATGACGGATGCTGAAAGGGTATTGGCGACCAGCTTCTTTCTGGCGGGCAGCTTCTTCATGATTTCCCGTGCGTTTATTCATATTGCAAGAGATATCCATCTTAAACGGTTCTCCAAAGAGGACTTTCAAGGTAATAATTATTAACGCTTCTCAGAAGAGAGGTGTTTTTTATTTTTGTCAAAAGGTGTATTCTTCACAGAAATAGCGTCTTTATTAATGATCCTCACCAAAGAAATGATTCCTCGGCAAATCAAAAGCTTAATAAAAAGGCTTAAAAAGGAGTGATACCAGGTCCAGCCTTTCCTCCAGGTGATTAAGTCAGTTTTTCTTTCAGCAATCGTTTCCATAATGACTTGAGGTATGATAATAGGAAAAATTTTAAAAATGATGCCGGCAGCATTGCTGTTCAAGGTCCACTGGTTGTAATAGAGGAGCATCAATGGATAATGGATATAGTCAAATGGCAAGTGAATTTTGACTTTTTCTCTTAAAGGTCTGATGTGGTATCTTAAATAACCTTGCGTGACAAGGTATCGATCTATCGTCGAATTACCAATTACTCCTACAAGAAAAACAATCAACCAGTCTTTGAATGACCGTTTGACTATTGCAAACGGCAGCAGGATGGCTCCTGTCAATGTAGTAAATGTTAAGAACAGAATTGACGCTGTTCGGCTGACTTTTTTTCTTCTCATTACAACCAACACCTCCATGTAATAGTTTGACTAGAGTGAGCAAGGATTATGTAAAGCCTTTAAAGAATGCATCTTCAATTATCATGATAAGGATGGTAAGATTATACAGGGACATATTTTCAGAATAGTTCGCTTAAAGAGGTGATACAAATGTACAGCTTTTCACGCATGAATCAGGAAATGGCAGAGGAAATCGCATTCAATTGGAAGTATGATGGCGACTACTCTTTTTATGATATGACAGAGGATAAAGAGGATCTGGAGGAGTTTCTCCATTCTGATCGTAAAGGTTATTTCGTTGTGAGAAGAGAAGAAGAAATAATAGGCTTTTTTTGTTTCGTTCAAAGCGGCAGCAATGTCGATATTGGATTGGGGATGAAGCCGGAGATTACCGGAAAGGGATTGGGGCTGGAGTTCTTCCAAAACGGATTAGAGTTCGCCAGGGATCATTATGGAACGGCTGAATTTTCCCTTTCAGTAGCTCAATTCAACAAAAGGGCAATCAGGGTTTATCAAAAGGCGGGATTTATACAAGTTAAAACGTTCATGCAGGAGACAAACGGAAGCACATATGAATTTGTCAAAATGACTAATCACGGAAGAGGAGAATGAAAATGTACTTATTACAAGCCGACTTTAATGGGGGAGATATCGCTTTTCAGGTACTCATGTTTATTTTATTGCTGGGCGTACCTGCTGCGATCCTGATATTAATAGTGGTTTGGCTAAAAGGGCGGAATAAACGTTTGGACAGAATTGAAGAAAAAATGGACCTGCTCCTGAAGGATAAGGAGTAAAGGAGGCAAGGGGGTGATAGGATGATTGTTGTAAGAAATAGAGGGGCCGTAGTCATCATTGAAGATGGAATGGCTTTACTAATAAAACGGGTGAAAAATGATGAAGAATACTACGTTTTTCCAGGTGGAGGCGTTGAAACTGGCGAGACTCCGGAAGAGGCGGCCATACGTGAGGCAAAAGAAGAACTCGGTGTGACCGTTGAGCTGAAGGGTTGTCTTACCGTCATCGATTATTACGGAAAGCAGTTTTATTTTCTGGCAGAAATCCAAAGTGGAGTAGCAGGCAGCGGCATGGCAGCGGAATTTCAGGACCCATTAAGAGGAAGCTATGAGCCTGTATGGGTGGCAATTAAGGAATTTCATTCTATGGACATAAGGCCATTAAAGGCTGCTCAAAAGATTCAATC
This sequence comes from Bacillus sp. P14.5, assembly GCF_003316765.1. Lineage (GTDB taxonomy): Bacteria > Bacillota > Bacilli > Bacillales > Bacillaceae_B > Rossellomorea. Next base: position 17,437 of record NZ_NIJF01000083.1, on the reverse strand, counting down.
ATTGTTCCTGGATAAATTCTAAATTGCCGATATTAAAGATCATTTAGAAATTCGACGGCCTAATAAAGGCTGTTAATTCTTTCCAATGTCAGACAGTACTAGCAAGATCAAAAGGAAGTGAGTTCTTTGACTCAATACATATACATTGCCTCACCAATTAAGTTGCCTCAAGGATCGATCGGTGCTAATCCGGTCTCACAGGAAAAGCCAATGATCTTCAAGACTGAGCTTGATGCAGTGCACCTTTTATTTGAAAACAATTATGATGCTGATCAAAAAAGAAAATTTCCTATAGCCCGCACTTTTCCTTCGAATATGGAGTAGCTGCATATGCCAATCAAATTCCGTTTAAATACCACTTGAAAGGGACACAGGCAGAGGAGAAGTGCTTAAAAATACTCTATGGATATATGGAGGGAGCTCTTCAAGCCAGTGGTATTTTAGAATACTTCACTTCCCTGACCGGTAAAGAAGACCTGGAAATTTCTAAGAAGAGAAATGTTCAATGGTCCATCATAAAATCGCCTTACGACCTGGTTATGGAAGACAGGGAATTTTTGACGATAATGCTTTGAGGCTGGGAGATTAAAGGCTGCCTGCTCGCCATTTACCTTAGTACATACATAGGCTATATGACAAAATGCGACAGGAGAACCATGAACAGATGGAATCCCACATACGCTCAAATTTCATTAATTGATTATGGCAAATTGGTGAAGGTTTCCTATCCAGACAGGAATCCACGAATTCATAGAAGAATTAGTGAGAAAGACGCATTTGCATGGGGGATTTCTTATTACTTTGCTTAACAAAAATAATTTGTTGTTATTTGGACTCGGCATTTCGACCTTTGGCGACTTCATCTATCTCGTGGCGATCAATATTCTGGTTTTGCAGCTAACAGGCTCTGCAGCTGCTGTAGCAGGTCTGTGGATCATCGGACCGGCGGCTTCTCTTCTTACAAAATTCTGGTCTGGAAGCATCGTTGACAGAATGAATAAACGAAAACTAATGATCGGCACTGATATTGCACGTGCCTTGTTAGTTGCTCTAATTCCATTTTGTGAATCTGTTTATTTAATTTACGTAGTTCTATTCTTCTTATCTCTGTCAAAAGCATTTTTTGAGCCTGCATCTATTGCATACATAACAGCTCTCGTACCGGAAGCCGACAGAAAACGGTTCAATTCATTCAGAAGCTTGATTACCTCGAGTGCCTTCTTGGTGGGACCAGCTATTTCGGGAGTGCTCATTCTTTTTGCATCTGTTGAGGCATCGATCTGGATTAACTCAGTATCTTTTTTAATCTCAGCAGTGATGCTTAATGCACTTCCAGATGTGGAAGCTGAGTTGGAAAGAACGAAAATTACACTGGGCGTGTTAAGAGAGGACTGGAGGGTCGTGTACCTGTTTTCCCGCAAGCATGGTTACATTGCTGCCATTTACTTTTTATCTCAATTTTTCATGGTGATTGCTCTTGGCATGGATGCACAGGAAGTGGTTTTTACCAGGGAGATTCTGCTTCTTACTGAGGCAGAATACGGTTTCTTAATCAGCATAACAGGCATTGGTTCAATAGTGGGCGCTTCTGTCGTTTCCGCACTATCGGCAAAGCTTTCGGTCAAAGTCTTGATGAGTTCTGGATTTTTACTAGTGTCAGCAGGTTATCTATTTTACGCGTTTTCCTTCTCTTTCTGGTCAGTGGCAGCCGGATTTTTAATTCTAGGGTTTTTCAATCCTTTTTGGGGGACAGGCTTCATGACCTTTTACCAAAACAATGTCCCTTTTGACTTGATGGGAAGGTTTACAAGTCTATTCGGCATGCTTCAAAGTATCCTTCAAATTGTCTTCATTATGCTGATTGGTTTTACAGGAGATGTGTTTCCGCTTCGTTATAGTATTATTACTGCATCGATTCTCATGCTCCTCGTCTCTGTTGTTTTGATAGGGTTGATCAGCACCCCTTCTAAATCCAGTTTTTATATAGAAAAAGGAGAGAAATCCATTGATCAATGAGAAGGATAACGGACAGGAGTTCCTGGAATTCATGCATATAAATGAAGACAGGATAGATCGCTTTCAACCTTTGGCAGGATCGTTTGCAGTCATCAAAGTGAATGGCGATTATCTTCTCTGCTTTAATAAGTGGAGAAACCAATGGGAACTTCCTGCGGGGAAAAGGGAAAAGGAAGAAACTATTTCAGACTGCGCATTCAGGGAGTTGTTCGAAGAAACGGGGCAAAAACCGGATGAATTAGAATTTCTAGGTTTGATGAAAGTCAGAAAAGAGGACGGTTCTGTAAAATATAATCCTGTTTTCCTTGGTGCTATGGAAAGACTCCTGCCGTTCAGAAACAATGAAGAAACTACTAAAATCCTCCTGTGGGATTTTTCGCGGTTAGAGGAACATATCGATAAGGTGGACTATTGCTTGTTGAAGTATTTGGATGGGCATACATTTTAGCCGAGACTTTATGTGCTGTATAAACGCAGTTTAAACAGGATCAAATATTGATTTGTAAGTTATCGTGCTGTATAAAAGCAATTTAAACGGCATTATATTTTGTTTTGTAGGTCTTCGTGCAGTATAAATGGACTTTAAACAGCATCAAATATTGATTTGTTACAGATCGTGCAGTATAAATGCACTTTATACTGCATCACATTTAGATTTGTAAGTTATCGTGTTGTTTAAAAGCAATTTAAACAGCATCACATTCTGATTTGAATAAGAAGGTGCTGTATAAATGCACCTTAAACAGCACCAATTTTTAAAATATGTAATTTAAGCTGTATAAATCACAGCCCTCCTCACTTATAGTTTAAAGCTGAATCTATGCAGCGGGTGTTTCGTACTATAAATGGAATACATTTGTATGAAAGGAGCTATTCATGGCTACTACTATTTACTTTGTTCGGCATGCACATTCGGTATATACACCGGATGAACTGGAGAGGCCCTTGTCGGATAAGGGGTTCGCAGACAGAGATCAAATTACGGAAGTACTGGCAGGAGAGAATATTGATGTTTTTCTATCGAGTCCTTATCTGAGGGCAGTTCAAACGATTGAGGGTGCTGCTGACTATTACGGAAAGAAAATCCAACATATTGAGGATTTTAAAGAGCGTACGTTAACTGAAGCGCCAGCAGCAGATTTTCAAACAGTCATGAGCAAGGCATGGGAGGACTGGACCTTCTCCTGGGAAGGGGGCGAATCCAATCTGGCTGCACAAGACAGAGGGGTTCAATCTCTTCTAAAAGTTCTTGAGGAATATAAGGAAAAGAATGTAGTCATAGGCACACATGGGAATCTCATGGTATTGATCATGAATTATTTTGATCAAGTATACGATTTTGAATTCTGGAAGAGGCTGGAGATGCCGGATATTTACAAGATGAACTTTAATGGGAAGCAGTTTATCGATTGTCAGAGGAAGATGGAGACTCGTATTAAAAACTAGTTGCTTTTATAGAAATTCAGGAGATATTTCAATAAGGACCTGAAAAGCTAAGGAGGAAACTTGCCGTTTCTAGGAATAATCCTGCAACAGTTGATATCAGGCAGGTGCTGAGCTAAGGGTGTTTATCGACCACTCAAATATGTTAATATTTACCTGACTGACTTTTGAGGAATCTCGTTTCATAGTTTAATAGAAAGGAGAATGAAAATGAAGTTTGAATCATTTATTGAGGATTTTATGGAGATATGGAGCTCTTCAGATCTGGAAAGGCTTGCAGCAGCAATGTCAAGGGATTACAAGGCAAGGGAAGTTACATCCAATGGGGAAATCATGGATTTTGGTTATGAGGAATCGCTTCAAGGGTGGGAGCAGGGATTTTCTTATGCGAAGGAAAGCGGCTCTAAATGGCTTCTGAAAACTTTATGGACCACTTCATTGCGGGATGATGAGGCGATGGCGATAATATCGGCTTCAATGATCATTGATGGCAAGCCATTGGAGACGGCGAATTTATTTTTTGATACATTTAAGAAAATTGATGGAAAATGGCTGTTGATTAGAAGTTATGTAGAAGCAGGAGTGAAGGCAGACTAGTCCTCCCCCTTTTTTGATGTGTTGGTGAAGTTTAACTCCTTAGAAATGTAGGGTATAAACGGAAGAAGACACCGATTAAGGAGGAATGAATATGATTACCATTATCCCTAGTGGAAGAAATGATCTTATGGAAGTTGAAGTAACAGGAGATTACACGAAAGATGATATGAAGGAATTTGAAAAAGCTTTTCACGAGAAAAAAACACCTAATGAGGATATGAATCTTCTATTAGTCGTGAATGATATGGATTTCTCCATGAAAGCGCTGAAAGAGGATTTTCTATTCGGAAAAGATCATATGCATGAATTCAATAAAGTAGCAGTAGTCAGCGACAAGAAACTGCTTGAGATGGGTGCAAAGATTGAAGATATGATGCCGAATTTAGAAGTGAAACACTTTGATAAAGATCATCACACAGATGCTGTAACTTGGATACAATAATGGAGTGGAGATATTTCTCCATTCCTTTTTCTTAGTTTTTTTACATATTATCTTTTGAACTAAAGGCAGTCCTTCAACTAAACATTATTTAAAGGAGGGTTAACATGCTGGTTATTGGAAGTGTTTTATTGTTGATTGTTACTTTGGCGTTGACCCGGAATGTGAAAAAATCCAAGAGATTTGCCGCATTTTATGTGGCTGCATTGGCAGGGGGACTGTTTGCCCTGCTGTCTGCAGCTTTTTTTGGCGGGTGGGATAGCCTGCCCTTTGCATTGACAGGTGCACTGGTGGGTGTGATAGGCCTGTTTGGAATGATGATGGTGCTTCTTATCAGACAAAAGGGGTAAATATGTAGGAGGAAGCTTTTTGCGTCACTTCAAATTTTTGATAGAAGATATCGTGTATTCGTCGAGTATCTAAATTTTAGAAGAACAAGCAGCATGCAACTGGAAAGTGTCGTCTAAATTGCTGTGAAAATCTGTTATCTGCTGAACAAGATGAATGATGTCTTTTGAATGTATACCAAAAAAGCTTGCGGACAAGTGACCGCAAGCTTTTCCTGTCGTATGTATGATGGCAGTAAGGCCCCTCCCGATCCGTACAGTGGTTAAGTGTCCCGCAACAAGCGATAAGAATTCGGGAGGAGCCTTACTGTATTATACCCTATCATAAATAAGTTAACACATGAAGGGGAAATACTTACCTTTCCAAATAATGTTTGTTAACACAGGACAGCGGGTATTTTAAACAATTATCAGGAACAACGTGCATCAAAGGAAAGGAAGATCAGGATTGAATGAACTATATCTTTTTTTGGGGATATCGGTTCTTTTCCTTGTGGCTGTCGATTTATTATGGACAACCATCTGGGTCGATGGAGGAGGAGGACCTTTATCAAGGCGAATGGGAAAAATGTGCTGGTTCATCTTAAGAAAAGTGAGCACTAAACACTTTAATCTTTTGAGGCTGGCCGGCCCTGTGGTTTTGTCGCTTACATTGATAAGCTGGATTCTGCTGCTATGGGTTGGCTGGACGCTGGTGTTTTCAGCCGATGCTGGATCGATTCTTCTTACACCAGATATGACTCCGGTAACGTCATGGATGGAAAGAGTTTACTATGTAGGCTTTACCCTATTCACTCTGGGGATAGGAGACTATGTTCCACAAAAAGGAACCTGGCAGTTAGTTACAACTGTTGCTACAGGGAGCGGGATGCTGTTCATAACTTTGTCTGTTTCCTATGTCGTATCGGTACTCAGCGGAGTCGTCCAGAAACGCTCTTTTGCCAAGAATGTAACTGGACAAGGAACAAATTGGGTTTCCCTCGTGAAACAAAGCTGGAACGGGCAGAACTTTCACAGCATCGACTTCCTGCTGAAGGACCTGTCTTCGCAATTAAGCATTCTGACACAGCAGCATAAAGCGTATCCCATTTTGCATTATTACCATTCAGAGAAAAACAGTGAATCTTCCGCGGTGGCGCTGGCTATTTTGGATGAGGCCTTAACGGTTTATGAATACGGTGTAGAAGATGAATACAAGCCAAATAAGGTATGGATGAAACAAGCCAGGTCCAGTGTCAACGACTATATGGAAACCCTTCATAAAGTATTTTTCAAGCCCGCGATTCAAACGCCGCCGCCTATGAAATTAGAGTTCCTTCGCGACGAGGGGCTGCCGGTGAAACCCAATCAAGAATTCAATATTGCTGAATCGAATCTCGTGAAAAGAAGAGAGAGACTGCTTGGATTGGTAGAAGCCGATGCTCAGATGTGGCCGAAAGAGAAGGAAAACTAAGTCGGTGGATAGTAGGAAAGACAGGATAAATCGGTGCTGCTTGCCGCCGATTTCCCTGAAATCCTTCACAATCTTTTTCTTCTGATGAAAATCATGGTATTATAATAATTGATTTCTAATGAATAGGAGTGTTATAACGATGGCTAAAAAAGGATACATACAATTTGAGAATGGTGAAAAGGTTGAATTTGACCTATTTCCGAATGAAGCACCAGGTACAGTTGAGAATTTCTCTAAGCTTGCGAAAGAAGGTTTCTACGATGGTCTTTCATTCCACCGTGTCATCCCTGGCTTTGTAAGCCAAGGAGGGTGTCCTCAAGGAACAGGTACAGGCGGTCCCGGCTACACGATCCCTTGCGAAACAGAAGGAAACCCTCATAAGCATGAAGCTGGATCTCTTTCTATGGCACATGCAGGAAAAGACACAGGCGGAAGCCAGTTCTTTATTGTTCATGAGCCTCAACCTCATTTGAACGGTGTTCATACTGTATTCGGTAAAGTGACTTCCGGTCTTGAAACAGCAAGATCCCTGAAAAATGGCGATGTAATGCAAAAGGTTGTTATTGAAGACTAAGAATTAATTAGGTGAAAGAGAGCTGATCAGCTCTCTTTTTTTCTGTTTACTTTTCATTGTTCATCTTCTCAGAGCTGTATCAAATTCTCTTCCATTAAAACGTATGCATTTCCTATAACGTGCTGAATCAAATCAGGCAGGGGGAATTTTGGACGCTTTAAGCATGTAATGTAATAAGCATTATTCTCGGGAACGGCCAGTATTCCTGTAATAACCTTTGCTTTAAATAATATGAATATACAGTAGCGCAAGAAGACATCTGGGAGGAGATCGTATGCCGTCTGGCCTTCATAAAATGCAAGTGGAAGCTTCGGTGGAGGAGCTTTGGAAATTTGTCAGTGTAATGGATATATGGGCGCCCTTGGTTCCAGGTTATATGGAACATGAGATTTTTAATGAGAGGGAATCAACTTGGAAATTCAAGACAGAAGTAGGTTTTCTAAAGAAGAAGATTCACTTAAAAGTGGATATAATCGACTGGAAAGAGCCTTCCATGGTGACATTTAATTTAACCGGTATGAATGAGAGGTTCCATGGACATGGTTACTTTCAGGCAGAAGCGATCGGCGTTAATTCATCAAATATGACTGGATACCTGGAGATTAATGCAGAGGGTCCGCTTGCCAAGATGGTAAACCCATTACTGAATTCAATTTTGCCGGAGATGACGACTGAGCTTACGGAAGCCGTCGCTTACAAAGTTGAAGGGATTTACTCGTCGAGATAAGAAAGGAACATGCTTAAGGGCTGCCAATTGAATTCATTAAAATCTCCCTCGCTTTCAGTGAGGGTTTTTTTGAAATTAACAGGAATTCTTTCGGCATATTAATTGGAAGTCTTCAATCACATTTATCTTCTTCATGTAAGAGCACAAATATGTTATAAGGACCGGGATATCCCCGGTCCTTTGTTTTTAAAAGTAGCCCTCTTTGTCCAAATATGAATCTACTTCCTGAAAAGTTTTCACTGCAACAAAAGGTATAGCCTTTTCACGCAGCATATCCTGCAAGGCTTTTTTGGCAAACACAAGATCCGCATGCATGGCAGGATGTGTATCCGGCTCACTGTCCCCGATGAAATGAACCGTTTCATACTCTTTTTGTAAATCCTGAATCACGATGGACTTATCAATTCCATACCGTTCATGATAGTGAGGGTGGGATTCATCCAGGTTTAGGTGAACGCCTTCATTCTCAAAATAGCCTTCGTTGGAATAAATTTTCACATTTTCGATTCCATAGTGGGCGAGTAAGTGCTGGATGTAATAGTCGGTGCCAGCGCTAAGAATAAAGAAGTCACCGCCATGCTGCTGAACTTTTTTAATAAAACCCATCGCAAATTCATCGATCGGTATATTCTGTATTTCTTTTATGAGATTTTCTTCTTTCTCATTGATATTTTTAAAGACTTCTCCTAGAAATTCAATATCCTTCATTTCGCCGTTCTTCCATTGAGTGTATAACGCTCTTCCTTCTTCGAAATATTTTTCTATCACAAGATCATAAAAATCCTGTTCGGAGATAGTACCGTCGAAATCCGAGACAAAAGCCCATTTTTTCATGAAACAGCCTCCTTAATTTTATCGTTCTTTAATAGCTATGCTGGTATGTTTTAATTTGGCAGCGCATAATACAACCTGCGTTTAAATGGTGTCCATCTTTACTTTTCCCTCCATGGCTATATTATAACTAACAGTTAAAAATTGAGGGGAAAAGTGAATGATAAAGAGAAAGGAGGTAAATTATATAAATAGAATTAGTGGATTGGAGGTTTTTGACTTGGAAAACGCTAGCCACAACGTATCACTTTCCTCTGCCGAGATAGCTAACCTGTGGACGCAGTACATAAATGATTCTCTTTCGATTTGTATATTGTCACATGCAGTCAGCAAGGTAAATGATGAAGAAATTAAAGAAGTTATTGACCAAGCCATTTCAATGGCGAAAACCCATTTGGTGAGCATCACTGAATTTTTTAACAAAGAAGATTACCCGGTTCCTAAAGGTTTTACATTAGATGATGATGTCAATATGAATGCCCCTGCATTGTTCACAGACAAATTCTTGCTTGTTTATATGCATGTTATGACACTTCATGGCATGACAGGGTATTCGGGTGCAGTAGGTACTTCTGCAAGGGAAGATCAGATTGATTACTTTACTGAGTGCAATTACGCTACGATGAAGCTCTACAAGAGAATTCTTGATCTTATGCTGAAAAAGGGAATATACACAAGACCGCCCAATATAGATATTCCTAATGGGGTGGATATGATCGACCAGCAGCGTTATATGGCAGGATGGTTTGCGAAGAAACGTCCTCTCACGGCATCTGAGATCAGCGGAATCAGTTACAACGTGCAGAAAACTGTAGTGAAAATTACATTGGAGATAGCCTTTGGACAAGTATGCAAATCCAAGCCGGTTCAAAAATTCTTTTTGCTGGGAAAAGACATTTGCGAAAAGCATTATTCTGTCTTCAGGGACATCTTGCAGAAATCGGACCTGTCTACACCACCGACACTTGCCTCTGAAGTAACCGATTCTATTACGTCTCCTTATTCAGAAAAGTTGATGCTGAATCATATCGTGCTGCTTGTTTCTGCCTCCATCGGTTTCTATGGTGCAGGTTTAGCTGTCACACAGCGAAGGGATATCGCGTTGGATTATACACGCCTGTTGGCGGAAATAGGATTATATGCGAATGAAGGCGCACAACTGTTGATTGAGAATGGTTGGCTCGAACAGCCGCCACTCGCCCATAACCGGGCTGAACTGGCGAAAAGGAAGGGATAAAGGAACAGGGCAGCTGGACCCTTATACTGTAGTGTAATAGAAAGCGTGCTGGTTCTTTGAAATCTTAGGTAGAAAGAATAGATGCAAGGAACCTGATATTCTTTAAACAAGGAAAGAGCACTAAATTATGTTGATTTAATGCTCTTTTTGTTTGGGGATTATTTCTTTGAAAGTTCAAAACCAAGTTCATCTAGTGCATGCATAACGCCTTGCTGAAGGATGGAAAAGCAAGGAACCCTGTTGATCTTGTGGCCCCGGTTTGTGATTTGCATGCTGAGTTCCGCGGAAATTCCAACCAGTATGCACTTTGTTCCTAAAATGGAGGTTGCCTGTACAAATTTATCAATAAAAGTAAGAGTGTAATCATCCACCCCTTTAAGGCTCGTTAAATCGACAATCAGATGTGTAGCTTTATAACGAGGAAGATTCAACAATGTCCTGTCCAGCAGTTCTTCAGCTCTTAGCTCATTATAAGGTCCTACCAAAGGAACAACCAAGATCGACTCCATCACGGGAATGATGGGAGAAGAAATTTCTTTAATTGTTTCCGACAAAAATTCCGTCCTTTCTCTCGTGATAGTATCCAATTCCGCTTGTGCTGCCTTTTTCTGTTCTGTAATCAAGGTATTCACATTCAGCGAAGGAGTCACTGATGAAGGATAGAACCTATATTCACTACACTCGTCGCCTGCAATCTGGCTCTTGGTAACCTCGTACCAGACCGTTTCCCCGAATAAACTTGAAAATACACCAGCCCAATGACCAGGAAGGAAGGTCCCTTCATGATCTTTTTCCTGAGCTGTATTCACCTTATACTCCCAGCCATTTTGTACTCGTATCACAGCTGTCTTTTCTTCAAAGGAAACCGAAACGATATCTGTTTTGCCCCAACCCGCCGTCAAGTAGGTATTTGGGAGCTTTTTTAAGATTTCTTCCGCTTTTCCTATGGTCTCGCTGTAAAACTTGCTTACAGTAATGCCGGTCCGGTATCCTGCAGTTTCCAGCACAAGCTTAGCTTCTTTTTCTCCAGCTATTTCTTCAATAGAATCAAGGAGGGTTTTGAAGGCTGTATTAACCCAGAATAATACGACTTCATCATTCTCAAATTGAAATTCTCCTTTTTCCATATCCCAATGAAATTCTGAACCATTTATATTCTTATCAAAGACTGTCATTCTTTAGCCTCCCATCAAATAGTATATAGGGGTGAAAAATCAATCATTTTATAGGAAGAAGCATTGCAGTTAATTATTATAATCTGAAAGGGCTGACTATGTAAATTACTAATGTGCCAGAGTAAAGCGGCATATATGAAACATTTTTGCTAAACCGAATGCTAGTCTGTGTGACAGCATCTAGTGATAACTGAAGAGAAAAAATATTTATTATAGAAACTCTGAAACTGTCTAATGGGGAAGTGGAAAACATTCATTCCCGTTAAAGCTTATAGAAAAAGCATTGTAATGATTTCGTTACTGTCCAACATATCTTCCCAATCGAATGGTTAGTCAAGGAGGAGGGCGAGTCATTGATTTTTGAAATTAACCGCCCTTACATCTTAGGGGCAATACATATGAAAATCACTACAAACCGAGTATCCCTGTTTAAACTGCGTTGTTTGTTCGATATTTCCCTCCATTGTACGCTCCGGCTGGAAAACAAGCCTCCATACTAGTACATCTTTGATATTGATAGGGCGTATCTAATCATTTTCTCTAATCAAGGAGGCCGAATTGGTAGCCTGCTTGTTTGATCTGCGAGATTAATAAAGGCAGTATTTCTACCGTCTGCGGTAATTCATGCAAAAGAAGGATTGCACGGTCTTCCAAATTGTCAATCACATAGTCGACGATTTTTGGGGGATCAGCTTTCAGTTCCCAGTCTAGTGAAGCAATTCTCCACATTACGACTTGCATCCCCAACTCCCTGGCTGCTCTCAAGGTATCGCCATTATATTGTCCAAAAGGGGGGCGAAAGTAGTTTATAGGCTGCCCGATGATTTTTTGAATGGTTTCCTTGCACCTGGAAAGATCGGAGTGTTGTTCTTGGAAAGAAAGCCTTGAGAGATTTCTATGCTTACAGGAATGACTGCCAATGATATGACCAGCCTTTATAACTTCCTTCCAAGGCCGTTGATGGTGGAGGAGGCGGGACTGCCAGAAAAAGGCAGCTTTGACTTCCTCTTGATGAAGAATTTCCAGAATCCTGGGTAGCGCTCTTCCTGGACCATCATCAAAGGTCAGCATCACCGTCTTTTTCTCATTAGGTGGAAGCATTGTTATGATATTTTCATCAATAGAGTCGTACACGACCCTCGTGGAATCAACTACTCAAGGACTTCTATGCATAAGGCAGGCTCCTTCCCGTTAAACATGCTGGTAATTCTCCGCTCCGTAGGTCTCCATGTATTCCTTCTCCGTGAATTGAGATGCCTTGCCATCAAAAATCACCAAGCCGTCTTTCAATGCGATGATTCGGTCTGCATATTTTTTGGCAAGAGATACATCATGAACATTGATGATGGTCAGCAAATTATGCTGATCATGCATCTGTTTAATCAAGGAGAAGATATGATTGGATGTTCCGGGGTCAAGACTGGCGACCGGTTCATCACCGAGAAGAACCTTCGGATTCTGAACAAGTGCACGTGCGATTCCGACCCGCTGTTTTTGGCCGCCGCTTAAATGTTCCACCCGTCGCTCAGTGAACTCAGAAAGACCGACTTCAGAGATGACCGCGTTGGCTCTCTGGATTTCTTCGGCTGTAAACCATCCAACCAGGTTTTTAAAAGTGGGGCGGTAACCGAACATACCGGTCAGCACATTTTGCATGACAGAAAGGCGGGGGACCAGATTGAAATGCTGAAAAATCATGCCCATTTCTCTTCTGACCTTCCTGGCTTCCTCTTCATTATTGGCAGTAAGAGGCCGGCTATTCCAGAACACATTTCCTTCTGAAACAGGCTGCAGGCCGTTAATCGTTCGAATCAGAGTGGATTTTCCTGCACCACTTTTTCCTAATATACAAATAAACTCTCCTTGCTGAAAGGAAAGATTGACAGAAGACAGCGCTGGCTGATTTGATCCTCTGTAATGAACACTTATATCTTTAATCGTTAACATGTCTTCTGCCTCCTAAATGACTTTATTTCGCACATAACTGCCTAAAAAGTCAACCGCAATGACCATGATCATAATGATCAGTACGTCCAGTGAAACGGATGAATATTGAAAGGTTTTAAAATCGTTAAATAATCTCTGACCGATACCGCCGCCACCGATGAATCCCAGAACTAGTGAAGTCCTGATGGCCACTTCGAACCTGTAAAAGTAATGTGAAAGCACATTCGGCCAGATTTGGGGCAGAATACTGAAGAAATAAGCAAACCATTTTCTTGCTCCCACAGCCTTCATTGCATCTTGCGGACCTGAATCAGATGCTTCGATTAATTCAGATATAAGTTTTCCAAGAACTCCAATATTATGAATCATGATGGCAATCACCGCAGGAAAGGGTCCCAAGCCTAATGCAGTAAGAAGTATCAAACCAAAAACGATCTCAGGTACCGAACGGACAAAACTCAAACCCACTCTGGCTGAATGATAAAGAAGGGAGGACGGAGACGTATTCTTGGCTGAAATAAAACTTAAAGGCAAGGCGACCAGGAGACCGAAAAAGCTTCCTAAAAACGCCATTGCCAATGTTTCCAGTCCATCTTCAATCATATTGGGCAAAAGGGAAAAGTCCATGGGGAACCATTGAGATAAAAAGTCAATCATATTGCGGAAATCTTTAAACTTCGATAAATCGAACTCTGTCAGTCTCATACTGACGTAAACAAAGAACATCAATATAAGAAAAGTGAAGATGCTTCTCTTTTTAAACCACACGCCTAATCACTCTATTCTTCAATAAGTCCCTCTTTAAGGGCTGCCTGCCGGATACTGTCATAGTCTTCATTGCTCGCTTCAGTAAAACCTGTAGCTCCAAAGGCATCCAGCACTTCCTGGTCTTCTATACCCAAAAAGGCTGTGCGCAACGCTTCAATCGTTTCTTCATCGGTATCCTGGTGGACTGCCCACGGATATTGGAAAAGGGGCTCAGATTCCCAAATAGTTTTAATTTGCTCACCATCCACTTTGCCGGAATCAACAAGCTGATTATAGATCGCGCTGTCGATGGCTCCTGCATCAACTTGTTTATTCAGCACACCTAATGCAGTTGCATCATGTGAACCAGTGAAACGAACAGATTCAAAATCATATTCATCTTCAGACTGGTATACCCCTCGGTCTTTCAGTTCAATAGAAGGAATCAAAGAGCCTGAAGTAGAGTTAGGGTCACCAAAGGCAAAGTTCACTTCAGAACTGTCTTCAAGTAACTCTTCCAACGAGTTCCAAGGATTATCCTTATGCGTGATGATGTAAGAGTGGTAGAATGGTTCACCGTCAATTAACTGTGTAATGATGGCTTTTGCACCACTTTTTTCATGTGCGATGACATAAGATAACGGACCAAAATAGGCCATATCAATTTTGTCATAATTCATCGCTTCTACAACTCCATTATAATCAGGGTAGACTTCCACATCGACCTCTCTGCCCATTTCATCGGTAAGGAAAGTTTGCAGTTTATCCATTGCCCCTTCCATGGAGCCTTCCGTTTGAGCAGGAATAACCCCTATGGTAAAGGCTTCGCTCTCAGTTGCTTCATCAGTATAGTCTGCATTTTCGTTATTCCCGCTGTGGTTTTCATTTGCATTGCCGCAAGCGGAAATTATCAAGGAAAGGAAAATCAATAGTGTAAGAAATAGGCTTCTTTTCATCGCTGCACCTCTTTAAAAGTAGTTACTTCCTCCTTTAAAAGCTTGTTTTCGCATATATTGTTGCTTTCGGATATCCCTGGATACTAAAGTTTTTCTCTCTTAACAGGGTGAGAAGCTCTTTTCTTTCTTGCTTATCACTGTAATTCCGGTGGTTAATAGCATTAGCTTACGAAAATTTTTAAAAATAGCAACAAAGTTTACGAAAAGAGCCTTTTTAAAAAAACAGTTAGGAAGTCTTCTATAAGTATTCTGTAAAAAAGGACTCGATAGGAGCCCTTTTTATTATTTCACATTAATCCTGCCTGGATTTTCACTTGTAACAGTTCCAATGATTGCTGAATTTAGATTCTTCTCTTTTAAGGCCGAATTCAGCGCCTCTGCATGTTCCTCTGGAACCGAGATCAGCAGGCCGCCGGAGGTGATGGCGTCACAAAGAATCAACTGATCAATTTCAGAAATGGATGCATCATAATCAACTCTGTCTGCAAGCCATTTGTGATTTTTACGGCTGCCGCCTGGAATAATGTTTTGCTGCGCTAGTTCTTTGGTCATCGCAAGGACCGGCACTGCATCTTTTTCAATCGTGATGCCATTCTTGCTTCCTTCAGCGATTTCCATTGCATGTCCGAGAAGACCGAAGCCTGTTACATCTGTACATGCATTGACAGGAAAAGCTTCCATTGCTTCTGCAGCGTCTTTATTCAAGGCAGCCATAGTCTCCATGACTTCCTGGATGTTTTCAGAAGGAAGCTTGTCGTTCTTAATGGCTGTCGTCAGTATCCCAACACCAATAGGTTTCGTCAGAATCAGTTTGTCTCCGGGCTGAGCCGCGGCATTGGAGCGTATGCGGTCAGGATGTACAACCCCGGTAACGGATAAACCAAACTTTGGCTCCTGGTCATCAATGGAGTGGCCTCCAACCAGGACAGCTCCAGATTCAACTACTTTATCAGAAGCACCTGAAAGAATATCAGCCAGGATGCTTTTATCTAAAGTGGAAATAGGGAAGCCGACAATATTCATAACGGTGATCGGCTTGCCGCCCATTGCATAAACATCGCTTAGGGCATTAGCAGCAGCAATCTGGCCGAACATATAAGGGTCGTCCACAATTGGTGTAAAGTAATCCAGGGTTTGAACCAGTGCTGTTTCTTCATTGATCTTATATACGCCGGCATCATCGGATGTATCAAGGCCGACAAGTAAATTGGGATCTTCAACAGATCGAGGCAAATGACGCAGAACCTGCGCCAGGTCTTCAGGACCAATTTTGCATCCTCAGCCGCCTTTAGTAGACAATGATGTCAACTTGAAGATGTCTTTATTTGTCATAATCGGATCACTCCTTATTCATTTCAATTTTGTGAGATTTTTGTTCCATGAGGACCCCCTCGTAAATGGAGAGCAGGGTTTGGGTCTCATACTCCCTGGAATGATAGCGGAGTATGTAAGATTTGGCTGAACTGCCAAATTCATGCCTCATTTCGTTATTATTGAGCAAAATTTCCGCATAATCAAGGAATTCGATTTCATTAGTGTATACAAAGCCCGTCATTCCATGTGTGACGATATTGCGGTTCCCTGTGTTATCAGAAGCTATGACTGGAAGTCCTCTTTCCATTGCTTCGAGAATGGCTGCTGGCTGCCCTTCAGAATGAGAAGTGTTCAGTACAACATCCGCATGTTCATAAACGGCCCCCATTTCCCGATGTGGCAGCTGCCCGATATAGGAAATCCATTCATTATTTTCTTTTGCGAGCTTCTCTACTAGTTCTCCTTCATCCTGCACAATAACAGGCCCAACGAGCAAGAGCCTGATTTGAGGATACCTTGAACGCAGCTTATTTAATGCATAGATGGCAAATGGTATATTTTTCACTTTTCGAATCCCGGCTGGAAGGACAAAAAGAAAGACATTCTCTTCTTTTTGTATCTCGGTTTGGGAGGCTTTTAAAGAGCTTGTTCCCTGATGGATCACATGGACCTTCGATGCTTTGACTTCAGTCTCTCTAATAAGAGTTTCTTTTGCTTCTTTATCAAATACGGTTATGACGGCTGCTTCCATTAAGCACTGGATGACAGTATCACGTCTTTGTCTATCATATAGATCGTGGTTGATATCGGTCCCGGTCATTGTGATGACAAAAGGGGGATGACTTCCTTTCATCTTCTTTTTATAAGTAAAAAATTTATAAGCATGAAAACCGTGAATCAAATCGCTTTCAGGGAATGTCGAAATCTCCGGATGATCTTCGATAGAAATGATTTCGGTTTCTACACCCGCGAGCCCGAGTCCGTCGGCAATCCGTTGAACCGTCACAGTATTTCCCCGCTGCTGATGAAAACTAGGGGAGGCCAAAACAACCTTCATACTAACCACCTCCTTTAATGTGTTGGTAAGGGGAATAAAGGGGACTATTCCTATCAGATATTAATAGAATATCTTCCATTAAGCATTTTGTCACATATAATGCATCGCGTGACTGTCACAACCCGAATTATGTCGATTTATTCGGCGTGACAATTCCCGTTGAGATTAGCATTTACCATAAAGTTAGGTCTTTAACCAATTAGCTAATTAATGAGATCGATGCAAAAGGCGTACTCCTTAAATAACTTAAATGGGTACATGAGCGAGCGCTTTTTGTATAACTCATGTATCCAGCAGGGTGGAGTGGATACATGAGCGAGTGCTTTTTTGATAACTCATGTATCCAGCAGGGTTGAGTGGATACATAAGAGAGCGCTTTTGGTGTAACTCATGTATCCAGAAGAGTGAAGTGGATACATGAGCGACCGCTTTTGGGGTAACTCATGTATCCAGCAGGGTGGAGTGGATACATAAGAGAGCGCTTTTGGTGTAACTCATGTATCCAGAAGAGTGAGGTGGATACATGAGCGAGTGCTTTTTGATAACTCATGTATCCAGAAGAGTGAGGTGGGTACAT
>NZ_NIJF01000039.1 GCF_003316765.1 Bacillus sp. P14.5 | reverse complement strand
TGTTCTTACTAGTTTAACGTTGACGTTTTGAGTTGTTTAGTTTTCAATGTTCAATGTGCGCTTGTCATAAGCGACTTTTATAATATAACATTTACCTTGTTATATTGTCAATAACTTTTTGGAAAAACATTCTGCCGGCTTTTTTGCCAACGAGATTCATTATACATACATCATCTATTGAATACAAGTAAAAATAATCATTCATTTAGATTTTTTTCTATGGCTAAGAGTTATTTCTTCTTTAGTTAACATCAACACACTAATTATATGGATTCTTCTTCAAACGAAACGGCGGATCAGCAGCACACTGACCCGCCTCTATCTCTATACTTTACGAGAGAACTTCTTCTACAAACAGATCTCGTCTTTTCGCAAGGTCCATAATGGTCCCGGTGGATTTAACTTGTATAAGCGGGCGGGTTGGATTTTCCCTTGTGAGGAACATGACTTCCGCCTCTTCTCCATTAGAAAGACGTATTTCCGTCCCAATTGAGAGGTCTGTAATGATATCTATAAGTGCCTGTACCGCCTGGATGTCATATTTTCCGAAGTGGTCTTCCTTGATTTGCTCCAAGACCTGAAACGGCAGCTGCCTGCTTCTGTATATTCTTTCAGAAGTCATAGCATGGAATACATCAGCCACAGCGATAATTTTTGAAAATAAATGAATTCTTTCTTTATTTTCCCCAGTTGGATAACCGCTGTCATCCAGTCTCTCATGATGCTGGAATATAGCCAGCTTGGTCTCTGGTTTGAGGAGAGAGATATCCTTGACCATCTTGTAGCTATAGACGGGGTGCATCTTGATCTCTTTAAATTGAGACTCTGTCAAGGCTGTCTCCTTAGTGAGGATAGACAATGGAATTTTGGCCATGCCGCAATCAGCCAGTACTCCGGCAAGGGTCACTTGAATCTTTTTCCCGGTATCCATGCCAAGCCTTTTGGCCATCAACCCGCTCATCAGCCCGGTTGCAAGTGGATGATGATAAATATAATCCTTTTTTGAAGTATATTGATGAAGGTGGGCAATATTTTTGGGTTCTTCTCTACCAGTTCCAGCAGAGGCAGAATGATGCTCCTGATTTTCGAGATGGAAACCGGCATTCCTGACTGCCAGTTTTGGAATTCGCTTTTAAACTCTTGTACCGTATTCAGGTATAAATTCAGGAAATCACTGTTACGCCTTTGAGGCTTGGCAGGTTTGCCTTTATCCTCTTCCTCTTCTCCTGCATGTGCAGGATAGAATGGAGTTCCGTCTGCCTTGATTCTTTCTACAGATACTTCTTCAATAAGAAAAGAATTCAGTACTTTAATATGTATATCATGAATGACTGTTTTCTTCGGGATGATGGGCAGTGAAGTCATCCCTAAGATATCCTGATTGAGGATGCAGCCTTCTTCTACCTCGCGTACTTTGATTCTCATAAATATCACCTCTGTCCAGTGTTCATTTCTTTATTTTACCAGACAAATAACCATCTTCGCACCGTTTTAAAATAAAAAGTTATTCTTCCTTTTCAGTTTAAATCTTTAAAGTATTAAAAGTTACTTTCCCTCTTAGCGCTTTAAAGGATTGAAGAATCCAGAACCAAAAAAATCACCCTCCGGGAAGGAGAGTGATTTCTTGAATTATTCGTTATTGTTTTCGTTATCGCTTTCGGATTCGTTCTCTTCAGAAGACTCTCCGGTAACTACATCAGCCGATTCTTCTGTCAGATCAACAGGAATCTCATCTTCTTCTTTTTCTTCATCCTTCTCAACTTTGGCAACTGTAGCAACAGAACTGTTCTCATCCAAACGGATCAGTTTGACGCCCTGCGTATTCCGGCCGGTTGTCGAGATATCACTAACATCCATACGGATAAGTACACCATTAGCTGTTATTAACATAAGGTCTTCTTCACCTGTAACAGCCTTAACAGAGATCAACTCACCGTTTCTTTCAGTGATGTTGCAGGTTTTCAATCCTTTTCCGCCACGTGTCTGGATGCGGTATTCCTCAGCAGGTGTCCGTTTACCAAAGCCTTTTTCCGTAACCACCAGTACATCATCTTTTTCTTCCAGTATTTCCATGCCTACCACTATATCTTCGGAATCAAGATTGATGCCTTTAACACCGGTAGCCGTTCTTCCCATTGAGCGGACATCTGTTTCAGGGAAACGGATCAGCATTCCTTTTTCGTTCCGATAATCATATCTTTGCTTCCATCCGTCAGCTTAACGGAAATGAGTTCATCGTTTTCCCTTAAGTTGATGGCGATCAGCCCGTTGGTTCTGATATTTGCAAAGTCTGATACTGGAGTACGTTTTGAAATTCCCTGCTTTGTAGTGAAGAACAGGTACCAGTCATCAACGAATTCTTCGATACGGATCATCGCATTGACCCACTCGCCTTTGTCGACACCGAGCATGTTGATGATCGGGATTCCTTTTGCCGTCCGGCTGAATTCCGGAATCTCATATCCTTTTGCTTTGAACGCTTTTCCTTTGTTTGTAAAGAAAAGGATCGTATCGTGTGTGGATGTGGTCAGAAGATGTTCAACAAAATCATCTTCATTGGTGCCCATCCCTTGAATTCCGCGTCCGCCGCGCTTCTGGCTGCGGTAAGTGGAAACAGGAAGACGTTTGATATATCCGTTATGCGTCAATGTCAGGATGATATTTTCGCGTGGAATCAAGTCTTCATCCTCAATCTGCTCTATGCCTCCAGCCACGATTTCAGTACGACGTTCGTCATTGAAACGTTCTTTGATTTCATTCAATTCTTCTCTGATGATTTCCAATACCTTTTCTTCATCTGCAAGGATCGCTCTTAATTCGGCAATCAGCTTAAGAAGGTCCTGGTACTCATTTTCAATCTTGTCGCGTTCCAGACCAGTTAAACGCTGAAGACGCATATCAAGGATTGCTTGAGCTTGTTTCTCAGAAAGAGAGAAGTTTTCCATTAAACCTTCACGTGCAATATCTGTAGTTTGAGAACCTCGGATCAAAGCGATGATTTCATCAATATGATCAAGGGCAATCCTCAGTCCTTCCAAGATATGCGCACGCGCTTCCGCTTTCTTCAGTTCAAACTCAGTCCTTCTGCGGATGACGACTTTCTGATGCTCTAAATAATGATAGAGACACTGCTTTAAGTTCAGGACCTTAGGCTGTCCATCTACAAGGGCAAGCAGGTTGATACCGAAGCTTGTCTGCAGCGCTGTCTGTTTATAAAGGTTATTTAAGAGGACATTGGCATTTGCATCTTTACGGACTTCAATGACAATCCTCATTCCGTTACGGTCGGATTCATCGCGAAGGTCTGTGATGCCATCTATCTTTTTGTCTCTCACAAGATCGGCAATTTTTTCAATAAGCTTTGCTTTATTGACCTGATAAGGGATTTCCTCAACGATAATCGTTTCTTTGCCGTTCGCCTTAGTCTCGATTCTGACTTTCGCCCTCATGGTAATGGAGCCCTTGCCTGATTCGTAAGCTCTGCGGATTCCGCTTCTTCCGACGATCATTCCCGCGGTTGGGAAGTCAGGTCCCGGAATATAATCCATCAGTTCCTGGATTGTGATTTCGGGGTCATTGCTCAGTGCAAGCAGCCCGTCGATCACTTCACCCAGCTGGTGAGGCGGGATATTGGTGGCCATCCCTACAGCGATTCCAGACGAACCGTTCACCAACAGGTTCGGGAAACGTGAAGGCATAACTATCGGCTCACGTTCCGATCCATCATAGTTATCTCTGTAGTCGATGGTGTCTTTGTTGATATCACGGATGATTTCCATTGAAATCTTGGACATTCTCGCTTCTGTATAACGCATGGCTGCTGCTGAATCTCCATCGACAGACCCGAAGTTTCCGTGGCCGTCCACAAGCATATAACGATAGTTAAAATCCTGCGCCATACGCACCATTGTATCGTATACAGCTGTATCACCGTGCGGGTGGTACTTACCGATTACTTCACCGACGATACGGGCAGATTTCTTATACGCTTTATCAGATGTCATTCCCAGGTCGTTCATTGCATATAAAATTCTTCGGTGTACGGGTTTCAGACCGTCACGTACATCAGGCAATGCACGGGAAACGATAACGCTCATGGCATAATCCAGGAAGGATGTACGCATTTCATGGCTTATATTGATTTCTTTTACATTAGAACGTGGTATTTCCGCCATAATAGAAGGGACCTCCTTTAAAAAGGTATTTTAGCTACCTATGTCCGCTTTTGTTTCTTAAGTTTCATAATAAAATACTGCCGTCTTAATGACCCTTTATGTAAAGGCTCTTTCCGTCAACTTTGTTGCTTTTACATATGATTTTGGTGAGATAATGCCCTAATCCCCCTAGAATACCCTGTTAAGCAAGAAAGAAAAGAGCTACTCACCCCGAATAAAGAGAAAAACTCTAGTATCCGGGGAAAAATCCGGCTTTTGGGCTTTTTCCGAAAGCAACAATTTATGCTAAAACAGCCTATGTAAAAGACAGGATAGAAAAAATTGATTCTATCCTGCTGATGAATCAAACGTCGAGGTTTTTCACATATGCAGCATTGTCTTCAATAAAGTTTCTCCGCGGTTCTACTTTGTCTCCCATCAGCATTTCGAAGGTTTCATCCGCTTCGATTGCATCTTCAAGGCTTACCTGCAGAAGAGTTCTGAATTCAGGGTCCATTGTGGTTTCCCAAAGCTGTGTAGCATTCATCTCACCTAAACCTTTATAGCGCTGAATTCCGGGTTTAGGCTGTGCAGGCATTTGTGCCAGTGCTTCTTCCAGCTGTTTATCAGAATAAACATAATCAATCTTTTTACCTTGCTTAATTTGATACAGCGGCGGCTGGGCGATATAAATATAGCCTGCCTCGATGATCTGTCTCATATAGCGGTAGAAAAATGTCAGGAGGAGCGTACGGATATGGGCTCCATCGACATCGGCATCTGTCATGATGACGACTTTTTGATAACGGGCCTTTGAAATGTCAAAGTCTTCGCCGATTCCTGTACCAAGTGCCGTGATCATGGCACGGACTTCATTGTTGGAAAGGATTTTATCAAGCCGGGCCTTCTCTACGTTGATGATTTTTCCTCTAAGAGGCAGGATTGCCTGGAAGTGGCGGTCACGGCCTTGTTTGGCAGATCCGCCGGCTGAGTCACCCTCAACGATGTAAATTTCACTGATCTTGGGATCTCTTGAAGAACAGTCCGCCAGCTTACCAGGCAGGCTTGAAACTTCAAGGGCACTCTTGCGGCGGGTAAGTTCACGTGCTTTTTTCGCAGCGAGCCTTGCGCGCGCAGCCATTAAACCTTTATCGACAACTTTCCGTGCGACAACAGGATTTTCAAGCAGGAACGATTCAAAGTGCTCCGAGAACAAGGCATCTGTAATGGTCCTTGCTTCCGAGTTCCCAAGCTTCGTCTTTGTCTGCCCTTCAAATTGCGGGTCGGGATGTTTGATGGAAATGATAGCTGTGATTCCTTCACGCACATCTTCACCGGAAAGATTTGCGTCACTGTCTTTATATAAATTATTTTTACGGGCGTAATCATTGATGACACGAGTCAGGGCAGTTTTGAATCCCGATTCATGTGTTCCACCTTCATACGTGTGGATGTTATTGGCAAACGAGTAAAGATTGCTCGCAAAACCATCGTTGTACTGAAGGGCTATTTCCACGGAAATGTTTTCCTTTTCACCTTCAATGAAAATCGGCTCTTCATGGATGACTTCTTTTGTACGGTTCAAGTGCTCTACATAGGACTTGATTCCGCCTTCGTAATGATACTCATTCTTTTTATCTTCCACTCGCTTGTCTTCAATGATAATTCTGATTCCTTTGTTTAGAAAAGCAAGCTCACGGAGACGATTCGCTAAAATGTCATACTCATATTCCCTTGTTTCCGTGAAAATTTCAGGATCCGGTTTAAAGTGGATGACCGTGCCTGTGACATCCGTTTCTCCTGTCACTTTCAAATCAAAGCTTGGAGCACCTTTTTCGAATTTCTGATAATGAATCTTTCCATCACGGTGGACGTATACTTCCAGCTCAGTTGACAGGGCGTTCACGACAGAAGCACCAACACCATGGAGGCCTCCTGATACTTTATAGCCCCCTCCGCCGAATTTACCGCCGGCATGGAGGACGGTCATGATGACTTCAACAGCCGGCCTGCCCATTTTCTCATGGATACCGACCGGGATTCCGCGTCCATTATCTTGAACAGTGATGCTGTTGTCTTCTTCGATTGTCACTTTGATTTCGGAACAGTAACCTGCAAGGGCTTCATCGATACTGTTATCGACGATTTCCCACACCAAGTGATGAAGTCCTCTTGAGCTGGTGGAGCCGATATACATTCCGGGACGTTTTCTAACGGCTTCCAAACCTTCTAAAACCTGTATTTGATTCTCATCATAAGATTGTCTTTGTTCTTGTTCCATTGTCAAACCAATTCACCTACACTTCCTGTGCATGTAATCATGCTTGAATATTAATTAGTCTCACTATCTATTTAAAAGATTGTCATGGGTATTCCATTTTCTCGAACGCTTCTTCAATGTGGTGGATGCTAATGGTGAAAGATACAGCTGGTCCACGGTGACCACTAGAGACTTATATGTACCCTTTGCCAGGTTGCTCGTCTGTTTTTCTTTCTTTTTAAGAAATAATTGTATTTCGTCTGAAAATTGAACAGTGTCCTTGTCAATAATGGCAACAATTTCATCCGTTCTGACCATCACATCTTCCCCAACATGAATATACATGGAAACACCTCACTTCACTCTCTTGATCTGACCGGCTTCAACTTCAAACGTTGTGGCCTCATTCAATGTCTGATGATCGATGCCGTCCACGTTGGTCGTGGTGACAAAGGTCTGCACCTTTCCCTGTATGGTATTGAGTAGATGGGACTGCCTGAAATCATCCAGTTCAGACAATACATCATCCAGTAAAAGAATCGGGTATTCTTTAATTTCTGAATGAATCAGTTCAATTTCAGCGAGCTTCAGAGAAAGGGCCGTTGTCCGCTGCTGACCTTGAGATCCGAAAGTCTGGACATCCCTGTCATTGACAAAGAATTGCAGATCATCCCTGTGAGGACCGGCAAGTGTAACCCCTCTATCTATTTCGCGCTGTCGCAAATTATTAAATTTGTCCTCTAGTATTCCTACCATTTTCGACCAATCTTGATCTTCGCATACATCTATGGACGGTTTATATTGAATATCCAGGGTTTCAATACCTCTGGAGATACCTGAATGGATGGGGCGTGCCCACTCTTGCAGAA
The DNA here is from genome assembly GCF_003316765.1 of Bacillus sp. P14.5. Taxonomy (GTDB): domain Bacteria; phylum Bacillota; class Bacilli; order Bacillales; family Bacillaceae_B; genus Rossellomorea. The sequence continues at coordinate 95,737 of NZ_NIJF01000039.1, read as the reverse complement.
GTTTGATAAAGTCAAATCGCTTGCGGATGATTTTTCCTGCTACCTCAATCAGCTGTTCAGTCAAAACATCAAGCATCGTCTCATCTTTCTGCTTTTTGGTCTGCAGCATCTTCAAGTAGTGATTACGCTGCTGAAGTATCTTTTGGTACAAAGCAATGTCATGCAAATAGACAGGTGATACCTGCCCGATTTCCATATCAATAAAACGACGCCTTACTTGAGGGCTCCCTTTGACTAAATGGAGATCTTCCGGCGCAAACATGACTACATTCATATTTCCAACATATTGGCTTAATTTCTTCTGTTCAATATGATTGGACTTGGCTTTCTTGCCCTTTTTGGAAATCACCAATTCAAGGGGGAGAGAGCCATTATGTTTTTGTATCCTGCCTTTTATTTTAGCATATTCCTCATCCCAGCGTATTAAATCTTTATCATTTGATGTCCGGTGGGATTTCGCCATTGCCAAAACATAAATCGACTCCATAATATTGGTTTTTCCCTGGGCATTTTCACCCAAAATAACATTCACACTGTTTTCAAATGTGATATCAATGGAGTCATAGTTTCGATAGTTTTTGAGCTGAATTTCTTCAATGTACATAAACAGTCATCCTCTTATTCTTCGTCAGAGATGATGAAAGCCCCATTTTCCTCTATTTCAACTTTGTCTCCAACCCTCAATTTTCTTCCTCTTCTTTGATCTTGCTCCCCGTTAACATAGACTTCATATTCACTCAGGAACCATTTGGCCATTCCACCTGATTGAATCAGTTCAGCCAGCTTTAAGAACTGGCCCAATGTTATATATTCAGTATCAATGGTAATTTGCTTTTCCATGATAGATCACTACTTTCCGGCATAATATCTAATTATTTTATTTTACTATATTTTCGCCTTAATACAAAACACTACCTGTAAATGTCTTGGGAGAAGGTACTGCATTACTTTAAAGCACTGAAAGGGACAGTCCCTCTTAGTACTTTAAAGTAATAAAGCATACTGATTTACAGTCTCTTAAAATGAAAAAGAGACTGGCTGCATAACGGAAAATTTAGTCAGACAGCCAGTCGGTTCATATACATTTGGAATTAATAGGTTCTTACAGGCAGAATCAACTGCAATATGGAGTCATCATGCAGCGGCTTAATAACAAACGGTCTCATTGCTCCTGTGAAATCAATATGAATTTCTGTTCCTTCCAATGCTTTCAAAGCATCCATCATATATTTAGCACTGAAGGAAATCTTCAACTCTTCTCCCTCATTCGATTGGCTTTGAACCTGCTCGATGACTTTCCCGATTTCAGGTGTATTGGAAGAAATCTCGATCACACCGCTTTCAACAGTGGATAATTTAACAACATTGTTTCTTCCCTCTCTTGCCAGCAGGGACGCACGGTCAATTGCTTGAAGAAATTCTTTGGTTGCAAGGACCAGCTCCGTTTTGCTCTCGTTAGGGATCAAACGGCTTGTATCCGGATAGTTGCCTTCCAGCAGTCTGGAGAAGAACAATAGATGTTTAGCTTTGAACAGCACTTGATTATCAGTGATGACAATCTCTACAGGTTCAGAATTATCATCCAGGATTTTGCTCAATTCTGTCAGGCTCTTTCCTGGAATTACGATATTGTATTCATTTCCAGTATCACTTTCAAGCGGCGCTTTTCTCATTGCTAACCGGTGGCTGTCTGTTGCAATACAGGAAAGTTCTCCGTTTTCCACCCTCCAGTTTACACCTGTCAAGATGGGGCGTGTTTCTGAGGTGGACACTGCGAACACAGTTTGTCTGACCATAGTCTTCAGCAAGTCGGTTGGCACCTTGAAAGCATTTCCTTCTTCAATCTGCGGGAGGTGTGGATATTCCTCTGGATCAAGTCCGTTTAAATTAAATTCCGCTTTCCCTGAACGGATTACTGTCTGCAAGTGGTTCTGGACTTCGATTTCCACTGTATCCATAGGAAGTTTTTTAACGATTTCGCTAAAGAACTTGGCCTGCAGGACAATCCCGCCTTTTTCAATTACTTCGACAATCTCATTTCCATCTTCTTCTGTTGGGATAAAAGACTCGATGGATATATCAGAATCACTTCCTGTCAATGTGACTCCTTCATCAGTAGCGATAATTTTTATTCCCGTAAGAATGGGAATCGTTGTTCTGGATGTGACAGCTTTCATGACATCTCCGACACTCTGTACGAGATCGTCCCTTTGGATAACAAATTTCATTACCTTTTCCTCCAGTTTGAACATAATTTTTTTACTGCAGCATATACTAATATATTTATTAAAAAAATAGTACTAGTAGTAATAGGGCCTGTTAGTATGTGGATAAGTGCGAAAAACGAAAGGAAACACAGCCTATCCACATGTGGACAGACTGTGTGCAAACATAGCAAAGTTATTAACAGTATTCAGGATAACTCTCTATTAACTTTTTGGTATTTTAAATGGATTTCCGCTCCAGGCGCACGACTCCGAGGGGCGGGCGTTGAGCCTCCTCGGCTTCCACTCCAATCCTTCTACGTAAAAATGGTGAGAATAAAGCATTCTAAAGCGACAACCTTTTAGGAAAGAGCCTTACTTACTTAAAGATTTAGGGCTGTTTATATAGGTTCGCTGCAGCTGCACGACTTAGTTCAGCTGGGCTCTGTAACCAGGTGTCCTCAAGTCCTGGATGTGATCGCACACCTTCCTTTACCAACACAACCATAATTAAGAGGGCAAAAAGTAGTTAACTTTTTAAAACATCCCTGATCTCTTTCAACTGATGCTGGAAGGTTGTATCCGCTCCGAGCATCTTAGAAATTTTCTCATGGGCATGAATGACGGTCGTATGATCGCGTCCCCCGAATTCTTCACCTATTTTCGGAAGCGAGAAATCCGTCATTTCCCTTGATAAATACATGGCGATCTGTCTGGGGAAGGCAATAGATTTGGTCCGCTTTTTCGCTTTGAAATCCTCGAGCTTTATATTGAAATGCTCACCGACAACTCTTTGGATATCGGCAATCGTGATGACTCTAGGCTTGGAGCTTGGAATAATATCTTTTAAAGCTTCGGCAGCAAGATCGGCATTGATGTCTTTATTGATAAGCGATGAATAGGCGACGACCCTGATCAGCGCACCTTCAAGTTCACGGATGTTGGAATCGATTTGATTGGCGATGTACAGCATCGCTTCATTTGGAATATCCAATCCTTCCGCTTTCGCCTTCTTTCGCAGGATGGCAATCCTTGTTTCCAAATCAGGAGGAGTTATATCCGTAATCAGTCCCCACTCAAACCGTGAGCGGAGCCTGTCCTCAAGAGTTGGAATCTCTTTGGGCGGGCGGTCACTTGAAATGACAATCTGCTTGCTTTCTTCGTGAAGTGTATTGAATGTATGAAAAAACTCTTCCTGTGTTTGTTCTTTGCCTGCCAGGAATTGAATATCATCGATTAAAAGGACATCGACACTGCGGTATTTGTTGCGAAAGTCAACGGCTTTATTGTCTCGAATGGAATTAATGAATTCATTCGTGAATTTTTCAGAAGATAAATAAACCACTTTAGCAGCCGGATTATGCTCAAGGACATAATGTCCGATGGCATGCATCAAGTGGGTTTTCCCCAGTCCTACTCCTCCATAAATGAAAAGCGGATTATATGCCTTGGCAGGCGCTTCGGCAACTGCCAGTGATGCTGCATGGGCAAAACGGTTCCCGGATCCAATAACAAAGGTATCGAACATGTATTTAGGATTAAGCATGTTTTGATGAAACTCCTGGCTGTCGTCATTATCAGCCACTTTCTTCGGAGGTACAGGCAGATCGAATTCTTCCGGTTCCTGATTCTGCGGAATGATAAATTTAACGATGAGTTCTTCTCCTGTAATATCCAATAGAACACCGGAAATTAATTGAGAATACCTTCCTTCAAGCCAATCCCTGGCAAACTCATTGGGAGCGGTGATGATAAGTGTATCTCCTTGTATGGAATGAGCTTTAGTAGACTTCAACCAAGTATCAAAACTCGGTTTGCTTATCTTTTTCTCTATGTTCGAGAGGGCTTTATTCCATAAGTCCCCTATATTCTCCAAACTGGTCCCCTCCTTTTCCTCTAAGAGTATGTACAACGTCTGTACAGCCTTACTCTCTGATAAAAGTTTGTTATTCATAAAAATACAAAACTATGAATGTGGAAAAATATATAATAAGGAAGAAAAACGGTTATTCGACAATATCCACCTTATGTGGACAACCTTTTACAAAGGCTCTGTATAAACTATCCACAAGTTATCCACCAACTGTGGATAACGCATTTTGCCAACAATAGTAATTCAGAGTGAAAACACAATAATCATATCAGAATATCCTTACCGTTGCAATGACTTTTAAACTTTATCCACAATAGCCCGTTCTTGTTGAAAAAACTTTTCCACAGGTTATTTATTTGTGAAAAAGGTGTCAATATGTGCTGTGGATAGTTAATTTCCGTGTCGAAAAATATCCACAGGGGGTGTGGAATCAGTTTTAGTAGTGATAAAGTACAAGGTGAGTCAGAGAATTTCAAGGTAAGGAATTTGCGAAGATTTTAGGAAAATAACTCGAATAGGATAAAATAAAGCAGATGAATTCTTTTGAGATCTCCCTGGATGAAATAGCGGTTTTCAAAACCATTTCGGAAAAAATTCTATAACCCGGATTTTTAACCTGGATACTGAGGTCTTCCCCTCTAAATGTTGAGAAAAGCTTTTTCTTTCTTAGTTACCAGGTTTTTCAGGAGAATGATGGCGGGTTTTTCGCTGTTTGATAATAAATTCAAATCTTTTAAGTGATTTCATCCAAATTTACAAGGTATCCTCTTCAAAGAGATGGCGGTTCAGTTAAGAATTCCTGCGGTTATAAATCAAGAAGGAAAAATAAGAGCTCAGGCACCCAATCATTCCAAAGAAAGCTTTAAGAGGAATTTATGTGGAGAAATAGCAGATTCAAATTTATCTGTAATTTAAGGAGCACAGCCTTGCAAAAAATTAAAAGAGGTGGTATTGACAATTTATATACCTCTCTTTATAATTGAAAAGACTGTCTTTAACCTATAATTTTATCCATTCCTTTAGGGAGGTGTCATATATGAAAAGAACGTTTCAACCAAATTCTCGTAAAAGAAGCAAAAACCACGGTTTCCGTGCACGTATGAGCTCAAAAAACGGCCGTAAAGTTCTAGCTCGCCGTCGTCAAAAGGGAAGAAAAGTATTATCTGCCTAGGCCACTGAATTTATCAGTGGTCTTTTTTCAAGGCTCTTTTTCGTAAACTTTGTTGCTGTTTAATATTAATTTTACAGAAAACCCCCATTTAATCAGAAATATCCAGGTAAGCAAGAAAGAAAAGAGCTGCTCCCTCCGTTTGGAGAGAAAAAACTTAGGATCCGGGGAAAAATCCGGTTCTAGGGATTTTTCCGAGAGCAACAATATAAACGAAACAGCCTTTTTTCAATTAGTAAGGAAATTTCCCATAGTCATGGGGAGAGCATCTTAGTGGTGGATTCTTCATCTCTCCGGGGGTATAAATCTTCTTATTATAGAGAAAACAGGTAACATAATGATTGAACAGATTTACTTTTTAGAAATAGCAGGTGGGTAAATGCGAAAAGAACAGCGAGTGAAGAAAAACAGCGAATTCCAAGAGGTGTTCAAGAAGGGTACTTCATTTGCCAACAGACAGTTTGTTGTGTACAAACTGAAAAAAGAAGATCAGCAATTGTTTCGAATAGGTCTTTCTGTCAGCAAGAAAATTGGAAATGCTGTTGTCCGTAATCAGGTTAAACGATATATCAGACAGGTCTTTCTGGAATTGAAAGATGATGTCAAGAATCAGTATGATTACGTTATTATCGCCAGAAAACCGGCGGCCGATATGGAATTTCATGAAATCAAGAAAAGCTTGATGCATGTTTTGAAGAAATGCAAAGCGCTTGATGCCAAGCAATCCGCGCAGTTTGACAAAAGAAAATAGAAAAATCGTAAGAACTTAGACAAGTTTCTACAGCATAGGCGATATAAAAGATGTTACAATATCTCTGTGTTTGCACTAGTTCCGATGATTGAAATTCAGATGATCGGAGTTTGTTTATGGACAAGCCAGGTTGTCCGGAAAAAAGTTTTAGGGAGGAAGTAGAGGGTGAAAAAAAGATTTTTAGCCGTGCTTGTCATGATCGGGCTTGTAACTGTCCTGTCAGGATGCATGGAATATAACCAGCCGATCACAGAGGATAGTTCCGGATTTTGGAATGAATACATTGTGTATCCTCTTTCTTTATTAATTACGAAAGTATCCGAATTTTTTGATGGAAGTTATGGTTTAGGTATCATTATCGTTACTCTCATCATTCGTTTAGCAATTCTTCCGCTAATGATTAAACAGACGAAGAATTCAAAAGCGATGCAGGCACTTCAGCCTGAAATGCAGAAACTGCGTGAAAAATACAGTTCTAAAGATGCTGAAACACAGAGGAAGCTGCAGCAGGAAACAATGGGTCTTTTTCAAAAGAACGGTGTCAATCCATTAGCCGGTTGTTTTCCATTAATTGTTCAGATGCCGATTTTGATTGGTTTCTATCATGCCATAAGCCGTACTGAAGAAATAAAAAACCATACATTCCTATGGTTTGACCTGGGTCTTCCGGATCCATTTTATCTTCTTCCGCTCATCGCTGGTGCGACAACTTTCATCCAGCAAAAAATGATGATGGCTGGAACAGCTAACCAAAATCCGCAAATGGCTATGATGCTTTACATTATGCCTGTCATGATCATCATCTTTGCCATCAACTTCCCGGCAGCACTTTCCTTATACTGGGTAGTGGGTAACTTATTCATGATCGTTCAAACCTACTTTATCAAAGGACCTGACTTGAAAGTACAGGCTGCAGCAAAAAACGGGGGAGCTAAAAAGTGAGAGAGGTAACTGCTACTGGTCCATCGGTCGAAGAAGCAGTGGAATCCGCATTAGCTCAATTGAACATCACCAGAGAAGAAGCTGAAATCGAAGTAAAGGATGAGGGGAAAAAAGGATTTTTCGGTCTTTTTGGATCCCGTCCTGCCACAGTTAATGTAAAAAAGATCGTCAATCCATTTGATGAAGTTAAGAAATATTTGATTTCTGTCAGTGAAATGATGGGAATCGACGTCGAAATTGATATTAAAGTGGACGGCCGTCATGCCGAGTTTCAACTAGCAGGTGAAAAAATTGCCTTGTTGATTGGAAAAAGGGGACAGACACTGAATTCACTTCAGCATTTGGCCGGTCTAGTGGCCAACCGCTATTCAGATCAATTTCTGACTGTCGTGCTGGATGCAGAAAATTACCGTGAAAGACGGAAGCAAACACTCGCAAACTTAGCAGAAAGACTCGCTGAGAAAGCGGTAAGAACCAATCGAAAAGTTTCATTGGAACCAATGCCTTCCTATGAACGAAAAGTAATTCATTCCGCTTTAGTGAGATCCAAGAAAGTGGACACCTTCTCGGAAGGATCCGAGCCAAACCGCTACATCGTGATAGCGCCTAAAAGAAAATAATGAGTTCATCCAGGCTGATAACCAGCCTGGATTTTTTTGTTTGGATTTTTTAATTATCCGGCTTAATTTACAGTGTGTTATGAATGTTTTATATAGTTAACTAGCGGTACACCCAGTTCAGGATCCATTATCGGTCTGTTAACGCCAAATCAGCACTCATGAATTTCCGCTGCCTGACAACTGCTTTCATCATCGATAAAAAATATATCAAAGGACCTCAGCTTTTTAATAAGCAGCACTGTGGAAAACTATTAAAAATAAAAACACTATCTATTCTGATTCGCTTTATTGTTATTCACATGTGGATAAGTTAAAATGAGAGAATGAGGAAAATGTCTTTGTGGATAAATATGAACCTGAACTTTTTTATCTATGAAGAGTATGATATTCTAATCATTTAGAGGATGAAACGCCTATAAAGAACATTTAATATAGATATTTTACCGTTGGAATGGCTAAGTTAGTAAAAAGCCATTACGGATCTTTTGGTGTGTTCAAAATTAATCTATGGACACCAGATAGGATTAAGAGATTAAGAAAAGAGGTGAGAGAGATGGAATTCGATACAATAGCGGCCATTTCTACTCCGATGGGAGAAGGTGCGATAGCAATCGTTCGATTGAGCGGGGATCAAGCCTTCAATATCGCGGACAAGGTCTTTAAAGGAATAAAAGGTGATTCGGTCCACGGTGTTGCTTCCCATACGATCAACTACGGCCATATCGTCGACCCTTCTACTGGAGCGGTTGTAGAGGAAGTCATGATGTCGGTCATGAAAGGCCCCAGAACCTTCACCCGTGAAGATATTATCGAAATCAATTGCCACGGCGGCTTGGTTTCAGTCAATAAAGTTCTTCAGCTGGTACTGAAATATGGGGCTCGCTTAGCAGAACCCGGAGAATTCACGAAGAGGGCTTTCCTTAATGGAAGAGTCGATTTATCCCAAGCTGAAGCGGTCATGGATTTAATCAGGGCTAAGACGGACAGAGCCATGAACGTTGCTCTTAACCAAATGGAAGGTAGATTGTCCAAGCTGATCCGGAAGCTTCGCCAGGAAATACTGGAGACGCTGGCCCACGTGGAAGTCAATATCGATTATCCGGAATATGACGATGTCGAAGAAATGACTCATGGCGTTCTGCTGGAGAAATCGAAGTATGTTCGGGCTGAAATCGAAAAGCTTCTTCGTACCTCCGTACAAGGAAAAATTCTTAGAGAAGGGCTTTCAACAGTTATTATTGGAAGGCCGAATGTAGGGAAATCTTCATTGCTAAACAGCCTTGTCCATGAAAACAAGGCGATTGTGACAGATATCCCTGGAACGACAAGGGATGTAATAGAAGAGTACGTAAATGTGCGTGGAGTTCCACTGAGGCTTGTTGACACGGCTGGGATCCGTGAAACAGAAGATATTGTCGAAAGAATTGGAGTCGAACGTTCAAGACAGGTTTTAAAAGAAGCTGATTTAATCCTGCTTGTACTGAATTACTCGGATGAATTCACCCATGAGGATGAACAATTGTTCAAGGCGGTCGAAGGCATGGACGTTATTGTCATCGTCAACAAAACAGATCTTCCTCAGAAAATTGATATGGATAAAGTGAAGGATTTGGCATCACAGCATGCAATCGTCACTACTTCCTTATTAGAAGAACAGGGTATCGATGAACTGGAAGAAGCCATATCGTCCCTGTTTTTTGCAGGATCTCTTGAAGCCGGGGATATGACCTATGTATCAAACAGCCGTCATATTGCTTTGCTGAATCAAGCACATAACAGCATTGATGAAGCAATCAATGGTGTCGAGATGGGGACTCCTATCGATATTGCCCAGATCGATTTAACTAGAACCTGGGAACTGCTCGGTGAAATTATCGGAGAAAGTGTTCATGAAAGCTTGATTGATCAGCTATTCTCACAATTCTGTTTAGGAAAATGACCGTTGGCTGCGGTTATGAAAGAAGCAGCCAATTACAATAATAAATTTACAAAATTACAAAAATATAGAAGTACCAACAAGGAGGAAACGAAAACGATGCAATATGAAGCAGGACAATTTGATGTCATCGTTATCGGTGCGGGCCATGCAGGCGTAGAAGCTGGATTGGCAGCTGCAAGAATGGGTGCCAAGACCATGATGATTACAATCAATCTCGATATGGTCGCATTCATGCCGTGTAACCCGTCAGTAGGCGGACCCGCAAAGGGTATCGTCGTCAGGGAAATTGATGCGCTGGGCGGAGAAATGGGTAAAAATATTGATAAAACCCATATCCAAATGCGTATGTTGAATACAGGAAAAGGACCTGCAGTGCGGGCTTTGAGAGCTCAGGCAGATAAATTTTCCTATCAGCATGAAATGAAAAAAATCATTGAAAATGAATCGAATATGACCCTTCTCCAAGGAATGGTCGAAAGCCTCATCATTGAGGACGGCGAGTGTAAAGGTGTGGTAACACAGACAGGAGCCGGTTACCGTGCGAAAACTGTTGTTATCACTACAGGAACTTTCCTGAGAGGTGAAATCATCCTTGGAGATCTTAAATATTCAAGCGGTCCGAATAATCAGCAGCCATCCATCAAGCTTTCTGAGCATTTGCAGGAGCTTGGGTTCGATATGGTCCGTTTCAAAACAGGAACTCCCCCGCGGGTAAACAGCAAAACAATCGATTATTCAAAAACAGAAATCCAGCCGGGCGATGAAGTTCCCCGTGCATTCAGTTATGAAACAACACAATATATCACAGATCAGCTGCCTTGCTGGTTAACGTACACCAATGCAGAAACACATCAGCTGATTGATGATAACTTGAGCCGTTCCCCTATGTACTCGGGCATGATCAAAGGAACCGGACCGCGTTACTGCCCATCCATTGAAGATAAGGTTGTCCGCTTCCATGATAAACCGAGACACCAGATTTTCCTTGAGCCTGAAGGAAAGAACACTCAGGAGGTATATGTACAAGGATTATCAACGAGCCTTCCGGAAGATGTGCAGATGAAGATTCTTGCCACTATCCCAGGCTTGGAGAAAGCGCAGCTGATGAGAGCAGGTTATGCAATCGAGTATGATTCCATTGTTCCGACACAGCTATGGCCGACTTTGGAAACAAAAAAATCAAAAATCTTTATACAGCCGGACAGATCAATGGTACATCCGGATATGAAGAAGCAGCAGGACAAGGCTTGATGGCCGGTATAAATGCCGCCTGCCGTGCTTTGGATAAAGAAGAAGTAATTTTAGATCGATCAGATGCTTACATTGGCGTACTGATTGATGACCTTGTAACAAAAGGCACAAATGAACCATATCGTCTTTTGACTTCTCGAGCGGAATACCGCCTGCTTCTCCGCCATGATAATGCGGATCTTCGCCTTACAGAAATCGGCCACAAAATCGGCCTTATTCAAGATGAACGCTATGAGCGTTTCCTAACGAAAAAGGCATCGATTGAGGAAGAAAAACAACGGTTGAATTCGGTCAGACTGAAGCCAAATGAGGAAACCCAAAATGTCATCAAAGCAGCCGGCGGAAGTGAACTGAAAGACGGCATCCTGGCGTCAGACCTGCTTCGCCGTCCTGAGATGAATTACAGCCATATCAAAGCTTTGGCACCAAGAGAAGAATCTTTAACTGAAGACATCGAAGAACAAGTGGAAATCCAAATTAAATATGAAGGATATATTGAGAAATCGCTGCAGCAGGTCGATAAAATGAAGAAGATGGAAAATAAAAAATTCCAGATCAAATTGATTATGACGCCATCAACGGCCTGGCATCTGAAGCAAGACAGAAACTTAAAGAAGTCCGTCCTTTATCGCTGGCTCAAGCTTCAAGGATTTCCGGAGTGAATCCTGCAGACGTTTCAATTTTGCTTGTGTATATTGAACAAGGAAAAATTGCCAAGGTAACGGCTGAATAATAGAAGCGAAAAGAGCTTTAAAGGAAGGATTGAAGCAATGAATATTTCCCAGTTTACAGAAAAATTGAGCGAAAAGGGCATCCATTTGACATCGAAGCAGCTTGCCCAGTTCGAAGAATACTACGAAACTCTTGTCGAATGGAACGAAAAAATGAATTTAACAGCTATCACGGATAAGGAAGAAGTGTATTTGAAGCACTTTTATGATTCCATCACGGCTGCCTTTTACCTGGATTTCAATCGTGAGATCCGGGTGTGCGATGTGGGTGCCGGTGCCGGTTTTCCCAGTATTCCGCTGAAGATTTGCTTTCCGCAGATTGAAGTGAATATAGTGGATTCCCTGAATAAGCGGATCACTTTTCTGAATCATCTATCAGAGAAGCTTGGACTGGAGAATACCAACTTTTATCATGACCGCGCCGAGACATTCGCACAGAAACCAGAACACAGGGAACAATACGACCTGGTAACCGCAAGGGCTGTCGCCAGGATGTCTGTATTAAGCGAATTATGTCTTCCGCTGGTGAAGAAGAATGGTACTTTTGCCGCTATGAAAGCAGCAAGCGCTTCAGAAGAGATGAATGTCGGAAAGAAAGCGATCGCAACTCTAGGCGGTGAACTGAAAGAAGTGCATTCCTTTCAGCTTCCCATTGAAGAAAGTGAAAGAAACATCATTGTTATTCATAAAGTGAAGCCGACACCTAAGAAGTATCCGCGTAAACCTGGAACACCCAATAAGCTTCCGTTAGAGTAACATCCATTAAGAGCTATGTGCATCAACCGGTTCCTGTTAAAGACTTTGATTGTACAATATCATGAATGATAATCGACTATTTATATGATGTTAAAGATTTGTTTTAATATTTTCATTGCCATAATGGGCTCAGACTTTAGGAAAGTATATTTCAGGTATGGAATTTAAGGCTGGTGAATATATCTAGACGTTTTTTGATTGGAGCGGAAGGTACGTGATCTCCTGCGGGATTAGCGGGCAGGTGAGACCCCGCAGGCAAAGCCGAGGAGGCTCACCCCCGCCCCGCGGAGTCACGTACCTGAAGCGGAAATCAAATATTCTATCCGATCAACACTGTTAAGGTTAGTTTTAATTACAAAAAAACAAGATGTTCACACTGAAAAAAGTGTCGATTAATATCTGACAAACGGTCAAAGTGATTGCAGGAACTTGTCATATGATAGAGAATAGTAAATAAGGGAGTTCCTTAAAGGTGGTGTAGGAAGATGAAGCATCCTTTCTCTCGTTTTTTTGGCTTAGGGGAAAAAGAACAAGATACCAATCAGGAAGTGGAATCCGCTGTCAGTGAAGTAAGCGAAGTGAATGACAGAGATGAAGTCAAAAATATTCCAGTTTCCAATATTGTCCCTAACCGATTTCAGCCAAGAACTGTCTTTAACGAAGAGAAGATTGAAGAACTATCGAGAACGATTCATACTCACGGAATCATACAGCCGATCGTCCTGCGGCAAAGTGATGAGGACCAGTATGAAATTATTGCAGGGGAGCGCCGGTTCCGGGCAGTTCAACTGCTTGGATGGGAAACTGTGCCTGCAATCATTAAAAATATGTCTGATACAGAAACAGCTTCTGTTGCATTGATAGAGAATCTGCAAAGGGAAGAGCTTTCTCCGATCGAAGAGGCTATTGCCTATGGCAAACTGCTTGAACTTCATAATCTTACCCAGGAGGCCCTGGCACAGAGACTTGGAAAAGGCCAGTCCACTGTTGCCAACAAGCTCAGGCTCTTAAAGCTTCCTCAAGAAGTACAGGAAGCCATCCTGGCCAAGCAGATCACAGAAAGACATGCGAGGGCGCTCATTCCTCTTAAAAAGAAGGAAAAACAAGTGATTTTGCTGCAGGAAGTCATTGAGAAAAGCCTCAATGTCAAACAAACCGAAGACAGAGTGGACAAAATGCTCTCTGAAGGCGAAGAGAAACCTAAGCCGAAGCGCAAGGCCTTCAGCAAGGATATGAGAATAGCGGTCAATACCATCCGCCAATCACTGTCCATGGTCTCTGACAGCGGAATCAATCTTGATTCCCAGGAAGAAGAGCATGAAGAATATTATCAATTCACTATAAAGATACCTAAGAAAAAGCAATAATAGTCTATTAATCTGCTATAGCGTCATTCCTATATTCCCAGATATTTATTGTGCTAATTGAACAACAAGGACTACCTCCTGTCTCAGGATTACGGCTGGAACCTGACTTGTTTAATATAATTTATGACAACAGCACAATAGATGCTTTCAGTGAGAAACAGGTAAATGGTTTCTCACTTTTTGTATGCAGCCATTCAATATAAATTGGAAATAGAATTTTTTTGAAATGAAAGACAAACTATTCCGGAATTTTGATAGAATAGAAGATAGACGATTAATTTTTCAAGAAATTGAATTGGAAGTTCAAAGGGCAGGTGAAATCCTTGGGCAGAATAATTGCCATAACCAACCAGAAGGGCGGAGTGGGCAAGACCACTACATCCGTCAATTTGGGAGCGTGTTTAGCATACATAGGAAAGAAAGTGCTTCTAGTCGACATTGATCCACAAGGAAATGCCACCAGTGGTGTGGGCATTGAAAAAGGTGATGTCCAGGAATGTATATATGATGTTTTAGTAGATGATGCAGAAGTGAAGGATTTGGTGAAGCCGACAACTGTGGAAAGGCTGTTTGCTGTTCCGGCGACAATCTCGCTGGCTGGTGCGGAGATTGAGCTTGTACCTACCATCTCCAGGGAGGTCCGCTTAAAGAGGGCACTTGAAAAGGTGAAGGATGACTACGATTATATTATCATCGATTGTCCTCCATCTCTTGGGTTGTTGACGATCAATGCTTTGACAGCTTCAGATGCCGTCATCATTCCCGTACAATGCGAATATTACGCACTTGAAGGACTGAGCCAGCTGCTGAGTACTGTCAGATTGGTGCAAAAGCATCTTAATCATGACTTGGCAATCGACGGCGTCCTGCTTACTATGCTGGATGCGCGAACAAACCTCGGAATCCAGGTCATTGAAGAAGTGAAAAAGTATTTCCAGGATAAAGTATACCGTACCATTGTTCCTCGAAACATTCGGTTAAGTGAAGCTCCAAGCCACGGAGAACCAATCATTATATATGATTCTAAATCCAGGGGTGCAGAGGTTTATCTAGATCTAGCAAAGGAAGTGGCTGCGAATGGCTAAAGGACTAGGTAAAGGAATCAACGCATTATTTGCCAATGTGGATGCTGAGAAAGAAGAAGCAGTTCAGGAAATCAGCTTGAAGGAATTAAGGCCAAACCCTTATCAGCCGCGTAAGGTATTTGAACCGGAAGCTATTAAAGAATTAAAGGAATCAATCCAGGAGCATGGGATTCTTCAGCCAATCATAGCCAGAAAAAGCATTAAGGGTTTTGAGATAGTCGTTGGTGAGAGAAGATATAGAGCGGCTAAGGCAGCAAAGCTTGATAAAGTCCCGGTTGTTGTCAGAGAAATGACTGATAAACAAATGATGGAGCTGGCAGTGCTTGAAAACCTGCAGCGCGAAGACCTCTCTCCGATTGAAGAAGGCAATGCCTATCAACTGCTTATGGACAAGCTCGATCTTACACAGGAGCAGCTGGCTAAAAGACTGGGGAAAAGCAGACCGCATATAGCCAACCATATCCGCCTTCTCTCCCTGCCTGTGCCGATTCAGCAGCTGATCATCGATAATAAAATTACGATGGGACACGGCCGTGCCCTGCTAGGCTTAAGAAAGAAAGAGAAACTGCAGACAGTTGTCGATAAAATAATTAAAGAAGCCTTGAATGTAAGGCAGCTGGAGCAGCTGATTCATGACTACAATGAAAATGTTTCACGTGAAACAAAGAAACCTGAAAAGAAGGATGTTTTCATAAAAGAACAGGAAACGATTTTAAGAGAAAGATTCGGTACCAACGTTTCCATTAAACAATCCAAGAAAAAAGGCAAAATCGAATTTGAATTCTTCTCAAAAGAAGATCTTGATCGAATACTGGAAATGCTGAGCCATATGGAAAATAAATAAAAGATATTCATTGAACTGACCATATAGTTGTGTTGGTTCTTTTTTTATTGCTTTTAAATGCTCTTTTCGTAAACTTGCTATTTTATATGAACCTTGTAAGGTACCGGCATTATTCACGAAAATATTCTGGTAAGCAAAAAGAAAAGAGCTGCTCGGCTTTTTAGAGAGAAAAACCATAGTATCCAGGAGAGATTCTTGCTCTAGGGATTCTATCAAAAGCAAAAATTAATACGATAACAGTCTATTCTATAGACATTTTCTAATAATGCTTTAAAATCCGTTTTCACCTTAATCCCCCTTTACGCAGGAGGATTGTAGCGGAAGGCGTACGATCTCCTGCGGGACTAGCGGGACAGGTGAGATCCCGCAGGCGCAGCCGAGGAGGCTCACCGCCCGCCCCGCGGAGTCGTCCGCCTGGAGCGGAAATCCCATACTTCTCATTAGCCACAATCTTTGCGAAAAGTTATAAAAAAATGTAGGCAATTACAATGAAAAGTGCTATTTTAGTAGAAAGTATTTCGATAATCGAAAAAGGAGAACGTCTTTATGGTACTTTTAGGAACAATCGTTAACGGAGTGTGTATCATCATAGGCACTTTGCTCGGCAAAATGCTCCACCGCATTCCTGAAAATATGAAAGGAACGGTCATGTATGCAATTGGATTGGCTGTAATGGTACTGGGGCTGCAGATGGGAATGAAAAGTGAAAACTTCCTTGTTGTCATCATCTGCCTGGTGCTCGGTGCAGTGATTGGTGAATGGGCCGGCCTTGATGATAAGCTCAATGCTTTGGGAATTTGGCTTGAGAAGAAGATGGGGACGGAAGGCAGTGAAACAAGCATTTCCCAAGGCTTTGTGACTGCGACCTTGATTTTTGTCATCGGTGCGATGGCTGTCATAGGGGCACTGGACAGCGGTATCCGTGGAGCTCATGATGTTCTTTATACAAAGGCGATCATTGATGGATTTACTTCACTTATTTTAACAACAACATTGGGAATCGGTGTAATGTTCTCCGCTATTCCGGTAGTTCTTTACCAAGGAACCATCGCTTTATTTGCTACGCAAATTGACCGATTTGTCCCTCAGGCAGTAATGGATTCTTTTATCGTTGAAATGACCTCCGCGGGGGGAATCATGATCTTTGCGATCGGCCTTAATCTGATTGGCGTGACAAAAATCAGGGTGGCGAACCTGCTTCCTGGCATCCTGGTGGTGGCAGCGGTTGTTTCAATCATGTATGGCTATCAGCAATTTATTTTATAAACTAAAAACACACTAAGCTAATGCTGCCAGGTGTGTTTTTTCTATTAGCTCTTTTTATAAACTTTGTTGCTATTTAATATGAATTTGGTAAGATAACACCATAATTCACCATCCTGGGAAGCAATAAAGAAAAGAGCTATTCAAACCCCAGTATTCGGCTTTGGGATTTTTCCGAAAGCAAACAATTTTCTGTCCAAGCAGCCTTTCTATTAGAGCAATTGCTGTTTTTCTTCAGTAAGGTTCATTTTGAAGATCGTCTCTTTTCGAGGGCGTGCCTTGCTTGCCAAATAGATTCCTTCTGAAATGATTCTGGCCATTTTTAGAACAAGGTTCAACCGGGTATTCTGCAAAACAAAGAATTCCATAAAACCACTGACATTCACAATTCCGGTGATGTGCATGTCCCCTACATCTGGAAGTTCCTTATTTACACCAGCACCAGGCTTTACTGGTCCGTCGCCAAGCTGGATAGCCCCGACGCTCTTGAGTCTTCCAAGACAGGCATCGATGCCGATGATGAATGGATTCAGGTGGCTCTTCCTGATTTCCTCCAGCTTCTCTTCCAGGTTGACAGCATGGATAGGGTCATCAAGAGTACCGTAAATATGAAATCCGTCTGTTACTTTTTCTTCTAAAAAGGTGCCGACGAGTGGTCCTAAGGAATCGCCTGTTGAGCGGTCTGTTCCGATACAAACGATTACTACGGGTCTCACAACTGTCGGAAGCATAGTGAGCAGTTCCGCAGAAATCGATGCTGCCGCTTTTTCATCATCATGCAGCACTCGGTATGGCTCGGCTTTCCGCTCAAAAAAACCCTTTTTCAGATTCATTCCCTCCACTCCTTTGCATTAGTATTAACAGTATACGGAAAAAAAGGCTTATCTATACATAGTATTATGTATTTGTCACAAACTAAGACTTTTTAAACAATTTTCGGATAGTTTGCTTGCCGCTATCCAAATACGGGTAAAATTGATACAATGAAATATATTTTCTGAGAGCTTACTAGGAGTGGATTTTTAATGAGTCAAACAAATAATAATGAGGCTGAAAATCCGTTAGAGGAATCTGCTGATGAGGCTAAACAAGTAACACAAGAATTCTGGGATAAGTTAATTAGTGATGACTTATGGATTGAGATTGGTTTAGCTTCAGTAAAAATAATTTTAATTTTATTATTAACTGCTGTTGTCCTTAAAGTCGGTAGAACAGTTATTAGAAATATATTCAGGGTGCGTTCACGGTCTCCTTTTAAAATAACGGAGAGACGAGAAGCTACCTTAAGTAAACTATTGGAAAATGTCTTGACCTATGTTGTGTATTTCATAGCAATCACGATGGTTTTAACCAACTTGGGAGTTGAGATTGGAGCTCTCTTAGCCGGTGCGGGAATTGTCGGTTTAGCGGTTGGTTTCGGAGCTCAGAACCTTGTGAGAGATATTATCACCGGCTTCTTCATCATCTTTGAAGACCAGTTCTCTGTAGGGGACTTCATCCGTGTCGGGGCACTGGAAGGAAATGTGGAAGAAATCGGTCTGAGGACAACCAAGATCAAAAACTGGACAGGAGAACTCCATATTATCCCTAACGGAAATATCGCCGAGGTCACCAACTTCTCCATCCATAACAGTATTGCGGTAGTGGATGTCAGCATTGCCTATGAAGAAAATATTGAAGAAGCGGAAAGAGTGATCAGTGAACTGCTGCAGACGATGCCTCAAAAATATGAGGAACTGGTGACACCGCCGGATTTACTGGGTGTCCAGACTCTTGGAGCTTCCGATGTTGTCATGAGGATAGTAGCTGAATGTATCCCAATGCAGCATTGGGCAATGGCGCGCAATATACGAAAAGATGTTAAACTTGTATTGGATAAACATGGAATTGAAATTCCGTTCCCTCGAATGGTTATGTATAACAGACAAGAAGAAGAGAGTATAGAAAATTCCGTAAGACAGCTTGATAGTGAGTAGGGAGGAAAAGGTATGGAGCCAAAAAGCTTTCAATTAAACGATGTCGTTGAAATGAAAAAGCCGCACCCCTGCGGCGTCAATCGCTGGAAAGTCATCAGAATGGGCATGGATATCCGTATCAAATGCCAGGGCTGTGACCACAGTATCATGCTTCCAAGAAGAGAGTTTTCGAAAAAGATGAAGAAGGTATTGGAGTCTGCGGGAGAATAAAATACGATAAAGAAAGAGAGCATTCGAATGGGATGCTCTCTTTCTTTTGAAAATTTTGGGGTTTCATTTTACTTGGCTAGAGCGGTTGACTTCCGCTTCAATCATAAATCAGTATTCTTAAAACCCATAGTATAATAGAATGTTTTAATAAAGAAGATTCAGTCTTCCCGGACTTAATCTTCTGTTTGATCATTTCATTTCTCTAACAGGAATATTGGAAACTTGTGCTGTGAATCATGGGCAATTTGATTTTTTGGTTAAAGAAATATCCAGCCTAATGGGTTACAAAGCGATTTGGGTTAAATTTAACCATTTATCATTACGGGGTCAAAGAAAAGTCTAGCTCCCTCAATTCCACCCTCCCCTTGTGTTTCTACCACTTAAAACCTATAATTAGAAATGGTTTGAATAATTTTAGACTTTCACTGCCGGTTCATCAGGCAGAATAAATATAGATCCATTTAATGAGGAGTGACCAAAATGGCTTTAACAGCTGGAATCGTTGGTTTGCCGAATGTCGGGAAATCAACTCTATTTAATGCAATTACTAAAGCAGGTGCAGAGTCTGCCAACTATCCTTTCTGTACAATCGACCCGAATGTCGGAATAGTAGAAGTTCCTGACTATCGCCTTGATAAATTGACTGAGCTTGTAGAACCGAAAAAAACCGTTCCCACAGCTTTCGAATTCACTGACATTGCCGGAATTGTTAAAGGTGCCAGCAAGGGTGAAGGACTTGGAAATAAGTTTCTCTCTCATATCCGCCAGGTGGATGCGATCTGTCAGGTTGTCCGCTGTTTTGCTGATGACAATATCACTCATGTTTCCGGAAAAGTCGACCCGCTTGATGATATTGAAACCATCAACCTTGAGTTGATTCTTGCTGATCTTGAGTCTGTAGACAAACGGATTGCACGCGTGCAGAAATTGGCCAAGCAGAAAGATAAAGATGCTGCCTATGAGCATGAGATCCTTGTAAAATTGAAGGAGGCATTTGAAGAAGGCAAATCCGCTCGTACGGTTGAGTTTTCTGATGAGCAGATGAAGGTTGTAAAAGGACTTCACCTTCTGACGATCAAGCCTGTCCTTTATGTGGCCAATGTCAGTGAAGATGATATCGTGGATCCTTCTGATAACGAATACGTTCAGCAGGTCCGTGAATTCGCTAAAGGTGACAACGCCGAAGTGATCGTTGTATGTGCGAAAATTGAATCTGAAATTGCCGAGCTGGATGATGAAGAAAAGGCTATGTTCCTTGAAGAGCTTGGTATCGAAGAGTCTGGTTTAGATCAGCTGATCCGTGCAGCCTATAATCTTCTTGGGCTCGCCACCTACTTCACCGCAGGCGTTCAGGAAGTACGTGCGTGGACATTCCGACATGGCATGAAAGCTCCTGAATGTGCTGGAATCATCCACACTGACTTCGAAAAAGGCTTCATCCGTGCGGAAACTGTATCTTATGATGACCTGGTTGCAAACGAGACCATGGGAGCTGCGCGTGAAGCGGGTAAAGTAAGACTTGAAGGAAAAGAATATATCGTGAAAGACGGAGATGTCATCCACTTCCGTTTCAACGTATAAGATATTTGAAGCTGTTCAAGTGTCCCAGTATAAAATGGGCACTTTGAACAGCTTTTTCTTATTGACAGCATCCCGATTTTTCCAGTAAAATAGAGCTATCTTGTAAAGCAAGGTATATTTTTTTGTTTCGCTACCTTGCAAAACAAGTTAGAGAGGATGCAGACACGTGTCATTAAAAAGTCAGATGTTAAAAGGCATTTTGGAAGGATGTATCCTTGCCATCATTCATGAAAGTCCCACCTATGGATACGAACTGTATGTGAAATTATCCCGGAGAGGCATGGATACTGTTAGCGAAGGCTCGATCTACCCTGTTTTATTGCGTCTCCAGAAAGAAGGATTAATTCAGGGAAAGATGAAAAAATCCGACAGCGGCCCCAACCGGAAATATTACACCCTTACCGCTGCAGGTGAAAATGCTCTTGAACAATTCAGTGTTGAGTGGAAGAAATTAAGCGCTTCAGTAGATTCAATCTTTAAAGGAGGGGAAAACCAATGACAGCCAAGGAAATGATCCAGCTGAATAATGAAAGAAGAGAAAAGCTGAATAAAGAAAACAAAAAGTACTACGAAGATATGCTTCTTTACATCAGGATGAGTGATGTTGAGGAACGGGACGGAGAAGAACTTCTTCTTGAAATCCTTGAACACCTTTTGGAAGCCCAGGAAAATGGACAGACTGCTGAGGAAGTGTTTGGAGATCAGCCGAAGAAATACTGTGATGAGCTTTTGAGAGATTTGCCAAAAGAGCCAGTAAAGAACAAATTATGGTTGTACTTTTATATTACTGCCTCAGGTATGGGATGGTATTTTCTGGTGGACGGAGTCTTCTCTCTCTTCATGCCGCCTGAAAAAGGACTCCCTCTTACCCCAATCATAGTTTCAATTATATTCTTTGGGGCTGTTGTACTGTTACTCTTAAAACTGATGAAGTGGGCAACATATAAAAAGAGAGCTAATCTGTGGCTGATGTCTATGGGGGCACTTATCTTCATGGGTTGGACTGGACTGCTTGTCTATCTTGAACTGCAGGATGCATTTCAATATGAAATGGCATGGCCGATGTACACCTCATTGGTCATCGCGGTAATTTTATTCAGTTTATCCTGGATCTTGCGGCATAGAGTTATTAAGTTTTAAAAAGGGCTGCTTCTATAGCTCAGTAGAGTGAATGAAAAGTAATCACCCTGGAATGGTCCCTCAAAGTATCTTTCGGTTAATATTTTCAATTACGCATAAGGCTTTCTTGAAAAAATCATAACTAATCCCACCTAGGGGAGTCGTACGGCTGAAGCGGAAATCCATTAGTAGCTCAATTCTTGCGAAAAGATCTTTACGAAAGGCTATTTCCAAAAGATTGTTGCGTTTGCAATGCTATTTTACCCTCCTCCCTTTTTCCAAAAAAGGATTGGAGCGGATGGCGTGCGACCTCCTGCGGTACTAGCGGGACAGGTGAGACCCCGCAGGCGAAGCCGAGGAGGCTCAACGCCCGCCCGCGGAGTCGCACGCCTGGAGCGGAAATCCATTACTTTCAACAGACAAAATCTTTACGAAAAAATTGTATTAAAAAGAAAGAAAGTTAATGTATTCCGCGTGCTATTGCATTAACTCGTCCACTATGATATAATTCTAACTTGTGAGTAATAATATATTGCTCCTTGCTCTTCTGCCGAGAAGAGCCGCATAGACCACAAGGAGGTGACTACAAGATGAGAAAGTACGAAGTTATGTACATTATCCGTCCAAACGTAGATGATGAAACTAAAAAATCTGTTGTTGATCGTTTCGATAACGTTCTAACATCAAATGGCGCGGAAATCATCGAGTCGAAAGAGTGGGGTAAACGTCGTTTAGCTTATGAAATCAATGACTTCCGTGATGGATACTACCAATTGGTAAAAATCCATTCTAACACAGAAGCGGTTTCTGAGTTCGATCGTTTAGCTAAGATCTCTGACGATATCATCCGTCATATCGTAATCAAAGAAGAAGAATAATCCAAACGTTTTTTGAAAACGAATGCTTCTGACTTGTTTCACGTGAAACAAACGTTAGAAGGAAGGGGTTGATTCTGATGATGAACCGAGTAATATTAGTGGGTCGACTAACCAAAGATCCAGAACTGAAATACACTCCTAACGGGGTGCCCGTGGCTACATTCACGCTTGCAGTGAATCGTACTTTTACGAATCAGCAGGGTGAACGTGAAGCGGACTTCATTAATTGCGTTGTATGGCGTCGTCCAGCCGAAAACGTGGCTAACTTCTTGAAAAAAGGAAGCCTAGCCGGTGTTGACGGCCGAGTCCAAACTCGTAATTTCGAGGGGCAGGATGGCAAGCGTGTCTTCATGACTGAAGTCGTTGCTGAATCGGTTCAATTCCTTGAGCCTAAGAACTCAAGCCAAGGCGGCGGTTCTGGTTACCAAGGCGAACGCAGCGGCAGCAACAATTATGGCGGCGGTCAGAAACAGCAGCAAGACTATTCATATAGTCAAAATCAGAATCAGCGCAATAATAACAACAGCAATAACAACAACCAGAACTATACGCGTGTGGATAATGACCCATTCGCAAATGACGGTCAGCCGATCGACATTTCGGATGACGATCTTCCATTCTAAATTTCTATATATGAAGCAATGAAAATAATAAGCAAGGAGGCGATTTGTAATGGCAATGCGCAGAGGCGGAAAAAGACGTCGTAAAGTGTGTTACTTCACTTCAAACGGAATTACACACATCGACTATAAAGATGTAGATCTTTTGAAAAAATTTATCTCTGAGCGCGGAAAAATCCTTCCACGTCGTGTGACAGGAACTAGCGCTAAATATCAACGCAGACTTACTCGTGCAATTAAACGCTCACGTACTATGGCTTTACTTCCATATGTTGTAGGTGAATAATTGAAATTAAAGGAACAGCAGGATTACTTCTGCTGTTCCTTTTTATCTTTCTAAAGGGGTATGAACTTATCTCTTGGGTATTTAGATTTTTCCCTAAATGGGGAGAGCTGTCTTGTTCTTTCTTGCCAGTTAACTTCCGGTGAATTGTATAATGATACTTTCCGGAATTTATATTTTATAGCAAGAAAGTTTATTTTTAAAACGTTTCGAAAGGTGATTTTCTCAAGGTTTGCATGCATTCATTATTAGATATACTGATGAGAAGGCAAGTTCGCCGGCAGCATTTGAGAAAGTCGCTTTTGCATAATTATAAAGAAACTGTTATGTTCAAAGGCAATGAATTGAATCTGCAAGGAAATACCGATAAAATTAGGGGTGTTTCCTTGACTATAGGAAATGAAAATCTAAGAAGCGTGTCTTCTGTTAAGGCTGTTTTCGCATTTGATTGTTGCTTTTGGATATCCGCGGATATGAAGGATTTCTTCTATAAACGGAGGCTGTAGCTCTTTTCTTTCTTGCTTACCAGGATTTTTGGGGGAATTACGGCATTATTTTCCGAATTACATATTAAATAGCAACAAAGTTAACGAAAAGAGCCTCTGTTAAAGATTCAGAATTGTGGGGGTGTCCAAGTGAAAAACGCCCGTACACTTACGGAAGGAGCATTATTGCTCGCAATATATACTGTTTTAATGTTGATGACTGCCTATTTGCCGGTCATCAGCACCATTACAATATTTTTTTTGGTGCTTCCATTCATTATTTACAGCGAGAAACATGGGATCAAGCCGGCATTGATAATGCTTGCGGCTGCTCTCTTTATTTCCTTAATGGCAGGGGTATTTCTTCTAACCCTTCCTTTAACGCTTTCCTTTGGAACTGTGGGTATCATTATCGGATGGATGCTGAAAAATAAAAAATCCAAAATGATGATTTATCTGGTGACCAGTATCGTCCTTTTGGTCAGTACCGTATTTCAGTATATTGTTTCCATTCTATTTCTCGGGATGAATGTAATCGAAGAGTCCAAAGATCAGTCTCAAAAATTATTATCAGACGCTATCCAGCGTGCAGAAGCATTGGGACAGCCGATTCCTCCAGAGAGAATAGAGGAAATTCGCGCATCTATGGAGCAATTTGAGATTATAATTCCATCCATCTTTTTGATTCTCGCTTTTGGTATGATGCTCATTATCATCAGTGTGAATTTTCCACTGCTTAGAAAAATCGGGATCCAATCAGCCAAGTTTCCCTCTTTCAGATATTGGAAGCTTCCACAAAGCATAGTATGGTATTATTTAATTACATTGATTCTGATGATTACGGTAAGACCTGAGATGGGTACATATCTTCACTGGACACTGTTCAACCTTTTTTATGTGCTTCAGCTGCTGCTGTTTGTACAAGGTCTTTCGTTTATTTATTTCTTTGCCTATTTAAAAAAGTGGCCGAAGGGATTAATGATTTTAATTATCGTATTAGCGTTTCCGCTTTATGAGTTCGTAAGGATTATAGGTATAATTGATTTAGGATTTGATCTTAGACAGCGCCTTCAACGTAAGTCATAAGGTTAGCATTCTTATTTGAGGAGCTGAAATCATGACATCTAACTATAAAAAACGATTGGTCAGGTATCCGCTTTATGGGCTGGCAGCCATTTCTGTCCTTGTCCTGGCAGCTGCTGCCTTCTATAATTGGTGGATTTCCCTTGCTGGGTTCGTCCTGCTGGCCGCCGTATTTTATATTGCGTTTTACTATGAAAAGAAGACCTATCAATCAACAGAAGAATATATTTCGACCCTCTCCTACCGTTTGAAAAGAGTCGGAGAAGAGGCATTAATGGAGATGCCGATTGGGATTATGCTCATTAATGATGATTACTATATTGAGTGGACGAATCCGTTCATGGCTTCTTGTTTCAATGAAGACACATTGGTGGGACGTTCGCTTTATGATGTAGCCGATTCCGTTGTGCCATTGATCAAGCAGGAAGTGGATACGGAAGTCGTTACGCTTAATGAGCGCAAATTCCGTGTCATTTTGAAGCTTGAGGAAAGGCTCCTTTATTTCTTTGATGTGACAGAACAAACGGAAATCGAAAAGCAATATGAAGAAGAACGAACGGCAATTGCTATCATATTCCTGGATAATTACGATGAGCTTACTCAAGGAATGGACGATCAGACGCGAAGCAGTTTGAACAGCATGGTTACATCCATCCTGAATAAGTGGGCAAAGGATTCCGGCGTTCTCCTCAAGCGGATTTCCTCAGAAAGATTCATAGCGGTTTTCAATGAGAAGATCCTTCAGCAATTGGAAAAAGATAAGTTTTCGATTCTCGATGATGTCAGGGATACAACCTCCAAGCAAAATGTGCCGCTTACCCTGAGCCTTGGAGTCGGAACCGGGGTATCGACACTGCCTGAACTCGGCACCCTTGCGCAGTCAAGCCTCGACCTTGCCCTTGGGCGCGGCGGTGACCAGGTGGCGATCAAGCAGCCAAATGGGAAAGTGAAATTCTATGGAGGAAAAACAAATCCAATGGAGAAACGGACCAGGGTTCGTGCCCGCGTGATTTCACATGCCTTGAAGGAGCTTATGGTGGAGAGCGACAAAGTCATTGTAATGGGTCACAGGATGCCTGACATGGATGCGATTGGAGCTGCCATCGGAGTTCGCAAAGTGGCTCAGATGAACCAGAAGGAGGGCTATGTGGTCGTTAATTTCAATGAAATCGACAATGGCGTGAAACGATTGATGAATGAAATAAAATCGAATCCTGACCTGCATTCCAAGTTCATTACTCCTGAAGCAGCATTGGACCTCATGACTGATGATACACTGCTTGTGGTTGTGGACACTCATAAACCTTCCCTGGTTATTGAGGAAAGGCTATTGCAGAGGGCTGAACGGGTTGTTATCATTGACCATCACCGACGCGGCGAAGACTTTATCAAGAATCCTCTGCTTGTTTACATGGAGCCATACGCCTCCTCTACAGCAGAGCTTGTAACCGAGCTGCTGGAATACCAGCCGAAGCACGAAAAAATTTCGATGATGGAAGCCACAGCTCTTTTGGCGGGCATCATCGTCGATACAAAGAGCTTCACCTTGAGAACAGGGTCCAGAACATTTGATGCCGCCTCTTACCTTAGAGGACAGGGCGCAGATACAGTGCTGGTCCAAAAGTTCCTGAAAGAAGACGTGGAAACGTATATCAAGCGTTCCCGGTTGATTGAAACAGTGGACTTCTATTACGATGGAGTGGCGATTGCCAAGGGTGAGGAAGATATTATCTACGACCCTGTATTGATCGCCCAGGCTGCTGATACACTTCTGACGATGGATGGCGTCGTTGCCTCTTTTGTTCTATCAAAAAGAACAGATGACCTTGTCGGAATCAGTGCCCGCTCTCTTGGTGAAGTGAACGTTCAAATTATTATGGAAACACTCCAGGGCGGAGGACATTTAACCAATGCCGCTACACAGCTTCCCGGCATTACCGTTGGGGAAGCTGAATACAGCCTTAAGGCGGCCTTGGATGAATACTTTGAAGGGGGAAAAGAATCATGAAAGTAATTTTTCTTAAAGATGTTAAAGGAAAAGGAAAAAAGGAGAAGTGAAGAATGTGGCAGATGGGTATGCCCATAACTTCCTCATCAAGCAAGGACTTGCTGTAGAAGCAACAAATTCCAGTGTAAGCCAATTGGAAGGCCAGAAAAATAAAGAAAAGAAACAAGCCCAGGAAGAGCTGGAAGATGCAAAGAATCTGAAAGCAACACTGGAAGAGCTCACAGTGGAAATGAAAGCAAAATCAGGTGAAGGCGGACGTCTCTTCGGCTCAATCACAAGCAAGCAAATTGCAGATCAGTTGAAGAAATCCCATAAAATCAAAGTGGACAAACGCAAAATCGAAATGAACGATGCCATCCGTTCATTGGGCTTCACTAATGTGCCTGTTAAACTTCACCAAGATGTAACAGCCACTTTGAAAGTGCATGTTACAGAAGAAAACTAATATTGGAAATCGATTTTACCGAAAAACGTGTTAAAATAGAATAGACTTATATAAATGTGATCTGGTAGGGTATGCCGGTCACATTTTTTCTATTGAAAAAAATCCTTCTCTCTGGAGGTTTTACATTATATGAATGAAATATTGTCCAATCACGTTCCACCGCAAAATATAGAAGCTGAGCAGGCGGTCCTTGGTGCCATTTTCCTTGAGCCAAGCACCTTGACCCAGGCATCTGAATCACTCATCCCCGAAGATTTCTACCGCAGTTCGCACCAGAAGATCTTCAATGTCATGCTGAATCTGAGTGACAAGGGAAAAGCAGTCGACTTGATCACTGTCACTGAAGAGCTCTCTGCCATAAAAGAGCTTGAGGATGTCGGCGGAGTATCTTATTTGAGTGAATTGGCAGGCTCTGTCCCAACAGCGGCCAATATTGAATATTACGCCAAGATCGTCGAAGAAAAATCCCTGCTCAGAAGGCTGATCCGGACAGCAACGACCATCGCTCAAGATGGCTATTCCCGAGAGGATGAAGTCGATGCTCTTTTAAGTGAAGCCGAGAAAAATATCATGGAAGTTGCACAGCGTAAAAACGCCGGGGCGTTCCATGACATTAAGGATGTACTGGTGAAGGCCTATGATAATATTGAGCTCCTTCATAATCGTACAGAAGATGTTACCGGCATCCCAACCGGCTTCGCCGACCTGGATGAAATGACGGCAGGCTTCCAGCGGAATGACCTGATCATTGTTGCGGCCCGTCCTTCCGTTGGTAAGACGGCCTTCGCTCTTAATATTGCGCAGAATGTTGCCGTGAAAACGGATGAGAACGTCGCAATTTTCAGTTTGGAGATGGGTGCCGAACAGCTTGTCATGCGTATGCTTTGTGCAGAAGGAAACATCAATGCCCAGAACCTGCGTACAGGATCGCTGACAGATGAAGATTGGCGTAAACTGACAATGGCAATGGGAAGCCTATCAAATGCTGGGATTTACATCGATGACACCCCAGGCATCAAAATCGGTGAAATCCGTTCCAAATGCCGCCGCCTTAAGCAGGAACAAGGCCTTGGAATGGTTCTGATCGACTACTTGCAGCTGATCCAGGGAAGCGGACGCTCCGGCGAGAACCGCCAGCAGGAAGTATCGGAAATTTCCCGTGAGCTCAAAGGTCTTGCCCGTGAACTGGAAGTGCCCGTCATCGCCTTGTCCCAGCTGTCCCGTGGAGTGGAGCAACGCCAAGATAAGCGTCCGATGATGTCAGATATCCGTGAATCCGGAAGTATCGAGCAGGATGCCGATATCGTGGCCTTCTTATACCGTGATGACTACTATGACAAAGAATCAGAGAATAAGAACATCATAGAAATCATCATCGCCAAGCAGCGTAACGGCCCGGTCGGTACCGTATCTCTTGCCTTTGTTAAAGAATATAACAAGTTCGTCAACCTGGAAAGAAGGTATGATGACGCAGGTGTTCCGCCTGGTGCATAAAGAGTCGAGGGATTCCCCCTTGGCTCTTTTTTGTATGGATATACAGCGGTATGGGGTAGCTATGTAGCCGTGTCCTTCATGTAAACCGTGAGTGATACCAGAGTGGGAAAACGGGCTCTGGTGTCTCTCGTGGGCTTCTTGAGAGACACCTGAAGGGTGAAAAAAGGGTTCAGGTGTCCTTCGTGAACATCTCGAGGGACACCAGGAGAGCGAAAAGTGGGTTTAGGTGTCCTTCATGAACATCTCGAGAGACACCAGGAGAACAAAAACAGCCCTCAGATATCCCTTATGAACATCTGAAAGACACAACAAGGCGAAAAAAGAACCCTAAAATCTAAACCACAACTTTTACACTAAAACATTAAATTAGGACTAATAGATTTCCCGGTATCTTCGCAAACTAAAGAGTAAAAGGAAAGAAGACCTAGTTTTTACGAACAAATAAAATAATCATTGGAAACAATGTTCGTGTTTTCATTGACTTGTCCTTCTTTTAACTGATAAAATAAGGTTGTTTGATAAGAGAACGATTAATTAACCCTAGCGGAGGTGCCATTTATGTCTTCAGTAGTAGTTGTAGGAACACAGTGGGGAGACGAAGGAAAAGGAAAGATTACCGACTTCCTTTCAGAAAATGCTGAGGTAATTGCACGATATCAAGGTGGAAATAACGCAGGCCATACAATCAAATTTGATGGTGAAACTTATAAATTACATATTATTCCATCAGGAATCTTCTATAAAGAGAAAACATCAGTCATAGGAAACGGAATGGTCGTCGATCCAAAGGCACTTGTAAAAGAGCTTAAGTATCTGCATGACCGTAACGTTACAACTGATAACTTACGCATCAGCAACCGAGCGCACGTTATTCTTCCATATCATTTAAAATTGGATGAAGTAGAAGAAAAACGCAAAGGTGCAAATAAGATCGGAACAACGAAAAAAGGAATCGGTCCTGCATACATGGATAAAGCTGCCCGCAGTGGAATTCGAATTGCTGATTTGCTTGATTATGAATCTTTTAAAGAAAAACTGACGCGTAATCTTGAAGAAAAGAACCGTTTGTTAGAGCGCTTTTATGAAACAGAAGGATTTGCAATCGAGGAAATCCTTGATGAGTATTATGAATATGGACAGCAGGTTAAAAAATATGTTTGTGATACATCTGTTGTATTGAATGATGCCCTGGATGAAGGTCGCCGTGTCCTGTTTGAAGGCGCACAAGGTGTCATGCTTGATATCGATCAAGGTACATATCCATTCGTTACATCCTCTAACCCTGTTGCAGGAGGGGTGACTATAGGTTCAGGGGTAGGCCCGACAAAGATTTCCCATGTTGTAGGTGTATCCAAGGCTTACACGACTCGTGTAGGTGACGGTCCTTTCCCGACTGAACTGAACAATGAAATCGGAGACCAAATCCGTGAAGTCGGCCGTGAATATGGTACGACCACAGGACGTCCGCGCCGTGTCGGCTGGTTTGACAGTGTCGTGGTTAGGCATGCCCGCCGTGTAAGTGGAATGACGGACCTCTCTCTTAACTCGATTGATGTCCTTACTGGAATAGAGAACCTGAAAATCTGTACGGCTTATAAATATAAGGGTGAGGTTATCAATGAATTTCCTGCCAACCTGAATATCCTTGCAGAGTGCGAACCTGTTTATGAAGAGCTTCCTGGTTGGACGGAAGATATCACAGGCTGCAAAACATTGAGCGACCTCCCAGAAAACGCACGACACTATCTTGAGCGTGTTTCCCAGTTGACGGGCATTCCTTTGTCCATCTTCTCTGTAGGACCTGACCGCTCCCAGACCAACGTAGTAAGAAGTGTATGGGCTAAATAATGATACAAAAAAGCTTGAGGCAGTGTCCTCAAGCTTTTTTGATTTGTTTTTTTATTAGGCTCTTTTCGTAAACATTGTTGCTATTTGATACTAATTCCTAAAAGGTAACCATATTAAGAGGGGGAAATCTGGGAACACCGAATAGAAAAGAGCTACTCTCCCCCGATAGGAGATAAAACGCTTAGTATCCGGGGAAAAATCCGGTTCTTGGGATTTTTCCGAAAGCAACAATATATGCGAAAACAGCCTTTTATTATAAAAGAACTTAAGTTGCGGATTCTGTCCGTAATGTTTGATACACTTGATCATCACAGATTATGTACAGTACATCCTCTTTTTGGAGCTTCTTCTCTGCGGCGTTGCTGAAATCCATATCTTCATTGACCGCAATCAGGACTGCTCCACTTTCAAACAGGGCATGCGAGGCATCCTTATATGTATGCCAATCTTTTAAAGGAAAGAATTCATGAATATTTTTCCCGAATTTTTTGCTCAATAGCTGCCTGAACAAGCCAGTAGTTCCGGGCTGCAGGGTGGCCTTTGCCATCAAGAGCGATACAGAATCATTCGATAGGATGAAATCATCCACCTCGATATGGTTGAACAGCGGAATATTCTTCTCCTCCATCACTTCCACTACAGAATGGATATTCGCTTTATGCTTTTTAGCCAAAGCTTCTACAGCGGAGGCAATCAGTAAAGACTTTCCGTCTGCCAGAACAGGCTTCGTGATAGTTAAATCCGAAAATATTGCAACCCGGTCTGCTTCCAAAATATTTGCCTTCATCAATACCTCTTCATCTGATGCATCGCCGCTTATAAAATGAACCTGGTCATGAGTAAACGGAGTATTGTCTAACTGCTCGATCACCACAATTTGTTTATCACCTTTATGCGCAAGTACTTCCTTAATTGCACGTTCCGTTCTCGAAGACCATCCGATGTAGATGAAATGTCCTTTATTTTTAAACAAAAGCTTTCCCTCCCTTTTTAACGTATTAAAGGTAGCGAGAACATCCATAATTTTGCTGATTAAAAGTCCGATAATTCCAATGCCAAAGATGAAAAGAAAGACACCAAGGATTCTTCCGGAAACTGTTGTAGGATAGTAATCACCATATCCGACAGTAGTCAAAGTGGTCATCGTCCACCAGAATCCCTCAAAAAGAGTCGGAAAGTTTTCGGGTTCGAGATAATGAATGGAAACTGTTCCAAACAAAACTATAGCAAGTGAAAGGAACAGGATGACACTAAAGTCCATCTTGGACACTTTCTTCCATAACCTAATGAAAATGGTCACTCCATTGCACCTCCTGTTGTTTCTTTCCATATTAACATGAATTGATATAACAAGTTGATATGGCGAGACCTATCTGCATCCTAATTTTATTACGGACCCGACTCCTGGATACATATCTTTAGTGAAAATCACCAACTCATGTCTCCACCCCGCGCCTCTGGATACATATCTTGGCTGAAAACCTTCAACTCATGTGCCCACCCCGCGCCTCTGGATACATATCTTCAAAGAAAACCTTCAACTCATGTATCCACCCCGGTCCTCTGGGTACATATCTTCGCTGAAAATCACCAACTCATGTATCCACCTCGCGCCTTTGGATACATATCTTCATAGAAACCATCAACTCATGTATCCACCCGGTCCCCTGGATACATATCTTCACTGAAAATCATCAACTCATGTATCCACCCCGCGCCGTTGGATACATATCTTCGCTGAAAACCACTAACTCATGTATCCACTCCGCGCCTCTGGATACATATTTTGGCTGAAAACCTCCACTCATGTGCCAACCCAACGCCTCTGGATACATATCTTGGCTGAAAACCTTCAACTCATGTACCCACACCATACCTTTGGGTACATATCTTCGCTGAAAACCACAAACTCATGTCCCCACCCCGGTCCTCTGGGTACATATCTTCGCTGAAAATCACCAACTCATGTATCCACTTCGCGCCTTTGGATACATATCTTCATAGAAAACCATCAACTCATGTATCCACCTCGGGCCTCTGGATACATATCTTCGCTGAAAACCACCAACTCATGTATCCACCCCGCGCCTCTGGATACATATCTTCGCTGAAAACCAACAACTCATGTCCCCACCTCGGGCCTCTGGATACATATCTTCGCTGAAAATCACCAACTCATGTACCGACCCCGCGCTTCTGGCTATATATCTCTGTTTAAAAACTGCCACTCATGTACTTACAAAATCAAAGGAATTCATTACAAAAATTTACATTCTTGTGTCAGCCCACAAGTATGTACTTGACTCTCCTAAACTCAGACACAACAAAGCAATTCAGACAGAATTAAATTATTTCGACATTATTTTCAAAAAGATATTGCCTAGATTCTATTTTATGTGATACTATTATCTTCGTTGCTCCAAACAAACAAAAACGGCCCATTGGTCAAGCGGTTAAGACACCGCCCTTTCACGGCGGTAACACGGGTTCGAATCCCGTATGGGTCACCAAGTTTTTTTACTCCGCTTCGCTTTAAAAGCGAAGTAAATCTCATCGACAAAGTATTATATAGTCCTTTCTTTAAGGATTGATATTTTGCTTGTCAGCAAAAATCTTTGGTCCGGTAGTTCAGTTGGTTAGAATGCCTGCCTGTCACGCAGGAGGTCGCGGGTTCGAGTCCCGTCCGGACCGCCATTTACATATTATGATTTATTATTTCAATTCCAGTTCAAACTAAGAAGGTTTCGATAAGCAAGAAGGTCGAGGAAGCAACTGAATGAACACCGGAGTGCACTGACAGGTGCATGAGGATGTGAATGAGGGCGCTGACGAAGAGATTCGCAGCTTAGCGGAAGCCGAAACTAATACGGCTCAGTAGCTCAGTTGGTAGAGCACGTCCGAATAAGCTTCAAAAAATAAACTTCAGCGTACAGCTCGAGCTGCACCTTGAATAAGCTTCCTGAGAGCTGGACGATCAATTATCATTTTAACTTTCCTTTAGGAAATATACTATTATGGCTCAGTAGCTCAGTTGGTAGAGCAATGGACTGAAAATCCATGTGTCGGCGGTTCGATTCCGTCCTGAGCCATCACCTAAAAAGCATTGCGACGACATGACTCTCGCGATGCTTTTTTATTTTTTCTTTTTAATGTCACATGCCAAAATTCCCCTATACTAATACCCACGTTCTTTTTTAGTATATTCCTCGTTAATTACAACCAAAAGGCATATTTTGTAACTTATTATACAATTATGTTACATTATGAAAACGTTTCTCCCTTGTTGTCAGAATTATGGTAGATTATAAAAGTATCATTTTAAATTAAACTTATTTTTTAGGTATAAGAGACTAATGTTTGTTTTGCTGATGGTTTCTTTGTCTTTAGCTAGGAGGAAAGACCGATGACTTGGAGAAATTCCGTTCATTCATCTAAAGAAGAAAGTCCAAATAACTTAATACATAAATCTGTTAATCTGCTAAAAAGAGCGGCAATGACAACACTAGCCTTGTCTGCCCTTACAATTGGTTCTGCTGCTGCAAACGATGACGCAAAGCTTAAAACGGTTTATCATGTTTATATGGGGACAGAATATGTCGGCTCGGTAACGGATAAATCTGCTGTTGAGAAGGCTATCGAAAGCAAGCTTGATGCAGAAGAAGAAAAATATGATTCTATTGAATTGCAAATTGATCGAGAGATTTCTTATATTCCTGAACAAGTATTCAGGGCATCAGCCGATAATGAAAAAGTTATTGAACACCTGAATCAGTCTGTAAAAGCAGAAGCAAAGGCTGTTTCCATCTCATTCGGCGACAAACCGGCAGTTCTTGTCAAAGATGAGCAAGAGGCTGAACAGGCACTGAAAAAACTAAAGCTTAAATTTGTTTCAGAAGAAGAATTAAAAGAGTTGGAAGAAGGAACACCGGATTCCAACGAGGATACGAAATTGATTTCAGTAAAGCTTTCAGAGGAAGCCGAGCTTAAAGAAGCAAATGCTGCGCCTGAAGAAATCAAGAGTGCCGATGAAGCGGTGGAGTTTCTTATGAAGGGAACTCTTGAAGAAAAGAAATATAAAGTTCAAGAGGGGGATGTTTTGGGAAGCATTGCCCAAAAGCATGAGCTTACTTCCGGTAAACTGCTGGAATTAAACCCTGAATTGAATGAAGACAGTGTGCTTCAGATCGACGACGAAGTCAATGTGACAGTATTCAAGCCTTTAGTCAATGTAACAGTCGAAAAAGAACAATCTGCAGTTGAGACAGTCCCTTATGAAAAAGAAGTTATCGAAGATGATACTTTAAATAAAGGCGATATAAAAGTGAAGCAGGAAGGACAAGATGGTGAAAAGGCCATTACCTACCTGACAACTGAAGAAAATGGTACTCAAGTTAACCGTATAGTCAAGGATGAAAAAGTGACGAAAGAACCCGTAAAGTATATTGTCATCAAAGGTACTAAAGTGACTCCTTCAAGGGGCTCTGGAAGTTTTTCATGGCCGACAAACGGAGGGTATGTATCTTCCAAAGTCGGACAGCGATGGGGAAAAATGCATAAAGGCATAGACATTGCACGTCCAAACAACCTGACAATCAAATCCATAGATAATGGAACAGTTGTATCAGCAGGCTGGGATTCTGGCGGATATGGAAACAAAGTCGTTATCGACCATAACAATGGCTACCGTTCCGTTTACGCACACTTGAGCAGCATCAGTGTTTCAGCTGGACAGACTGTATCAGCCGGTTCCTCGATCGGAAACATGGGGAAAACAGGACAATCAACAGGTGTTCACTTGCACTTGGAAGTTTATAAAAATGGCGCGATGGTTGATCCTTTAAGCCTCTTTTAATAATTGAACGTATTTGACGAATTCAATGCCTCTGGCCGCTCAGGCCCGGAGGCTTTTCTTTATAATAGGCTGATTTCGTATAATTGTGGTTTTAAAAAAATCCCAAGAGCCGGATTCAGTTCTTTTCTTTCTTGTTTACCAGAATATTTCCATTTAATTATTGTGCTATTTTTCGAAATTCATATTGACGAAAAGAACCTTAAACCTTGTTAGGAGGTGAGCATGGCCCAGATACACCATTACTGCTAATTTGCTCCACTTCCATTGGTTTCTTTATGCTTTATATATTACCCGGGAGATAAAAGCTGCAAACCTAATATGATTTGATAATACGTTATAGAGGCAATCATCCTCTAATTCCAGATAAAAGATGAATTAAAAGCAATTAAATGATAAATTAGAATCAACCCTGCATTCATAAGCATGCGGGTTTGTACCATAATACTAACTAGTAGAAAAAACTTCACTGAAATAAAAGCTAATTTGAGATAAAGGAGATTAGGGACTATGGATAAGAAGATACTTGTAGTTGATGATGAGAAGCCGATTGCTGATATACTGCAGTTTAACCTGAAGAAAGAGGGCTATGAAGTTCATTGCGCATATGACGGCGATGAGGCGGTCAAGATGGCGGAAGAAATCAAGCCTGACCTTGTATTGCTTGATATTATGCTGCCTAACCGTGATGGGATGGAAGTCTGCCGTGAAATCAGGAAGAAATATGAAATGCCGATCATTATGCTGACGGCTAAAGATTCCGAAATTGACAAGGTCCTTGGCCTTGAGCTGGGTGCTGATGACTATGTCACCAAACCATTCAGCACGAGGGAACTGATTGCGCGTGTTAAAGCGAACATGAGAAGGCATCAGCATGGGGCTGCACAGCAGGCGGAAGAAGCAGGTTCGAATGAAATTGCGGTTGGTTCCCTAGTCATCCATCCAGATGCATATATTGTTTCTAAAAGAGGAGATACAATTGAGCTGACACACCGTGAGTTTGAGCTTCTTCACTACTTGGCTAAACATATCGGACAAGTCATGACACGAGAACATCTTCTGCAAACTGTGTGGGGGTATGACTATTACGGCGACGTCCGGACAGTGGATGTGACGGTAAGGCGCCTGCGCGAAAAAATCGAAGATAATCCTAGCCATCCTAATTGGATCGTCACACGAAGAGGAGTCGGCTATTATTTACGCAATCCAGAACAGGAGTAATTAAATGAAGAAAGTAGGCATTACCCGTTCGATCCATCTTAAGTTTGTTTTGATTTATGTCCTGCTTATCCTTCTGGCCATGCAAATCATTGGGGTTTACTTTGTCCGTGAACTGGAAGATAAGCTGATCACCAATTTCACCAGTAATATCAAAGAGAATGTAAATTTTTTAGAATATAATGTCAGCGAAGAGATGCTCAAGGAAAGGACAGATGACGATCCCTCTCTTGAAAAAGATATTGATCGGCTGCTTACAGATTTTAGAGGCTCCGATGTATCTGAAGTGAGGGTCATCGACAGCAAGTCCCGGATCCTCGGTACTTCCCAAAATGATAATCTTGATACAGTCGGACAGCGAACGACTGATACGATGATAAAGCGGGTGCTGGCTACAGGAAAAGAAATAGACGAAGCGTACATTGATAAGACCGGGAGCCGTATATGGGTGTACACCTCGCCAATCACCAATGGCGATGAGGAAATTGGTGCGGTTTATATCATTGCCAAGATTGAAAATGTGTATCAGCAGCTGGAAGAAATTAACGAGATTTTTTCTACAGGAACAGCCATTGCCCTTGTGATCACAGCCATTCTGGGGGTGCTTCTGGGGCAGACTGTTACCAGGCCGATTTCTGATATGAGGAAACAGGCTCTTGCGATGGCAAAAGGAAATTTCTCAAGGAAAGTAAAAGTATACGGGTATGATGAGATTGGCCAGCTGGCCATCACGTTTAACAATTTAACAAAGAGGCTTCAAGAAGCACAAGCAACAACTGAAGGAGAAAGAAGGAAGCTCTCGTCTGTCCTTTCCTATATGACGGACGGCGTTATTGCGACCGACCGTAAAGGAAGGGTCATCTTAATTAATGATCCGGCAGCCAAGATGCTGAATGTTTCACGTGAAACAGTTCTTTCACAGCCCCTTGTATCACTGTTGGGGCTTGATGAAGAGTATACCTTTGAGGATTTATCAAATGAGCAGGACTCCATTATTTTGGATTATAGTACGAAAGAACAGCCCTATATACTTAGAGCTAATTTCTCTGTCATCCAAAAGGAAACCGGCTTTGTAAATGGAATTATAACAGTCCTTCATGATATAACGGAACAGGAAAAAATTGATATGGAGCGAAGGGATTTCGTATCCAATGTTTCTCATGAATTGAGGACACCTTTGACAACGATGAGAAGCTACTTGGAAGCATTGGCAGAAGGGGCCTGGCAGGATGAAGAGATTGCCCCGCGTTTCCTGGACGTTACCCAAAATGAAACGGAACGCATGATCCGCCTTGTGAATGATTTGCTTCAGCTATCCAAAATGGACAGTAAGGATTATCGTTTTAATAAAGAGTGGATCGAGTTTGTTGGCTTCTTCCATCAGATTATCGACCGCTTTGAAATGTCCAAAAATCAAAATGTCGATTTTAAGAGACAGCTACCGGAAAAGGCCCTGTTTGTGGATATCGATAAAGATAAGTTGACCCAGGTGCTTGATAATATCATTTCCAATGCATTGAAGTATTCACCCGAAGGCGGCTTGATTACATTCAGTGTCACAGAAAAAGAAGGACATATATTAATAAGTGTTTCTGACCAGGGGCTCGGCATTCCCCAAGATAATTTGACCAAAATCTTTGAACGCTTTTACCGGGTCGATAAAGCCCGTTCGAGACAAATGGGAGGCACTGGACTGGGTCTTGCCATTGCAAAAGAGATGATTACAGCTCATGGAGGAAATGTATGGGCTGAAAGTAAGGAAGGAAAAGGGACAACCATTTCATTTACTCTTCCTTATGACAGTACACAAGAGGATGAATGGCTATGAAGTATGAACAAATAAAATCCATCACACTGACCTTGCTTGTGGTTTCCAGTATATTTTTGACATGGAGCTTATGGACTTACCAGCCCAGCTTAGAACCGATTGATGAAAGCAATATTACGGAAGATATAATAATCGGCGATCAAAAGGAGCTGAATGAAGTTATTCTGCCTCTTAAACTGCTTTATCATCGCAGTGATAAAACCTATGGTACCCAGAGGCAGTTTGAAATGGAAAATATGATTGAACAAATGGCCTCATGGAATGTCTATGAACTAACCAATATATCCGGGTCGCTGTCGAATGCAGAATTCATGGAATTAGTCCATGGAGGAGACAGAGCGGAAATCATATTTTCAGACCTCATTTCTTTTGAGGTGTTCAAGAATGTTTTGAAATTCCAGGATAACCAGCTGCCCCAGGATACATTTGACCGGATGGTTGTTAAAACGAGAAATGATTCAGAAGAATTTGGGACGGTTTACTTTGTCTCTTATGCAAAGCAAAGGGTTTATGAAAGCCGGATTAACAACGCGACTGTTCAGTCTTTTGAACGTGATTTTGCAGCTAAATCTCTTAAACATCCTGAATACTTTGGATTTGATGCTACTGATACACGCAGAATTTACCTTCCTGAAAATTCAGTGGACCTGAACAGCTATCAGTATGTTAACGATCAAGATACATTAAATCAATATGTTGACGCTTTATTCAGCAAGCCATCTTTAGTGAGTCATGAATTCACCAATAATGGAGAGGAATTCAATGATGATTCCAGTCTGATGAGGGTAAATGTCCA
This sequence comes from Bacillus sp. P14.5, assembly GCF_003316765.1. Classification (GTDB taxonomy): domain Bacteria; phylum Bacillota; class Bacilli; order Bacillales; family Bacillaceae_B; genus Rossellomorea. The sequence continues at coordinate 56,222 of NZ_NIJF01000039.1, read as the reverse complement.
TAATAAGACCTTTTCTTTTGTGAATATAGAAGAAGAAGCGGAAGGCGAGGCCAGTGTTACCAACCTTATCACCCAGACAAGTGATTTCATCAATGATCATGGCGGCTGGCCGATTGATTACTCTTACCGGTATTTCGCAGTGAGTAAGCCTCAGAGGAAGGTACTGTATCGGATGTTCATGCATGATCTTCCTGTCTTCAGTGAAAGCGGCATGGCTGAATACTCGGTTGTCTTGGGTAAGGTGAATATTTATAAATACTCCAGGCCATATACGAGTTTAGATGGTGTTTCCACAGAAACCAGCAGTGTCACCCTCCCTTCAGGAAGAAAAGTGCTGGATCATCTGATGGGAGACAATATTAAACCGGAGCAGATTGAAGAAATCGTTCAGGGTTTTAAACTGGCCAACGATGTTTCTAACCTCGTCGTTCTGGAGCCTGCCTGGTACTATAAGTACGCTGGCTCATGGATCAGGATCCAGTCAGAAGATGTGGGGAGGGTTCCTATTGGATTGGAGTAAAACAAAAACGATTTTCATCATTGTGTTTCTGATTTTGGACATTTTCCTGTTAACACTCTTCATAAACAAGTATAATGAAAGCCAGTACGATTTTCTCAGTGAGACAAAACTCGAGGATCGGCTTCAGGTTGATAATATAAAGTATGAGCTGCCTCTTTCGAAAGATCCTGAGAAACAACCATATATAAATGCCATAACTAAGGCTTTCACAGCTGAAGATATCAAGGAATTGAAAGATCAATCAGTCGAAATAATTGATTCGACTATGATTTCTTCCAAGTTTGAAGAAAGTGAATATGTATTAAGTGAAAAGTTCAAGCCGGAAGAGCTTACTGATTTTATAAACAAGAATATCCTTAACGGGGATGCTTATTCGTTCTGGGGCGTTGATGAAGAACAGCAGAGAATCCTGTATTATCAGAATTACAAAGAAAAGCCTATTTTCAACAATATTAATGGCGAATTGGCGATTTATTTTGATGAGGATCGAAAAATTGTCTCTTATACCCAAACCTTAATGACGGACTTTGAAGAGTTCACCGAAAAGAAATCGGTCATCACGCCGATCCAGGCGGTGGAGACACTGTATTCCAAGAAGAAGGTACTTCCTGACAGTTCAATCGGGACACCGGAAATCGGCTTCTATACCTTGGTACCGGAGGCAGAGAGACAGGTTTTGAGTCCCGCCTGGCATTTTATCGTTACAAGAGAAGGGGAAGAGGAACATCATTTCGTCAATGCCTTTGAGGGCAATATCATCGAGTTTACCAATACAGAAAAAGAAATACTGGAGTGAGAGAAATGTCTATGCATTTTAGTGTACTTGCGAGCGGAAGTACTGGAAATGCCATTTTTGTTGAAACAGGCCAGAACTCATTCCTCGTGGATGCTGGTCTAAGCGGAAAACAAATGGAAGCCTTATTTCAGAAGATTGGACGGAATATTAAAGATCTAACTGGGATTCTGGTTACGCATGAACATAGTGACCATATAAAAGGGATCGGTATCCTGGCCAGAAAGTACGGTCTTCCTATCTATGCAAATGAAAAAACGTGGAAGGCGATGGATCCTTTAATCGGTAATGTACCGCTGGAGCAGAAATTCGAGTTCGGTATGGAAAAGGTCCAAACATTCGGCTCATTGGATATCGAATCATTCGGAGTTTCCCATGACGCTGCGGAACCAATGTTCTACACTTTCCACCATGAGGGCAGGAAGCTGGTCCTGGTGACGGACACAGGATATGTCAGCGACCGCATGAAGGGCATCATCTCTAATGCCAATACGTATGTATTTGAAAGCAACCATGACGTGGACATGCTTAGAATGTGCCGTTATCCGTGGAGCATCAAACGCCGTATCCTCAGTGATGTAGGCCATGTTTCCAATGAGGATGCAGCCATTGCAATGAGTGAAGTGTTTGGTGACCAGACGAAAAGCATCTATCTTGCTCACTTGAGTAAAGATAATAATATGAAAGACCTGGCGCGCATGAGTGTTTCGCAAACGCTTGAATCAAGAGGGATCAGAGTCGGCGAGCAGTTCAATCTTCTCGATACCGATCCAAAAATCCCGACGGAGCTTGTAGCCATCTAAGGTGTTTAGTCCCTTAGGATAAAAGGGAATTAAAAGATGAAAGTCCGCTGGGCTTTCATCTTTTTTTGTATATTTTTGAACAAAAAAGAAATTAGTCTACAGAAACGCGCTCCAAGTGGATAAATCCCAAAATATTTTATAAAATGAAAGCAAAATTCCATTTTACCTGACTATATTTTTGAATATGAAGGAAAAATATTAATGATGTAGAGGAAAGGGTGTATCAGTGGATGGGTTATTACGACCAGGATTATGAAAATACAAGATCCAAACAGAAAGGAAACCGCGGCGGCTATTTCCTGGCAAGCCTTGTAGGGATTATATTAGGGGCAGTACTCGTCATTGTGGCATTGCCTAAATTGGCTGATTGGGATGTTCTTCCCTATAATCCGGGCAGCAATTTGGCTGAGACAGATGAAAACTATCATAACGGACAAAATGGAGAAAGCAGAAATCTTTCGGTAAATGTTACCACTGATGTAACGGAAGCCGTACAAAAAGCGGAAGATGCGGTTGTAGGCATAAGCAATATTCGTTCGCAAAGCTTTTGGGAGCAGACCGGCCAGGAGTCAGGTACTGGATCTGGTGTCATCTATAAGAAAGCTGGCGGAAAAGCTTACATAGCTACTAACTTTCATGTCATCCAAGGAGCTGACCAGCTTGAAGTAACACTTTCAGATGGTACCAAGCTGCCTGCCCAATTGAGAGGCGGCGATGTCTGGACAGACCTTGCTGTTCTTGAAGTGGAAGCAGCAGAAATTGAAGCGGTAGCTGAATTCGGCAACTCAGATGAGCTAAGGACAGGAGAGCCGGTTCTAGCAATAGGAAACCCGTTAGGACTTGCTTTCTCAGGCTCGGTTACTCAAGGCATTATCTCAGGCCTTGAGCGTACCATTCCTGTCGATGTGAATCAGGATGGAATGGAAGACTGGCAGGCAGAGGTCATCCAGACCGATGCAGCCATCAATCCTGGGAATAGTGGAGGCGCCCTAGTAAATATAGCCGGCCAGCTTATCGGAATCAATTCGATGAAGATTGCCCAGGAGGCAGTTGAAGGTATCGGACTGGCGATTCCAATCAATGCAGCGCAGCCTATTATAGAGGACCTTGAAGAATTTGGTGAAGTTAAACGTCCGGCAATGGGAGTCTCGCTGGAAAATGTCAACGAAATCACAGCCTATCACCAGCAAGAAACACTGAAGCTTCCTGAGGATATTAAAGACGGAGTGATGGTCCGCCAAGTTGTACCAAACTCTCCTGCGGCTCAAGCGGGGCTTCAGGAACTTGATGTCATCGTGGAGCTTGATGGTGAAAAGATCAGCGATATTATCCAGCTTCGCAAGCACCTTTATAATGAAAAAGAAGTCGGCGATCAAATGGAAGTGACAATATACAGAAATGGCGAGCAGCAAACCGTTCAAATGAAGTTGGCGGATGAATCTCGTCTATAGTGTGGATAACTCAAAAGCAGGAAGGTGCCCAGCACTTTCCTGCTTTATTTTTTAATGATATGATGACTTGTGGATAAATTAATAAGAAAATGATCTGGGTTAAGAGCGGAGGGAAAAGTATGATCTATTGCTGCATGGAACATGTTGAGCTTGCGATGGACATCATTGTGGATGAATATGAAGTTGCTCCAAAATTGGAACAATTAACAGCTGAGCAAAACTTATCCACAACTTGTGAATATTGCGATGAAGCAGCAGAATATATTGTGGCGAACTGATATTCGCATACGATATGTGGATAGTAATTGTGGATATGTGTATAACTTCTGTGGATAACGTGTTTGTAAATTGGTTGTAAAGCGAGTGTGAATTGTGAATATCTCTATTGTGACGGTTGGAAAATTAAAAGAAAAATATCTTAAGCAAGGAATCGATGAATATTTAAAACGTCTTAGTGCATACGCAAAGGTCGAAGTCATTGAAGTTTCCGACGAAAAAGCACCCGAAGAATTAAGTGAAACGGAAATGATTCAAGTTAAAGGAAAAGAAGGAGAGCGGATCTTGGCAAAAATCCCGCCCGATGCCCATGTCATTGCATTGGCCATCGAAGGGAAAATGAGAACCTCAGAAGACCTCGCTGATAACCTGGATAAGCTTGCGACTTACGGAAAAAGCAAAATAGCCTTTGTTATTGGGGGCTCTCTGGGTTTGAGTGATGAAGTATTGAAGCGCTCCAATGAGATGCTGTCTTTTTCGAAGATGACCTTTCCCCATCAGTTGATGAGGCTGATACTGGTTGAGCAGGTTTATCGGGCTTTTCGGATTAATCGGGGTGAACCGTATCATAAATAGAGAAATAGCTCTATCCGCCGATAGGTTTCCTCTTATTGATATAAGTCAGTCATTTTCTTTAATTTCACTTAATAATTTTCAGGCATAATCTGTCATAAATTGTTATAATATTACTTACAGTGAGTGTGTTAGCGACTGTATGGTGAGTGATAATAAAGGGGAGCGGAGAATGACTGAATTTAATGAAAACCCGTTGGTGAACAGGGATGAAAAGAAACCTAAGATCAAGGTGGAAAGAAAAGAAGGGGAACCTACTTCTGCTTTTAAAGGAGCAAGCTGGGCAGCTTTGGTTGTAGGTGTATCGGCTTATCTGATTGGTCTGTTCAATGCTGGAATGGAATTGAATGAAAAGGGGTATTACTTTGCTGTATTGGTATTCGGCCTTTACGCATCTATATCCCTGCAAAAGGCAGTAAGGGATAAGGAAGAAGATATCCCGGTTTCGGGGATCTATTACGGGCTAAGCTGGTTTGCCGTGATTGTAGCCATCTCTTTGATGGCAATCGGCCTTTATAACGCTGGCAGCATCATCTTAAGTGAAAAAGGATTTTATGCAATGTCATTTGTTCTTAGCCTATTTGCGGCAATCACTATTCAGAAAAATATTCGGGATACACAGGTGGCTAGAGAAAGAGAATGATAAGGGAGGCTGGGACAAAACCTTATAAAAAGCTCTTTTCAAAAGAATGTGTCTGAGTATAAAGAAAGGATTTCCGCTCCAGGTGCACGACTCCGCGGGGCGGCCGCTGGAGCTAGATTTGCCTGCGGGGTTACGTTCCAGTGGGTACGTAACCTTGGTCTCACCTGTCATCAAAAGTGGAAGCGCCTTGGTCAGCCCCGACAGGCAAATGTTCCTCAGAGAATAAAAGGCGGTCTTTCCTTTTATTCTCTGAGGGTTGTTTGACCCCGAGGGGCTAGGCGCTGGAACTAGACGACCGCTAGTCCCGCAGGAGGTCCCACACCTTCCGCTCCAATCCGCCTGCGATCAGGAACTGGCGGATAACCTAATCTAAAAAAATAACATCTTTAAGGTAAGAGCCTAATAACAAAAATGAACCGCATGAGATCAAGTATATAACCTTGATCTCATGCGGTTTTATTTTCTATGATTTCTACTTGCATCAATTAGTTTTCTACTTTTGTCCCAGCCTCTTTATCTAGATATTGGTATGATACTAAACATTATCTGTCAAGGCTAACGGGGCGCTTTCCCTTTTACTTAATCGCCTTACTAACCTTTAACTTCTTCCCTTTGATAGTTTCATTCTCCATCGCTTGTAAAACCAATGAGCCTTTTCCATTCAGGATATCGACATAAGACATTTGGTCATGGATGGTGATGATGCCGATATCGTCTGCTGAGACTCCTGGGATTTTTGCAAGCGTCCCGACAAAGTCAACTGCGCGGATTTTTTTCTTTTTACCGCCGTTGAAATGGAGTTTCATGATATCTTGATTGATACGGGCGGTTTTGTTATTTCTTACAACGCGCCTGCCGCTGAGTTTTTCTTCGAACGAAGCTCTGCCGGCCGCCACTTCCGGATAGCTTGGAGCTTCTGTCGCAGGTATCTCAAAACCGATGTATCTTTCAATGGCTTTGATGAACTTTGCTTCATAAGGTGTTGAAAAGGTAATCGCTTTTCCTTTATTTCCGGCACGGCCGGTTCTTCCGGTGCGGTGGACATAGCTCTCTTTTTCCATGGGAACGTCATAGTTGATGACCAGCGTCACATTGTCAATATCAATCCCTCTGGCAGCGACATCAGTGGCCACGAGATAGCGGAAGTTCCCCAATTTGAACCCTTCCATCACCGAGAACCTGTCCTCTTGCTCCAGGCCTCCGTGGAGCCTCTCACAAGGGTATCCAGCCCTATCCAATTCGCTGTACACAGTATCGACATGTTCTTTTGTACGGCAGAAAATCAGGCAGCTGTCGGGATTTTCTACAACCGTGATGTCTTTAAGAAGTGATATCTTTTCTTCTTCTTTCACTTCAATCAAAGAATGTTCAATGGTATCAGCCGTTACCCCTGTGGATTCAATCTCAATCTGAAGAGGATTCTTCATATATTTGTGGCAAAGATTTTCAACATCTTTAGGCAGGGTAGCCGAGAATACCATGGTGACTCGATCTGAAGGCAGCTCATTGATGATTGCTTCCACTTCATCAATGAAACCTCTATTAAGCATTTCATCAGCTTCGTCAATGATAAGATACTTGATTTGATCCAGTTCCAATGTTTCTCGTTCAATATGGTCCATGACCCGGCCGGGCGTACCAACAACAACATGAGTTTTTTGTTTCAATTCATCCCGTTGTTTTGAGAAAGGTTCTTTTCCATAGACAGCCACTGCTTTAATGCGTTTAAACCTTCCGATATTCGTGATATCTTCCCGAACTTGTACCGCGAGTTCCCTCGTTGGAGTAAGGATTAAAGCCTGTGGCTTTTTCTCCTCCCAATGAATCATTTCGGAAACAGGGATGCCAAAGGAAGCCGTTTTTCCGCTTCCAGTTTGAGCTTTTACGACGAGATCCTGGTTTTCCATTGCTGGGGGAATGACTTTACTTTGGACTTCTGTTGGCGTTTCATATTTTAAAACAACCAGGGCTCTTTGTATCTCTTCACTTACATGGTAATCCGCAAAACTTTTTTTACTCATTTTTTAACCTCTATTTTTTGTTTTTTCGTCATATGGATAGAATTCTCTTCAAGAATTATTATATGCATATCTGAATTATGTTCATTATACTTGAAAAGTGAAGGACATATCGGCTTTTATCTCAAATTTATCAAAGTAAGGGAGATCCGTGTCCCCTAAAGTTTAATGCTGCATAGGAGAGAGGGAGTAGACTAAAAAGTATTTCTTCGCATACAAAAATGGCGGCAAGGGTAAACCTCCAATAAAAAGGGTGACCACTATGGCTTTCAATTATGATCTGGATTTTGATAATATCGATTTTCGCGAGAAGCCGGAATTATACAGAGTCGGCAGGGGAGAGCAAGGGGTACTGATGGTAGAGCCTTATAAAAGCGAAATCCTCCAGTATTGGCGATTTAAGACGCCGGACATCGCAAAAGAGTCATCTGATAAGATTTATGAAATGTTTCTCGATTATAAGGAGAAAGAAGATTTTGTCGGTATGGACATGGCAAGGAAATTCCTGCAGATGGGCTATACACGTGCCCGCCGCTACACGAATTACAAAGGCGGGAAGAAATACGATGAAAACGGCAAAGTGCACGAAAGGCAGAACGATCCGGAGAAAGCAGAATCAGCAGCCATTTTTATGGAAAAGTGGAAGCTTGCGCGGGAAGATAAAGATTATCTGGAGCGAAAGAAAGAGCACCAGAAGAAATACGGCTGAAGGAATTCTCTATAGAAATAAGACCATCATTTTATTTTGATGGTCTTATTTCTTATGGAGTTGTTGTAACAGAGGGGCAGTTGAAAGAGGAATGAACATGTCTTACCGGATGTACTTTAAATTAGTGATTGAATACTTTTCGTCAGATTTAACTAACACAGATTTATTTCAATCCTCTTAGATGTAAAAAGTACTCAGAATCTTCCCGTGGGAAATTGTACCAATAGGCAAATATGTTTGTATATTTACATTTAGGTTTTTTATCAACCAAGGCTCTGTTGAAATCCCAGTCACCAGCATATTCCTTTCTTACTGTGAAATGAGCATCACCAATAAAGCTTCTTCTGATGATTTTAAATTGACCTGGCCATCCGTAACCATCTGTTTCTCTTTTTATGATTGCCTGACCATCTTTTCGAAGCATATTGTAATAATAAATATCATATTCTCCGTCCACTTGTTTCAACACATCTTTGATCGTAGGAAGATACATATCGTCGCTGTCAATGATTGCAATATAATCCCCGGCTGCTTCGGCAATCAGCCGGTTATATGAATGGCTTGCCCCTATGTTTTCCTCGTTGATTAAGATCTTTAACTGAGGGCATCCCTTTTTGTAGTCTTCTAGTATTTCTAATGTATTATCAGTAGAACCATCATCACAGATTAGAATTTCAAAAGCATAGTCTTTCGGAATACTATCAAGCATGGTTTTGATCCATTGAGCGCTATTATAGGCAGGGCTTAAAAAACTGATGTTCACTGTGATATCTCTCCTTTCCACGTTCGTTTAAATAACAAATTCTATGAAAGATATTGAAACTAAGAGTTTCCATCTCCTCAAATACTATATGCATCTCTTGAATTATATGTTCAGTAGGATTCTATGGGCCTGTAGTGTAACTCGAAGTATGGGGTTCAAATCACGGGGGAAATGGTCAAAGTACCTGAGCTTTTAAGAATGAGCACAAAAGAAGAAGCCGGGGGTTTTAAGGAGGCCATGAAAAAGTCCAGTAAAGGATATTTTCCTTTATTCTCTTGAGGTTATATGACCCCGGCGAGCTATCAGAAAAATAAGGGGAGATTTTCCCCTTAATGGCTGATTGAAACTCATTTTGAAGGTAAATAGAGGGAATTTTTCCCCTTATATAAAGAAAAAGCACCTATATTCTAATGGTTTGAGACAAATAAGGGGAATTTCTCCCTTTATTTAAGCTATTTTTAGTGGTTTTTATTAAATAAGGGGAATTTCTCCCTCTATTTGGGGAAGAGCAAGCGCGCTTTTGACGCCCGCTAGTCCCGCAAGAGGTCGTGTAACTTCCACTCTAATCAATGTTGAGAAAAAGAAGACTAAGCTCAATTAATTGAACCGTCAATATAGGTCGGCGTCTCCAATGATCCTACATCTAACAATGATGTTCAGTAAGTATATGGATCTTTAAATATCCTAGTTCCTTAGGACAATAGACTTCCTGAAAAATCGATTTAGTCGACTAATCCTTTATTTTGGGGAGCTAAAGGATAAGCATTATGAAGAAAAAAGCCGACTCTTTTTCCTTTTAGAGTCAGCTTTTTTCTTTATTAATGGCTCTTTTCGTAAACTTTGTTGCTATTTTTTTCGTAAGCTAATGCTATAACTCACCGGAATTCCCCTGGTAAGCAAGAAAGAAAAGAGCTTCTCACTCCGTTAAGAGATAAAAACCTTAGTATCCAGGGATATCCAAAAGCATCATTATATGCGAAAACAGCCCTATTAATCAAAGTGATATTCTAAAATCAGCAGATTTTCAGTGGCCTCGTTTTAAGGACCGGTTTTTCTATTGGTGTCATCAGAACTTCTCTCTAGCGAAAAAGCGGCTGTTGACAATAAATTCACCAGAAATTATACAACACCATTTTATAAATTTTTAACTCCCTGACTCTTCATCAGGACGGGCATCTTCTATCATCTGGTCCATTCCTTCGATGCCTTCGTCTTTGATTTGCTGAAGCTCGTCATAAAATTTACTGCCTGCTTCCAGTGCCTTATCATAGTTGGCAGTAGCCAGGTCTTTCAAAGGACCGAGCTGATCATAGGTGATTTTTTCTTCTTCCATCAGCACGGTCATCGCGTTGTATTCTGAATTAACCTGTGCTCTGGCATTGTTGTTCCATGCAATGCTGAAATTATTGATGTCCACCATGGCATGTACGCTGGTCCAGTTTCGGTTGTTCAAGGCACCGACTCTCCATTGCTTCCATTTTTGAAGAATATCACCGGTCCTTTCGAATTCATCGCGCAAGCCTTCAGCATTATTGACATTCGCGTAGGCTCCTCCTGCTTCTTTTGCTACTTCCTTAAGCTGCTGCTGTGCTTCTGAATCTGCGTTAAAGCCAATGACATTAATAATAGGGGAAATATTGCTTCCAGCGAAGCTTTTTGCTGCTGTGACAGGGTTGCCATCACAAGTTTCAATGCCGTCACTGACGAGATATATTAAATTGGTGTTTTGCTCTCCGTCCAAGCCTTCGAAGCTGTCTGCAGCTGATTCCAGTGCGCCGGCAATGGGTGTCCAGCCTGCAGGTTCAAATTGATCCAGGGCTTCCTGGAATGCCCCTTCATCATAGGGACCCCGTTCATACACTTCCTCTATGGCAGTACAAGACATCTCTTTATCAGCGTCATCTCCTGTTCCTTCATGTCCATAGACACGCAGTGAAACGTTCGCTTCTTCTGGTGCTGAAGCAAGGAAGTTCTGAATTTCCCGCTTTGCCTGCTCCATCCGGGTTTCTCCGCCAGCGTCAGCCCCCATTGATCCGCTGGCATCCAAAATGATTTCAATATTATAGCTATCTTTAAATTCATAGCGCCGGTCGGCTTCGGGCATTCCTTCCATATCGAACCTTGCCGCATCCAAGACGCCGGATGGGTCGGGCAGGCTTACTTTCGTGATGGTATGAATGTACTGATAGTATAATTCCATTTCTTCTTGTGAAGCATCCTCGGGCAGTGCGGGAATATCACCGAATAACTCCAGGAAGGCTGCCTGTGATTCCTCACCCCCGCCAACCGCTTCATTATTTAAAAGTCCGGTTCCCTGCTGAACAAAATCCTGAGGTTTTTCGGGAAGCGGAGGAAGATCCATTTCTTCCAGTTCTTCCAGCGCGCCAGCAGGTTCTGCCGCTGCCTGCTCAGCTTCCTGATCCTGCGTATCTTCAGCTGTCGGACCTTCGGATTCATTTTTTGTTTCCCCCGGGGCGGTCTGTTCATTCTGGCAGGCTGCAAGGGCCAGGCTCAACATTATGGCAGAAAGCCATACTCTTTTTTTCATCTGTTTTTCTCCTTCCATAACTAGTCTGGATGTTTGCGATCGTTTCCAGTTATTACGTATAAAATTGTAAAATGTTTCATTTATCTGTTAAAAAATACCCCTTTTCCTGGTAAGTTGAAACAGTTAAAAGTGCTTTTTAGACGGATTCTTAAGGGAAAACAATATGGGGGAGGGGGCTCGCAGGAACGGATTAATTGATAAGAAACATAGAATAGGGGGTGCAGCAATTCAGTGATATTTGGACTGGCAAACGTAATGGGAAGCAAAAATATGCTAACCTATGTAATGGTAGACTTAGTAGAGAAGGGATAGCTGGTAAGGTTTAAAGGAAAGCAGGTTTTTTTATGGAAATCATCACATTCATTATCATTATTCTAGCGGCCTCTGTACTGCAGACTAGTACCGGCTTTGGGTTTTCTATCCTGGCAACGCCGTTTCTTTTACTCATATTTTCACCAGCTGAAGCCATTCAGATAAACCTGCTGTTATCTTTCTTTATTTCAAGTGCTTTAATAATGAAGATTAGGCGTGATGTAGATTTTGGCATTCTGAAAAGGTTTGTTGCGGGAAGTATCATTGGGCTGCCCATCGGAATCATGATTTTCATGCTATTAGAAATAGAGAAATTGAAGCTTGGGGTAAGCATTGTCATTTTAGTTTTAACCTTTATGCTGATCATTCGATTCCGGATGGTTCAGAATAAAGGAAAAGACGTACTGGTTGGCGGGCTCTCAGGATTATTGACAACTAGTATAGGAATGCCGGGGCCGCCATTATTATTATATTTTTCAGGAACCGAAACCAAAAAAGAGACATTGAGAGGGACCACACTCGCCTTTTACTTATTTATCTACCTGGGCAGTTTAGTGTTTCAAATTATCTTTGCCGGTACGAGTTCAACAGTCTGGATATCAAGTTTATGGGCATTGCCTTTAGTATTCGCTGGATTGTATATAGGGCAGCTGTTGTTTAAAGCCATTAATCAAAAAGTTTTTCGTATCTTCACTTATCTCATCCTATTGTTCACAGGGGGATACTTGCTTATGGAAAGTGCAGGATTTTGGTAACTGTCAGTGCAGATAGGCAAAGGGCATCGAGGCAGACTCGGGTGCGCTTTGTTACCGCACTATGATCCAATCCGCTCCCGGGCAGTGTTTCTCCCTGAAGAAATTGGAGTATGCTTCAAGGCTTTTCCTAAGCCATAGCGGGGCATATTGCCATAGATGGATTCATAGTTCCCGCTCTTTAATTGATAAGTTTCATGATAAATGCCAACCGCTCCATTGCTGCCGATCTTTTTATTGAAGTTTTTCCAGGCAGTCAAATGCTTGTCATTATGGGCATAGGCCAGCAGGTCATCCATCGAACGCCAATATTGAATCATAGAAGTCGTTCTAAGTCCAAAATAACTCTCCATTGATAAAAATCCCAGTTCCTCTTTATTGGAATAAAGCTCCTGAATCATGCCAGGCATTGCTTTTAATACAGGCAGCCATTTATGAACCGCCAAGGGTTTATTGATCCTCATCCCGATGATAAACACGACAATATCTTCGCCGTTTTCAGCCGTATGGCGTCCATTTAAAATTTGATTTCTCATTACAGCCCCCTCATTTCTTCAAACTTATCCAAAGCAGCCTCGCACCATTCGACAGCAGCTTTTGTTACCCTTTTGCCGTAATCCAATGTAAACAGCCAATAGGCAGCATCTCTATCATGGGCATGCTGGGCGCTAATAGATTGTTCGATCGTTATATAGGTGTTGTAACGTTTTTCTAAATCCTGCTTATAATTTAACAGGAGTAAGCGGGTGTTCTCTTTTGACTGATGCTGGCTGAAAAACAATTTCAGCAAAATTTCGTTTCGCTCGACGGGCAGTTGTTCAATAGGCTCCTCCAGCCAGCTTTTTAAGGTTTCTTTGCCTTTCTTGGTAAGGTAGTATTCATTTTTGTCCCTTTTGCCCGGTGTCGAAGACTCCTTGATTTCCGCCAGACCTTCCTCAACAATGAGTTTCAGGGCAGGATAAATTTGGCCGTAACTGATTTTCCAGAAATGGCTCAAGCTGTTATCGATAAGCTGCTTAATGGCATACCCCGTTTTACACTCGGTCGTCAGGATTCCTAAAATCGCGTACGTTGTATCATTGTATTTTTTCATAGTCACCCACCTATCTAAAAGATATGTATCATTTAGATATATAATACTGAAAAGATTCTTGGAATGCAAATTGGTTTTCAAAATAATAAAAACTTAGCAGAACTTGAGTGGGGGCCAAGTTATTATTCAAATAAATTGTGATTAGTTTGGATGAGATTTTTATACTGAGGTGGAGCGCAGCTAGTGGATACTAATTCTTAACTATCCAAACTACACAGATACAGCTTTTTACAATCACGCCGGAATAGTCTATAATTATCAGATAACCACTGTTATTTTAATTCTGGAAATTATTTAAATATACTATAAATAAAGTTATAATTATTAAAAGATGTTTTTTGGTTATTTTATCTTGTATCTTGTGTTATATAGATGATTGGAGCGGAGGGTGTACGACCTCCTGCGGGAAGGGAACAGCGGGTCAGGTGAGTCTCACCGTCCGCCCCGCGGAGTCGTGCACCTGTGGCGGAAATCAACAATTTCTACAAAAATGCAAAACACTAACACTTCCAAGCAGGAATGCCTGCTCTACTATACAAATATAGGGATAAGGATGGGTATAATGAGCAACCTACAGACGAAAACAGACGTTATTTTGATTGGTGCCGGAGTCATGAGTGCAACATTGGGTTCTATATTGAAAGAATTAGCTCCCCAGTGGAATATCAAGGTGTTTGAGAAGCTGGATAGTGCGGGGGAAGAAAGCTCAAATGAATGGAATAATGCCGGGACAGGCCATGCGGCATTGTGTGAGCTGAATTATACTACTGAAAAGCCGGATGGCTCTATCGATATCACAAAGGCAGTCAAAGTGAATGAGCAGTTCCAGGTATCAAGGCAGTTTTGGTCTTTCCTTGTAAAAAACAACCTGATCAGCAATCCTGAAGATTTCATCATGCCGATTCCTCATATGAGCATGGTACAAGGGGAAAGCAACATCAATTTTTTAAAAAATCGATTTAAAGCGCTTTCAACTAACCCTTTGTTCGAAGGAATGGAATTCTCCGAAGATCCGGAAAAGCTGAAGGAATGGATTCCGCTAATCATGAACGGACGTATATCAGATGAGCCAATTGCAGCGACCAAGATCGATTCTGGAACGGATGTAAACTTCGGTGCGCTGACACGCATGCTGTTCAATTACTTGAAAACTAAAGATGTGGAGATTAACTACAAGCATAGTGTAGAGGATATTAAGCGTACCCGAGACGGTTCGTGGGAAGTAAAAGTACACGATATCGACAGTAAGAAGATTGAATACCATACAGCCAAGTTCGTTTTTATCGGCGGAGGCGGGGGAAGTCTGCCATTGCTTCAAAAAACCGGTATCCCTGAATCCAAGCAGATCGGCGGCTTTCCTGTAAGCGGGCTGTTCCTTGTATGCAACAAGCCGGAAATCGCAGCTCTGCATCATGGAAAGGTCTACGGAAAAGCCAAGGTGGGGGCTCCTCCGATGTCTGTTCCGCATTTGGACACTAGATACATCGACAACAAAAAATCACTGCTCTTTGGACCGTTCGCGGGCTTCTCACCTAAGTTCTTGAAAACGGGTTCAAATCTAGATTTGATTGGTTCTGTTAAACCGAATAATGTTCTTACAATGCTGGCAGCAGGCGCCAAAGAAATGGCATTGACGAAGTATCTCATTCAGCAAGTCATGTTATCTCATGAAAAGCGCATGGATGAATTGCGTGAATTCATTCCCAATGCGAAGTCCGAGGATTGGGATATCGTGGTGGCAGGTCAGCGGGTGCAGGTAATCAAGGACACCGACACAGGCAAAGGAACTCTTCAATTTGGTACAGAAGTCGTCAGCGCAGCAGATGGCTCAATTGCAGCCTTGCTTGGTGCATCGCCGGGAGCTTCTACGGCCGTCAACGTCATGCTTGAGCTTTTGGGTAAATGCTTCCCGCAGCACTTGGAAGAGTGGGAGCCGAAAATCAAAGAGATGATTCCTTCTTATGGTCTGTTATTGTCGGAGAATCCGGAGCTTTTCCGTGAAATCCATGAGTCTACAGCCGAAACACTTGGACTCAATGACAAGAAAAGTGCTTTGGGTAAATCTCTGGATAAGGAGTCCATTGAAAAGGTGACGAGCTGATAAATAAGAATAAGATGAGAACCTTCAAGCTATTGCAGATGCAGAGCGGAAGGTTCTTTTTATTGGGATATTTTCGTTAACCTTGTTGCTTTTTAATAAGAACCTTTTTAGATAACGCCATAAAACTTCTGAAATTACCTGGTAAGCCACAAAGAAAAGAGCAGCACCCTGAAAAGAGAGAAAAACCAAAGTATTCGGGGATATCCGATAGCAACAATTTATTTGGAAAGAGCCTTTTATTATTTTGCAAGTCTGCTTCTCTTTTCTTAGTCCACCTACTAATTTCAAGAAAGCACCCACTTTGATTTACATATGTGCTACATTAAATAAAAAAGCTTCTAAAAAGAGGGCCGGAACAGTGAATTCGGAATTGACAGCTTATATTACTTTAATTTGTACTTCTAGTGTTCTCAGTTTATATTTGTGTATATTTGTATATGCCAGACGCCTTCACTATAAGAATATTGCACCCTTGTTTATTCTCCATACACTATGCACCTTTATCTATTGTGTAGGGTCTGCCTTTGTTCTCTTGTCCACTACGCTTCCTGAAATCAAATTTTGGACCGCTGTTCTATATGCGGGCATGCCTTTCTCACCAGCTCTCGGGTTAATGTTCATCTTGCGCTATTTAGGGATGAAGCTGACTGCTATAAGGTGGGCCGCACTTCTGGCTATTCCTTTTATCAGTTTGATAATGGTTGCGACAAACGATGTTCACCATCTGCATTACAGAGTATTTGAGATCGATGCTGAATTGGGACCACCCTTCATCCTTCAGGAAATAGGACAATGGTATATGATTCATGGCCTTTACACATTTGGCTGCCTTTTTGCGGCATTGCTTCTATTACTTTCCCGCTGGAAGGAAACGGCCAATGCTTACAGGCCGCAATTGCTTTCATTAATAATCGGCCAACTCGTTCCAATTATTACAGCTTTTATTTATTTGGTTGGTTTGACTCCTTCTGGAATTGACCCGGTGCCTATGGTCTTGTGGGTAACGTCCCTTTGCTATTTTTGGTCTATCAGCTCATCGCGGATGTTTACACTCATGCCCATTGCGAAAGATGCCATCTTTCAAAGTATCAATGATGGAGTCGTAGTGCTGGACGAATCACATAGATTGATAGAGTTTAATCAAGCATCAAAGCGGATGTTTCCCGGGTTGAGTAAGAGCATGCTGGGGATGGAATTCACCAAAATCTGGGGTGCCATTTCAGTAGATGATTTTCCATATGAATCAGCTGGAGGTTCAAGTATTCAGGAATTCCGATTCACGGTCGATGGTTCGCCGGAACACACCTACCAAGTACGTATTTCCAAGCTTCAGCAGGCCCACCAGCACAATGGACTCTTAATCATATTCACTGATATTACAGAGGTTACGCGGCTGCAATTGAAATTAGAGCATCTTGCTTATCATGATGAGCTTACACAAGTGTATAACCGCCGTGCCTTTTTTCAACATTGCAATCCGGAATTTGAGGAAGCCAAAACGGAATCTTCTCCCTTTACAGTCATCTTAATGGATATAGATTATTTTAAAAGGGTCAATGATACGTACGGACACACTACTGGCGATCAATTGCTCGCTCATGTGGTGAATATTTGTCAAACACAGTTGAAGAAAGGGGAACTCTTTGCCCGCTATGGCGGTGAGGAATTTGTTCTTGGACTGAAAGGATATAGTAGTTTAGAAGCGAAGTCTCTGGCTGAGCGCATTCGGTTGAATCTTGAGACAAAGCCTCTCAAGATAAAGGATATCTATATTAAAGCCACTATGAGCTTTGGAGTGGCTGAAGCAGCTAAGACAAGAGAGGAGACGCTTGTTGATCTTTTGAATAGAGCTGATAAGGCTTTGTATTCAGCAAAAGCAGAGGGACGCAACCGAGTCCTGATTGATGAGGAAGAAGAAATCTATCATATGAATTAGTAAAACACTTGGAAATGAAAAAGAACCGCTTCTACAATGGTAGAAGCGGTTCTTTAGTACTTAGTTACGGATAAGGTAGTCAAACGCACCCAAAGCGGCCGTTGCCCCTGATCCCATAGAAATGATGATTTGTTTATAGGCACTATCTGTGCAGTCTCCTGCAGCAAACACTCCTGGAAGAGTTGTAGCACCTTGCTTATCGATGACAATCTCGCCCATACGGTTACGGTCAAGGACATTGCCTAACCAATCCGTGTTTGGTACAAGACCGATCTGCACGAATACACCTTCGAGGTTGATGTGCTGTTCGGTTTCTGTATCACGTTCCATATAAGTGATTCCGTTTACCTTATCGGTACCGGTAATCTCTTTTGTTTGAGCGTTCTTGATTACTGTTACATTTGGCAGGCTGTACAGGCGGTCCTGTAAAACAGCGTCCGCTTTCAGGTCTGCATTGTACTCAAGGACGGTTACATGCTTCACAATACCGGCAAGGTCGATGGCAGCCTCAACACCGGAGTTTCCTCCGCCGATGACAGCTACATGCTTGCCTTCGAAAAGCGGACCGTCACAGTGAGGGCAGTAAGCTACCCCTTTGTTCTTGAATTCATCTTCGCCTGGAACGCCGACTTTACGCCAGCGTGCTCCCGTTGAGAGAATAAGGGACTTACTTTTCAGTACAGCTCCATTTTCAAGCTCAAGCTCGATAAGGTCTTTCTTTTCCAGGCGGCTGGCACGCTGCAGATTCATGACATCAATGCCATAATCCTTCACATGCTCTTCCAAGCTCGCCACAAGTTTTGGACCTTCGGTGTGTTTGACACTGATGAAGTTCTCAATGCCAAGGGTGTCCATAACCTGTCCGCCAAATCGCTCTGCAACGATACCGGTGCGGATGCCTTTACGGGCTGCGTAAATGGCAGCACTGGCTCCTGCAGGGCCTCCACCGACGACAAGAACGTCATAAGGATCTTTCCCGGAAAGCTCAGATGCATCTGGACCGCCGCCCATCTTGCCAAGAATCTCTTCAAGGGACATACGCCCGCTTCCGAACTCTTCGCCATTAAGGAATACGGTCGGCACCGCCATAACTTCCTTGCTTTCTACTTCCTCTTTGAAAGCAGCACCGTCAATCATGGTGTGCGTGACACCTTCATTGAAAATGCTCATCAGGTTGAGTGCCTGAACTACATCTGGACAGTTGTGGCAGCTAAGGCTGATGTATGATTCAAAATGGTATTGGCCATTAAGGTTCTTCACTTGCTCAAGGACGCTCTCATCCACTTTTGGAGCCCTGCCGCTTACTTGTAGAAGGGCAAGGATTAAAGAAGTGAACTCATGTCCAAGAGGGATGCCGGCAAAGGTTACACCTGTATCTTCACCGATACGGTTTACACTGAAGCTTGGAGTGCGCTCTAATTCAGCATGCTCCACTTTGATGTGGGAAGACATAGTAGCCAGTTCATCCAAAAGAATAAGCATATTGCGGGAAGTCTCATCTTCACCGGCGCTTACTTTAAGAAGGATGTCGCCCTCAAGCAATTCAAGATATTGGGCTAACTGTGCTTTGGTATCCGCATCTAGTAACATTTAAACCAACTCCTTAGATTTTACCTACAAGGTCAAAGCTTGGCTTAAGTGTGTCAGAACCTTCCTGCCATTTTGCAGGGCAAACTTCGCCTGGGTTCTTTCTTACATATTGTGCAGCTTTGATTTTGCTTACTAGAATATCTGCATCACGGCCGATTCCGCCAGCATTGATTTCAACTGTTTGGATAACGCCGTCTGGATCGATAACGAAAGTACCGCGGTCAGCAAGACCATCTTCTTCATTTAATACTTCAAAGTTACGAGTGATTCTTTGAGAAGGATCACCGATCATTGCATATTTAATTTTACCGATTGTTTCTGAGCTGTCATGCCAGCCTTTATGAGTGAAATGAGTATCTGTAGAAACAGAGTAAACTTCAACACCAAGAGATTTTAGTTCTTCGTAGTTGTTTTGAAGATCTTCAAGCTCAGTTGGGCATACGAAAGTGAAATCTGCAGGGTAGAAGCAGAAAATGCTCCACTGGCCTTTTAGGCTTTCTTCTGTTACTTCGATGAATTCTCCGTCTTTGAACGCTTGTGCTTTAAATGGTTTTACTTCAGATCCGATAAGAGACATAGTATGTCGTCCTCCTTCAATATAGTTAATTTTTATAATTATTCTAATCTGATATATATTATTATATAGAATCTATTCTACGTCAAGGATAAAACTCAAATAGATTTTCTGATTAGAATTTTTTAAAAAAGATAGATAGTCAAACAGGGAACTGTTTGAAGTGCTGGTTAGCTGAGAACTTTTATCAGCTACATTAAAATTAACAGAAAACGGCACGATTCTCAAAAGAGATGCTTTCAAATGAGAAAGTTTTTAAGAGTCTCAATTGGTTATCTCAATTCTTCTATTTTTATAATCAATGATCAGAGAGCTATCCTTGGCTGCGTCACTTCCAAGGACTCCGTCCAAATGGAAGAAGGAGGCAAAATCGGAAAGCATCTCTCTTATATTGTAAAGCTCTATCCGGTGTGTCTCATGAAGAAAAACATGTAACGAGCTCAGGCTGTCTGCTTCTATCTCTTTTACTTCACCAATTCCGCCTGCATGGACTCTTCTTTTACTGATATCCAAATGTGGAAATTTAGCGATCAAAGGCCGGCCGAAATGTGATCTGCTTGCACCGGTATCTAATCCAAAATAAAGGGGGGAGCCATCTTCTGCTTTCAACATTACAATGGGGGCTCCGCAAAAAAAGAGATTATTTCCCTTCAACTCACTTTGAAGTTGTGGTTCCTGGATGGCTGCCTGCTTCTTAGAGTAATTAATCTCTAGAAAAAGGTGCTGGATGATATCCCAGCCAATAATTCCTTCAATTATCACCGTTTCCTGTGTCTTGGGGTTATGCAGGTGTAAATACTCATCTTTCAGGACTAAAGCCGGTTGGTTTTGAATGAGGAGACCTTCAATTTCAATAGAATCAATAATGGCAAGTTCTGTATCAACATTTTTATTTGTAGAGTTTCCGACCTTCATTTCCTCACCGTCCATCACATTAATATCACATTGAGCGGCTAATGAACGGGGGATGACCGTCATGCCTGCACCCGTATCAAGCCAGAACAATTTTCTATGTCCATTGATTAATACTTCAATAACAGGACAGCCAGTGAGACTCAGTTCAATAGGTACTTGCAGACGACTGTCCGGGAACACAAAAAATCTTTGCTCCGCCTGGCTGCATGCTCTTGCAATTAAGCGGTTGGTCTCATCAATGCTGCTGTCATCAAGAAGACCATTGAACTCAATCTGTTTCCAGTCAGACTCTGCAAAGTAAAGGTCAAATAAGATTACTGCACATTCACTTTTCAGGGAGTCATCTTTAACCGTCGAATATAAGTGTTTTAATTTGCCTGTGGCATTGTCCTTGCCCTCAGTAACTAGTTTTAACGCATCTGCCAATGCTGCAAACTCACTGCCAGCGTCGGGCGCATCAAAGTTGAACCCTTTTAATTGGTTTAGAATATTCAAGCCCTCACCTCGCGATTACTATATTTATCCAATAATTATCATACTCTTCCTTCATCTGCTCTTCTTGTTCTTCAACCGATATTCTGTTGATTTGCTCAATGAGGTAATGATGAAGGTAATCTTTTTCGTCACAGACAGGTTCATTATCCTTTTTCATGAGGGATCTCCTTTTCTTAAGGCTCTTTTCGTAACTTTGTTGTAATTTTGTAGGGTTCACCTTGATATCCAAGCAGCAAGAAGGAAAAGAACGGCACTCTCCGTTTGGAGAACAAAACTTGGGTTTCTCAGGGAAATTCGGCTCTAATGATCTTCCAATAACAGGAATGGGTGTGAATACGGTCTTTAAGGTTGTTTGTTTTACATCCTCTCGAGGGGGCGCTTGCCACTTTCAATGAAATAACCAAAGGCACCAGTACGTTTCAACTATGTTTCCCGTAATTTCAAGGTGTATGCAGAAGGGAGTTTTTGAAGGAGTGGAATTCTTCGCTACATACTGAATGCAGTTTCTTTATGTTTCTTTTGTCATAGTTTAACAATCGGGCGAAAAAGGAATATAGAATAGAGCGCAAGGAGAAGATAAGCGGAGTATTAAAGCCATGAAAAAAGGAGTTACAGGATCTTATTTAAAGAAATATATAAATAGGTACGTTCTTTTTTGACTTTTTCACCATTTATTAGCATTATATAAAAGTAAAGGGGAGTAGCTGTACAAATAAAGTCGTCAGCACGAGGGTTTACCTCCGGCTTTATTGGCAATTCACATTGTTAGCCAGACCTTTACTGCAAATACTTTGTTTTATAGGAAGGAGAGGTATTTTGGAGTCGATCTGGCTGGAATATGGTTGGGCATTATTAATTTTAATTGGACTGGAAGGTTTGCTGTCGGCAGATAACGCGCTTGTATTGGCCGTCATTGCCAAGCACTTACCGGATGACCAGAAGAAAAAGGCAATCAGCTATGGAATTCTAATGGCATTCTTTTTCAGGTTCGGAGCCCTTTTCGCTATCTCATTTATCGCGAATGTATGGCAGGTGCAGGCAATTGGTGCAGCCTACCTTATCTACTTGGGAGGCAAGCACTTAATTACCGCCAAGTTCGGGAAGGAAAATGAGAATATAGAAGAGGAAATAGAAAAAGAAGCAAAGGGGAAAGGCTTTTGGCCGACTGTCGGTAAAATTGGTTTAGCTGATCTTGCTTTTGCCATTGATTCCATTCTTGCGGCTGTTGCGCTTGCTTTGGGCTTGCCTGATTCAGGACTTGGCCAATTCGGAGGCATGGATGCAGGTAAGTTCATAGTGATCGTTCTTGGCGGAATCGCCGGACTGATTCTGATTAAGTATGCTGCGACTTGGTTTGTACAGTTACTTGCCAAACGCCCGGCATTAGAAACAACTGCTTATGCGATTGTAGCCTGGGTAGGTGTGAAGCTTGCTGTCATTACCTTGGCCCATGAGGATATCGGTGTTCTTGACCACCATTTCCCTCACAGTACTCCGTGGACACTTACGTTCTACGGAATTCTGGTAGCAATCGCTCTATTTGGCTGGTTCGCACCTGAGAAGAAAGAATCTTCACAAGGCGGCCATTAATAAGGTAAAGATAAGAAAAACGGACTCTTCCAATAGAGTCCGTTTTTTAATAGAATTGTTTCACGTGAAACATCCCTGTCAAATCTTTATTGTAAAGATAGTCATGGAATGACTGCCTTTCCTGGCAAGAAGTTCGTTTGAAGCAAAAAAGGATCGTTTCGCTTATTCAAAAGTTGAAGAAGCGAAACGATCCTTTTTACATGCCTTTCAGAAATAAGGCGGCACCCGCATACTTTCTGGCCAGTGATTGATAGTAGGCTGCCTGTACGGTAAGAGCAGCGGATATCAGGACATTCAATACTATGTCGAGGTTTTCTTTTCCGACTCCTTTAAATACAGGCAAGGAGGTCTGGCACTCTTCCTTGATTAATGTACCTACACACCCATTCATTGAAGCAGCGGCTTGTAACGAAGGCGCTGTATGATGATGGATTTTATCGAATACCGAAGCGTACGCAGAATATAAATCAACTGGGTTGACCATATCGTCGGTACGGTCTTCTGGATTATTGAAAATCAAGGTAAGTACTTTTCTGATGGATTCAAAGTCGAGAGCCGCTTTCAGGTCTTCTACGATAAAGAGGATAACTGCCTGGTCGACTGTATATTTTCTTCCTAATTGCGGCGAGCCTATAAGCTCTTTTATATCCCGCTTAACCCAATTTTGGACAGCGCTTGGAGAGAGGTTCGCAAACTCAATCTGGTTCCCCAATGAAACGATTTCATTGATGGAAAACCCAATGTCTTCATTATCTGTCTTGATGAATTTCTCGAAGATGGCAGGCATCTCTGTAGAAATGAAGGCATTTAATGTCAATCCATCTTTTATTTTATCCTCATGTGATGAGGTCCAGGCGTTTTGCAGCACCATTAATGGCGATTCTTCCGCAGAATTGTTTAAAGAGAGAAGTAAATCGGCCATGTTTTTTCTGGATAGTTTGAAGGCTTCCATATTCATCACCCCTGATCCTTCCAAATGTTCTCCATATTATTCTTTAATCCTAAGTGTTGATTCCTTTTCAGTCAATCTTTTCAAGGAGGGACGATGGCTAAGGTCCTTCTGCTTAAAGTAGCAATAGGGTAAAGCAGCATTAAAAACGGCAGAATATCGGAAAAAAGTTTTTTGTGAGGGATACCTAACAACAAAAAAACGCCTCTTGGTGTCACTCAACCTGCCCATCAGGGACCCCTAACAAAAAATCCGCCTCTTTGGATTTTTCTAATAGCAGCAATGTATGCGAAAACAGTCTTTGTAAATTAAAATAGATTGATATTATTAGGGAAAAATCATATAATAAGATCATATACAGGTTCATTTGAACTTGAAAAAGTGAGGGAGATTAAATGGGAAAACGTATATTGTATTTTCTATTAACGAATATTCTCGTATTGTTAACGATTAGTATTATCTTCTCTTTGACTGGAGCAGGTAATTATATTAATGCTCAAGGCAACATTGATTTTGTATCCTTGCTGATATTCAGTGCGATCATCGGTTTCTCCGGGTCCTTCATCTCATTGGCAATGTCACGCTGGATTGCGAAGAAAATGATGAATGTCCGTGTATTAGATCCTAACCAGCCAATGTCTGCCATGGAGCAGGAAGTGGTGGAAAAGGTTCACCGCCTATCCAAAGCGGCTGGATTAATGCATATGCCTGAAGTGGGTATTTATGATTCACCTGAAGTGAATGCATTTGCTACAGGTCCTTCCAAGAAACGTTCCCTGGTAGCTGTTTCATCAGGACTTCTTCGTGAAATGGATGATGATGCGGTTGAAGGTGTCATTGCACACGAGGTTGCCCACATTGCCAATGGCGATATGGTGACAATGACGCTTCTGCAAGGTGTCGTCAATACATTCGTCGTGTTCCTGGCGAGAATCGCGGCTTGGATTGCTTCTCGTTTCGTGAAAGAAGATATGGCGCCAATCGTCCATTTCATCGCCGTCATCGTATTCCAGATTGTCTTCTCCATATTGGGAAGCCTAGTCGTATTTGCGTTCTCACGCTATAGAGAGTTCCATGCAGACCGAGGCGGTGCAGACCTTGCCGGCAAGGATAAAATGGTCCATGCTTTGCGTATGCTCAAAGCTTATTCCAACCGTGTAGTAGAGGAAAGAGACACAGCCGTTGCAACTTTGAAAATCAATGGTAAACGAAAATCTGCTATCTTTTCCACACACCCTGATTTAGACGATCGAATCAACAGGCTTGAAGAAAGATAAGCAGGTATATAAAGAGGATAGAAGGACACACCTTGAATATAGGGTGTGTCCTTCTTTATTTTGACTCTGTTTCCGCGTATTATCAGCAATCACCAGGCTGCCTTTGAAAGCCAATCTTGGAGTAATTGACTAATGTTATAATTTGTAAGATAGTTACATATATAGAAGAATATTGGCGGTGAGCGAATTGAAGGAGTTTCACTCAAATTATAATAAGAAGTTATATTACTTCAGTGTCTTGACCAGCATCATCTTAATGTCTGCCGGATTAGTGGCAGGCAATCCGCAAATGGCCAATCCCGGCATAGGGTATGCGATGCACGCTGCGCTTATATTGGTTCTGAGTCTCTGTCTGCTTTTATATCCGAAGTTTGAGAGCAGGGGCTTCCGGATATTAACGATCATTGCGGCTTCAGCCTATTTTTATGTCTTGTTCTTCCTCTATCCTGAGACATGGTCGACATTTATTTTTCTTTGTTTAATTCCTGCGGGATCTATCCTGTTTTTTGATCAGAAGCTGTTCTATTTTTCTCTGATCCTGAACGGAATCCTTATCTTCTTGACCTTCAATTATATTTCTATCATTGATAATGGAGTCCGGTTTTCTCATATTGAAGTAGATTTGATAGGCAATAGTGTCAATTTTATCGGCAGTCAAATAATCATTTTTTTATCTACCATTTAACCAATAGAAGGATACAGAAACAGCGCCTTTATTATGAACAGGTCCAGAATGCGGAGCGCTTGAAGACGACAGGCCAGCTCGCTGCTGCCGTTGCGCATGAAATCAGGAATCCCCTTACTGTGGTTAAAGGGTTTTTGCAATATTATGCAGGGGATGATGACTTCAATAATGAATATAAAAGGAACTTCTCTTTGTTAATCAATGAGCTGGACTCTGCAGAATATGTGATCTCTCAATTTCTTTCAATAGCGAAACCGGATAAGGAGAACAGCTTAGGCAAAGTGGATATTAAGCTGATGCTCGATGACGTGACAGATCTCCTGAAGACATATGGGCTTTTCCATGATAATCAAATACATCTGCAAGTTCATGGAGAGTGCTATGTCTCAGCCAATTCTATTGAACTTAAGCAGTTGTTGATCAATTTAGTTAAAAATGCAATCGAAGCCTCCCCGCATGGTTCTCCTATCTCAGTTAAGGCGGGAAGGCACGGGGATACTATCGAAATCAAAGTAGAAGACAGGGGCCGGGGGATGTCAGAGGAAGAAGTCAGTTTTTTGGGAACTCCTTTTTATTCTTTAAAAAGCAAAGGGACAGGCCTTGGGTTGATGATCTGCTATAATATTGTGGAAAAGTATGGGGGTACCATTCAATTTGACAGTGCCATTGGGAGCGGCACAACGGTCACTCTTCGTTTTCCTCATGCCGCACAATAAGGAAAGGAGGGGTTATGTGAAAATTAATTCGCAGAAAAGCATTATTGAAAAGCTTAATTTACAAAAGTTCTCTTCAAGAGCAGTCCTTCACATACCAGAAAATCTTCATGATTTTGAGGAGTTGGCTTTTGACAGCACAATCAAGGAAGAACAGTATGATTTGGTCTTTCTGTTCATCTACAATCTTGAAGAGTTCAGGGAGTATTTGAAGAAGGCGGTCAACCAAAAGCTGATTAAGGATAACGGCTACCTTTACTTCGCTTATCCGAAGAAAAATAACCTGGAGTATGACCAGTATATAGAACGCGACAGCATTTATAATGAGGATCACTATAATGCAGAGGGATTTGTTCATGGCAGCAATCTGAAGTTCTCCAGGATGGTCAGCTTGAATGAAACGTTCACAGTGGTTGGGATGAAAGCACAGCCGGAGAAGAAGAAAGCTGCGGTAAAAAGCAGCCAGTGTGTCGATGACTATATCGAGAATATCGACGAGGTAAGGAATTCTTTGAAAGGCAGTCAAGAGGTCCTGGCCATTTATGATGGGCTGACTTTTGGATATCAAAAAGATTGGGCCCGCTATATCTTTAGCGCAAAAAGGAAAGAGACACAGGAAAAGCGCTTAATTCAGATGAAGGAAGTATTGTCAGCAGGATACAAGTCCATGGATTTGTTCAGGAGAGATCAAAAAAATAAATAGAGCGGCGGGTCCAGAGGAGGGCCCGCCGTTCTATTATTTTCCTTCTTACACCCCGTGCAGCCGCGGTACTGGGACTCACCTGCGCAGCATCTTAGAGGTCCTTAAGCAAATACCTCACTCATCAGCGCATGAGTGTTACCCTCTGTGTCTTTGAAAAAGGTCATCCAGGTCTCTGTCTGGCCCATCTTTGCGACAACATGAGGTTCGTCCGTAAAGGTTACTCCGTTTTTCTTCAGTTCTTCATAGGAAGTAGTTATATCGTTGACTTCAAAATAGATGACGGAACTGGCCTGTGCGAATTCCTCTTTTTCAGGCAGTGTCAGCATCAGGCGCAAACCGCTGCACTGAAGAAAAGCCATGCTGTCTGTGTTAAAGAGAAGAGTGAGGCCCAGTTTCCCTTTATAAAAATCAATTGCGCGGTCAATATTATCTACAGGCACTCCGATTTGTCCGATTTTTTGAATAGTGTTTGATTCCAATTTGTCATTTCTCCCTTCGATTTGATTCTATTTAAGGATAGAGTATTTTTAGTGAAAATTCTTATCCAATATCACCTTTTTTCGGTATTGTGATGGTGATAGTCCGGTATGCTGCTTAAACAATTTACTGAAGGAGACAGGGTTATTCAGGCCGAGCCGGAAGGTAATGCCGGTCATGCTGAGATTGGTCTGTGCAAGCAGCCTTCTTGCCTCTGCTATCCGGAATTGTGAGAGATGCTGGTGAGGTGTTTTTCCGTATATCCAGGAGTAGTTTCTAAGAAGGTGATTAGGCGATAGGCAGGCAGCTCTGGAAATCTCACTCAGCGTTAAAGACTCCTGATAACAGGCTCTGATATATTCATGGGCAATACTTATTCTTCTGTAAAGCTCTTCACGGGTGGACTCACGTAAAGCAGGAAGAGAGTTTACATCGCGGAATTGCCTTAGTTGCTGCGAAAGGATATCCTCCATTAAAAAGTGAAAAGCTTCTTCCGGCTTCGAAGACATTTTCTGCAGTCTCTGTAATTTATCGGACAAACTCCTTGTAGTGTGATACGTTTTTTCAAATAAGCCTGTCTTTTCTCTGTCTTTGAAAGGGTCCGATAATAGTTTTTCCGGTGAATCACGGAATGAAGCCAGCACCTCTTCGGCCAATCCATCCTTAAAAAAAATGCAGAAGGATTCAACTTCCTCTTCCTCATCAATCATTAACGTATATGGGCCCTCATTTAAAATGAGATGTCTTTTTTCTTCGACAGCAAAAAATCCTGCTGAAGTTTTGTAGTATGCTTTTCCATTAGTGAAGGTTTTAATGGAGAGCTGTCCGTTTCCCTCCCAGTAAAACTGTTTGCTTTTAGCCTGAAGAATATAATTGCTTGTTTCTTTCATCGCCATCCGTATCCGTCCCCGCAATACATTTATTCTGCTATTCAGACAATTTCATTATACCTTATTTTCATATGGTAATAGAAAAGCACTGCTCCATTGAAGGAACAGTGCTTGTATTGGATACTCTTAGATTGAATCTGGTTATTTACTTTTGTTGAGATTTTCCCTCTTTCTGTATGTCTTTAAAGAAAGAGACGCCCATCAATATTAACACCACTGCAAACGGAAGGGCTGCAATGATCAGCATGTTCTGCAGGCCTTGGGTGCCGCCGAAATACACGACGACTGCCGCAATGGTGGATTGGATCAGGCCCCAGCCGATTTTAACAGAGTTTCCAGGATTCAGCTCTCCGTTCGTGCTCAGCATGCCAAGCACAAATGTGGCAGAATCCGCAGAGGTGATGAAGAAAATCGCAATCACCACGACGGTCAAGATGGACATGAACGTTCCCAGTGGGTACTCTGCTAGTACTCCGAATGTGGAGGTTTCCAATGTGAGGTCAGAAATAGCCGCAGTACCAAGCTGCTCAAGGTTCAGGGCAGAAACTCCGAAAACAGCGAAGAAGATGAAACATACCAGCGATGGAAGCAGGAGTACACCAAAAAGGAATTCCTTTACTGTCCGTCCCTTTGAAATGCGGGCAATGAAAATTCCGACGAACGGCGCCCAGGAAATCCACCAAGCCCAGTAAAAGATGGTCCAGCCATCAATCCAGCTCCGCTTGTCTTCACTTAAAGGAGCAAGTCTCAGGCTCATGTCAAAGAAGTCGGAAACATAGCTTCCCAGAGTGTGTGTGAACATATTGAGGATATACATGGTGGGTCCGACAATAAAGAGAACCACCAGCAATAATATCGCGAGTGCCATATTGATATTGCTTAGGTACTTGATACCTTTTCCGATACCCGACCATGCGGACCAGATGAACAGTACGGTTGCGATCGCAAGTACAGTCAGCTGTACGGCAAAAGTATCCGGGAAACCGAATAGATAGGAGAGTCCTCCAGTAATTTGCGCAGAGCCGAAACCAAGTGTGGCCGCTACACCGATGACTGTCGCAAATACAGCCAGGACATCTATCATTTTTCCAAGAGGCCCTCTCATCAGCTCTTCCCCAAACAGAGGAGTCAGAGTGGCACTGATCAAACCGGGAGCCCCTTTATTAAATTTAAAATAGGCCAGGATCAATCCGACGATAGCATAGACGGCCCAGGCGTGGATGCCCCAGTGAAAGAAAGAGTATTTCAACGCTTCTTTAATCGCTTCATTCGATCCTTCTTCACTTGTAGGGCTGTTGATGAAAGCGTGAGAAATGGGCTCGGCGGTTGTCCAAAAGACAAGGCCGATTCCCATTCCGGCACTGAAGAGCATCGCAAACCAAGAAGATCTGCTGAACTCGGGCTCGTCATCCTTCTTTCCCAGTTTTAACTTGCCAAATCGGGAAAACATCAGGAAAACACAGAAAAGAAGAATGGCGATAACAATCAGCAAGTAGAACCAGCCAAAGTCACTTAAAATACGGCCGGTCAGTTCAGATGAAAAATTATTTAGATGTTTGGGAGCCGCAGCCCCCCAGATAACGACTATCAACGAGATAGCCAATGCAAACCAAAATACATGAGTCGCTTTTTTCATACTTCACCTCTCAAAAATTTGAGAGTATCCAACTTTTTAATGATAACATAAATTGGACTTCATTGCTTTTTACCCATAAAAAGGTCCTCTGCCATGCTGAAGGCAGAGGACCAGCTAATGTCTGCTAGAGAAGTTCGTTCAATACTTCGAGAGTACCCTTTGCATAATTCTCGTTTGAACTCTTAATGGTGATATTCTCATCCTTGCTCTCAGGCGCATCGCCGTCTCCTACCCAAAAGAAGGTCACATCCTTGGCACCGCATTGGCAGGCGGTTTCAGCCATAACGAAATCTCCATGGCTGTCTCCGAACACATAGACAGGTTTCCCTTCTGCCGAAGCTTGGCCGAAAACCCACTCGGCACCGATTTTTTTGGAAAGATCCTGCGGCACAACATCGACACCATAGGTAGAGACTACAACCTTTTTATTGTGCTTATCAGCAACTTCTTCTGCTTCTTTGGAATAGGCATTTAACGCCTTTTGTGTTTTTTTAGGTGTTCCTTGTCTTCCGGGTCTCCGTGGACCGACTCGACGGTTCCCATGGATTCCTTGGTATCATCCCATTCAATGAGTCCATCATAATCTTGTTTTTGGCTGATCTTAATCAGTTTGTCTTTTACGTCATCAGACACTACGAAGTCTTTATCAAGCTCCCACTTTTCTACATCCGGCCCTTTTCCTTTTATGGCTCCATGCTCCGCGACGCAGAATAGGCCTGACCAATCTTCCTCCTCATCCAAGGAAGAAAAGATATTGTCAGCCAGCCATTTCCTGGAGCGGCCGGTGATGAACGCGAGATGTTCGTTTTGTTTGTGCAGCTTCTCGATTGTATGTAATACCTCTTCACTGGGACGGGCATGTTCATCTGTCAGAACACCGTCCACATCAAATATATAGAATGTCATAGCAGCCTCCTTTGTATAGTAATATGTATACCCTTTTTTCAGGAAAAATAGAGTGAACTTAGTGAAAAGGTGACTATTTTTTGTTGACGGGGCGTTAGTGAGCGGAGCGGGGTACATCAAATCCGAAAAACCCAAAGATGTGTCCCTCGGAAGGTAAGCGAGGAACATCAAAATTAAAAAAACCAAAAAGGATGTCCCTCGCAGCAAGAGCAAGGGACATCAAAAGGGTCACAAAATATAATCAAGCTCATCATACAGCCTAACTCACGAAGCCCGCCTTACCATTCCTTCGGCTCATAATCCAGGTCACTGAATAATTGCTTTTTCTCTTTTTTGGAAAGGTCGCGCCACTGGCCTACGGGGAGATTACCTAAGTGGATATTCATGATTCGTACCCGCTGGAGCCGGAGTACATCATAACCCAGAGCTTCACACATGCGGCGGATCTGTCTGTTGAGCCCTTGTGTCAGGATGATTTTAAAATCAAACTTGGAAAGCTGTTCCACCTTACAAGGGAGGGTCTTGGTCCCCAATATCTTGACGCCTTCAGACATCTGCTGCAAAAATTCAGGGGTTATAGGCTTGTCTACAGAAACGTTGTACTCTTTTTCATGCTCATTTTCCGCACGGAGAATTTCGTTGACGATATCTCCGTCGTTGGTCATCAAAATTAAGCCATCAGAGTCTTTATCAAGCCGTCCGATGTTGAAGATTCTTAATGGGTGGTTAACAAGGTCAACGATGTTGCCTTTCACATTTTTTTCAGTGGTGCTTGTGATTCCGACCGGTTTATTGAGTGCAATATAGACATTGTTCCGGGCAACACGCAGCTGCTGGCCGCTTACCCTGATATCGTCACCTGGTTCAACCTGATCGCCGATTTTCGCTTTTTTGCCATTGATCGTGACTCTTCCTTCTTCAATGAGTCTGTCAGCTCCCCGCCGCGACGCTTTTCCGGCTTCACTGATAAATTTATTTATACGCAATTCGAACACACACCTTCATCTGGGTCATTGTAGCTTAAGAATACCCAATTACAGCCTTGTTTTCAAGAAACGCCTCTAAGGGGTAACTGGTAAGAGCTCTCAGTTTAAACTAAAAAAAAGCTCCCTTCCTGTTGGAAGAGAGCTTGAAACGTTAAATCAGAAGCAGAAACCCAATCACACCGGCAAGCAAAGCATAGAAGAGCATTGGGATCAAAGTCATCCGGATGATGGTTCCCTCTTTTCC
Source organism: Bacillus sp. P14.5 (assembly GCF_003316765.1). Lineage (GTDB taxonomy): Bacteria > Bacillota > Bacilli > Bacillales > Bacillaceae_B > Rossellomorea. The sequence goes on along the minus strand of NZ_NIJF01000039.1, from coordinate 24,301 downwards.
TCCGAGGTTCACAACAGAAGCAGCCGCGACGACATTCAAGACGCAGATCATATTCCCCCAGTTCGCGCCAAGAACTTGCAGGGCAAGCACCACTCTGGTATCCACTCCGATACTATCTGCGACACTGAACTGAAACAGGGAGAACATCATGTTGCTGAAAGTGGCGCTTCCTGAGATGAATGAGCCGAGTGCCCCGATAACCGGGGCAGCGAGCGGCCAGTTGCCGCCGATCACTTCGGAAACCATTGCGGCCAGTTCCATTGGCATGCTGTCCAAGTCAGCCAGGTTCACCCCGGAATTGATGAAGATCCTGACCATCGGGACAGCGGTTCCGAGGGCAATAATGCTTCCCCCCATAGTTTTAGCAGACTGACTAAATGTTTTTCTAACAAGCGAACCATTCATTTTATGAAAGAGAATGGTCAGAGCCACGACGAGGATAAAAATAGATCCCGGGAGGTACAGAGGTTCAAAGGAGGTACTGATTTCTGTCCCCAGAATGGAGGCCCATTCAACTTTCACTTCCCTGAGCCACCCCTTCACAGGGAGGAAATCAAGTCTGGTCAATACCAGGAATACCGCGACCAGCAGATATGGAAGCCACGCCAGCAACAGCGGCATTGTTTTCTCTGCTGTCAGGGGTTGAATGTTTACCGTCTCTGATGGAGTGTCTGAGAAATCCCAAGGTTTGTCTGGCAGCAGAAATCCTCTTTTAGCAGCTGGCACCACAATCGCGAGTCCAACCAGTCCCCCTATGATGGAAGGGAATTCCGGGCCGAGAAGGGTCGCCGTCAAAAAGGCCGGGACTGTAAAACTTAGACCCGTAAAAATAGCAAACGGTAATAGTTCGGCTCCTTCCTTCCAAGAGCGGTTTTCTCCAAAAAACCTGGTCAGCATCATCACAAGGATGACGGGAATGAACGACCCTATGAATAAGTCAATGAAAACGGCTGTGCTGGCAACTTCCTGCAGAAATTGGTTGATGGACATATTGCCCAAGCCATTCTCTACGATTTCAGCCAATGACACTCCCTCGTTAAGTCCTTGTTTAACCCCTACGATCATCGGGGTTCCGACGGCTCCAAATGAAACGGCTGAACTGTCTGCTATCAAAGCTAGGGAGACGGCTGCCAGAGGAGGAAACCCCAAGGCGACAAGTAAGGGAGCCCCTATCGCAGCAGGAGTACCGAAACCGGCTGCCCCTTCGATAAAAGAGCCAAAAAGCCAGGCTATGATGATGAGCTGAACACGCCTGTCTGCGGATATCTGTGTGAATCCATGACGAATGGAGTCGAGGGCGCCGCTGTTGGAGAGTGTGTTCAGCAGTAAAATCGCCCCAAAAACAATCCACAAGATGGAGACAGAGATAAGGATTCCCTCTATTGCTGCGGCTGTGATTTGGACAGCAGGAACCTTCCAAACAAAGAAAGCTAATAGTGCTGTGGCGGCTAAGCTGATGGGCATTGCCCGGGAAGCGGGCATGCGCAAAATGACGAGAAAAACAAACACAGCTAAAACCGGTGTCAATGCGGTAAGGAGTTCAAATATATTCATAGTTGTTCATCCCTTTTTTATGAGGTGATTGATTATATCCTTAGTATACGATGAGGTAGTTGAAAAGTATGTGGATTATTTGTGAAATATTTCACAAACTATATAAATATATTTACAAGTAATAAGAGTGATAGTTTAGAAGAAGTCCAGTACCAAAGATACTTGTATAAAATGATGGGCAAAAACAAGGTGTGAAAAAATAAAAACCCCAGTCGCAATAACTGAGGCTTACATTTTATAAAGCTTCTTTAATTACTTTTTTATAATACAGAACAGACAATACCCCAAATATCGAATAGAGTGCTGTATAAAGCCCCATAACGATGATCATCGGTGTCCATAACTCGGTGCCGAATAAAAACCATCCTGATTTAATGGCAAAGTAGCTGTGAAGCAGCCCTGTAACCAGAGGAATTCCAAAATTGTATACCTGCTTCAGTTGGATTCCTTTCAGGAGATCGCTTTGGGTATAACCAAGTTTTCTCAGGATCGTATAGTGCTGGCGTTCACTTTCACTCTCATCCATTTGTTTGAAGTAGAGGATGCATCCGGAGGTGATCAGGAACGTCAGTCCCAGGAATCCGACAATGAACATGACGACGCCCATGGTTTGCTTTTGTCCGGTACTCATCGCCAATTGTGAGTCATTGCCGCCTTTTTCGGCTAGATCTGTCTCATTGAAAAGCTCATTTGCTTCCTCTATTTGAGAACCATCCTTGATTTCAATACCAATGTAAAGAGAAGAAGGCCTTTGAATTTCCAGATCAAGATCATTCTTAAGGCGTTCAAAGATGGATTCGTCCACCACGGCAACAGGAACACCGCCGGCAGTAAAATACCAGGAGACGTAATACTCTTTTTCTATTCCCAGATATTTTTGTGGGATTTCAACAGAATTGCCGAGTAATGTCACGCTCCCTGAATCCTTTAATGAGAGGAAGGACTGTACCAAATCATTATATCCAGTAAACACTACCTCATCTTCCTCAAGCTCGATCCCCTCTGCCGACCTTTCACCTATCACAGGAAACGCTAATTCTTCCGGGTTCATGTTCATCTCATTAATTGTGGATTCAATGATTTCAGAAGCGTCCAAATTGACTTGAAGCACCTCGATTGTTTCTTCAGTGAAGGAAATCTCGTTCTCCCCCAGCAGGCCTTTGAACTGCTGTGCTTCTTCCACAGTCGTAAATGTAAAATCTGCCGGGACGTTGCTTTTCGCCAATTTCTCAGCTGAATAATACGAAATATAGCTCAGAGAAAGCAGTCCGATGGCAAGCGCAGATACAGTAGTGATAATAGTCAAAAGAAGAGCGTTTGATTTCATCCGGAACATGATGGATGAAAGGGACAGCACTTCATAGATATTTAAATAGCCGTTCTTTCTGTTTCTGATCAGGTTGGCGATGAAACGGACAGACCCTTTGTAAAAGAAGTAAGTCCCAATGATGACAGATGCCAGGATGAAGGCCATTGCTGAGAATAATTGATTAATCGTGTTGAAATCTCCACCAAATAACTTGGAAGAAATATAGTATCCCGAAAGAATCAGGAGCAGACCGAGGATGCCCATGAGAACTTCCCAGACAGAGATTTTCTTTACCCTTTCCTCTGTCGAAGAGACTACGTTAAATAACGAGAGGATGCTCTGCCTCTTGATGAATGTATAGTTCATAAGCATGATCAGAAGGTAGATCCCCGCAAAGACGATCAAGGTCTGGATCAAGGCGCGTTCGGAAAAGTGAAGGGCGGCGATGGCGTCGACTCCGGTCACTTTAAACAGGACCATGATGATCAGCTTTGAAAAAGAAAAGCCGATGAAGATTCCCGCAATGATGGAGCCGAAATAAAGAATGAAATTTTCAACGCTCAAGAGGCGGAAAATTCGTCCTTTCGTCATTCCAATCAATTGGAACAGTCCGATTTCTTTGCTGCGTCTTTTGATAAAGATATTGTTGGCATAGAGCAGGAAAATCGAGACAATTGCCACAAGTAAGATCGATGCGGCCCTCACTGCCGCTGCCCCTTTTATCGATCCTTTAGTTTCATCCATTGAGGGATCAAATTGCAATGTGACAAACGCAAAGTATAAGGCCACACTAAAAATCAAGGCGAAAACATACAGATAATAGTTCTTAAGGTTTTTCTTCAGGTTGCGGAAGATAAGATCATTCATGCTCATACTGAACACCGCCTAGTACCGCCTGGGTCTTGATGATATCTTTGAAAAAGCTCTGCCGGGATTGTTCCCCTTTTATGAGCTGGGTATAAATCTGTCCGTCTTTAATGAAGATGACTCTGCTGCAGAAGCTTGCGGCAGTCGGGTCATGAGTGACCATCGCAATGGTCGCCTTTCTTTTTTGATTCAAATCGGCAAGTTTATTAAGAAGGTCGGAAGCGGATTTAGAATCAAGGGCCCCAGTCGGTTCATCGGCAAAGATGATGCTTGGTTCATGGATGAACGCCCTTGCCGCGGAGGTGCGCTGCTTCTGTCCTCCTGATATCTCATTAGGATATTTATCTTTAATATCGAAGATTCCCAGTTCTTCCCCTAGAGCCTTGAATCTTTGCTCAGCTTCCTTCCGGGGTGTTTTTGTGATGGAAAGAGGAAGCAATATGTTTTCTTTGACCGTCAGGGTGTCGAGCAGGTTATACTCTTGGAAGATGAACCCTAAGTGATTCTTACGAAACTGAGCAAGCTGCTTTTCTTTAAGTGAGGTCATTTCATTGCCGTTGATGGTAATGCTGCCGCCACTGACTTTATCAATGGATGACAAGACATTGAGCAAGGTAGTCTTTCCGGAGCCGGAAGCCCCCATGATGCCGACAAACTCCCCTTCCCCGATTGAAAGGTCGATCCCTTTCAGTACTTCCTGTTTATTAAATTTATTTCCGTAGTTTTTTTGGATTTTGATTGCTTCTAAAATATTCATCGCTTCAAACTCCTTTTGATTGATACTTTAATTATAGTAAGGGAGAGAGGGAATTTCCTTCGAATCATCTAACAATAAGCAAAAGCATGTGACAGTTTTGTCACATGCTCGTGATGGTTATGAAATCATTTTCCTTGGGGAAGGTCAGAGTGAAAGTGGTCCCCGCCCGAGGTACTGATTTCACATGCAAATCCAAGTGGAGAGGTTCGGCTGCCTTTTTGGCAAGGTAAAGTCCCATTCCGGTGGAGGCACTGTCTTGATGAACAGTCGTAGAGGTAAAGCCTTTATCATAAATCCTTGGAAGGTCTTTTGGATCGATCCCCCTTCCGAAGTCCTGGATTCTCAAAATGACATTGCCGTTTTCATGATGACTGTTAATCCTGATGTCTTCTTGATCACTGTATTTTACCGCATTGGATAAAATCTGTCTGAGAATGAAGGCAAGCCATTTGCTATCGCTTAAAACTATGCCAGCCTTTAAATCGATGTCAAAGCCAATCCCTTTTTGAATGCACCAGGATTGAAGCATCTTGATTTCACCATAGAGGAGTTCTTCCAAGCTGGTCTTTTCTATGTAGAGATCACTTTCAATAAAAGATATTCTCTTTTGATGAAGCTGCTGGTCCAGAAGAAGGTGAATCCTCAGCCATTCGTATGTCAAGGAGGCCTTCAATGGCTGATCACCGATTCTGCCAATGATCAGGTGCATGGCCGTCAGAGGTGTTTTCACCTCATGAATCCAGGAAAGGAGATCATCCTTTTCCTGCTCGAACATCAGTTGGTTGTGGGAAGCTGATTTTCGCAGCGCTTCGCTTTGTCCAGCCAAGCTTTCTTCAACGATTTTTTCAAACGGGCTGCTGCCATTGACGAGGGTGGAGGGGTCAAGGTCATCTTCGCGCTCAGTCAATTCTTTATAAAACTTGGTTTCTTTGTTGTATCGAATGGCAAGAAAGATAGAAAAAACAAGCAGAGCTAAGAAGGCGAAATACAACACGGGCGTGAGCGGGATGGACGGATCAAGATATGAGACAAAGATCAGGAAGGCCAGTAAGAAAAGATTGAGGGAAATCCAACTGAGTCTTTCTCTTAGAAACAGCCGGATCATTGGTTGTCCTCTTCCTTAGCGATATATCCCTGGCCGACCTTTGTTTGAATGAAGCTCCCCAGACCGATATCCTGCAGGTGCTTTCGCAGCCGATTGACATTGACGGTGAGGGTATTGTCACTGATGAACCGTTTATCATCCCATAAGCTTTCCATTAATTTTTCCCTGCTGACAATCTTGTTTTTTCTTCAATTAGAAGCTTGAGGATGAAGATCTCATTTTTCGTCAGCTCAATAGCGCCCGACTCATTGGATACCGTGTTTTTTCATAATCCACTGTCGCCCCATTCCATGTCTTGAGATGGATGCTTTCCGTATTATAGTTGTACACCCGCCGCAGAGTAGCCTGAATTTTGGCGACCAGCACCTCAAAATGAAAGGGCTTTTGAATGAAATCATCTGCTCCGAGCTGCATGGACATGACCATGTCTGTAGGATGATCACGGGAGGATAAAAAGATGATTGGCACATTGGAGTGCGAGCGTATCAGACGGCACCAATGAAAGCCGTCAAACTTGGGAAGCTGGATATCAATGATGACCAAGTCGGGTTTAAGCTCAGTGAATTCCTGAAGGACCAATGCAAAATCACGGATTCCGTGAACTTCATAGGACCACTGAGACAAACGTTCTTTGATTTCTTGAAATAAAGTTAAATCGTCTTCTATAACGAGAATGTTAAACAATGAGTTCACCACCCAGTCGACCTGATTTTACTTGATTATAACAAAATTTACCGGACAGCTATAGAAGAAATGGAACCAACAAAAAGCAGGGATTATGAATTCCCTGCTCAAAAGGCTGATTTTAATGAAAATTGGATAGTGTGTGAAGGCAGCGGACAGGCCTCCTCAATGCGGAATACTGTCGCACCCAAAACAAAGCTTGATTTCTCAGCTTTCCCTCAATATCGGAAGCGAACAGCAGCGGAAAGAACCGCCCGATTTAATGATCTCGGTGATGTCTACTTCCAATACATCAAAACCTCTATCGCGAAGCTGTTTGTTGACTTCCTTGTTAACAGGAAGGCTGAGGATTTTTTTATTCCCGATAGACAATAAATTGGTCCCAAGAGTGAACTGTTCTTCTTTGGAAACATCGATGAGTTCGTAACGTGATCCAAAAAACTCAATGTCCTGCTCAGTCAGGGCCTCGCGGAAAATAATTGCTTCTGTCGGTGATAGGACATTGAAGACACAGTCTAAATGCAGATATTCCGCTTTGAACTTGATGCCTTTTACTTCATAATTCGGCATAAGGCTTTGCAGGTGATCGACCGAGCTTTGAGTGGTTCTGTCGCTGAGACCTACATATACAGTATTCCGGTCGATAACAACGTCTCCGCCTTCGATTCTGTCTTCAGCAAGATTGTAATAAGAGAGATCCTCATCTTCGAGCCATTGCTTCAGTACTTCCTCTTCCCCTCTCCGGGCCTCGCTGGCCATCCTTGCGACAAATACTGTCTGACCTAATGTGAATCCGATATCCCTGGTGAAAACCTGCTCATGGTATTTTTTATGATAGGGAAGCAGAGCTACTTCCACACCATTTTCTCTAAGAGTTTTAACAAACTCGCCATGCTGTTCAACGGCTTTGTCTATATGTATGCCCTCATCCTTGAATTTCTTCTGGGTTTCATTGATGACATCACGGATCGTCATATAATGAGGCTCACATAAAATGACCCGCTTTAACGTATCATACTCGCTGCCGCAGTACGTCCTGTATTTTTCTTGAGAATCTGTACTCATAAGAACTCTCCTCTTAAATTGTATTTACCCTTAGGATAGACTGAACGAGGAGATAATATTTATCTTTTTTGGCTCTTCAACACTTTAAATCACTAAGAGGGTCTGTTCCTTTTAGTGCTTTAAAGCAATAAAATGGCTGGTAATGTTTTTCAAGAGTATACTGACTATCAATGGTTGTTTGAATTTGTGATATAGTATGTATAACATGAAACCGTAAGTTTGATGCTTAAGGTTTTATTTCATAATAGAGAGTGGAGAGATTTATTATGTTAATGACCGAAGATCAATTTATGCTTCAAAAACTCCAGGATTTGTTTAAAGGAACATCTGGAGATATAGATAAAGATATCATCAAAGCACACCAATATATGGATGGAATCAAGAATTTGATTGAAATTTGCGGTGATGACCCGAACCGGGACGGGCTGCAGGAAACACCCTTCCGAGTACTAAAAGCATTCCTAGAGTATACAGAGGGCTATCGTGAAGATCCGAAATCTCATTTGGAAAAAGTATTCGATGTCGACCATAAGGAATTGGTTATGGTGAAGGACATCGAGTTCTACTCCATGTGTGAGCATCATTTCGCACCTTTCTTTGGTGTCGCTCACGTAGGATATATACCGGATAGGAAAATCACGGGCCTATCCAAAATCGGCCGCCTGGTCGAAGGGTATGCCAAACGTTTCCAGGTACAGGAAAGGCTGACGAATGAAATCGCCAAAGCTGTCGAAGAGGTCCTTGACCCGCAAGGTGTGATGGTTGTGGTTGAAGCCAAGCATATGTGCATGTGCGGCCGCGGCATCAAGAAGTCGACTGCTTCTACAACGACAACCGCTGTAAAGGGGATTTACGCAGAGAAGACGGAGAGCAGGATGGAATTTCTATCCCTTTTGAATAGATAGCAGAGGGAAAGACTTAAATGACAATGTCGATAGCGCAGGTGAGAATAATGAGACACGCAGTGATCACTGCAGGTTCCAAAGGGCTTGGAAAAAAGGTGACCGAGCAATTCCTTAAGCGGGGCTGCTCTGTTACGGTCAATTTCAGAAGCGACCTTGAAAGGGTTGAACAGTTGAAACAAGAGTGGGCTCCCTATCTTGAGCAGCTTCAGTTTGTTCAAGGCGATATCACCAAAAAGGAAGATATCAGAAACATTATTGATCAGGCTATGGGCCGATTTGGCCGCATTGATTATCTCGTCAATAATGCCGGGCCTTATATTTTTGAGCGCAAGAAGCTGATTGAATATGAGGACCATGAGTGGGAAGAGATGATCAACGGGAATTTGACAGCCGTTTTCCATTTTCTGAAGCTCGCTGTACCGATTATGAGACAGCAAAAATTCGGCAGGATCGTCAATTATGGCTTCCAGGATGCCGAGCATTCACCTGGGTGGATCTACCGTTCGGCCTTCAGTGCAGCGAAGGTGGGCCTGGTTTCACTAACCAGGTCCATCGCCTTGGAGGAAGCCGAATATGGCATCACAGCAAATATGATATGCCCTGGTGATATCAGGGGGGAAATGAAGGAATCTTCAATCGAAACGGCCAGAGGGTTGAAGGATGATGTGACCCCCATTGGCAGGTCGGGTACAGGGGAAGATATCTCACGCCTCGTCGGCTTCCTGTGTGATGAGAACTCGGATCTAATTACCGGAAGTGTCATTTCGGCCTCAGGAGGCATCAATGTTGTCAGCCGTAACGGGCTGCTGCATTCATGAATAGTAAAAGGCTCTTTTCAAAACTTTGCTGCTATTTGATACAAATTTCGAAAAAAGATCCTAATTGACCTTAGGAATAATATGTTGATAATGTAAAAAGATCCCGCATCTGTATTGAGAGCGGGATCTTTTTTATGTGTAGAAGCGGTCCTGGTTTACAGGGAAAACTGGTAAATGGAAAGATGATATCCCTCGCTCCGCAAGCCGCTTATAAAAAACCAAAAGATTGGATTGTTGCTTTGGAATCCCCAGAAAAAGTGTGCCACATCCTTAAAGTCATGCTGCCGAAATCAATATTCATAGCTTGCTGCTGCGCGGCGGATCTACTAAGAATTCATAAATGAAAGGAATAGAAAAAGACCCCCTGCCAGAAGGTCTTAGGATGCTTAATTAAGTTTCTTAAGAAACGGCTTTGGGGCATCAAGATTCTTTAGCTGCTCCTTCTTTCCGCTAACCTCCTCACCGATAACTAAAGAAGAGCAATCAGGTGGAAAATCATAAGGGATGAATTGACGATAATCTTCAGGAAGAAGGTTGGCATTGTTATAGTCTCTGGATATCATTCGTGGATCAAAGCCTCGCTGGCCTTTTACATGATTGATGACGGATCTTCCAATCGTCCTGCCCAGTCGCAGCCCCTCGCTGTTATCTGAAGGAAAGTGCACGCCTCCATAAAGCCTGCTGACTGCATCATCCTCTGCAATCTTGTTCAACTTGCGTGCTTCTCTAGGGAAGAAATAACTCAATACAGTTTCTGAACAACCTGACATGACGGCATGCCCGGAAGGATAAGTCGGGAAGCGCGGTGTACAAATGAGTGTTTCCATTGTCTGGTCATACTGATCGGGCCTTGCCACATCCCACTTATACTTCAGGTCCCAGGTGACGACCATGGCATCATTGACAGCTCCTTGGACGTAAGCCAGAATCTGGGCTGCAGCAGTGGGTGAGACGTTATAGGTATCGATCAGCCGGTCTATTACAGGTGTCCATTGTTTTGTGGGAACTCCGCTTCCATAATACACGGCAATCTTTTTTGTTCTGCAGTCAAATTTTTCAAGGTTCTTTTCACCACTTTGAGCTCTCTGTCAAAATCAATGACAGCAGGGTGCAGGAGGGCACGTTCAATATCCCTCCCCTGAGGTGTAAGAATGTCACCATTCGGCTGCCTTTCTAAAAAAATCAGCGGCCAGGTGCCTGCAGAGGGTGTAACGGGATCCCGCGGAGGCCTGTTTTCCCCCGCATAAGGGGTTTCAGACCATAATAAATAAGGTTTTTCCATTTAGATTCACCTCCTTTCCCTATCCTATGAAGTGGGAGTCATTTGGGAGTAGGTTAGAATAACGGATTGTCTAAAAACTATGAAAAAACCTGAATAAATAAGGTACTGCATATGGACAATAAAGAAGTAAAAATTCCTGGAAAAGAGGTAACAAGATGCAGAACCATGATAATCAAGGATTTTCCCATGATGAATTCAAGCTTTCGAAATCAGGGTTTGACCCGAACATGCCTGGCCATAAGAACCAGCATTCAAAAGAAATGATCTTAAGGCAAGAGCCTAGAACTGCCAGAAAAGAAGGAAGCGGAATCAGCCTTCCTTATGAAACCCGTCTGGAGATGGGATTGATGCTGGATGAACATCTGTGTGCTTTAAACGTCGCGTTACATCAATACACTAAACATCATTGGCTCACAGAAGGTGCTGAATCATTTGGAAGCCTTCATCATATCCTGGATGAACATATCGATGTAACAGAGAAGCACATCGATATGGTAGGCGAGCGTGTCGCAAGGCTGGGTGTCGTGCCTACTGCCCATCCTGTTACACAGCACGAAATTTCATATATAAAACACGAAGTAGAGGGCCGTTACACAATGAGGGATTACCTTCGCAATGACCTCGAACATGAGATCAAAATTCAGGGCATGATGAGAAAAACGATCAAGCGCGCGCATGAGTTGAATGACTTTGGAACCGTTCAGGTACTGGAAGAAGTCCTCTTGAAAAGAGAAGACTTTGGATACCATATTTGGAGCCTGCTTGAGGATGATACCTTGGTCCGAGGCATGACACACCTTTTGGACGGCAGCCAGGATATTGCTGACAACCGCCATTTAAACGACAATCTTCCTAATTAGTCTTAATTGGAGAGGGCTTTTTTGACCTTTTTATAAGGTTGTTTTCTCATATATTGTTGCTTCCGGAAAAACCAAGTTCTTCACTTTTCTCCGATTACCAAGGTTTTTCTCGCTAACCGGAGGGAAGAGCTCTTTTTTTACCGTGAATTAGAGCTTTTTCTTACCAAATGCCTATTAAATAGCAGCATTGTTTACCTGAAAGATCTTTTCTACAAAACAAAAACCTGCTTCCTTGATGGCAAGCAGGTTTTTTGATTATTTATCGATTGCTTTCTCTCACAAATTCAATATAAAATTTTACGGAATTAAGATAGTTTTCTACACTGACATGTTCATTGGTACCATGCATCCGGTTCAAGTCTTCAGAGGTGATCTGTACTGGAAGAAAGCGGTACGTATTGTCTGCAACACTGTCATAATGTTTGGCATCCGACCCGGCAACCATCAGATAGGGGGCGATGACGGCCTCGCTGTAAACATTCCTTGCCGCCTGCTGGATGGTCTTGAAAGGTTTGCCTTTCAAGGAAGATACCTTTGTTGCTTCGCTTCCCGTCACTTCAACAGTGATGGCTTCATCCTCAATCGTCTCTTCAATGAAATGCTTCACATCTTCCAAGGAATCACCTGGCATGAGTCGAAGGTTGATGATGGCACTTGCTTCCTCTGGCAGAGCATTATATTGTTCCCCGGCCTGGAATATTGTTGGAGCAATCGTAGTTCTGATTAATGCTGCTGAGGCCGGCTCTTTCAATAACACTTCTTCAATAATCGGTTCAAAGATAAATTTATTTGAAAATATATACTTCATCCCGAAGCTCATTTCAGGCGCCACATATTCAAATAAATCTTCTCCAGGCCCTCTAAGATCCTCTGCGAACTGGGTATCTTCCAATTTGGCTATGGCACCGGCGATTCTGCCGATATTGGTCCGGTTCTGAGGCTGGGAGGAGTGTCCGCCGCTGCCCTCGATTGAAAGTTTTGCAGTCGCGGAACCTTTCTCGGAAATTCCGACTACGCCAACAGGTGAGTCGACACCCGGCACCATGTTTTCCACTATGGCGCCGCCTTCATCGAGGACGTAATCAAATTGGACGCCTCTTTCTTTAAGTAATGCGGCAATGGCCATTGCCCCTTCTTCTCCGCCGATTTCTTCATCATGGCCGAACATGAAGTACATGTCTCTTTCCGGATGAAATCCTTCATTCAATAGGTGCTCAAGGGCTTGAAGAATGCCGATTACGCCAATCTTATCGTCCAGGGTGCCACGCCCCCAGATTTTCTCCCCGGAAACCACCCCGCTGAAAGGGTCTTGTTCCCAGTTTGCTTCCGTACCTTGCAGGACAGGAACCACATCATAATGGCTGGTCATGCCAATCGGTTTTTTAGACGAATCTTTGCCTTTCCAGGTATAGATGAGTGCATAATCATTGACTCTCTCCAAATCCAATTCACGATGAACAGAGGGATAGCTATTTTCTAAAAAATCAATGAAGCGCTGGAATTCCTCTAGATCCAATTTGCTGCGGTCCTGATAAGAAATCGTTTTGTAAGTTATTGCTTCAGAAAGATTATTGATCGCCTTTTCTTCATCCAAAGCAATTTTCTCAGGATTAGGGGCAGGTTGTTTAGATTGGATTGTAAATGCGTTGAAAGCGGTTACAATAATAAACACTAAAATAAAACTGCCAAAAATTAAAAAAGCATGCTTCCAGTATTTCAACAGGGACCCTCCCTTTTTACTTTAGTTTAATGCAGGAGGTGAACTTTGGAAATGAAATTCACTTATATAGTTTTCGACAGTTTTTTACGATGCTCTTTTCAGAAGGTTGATTTGGTATAAATAGTTGCTTCCGGAAAAATCCCAAGAACTTGATTTTTCCCCAAATACTAAGGCTTTTCTCTTTAATCGGGGGTAACAGTTCCCTTCTTTTTAGCTTACCAGGATTTTTTAAAAGTGAAGGAAGGCGTTATCAAAGGAGTTTATTAGCAACAAAATTTATGAAAAGAGCATTATAAAAAGCCTGAGGACTCCCTCAGGCTTCTCCACCTTAATTATTTTATGCCTCTCATAAACTTCTGAATAATAGGGGCGATGACAAACAAAACGATTCCCAGCAGTATGGCTGCGCCTCCGATGGATCCAAAATAAATGATCTCGTTAGCAGGTGTATAGAACTTCACCAGCTGCGCGTTCAATGCTTGTGCCGCGGCACTGGCAAGGAACCAGACACTCATGGTCTGAGCTGAAAAGGCGACGGGCGCTAGCTTAGTGGTTGCAGAAAGTCCCACTGGCGAAATAAGCAGTTCACCTAATACAACAATAAAGTAGCTTAGAACAAGCCATAAAGGACTTACAAGCGCATCTCCGCTAATGTAGCCGGGGATAAGAATGACAAGGAAAGAAAGTCCTGCGAACAATAATCCCATAGAAAACTTTTGCGGGATGTTCGGCTGGCGGTCCCCAAGCTTCACCCACATGGACGCGAATACAGGAGCCAGGATAATGATGAACAATGGATTCAAGGATTGGAACCATCCTGGAGAGATGGAAATCCCGGCGAAATCAAGATCGGTTCTCTTATCCGCATAGCTTGCAAGGATAGTCGAGCCTTGTTCCTGGATTGCCCAGAACATGACCGCTGCAATGAAGAGCGGGATATAGGCGATGACTCGGGAACGTTCAATTTCATCCGTTTTAGGACTGAAATACATGACAAAGAAATAGATAGTTGGGATAAGGATACCGAGAATACCGATTAAGTTGATGAATGCTTCGACAGTAAATAATCCATTTGGAATCAGCACGGCCAGCAGCCCGCCGATTACAATAATGGCAGCACCGAATATGATAGAGTACTTTTTCTTCTCAGAAAGTGTCAGCGGGTTGCCGACATATGTGCCTGCCAATCCGAGATTTTTCTTCTTCGTTACCATAAATACAATCAAGCCTAACAGCATACCAACGGCAGCAATAGCGAATCCCCAGTGGAATCCGTATGCATCAGAAACCGATGAGGTGAGCAGCGGCGATATGAAGGCACCAAGGTTGATCCCCATATAGAAAATACTGAATCCAGCGTCCCGGCGGCTGTCGCTTTCTGGATACATTTCACCTACGACACTTGATACGTTCGGTTTCAGTAAACCGGTACCAATGACAATGAAGACCATTGATACAAAGAACATGGAAAGGCTTCCAGGAATGGATAAAGCAATATGGCCGAACATAATCAAGATCCCGCCGTAGAAGATTGCTTTGGATGTTCCGAATACCCGGTCGGCGAGCCAGCCCCCAATGACTCCTGACATATAAACAAGGGCGCCATAGATGGACATGATGGAAAGGGCAAGGTTGTCATCAAGTCCGAGTCCGCCTTCTGATACTTCATAATACATATAGAAGACAAGAATGGCTCTCATGCCATAATAAGAGAATCTCTCCCAAAACTCAGTGAAAAATAACGTGAAAAGTCCTTTAGGGTGTCCGAAAAAACCTTTTTGCGGGACACTCTCTACAATCTTCTTTTTATCTAATTTAGACATGTGTGTACCTCCTCTGAAAATACTTTACTATAATAATTACTTTTATTGTCAATGTCAAAATACTTAAAAGTATGACTAGTTTAAGTATTGAGAATAAAAGAAATTAATAGGAATTTAGGTATAGTGCCGGCGCATTATTCTGATAGTTAAAATTATTTCGATATAACAAAATGAGGGAGTATACACCTGGATATTCAATGAGGTAACAGCAGAGGGAAACAAAAAAATCCCCTGGATCTTATACAGCCAGGGGATCTTCTTTATTTTTTCAATTTCATCAAAATGTTGCTTTAGTAGGGTTTTTAGAATTGCTGGATAAATAAGAGAACCTGTGAACTTTACCAAAGGGTCTTTTCGTAAGGCTGTTTTCGCAAAGATTGTGGCTATTTTAAAAGGAATGGATTTCCACTCCAGGCGCGCGACTCCGCGGGGCGGGCGTTGAGCCTCCTCGGCTTCGCCTGCGGGGTCTCACCTGTCCCGCTAGTACCGCAGGAGGTCGCACGCCTTCCGCTCCAATCCTCCTCCGTACATGCTCCCCATCTTTAAATAGAGGGCAGCTCTCTTCTCCTATGTTACCAGAAAGCTTCGTAAACTTTGCTGCTAATCCCATAACTCACCGAAATAACACCGGTAAGCAAGAAAGAATAGAGCTGCTCCCTCTTTTAAGAGAGTAAAAGCTTAGTAGCCGGGGGAAGATCCGGCTCTTGTGATTTTTTCGAAAGGAGCAATATATGCGGGAACAGCCTTACCAAAAGGGGTCTGCGTTGGCAGGGTCTGAATTCAGTTTCATTTTACCGCTATAGAACCCGTGGTCTGAAGGCTTTGGTATGGGTGCAAACCGTATGATGCCTGTATACGTCTTTCCGTCTTTCTCATATTGATAAGCACCTTCGCTGTCCCCGATTTTTTCACCGAGTTCCCCGTATTTTTCTTTAATGGGAGGCGGCTGTAAATCGGAAAGAAATTCAACGGTGAGCTGATATCTTTTTTCCCGATCCCCTCTTTTAAGTACAATTAAGAATGTGCCGTCTTCGCTCACTTCCCCTGTGCCGGTCAGTATAAAGTCTTCAAGGGGCTGTACTTCGGCATTCATGATTTGTTCCATTGCGGCGTCATCCGGATATTCCTTCAGGCCGGCCTGGAGGACACTTCCCTCAGGCAGATTTGTCTGACCGCGTACCACCATCTTCTTATCAAATTGCACACTAGAATCCAAAGTGATAATTTCTTCTCCTGAAACGACTGGGGGAGCCTTTTCTTCTTCAGCGAGGGTTTCATCCACTAAAACGACCCTGCAGCCTGCCAGCAAAGTAAGAAGGGTAAGGCAGGCCAAAAGGGAAGCGGATTTCTTTAACATGCCTTTTTCTCCTTATCAGCAAAAGAGAAGTCTTCTCTTTTTGGCTGATTGCTGGAGGATGAGAGACGTTGACTGCTTTTCTTTCTAAGGCGCCTCATGCCGACATGGCTGCCCTCAATAAGTACAGACCTTAATACTGAGCTAATCTCATTTACACAATAAATTGATACAGCAAAGAATAGGAGCGGACCCAATACAATATAAGGTTTGATGAAGACCTGCTGAATATTGATACTGATCGTGGCAGCCCATTCATTTATAGCTGAAAAATAGACGGGGATGCTTTCCATGATTCCGAAATTAGCTGTCATAAGCCCTCCAAGACAGATTTTCAGAATTCCAAGCTGGATCAAAAGAAGGAGTGTCTGTGACAGCTGTTCGGAAAACAAAACTATCGAATGGCGGCCGTAATGCGGCAGTAAATGTTTTTTAATCAAATGAAAACGGCTGGCACCCATTTGTCTTGAAACATCGACGAATTCCTGTTTCATGAAATCATTCATCCCCTGCCCAACATACATGCCAAGGGAAGGGATGACGATGAGAGCAATAACGATCACTTCAATAATCAAAAAGCGCATGCTTGTGAGTGCCTGAGCTTCGTAAGCCATCTGAAGCGGCTGGAGAAGGATGTAACCGACAATCGCAAGCGGGATGAAATTGAATGTATCCCAAAAACCTTTAAAGCCTGAGCGCAGCCAAGAGGGCATGAAAGCATACAGCAGGCCAGTCGCAAATCCGCCTGCCATCCTCAGGAGTGCGATGGCCAGGGCACCAAGCAGGGTATACTTGGCACCATCCATAAGCAGAAGGAAAATATTTCTGCCAAGCCTGTCACTTCCCATAGGAGGCATTTCTGAAGGAGAATAAGGTGATCCCGCGATGACTTTACCGGTCTCCGAATCTCTTATATATGGAGGTCCTTCATTCTGAAAATCCGGATAGAGAACAGGGACAAGAAAACTTCCAACAATCATGGCTGCCAGGATGGCAAAGGGTATCCAAAACCGTAAAGATTTGAAAATACTCATACCTCAATCTCCCCTCCAATGGTTTTGGTCAAAAGAATCCTGCCTATGCTGAAGATGATGAAGAATGGTACGTAAATCATCAGCATGCCTATGAAGAACGCACTTGGTTCTGCTGTAGCTGTTTTTAGCAGAACAAACATAAATCCATTAATATTAAACAAGATTTCGATGATAAGCAGGTTAGAGAGCATCAATAAGAAAATCGGTTTAATGTGATAATAGAATTGAATCCAAACGTTCCTGAACAGATGAACCCACAAGGTATAGGCTTTCGAATAGCCTTTGGAAAACGAATATTCAACGTATGGTTTGTCTTCTTCCTCTCTTATCTGAAACAGGAAGTGCTTTGTTAGAAAGGCAATCGGCAGGACCGCCAGACAAACGATCGGCAGCACATAGATTTTATCTTCGCCCAGCTTGTATATATCAAACATGAGGATATCCGTCTGTTTAAAAAGCCAGATGATGAATAATTGCAGAAGTACAACGATCATGACATCAGGCAGTGAATCGAAAAGATCCAGCATCCGCATGCATATCCGCTTTGCCCACCGTGGCAGAAACATAATCAGATAGCTGACGAAAGCCGAAACAACGACCGCAATAGAAAAGGCTGCTATCAGAAGAAGAAACGAGTAGCCGAACAGTTGCAGCAGCATAGGGAAAATTGGATAGTTCTTACCGTCATCATCTACAATAATAGAAATCGACCCGGGGTTCAGGACATCATGGAAAACCTGCTTCAAGGTGTGAAAATACTTGGCGATATGTATGACGAGCTCATGGTCATAGAAAAGCAAAGACCCGGCCGCACTAAAAAGAAATAATCCTGCGCATGTCAGCAGGAACTGAATGGGCAGCCATAATACTTTATTCAAGGGTAAGCCTCCTTTTTAATCGATAGGGCAGTGGTTAGCTGCCTTTTCTTTATGGTTAGAAAATTTTAAAAACCATTAACTTTAGACTATGTTATCCGCGGAAAGCTTCATCGCCCGAGGGTTCGTACCCACTGGAACGGACTTAGCCCCCTCGGGGTCAAATAACCCTTAGAGAATAAAAGGAAAGAGCGCCTTTTTTTCTCTTGAGAACATTTGCCTGTCGGGGCTGTTCAGGGCGCTTCCGCTTTTGATCCGTCCAGCTTCAGCGCCCAGCCCCTCGGGGTCAAATAACCCTCAGAGAATAAAAGGAAAACCCGCCTTTTCTTCTCTGAGGAACATTTGCCTGTCGGGGCTAATCGGGGCGCTTCCGCTTTTGATGTTACAATAACATTTCAAATTTTTCAGAATATTTCATTCTAACTATAGCATTTTCTAAAATTTGGTTCAACACTGAGTATAAATTACCGAAAATTGAAAAAATATAATAAATTGTTCATAATAAAAATGATATATAATTTCTATTCAAGTAGAGAGTAAGGGGAAGTTTATCATGACAGAAAAAGAAGCAATTCAGCAATTAGAGAAACCGCATACAACTGCCAGCCTGATTGAGGATTTTAGAAACCTGGGCGTTGAAGAAGGGATGGTCCTTATCGTACATTCTTCTTTAAGCTCTTTAGGTTGGGTGTGCGGAGGGGCAGTTGCTGTAGTAACCGCCTTGATGAAAGCGGTAGGGGAAAGGGGGACCCTGATCATGCCCGCACAATCTGCAGATAACTCCGACCCGTCAGAGTGGGAGAACCCGCCGGTGCCGGAGAGCTGGTGGCAGATTATCAGGGATGAGATGCCTGCCTATGACCCAGGGGTGACCCCTTCCAGAGGGATGGGGATGATCGCCGACGTATTCAGGAGTTTTCCTGGTGTAAGCAGAAGCAGCCATCCTATGTATTCCTTTGCAGCCTGGGGAAAACACGCTGATTATATTTTAAGTGAGCAGCCGCTTGAAGAAGGGTTTGGACCGCGCTCTCCACTGGCTAAAATTTATGAACTCGAGGGCAGCGTGCTTTTGCTTGGTGTTACTCATGAGAGCAATACCTCCCTGCATTTTGCAGAACACAGTATAGGTAACCGCGAGAAGGCCAAAAAAGGGGCAGCCCTGATGGAAGATGGAAGCCGGGTATGGAAAGTATATGAAGAAATTCTATATGATTCGGATCCATTTGAAGAATTGGGAAAAGAATTTGAGGGAATACATACGATTAAAACCTCAATGATTGGCAAGGCAGACTGCAAATTGTTGGATCAGAGGGCAGTAGTCGATTTTGCCCGGGAATGGCTTCAAAATAACAACGAAAAGAAGGGAATGGAAAACAAATGAACCAAACATTGTTAAGAGTAGGAACGACTTATCTTCCAGTCCAAAACCCGGCGTCTTCTGCTCAGTGGTACTCAGTCAACCTCGGAGCTGATATAAGCTACCAGGATAGCGATAAGGCCATCCTGAACTTAGCCAATCAGAGCTTTTTTCTTGTGAAGGCAGGCAGCAACCAATCGGCCGGTTTTTTTAATCATAAGGGAGAGGAACACTTTTCGTTGACCTTCGAAGTGGACGGTCTGTCTGCGTTAGAAGAACTTCACAAGAAATTCAAAGAGCAAAAGATAAAGACCGGAGATATAGAAGACCGGGGACATGCCGGCAGGAACTTTGTCTTTTGGGATATGGACGGCAATATGTTTGATGTATGGAGTGAGCTTAGTCCTGATTTTAAAAGGCTCTTTTCGTAAAGTTTGTGGCTAATTAATACTAATTCCCGAAAATACAACCTTAATTCACCGGAATAACCTAGTTAACATGAAAAGAAAAGAGCTGCAACCTCCGATCAGAATTAATACCCTTAGTATCCGGGGAAAAATCCGACTCTTGGGAATGCGAAAACAGCCTTTTAATAAAAGGTATGCAAAAGAATAAAATGTTTCACGTGAAACCATACATACTCTAAATAAGGGGGCCGACAATGACACAATCACAATACGAAAGAGCGACCTTTACCGGCGGATGTTTTTGGTGCATGGTTTCTCCTTTTGATGAGAGGGAGGGCATTAAAGAAGTGGTTTCCGGATATACTGGAGGCCTGACTGACAACCCCTCCTATAAAGAAGTGGTATCAGGGGAAACAGGACACAGGGAAGCTGTTCAAATCCTCTTCGATCCTGAAGTTTTCCCATATGAAGACCTCTTGAAGCTATACTGGCAGCAGATTGATCCCACTGATGATAAAGGGCAATTCAGCGACAGGGGAAATGCGTATACAACAGCTATCTACTTTCATAGCGAGAAGCAAAAGGCACAAGCGGAAGAATCGAAAAAAGAACTGGAAGACAGCGGGCGGTTCCAACAGTCCGTGGCGACAGAAATCCTGCCAGCCCAGGTCTTTTATCCTGCTGAAGATTATCACCAGGATTTTTATATAAAAAATAATTTCAGATACGAACTTTACCGCAGGGGGTCTGGCAGGCAGGAGTTTTTGAAGGAACACTGGCCAAAGGATACATCACATCTTAAGGAAAAGCTCTCGGAGATTCAATACCATGTCACACAAGAAAATGGCACCGAGCCTCCCTTCAAGAATGAGTATTGGAATAATGACAGGGAAGGAATCTATGTTGATATCGTTTCAGGAGAACCGCTTTTCACGTCAAAAGACCAGTACGACAGCGGATGCGGCTGGCCCAGTTTCACAAAGCCTGTCATGTCTGCAAGCGTAAAAGAAAAATACGATTTGAGTCACAGAATGACCAGGGTCGAAGTGCGAAGCCGTGAATCCGATTCCCACTTGGGACATGTTTTTGAAGATGGTCCAGGCAAAAACGGGCTGCGGTACTGCATCAATTCAGCAGCACTGAGATTCATCCCGGTGGAAGATTTAGATAAAGAGGGATATGAAGATTTCAAGATTCTATTTCCTGGAAGGTAGATGGAGAATGTATTTCTGGAAAGTCCCAATAGACAGTGTTTTACTGCAATTGGTTGATAGGAAGACGAAAGCCCCGTCTACTGACGGGGCTTTCGTCTTCCGTCTATCAAGTTAAGAGGATGTAAGCCTGATGAATTCCTCAGCATCGTGTACACATAACTTCATGCCTTTTTCCCAGAATGCCTCAGAAGTAATATCTTCTCCTAAATGTTTCATAACTAAATCCTCTACAGTCATGCTTCCTGAATCACGCAGCAAGGCGAGGTAATCACTTTCAAAATTTTTTCCTTTCTCCTTTGCCTTTGCATAAATGCCCAATGCAAATAAATACCCGAACGTATAAGGAAAATTATAAAAAGGAGATTCAGTAATATAGTAATGAGGAGTCCATATCCAAGAGTGTATGGAAGCCTCATCAAGGGATCCGGCATACGCCTCATGTATGGCTTCTTCCATTAACTGATTGAGGCGGTCGGCAGGAATAATTCCTTTCTTGCGTTCCTTGTATACTCTCTGCTCAAATAGAAACCTCGAATGAATGTTCATAAAATTCATGACGCTGCGTTTTAATTTTTCATCCAGTATAAATAGCTTTTCTTCTTTTGACTTTGCCTTTTTCATAGCTGCATCAAAAATGACCATTTCAGAGAAGGTTGAAGCCGTTTCGGCAATACTCAACGGATACCGCTTATTCATACCATTTACAGGAATCATGGCATGATTGTGGAAGGCATGCCCCAATTCATGGACAAGGGTCAACACATTTAAAAAAGTACCGCTGAAAGTCATGAAAACTCTCGATTCACCAGTGAGCGGAAAGCCGGCACAAAACGGAACAGCTGACTTGTTTGGACGGTTTTCGGCTTCTATCCACCCATCATTGAAAGCTTGTTTTACAAAACCTTCTAATTCTGAACCAAACTGACTAAAGTGCTCCGTAATAAATGCAGCAGCTTCTTCAAAATTCATTTCTTGGTTGCTTTTTGTTATCGGAGACCAGAAATTATAAGCTTTCATACTAGAATTCCCTGTCAGTTCAGCTTTCCGCTTCAGATAGCTGGAGAAAGGCTGTTTATATTTACTGATCACTGCCCACATTGCATTCAATGTTTCTTCTTTCATCCTGTTTCGTTTCAAAGGAGCTTCGATCGGATTTTTAATTCCGCGCTTGTTATCGATTTGTATACGAAATCCGGTAATGTGGTTGATTATTTTACTGAATAGGTCCTCTTTCTCTTTCCATATAGCTTCTAAGGCATAATGAGCTTCTTTTCGTACTTCCTCATCAGGATGGGATCGCAAGTTAATGGCTTGCCCGACCGACAAGACCTCTTTTTCTCCACGAACAGTAATAGGGACCTTGATACTGCTAACGAGGGAAGAATAGAAATTTCCCCAAGCATGGTATCCATCGGCCATTAGATCAGAAATAAGAGCTGACTCCTCTTCAGACATATTTTCATTCGCTTGGCTCCGCCATTCGTTTAGAATGAATTTGTATTCGGATAAGTCTCCGGCTTTTAGGTGCTCTTTCCAAACATTTCCCTTGATGTTAGTTAATAGCTTTTTTACTTTGGATAATTCTTTTTCGAAAGGTGCTTCGTGTTGAGCGGTTTCTCCACGCAGTCTAACAGCCTCTTGATTCTTTGGGTTTTCTGCAAGCAGACAAGTGATAAACGAATTTGCTTGAGAAAAATGCAAACGGATATTCCCGATGCTTTCTACTAAATTGAAAATCTCCCTTGCGCCCATTTCTGAGGCAGGAGTACGTAAAGTGTTTACACTGCCCTTCAATTTATATATCAATGCTTCTAATCTCTCGAGATGCTCTGAGAATTGTTTTGAATTGCTTTTCCCCTTAAAAATTCCATCTAAATCCCACCTATTTGGATAACTTATTTTCTCCATATGTAACATCCCCTTATATAAGTCATCTTAACGAACATACATTCTATACTAACATATATAAGAGGCGGAAAATTCATGAGTATAACAATTCTGCATTTAAAGTTCTTTAGTGTATCCACTCTTGAGTGATATACGCATGATTTGCTTGGTGATATAGAAGGACATGCCATTTCTTATGATCCTTGTTATCAAAATAAAACGTCCTGTGCCAATTCACAGGACGTTTCATATATCAGTTATGGTGTATCCTAAAGCAAAACTCTACTTCTATTTGACAGGCATTTACATCTTCATATTTCCAGCATCTATAGGAGCAAGATGCTGCTTCGGCTCAGGAACACGGGATAGAATAATGATGCCGATGATGAACAGGATGACTAGGCTGAAAACACCTGTGCTGGAGTCGCCTGTCACTTGGGCTGTCACCGCGACAAGAAGCGGTCCCATGATGGAGGCAAATTTCCCAAAAATATTGTAAAAACCGAAAAATTCATTAGAGTTTTGCTTTGGAACCAGTTTGGCGAAATAGGACCTGCTTAAAGCCTGGATCCCTCCCTGAGATGTCGCCACAAGCATTGCCAGTATCCAGAAGTCTAATGTCGTTTCCAGGAAGTAAGCATAAATACAGACAAAGATATAAATGATGATTCCCACATAAAGCATTTTCTTTCCAGTGAACTTTTCAGAAAGCCTTCCGTAAAGAACGGCAAATGGAGCAGCCACGACTTGGGTTACAAACAGGATGATGAGAAGGCTGGTGGACGAGATGCCAAGGTCCGATCCGTAGGCTGTCGACATCGTGATAATGGTTCCGACGCCATCAATATAAAAGAAGTAGGCGAGCAGGAACAAGAATAAGGCACGGTATTTTTTGATCTCCTTGAATGTTTTCGCAAGACGCCTAAAGCTGTTGACGACAGGCTTCGGTTCAGGCTCAATATAGTAGCGCTGATGAACATTTCTGAACATGGGGATTGCGAACAGCCCCCACCATAAAGCCGTTATCAGGAAGGCAATCTTGCTTGCCACAGTAGTCGAAAGGGGGATGGTCCCGCTTTGAGACAGTACAATGATGGCAATGCTGATGAGGAATGGAATGGTGCTTCCGATATATCCCAGTCCATAGCCTCTGGCAGATATCCTGTTCATTCTTTCATCCGAGGTCACATCGGTAAGGAAGGCGTCATAGAATACATTTGCCCCTGCGGAACCGACTGCAGCGAAGGTATAACATATTAATAGAATGAGCCACTGGTCACTTGGAATGAAGGCAAGGACGGCTGTAGCCGTGACACCGAGCCCAAAGAAAAAGTAAAGAATTTCTTCTTGAATCCTTTATAGTCAGCAATGGTTCCAAGAATCGGACCCAGCATGGCCAGTATAAAGGTGGCAATGGCAATGGT
>NZ_NIJF01000019.1 GCF_003316765.1 Bacillus sp. P14.5 | reverse complement strand
AGTAACCGGAGCAACAGGTCTGCAAGGCCCAACAGGTCCAACGGGAGCAACAGGTTTGCAAGGTCCAACGGGAGCACCCGGAGCAACGGGTCTGCAAGGCCTAACAGGTCCAACGGGAGCCACAGGCTTGCAAGGTCCAACTGGTCCAACGGGTCCAACAGGAGCCACAGGCTTGCAAGGTCCAACAGGTCCAACGGGAGCCATGGGTCTGCAAGGTCCAACAGGTCCAACAGGTCCAGTTAGCCAAGAAATTACAATTGAGAATATTGGTCCTGATGTGAGCTCCCAGTTTAATGAGTTGAATACTGCTGAAAGGACACCAGTGCTGGAATTAACCTCTGTGTATGGTTTGTCCGTTTTGAGGGATTTAGTAGAAACAACAGGCTCTGGAACGGTAACTAACACTACAGTAGAATACCAACTAACGACCACCACTGGAGCTGGAGATAGTGCCACGCTGGATAGTGTGGAAAGAGGAAGATATATGCCTGGGTATGCGGGTCAGGCCGGTATAGGAGTCCGAATCCCATTGGCACCGACCAATGACCAAGTATTCCGGTGGGGGCTGTTTGATGACGAAAACGGAGCCTTCTTTGGCCAAAGTGCAGCTGACGGGATATTCGTTGCCATAAGAAGAGCAGAAGTAGATACAATCATTCCTCAAACGTCTTGGAATGTCGACCCATTGGATGGTACAGGGCCAAGTGGATTAACCTTAGACTTATCTATAGGAAACATCTTCCAAATTACCTTTACTTGGTATGGTTATGGAGTCATTGAATTTAACGTGGTTGTGCAAAATCAAACGACTCTGGCCCAGGAGGTTGTAACCGTCCACCGATTCCGTCCGTCTGGTCAAACAAGTTTTACAGATCCCAATTTGCCTCTGCGGGGACAGATAGAAAATAATGGTGCTACTGCGGATGCTCGAGAACTATTTGTTGGAGGACGGCAGTATAGTATCCTGGGTAAATTCAATCCTGAATTTAGAATTACTTCAGATAGGCGTACTGTAACGGTTGGGACTGCAGGTCTGCCGGTTATGTCCTTTCAGAGAAAGCCAGAGTTTCCGGCAGGATCAGCGAGACCGAATTCTGTAAGTGTAACGTTAGAGGGAGTAGATATTGTTACAGATAATGATATTTATTTCCAAGTAGTTGTAGGGGGAACCTTAAATGGAGCCTTTACAACCTTCCCAACTGCAGTCACGAGTATTCCTAATAATGAAACTTCTTTGCTTGTGAATAATACGGCCACCACCATTGCAGGGGGGCAAGTGGTGTACCAGGGAGTTGCAGCAGGAGCCCAAGGATCTAATAGACAGTTAGCGACAGCGAGTCTATTAAGCTTTCAACTTCCAGATGAAGAGCCGGTTTCATTAGTAATTGGGACATTTGCCGGATCCTCAAGTGTATCAGCAGTTTTCAGAGTGAATGAAGAATGGTAAATAAAAGTAATTTTTTAAGAAAGGAGGGTTTTTATGGTTTCAATTAATAATGTCGGACCTAATGTTAGTTCTCAATTTAACGAACTTATGGTTTCTAATAGAACTCCTGTAGTTGAATTAACTTCTGTGTATGGGCTGTCAAATTTAAGAGATTTAGTTGAAACAACAGGCTCTGGTACAGTAACTAATACAACAATAGAATATCAGATTACGACAACCCCTGGAGCTTCAGATAGTGCCACGCTGGATAGTGTGGAAAGAGGCAGATATATGCCGGGATATGCGGGGCAAGCAGGTATAGGGGTACGAATACCACTTGCTCCTACTAATGATCAAGTATTCCGTTGGGGATTAGTAGACGACGAGAATGGGGCCTTCTTTGGCCAAAGTACAGCTAATGGAATATTCGTTGCAATAAGAAGAGCGGGAGCAGATACAATTATTCCACAAACTTCTTGGAACGTAGACCCATTGAATGGTACAGGACCGAGCGGGATAACTTTAAACTTAGCTATAGGTAACATCTTCCAAATCAATTTCACGTGGTATGGTTACGGCGTTATTGAATTTAATGTGGTTGTGCAAAATCCAGTAACACTGGCACAGGAGACGGTGACCGTCCACCGGTATCGTCCTGCAGGGGAAACAAGTTTTACTGACCCTAACTTACCGCTGAGGGCACAGATTGAAAATAATGGTGCTACTGCGGATACCCGAAATCTATTTGTAGGAGGACGACAGTATAGTATTCTCGGCAAGTTTAATCCTGAATTTAGAATTACTTCGGAAAGGCGGAGTGCTACAGTAGGGACTGCTGGCCTGCCGGTTATATCCTTTCAAAGAAAGACTGAATTTCCGGCAGGTTCAGCGAGGCCAAATTCGGTAAGTGTGACATTGGAGGGATTAGACATTGTTACAGCGAATGATATATTTTTCCAACTAGTTGTGGGGGGAACTTTAAATACAGGTTACTCAGCATTCCCTACTATAACTACAAATATTCCTAATAACGAAACGGCTTTGCTTGTTAACAATACAGCTACCATTATTACCGGAGGAGAAGTCGTTTTTCAAGGGGTTGCTTCAGGTGCCCCGGGAGCGAACAGAGATCTGGCAAAAGCAAATTTATTGGATTTTGAGCTGCCAGATGATCAGAGCGTTTCTTTAGTGATAGGAAGTTTCTCTGGAACCTCTCTCGTTTCGGCAGTGCTGCGTGTAACAGAAGAATGGTAAAACGTAAGTTGTTCCAGAAGAAGTACTTTTGGAACAACTTTTTTTAAAAACCATTAACGTACGAATTCAACGGATATAGGAATCTAAAGAGAGGTGAGAAGAATGAGTTTTTTTAGTACAGGGCCAATTGATAACAACCTTGTTGGAGGTGTCAGACAAAGCCAGCAAGTAACGGTGAAAATTGTGAATAGATCCTCCGTTGACAATGCCGTTATCTCAATACGGGGATATTTTTTAAATGGGACAGAAACGCTGTATGTACTTGAGTTATTCCCCATTAGTCCTAATCAAGTAATTACTAAAAATTATATTGTAAACTTTAATTATAAATTCGAATTTGAGATTAGTGGACCAGCAGAAGAGGAAACGGGTATATCCGTTTGGGGGAAAAATGCAATTGGTCAAACTGTTGCAGTTCATCGTATTGTATCGGATGAATTGTTGAGATCTTAATATAGTGAAAAAGCCACCTTTTAATTGAAAGGTGGCTTTTTAATATAGTCATTTTCAGATGGTATGATCAAGATTGCAGCTAACCTTTTTTGGGACGATGGCTAATTTATTTGTTCTTTTCTAAAAATCCTTCAACAATCTCATTAAACTTCTCACTATGCTCCCAAAACATGAGATGGCCTCCCAGTATTTCCACCGAAGCTTTTGGTGTCAGGTTGCTTAGATATCTCACAGCTGTTTCTCCCCAATGCTCCGCGACAACATATAGAGTCGGTAAGGAATCACTGCTCTTTCCCGCTTCAACACGATAGTCGGAAAAAAGTCCCGAAGAAAACAAATTAGCGGCGATATAGTAAGGTGTTCTAAGAGATTGCTCAACGATCCATTCTAATTCTTCGTCTTTCAGATCTCGCTGGACCATGACTCCTGCAGCATAAGCAGAAATGAATTCCCGCTGGCCTTTAGGGTTACGAAGATAGTTGGTGTAAGCTGCAGCCATGTCATCAAGCGGCCCCTCCACCCAATCCTGATCCTGCTGAAGGGATAAAGACTTTGGCGGCATATCAATCAAGACAAGAGACTCTATGCCTTCCAATCCAAACTGGCGGATGTATTCCCAAACCGTTAAGCATCCAAAGGACCAGCCGACAAGTGTTACATTTTCAACTTTTAACTGCTGCAATACCTTCTGCAAATCAGTTCCATGGGTGACATAATCATTTCCGTGAACTGTCATGGTAGACCTGCCGTGGCTTCTTGGATCCAATACAATCGTACGGTGGGTTTTTGAAAAATGCTTAACTTGCTCGCAAAACACATCTGTAGTAAAAGTAAAACCCGGAATAAATATGATGGGATTTCCACTGCCAGTATCCTGCACAAATAATTCTACTCCTGGCTCAACTTCAATATAAGTGTTCATAGGTTGCCCTCCCTGAATTCTTTCTAATTTGTTAATTATATTCGTTGGGATGCAATTTCATTTCTGGAAATATGGTCAAAGGCTAACCAGGGAGAAACGGGAAAGGCGATGAAGAATTTCTTCCAACTGTTTAAAAAAGCCTCTATTGAGTAAGGAGGCTTTTGTAAGGTGAAATGGTTCTGATACTTGCTTTTATAAAAGGTGATCCATTCTCTTCTAACTGGCTGATAATTTAAACAGAAAATTTTAAGATTATATAGAAAATCACCTGTTGGATGGCAGTAGCATAAAAAGTAAGTCAATAGGAGAAATAGACCTGAAGAATAGAAATATGATGGCATGAGGTGAAAGATAGTAAAAATGCTTGTCCTCTTTTACTTCAAAAAGAAAAATCAAAGATTAGTCTGTTTCCTCTCTTAATAGTTCCAAAGCTTCTCTGAATCTCACAGAATGAACAATCGTACGCTCTCTCAAAAAGCGCAAGGTATCTTTGATTCCGGGATCATCAATGAGATCAATCAGATGCTGGTAGAGCACCCGTGCTCTTTCTTCCGTTGCGATATTGCTTGATAAATCAGCGATAGGATCTCCGGTTGCCTGGATATATTGGGCTGACCAGGGGACACCCGCAGCATTTTGGTAGAACAGTGACTTGCCATGACTGGCGAAAGAAGGAGCCAAGCCGGCGTCTTCTAGTTCTTGGGGTGTTGCGTCCTTTGTTAATTGGAAAATCAGGGCTGCTATGATTTCAGCGTGAGCCAATTCTTCTGTCCCGATATCGGTTAACAGGGCGATGACTCGCTCGTCCGTCATAGTGTAGCGCTGGTTTAAATATTGCAGGGCCATTGAGAGTTCCCCGTCCTGGCCGCCATATGCTTCAAATAGAAGTTTGGCAGTCTTTGGGTCGGCAGAATCTACTTGAATAGGATACTGCAGCTTTTTCTCGTAAATCCACATGTTTAACACCTCCTATTTATTTGCCAAGGCCAAGGGTCATTAATCCATTGCCATGTCCGCTTTGATTGGGAAAAACCAAATCCCAGCAGGGGACCATATTTCCTTTCATGTTGTGCCTTCAATTCTTGTAACACAGAGGATAATTGATTGAATTGCTCCAGAGCGTTTTTGTCGCCGGGATGTGTATCAAGATATAGCTGCAAATCTAACAGAGCAAACTCGACTATCTGTATTCTCTCTAAAAGAGCTTGTCTTTTCATAAGTGACCTCCTTTTAGATATGTCTTCATTTACTACTATATTCAAAAACTATGAAAACGATTGGGAATTGAGGCATGTAATTGCTATCTATTAAGATGACAAGTTAAAAAGGTTAAAAGGTATTGTTTTAAGTCCATACGTCTTGCTTATCCAATTGCTATCTTCAGGTAATGAAAAATATAGAAAAACTAACGTTTGTCCCAAACATCTCTTTCTTTTCAGCATAAAATAATATGAACGGATTACGAGAAAGGGTGTGAAAGATTCATATGGATAACGATACGAACGGCGTTAAGAAGAAACCGTCATGCGGCTGCGGAAGCGGCAATGGTACACCAAGGAAGGCGACGGTCATTCGCTATAACGGAATACCGCTTAAAGCAAAACCATGGTATAAAAGGTGGTTTCGTTTTCTCTTTAAATAAGATGCTAGTAAGGGATGATCAGTATGTGTGGGTCATCCTTTTTTCGTATATAAAAAAGAGAAACGGAATGACCGTCTCTCTTTATTCTTTAAAACTATCTTCCTGGACAGTTGAAAACTGGTTGGCCAGTGATAAGAATTTCATTAGAATCAGGGAGGAAATTTACAGATAAGTTATTAATAGTAACTAGATCGCAGCTTGTTGGAATACATGGTTCATCACAGTAAAAGCAATGTTGTTCACCAATGTCTACTTCAATATCGAAAGTCAGGGTATCTGGAAGGCCTTCGCAAGTGAGTCCATCCATAACAGGTACACTTACGACGTAGTGAATAGTGCCAGAATAAGTGAGCGTGTAGATTTTAACAGAGCATTGTAACGGAGCTCTACCATCACAGACTGGTATGTCAACATCTACGTAGCACTTACTCATGGTTGGCTGTAAAGAGGGGCATCCAAAGATTGTCACTTCTCTATCTCGATCAATATTTGCAACACATACTGGAGCCGCAAATCTTTCATTAATTTCCTCAATTTGTGTATTGTGACACGGACAATCTGGTAAACAATTTGACATAATATCTTCTCCTTTAACTTGCATTTTGTTCCACAATTTGGAACATAGTACATTCTATGAAAAATAAGTAGAGTTGGTTGGACAAGTTCATCAAATTTTATTGAAAAGAAAAATTTTATATTATTCTTGTTAAAAATGCTTTAATTAATAAATTCTTTTTAAGAAGAATGTTGTTCTATTTTTCCCTACTCCCTCTGGTGGACGGGTTGAAGCGGAAGTTTTCCCAGAAAGCTGGCATGCACAGTCTTTTAAAAGGCGTTTTCATCCAAAAAATATTCCCCATTTCACAAATCATTCCCCAATACTTCGCAAAGATTTCAAATTTATCTTTTATACTAGATAGCGTTGGGCAAACTCTAACTAAAGATTGTTTTCGTATATATTGCTGCCTGCGGACTAGGAAGCTCCTCTGAACAAGAAGAGCAGTTCTTTCCTTTCTTGTTCAAAATGGTTTCAAAACTATGACTATTTTTCTCTGGATTTTTTATGAAATAGCAATAAGAAAAGAACTTAACTAAAAGAAAGGATTAAGAGGTCCTTTATGAATAAATTAAGATTTTCTGTATTTATAGGTATGTTATTGATTGTCTCTGGCTGTCAGAGTGAGTCGCTGGCTGTACCGGAGAATGCCAAAGAAGCAGTAATGGTTTCTCATTTGAAGGATAACAAGATTACTTTTGTTGATAAGCAAAAGCAGCAGATAATAGATTCGGTTGAATTGAGTTCTGCTGTCGGGGATATGGTTCGGGTGGATGATGTACGTATCGCCTTTACCAGCAAAGACGGTTCTCTATCTGTTTTGAATACTGAAAACGGAGAATTGGAGCAGTGGGAGGATATTGGTGAAGGTGTAAATGAGCTGTTGTACAGCGAGCGTACTCATCAATTATTTCTCTCGGACAGCGGGAAGAACCAAGTGAGGGTATTCGATTTAAAAAAGAAAGAAATGATTTCAGAAATTGCGGTTGGGAAATTTCCTTTATCAATGGCTTTGGATGAGGAGAAAGGTCATCTGTATGTAGTGAACCAAAAGAGTTCTTCTATTTCTGCCATTGAGGTGGATACGCTGCAGGTGAAAGAGGAAATGCTTGTTCCTTATCTTCCGGAAGGCATTCTGGTCAAGGATTCGAAGCTTTATATAGGCGGTCATGGTCCGGTTCATGGTGAATTGAACAGGTATGTGTATGTCATTGATCCGGAAAACGGGGAGCAGGTTCAGCGCATAGAGGTCGGGTTGATGCCGGTCCAATTTTTCAGCCCTCCTTCTGGCAAGGAGGTCTATGTCGTCTGCCATGGGTCTCATGAATTATACAAAATCAGCGGGGAGAGTACGGAAAAAATCAGTGCAGGGGCCAATCCTTATGATGTAACCGGAAATGAGGAGACCCTGTATGTTTCCAGCATAGACAGCGATTCTCTTTTTATAATAGATCTTGAGACATTTAAAGTGAAGAAGGAAATTGAAATCAGCGGCGGACCGTTTGCGATTATCGAGGGAGGGAGAGCTCAATGAATATTCTTGTGGTCGATGATGAAAAAGATATGATTCTGCTTTTAACTTCCTATTTGAAAGCACATGATTACGCTGTTTATCCGGCGGGCAATGGCAGGGAAGCGCTTGAGGTGCTCCGGCAAGAGCCTATTGATCTAGTGCTTCTGGATATTATGATGCCGGTTATGGATGGATTGGAGACGGCAAAGGAAATCCGGACCTTTTCAAATGTGCCGATCATCATGCTGACAGCGAAAGGGAACGAGGACGATCGGGTCACCGGCCTGAAGACAGGTGCGGATGATTATGTGGTGAAGCCGTTTAGTCCAAAGGAACTGGTAGCCAGGATAGAAGCTGCACTGCGAAGGTCTATTGGATACAAAAACCCAAGCACTGACAGCCGTACCATCATCCACGAAGGATTGTCCGTGGACCTTAAAGGCCATGTGGTGAAAGTCGACGGGACGGCGGTCAACTTGACTAGGAAAGAATTTCTCCTGCTTTCTCTCTTAGTGCAAAATCGCGGACAGGTGTTCAGCAGGGAGCAGCTGCTGGATAAAGTCTGGGGGTTTGAAAGTGAAGGTACCCCGCGGACGGTGGATACTCACATCAAAACGTTACGGCTTAAGCTGAAAACCGCCGGACCTTATATTGCGACGGTTTGGGGTGTTGGCTATAAATTTATTTAGAAGCCGGCTGACCCGCATCGGCCTGCAGCAGAAAATCTGGTTCACCATTGCCATTGTCGCGCTGCTCACGGTGCTGATCACCATAGGATTGACGTTTTATTTATATGAAAAATTGTATGTGGACAAGCAGAAAGATCTGCTCCTCCTGCAAGGCCGGAACATGGAAGAAGCGTATTATGAAGAGCGTGATAGGGAGGATTTTCAGGAAAAGCTAGAATGGACAGCGGACAATTCAGAGGCTGATGTAATTTTTACTGAAGATCCAATGAAGCTGAGTGCGTCTCTTCCCTATGGAGATACAGAGAGCGAAACGCTTATTACCTTTGAAGAGAGGCAGCAGCTATTGAATGGTGAAACGGTGACTATGGTCCGAGAGCATTCCGTATTTGAGCAGGATATCCTTGCGGTTGCTATTCCGCTGCTGGATGGCGATGTGCTTTCCGGGGCAATTTTTCTTTATATGCCTTTGGAGGATGTCTACGCTCCTTTTGAAACAATTCGTTATGCACTGGCGGGGCTGCTTCTCCTGATTTTGCTTGCAGTCGTGTGGTCAGGAAGAAAAATCGCCTCCCAGCTGATTCAGCCGCTGAAGAAGATGGAGATGGTTTCAGGACGGATGGCTGCAGGGGACTTTTCGAAAAGAATCGAGGCTTCCACTTCGGATGAAATGGGGTCGCTGGCCCGGTCATTCAATCAATTGGCTAATTCCTTGGAAGAAGTCGAGAGTAATAGAAGAGAATTCCTGCAGAACGTTTCCCATGAGCTTCGAACGCCGCTGAGTTATATGAGGGGGTATACAGAAGCGATGCTGGAGGGAGTCGTCGAAAGTGAAGAAGAGCGGCAGAGATACTTAGGAATCATTCATAAGGAAACAGCTCGGTTGTCACGTCTTGTCAATGATTTGCTGGATCTCGCCCAGCTCGAGGGTGATTCGTATCCGATGAAGATGGAGCCGATTGCATTTGGCCAGCTGGTGCTGGATGTTACCGAAAGATTTAAGCTTCCATTGGAGAAAAAGAGCATCCGTCTCGGTCTCCAGCTGGATGAAGAGGCCATCATAGAAGGTGACCCCGACCGGCTCGAGCAGGTGATCAGCAACCTGCTGGATAATGCCGTCCGTTACTCTCCTGAGGGAGAGAAGATTTTTATAGAGATGAAGCAAAGTGAAGGATGGACAGTGCTGACCATAGAGGATAGAGGGCATGGGATTCCGCCTGAGGACCTGGCCAATATCATGGACCGCTTCTACAGAGTCCACAAGTCGCGGACCAGAAACGAAGGCGGTTCAGGCTTGGGCTTGGCTATCGTCAAACAAATAATTATGAAACATGAAGCGAGAGTGGATATAGATTCCGCTCCGGGAAAAGGGACTTCAATCAGCCTGGCTTTCAAATCCCTGCCGATAGGGGACGAGTGATAAGAGGTGTCCTGGGATACTAGAATGGAGGAAAAGAATATGATGATAAAAAAATTGGGCTATTGATTGCACTAAGTGGTGTGCTCATCCTTGGAGCATGCGGGGAACAGAATGAGGAAAATTCGGGTGAATCTCACCAGCATGACGAGGGTGATACCTTACATGCGCTGGAAGTAGAACTCACTACACAGCCTGGCCCTGATGAACTTCAGGATGGAGAGGCATTCACCATCGAGGCAAAAGTCACTCATGGAGATGACACCGTGGATGATGCCAAAGAAGTAGAATTTGAATTCTGGAAAAAAGGCGAAGAAACAGAAGAGCATGAGATGAACGAAGGTGAATTCAAGGAAGAAGGGATTTATTCCATCGAAAAGACAGTGGACGAGCCGGGGATTTATTATGTCGTTTCCCACGTAACAGCCAGGGATATGCATACGATGCCGAAGCTGGAGCTTACGATCGGTGATGTAGAAACAGAACATGCTCATGAAGAGGGGCATGAGGATTCCCACAGCCACGGGGACGAGGTCTCCGGTCATATCATGATGGCGGATACGGTGAAAGCAGGGGAAGAAGTGGAGCTGACTGGTCATGCGATGAATGGCGATGATCCTTTGTCAGAAGCGGATGTCCGTTTCGAAATATGGAAAGAAGGCGAGGAGAAGCATGACTTCATCGATGCTTCAGAAGAGAGCGAGGGTGAATATAAATCTTCTCATACTTTTACAGAAGCGGGAACGTTTCATGTGAAACTTCACATTGAAAAAGGCGACCTTCATACTCATAAAGAAAAATACTGACTATAGAATAAGAAGCGGCATAGAGGGAGAAGCGAGATGGAAGAAAGACTACAGAACTGCTATGAAAGCAAACCAGAAGGAAAGCCAAGCAGGAAGGCGGCCATTTTTCGGACAGTATGGAGATGGCATTTCTATGCAGGGATTTTTACAGCTCCATTTCTGATCGTTCTGGCAATCAGCGGCGGGCTCTATCTATTTAAGCCTCAGATTGAAGCAAACTTGTACCAGGAACATTTCTATGTTGAGAGCAATATGGAAGGAAAACCAGCCCTGACTTTAGCGGAGCAAACGGAAGCGGCCAACAAGGAGCTTGGAGAGGGAGCATCGATTCTGTCGGTCAAGCAGTATGATGACCCGTTGAGAACAACCGAGCTGAGCTATATGGAAAACGGCAATATGATGTATGGCTTCATCAATCCTTACACCGGAGGGTACCAAGGCTCTCTCGCTGCGGATGAAACATTTTCAAGCATCTTCAAGAGAGTTCACAGCGAGTGGTTTGCCGGCGGAACCTTTGTCAATCTTCTTGTCGAGCTTGCCGCCTGCTGGACGCTGATCCTCGTGCTGACGGGATTGTATCTGTGGTGGCCGAAGAAAAAGAGCCAGATATGGGGAACGGTCCTCCCGCGCCTGGGAAAAAAAGGCCGGGGCTTTTGGAGAGATCTACATGCAGTCCCTGCCTTTTGGCTTTCTGTCTTTATCACGATACTCATTTTAACAGGGCTGCCTTGGACAAGCGTCGTCGGTGAACAGATCAACAAGTTGGCGACAGCCGCCAACAGCTACCCTCAATATGCATTATCCTTCGGCCCTAAACCAGAGTCTGTCCTGACTACGAAGGATGTGGTGGGAGATGGTCCGTGGGCCACTGAGAACATGGAGGTGCCTGCCTCTGCCGGCAGCGGAAACAGCAAAACCCTGGACGAAATCAGTCAGGTGGCGGATGTGAAAGAAGTACAAAGACCTTATACTATCTCACTGCCGCAAGGAGAAAAAGGGGTTTACACTCTGGCTACCTCCCATACAAAGCCAGGCGATAACGCAACACTGAATATCGATCAATATTCAGGCGAAGTGCTGAGTGATGTCCGTTTTGATGATTACGGCCTGATGGCGAAAGCCATTACAGTCGGCATCGCCCTTCATGAAGGAAGGCTGTTCGGTTTTGCCAACCAGCTGCTTGGAGCAATCACCTGCCTCGGCATCGTGCTGATGGTTTTCAGCTCCTTTGTTATGTGGCAGAAACGAAAGCCGAAAGGAACCTTCGGGGCGCCGGCTGCCATGAATGATCCGAAAGTGAAGTGGGGAGTCATTGCCATCCTGGCTGTCCTTGGCATCCTGATGCCTCTTGTCGGGCTGTCCATCCTGGTCTTCGTCATCATCGATTTCATGGTGCTCAGCCTCCGAAAAAGAAATGAAGGCACCTATTAGGAATAAGGTTTTAACACACTGAAGCGCTAAGAGGGACAGTCCCTCTTAGCGCTTTAGTGTGTTGGAGGGTGAATCACTTATTCCTTATCATATTTTGTTTCGTATTTATAGCTGTTAAAGTGGACCATCGTCACATTCACCTTTACATCTGTTAAAGAGTTTTTGTCCAAATAGAATTTTTTGCTCTCTTTTAACTCCTTATACTTCTGGGGGTGCTCCCTGTACCACTTCTCTCCTGCATCCAGGATATCTGTCTGATTCTCCACGCCTGTCTCATATAGGGATGTGAGTTTCTTTTTGAAGTCCTTTATAATGATGGCCTCCAGGTCCTTTAAAGGAATATCTTTAACTTTTTCCAGTAAATCTCCTTGCAGGGAAAGGGTGATGGAGAATTTCGGTTTTTCCGGATCCTCTTCATACTTTATTTTCATTTTGGGAGAACTGAGCTTAACGGCAGCAATCAATTCTCCGTCCTTCTCAACTTTGTGATCGATCACAACCCCTTTTTCCGAGATCCAATTGGTGAGCAAGGCATCCTGGAATGCCAGGTTTGCCCTGTATTCCTGATGCTGAAATACTGCGTAGCCATCAAAATATAAGACAGGGAATTCTTTATCGGCTTCCCATGACTCTTTGTCAATTTTTACAGTGGGTACTTTCGCGGCTCCCATCGGCTCATAATAATCTCTTAAAAAATTCATGAGAATCATCGGCTTTATCTCATCTTGTGACAATTCATTTCCTTTCCCTTTAAATAAAACAGTGTAGATAGCAGGATAGTCAAATAAAGCCTTGGTGGTCAAGGTATCTTCAAGCTTTTCTTTAGAAACGACGACCCGCAGAGTCGGACGCAGTGACCGGTTGCGGCCGATTTCGTTGATGACCTCCTGGAACTTCTGCTTCATGACATTTTCGGTTAACACAAGGGTGACGACATGACCAAAAAACAGAGGAGGTTCTGATTTCTTGTACAGCTTGCTTACGGCAAGGTTCAAGGTTTCCCCGCTTGCAGAAGCAACAAATATAGGGACCGGTTCAGTGGGCCTGCTGCCTTCCTGCTTTGCGACATTAGCGAAGTTGAGTCCCTGAATGAACACGTTAAATTCCTTGCTTTCCTCGTCATAATCCATACCCATGCTGACGATATACGTTAAATCCTGTATATTTTTCAAACTCGAGCATCCGGATAAACTGAAGACAGCAAGGAGAACGGTCAGGAAGATTTTCAATTTACTCATTGCTCGCCGCCCCCTCTTGTAGAATCTTCCGGACTTGTCATTTCAGTTCTTGATTTAAAGTATTGGCGTGGCGCCCGCAGGACTGATTTGACCGCCTCGGTAAAACTGATAGGCGCAACCGACCCGAGATAAGGGCTGCCGAAGGATGAGAGGGTTGCCATATAAAAAAGGGTGAGCAGAAATGCAATCGTAACCCCGAATAAACCGAAGAAAGTACTCATTAACAGGACAGTAAATCGAATGATGGTGAAGGTGGAACTAAGGGATTGGTTCACCAAGGTAAAAGAAGAAATATACGTGATGGCAGCAACAACCAGCATAGTCGGGGAGGTAAGTCCCGCCCGGATGGCGGCATCGCCGACGATCAAACCGCCAAGAACGGCAACTGTCTGTCCGATGGCACGCGGCAGGCGGACACCGGCTTCATTAAACAATTCAAACAAAAGCAGGATCACAAACATCTCGATTGGAGCAGATAATGGCAGACCGAAACGGGATACGGATATGGTCGCCACAAGCAAGTAGGGAATCTGCTCAATATTGAAAGCAGAAAAAGATATCCATAGCCCGGGCAAAAAACCCGCAACCGTCAAACCAAGGAGGCGGATGATCCTCTCAATGGAAACAAACGCAAAGTTATTATACGTATCCTCAGGAGACTTGGTCTGCAATAGCAAATTGATCGGTGCAAAGGAGACCGTCGGATTCCCGTCCACTATAAGAGCAAACCGCCCCTGGTTCAATCCTTGTACAATAAAATCCGGTCTTCCCGTATAATCGAGGGTTGGAAACACTGAGTAAGGACGGTCGCGCACATACATTTCCAAATCATAAATATTCGTCAAGATATCAAGATCGATCTTCTCGAGCCTCTTCTGGATCTCCGCAAGAACGTCCTGGTCAATAATATCATCGAGATACATCAGGACCACTTTTGTTTTGCTTCTTTTACCTATTGTGTATTTTTCCAAACACAAAGACGGAGTATTGAGCCTGCGTCGGATCAAGGAAATATTTGTTTTTATATCCTCGACAAAGCCATCCTTCGGCCCCCTGATAGATGTTTCCAGTGCCGATTCTTCCGGCTGCCTCTTGGGAAATTCCGATGCAGGGATACTCAGGATAACAGAATCAAAGACAAACAAAACACTTCCTTCAAAAAGCAGATCTGCCAACTCTTCAATCGATTTACTGCTGACATCCTCTGCCTGAAAGAGTGACAGGAGTTTATCTTTAACAGAATCACCTTTGTCTTTCCCAAGTTTGGGAAGGATATACTGATCGAGGTATTG
The DNA here is from genome assembly GCF_003316765.1 of Bacillus sp. P14.5. Lineage (GTDB taxonomy): Bacteria > Bacillota > Bacilli > Bacillales > Bacillaceae_B > Rossellomorea. Next base: position 21,184 of record NZ_NIJF01000019.1, on the reverse strand, counting down.
AAGGTTGATCAAGCTGTCAAAATAAAGGATTTCAAATGGATCACCATCTGTCTTATGCAGCTTGGCTTGCAGATCCTGGCTCTTTTGAAATTCAATTTTTAATTTATCCACTTTTTCAGACTGTCTATCCTTGGATGTTGTTTTGGACATCTTGTTCAGCCCTCCTGTTAAAGATGAATAGCAGCAGTGCCGACAGCAGAATGTACGTGACAAAGAATATTAGGCACCCCGGCAGATAGTATCGATAGATGAACTTGCTGAAGTAATAAGGGTCCAATTTCACAAAAATGATGGCGGTAAATAATAGTGCATAACTTACGACAACAATCCTTGGCTTCAATCGATAATGCTTTAATTCCTTGGTGAAATAGACACCGAGTAAGTACATGAATAACCCTGCGCGGACTAATGCACCGCTCAGCCATTGGTACAGCGCAAAGAAATCCATATGGTTTATATATTCGCCGACACTCAATATACGCCACTGTTCATAGGCCGGGTAGCGGAACTTGATGGATTCGACAGGACCGAATTCCATGATTGAGGCTGATAAAGGACCCAGGATCAACCCGGTCAAGATCACCAGCAGAATAAGCAGCTGCCTGAATTTAAAAGGCTCTTGAGAGAAGGGATGCAGTAAGATGACGATATAGATTTCGAGCAGGCCGGAGAGTGTATAAACCATCCCTTTCAAAACAGGGGACCAGCCATCACTGAGGATAGGCAATAGAAGGCTCGGATCTTTAACGCTGGTATTAATGGCCGCAATCATAATGCCAAGCAATATGACAAGGGGCAGGATGAACCCGCTTGCGATTGCGATGTACTTTATTCCTGCCATGGTGACAAGAAAACAGGAAACAACAATGACACCAGTGATGACAAGCAGCGAAAAATCTGCAAGGAAATAGGCGTTCAACCAAATGATCAAATCCTTCAGCGTCACATAGGCGCTTGAAAAGAGAAATAAAATGACCGGGATGATCAGAATCCTGTAAACCCATTTGCCCATTCGCTGTTTCACCATAGAAAAAAATCCTTCAGGAGGACTGTTCTTAACAATGTAAAAAATCAGTAGTAAAAAAATAAGTGAAATGGGGAAGGCGGCAATCACTCCGACCCAGCTGTCCCTGCCGGAAGCCGTCAGAAGATTGGGGATAAGAATGACGTGATTCAATAAGCCGGTTGCCAATACAATCAGAAGCAGTAACTGCCTTGGGATTAAAATCCTGATTAAGCTTTTCATAGAAAAACCACCAATTTTTAATAAGATAGGTAGTATTGTTTCCTAAAGAGAGCAATATATGAGAGGGTGATTTTATGGACGTTATATTCTAAAAAAGGTTGAGAATCTGGCCGTTTGGCTTGTTTTTAAATTTAATGTGACAGGTGGATACATGAGTTGGTTTTTTGGCTGAGATGTGTATCCAGGAGGTGAAGGTGGATACATAAGTGAGTGATTTTAGGTTGAGATGTGTATCCACGTAGTGAAGGTGGATACATGAGTGGATGGATTTTAGCTGAGATGTGTATCCAGGAGGTGAAGGTGGATACATGAGTTGGTGGATTATTGCTGAGATATGTATCCAGGAGGTGAAGGTGGGTACATGAGTGAGTGATTTTAGGTTGAGATGTGTATCCAGGAGGTGAAGGTGGATACATGAGTTGGGGGTTTTTGGCTGAGATGTGTATCCACGTAGTGAGGGTGGATACATGAGTGGATGGATTTTAACTAAGATATGTATCCAGGTGGTGAAGGTGGATACATGAGTGGGTGGTTTTAGGTTGAGATGTGTATCCAGAAGGTGAAGGTGGGTACATGAGTGAGCGATTTTAGGCTGAGATGTGTATCCAGGAGGTAAAGGTGTATACATAAATAATAGGTTTTAGGCTGGAATGTGTCACAAGAGGTTCAAGGCGGAGGGCGTATTCAAAGACTCGCTGCGCTGCCAGCCCAAAGCCTTATCTGTAGTCATAAAAATATCGAGTAAAGGAGCCCCAAAATGATATCACTTAGTATACTGGACTACTCTCCGATTGATGAAGGCTCGGACGCCCATCAAGCTCTTTGGGAAACAACGGAACTGGCGAAGCACGCAGAATCACTTGGGTATAAACGATTCTGGGTGTCCGAACATCATATGGTCCATTCCGTCGCCGGCAGCAGTCCCGAAATGCTGATGATGCATTTGGCGGCCAGTACGTCCCGCATTCGAATTGGATCAGGTGGTGTCATGCTGCCTCACTACAGCAGTTATAAGGCAGCGGAGAATTTTCGGATGATGGAAGCTCTTCACCCCAATCGGATCGATATGGGCATCGGCAGGTCGCCGAGCTACCGGATGGTCAATGAAGCGTTGAATGAAGGGAAAACCAAAAGGCAGTCCTATGAGCAGCAAGTTCAGGATCTGAAAAAATATTTTACAGACAATACGAGGGATGAACACCGTTTTCAATCACTGATCGCAGCACCGGCTATACCAACGAAACCCGAAATGTGGATGCTGGGTACAGGGGAAAGAGGTGCGAGGACAGCGGCGTCCCAGGGTCTTGGATATGTATTCGCACACTTCGCCAAGCCGGGTATGAGCGGGGTGAAAATCGTTGAGAATTATCGTAACCACTTTAAGCCATCTCCATTTTTAAAAACCCCAAAACAATCATTTCGCTATTTGCCGTTGTCGGAGAAACAGAAGAAGAAGCCGAGGATCTGGCAAAGGCATTCGATCTGTGGCTGTATTTTGTGGAGTCGGAAAACCAGCCGCCCTATTATCCTACCGTCGAGACAGCCAAAAAACGGGGATTTACGGCCGATGAAGAAGTCAAAGTGAAAAAGAACCGCAGCCGGATGATCATCGGTACAGCGGCGAAGGTCAGTAAAGAGATCAAAAGGATCGCCGAAGCATTCGCAGCGGATGAGGTCATGATCATCCCGAATGTATCCGGAATCAAAAACCGAAAAAAGTCATTGAGTTGCTTGCAGAGAAATTTTTTTAAAAAATTCATACATATCTCCAAATAAAAAGGAGACTCATCCGATTGCTGGTTTAACCATGCACTCCTTGGGAAATCTAAAAGAAAGGCTTCTTTCTCTCAGTCGTACAATTCATAGCTCTCATTCTAAACGTAAGGTTGGTTAAACCAACATATCCTGTATGAGAAGAGCAAACTAAAAAGAAAAGAGCCGCAAAACATTATAAGGAGTGGGACCTTGGAATTTTCATTTAGTTTTATCATCAATATCATCATCGCGATTTACTTATTCGTCGATGCCAGAAAACGCGGTAAGAACCCGTGGCTTTGGGGAATCCTGGGGCTGATTTTCGGAGCAATCGTACTGGGGATTTACTTTATCCAGACAGGCAGAAAGACACTGGGCTGGATCATTGTCGTTATTGCCGTTTTGTGGTTTATCCTCGCATTGGTATTAGGGATAATCGGAGCTCTATTCGGGCTGTTATTTTAATGAAGAACACCAGTTGTTTAGAAGCAGCTGGTGTTTTTAATTTTGAAAAAAATCGGTGAATCTAATGGGTGAAATAGAGGGATCGAAGTATTAATAATTCAAGCTTCAAGAAGGTGTAGAGATAATGTACCTCGCTCAGAAAGCGAAGTATATCAAGCGGGGAAAAATACAAGAAGATGTACCTCGCTCAGAAAGCGAAGTACATCAAAAGAGAGAAATGCAAAGATGATGTACCGATAATTTCCTTTCAATTTTATACGGTGGTAAGAGTTATGAAATATATATAAAATAATGAAGGATAAGTTTGGAGTTTGAAAATAGTGGTAAATTACACAGGATTTAGTCAATTAGTTAGCGAAAGAAGCTTTAAGCAACACTTCTAATTAAATAAAGCAGCAGGTGATATTTTGGATGAGAAGAATAATCTCTCCATCAAGGAGAGCAGGATTCCTGCATCATTTCTAACAATCATCATTACTGCCTTTCTATCTAGTGCAATACCCTCGTGGTCATGGTTGTTTTGGGCGTTGAATTGTATAGTGTTTATAATTTCTTTTCTTATTGTGGTGATTGCTTGGAAGAGGAGCGAACTGGAAAAGAGGTATTTTTCCATTCTGAGTTATTGTTTACTATTCAATGTGGCTTTTATGGGAGCTCAGCCTATTTTAAGAGTTTCATGGGAATCTGAGGGGACGAGTTGGATGTATTTGGGAGGTTTGTGGATACTGACTTTAGTTGTCACAACTTTTATGAAAGAAAATATATTTCAAGCATTCTCAAAGACCTTTGAAAATCGATTCAGTATTGCGTTCCATCTCGTAGTTCTTGTACTTATTATCCTGACTCCAGTAGCGGTCATTACCGCCAATTCTATGGGATACGACGGAGGAGGGAGTCAGATGTTCATCTTCGGGAGCATAACCTATATATTCTCGATTGTTCTCCTGGTCGTTCTGCCCGCCTTTTTAAAACATCCTAAAGACATAATCAATGAGCAAGTAAAAGAAGCTCCTTTTAATAGAGGGAGGGGAAACTAAGTTGGATGAGGAAAACGATTTAACGTTTAAAGAAAGCAGGCTGGTGCACACCTCCCTGACGATTGTAATTGTTACGATGATGTTTAGTGCGCTGCCAGAGTGGTCAGAATTTTTCTTTTATATGAACGCAGTAGTGGCAGCAGGAGCTATAATTGTCTCGGTTAATTCCTGGAAGAGGACAGAATTGAAGAAGAGATATTTCTCTGTTTTAAGTTATGCTCTGCTATTCAGCATGTCCTTCATGTGTGCCCAGCCTATCCTCAGGGTGGCCTGGGGAGAAGGACACAGTCTTTGGTTCTATTTAGGTGCAATCTGGGTGATTACTTTTTTTGTCACCACGTACATGAAGGAAAATATTTTTCAAGCCTTTTCCAATACTTTTGAAAATCGCTTTAGTATTTCCTTTCACATTGCGGCGCTGTAATTGATTCTTGCAACCCCGGTTGTGATTGTATTGGCGAATATAGATGATCTCTACAGCCAAAATACTCAATTTTATTTGTTTGGAGCCTTATTGTATATCTGCTCCATGCTCTTATTGACCATGCTTCCGGCATTCCTGAAGCATCCGAAGGAGATTATGAAAGAAGAGGCTGAAAAAACTTCAAGGAAACTAAGCTAAGTTTTAATAGAAGGAATATCTCCTTCATTTCAGCTTGTATGTAGAACTTATTTCTCGCAGATGTACCTGCCAAAGATACCGGGATTACCGATGAAAACCCACAATTATGGTTAAAATATATAAAATAGTCTATTTATATAGAATAAGAAGAATCGCAACTCGAAGGAGTGAGGGTGGATGTATAAGTATTCCGATGACAGCCTGGCTTTACATACAGACTTGTATCAAATCAATATGGCCAAGACCTATTGGGAAGATGGAATTCATGATAAAAAAGCGGTGTTCGAATTGTTTTTCCGGAAGCTTCCTTTCGGGAGCGGCTATGCGGTATTTGCAGGCCTGGAGAGGGTCATTCGTTATGTTGAAAGCTTCCAGTTCAGTGAGACGGATATCGATTTCCTGCGGGATGAAGTAGGATACGAGGAGGAATTTTTACAATATTTGAAGGAACTTCGTTTTACGGGAACCATCCGCTCGATGAAGGAAGGGGAGCTGGCGTTCGGGAATGTGCCCATGATCAGAGTGGAAGCTCCTTTGGCGCAAGCGCAGCTTCTGGAAACAGCCCTGCTCAATATTGTGAATTTCCAAACATTGATCGCGACGAAAGCAGCGCGGATCAGAGAAGTCGTCCAGAATGAGGTCGTGATGGAGTTCGGCACAAGGCGGGCCCAGGAAATGGATGCGGCCATTTGGGGAACGAGGGCAGCGTTCATAGGAGGTTTTAATGCGACGAGCAATGTCCGCGCCGGCAAGTTGTTTGGTATTCCGGTAGCCGGGACCCATGCCCATTCCATGGTCCAAGCCTATCGCGATGATTATACTTCTTTTAAAAAATATGCCGAATCCCACAAAGACTGTGTATTCCTGGTTGATACCTATGACACCTTGAAGTCAGGTGTGCCGGCTGCCATCCAGGTCGCGAAGGAGATGGGAGACCGGATCAATTTTAAAGGCATCCGCCTGGACAGCGGTGATATGGCTTACTTATCAAAGCGGGCAAGGGTGATGCTGGATGAAGCGGGCTTCCCTGATGCCAAAATCGTTGCCTCGAACGACCTTGATGAATATACGATCATGAACTTGAAAGCTCAGGGCGCTAAAATCGACACTTGGGGAATCGGAACCAAGCTCATTACCGGCTATGACCAGCCAGCGCTTGGAGCTGTATATAAGCTGGTGTCGATCGAGAATGAGAATGGCGAGATGGCGGATACTATCAAAATTTCGAGTAATGCCGAGAAAGTCTCGACTCCGGGCTTGAAAAACGTTTATAGGATCATCAACAAAACGAGCGGCAAGTCAGAAGGAGACTATATAACTCTTGCAGAGGAAAAACCGCAGGAGCAGGACAGGATCAAAATGTTCCACCCCGTGCACACCTTCATCAGCAAATTTGTCACCAATTTTGAAGCAAAGGATCTTCACACCGACGTGTTCAAGGATGGAAAACTTGTCTATAAGCTTCCGGCTCTGCAGGAAATCCGTGACTTTTTAGAGGAAAACATTGAACTCCTTTGGGATGAGTATAAACGTTTGATGAACCCAGAGGATTATCCGGTGGACCTTAGTGAAAAATGCTGGAACAACAAAATGCGCAACATCGAGGAGGTCAAACAGAAGGTCCAGGAATATCAGGACAGCGCCACGTCATAAGGCTCCCATGTTTGTAGCCTCCCGAGCAATGGTATTATAATAAAAGAATAGTTAAAATAACCTGTCAGGAGAGTGAAACCACAAGATGGATGCTTTGCAAAAACAGATCGTTGAAGAAATGAAAGTGAAACCGGAAATCGACCCTAAAGAGGAAATCAGAAGAAGCGTCGACTTGATGAAAAACTACTTAAAGAAATATCCGTTCCTGAAAAGTTTTGTACTCGGAATCTCAGGTGGGCAGGATTCCACGCTGGTCGGAAAGCTGGCACAGCAAGCGGTGAATGAACTGAATGAAGAGAACGGCACGGATGAATATCAGTTTGTCGCTGTCCGCCTTCCTTATGGAAAACAAAATGATGAGCAGGACGCCCTGGATGCAATCGAGTTCATCCAGCCGAGCAAATCCTTCACCGTCAACATCAAAGGAGCCGTCGACGCAAGCGCGGCTGCCATGAGGGAAGCTGGGGTACCGCTCTCTGACTTCACCAAAGGAAACGAAAAAGCAAGAGAACGCATGAAGGTCCAGTACAGCATGGCAGCAATGAACAAGGGCGTGGTGCTCGGGACAGATCACTCCGCAGAAGCGGTAACCGGCTTTTATACCAAGCACGGTGATGGAGCTGCAGACCTTGTGCCGATTTTTCGCCTGAACAAGCGCCAAGGAAGAGCGCTTCTTATGGAACTCGGCGCACCTGAACATTTATACACCAAGGTGCCGACCGCAGACCTTGAGGACGATCGTCCAATGATTCCGGATGAAGAAGCACTAGGCGTAACATACGAAGAAATCGATGACTACCTTGAAGGAAAAGAAGTATCAGAACAAGCAGCCAACACGATCGGCGGCCACTTCCTCAAAACCCGGCACAAACGCGAACTGCCTATCAGCGTGTTTGATGATTGGTGGAAAGAGTAATTTTTATATTGAAACAGGCCAGCAGGGAGTAGTTACTCTTTGCTGGCTTTTTTTTGATGCGCGAATAGCATGGACGTCCGGGTGGTTATTGTATAAAATTAACATATCAAACTGAAGGGAATGATGTTGATTGATCATGAAAGAGCGGGGGATTCCCCAGGAACTACAGCTATTAAGAGGTCTGCGTCCAAGGATGAATTTCAGCGAAAGCGAAGAAAGCTATTACCTCTACAAAGAAAAAGGATACGAAGGGGAAATGAACTTCGATAAGTGGGCGGTGCCGCTATCGAAAAAAATGATCTTCCTGAATGACATAAACCTCAACCAAAACAATAACAACTTCCAAGTCGACTCATTCGGTATCTCCTCCGGCACCCTCCATCACTTCGAAGTCAAAAACCTCGAAGGCGACTACTCCATTGAAAAAGGCAAATGGACTTCTCCATCAGGAAACCCAGTCAAAAACCCCTTGCTTCAGGTAGATAAAACAGAAACCCACTTGAACCAACTAGTGAAAAACTATAACATCCCTCTCTCAGTTAAGTCTCACCTCATTTTCATCAACCCTGAATTCCACTTGTACGATGTACCTTCCAATCTGCCAATCATCTACCCTGCCCAAATGAACCGCTTCCGGAATAACCTTCTGCAGAACTCATCGAAAATCAGAAATGCTGATATCCGCGCTGCCGAGAAATTATTGTCTCTTAGTATCGGGGGATCCCCTTATAATAGTGTGCCGAAGTATAGCTATGAGGAGCTGCGGAAGGGGATTGTTTGTTCTGGGTGTGGGGAGTTTTATACTGAGGCGAAAAGGATTCTTCATTGTGAGTTTTGCGGGGTGCGGGAGAGTTGTTCTGATGCTGTATTGAGGAGTGTTGAGGAGTTTGGGTTGTTGTTTCCTGATTTTAAAGTTACTACTAAAAATATTTTTGACTGGTGTAAAGTAATAAAAGATGAAAGGACCGTACAGAGGGTACTGAGATCAAATCTTCAGATGATAGGGAATAAGAGATCTTCTTATTATATAAAAGGAACCCGTGAGAAAGAGTAACTGATGCAATAAAGAGAGCATTTAAACAGCATCAAACCTTCTAGAAAAAGAATTTGATGCAGTAAAGAGAGGGTTTAAACAGCATCAAATTGCCAGAAAGGGAATCTGATGCAGTAAAGAGAGCGTCTAAACAGCATCAAACCTCTAGAAAAAGAATTTGATGCAGTAAAGAGAGGGTTTAAACAGCATCAAACCTCTAGAAAAAGAATTTGATGCAGTAAAGAGAGCGTCTAAACAGCATCAAACCTCTAGAAAAAGAATCTGATGCAGTAAAGAGAGCGTCTAAACAGCATCAAACCTCTAGAAAAAGAATTTGATGCAGTAAAGAGAGGGTTTAAACAGCATCAAACCTCTAGAAAAAGAATCTGATGCAGTAAAGAGAGCGTCTAAACAGCATCAAACCTCTAGAAAAGGAATTTGATGCAGTAAAGAGAGGGTTTAAACAGCATCAAACCTCTAGAAAAAGAATTTGATGCAGTAAAGAGAGCGTCTAAACAGCATCAAACCTCTAGAAAAAGAATTTGATGCAGTAAAGAGGGCGTTTAAACAGCATCAAATTGCCAGAAAGGGAAACTAATGCACCAACCATCCACCACCCCATCACCAAAAAACCCAAACCCAACATCATTTCAAAATAATGAATTATGTTATATAATTGTAACAGAAAATTCAGATTGTTAACCCGCCCCCCACCCCAGAGAAAAAAGGCAACCAGAAAAACCTACAAAAAAAGATAAATATCAAAGATTAGACAAAATACCTACTGATTCTCTATATTATTAAAATATTCTGAAGGGTTTTCGCACCCTTCCCGAGAATGTAATAAGTAATTAGACAGGTATATGTCAGTCAGAGTCTCAGGAGGGAATAAAATGACGACGAACGTAATGAATCCAAAGTTACAAAATGTAATAGATAATATTGAGAAAGTGATGATTGGCAAGAGGACCGTGGCCGAATTGAGTCTGGTGGCACTGCTGGCGAATGGGCACGTGCTTCTTGAAGATGTACCGGGTGTGGGGAAAACAATGATGGTTCGTGCCCTGGCTAAATCGGTGGGGGCATCTTTCAAGCGGATTCAGTTTACTCCTGACCTGCTTCCTTCAGATGTAATTGGTGTTTCGATCTATAATCCGCGGGACAGTGAGTTCCATTTCAGGCCCGGACCAATCATGGGGAACATCATTTTGGCTGATGAGATCAACCGTACATCGCCAAAGACACAGTCGGCGCTGCTTGAAGGCATGGAGGAACACAGTGTGACGATCGACGGGATTACCAGAAAGCTTGATAAGCCGTTCTTCGTTATGGCGACACAGAATCCGATTGAATATGAAGGTACATATCCGCTTCCGGAAGCGCAATTGGACCGTTTCCTGCTAAAGATGAAAATGGGTTACCCCGAGATGGAGGAAGAAATGGAGATTCTTCACCGGGTGCAGAAAAATCCGCCGATTGAAGATTTAGAGGCGGTCATTTCTCTGGAAGAGCTCCGCATGCTTCAGGAGGATGTTAAAGAAATCATAGTGGATGATACGCTGAAAAAATATATTGTGGATATTGCCCACAGAACGAGACTTCATGCCCAGGTGTATCTGGGAGCAAGCCCGCGTGGATCGATTGCGTTGATGAGGGCCTGCCAAGCATATGCTTATTTGAAAAACAGGGATTATGTCATTCCTGATGATGTTCAGTATCTTGCTCCATTCGTCTTCTCACACCGGATCATTTTAAAATCAGAAGCAAAATATGAAGGCATCACCGCTGAGGATGTAGTGCAGCGTGTCATTGCGCGGATTGCTGTGCCTGTTCAAAGGCTTGTGAGATAAATGAAAAAGAGATTACAGCTCTTAAAGGTGATAGGCAAGCTGCTGCTGCTTATAAGTCTATGGGCGGTAACACTTGTTTACGCATTATTTCAAGGGGGGTTCGTCAGCTGGTTCCTGTTCTACAGCTTTGTTCCTTTTGCCTTGTTCTCTTTGATGGTTTCGATCTACCCGCTGTCAAATTTCGAGGTGGAACGTTCGTTTAAATCAACAGATTTTAAAGCGGGAGATTCGATGGAAGTGTCACTCGTCATCAGGAGGAGGTTTCCGTTTCCGCTGTTTTATCTGATTGCAGACGATATTGTATCTCCTTCGATTTTTTATAGATCCTCATTTCAGAAAGCGAAGTCCATCATATATCCTGGTTTTAGAAGGGAAATCTATCTGAAATACACCATTGATGAATTGCCGCGTGGGGAGCATCATTTTTCTGCAGTGCGTTTAAAGACAGGTGATTTCTTTGGGATATTTGAAAAAGAGACCACGGTGACGAGCTCCAACACGCTTCTTGTGTATCCGTCTTTTGTGGATGTAATCTACCGTCCGCTCGAAAGCCGGTATGATCAGGGGATGACTTCCTCGAATGTGAAAATCCAGAAGGATACGACAATGGCAACAGGAATTAAAGAATATCAGCCGGGAGATCGTTTTTCATGGATTCATTGGAAATCTTTTGCCCGTACAAATGAGTTAATGACCAAAGAATTTGAAGAGAGGCAGTCACACGATGTTCTTATCGTGCTTGACCGTGAATCTTCACAGGCATTCGAGCCGATGGTCACGTTCACGGCTTCCATTTTAAAAGCCATTTTGAGAAAAGGTGCACAGGCAGGTTTGCTGTCTATTGGGGAAGATCATGTGTCATTCCCGATCAGAGGGGGAGAAGAGCATCAGCGCCAGCTTTATCATCATTTGGCCAAAGTGAAAGCAGACAGCAGGTACAATCTTTCAAAGGTGCTTGAAGGAGAGGGAATAAACTATCAGCAATCTGCTGCGGTCATGTTCATCACAAGTTCAATTTCCAAAAAATTGATATCGACGGTGAGGTCGTATGCGAAACGGAATTCGTCTGTGGTCATCTTCTTGATTAAGGAAAAAGGGGCCTATCTGACAGATGAGGAAAAAGCATTGAAAGCAATGGCTGCCGGAAGGGGAATTTGGCTGAAGGTAACTTATGAAGGCGAATTCGATTCTGCGTTTTCGGAGGTGAAGAACGCATGAGAAATGGAACACAGCCGATGAAATTCCAGCGGGTCCTGCTCTATGGCCTCGCATTCATTTTATTATGGGAATGGTTACGGCCGTTGAATGATGTTACGGATACAGGCAATCTGGGATACTTCGTAGCATTTATCTTCCTGTCGATGGTGCTCTACTACTTCAATATGAATAAGTTTCTGTCGTTTGCCATCAAAACCATTTTTATTTTGTTTTCACTGTATCACCTATATTCAAAGGATACATTCCTTAATCCTGTGGAAGCAATGGTAAGGGAACTTTGGGACAACATTGGATTAACTATTGGCAGGGAATGGTCGATGCTTTCCGATATGTACCGAAGCCTCTTATTTTTCGTTCTGCTTTGGTTGATGACGTATTTGATCCATTACTGGCTGTCTGTCAGGAAAAGCATGCTCCTATTTTATATTATGACGATCATTTATATCAGTTTACTCGATACGTTTACATCGTTTGATGCGAAGGCAGCGATCATCCGGGTCATCATCCTTGGATTCCTGCTTCTTGGAATGCTGGCCCTGCTCCGATTGAAGGACCAGGAGAGCCTCCGAGGTTCGAGGCTGGCAGCAGGCAGATGGATGATTCCGCTGGTGATCATGATCGGGGCAAGTTCGGTACTGGCTTTTGCAGGTCCGAAAATCGACCCCGTCTGGCCTGACCCGGTTCCTTACTTGAAGGCATTTGCCGATGAGACTGACGGCGCGGGCAGTGGTGTTTCAAAACTCGGTTATGGAACAGATGACAGCCGGCTTGGCGGTCCTTTCAGGGGTGACCCCAAGACAGTGTTCGATGCGGATGTCGTCAGGGAGCACTACTGGAGAATCGAGAGTAAGGACATTTATACAGGACAGGGCTGGGAGCGGACAGGAACCGAGGAATCGGAAGAAAGTGTAACGTTTGCTGCAGGGGAAGAAGTACCCCTCTCCCTCACTGAGTCTGAGCCGGAAAGGGAGCCAGATTCAGAACTTATAAAGGTCAGAGAACAATATTCCCACGTTGTCTATCCTTATGGGGTCACCTCTTTTCAAGGAAATGAAGAGGGGGCATTCTCCATCAGTGAAGAAACTACAAAGATCACGACTCTGAAAGACCAAGAGAAAGTAAAACTTGAAGAATACAGTGTAGAATACCGCAATCCTGTCTACTCCCTGAAAGGCTTGGAATCTGTTTCACAGGATTCATTTTCGGAAGAAACACAGCCGTTTCTTGAAAAATATACCCAGCTGCCGGAAGAACTGCCTGAGAGGGTGAGGGAACTGGCAGAAACTATCACAGCGGATGAGGAAAACTGGTACCAAAAAGTGAAAGCCATTGAAGGGTATTTCAGTGAGGAAGACTTTGTGTATGAACAGACGGAAGTGCCTGTCCCTGAAGAAGGCCAGGACTATGTCGATCAATTCTTGTTTGAAACACAGATGGGATACTGCGATAACTATTCTACTTCAATGGTAGTGCTTGTCCGGTCACTCGGTATTCCGGCGAGATGGGTGAAGGGATATACAGAAGGGGAGTATCAAAGAACGGTCGATACTCAATATAAAACGTATAAAGTGACCAACAACAACGCCCACTCATGGGTAGAAGTGTATTTTCCCGGAGAAGGCTGGGTCCAGTTTGAGCCTACTGTCGGATTTACCGGAAGCACGATTGTAAACTATGATTATGAGCTTCCTGAAACGGATGAAACAGCGGCGGTGCCTGCCCCGGAACCTGAGGCGCCGGAGAAGGATATGACCCCGGAGGATGAAGAGGCTTCCGGCAGCAATTCATCAAGCTTTTCTATTGCTGGTCTATGGGAAGATACCGTTGCTTTTGTTGAGGACAATTGGGGCAAAATCCTGCTGGTGATCGCTGCGCTTGCTGTCATCGGCTATGGAATCTTCCTGGTGAGAAGGCGCTGGCTTCCTTACATCCTTATCCCTTACTATAAGCTTAAAAAGGATGAAGATACCTTCCCGAAAGCATACCTGGCGCTGCTGGATCAGTTGAAGCGCTATGGGCTGAAGATGGATGAAGGCCAGACCCTCAGAGCCTACTCGCGTTATGTGGATTCTTTCTTTGGCAGCAGGGAAATGACATCCCTCACTGACAAATATGAAAGAACGCTGTATGGCCAGAAGCTTACGGAGCATGATTGGAATCAGCTTCGGAAATTGTGGGAAAATTTAATTAAAAGGACAACAGGTTGACCAACACTCCTTCCCGTTATAAAATGATGTCGAAATGTAAATAAATACGGTTTGCAAACCTTCATATATCCTCGAAGATATGGTTCGAAAGTCTCTACCGGGTCACCGTAAATGATCTGACTATGAAGGCAGTATTCATTTTGATGTGATATGAGCGTGAGGGATCAAAACCAGAATTCTGCCTTTATATAAGGCTGGATTCTGGTTTTTTTCGATTATATGAGTTTTGGGAACCGGTTAGGATAGCGGATGACCTTGGTTTAAAGCCCTGTGGGTACGAATGAAGTGGGGCACTTGCACTTTTAAACTCTTTTTGGGCAAACTGTGTAATGGATTAACGAAATAACTCAATGAGGTGAGCAGGATGACGGGAAAAGCGGAATTGCATAATCAGGAAATGATTGTCGTTTTGGATTTCGGCAGTCAGTATAATCAGTTGATCACGAGAAGGATTCGTGAATTTGGGGTGTACAGTGAACTTCACCCGCACACGATTACAGTGGAGGAAATCAAAGAGATGAATCCAAGCGGCATCATCTTCTCGGGCGGTCCCAACAGTGTTTACGGCGAAGACGCTTTCCGTTGTGACGAAAGAATATTCGATTTGGATATCCCGGTTCTGGGGATCTGCTATGGCATGCAGTTAATGACGATGCACTTTGGCGGAAAAGTGGAAAGGGCCAAACATCGCGAGTATGGAAAGGCGAAGCTGACTCTGGAGCATTCTTCAAAATTGTTCGGCAGCCTGCCCCAGGAGCAGATTGTCTGGATGAGCCATGGGGATCTCGTTGTTGAAGCACCTGAAGGATTTACAGTAGATGGTACGAACCCGTCTTGTCCGATTGCTTCAATGAGTGATGAGGATAGAGGCTTATATGCAGTTCAATTCCATCCGGAAGTCCGTCATTCCCAATATGGAAATGACATACTGAAGAATTTTGTTTTTGATATTTGCGGATGTAAAGATGAATGGTCCATGGAGAATTTCATTGAAATCGAAATGGAGAAAATCCGTAAAACAGTGGGCGATAAAAAAGTCCTTTGTGCCCTTAGCGGCGGTGTGGATTCTTCTGTGGTAGCGGTATTGATCCATAAAGCGATCGGCGATCAACTGACATGTATCTTTGTTGATCATGGCCTGTTAAGGAAAGATGAAGCGGAAGGTGTTATGAAGACATTCTCAGAAGGCTTCAATATGAATGTCATAAAAGTGGATGCGAAAGACCGCTTCATGAATAAATTGAAAGGTGTCTCTGATCCCGAGCAGAAACGCAAAATAATCGGAAATGAATTTATTTATGTTTTCGATGATGAAGCCACAAAGCTCGAAGGAATTGACTACCTGGCTCAAGGAACGCTTTATACAGATATCATTGAGAGCGGGACGGCGACTGCGCAGACAATCAAGTCTCATCATAATGTCGGCGGCCTTCCGGAAGATATGCAGTTCCAGCTGATCGAACCTTTGAATACCCTTTTCAAGGATGAGGTTCGTGCGCTTGGCAGTGAAATGGGGATCCCTGATGAAATCGTTTGGCGCCAGCCGTTCCCAGGACCTGGTCTTGGCATCCGCGTATTGGGTGAAATTTCCGAAGAGAAGCTTGAAATTGTGAGAGAGTCCGATCATATTCTTCGTGATGAGATCAAAAAAGCCGGTCTTGATCGTGATATCTGGCAGTACTTCACTGTTCTCCCTGACATCCGAAGCGTCGGTGTAATGGGAGATGCCCGCACATATGATTACACAATCGGCATCAGGGCAGTTACTTCTATCGATGGAATGACATCTGACTGGGCGAGGATCCCTTGGGATGTGCTTGAGTTAATTTCAACAAGGATTGTCAATGAAGTCGATCATATCAACCGGGTGGTTTATGATATTACGAGCAAACCGCCTGCAACTATTGAGTGGGAATAATTTTTACGAACGTTGAGAAAAATAAATGATAAAATGTTCGTGTTTCATATTGACTAGTCGAGTTCTGGTTGTTACAATAACAAAGAACTTAATTAAAAAATAAACATTACGTCGTATAATTTTGGGGATAAGGCCCAGCAGTTTCTACCGAGCTACCGTAAATGGCTTGACTACGAGGTAATGGTTTGATGAAGACTAGTCTATAATTCATGCTATCATTTATTCTTTGAAACTAGTTTTTTCTTACCATACCAGTATGTCACGCCCTGAACGACGGTTGTTCAGGGCGTTTTTCTGTCCAGGCGGAACACCTTAACCAAAACGGCGGACATTTTAGAGGAGGTAAGGAAAATGAAAAAGTTTTTCCAATTTGATCAGCTTGGCACCACCTACAGCCGTGAATTCATAGGCGGATTAACAACATTCTTGTCGATGGCCTATATCCTGGTCGTCAACCCGATCACCCTGTCTTTACAATCTGTTCCGGACCTGCCGGACAGCATGAGAATGGATTATGGAGCGGTATTCGTCGCGACAGCCTTGGCGGCGGCAATCGGTTCCCTCATCATGGGGCTCATAGCCAAATATCCGATTGCTCTGGCACCGGGGATGGGGCTTAACGCATTCTTCGCTTATACAGTCGTGTTAACGATGGGCATCACTTGGCAGGCGGCTCTGACAGGCGTCCTGATTTCAGGATTGATCTTCATCGTGATGACATTAACGGGTCTCCGTGAAAAAATCATTAACTCCATACCAGCTGAATTGAAGTTTGCGGTTGGTGCGGGTATCGGACTTTTCATTACATTTGTAGGCTTTCAAAATGCAGGGATTATCACAAATAATGACGCTACACTCGTTGGTCTTGGTGATTTAACGAGCGGAACTACGCTTTTAGCTGTGTTTGGTATCTTCATCACGGTCATTCTGATGACCAGAGGAATCAAGGGTGGAATTTTCTTCGGAATGGTTATAACGGCAATTGCTGGTATGATCTTTGGTCTTGTTGATCTTCCAAACCAGATTTTCGGCGCGATTCCTAGCCTGGAGCCGACTTTTGGTGCTGCTCTCGATCCGCTTTTCAATGACATTTCAAGTGTTTTCACCATTCAAATGCTGGTGGTCGTGTTGACGTTCTTGTTTGTGGATTTCTTTGATACAGCTGGGACTTTAGTGGCTGTAGCGAACCAGGCAAACTTGATGAAGGACAACAAACTTCCAAGAGCCGGCAAAGCGCTATTTGCAGACTCTTGCGCAACTGTCGTCGGTGCTGTATTGGGTACTTCGACAACGACTTCTTACATTGAATCATCTGCAGGGGTGGCAGCAGGAGCTAGATCTGGATTCGCTTCTGTAGTGACAGCAGGATTCTTCCTGTTATCACTGTTCCTCTTCCCGCTCCTTGAAGTAATCACTGCTCCGGTAACGGCGCCGGCATTAATCATCGTCGGTGTTCTCATGGTTTCTGCCATCGGAAAAATCGATTGGAACAAATTCGAGATTGCGGTTCCTGCTTTCTTAACGGTTATCGCGATGCCGCTAACGTACAGTATTGCAACAGGGATTGCGGTCGGGTTCATCTTTTACCCAATTACGATGCTCATGAAGGGCCGTGGAAAAGAGATCCATCCAATCATGTACCTTCTGTTTATCATCTTTGTTCTGTATTTTATCTTCTTAATTTAATTTCAAGCAGCTTCTCCTATGGAGGGGCTGTTTTTTTATAAAATACTTTTTCAGAAATGATTGAATGGGCCCCTTCCATAGGCAACAAAGATTGAAATAAGAATGCGCTTTCGTTAGAATCAATAAGATACGAGAGTCTAAGCATGAAAATGAGGGAATCCGCATGGTTCATATAGAAGTAAAAAAAGTACTCAACAACAATGTCTTGATCGCCGTACATGAAAGTTACGGAGAAGTGGTGCTGATCGGAAAAGGAATCGGCTTCACAGCGAAAAAAGGAGACTATATTGAAAATGATATTGTCGAGAAGATGTTCGTTCTAAAAGGAGAGAAGGAGCAGGAACAGTACAAAATGCTGCTGCCGTATCTGGAGGAAGATATGCTGGATACCATCATCTCTGCTATAGAACTGATTAGAAATAGAACCAACTCCTTTCTTAATGAACATATTCATGTCGCCCTTACTGATCACATTTTGTTTGCGGTGAACCGGCTGATGAAGGGGATGGCGATACGTAATCCATTCCTTATGGAAACCAAAGCCCTCTACCCGTTTGAATATGAAGTAGCAAAAGATGTTATCAGTCTTTTAAATGAAAAAACCAATGTTGAACTGCCTGAAGGTGAAATTGGATTCATTGCCCTGCACATCCACAGCGCCATGATGAACAAGGATCTGGCGCTGGTCAATCGGCATTCTCAATTGATAGGAATTCTGACGTCCATGATTGAAGAGACCCTTCAGGTTGTAATCGATAAGGAGAGCATCCCTTATATGAGGCTCGTACGCCACCTTCGCTACACCATCGAGCGGGTGCTGAGGCAGGAACGTGTTCAGGAGCCGGAAAAAATTGCATTATTATTGAAAGAAGAATATCCATTGTGCTATAATCTGTCGTGGAAATTAATCAAGATAATGCAGCAAACACTTAAAAAACCAGTGGACGATGCGGAAGCGGTATATCTGACGATGCATCTGCAGCGTATTCAGAATAAAGTTAAATAATGAACTTATCTCTTAACGTGTTACTGATACGATCAGGCATGAGTAAAGAAGATAATTGAATTGTGTATTTTGGGGTAATCTATCTTTATACACCATCAATGTCTCTTTTTGCTCATGCCTTTTTTGTGTTTGCCGCTATTATTTTGTCCATCAAAAAAAGAATTTTGGGAGGTTATTACTTTGTTTAAAAAAGCATTCGGTGTTTTGCAAAAAGTAGGTAAAGCGTTAATGCTGCCAGTTGCGATTCTTCCTGCTGCCGGTATTTTGCTGGCGCTTGGATCTGCGCTTGAAAATCCGACGCTGCTCGACATTGCCCCTTTCCTTGAAACGGGATGGGTTGCCAATGTTGCAGCTGTCATGAAGCAGGCTGGCGGAATTATCTTTGACAATCTCGCACTGTTATTTGCAGTAGGTGTGGCCATCGGCCTTGCGGGTGGTGAAGGAGTTGCCGGTCTTGCGGCGATAGTAGGGTATTTAATCATGAATGCCACAATGGGCGCTGCTCTGGGTATTACTGCAGAAGAAGTTTCGGACAATACGGCGTATGCCAATGTATTGGGAATCCCGACTCTTCAAACAGGTGTATTCGGCGGTATAATCATGGGGATTCTGGCTGCCTATATGTACAATCGTTTCTTTAATATAGAGCTGGCGTCTTACTTGGGCTTCTTTGCCGGTAAACGATTTGTTCCGATAGCGACAGCCGCATCCGCCGTAATCGTTGGATTGCTGATGCTGGTGGTTTGGCCGCCGGTACAGTCAGGCTTGAATACATTCTCTAATTTTATGTTGAATGAAAATAGAACATTTGCAGCATTAATCTTCGGAATTGTAGAGCGTTCATTAATTCCATTCGGACTGCATCATATCTTCTATTCGCCATTCTGGTTCGAATTCGGTTCATACACAACTGAGGCTGGAAATGTCGTCCGCGGTGACCAGGCGATATTCATGAAGCAAATCCAGGATAACGTACAGGAATTGACGGCCGGAACGTTCATGACAGGTAAATATCCATTCATGATGTTCGGACTTCCTGCTGCAGCCCTTGCGATCTACCATGAAGCGAGACCTGAAAGAAAGAAAATTGTTGCAGGTATCATGGGGTCCGCTGCTCTGACTTCATTCCTAACAGGTATCACAGAACCACTTGAGTTCTCATTCCTATTCGTAGCTCCTGTCCTTTTCGGTATCCATGCAGTATTTGCCGGACTATCGTTTATGACTATGCACTTGCTTGATGTAAAAATAGGGATGACATTCTCCGGGGGATTGATTGACTTCATCCTTTTCGGTGTCATTAATCCGCAGACAAATTGGTGGCTTGTAATCCCAGTAGGATTGGTATTCGCGGTCATCTATTACTTTGGTTTCAGATTCGCCATCCGCAAATTCAACCTGGCTACTCCAGGCCGTGAAGATGAGGACGAAGACGAGGATGGAACACCTGCAGCAGGTTCCGACCTGGCGAACGATGTACTGGAGTCACTGGGCGGAAAAGAGAACATCGCTCACCTTGATGCGTGTATCACCCGTCTTCGTGTATCAGTAAATGACGAAAAACAAGTGGATAAAAACAGATTGAAAAAACTCGGGGCTTCCGGGGTTCTTGAAGTAGGTAACAGCATCCAGGCGATCTTTGGACCTAAGTCAGATACCCTGAAATCACAAATCAAAGATATCATGATGGGTAAAACTCCTCGAAAAGCAGAAACAAATGCTGATGAGGAAGTCGAACAACAGATTGAAGAAGTCAACCCGGACCCTCTTCAAAATGAAGGCGACTTTGAAAACGAAAAATTTGTTTCTCCTATTACAGGGGAAATCAAAGATCTCTCAGAAGTGCCTGACCAGGTCTTCTCTCAAAAAATGATGGGAGACGGTTTCGCTATCCTGCCGACTGATGGACTAATCGTTTCTCCGGTGGATGGTAAAGTAGTGAATGTCTTCCCGACAAAGCATGCGATCGGCCTTGAATCCAAAAATGGAAAAGAAGTGCTGATCCACGTTGGTATCGATACAGTTAAATTAGAAGGAAAGGGCTTCGAGTCGCTGATTAAAGAAGGCGACAAAGTAGAAGCAGGCCAGCCGTTATTAAAAGTGGATCTGGACTATATTAAAAACAATGCTCCTTCTACTATTACACCGATCATCTTTACCAACCTTAAAGAGGGCAAGACCGTTACGATTGAAAAAGAAGGTAAGGTAAACGCCAAAGACGAGAATATCATTTCTATTGATTGATAAAGAATTGTACCGGATCCTCTAGAGGGTCCGGTTTTTTAGTTTATATAACCTGGATATAAATGGTTAGGATAAAATTTATATATATGGTTGACTCATTAAAAATTACTTGTTATACTTTTTACACCGTCGCAGGTAACACGGCGGCTTAAGCAGCTCTTGAAAAAAAGATTAAAAACTTATTGACAGAGTATGCGGGTGATGATAAGATTTAAAAGTTGCTTCAAACGAAGTAGCGCAGAAGTTGACTAAAATAAACTTCTGGTCGATTGAACCTTGAAAACTGAACAAAACAAACAAAACGTCAACGTTAATCTAGTAAGAACAT
>NZ_NIJF01000033.1 GCF_003316765.1 Bacillus sp. P14.5 | reverse complement strand
AGATATGTATCCAGAGGGTGGAGGTGGATACATGAGTTAATGTTTTAGTTGAAGATATGTATCCAGAGGGTCGAGGTGGATACAAGAGTTAATGCTTTTTGATGAAGATATGTATCTAGAAGGCCGAGGTGGATACAAGAGTGGCTGCTTTTTAGTGAAGATGTCGAGGTGGATACATGAGTTAGTGTTTTTAGTAAAGATGTGTATCCAGAGGGCCGAGGTGGATACATGAGAAGGTGCTTTTAGTGAAGATGTGTATCCAGAGGGTCGTGGTGGATACAAGAGTGGCTGCTTTTTAGTGAAGATATGTATCCAGAGGCCCGAGGTGGGTACATGAGTTAGTGCTTTTTGATGAAGATATGTATCCAGAGGGTCGAAGTGGGTACAAGAGTTAGTGCTTTTTAGTGAAGATATGTATTAAGAGAGCCGAGGTGGATACAAGAGTGGATGCTTTTTAGTGAAGATGTGTATCCAGAGGCACGAGGTGGGTACAAGAGTGGCTGTTTTTTAGTGAAGATATGTATCCAGAGGGTCGAGGTGGATACAAGAGTTAATGCTTTTTGCTGAAGATATGTATCCAGAGGGTCGAGGTGGATACAAGAGTTAGTGCTTTTTAGTGAAGATGTGTATCCAACGCGAGGGAGTGGAGATATAAGATGGTGATTTCTTACCTTCATCCTCCTTTACGCAGGAGGCACACCCCCGCCCAGCGGAGTCGTCCGCCTGGAGCGGAATTCCATTACTTTTCACCTGCCATAGAAGAGCGAATAGAAAAGACCAGCCATTTTAAACAGCTGGTCTTTCTCACTTAGATATAACTGATGAACAACCCGATCGAAAGCAGAAAACCAAAAATGGTATTCGTTTGCGCGGTTGCTTTCATGGCAGGCATCATTTGGAGCGGCATCGTTTTTCCTATAAAACCTTTGTATGCTTTATAGGCTTTTGGAATACTGACTAAGCAGATCAGCAGCCAAGGGGTAAAGGATCCCGCCAAGACCAATCCGATGATCCAGAGGTAGGATAGTGCAAACATGGACCCCAGAAGGGTGATTGCATTTTTTCTCCCAAGAAGGATTGCGAGAGTCTTTCTGCCGTTTTCTTTATCTCCGTCGAGATCACGGATGTTGTTGGCCATCAGGATCATGCCGACCAGGATAAAGATCGGGATGGAAATCAATAGGCTTGAAAGGGTTACGGTACCAGTTTGGATGTAGAAGGAAATCAATATGATGACAATCCCCATAAAGAACCCTGCCACAACCTCACCAAGAGGCGTATAGGCAATTGGAACAGGTCCACCAGTATAAAAATAACCTGCCGCCATGCAAACTAAGCCTATTACGGCAAGCCACCAGCTGCTGTTTGCACAGATGTATAACCCTAGTAAGAATGCAATGCCGTAAAGGCTGAATGCGAGCCCTTTTACAGTGGAAGGTTTCACGCCGTTGCGGACAATCGCTCCGCCTATGCCAATGGAGTTCTCATTATCAAGGCCCCTGGCAAAATCATAGTATTCATTGAACATGTTCGTTGCGGCCTGGATCAGGATGCTGGCCGCCAACATAGCTAAAAATAGAAGCCAGTCAATTTCCCCGTACTGAACAGCAAGGGCGGTTCCCAGCAGGACGGGTACAAATGCGGCTGTGAGTGTATGCGGTCTGGTAAGCTGCCACCAGATACGCCAGCCTTTATCTGACTCCACAATATTGGACGTATAAGTCTCCATTTTTGTCTCTCCTTAATTGTGGAAAATAGTAAGGTTACAATTGCTTTACAGATTAAAGTTTAGGTAAAGGACACAAATGTGTCAATAACTTTTTCAAAAAGCCGGAAGGTGTTATTTTCCATAAGCCGCAAGTCGAAACGTTCCGTTTCTCAAATGAGGAAAAAGAGGTTATTATATAATAAGGAAATAAATTGTTGAGCGTTGACACGTTAATATGTCAGGTGTATCTTAAAATAGGTTTAAATCTTAAGGAAAAGGCTTTTTTCTATAAATTGTTGCTTTCGGATATCCCAGGATACAAAGGTTTAGTTATCTTAACGGAGAGAGCAGCTCTTTTCTTTCTTGCTTATCAGGATATTTCCGGTAAAATATGTCGTTAATTTATGATAGTCATATTAGCAACAAAGTTTACGAAAAAGCCTATGGAAAAGGCTTTATGGGGGGATTGTTTTGAGTATTATACAAGATGTCAAAATCGGGGAAAGCTTTAATAAGGCATTAGCGAAAGCCAAAGCAGAAGGCATACCGGTTTTATACAGTGCAGTTCAAAAAGTCAGCCACGTAAACCCCCTTTCATTTTATACAAAGGGTATCTCTCTATATAACGGAGAACGCTTTTTTTGGAAGGACAAAGAAAACAATACAAAAATCGCCGGTTTAGGCAGCACATATATGGTTAGGAATGATTCAGAGGGTGACCGTTACACTTCGATTGAAAACGAGTGGAAGCGCTTAATTGCGAATGCGGTGATAGAGTCTGACGGGGAGACCGCCGGAACTGGCCCGCTTTTATTTGGCGGTTTTTCATTCGATCCGACTGTTCCGAGATCGAAGGAGTGGACTGATTTTTCACATGGTATCTTTCAGATGCCGACTTTTATGTTAACCGTTACTGGCGATGAATGCTATTTGACGACCAATATTCTATGTACCTCCCAGGATGACGAAGGCTTGCTCGATATTATGGAAAAGAAGCAAGAAGAGCTGCTGGGGCAAAAGGGAACAGGTACCTCAAATCTGAATTTGCTTGATACCAAGGAAATCGCTCCAGAAGAATGGAAGACAGCTCTTGAAAAAGTTGTTTCTCAGCTGAAAAATGGTGAGATGGAGAAGGTTGTGCTGGCGAGGAAGATGCTGATGTCGTTCAAGGACAGGCCGCATTCAGATGAAGTGATTCAAAACCTTTGGAATGAACAGCAGGACAGCTTCCTATTTTCGCTCGAGGTAGCTAACAGCTGTTTCCTTGGAGCGTCTCCAGAAAGGCTTGTTAAAAAAGAAGGTGAAGCAATCCTTTCAACCTGCCTTGCCGGGTCTATTGCAAGAGGGAGCAATCCGGAAGAGGATAACATGCTTGGGGAAAGCCTGCTTCATGATGCAAAAAACCTTTACGAACATAATTTGGTAGTGGACATGATCCGTGACGTCCTTCAGCAGCACTGTTCAGAGGTCGATATGCCGAATAAACCTGAACTGATGAAGGTGAGAGACATTCAGCATCTCTATACACCGGTAAAAGGGAAGGCCTATCAAGAGGCCACCATATTAAACTTCATTGCCCAGCTTCACCCAACACCTGCTCTGGGCGGGGTGCCGAGGGAAAAGGCTATGGAGACGATCAAGTATGCTGAAAAAATGGACAGGGGCCTTTATGCAGCTCCCGTTGGCTGGATGGACTCATACGGAAATGGCGAGTTTGCTGTAGCAATCCGCTCTGGCCTGATTCATAAAGATGAGGCTTATCTATTTTCCGGCTGCGGGGTTGTGGCAGATTCAACAGCAGAAAGCGAATACCGCGAGACCCAAATCAAATTTAAACCAATGTTCCGGGCATTAGGGGGAAACACTGATGGATTATGATCATCAGAAATCTTTAACCGAATATCTTTCTGCTTTTATAGAAGAATTACATGCATCGGGAGTCAAAAAAGTGGTGATCAGCCCCGGCTCCCGTTCCACGCCCCTGGCGCTTCTATTCGCCAAACATCCAAATGTGGAGGTCTTCATCAATATAGATGAAAGGTCGGCTGCCTTTTTTGCGTTGGGGATGGCTAAAGCGGACAATGAACCTGTCGCTATCCTCTGTACATCCGGTACGGCTGCTGCAAACTATTTTCCTGCGGTCATCGAAGCGCATTATTCGAGAGTGCCGCTTGTTGTCCTGACAGCAGACAGGCCTCATGAATTGAGGGAAATTGGTGCTCCACAGGCCATTAACCAAATCAATCTTTTTGGAAGCCATGTGAAATGGTTTGATGAAATGGCACTGCCTGAGCATACCGATTCCATGATTCAGTATGCCAGGAGAGCAGCCTCCCGCGGGGCAGCACTGGCAAGAAGCCTGCCTGAAGGACCTGTACACTTCAATTTTCCGCTCAGAGAACCTCTTGTACCGGATATGAATCATTCCTTTAAAGAGGGCAAAGTACAGACTGCGGTCACTACAGGTTCGGGAAGTGTTTCATCCGCAGTCCTGGAACGGCTGTCGCAGATTCTTGCTCAGAAACGAAAAGGGATCATTGTTTGCGGTCCCCAGGCGGATCCCGGTGTGGTCGATGCCGTTATCAGGCTTTCTGAAAAGGTTCAATTTCCGGTGCTTGCCGATCCGCTTTCTTCCTTGCGAAGCGGAACCCATGACAAATCAAATGTGATTGACGGCTATGACAGCTTCCTGCGTATAGAGAAGTTTAAAAAGTTGGTGGAGCCCGACATTGTGATCCGGGTGGGAGCCATGCCGGTGTCGAAAGCATTGACTCTTTATTTGAAAAATCAGGATATCGAGCATTGGGTCGTCGATTCTGGCGGAATGTGGCGTGACCCCGCAGGCAAGGCTACCGAGATGATTTTCGCAGACGAAGCAGAATTTTTAAATGCACTGTCTGAATCGGTGAAGACCTCCCCTTCCAATGAAAGCTGGCTGAAGACGTGGGTTGGCATCAATCAAAAGACACAAGAACTGATAACGGGTTATCATGTCGGAAACGATTCGCTGGATGAAGGGATGGCAGTGAAGCGTTTAATTGGTGCATTGCCTGAGGACTCGATTGTATTTGCCAGCAACAGTATGCCGATCCGGGATTTGGACACCTTTTTCCTTAATAATGATAAAAGAATCAAAGTGATGGGGAATCGGGGAGCCAACGGAATCGACGGTGTGGTCTCCACGGCTCTGGGAGTCAGCGTGTGTGGACAACCAACCTACCTTGTGATTGGCGACCTTGCCTTCTACCACGATATGAATGGGTTGCTTGCAGGGAAAATGTGTGGACTCAATCTAAAGATTCTGCTGGTCAATAATAATGGAGGAGGCATTTTTTCTTACTTGCCTCAAGCAAAAGAAAAAGATCATTTTGAACATTTATTTGGTACTCCTGCCGATCTTGATTTTAGCCATGCTGCTAACTTATATGGGGCGGAGCATTCCAAAGCTGACACCCTTGAATCATTAGAGAAGTCATTGTCCGATTGGCAGTCTGCTGAAGGGATCTCCATCATTGAGGCTGTCACTAATCGTGATGAAAATGTCCGCAATCATCGAGAAATGTGGAATAATGTTTCCCGGGAAATAGAAAAGCTGCTATAGTTCGCCGGAAATATTGAGAAAGCACACGAATTAGAGAGCATAAGTGCAGAAAATAGCTGTTTTTACTACTTAAGAACCTGGCGGAAATGACAATAATTTATACAGGGGTTTTGCGAATGGTTATTAATGGCGTCCATTATCATGTCGATATCAAAGGTGAAGGGATTCCTGTATTGCTTCTTCACGGTTTTACAGGTGACGGCAGCACTTGGGAGCATCTTCTGCCTTTTTTAAATGATTATAAAACGATTGCCGTGGACCTATTGGGGCATGGAAAAACCGATTCACCAGGAAATCCCCTTCGTTACAGGATGGAACAGGCAGTAGAGGACTTGAAGGTTCTCCTGGAAAAGCTGGATATCACAGAAGTTTATCTGCTTGGGTATTCGATGGGCGGAAGGCTGGCAATTGCCTTTGCCGCAGCTTATCCTGACAAGGTGAAAGCTTTGATTTTAGAAAGTTCATCACCGGGATTAAAGACAGAAGCTGAAAGGAACCAAAGAACACAAGATGATGAAAAGCTTGCGGATATGATTTTGTCCCAGGGCCTAAGTGAATTTGTTGAATACTGGGAAGGGATTCCGCTGTTCTCATCCCAAAAACGGCTTCCGGCAGTTGAGCAGGAAGCCATCAGAAAGAGCAGACTTGCCCAGGATCCCATCGGACTCGCTAACAGTTTAAAAGGGATGGGGACAGGCAGCCAGCCTTGTTATTGGGAGGAATTAAGAAATCTTCCGATGGGGATGCTTTATATAGTAGGGGAACTGGACAGGAAGTTTTGCATGATTGCTGAAGAAATGAAGAATCGCGCGCTGAATGCATCTATTGTAAAAGTTCCTGGCGCAGGTCATGCATTACATGTGGAAGAACCTGAAAAGTTTGGTACAATAGTAAGGGAGTTCTTAAAGAATACATAAGGAGGTTTCCCGTTATGTCATTTGAATGGGTAAGCGCAAGAAATTATGAAGACATTTTGTATGAAACATATAATGGAATAGCGAAAATCACCATTAATCGTCCTGAAGTCCGCAATGCATTCCGTCCGAAAACAGTCATGGAATTGATTGATGCATTTGCATATGCAAGAGATGATTCTAATGTAGGCGTCATCATCCTTACAGGTGCAGGAGAGCATGCATTTTGTTCAGGAGGAGATCAGAGAGTCCGCGGCCATGGCGGATATGTTGGTGAAGATGAAATCCCTCGTTTAAATGTTCTTGACCTGCAGCGTTTGATCCGTGTAATTCCTAAGCCGGTCATCGCAATGGTGGCAGGATATGCTATCGGCGGAGGCCATGTGCTTCATGTAGTATGTGACATTACTATCGCTGCTGACAACGCTGTATTTGGACAAACTGGTCCAAAAGTGGGCAGCTTTGATGCAGGATACGGTGCTGGTTACCTTGCGCGTATCGTCGGCCACAAGAAAGCGAAAGAAATCTGGTACCTATGCCGTCAGTATGGCGCAGAAGAAGCTCGTGAGATGGGCTTGGTCAACACGGTGGTACCTTATGAGAAGCTGGAAGAAGAAACGGTTCAGTGGGCGTCTGAAATGCTCGAGAAGAGCCCGACTGCACTTCGCTTCCTGAAAGCGGCATTTAATGCTGATACAGACGGCCTTGCTGGTCTGCAGCAGCTTGCTGGCGATGCAACACTTTTATACTACACAACAGAAGAGGCGAAAGAGGGCCGCGATGCGTTCAAGGAAAAACGCAAGCCGGACTTCGGACAATTCCCTCGTTTCCCTTAATAGGGAAGATGTTTAGCTCAGCTTGATGGAATCTTCCATCAAGCTTTTTTCAAATTTATTTTATAAGATGGTTGGAGTGCAGCAGGGCTGGACTGTTTCTTAGAACGAGAAAGATGTTTGCAGGAATCGATAAACCAGATGATAATGGCTGAACTAAGTGTGTGATGGAGCCATTCGTAGACCAACTCAACGGCTGCTGGTACCAGGCTGCTCAATAGCTGAATGAATACTAAGATACTCGTCATTACAAATTAAAGAGAGAAACACATTGGATTGGAGACTTCAAAATGGAGAATCATTTCTTCCTGCCCAACTTACTAAAACAGAGGGCCTTCTTGACTCCTGAGAGAAAGGCAGTAACTTTCAAAGGGGAGTCTTATACTTTCAGGAAAGTCTATGAGACGGCCTGCAGCTGGGCAGGGTCTTTACAAAATAAGCTCTATCTCAAGAAGGGAAGTAAAGCCGGTGTATTGATCAAAAATACAAAAGAGGGTTACTTTCTTCTGCTTGCCCTTCAGCAGGCAGGGGTGACAGCTGTGATGCTGAACAACCGCCTCACTTTAGAGGAACTAAGGTTTCAAATACAGGATACCAGTATCAGTGCTTTACTTTATGATGAGGAATTCGAAAATGAAGCGCTGAAGTTGAAGAAGAATATTCAGAACGAGTGTGTTTTCTCGCTTGCTGAGGTGGAGTCTATGCGGTTAGGCAACTTCCTGCCTCAGGATCGGGTTGAGATGGACAGTGTCTGTACCATTATGTTTACGTCCGGGACGACAGGCAAACCAAAGGGAGTTTTGCAATCATACAATAATCATTGGTGGAGCGCTGTAGGATCTGCATTGAATCTGGGACTCAAGGAAACCGATGTTTGGCTGTGTGCTGTGCCGCTTTTTCATATCAGCGGGTATTCGATCTTGATGAGAAGCATCATTTATGGGATGGAAATTAAGCTCCATGAAAAGTTCGATGAGGAAGCTATTAATGGTGAGCTTAAAGTAGGGAATGTAACAATCATCTCTGTAGTAAGCGCCATGCTTCAAAGACTTCTGAAGAACCTTGGACAGGGAAGCTATCATCGGGACTTCCGTTGTATGCTGCTTGGTGGAGGACCAGCACCGAAAAGTATGCTGGAACAGTGTAAGGACAAAAGAATTCCGGTTTATCAAACGTACGGAATGACAGAGACTTCCTCACAGTTTGTCACTTTATCTCCAGAGGACAGCCTTGCCAAACTAGGTTCTGCCGGAAAGCCTTTGTTTCCTTGTGAAATGAAAATTTTGCATAACGGCCAAGAAGCAGCGGCTAATGTCCAAGGTGAAATCGCAGTCAGGGGTCCGAATGTAACCCGGGGATACTATAATCGGGAGGAGGCAAACAAAGAGAGTTTTGTCGAAGGATGGTTCTTGACTGGAGATATTGGCTATCTGGATGACCACGGCTTTCTCTTTGTTTTGGACAGGCGTTCAGACTTGATCATCTCTGGCGGAGAAAATGTTTATCCTGCTGAAATTGAATCTGTACTGGCTGCTCATCCTGCTATTGCAGAGGCGGGTGTCATAGGACTTCCATCGGATAAGTGGGGTCAGGTTCCGGCTGCATTTATCGTTAAAGAAAGCCCTCTTACTGCTTCTGAAGTGGAGCTTTTCTGTCGAAGCAGGCTTGCGGGGTATAAGGTTCCTCATCATTTTTACTTTTTAGAAAGTCTGCCCCGGAATGCATCCAATAAACTGCTGCGCAGGGACTTGAGAGAACTCCTCGACAAGGGGGATTTCAATGAAAATTGATAAGGTGATCCTCCATGTCATTCAGATGGAGCTGAAAAAGCCTTTTTCGACTCATTTGGGAACAGTGAAGGAGCGGAAAGGCATCATCATAGAAGTAGTGGATGATAATGGAATAAGGGGGTACGGGGAAGGAGTCGCCTTCAGCACTCCGTGGTATACGGAGGAAACTGTCGGTACATCGCTTCATATCCTGGAGGAGATCTTGATTCCTCTGTTATTGAAATCGACATTGGCTCATCCTGGGGATGCTTACAAATTGTTTTCTACAGTGAGAAGAAACAATATGGCGAAAGCTGCTTTGGAAAGTGCTGTATGGGATTTGTATGCAAAGCAGCTGGATAAACCGTTGTGGAAGGTGCTTGGCGGGACCAGAGAGGTGATTCCCGCAGGCGCGGTGGCAGGTGCTCCTACAGTCTCCCAAACCATTGACCAGGTTCATGAGTTCGTCAGGGATGGTTATGAACGAATTAAAGTGAAAATCTCTCCTTCAAATGACTATGAATTGATAAAAGAGATTCGGCATGAGTTCCCTCATCTGCGGTTGATGGCAGATGCCAATTCGGCATATACGCTGAAGGATATAGACAGGTTGAAGAGGCTGGATGAGTTAGGTTTGGAGATGATCGAACAGCCTTTAGGAATTGACGATATTTATGAGCATAGCCTTCTTCAAAAGGAAATGAAGACAAGTATTTGCCTTGACGAAAGCATCTCATCCTTCCATGACGCAAAAAGCGCCATAGCATTGGGAAGCTGCGGCTACATCAATATCAAGCTTGGCCGTGTTGGAGGCTACTCGACAGCAATATCCATTCATGACTTGTGCGGGCGTGAAGGAGTACGGGTTTGGTGCGGAGGTATGCTGGAATTTGGGATATCCCGTTCGCATAACATAGCCCTTTCTACATTAGAAGGCTTTGATTTCCCAGGGGATATTTCTTCTTCATCAAGATACTGGGAACAGGATATCATCAAGCCGGAAATACAGGTCATCAATGGAAAAATTAGTGTGCCTCAAGAAGCGGGAATTGGTGTGGAGCTGAATCGGAAGAGGTTGAAGGAAGTCACTTTGTACACTGAGGAATACTCGCTTTGAAGATTGGAACGAGGACCATTTGAACAGGCTATAATAATTATTACATCGATTAAAAGTAGAGGTGCTCATTTAGCAATATAAGTTCAGCTTACCTGAAAACTGTAAATAGACTTCATAATCATTACTGGTACATTGATATAGGATATCGTTTGATGTAAAACTTTTGAAATAACATTTACAACAGCGTATTAAGTCTTCTTAACAGTCCAAGGTTTCAGGGTATAATTAGTTACAAAGGGTTGATTGGAACGGAAGGTGTCCGATCTCCAGCGGGATTAGCGGGACAGGTGAGACCCCGCAGGCAAAGCCGAGGAGGCTCACCGCCCGCCCCGCGGAGTCGGCACCTGTAGTGGAAATCAACAATTCAATTCATAAACGGTGACTATATAATGGTTTTGGTTTAGATTAAGACAAAATCGGAAGCAGAGCCAGTACTTAAATTCTTATGGCAAGCAGAAGGGAGGCTGAACATATCAGCCTCCCTTTTCACATTATGAAATCGGTTCGAAAGTTTTGCAGTCAGTTTCATGCTGGTCATCCGCCTGTTTGCCTGAATGGCTGACCACATAAATCTGTTCAGCACCACAGTGGTTTCCTTTTTTCCAGTAGTGGCAGTTGTTGACCTCGCATAATACGTCCTTAGCCATCATTATCACTCCCATGTCAGAAATTCCGTACATGGTTAGTTTTGATGAAAAAGGGAAGTTTTATGAGTGGTAAATCTTATTTAAGTCTTCTGTTTCAAATAACGTTTATCATTCATGAACAGACTCCAGAAATACACAAACCCGGGAAACAGAATCGCAAAGCCGACAATATAGGTGATAAAGACGGCTTTAAAAGAATTAGGGTCTGTAAAGCCGGATTGGATGGTCACCTCTGGATAGATGATGTAAGGAAGATGAGCCTTCCCGTATACGTAGCTCGCGATCAGATACTGAAGAGTAATGGCAATAACAGCGATTCTCGGCATTCCCTTGATTCCTTTTTTATCAGTGGGTAAAAAAAGTGCCCCGCCGGCAACAAGGAAGCCGAGCAGTGAAAGTATTAGGAGAAGCTGATCTTCCATCATTTTTTCATAAATCCAGGATGCTTCTGTCTGCATGGTGAACATGATCAGCAATGCTGTAATAAGGGAGAGAGGTCCGGTTATCATGGCATCTCTCCGGTAAACA
Source organism: Bacillus sp. P14.5 (assembly GCF_003316765.1). GTDB lineage: Bacteria > Bacillota > Bacilli > Bacillales > Bacillaceae_B > Rossellomorea. The sequence continues at coordinate 61,841 of NZ_NIJF01000033.1, read as the reverse complement.
CGGTAGGCATCCAGTTCATCCGACGCTTTAGAATAGTCCGCCAGCAAAAGGGAGGATAAGAAGAGCGTCGAGCTGATGGCAAATCCGATGAAAGCATATTCATGCGGACTTGTGAACAATTTTCCCAACTGCAGGGTCTGTCCATTTTCAAAATCGACAAACTCTCCATGTGAAATCGGCAGGACACTGATGAGGAGACCTGGAATCAGCAGGCCGGTTATCCCGGAAATATAAGTCAGGATCTTCCTATAGTCATCTGCCACATGTGAAAAAACAAGAAAGGCGCTTCTTAAAGCAAGCAGCAGCAAAATCATACTGCCCGGAACCAGCAGAACTGTTCCAAGTGAATAGGCTGCCCCCGGGAAGAAACTGTAGATTGCCACAACAATTGCTACGATGAAAGTATTGGTCACTTCCCAAGTAGGTGAGAGATACCTATTCGCAATATTGGTCGCTTTCGTTTTTTCGTGATTGATATATACCATTGACCAGAATCCCGCTCCGAAATCCATGGTTGCCATGACGGCATAGATGAAGACAAATCCCCATAAGACCGTGATAGCCAATAATTCATTCGACATCTTTTCACCTCCATAGGTGTTCCTCAGTGTATGTAATTGAGGTTACGAGAAAAATCCAGTCTCTGTGTGTTCGACTTTATTCAAATCATCTTCAGCAGGATGCCTTTTGAAGTAGTACATGAGAACTGATACTACCGCAATCCCGAGCACTACATAAACGGATGTAAAAGCGACAAACAGTGTTGCAAGGTTTCCAGTTGTGGTCACGGAATCCTCGGTGCTCAACATCCTGTAGATGGTCCATGGCTGTCTGCCGGTACAGGCAAAGATCCAGCCGAATTCAATTGCCAGGATAGATAAGGGACCACCGGCAACAAACAACCACATCATCCATTTCGGGAAGCGGTCTTTTTTCAGCAGCTTGTTCCACACAAAAGCCATCAGTCCAAGTAAAATCAATAGGCTGCCGATCCCAACCATTGCGTTAAAAAGCGTATGGACGAAAAGAGGCGGCCAGTATTCTTCCGGAAAATCATTCAGTCCGATGACTTCGGTTTTGAAACTGTCTCCAGCAAGGAAACTCAAAGCCCACGGGATTTCAATACCCCACTTCACTTCCTGTGTTTCTCTGTCAGTGAACCCTCCTATAGCCAGCGGAGCATAACGCTGTGTCTCAAATAATCCCTCGGCAGCGGCAAGCTTTTCAGGCTGATACTCATGGAGCATCTGCGCTGATTCATGGCCATTGATGGCAGTAAAGAAGGCAAAAAACCCGCCGACGAGCAAACCAAGCACCAAGGCTTTTCGATGAAATTTATAGACACGGCTGCCAAAGTCCGCTTTCATCATTTTATAGGCGGCGACAGAGGCTATGACAAATCCTCCCGTGACATAGGCTGACAGCGCAACATGTCCAGCCGTTACAAAGAAACTCGGATTGAAAAAGGCTTTCCAAGGATCCACATCGACAATTTCTCCATTGACCATCCTGAAACCGGCGGGAGTGCCCTCAAAGGCATGGACGTTTGTGATAAGAACGGCAGACGCCAATCCCCCCAGCACCACGAATGTCAGGCTCAGAATCCTCATCCATGGAGCAATTCGATTAGCCGCATATACATAGATGGACATAAATAGAGCCTCAACAAAAAAGGCGTAGATTTCAATTTGAAATGGCAGGGCCATGACCCTTCCGACGACCTCCATAAAACCAGGCCAAAGAAGAGAGAGCTGAACACCGGCTATTGTACCTGAAGGAATACCGACCCCCAGAAGCACCGCAAAGGCTTTGGTCCATCTTTTTCCCATGATTTCATACTCGCGGTCTTTCGTTTTCTGATAAAGCAGTTCTGCAATGAGGATCATCATCGGAATAGCCACACCTAGAGTGGCAAAAATGATGTGAAACCCCATAGTTGTTCCGAACATTGACCGTGCAATGACTAAATCATCCATAATGTTACTCCTTTAGTTGTGATTGACGGTTATATTCTTCTCCAAAGAATAGAAATTATGCAGAGTTATCCAATTGAGGGAATTAAGATTTTAAAAGTTACTTTGAGTGGATGTAAAGGAGAAAGCCAACCATGGCATGGCTCAATAAGAGTTGGGGGTCTAAAGCTTTTGAACGGCGAAAACATACTGCATCAATTCCGGAAATTAGAAACTTGGTGCAGTAAAAAGAGCGTTTATACAGCATGAAATTTAAGAATCAGAAACTTGGTGCTTGGTGCAGTAAAAAGAGCATCTGATGCTTAACAGAGGAAAAGGCTTGTTTATCGGCTAAATCGAATTCAGTAAATGTGCAGGCTCGTTTTCCAGGTATTCAGCGGGAACCTATTTTTATCGGTGAAACAGCAGTCGGCAATATTTCACCAACTGAACAATCAACAATATGTATAAAAAAAGTGCTGACCACTTAAGTCAGCACTTCCCAATCATTCACTGCCAAGGGCTCTCTGCAGTGTTTTTATATTGTCATTCATTAAGTCAAAGTAGTCTTTCTCTTCGTCAATATCTTCCTGAGTACGGACACCAAGATTGTGCAAGAAAAGTTCTTCAGCACCGATTTCTTTTTGGACCACTTCGGTCAATCTAGATGAGCCATTTTGCTCAAAGAGGATGTACTCAATATTGTTCTCCCGGGCTGAATCAATGATTTCTTTTAACTCCTGCTGAGACGGTTCATCCGTTGAAGAAATCCCTGAAATGGCTACCTGTTCAATGCCGTAGCGTTGTTCCCAATAGCCATAAGCAGCATGAGCAACAAAGATCTGGCTATGTTCTGCGTGAGAGACAGTGTCTTCAAATGATTCGTTGAGCTCATCCAGCTGAGAAACTAATTGATCATAGTTTTCCTTAAATGTTTCTTCTTGTTCAGGCATCTTTTCAGAAAGTCCTTCATAGATGCTGTGCGCTAATTCTTTAGAATAAACAGGGTCCAGCCAAACATGTGGATCGACGTCATGGTCATGGTTGTGGCCGTCTTCTTCTGAATGCTCTTCTTCGTCTTCATGAGCATGCTCGTCCGAATGACCTTCTTCTTCTTCATGAGCGTGCTCGTCAGAATGCTCTTCGTCGTCTTCATGAGCGTGCTCGTCAGAATGTTCTTCGTCGTCTTTATGAGCGTGCTCGTCAGAATGTTCTTCCTCGTCTTCATGAGCATGCTCGTCCGAATGACCTTCTTCTTCATGAGCGTGCTCGTCAGAATGTTCTTCGTCGTCTTCATGCGCGAGCTCATCAGAATGCTCTTCTTCGCCTTCAAGACTGCCTTCCAGTGCAGCGCCTGCGGCAACCATTGTTACATTCTCGTTTTCCAGAACGTCTTCTGCTTTATCAACAAATCCTTCTAATCCCAATCCAATGTAAAAGAAAACGTCTGCATCAGACAACATCATCATATCTTTTTGGGAAGGTTCAAATGTGTGCTCATCAGCACCAGGAGGATAAATGGATTCTGTCTCCACGTATTCCCCTCCGATTTTTTCAGTGAAATCACTTAATGGGTAGACGGTTGTGTAAACTTTTAGCGTATCAGAATCAGTGGTGTTTTCATTGTCAGTCCCGGTACCTCCGCATGCAGCAAGCAGCGATAGGAAGGTGACGCTGACCAGTAATTTTAAGCGTTTCATGTTTCTCCTCCTCTTTAAAATTATTATGGGAATGTCAGAATAATTTTTATTAATAAAAAGTAATCATTACGATTTGTAACCCCTAGATGATTTTACTATCGCCGGACAATAAATGCAAGGAAAAAACCATCAAGTTTTTTCGCTTGATGGCCATTTTTCAGGAACTTCATCGATCCCTCCCGGATGAAAAGGATGACATTTCACTATTCTTTTTATTGTCAGCCAGCCTCCCCGCAGGGCTCCAAATCGTTTGATGGATTCCATTCCATAATGGGAACAGGTTGGATAAAATCTGCAAGTCGGAGGCTTTAAAGGCGATATAACCAATTGGTAAATGCGTATCAGCCCAAGAAATATTTTTTTCATGACTGGCCTCCTGAATACGGTTATACCAAAAATATATCATGTCTATTGTGAATTTAAAACTTCTAAAGCAGCAATGACCATTTTGATAATGTCTTTTCCGTATAATTATATACGAATGTAAAAGACCCGCTGGCCGGTTGTGAGCCAAAGTTATTTGCACCAAACTAAAAAGAGTGCAATTTTCCTGAGAAAGCTGCCCTCTTCTTAACCGCCCTTTTTAAGAATGTTTATCTTCGCTTTTATTTTGATCCTCATCGACATCGAGATGGGGATTGTTTTCAATCGGATCCACCGTATGTTTATAATCGTATGCCTTGCTGGTGGTCAGCACGCTTACCAATATAATTATGACGATTAGGATGATGGAGATGACGAGTACACCAACATAACCCATAACTGATTCCTCCCTTTTCAATTATTTTACCATGAAGGTGAAAGCGAGTTAATACTATTCCTATTATCCCGGAAATCTGTTAATTTTATAGTAAGACTTCTCTGATCATACATACATTTTTAAAAGAGATGAGGGACCTTGATGAACTTATCTGCAATGATGGGCAGGCAGACGGCTGAACTTCAGCACACTTTGAACTTAAGTCTCCTGCAAAGTCAAATGGCGTCTCAGATGGCTGGAGCAACAGCCATGATGGAAAATATGACTGAGACAGCCCAAGTGAAAGAAGCTCCTCATCCTTTTAAAGGCGGCTCTGTCGATTTGAAGGGGTGAGAAAAAACTCCCGAAGAGTGGCTGCTCTTCGGGAGTTTTTTGGTTCAATGAATATTCCGTCTGTAATTATGCTTTTCTTCATGATCTCCGGATGTCAGCTTTTCCTTTAACGTTTCCAATATGTATAAACGGATAAAATAGTGAAGTTCCTCGTTGTCCATCTCTTCGATGATGTTCAGTAGCTCTTTTCTTGAGGATTCCTCAAGTATTGTTAAGGCGATCATATCCAAATCTTCTTCAGTTCCCCTGATTTTGCCTCTGTAAATTTCATACAGCTCCTCCACCAGCTTCATGTCTACCACCTCCTGACTCATTTTTTTCATATCTATAACCGTAAGAAACTTTTCGTCATATGATGAATAAAGGGACAACCACTTATTCAATATTTACCCTTTTTACAGCAGGTTAATCACATTTTGTTTTCAGAGGGGAGGGAATGGGATGAACAAACTGATTATTCCATTTGCGTCAATCATCACCTCGACAGTATCCAATATGACGAGCAGCGGCTGGAATCAATTGCTGTTGGTGCTGACAATTGCCATGATTCTTGATTATATTACCGGGGTGATTGCGTCCGGGATAAATGGTGAACTTTCGAGCAAAACAGGGCTGAAAGGAATAGGGAAAAAAGTTCTTGTCTTCAGCTTGGTCGCTGCCGCCCACCTTATTGATACTATACTTGGAAATCAGCATATTATTCGGGATTCCACCATAATTTTTTATACTTGCAATGAAGTATTATCGATTATTGAAAATGCAGGCAGGGCAGGTCTGCCGATTCCTCCATTTTTGAGTGGAGCAGTAAAGTCATTGAGGAACAAGTTCAACAGGAAAAATAAGTCTGAATAAATTTTCCTTATTTGAGGGAAAAGATAAGTAACACTGTGAAGGGGTGGAACTCATGGAAGAAGAAAAACATGATTACTACATTGAAGTTGCAACAGGAGAAATATCCCGAAGTTCTACCGATTCTCCATGGAATTTTAAAATAGCAGCCACTGATGAGGAAATCACCAGGTTGAGGGAAGTATTTGACCAGCAGCATTCCACAGACTGGCGGAACTTTTACCGAGCCCATACACCTTACCTTCAATATCATTTTGATAAAGATAATGATGCCTATGACGACAACTTGCTTCATGTCTACCAGATGATTTATACACTAGGAGATGAGGAAGCTAAGCAGCATATCAAAAGCATGGGAATCTTGACGGATCTGACTTAACAGCATTCTTTGGAGTGCTGTTTTTTGTTTTGTGTGACATTTTTAGCTTATAGCGGGAAGGAAAAGGGTTAAATGTTATCAGGTGGTGTTTAGCTGCCCGAACCTCCCTGAGATTAAGGGGGGAGGTCACCAAGGGAGTGTCTAGCTGCCCAACCTGACTTAGAGTAAGAAAAACAGGAAGGTAAATTAGGGTTAATATGGTTTGGGAAGTAGGAGGCATCGTCTAAAAGGTTTGCGATTTTACTTAAAACCTTTTAAGGTTGATAACTCTTACATGAAGGAGTTCTAGAAGAATAGTATAATGGGTGTAATCAATTTTAACGGTGGGCTCTATCTTATTCCAGCCACAAATATGGAGTTTGGCTGTGGTATATTTCTAAGTTGATCAAGTGAATACATGAGTGAGCACTTTTGGTGAGAGATATGTATCCAAGCCGTATGAGGTGGATACATGAGTGAGCGTTTGTGGTGAGAGACATGTATCTAAGCTGCTCGAGTGGGTACATGAGTGAGCGCTTTTGGTGAGAGATATGTATCTAAGCTGCTCGAGTGGGTACATGAGTGTCCGCTTTTGGAGAGAGATATGTATCCAAGCCGTATGAGTGGATACATGAGTGAGCGTTTGTGGTGAGAGATATGTATCCAAGCTGCTCGAGTGGATACATGAGTGAGCGTGTTTGTTGAAAGATATGTATCCAAGCTGCTCGAGTGGATACATGAGTGAGTGCTTTTGTTGAGAGATATGTATCCAATCCGCTCGAGTGGGTACATGAGTGTCCGCTTTTGGAGAGTGATATGTATCCAAGCTGCTCGAGTGGATACATGAGTGAGCGCTTTTGGTGAGAGATATGTATCCAAGGCGCTTGGGTGGATACATGAGTGAGCGCTTTTGTTGAGAGATATGTATCCAAGGCGCTTGGGTGGATACATGAGTGAGCGTGTTTGTTGAAAGATATGTATCCAAGCTGCTCGAGTGGATACATGAGTGAGTGCTTTTGTTGAGAGATATGTATCCACACTGTATGGGTGGATACATGAGTATGCGTGTTGGTTGAGAGGTATGTATCCAAGCCGCACCGTGATACAAGAGAGGCTTGTTGTGTTGAGAGATATGTATCCGGTCACCTCGAAAGGATATATAAGGGCCATACCTTAACGAACGCCCTATGATTTAAAATATAATTAACATAGAAATGGTGAAATTTAAAATGGAAAAATTCTTAGACTACAATGGATACGAGGTTGAACTGTCACTAGGGACTACTGATTTTCCAATCACTCCTAAACATGTATTAGTGATTGCCTTCCATAAGGGTGAATGGCTTTTGACCCGCCATAAAACAAGGGGGCTTGAGTTTCCTGGAGGGAAAGTGGAAAAAGGCGAAACATTACAGGAAGCCGCCACTCGAGAACTGTATGAAGAAACTGGCGGAAACGCGTCAAAACTTATCCGTATTGGAACCTATAGAGTAAACCAGCAGAAGCCTTTTGCAAAAGCGATTTTTTTTGCCAAAGTGGATTTCCTGAAGGATCAAGAAGACTACTTGGAGACAGATGGACCGCAGATTTGGAGCGGAGATTTGAAATCGGTAAAAGAAGATGATCAATTCAGCTTCGTGATGAAGGATGAGGTTGTTGCTAAGTCACTGCAGTATTTGGATGAGCAGGGATACCTGAAAAAATAAAGAGGCTATTTAAAAAGCCTCTCATTTAGAACCTTATTAATTTTCTCTCAAGCACTTCTACAACTTTATACATAAGTGTCGCGAAAACAGCAATGATCAGCAGTGAGAGTAGTACAAGCGAGAAGTTGAATACCTGGAAGCCGTAAATGATCATATAGCCGAGTCCTTTGGCGGATACCAGGAATTCACCGACAATCACGCCTACCCAGGACAAGCCGACGTTGACCTTTAAAGTAGAAATGATGGTTGGAAAAGAAGCGGGCAGAATCGCTTCTTTAAAGGTTTGTGCCCGGGTTGCTCCGAATGTCTGCATGACTTTCAGGTAGTTGGGGTCAACTTCCCTGAAAGAGGTGTAGACCACGATGGTTGTGATGATGATGGAGATGATGGCACCCATGGCTATGATGGAAGTTAAACCAGGCCCAAGGGCAACAATCAGTATAGGTCCCAATGCCACTTTCGGCATGGCGTTCAAGATGACCAGGTAAGGATCGAGGACTTTGGACAGGAATGGTGACCACCATAGGATCGCCGCCAGCAAAGTACCCAGAAGTGTACCAAGAATAAACCCTGCAACTGTCTCTCCCAATGTGATGGTAATATGGGTGATCAACGAGCCATCCCCGATCTTTTCGATAAACAGATTTCCTATTTTATAAGGGGAACTGAAAATAAGGGGATCAATCCATTTAAATCTGCTTGCTGTTTCCCAAATTGAAAAGAAGGAGATGAAAATAAACAGCTGATACAACCAGACCATTTTTCTTTCTTTTTTCAGGCTCTGTAAATAACGTTCGTGCTGCTTTTGGATGTTACTTTGCGGACTCAAGTTTCTCCAACTCCTTCCATATGCCTTGAAAACAGTCTGAGTAGGCCTCGTGGTTTCTTGCGTGGAAAGGAACCAGTTTCCTGAGCTCTTCAGGTACGCTGACTATCTTATGGACTCTGCCAGGTTTCGCGGATAGAAGGACAATTCGGTCACTCATGGCAATGGCTTCTCCAATATCATGGGTGACAAGCAGTGCCGTCTTGTTGAATGACTTTAACGTTTGAAATACCAGATCCTCAAGCTTCAGTTTGGTTTGATAATCAAGGGCGGAAAATGGTTCATCGAGCAGAAGCAGCTTTGGTTCCATGGCGAGAGTGCGGACAAGTGCGGCACGCTGCCTCATTCCGCCTGATAACTGGTTAGGAGATTGCTTTGCGACCCCTTCAAGGCCGATCTCATCCAGCAGGTTCAAGGCCCAAGCCTTCTTTTCATCTGTAAGCCTATTCATCGTTTTTAACCCAAGCAGGATGTTTTCTTCGATATTCTTCCATGGAAACAAATAGTCCTGCTGCAGCATATAGCCGAGTTTATGTTTGTTCTTTTCCAGAGGCTCTCCTTCAATCGTGACTCTTCCAGAGCTGGGTTGAAAAAGACCAGCAATGATGGAAAGCAAAGTGGTTTTCCCGCATCCGCTTGGACCTAGAAAAGAGACAAACTCCCCTTCATTTACTGTCAATGAGATGTCTTCGAGAGCAGTTGTGGCAGAGTCTGGTGTGAAGTAGGTGTGATGAATGCTGTCTATTTCAAGAAGCTCCATTCGGTATCCCTCCTTAAATGGTTATAGAAGCGAAAGAGAGGTTAGCCCGGAAAGTGGACTAACCATGACATTCTCTCACCTTACTTTATTCATTCATTATCTCTTTAGCTATAGTGGTATTAACTAATTTGCCATGAGGGATTCTGCCAGGAAGTTCGCCTGCCTCATCCATGATATCCTGCAAATTGTTCCATTCTTCTTCATCAAGAATAGGGTCGGCTGCAAAGGATCCTTGGCTTCTATATCGATCGACAACTGTTTCGATAATATCAAGGTCGGTGTCCTCAAAGTAGGATTGAATGACCTCGGCGGTTTCTGCAGGCTCGTGTTCTTCCACCCATTTCTGGGCTTTATACACAGCTCTGGTGAACTTCTCAATGGTTTCACTATTTTCTTTCATGAAGCTTTCTTTTGCCATAAATGTGGTATAAGGTACATGACCGGACTGTTCACCAAACGAGGCGACGATGAATCCTTTTCCTTCTTTTTCAAAAATGGAAGCGGTCGGTTCAAATAATTGGACATAGTCTCCTGTACCGGAGGCGAAAGCGTTAGGTATATTCGCAAAATCAATATTCTGAATCAGATCGAGGTCTTCCTGCGGATCGATTCCCTGTTTCTTCAGCACAAACTCTCCAACCATCTGCGGCATACCGCCTTTGCGCTGGCCCAGGAAAGTCGAACCCTTTAATTGATCCCATTCGAAATCTTCGACGTTTTCTCTTGCGACGAGGAAGGTTCCGTCTGTTTGAGTGAGTTGGGCAAAGTTGATGACAGGATCACTGGAGTCTTGTGAATCGACATAAATACTGGTCTCTGAACCTACAAGGGCAACATCGGCCCCATCAGCAAGCAGGGTTGTCATGGTTTTGTCTCCGCCCCATGTCGTTGTCAATTCAATATCCAATCCTTCTTCTTCAAAGAAGCCTTTTTCAATGGCGACATATTGAGGAGCATAAAAAATGGAACGCGTTACTTCCGCAATTCTCACTTTCTCCAATGTGTCTTGTTGATTTGCACAACCCCAAACACCGATTGAGAGAATGAGGATCATAAAGAATGAAAAACTAATCTTCAGCAGCCTTTTCAATTTGGTTCCTCTCCTTTAATGCTGTCACTTACCCGCGGTCATATTGGCTGCAAAGAGTCACTGCACCGGGGATGACAAACATATGTTGTTTGCTACATATCGTATGTAAAAATGAAAATTGTGTGATAGCCTAGATGACTAAGTATTGAACGGAATTGTTTAGGCAGAATTGGCTTTGCAGGGGTGCACTAGGAATTAACTCTTCAAATAGAAAAAATCTAATCTTTGAAAGGGTGAGAATATGAACAACGGGACGATACTCGAAAAACAGATTTTCCCTTCACCGAATCCAAAGGTCGAGCTGTATTCTGTTACATATCTAGCAGACGGCCTCCGTGTGAAAGGCATGATGGCGGAGCCGAAGGATGATCAACAGTACCCGGGGTTTCTTTATTTAAGGGGTGGTATCAAAAATGTCGGGCAGGTGCGGCCGGCGCGTATCGCTCAATTTGCGGCGGAGGGATTCATTGTTTTCGCGCCTTTTTATCGTGGAAACCAAGGCGGAGAAGGGAATGAGGACTTTGCAGGTGATGACCGTAAAGATGCTTATGGCGCATTTGACTTGTTGGCGGATCACCCAAGAGTACTCGGGAAAAAGGTCCATGTGTTCGGCTTTTCCAGGGGAGGGGTCATGGGGCTGCTGACCGCAATAGATAAAAAAGATTCAGCATCGGTCGTTACATGGGGCGGAGTCTCTGATATGGTGCTGACATATGACGAACGGAAAGACCTTCGCAGGATGATGAAGAGAGTCATCGGGGGAACGCCCAAGAAGTACCCTTTACGATACAAATGGAGGACGCCTTTATACCGGTTGGAGGAAATAGAGGCTCCAGTCCTCATTGTTCATGGCGCGCAGGACCAAAATGTGTCCATTGAACATGCCCACAGACTGGAAAAAAGGCTGAAAGAACTGGACAAAAAGGTCGATACCTATTATTTTGAAAACTATACACATTATTTTCCTCCGGTCATCAACAGGGAAATCGTTAAAATCGTTTGTGACTGGATGAAAAAATACAGCTAAAGGAAGTGTTGTTAGGTGGGCATGGGTCTTGAATTAAATACAATGATTGTTACAAAAGGCAGAGAAAGCAGGCTGGAAGAAAATACATTTGAACTGGTAAAAGAGGGATATCGGTTGTATCCGATGGAGATTCCAATTGAGGTCAAAAGAACGAGGGATGGGGAAACCAATGGTGTCGGAGAAATCAAACGGCTTCAATGGGAAAACGGAGAAACGGTGATCACTTATCAACTGATCTCACTTAACAGTACGAATTAAATAGAAAAGGCGGGCCCGTTTTTTACGGAGCCCGCCTTTTTGTATACTACGCTTTGATTGGTCCGCCCTTGGATTGGATCTCTTCCGGGACGTTAGAAAATTTAGTGAAGTTGTTTTTGAATTTGCCTGCAAGTTCTTTTGCTTTCTCGATGTAAGCTTCTTCATCAGACCAGGTCTTGCGGGGCTGAAGGACTTCATCAGGAACACCTGGTACATGTACCGGGATTTTAAGGCCGAAAATATCATCAGTGGCTGTTTCCACATGCGCAAGTTCCCCTTCAAGGGCTGCCTGCACCATAGCACGCGTGAAGGAAAGCTTCATACGGCTGCCGACACCATACTCACCGCCGGTCCACCCTGTATTAACAAGGTATACTTGTGCGTTGTGCTCATCGATCTTCTTGCCAAGCATTTCTGCATACACTGTAGCAGGAAGCGGCAGGAATGGAGAACCGAAGCAAGTAGAGAATGTTGCCTGAGGAGAAGTGATGCCTCTTTCAGTGCCTGCCAGCTTGGATGTATATCCGCTCAAGAAGTGATACATCGCTTGTTCTTTCGTCAGTTTGCTGATTGGAGGAAGAACTCCGAATGCATCAGCCGTAAGGAAAATAATTGTATTAGGATGTCCGGCAACACTCGGATCCACAATATTGTCAATTGCCTGAAGCGGATAAGCAGCACGTGTATTTTCAGTTAGTGTGCTGTCTTCATAATCAGGGATGCGTGTGTCTTCATCCACCATTACATTCTCAAGCACCGAACCAAAACGGATCGCATCGAAAATCTGAGGTTCTTTTTCACGTGTAAGATCAACTGTTTTTGCATAGCATCCGCCTTCGATATTGAAGACACCGTTTGGAGACCAGCCATGCTCGTCATCACCGATCAAGCGGCGGTTAGGATCTGCTGAAAGAGTTGTTTTTCCTGTTCCTGAAAGGCCGAAGAAAAGTGCCACGTCACCCTCCTGGCCAACGTTGGCAGAACAGTGCATGGAAAGGATATCATTTTCAGGAAGCATGAAGTTCATCACGGAAAATATGGACTTCTTCATTTCGCCCGCATATTCTGTTCCTCCGATTAGAACCGTCCTTTTTTCAAAGGATACAATTATGAATGTCTCAGAGTTTGTTCCATCAACAGCCGGGTCAGCTTTAAAAGTAGGCGCTGAAATCACAGTGAACTCAGCATCATGATCCTTGAGTTCATCTGCTTCTGGTCGGATGAACAGCTGATGGGCAAACAGGTTATGCCATGCATATTCATTTATGACCCTGATCGGCATGCGGTGTTTGGGATCTGCTCCTGCAAATCCTCTGAATTCAAAAATTTCATCTTTTTCTTGTAAGTAATCAATGACTTTATTATATAGTTTGTCAAAGCTTTCTGTAGAAATCGGCTGATTCACAGAGCCCCATTCAATCTTATCTTTCGTAGAAGGTTCTTCCACAGTGAACTTATCCTGTGGAGAACGGCCAGTATATTTGCCTGTCTCTGCACGGACAGCACCTGAATTAGTCAGGATTCCTTCATTCCGATTCAAAACCTTCTCAACTAATTGAGGTACAGATAACTGTACTTTTATGTTCTTTCCATTAAGTAATTCATTTAGTTTATTAGACAGGCTAACTGAAGTCATAGTAACTAACCTTCCTTTGTACATTATTTAGTGCTCTCCTTATAAAAAAACTTTCCATCCCCTCGAACTGTGGCCGCTTGGCTCCTGATAAGGTTATCTTATTGAACCAATTCGACAGCAGCAGAGAAAAGCTTTTAAAAGGAGAGCCATATTGGAATACCCCTTTGTTTCTCAAGAAATAGTATAACACAATAAAACCATTAGTCTATACTATTTAGCTATTTTTTAAACCTGTTAACAAATTGTCACAATTATCCTTTTAAAGAGGATGAGAGCGCTGCCATTTTAAGCCCTACTTATGCTTTAGTCTTAAAGAGGGCGAGGTAAACATTTATTTTTTCACTTAATATAAGGCTCTTCGCATAATTGGTGGTTACAGAAAATTCCCAAGAGCCGGGTTCTTCCCAGTATACTAAGGATTTCTCTCGAATCGGGGAGAACAGCTTCTTTTCATTATTGTTGTTTTTTGGAATTTGTATCAAAAATAAAGTTTACGAAAAGAGCCTATTAATAAGATCTCCCAGTCCACTTGTAGTGAGGCAGGAGAGAAAGAGTGTTATCCGTAAAAACTGGAAAGTGCCATTAAGTTGGATCGGCACCAATTTTTACAGCAGGAATAACCTATAATAAGTTATGCTATTGCAGGATCTTATGAAATGTTACCGTTTTCATGGCGAATCTAATTATATAGGAAGTTTTGTGTGAATTGAAGCATCAATATACAAATTTCCTGAAACTTTTTATGCCTTGTCGAGATCACGTCTAATCCTTTAGATATAAGGGATTTCCCAGAAAATTTGTTGTAAAATAAAAATGGTTGACACGTTTTGACAAAGTAAGTTAATATTGACCATTGAACGGATACTCTTATTCCGAGCTGGTGGAGGGACAGCCCCAATGAAACCCAGCAACCTGCTTGTGAAGAAATGATAGTACAGAAAGACTTTAACGGTTTCTGTACAGGTTACTTCCAGGCAAAGGTGCTAATCTGATGCAAGGATATTCCTTGATCAATAAGAGTGAAAGGCGCGGCTTAAATCACAACCTTTCCTCTATTTTTAGACGGGAAGGTTTTTTTATTGGAAACTTTCAGCCCCGGCGCTGAGTTCTTTTGATAAAATCTCCATGTTTACTTCATACTACTGAGGGAATGAGTACCGTGATTAAGTATTGAGAACAGGCCGGATTTCTGTTCTGTCAATTATTTTTTATTAAGGGAGGAACACCGATGTCAACTAAACGTCGTCTGTTTACATCTGAGTCCGTAACTGAAGGACACCCAGATAAAATTTGTGATCAAATTTCCGATTCTATCTTAGATGCAATCTTAACTAATGACCCTAATGCACGCGTAGCCTGCGAAACGTCTGTGACAACTGGTCTAGTGCTGGTTGCTGGAGAAATCACTACGAATACTTATGTGGATATTCCAAAGATTGTACGCGAGACAATCAGAGGAATTGGATATACCCGCGCGAAATATGGCTTCGATGCTGAAACCTGTGCAGTATTGACTTCAATCGATGAGCAGTCTGCCGATATCGCAATGGGTGTCGACCAGGCGCTTGAAGCCCGTGAAGGACAAATGAGCGACGAAGAAATCGATGCAATCGGCGCCGGAGACCAAGGCCTTATGTTCGGATTCGCTTGTAATGAAACGAAAGAGCTTATGCCTCTTCCAATCTCTTTAGCTCACAAAATTTCCCGCCGCCTGACTGAAGTGCGCAAGGATGATGTACTTCCATACCTTCGCCCAGACGGTAAAACACAGGTGACAGTTGAGTATGATGAAAACGACAAGCCTGTACGCATCGACACTATCGTTATTTCAACTCAGCACCATCCTGAAGTTTCATTGGAGCGTATCCAGCGGAACCTTAAAGAATATGTCATCGATCCAGTTGTTCCTAAAGAGCTTATCGATGACCAAACAAAATACTTCATCAATCCTACTGGCCGTTTCGTTATTGGCGGACCTCAAGGGGATGCTGGTCTGACAGGCCGTAAAATCATTGTTGATACTTATGGCGGTTATGCTCGCCACGGAGGTGGTGCATTCTCTGGTAAGGATGCGACAAAGGTTGACCGCTCCGCTGCCTATGCTGCCCGTTACGTAGCGAAAAACATCGTTGCTGCCGGACTTGCTGATAAATGCGAAGTTCAGCTTGCATATGCAATCGGTGTAGCTCGTCCAGTATCAATTTCCATCGACACATTCGGTACAGGTACAGTATCCGAAGAGGCTTTGATCGAAGTGGTCAGCAACAATTTCGACCTTCGCCCTGCGGGTATCATCAGAATGCTTGATCTGCGCCGTCCAATTTACAAGCAGACAGCTGCTTACGGCCACTTTGGCAGAAACGACCTTGATCTTCCTTGGGAGCGTACTGACAAAGCTGAGGTTCTTAAACAGCAGGTTCAAGCTTAATTCTATATTGGTTATATGTTTTGGCCCGGAGTGTATGCTTCGGGCTGTTTGTGTATTTGGAGATTGGTTTGGTTGTGAGGGGGTCTTTGGCAAAAAAAGTTTCAAGTATGGTTCTAGCTGCCCGCCCAAAGTGCAGGGGTTCAGTTGGAAAGGTCATTAAGAAAGGTTCTAGGGACCCAAGGAGTGGGGAATTCAGTGTTCTTGGGTGTCAAGAAGGGCTCTAGAGACCCAAAGATCAGGAAAATCAGTGTTCTTGGGTGTCAAGAAGGGCTCTAGAGACCCAAAGATCAGGAAAATCAGTGTTCTTGGGTGTCAAGAAGGGCTCTAGAGACCCAAGGATCAGGAAAATCAGTGTTCTTGGGGTGTCAAGAAGGGCTCTAGAGACCCAAGGATCAGGAAAATCAGTGTTCTTGGGTGTCAAGAAGGGCTCTAGAGACCCAAAGATAAGGAAAACCAATGTTTTTGGGTGTCAAGGGGAGCTCAAGAGACCCAAGGATTAGGATATTCAGAGGTGGAGGGTCTCAAGGAGTGCTCTAGGGACCCAAGGATCAAAAAATTCAGTGTTCTTGGGTCTCAAGGGGAGCTCTAGGCACCCAAGGACCGGGAAATTCAGCTGAAAAGGGTCTCAAGAAACCCTCTAGAGACCCCAATAGCGCTAAGGTTCAGTAAAAAGGGGTCTCAAGAATTCTAAATGCTCAAATGCCTGGGAAAGGATGGCGCCCACCCAAAATCATCCCCAAAATACCCCTTCCAACCTGAACGGAAGAGCAACCATTTAAAGAATCCCTCCCAATAAAGAATAACTGGAAGGGATAATGGGTAAAAAACAGTAGAATCTATTACTTAAGAGGCTTTAGTGATTTGTAGTACTGGCCTTTTTCAGCATACTCCCTGGAAATCCTTTTCATTTCACTGATATCATGATCGTTTAATTCCCGGATGACTTTTGCGGGGCGGCCGAATGCAAGGGTGTTCGGAGGGATGACTTTTCCCTGCGGAACCAGGCTTCCGGCTCCGATGAAGGCGCCTTCCCCGATCTCTGCGTTATCCAATATGGTTGAGCCCATGCCGATCAACGCTTTTCTTCTGATTTTACAGCTATGTAAAATAACACTGTGACCAATGGTGACTTCGTCTTCAAGGATAAGCGGGTTATTAGGGCTTTGGTGCAGTACTGAGTTATCCTGGATATTGACCTTGCTGCCGATGATGGTAGGAGCTACGTCACCGCGGATGGAACTGTTGAACCAGACCGAAGATTCTTCCCCGATAATGACGTCTCCAGTAATCGTTACATAATCAGCAATATAGGCGCTTTCAGCTATTTTTGGTATTTTACCATAATATTCATAAATCATTTTGCTTCTCCTTTCGAAAGGCAGTTATAATAAGTCTTAACTAAAGGCTGTTTTCGCAAAGATCGCGGCCGTGGAAATGATGGATTTCTTTACCAGACGCACAACCCGATGGGCAAGGTGCTGGAATAAACGCCTGCTAGTCCCTGGAAGATCATGAGTGTGACACTTCAATCTCAAAAGAAAATAAGGGATGAAGGTAAATCATAAGCAGCTATCTTTTTGAAAAAAGCGTAACAAATTGAGTTTATCATAAGTAGCTATCATTAATGAATGTTGATTAAGGAGGAACAGCCATGTGGAAATGGGAATCTGAACAGGAAGCGAAGGCGGTCATTGTCATTATTCATGGTGCAATGGAGCATCATGGCCGTTATGGGTGGCTCATTGAAATGTGGCGGACATCCGGCTATCACGTCATTATGGGAGATTTGCCTGGCCAAGGCATGACTTCGCGTGCCAAAAGAGGACATATCGACTCTTTTGATGAATATATTATCGAGGTGAAGGATTGGGTACAGGCGGCTTATCAATTTGATTTGCCTGTGTTTGTGATCGGACATAGTATGGGCGGTCTTGTGGCGGCCAGAATGATGCAGGAGTCACATATCAATATTGCAGGCCTGATTTTGTCCTCTCCATGTCTGGGACTTGTTGAGCGTCCCCCTAAGCCGCTTGACATGCTCTCGCATATTTTGAACAAGGTGGCGCCGCATGTGAAATTTTCATCAGGGTTGACAGTGGATCTTGCTACACGGAACGCGGATGTAAGGGAAATCGACAGCAACGATTCGCTGTATGTAACGAAGGTTTCTGTGCGCTGGTATCGTGAATTGGACAAGGCGATCAAACTGGCTTTTGCCAATGTTCAAAAGATGCCCGATATCCCCTTGTTAGTTATGCAGGGCGGCGATGATAAGGTTGTAGACAAGTCTCTCGTGAAAAAGTGGTTCAATGAACTTTCGCTATCGGAAATGCATTACAAAGAATGGCCGAAGTTTTATCACGAAATTTTTAACGAACCTGAGCGGGACGAAGTGTTTGAATACGCTAAAACATTTGTGGAAACCAGATTGAAAACAATCGGGTATGTAGTAAAGGATTAAGTTGCATGACAAATCGTGTGAGGTGAAGAGTATGTCCATACCCACTCATCCCATTTCGTTGATGAGTCAGGTGTATCGAAAGGTATTTCCGGCAGTTCACAGGGAGCTGGCTTTCTGGACTGCAAAGGCAGATGCAATTCCCAACCAGGAGTTGAGGACGCAGGCACTTGCCAGTATCCAGCATAAAACCTTCCATTGTGAAGGAGGCTCGATATTGGCCTTGCTTGCGTTAATGGAAAGAGATAAGGCTATCAAATTCATAGTGGCCTACCAGACCATCAGTGATTATCTTGATAATCTGTGCGACCGCAGTACATCCCTGGATCCCCAAGACTTTGCGGCTCTCCATGAATCCATGAAAGATGCATTGACGATAGAGGCACCCCTTAGGCACTATTACCGCTTCAGGGAGGACCAGGATGATGGAGGATACCTGGCCGGCCTTGTCCAAACATGCCAATCTGTTTTAAAAGAGGTGCCTGGTTACTCTTCCATCAAGCCCTATCTGCATGAGCTCTGCGATTACTACTGTGATTTGCAAATACATAAGCATGTGAAGAAAGAAGAAAGAACGGACAGGCTCAAGAGCTGGTTTTATCAATAGGATGAAAAAGCCTGGAAACAGCAAAAGGTGCACTCTTTTTCAAAAGAATTTCTGAATGCTTCAGGCTGGGTGACAAAGTTTTTTTATTACAATGGAAAACTATATAGAAGATTTCAGGGATGGAAGAGAAGTTCCTGATAGAGGCAGGTGGCCCGGAGAAAGGGTCATCTGTTTTTTTTTCAGGGAATTATAGAATGGGTTTTGGATAAATTTAACTATAATACCTAAGTCGAGTCTCAGCCCCTATGTTTGGTATCCATTGGAACAGACATAGCCGCCCGGGGTCAAATAACCCGAAGAGAATAAAAGGAAGAGGCGTCTTTTTCTTATTGGTCTATTTGTCTGTCGGCGCTTTCACTTATGTTCAAGGAGATATGAAGTTCCTTTAAGCATGTTAGTGGACATTTCTTTTCCCAAAAATGATAATAATATGCACTAGGAACGAAGGAGTTGGGGAAGAGTGTCTTTAAAATTAAGTGTGTTGGATCAATCACCAATAGCAGAAGGGATGAGCCCCGAAAAAGCTCTTGAAAATACAGTAAAGCTGGCCCAGCATGTTGAAAAGCTCGGGTTCAACCGCTTCTGGGTGTCCGAACATCATGATACAACTACTCTTGCCGGTTCTTCGCCAGAGGTACTGATTGCTCATCTGGCAGCCAAAACGGAGAGAATCCGTGTAGGATCAGGCGGCGTGATGCTTCCTCACTACAGCGCATACAAAGTGGCAGAAAATTTCCGGGTGCTTGAAGGGCTGAATCCCGGCCGGATCGATTTAGGTATCGGCAGAGCCCCGGGCGGAATGCCTCGAGCATCATTGGCTTTGAATAACGGAAGCTATCGCGACGTTGATCAATATCCTGAACAAATTGACGATCTGCTCGGTTATCTGACTGACGAGCGTCCAGAAAACAACCCTTATGAAGGCTTGCAGGCGTCCCCTATCATCAATACTAAGCCGGACGTATGGATGCTTGGATCAAGTCCTTCTAGTGCCATGCTGGCGGCAGAGAAAGGCCTGCCATACACATTTGCACAGTTTATAAATGGCGAGGAAGGACCACATTATACAAACCAGTATCGAAAGCATTTCAAGCCATCAAAGTTTCTTGCGCAGCCTCAGAACATGGCAGCCGTTTTTGTCATTTGCGCAGAAACGGAAGAAGAAGCGGAACGGGTAGCCTCAAGCATCGACTTATCAATCCTGATGGTTGAACAAGGTATGCGTTCTAATGGGACGCCAAGCCCGGAAAAAGCAGCATCCTATCAATACAGTTCTTTTGAAAAAGCGAGAATCAAGGAAAACCGTAAACGCATGGTTGTTGGCAGCCCGGAAAAAGTAAAAAAGCAGCTGCTTAAATTAAGTGAACAATATCAAACTGATGAAATCATGCTGGTCACCATCACCTATGACTTTGAAGATAAGCTGAAGTCATTTGATTTGGTGGCGGATGTGTTGTTGTGAACGGATGATGTCCTCATACATAGTCTTGGGAACATCAAAATAGAGAAGTGGGAAAGATGATGTCGTCAAAAGGGTCTCTTGGATACATGAAAACCGGGATATGGCCTGGATGATGTCTCCAAGAGTCTTTCAAGGGAACATCAGAATAGCAAACCATGGAAGATGATGTCCTCAAGAGTCCTTTATGGGTACATCAAAACCGTGAAGTCATGAAGATGATGTCCTCAAGAGTCCTTCATGGATACATCAAATCCGTGAAGTCGTGAAGATGATGTCCCCAAGAGTCCTCAATGGGTACATCAAAACAGAGAAGTTATGAAGATGATGTCTCCAAGAGTCCTTTATGGATACATCAAAACCGTGAAGTCATGAAGTTGATGTCCTCAAGAGTCCTTCATGGGTACATCAAAACAGAGAAGTTATGAAGATGATGTCTCCAAGAGTCCTTTATGGGTACATCAAATTCGTGAAGTGGAGAAGAAGATGTCCCCAAGAGTCCTCAATGGGTACATCAAAACAAAGAAGTTATGAAGAAGATGTCCCCATGAGGTCATCATGGGTACAACAAGCCCGCGAAGTCATGAAGAAGATGTCCCCAAGAGGCGTACAGGATACCTCAAGGCAGCGGCTTCACTAAGAGATGATGCCCTTAAAGACCGCCGTGGATCAATCAAAAAAGAACCAGAACTCTCAAATATAAAAAGGATGTCCCGCAGCCTCGGGACATCCTTTTATCTTTTTTCCAGTGCAACAATGAAGGGCGGATTATTGAGTCCGTTCATGAATTGGTAGCGGAGGACATGGACATAATTTTGATCCAGCCGTTCGACATACCTGAGGATATAATCTCTTTCCACGGCTCCTTCACGGTGACCGTGGTAAATGACAAGCACAATGATTCCTTCCGGTGCCATCATATCCAAAAGGTTTTCAATGGCTTTTATCGTTGTCTTGGGTCTGGTGACGATCGTTTTGTCCCCGCCTGGGAGATAGCCCAGGTTGAAGACAGCTCCAGTTACCTTCCCGTAATGAACAGGGGGAATGACACTGCCGACTGTTTCGTGTCCCTGCTTAAAGAGCGTTACCCGTTCCTGCAAGCCATGTGTTTGAAGTCTTTCTCTGGTGTTGAACAGAGCGTCTTCCTGTACATCAAATCCGTAAACCCGCCCATTTTCTCCGACAAGCTGAGCGAGGAAAAGGGTGTCATGGCCGTTTCCTAATGTGGCGTCAATGGTGATGTCACCCGGTTTTACAGCCGCAGAAAGCAATTGTCTTGCAAACGGAAGAACTTTTTCGAGTTTCATACTTCCACCTCCGCTTTATAATATTTTCCCTGCCAGCTGTTCCGGCGCTGCAGCTCAGCGTCTATGGCATTCAGGACATTCCATTTATTAACGCTCCACATCGGTCCAATCATCAAGTCGATCGGACCATCTCCCGTGATGCGGTGAACAATCATTTCTGGCGGCAGAATTTCCAGCTGGTCGCAGACAAGGCTTACATATTCTTCAAATGAAAGGAACTCCAGCTGGCCTTTTTCGAACTGTTTTACCATAGGGGTGCCCTTAAGGAGATGAAGGAGGTGTATCTTTATCCCTTGAACATCCAATTTGGCCACTTCTTTGGCGGTTTCCATCATCATCGTGTAATCTTCCTGCGGTAGTCCGTTAATAATATGGGAACATACACGAATTCCGTGCTTGCGAAGTTTATTGACACCTTCAACGTAGGTTTGATAATCATGTGCCCTGTTGATCAAGCTGGCTGTTTTTTCATGGACGGTCTGCAGTCCGAGTTCGACCCAGAGGTAAGTCCGCTCATTCAATTCTGCGAGATATTCAACAACATCATCTGGCAGGCAGTCCGGCCTTGTAGCAATCGAAATTCCAACAACGCCGTCCTGCTTTAAAACTGATTCGTATTTCTCCCGCAGCTCCTCAACGGGTGCATGGGTATTGGTGAAAGCTTGGAAGTAGGCCATGTACTTGCCGTCTTTCCATTTGCGGTGCATCCGGTCCTTTATATCGTTGAACTGCTTTTCAAGCGGGTCCACTCGGCTTCCGGCAAAATCTCCAGAGCCTGCTGCCGAACAGAAGGTACAGCCGCCGTAAGCAACTGTGCCGTCGCGGTTGGGGCAATCGAATCCCCCATCCAGAGCTACTTTAAAAACTTTATGTCCAAAATGATTTCTCAAATGATAATTCCAAGTATGATACCGTTTTATATCAGCGGCATACGGAAATGGGTTTGTCTCTTTTATGACAAACACCTCCTTATGTATCTCTCTGGTCATGATAGAAGCATTTTATCATGAAAGGCCGCCTTATCCAATTACAGCACGGTTACAGTTGCAAAAGGAAAATTTTTCTACTGATGATTCCATCTTTATAACAAACAATAAACAAAGAAGCACAGCTTCGTTTATGAAGTTTTTTGGAGGGATAATGATGGCGACAAGACAATCGGTTGATGAGTGCTTGCAAAAATGTGAGGATGCACTCCGTTATGCCCAGCAGCAATATAAATCAGGAACAAAACAGGAGCATTACCATGATCAAGAGTATACAGATGCCATGCAGATGGTCGAAGATGCCGTAAATGATATCAGGCATCTTGCGAACAGCGCCAATTCACAGCAGCGTGAACAGCTTCACAGAATGCGCCTGCAGCTTCAGCAATTTCAAAATGAAATGATTCTGCTGGATCATGATCCTGATTCCGTGGGGGGAAAATTGCATTGAAAAAACGTTCAAAGCAAAATAATCCCGAGCAGAAAACAAGGAATGCTGATCGTAACCTTGATACCGAGTTTGGTAAAGAGTACAATCCGGTAAAAGAAGCCAAAAAGCGTTATGAAGAACATGCCCAGCCGGTGAAATCCAAGAACCGGGAATTGGATAATCAGTAAATATTGAGTGCTTCTCTTTTATAGAGAGGCACTTTGTACTGTTTGTAGATGTAATTCTGTTCGAAGGTGGTAAAGACGGAAACAGTATCATCAAAAATAGAGATGGTACGATTAGTCAAAAAATGTACTAAGAAATTGAAAGGCGTGCTGGGATGGTATAGAACTATATGATAAATCACCTAACTTTTGCTGGTCCAAAATAGTCAGAAAATAAAAATCAATGATTGGCCTCGCAAGGACGCAATAATAAAAGAAAGCATACTTCATTGCATTGTTTTTTGAGTAAATTCAGCCTTTATTCAGGCCAAATTCAACGAAATTGGAGTTTGTGTAATATGCTTCTATACAAATATAATAGGATTAATCTGTAAGTATAATTAAAATGATGAACACTTGGAGGGCAAACTTAATTGGGGATAGAGTTGTTGATACTTTTCATTCTTATTGTGCTGAATGCTTTTTTTGCCGCGTCAGAAATTGCTTTAATCTCATTAAATGACAACAAAGTAAAGCTGGATGCGGAGAAGGGGGATAAAAAAGCGATCCTTCTTTATAACCTTTTGTCTGAACCAAGCCGGTTCCTTGCCACCATCCAAATAGGGATTACGTTAGCTGGTTTCCTGGCGAGTGCCTTTGCAGCCGAAAGCTTTGCAGGCAGATTTACTAACGTCCTGTTGGATATGGGGGTACCGGTTTCGGCGGCCGTATTGGAAACGATATCAGTTGTCATGATCACGCTGATCCTTTCATATTTCACGCTTGTACTGGGAGAACTGGTGCCCAAAAGGCTTGCGCTTCAAAAAGCAGAAGGGATTGCGCGGTTTGCAGTGGTGCCGCTTTCTGTTCTTTCGAAGGTTTCTTCTCCTTTCGTTAAGTTGCTGACCTTATCAACCAACACGATTGTCAGGTTGTTTGGTGTGGACCCGAATGCAGAGGATGAAAATGTGACAGAAGAAGAAATAAGGATGATGGTCGATGTCGGTAAAGAAAAGGGCACGATACAGGAAAATGAGAAGATAATGATCAACAATATTTTTGAGTTAGACAACAAGGACGTTTCGGATATAATGACTCATAGAACAAATATTATGGCAATTCCTTATGATTTGAACCTAGAGGAAACAGCCCATATTGTGAATGTTGAAAGATATACTCGTTTTCCTGTTTATGAAGAGAATCTTGATCAAATCATTGGTATCCTGCATGTAAAGGACCTCATTCAGTTCCTTGAAAATGGCGGGGAAGAAACCTTTGACCTGAAGACACTTGTTCGAAATCCATATTATGTATTGGAATCCAAAAGCATTGATTCATTATTTGCGGAAATGCAGAAAAACAATACACATATGGCGATTGTAATAGATGAATATGGAGGAACAGATGGGGTTGTGACGATAGAAGATATCATGGAGGAAATCGTCGGAAGCATCTCGGATGAGTATGATGAACCTGAGCTGGAAGAAGATGAAATAAACCAACTCGACGAGGAAACCTTTATGATTCTGGGCTCTACCAATCTGTATGAAGTGGAAGAAGTGCTGAAGGCTGATTTGCCGATAGAGGATTTTGATACATTAAATGGTTTTGTGCTGGGGCAGCTGGGCTTCATTCCGAATGAAAGTGAGCGTCCTGTAGTTAATTTTAATAATATTGAGTTCTCTATAGAGGAAATGGATGACAAGCGGATTGCCAAAATAAAAGCATTGGTTAAAGAAGAGAGCGTACTTGACTCTTAATAATAAAAAATCCAGCCGGGATTTCAATGCCCAAGCTGGATTTTTTGTTTTATCACGATTTTTTATATGCGTCCATCCATCTGTTGACTTCTGCCAAGAGTGCTAACCGTTTCCGCAGGCGGCCGTAAAATTGTTGGCAGTCATATTGTGGGTATTCTCGGGAGCAATCCCGTTTCCTTCATCATCAATTAGAATGCCTTGGAGGTTGCGGCAGCTGTCCTTCACTTCAAAGGATTGATTGAATTCCAATAATTATAGGTGTTATAGAATGTGAATATGTCTGTTTTTAAAATTTTTCAGATTTTTATAAAGTGATAAGAGAAGTGGAACGGCTTTTCTCGCAAACTATTAATCAATAAGGTTCATCCGTTCTCGTTCGTGGTAAATGAACATTAGCATCTCTATTAAAGGAGGATGATTATGGAAGGACTAAAAGAACTATTAAAAGAGTTACTATTAATCAATAGTTCGACAAAAGAAGGAAGCAACAAGGCAATTGAGTTCTGCGGTCAATGGCTGGAGGAAAATGGACTGTCCGTAAATATCATAGAAAACAACGGATATAAAATGCTTGTATCAGAAATCGGCAGCGGAGACAAGAAGGTTATTTTCAACGGCCATATTGATGTGGTCAGCGGAAAGGAGGAGCAGTTCATTCCCCGTGAGAAGGATGAAAAGATCTATGCGCGCGGTTCTGCTGATATGAAAGCGGGAGTGGCGTGTATGATGAAGGCGATGGCTGCATTGAAGGATGAGGAACTTAACACCAAAATCCAATTGCAAATCGTCTCCGATGAAGAAATCGGCGGCTTTAATTGCACAGGCCATCTGGTCGAAGAAGGCTATACAGGCGACTTTGTCATTTGTTCTGAACCGACACAGCTTGGCATCGCCCTGCAGGCAAAAGGAGTATTAAGACTTAATATTGAAGTGGAGGGAATTCCTGCCCATGGAAGCAGACCGTGGGAAGGAAAAAATGCGATAGAAGAGGCTTATGAAGTTCATCAAAAATAAAAGATTTGCCCTTTATGAAAGAAAGCTCTGAATACTACCCGACGCCGTCCCTCAATCTCGCAATGATTGAAGGGGGAGATGCTTATAATAAAGTACCGGGAACGTGTATTCTGAAGTATGACATACGGTACCTCCCTGACCAAACAAAAGATGATGTGGTGAAGCAAATTGAAGGAGCGATTGACAGCTCAGTGTTCGTCAGCATGTTCAGTAAGCCTGTAAGAACGGATATAGAGGATTTCTACGTGCAAAAAATCAAAGCGGCTGTCGAAGAAAATACAGGCTCAGAAGCTGTATTCTTCGGCCAGCATGGGGCGGCTGACACTCAGTTCTTTGCGCAGCTTGGCATTCCCGCGATCGAATTCGGCCCAGTCGGTGAAAACTGGCATGGAAACAAGGAAAATGTCGAAGTTAAATCTCTTTACATGTATCAGAAGATGCTGCTGGATTTTGCTCATAGTGTGTAGATGAGTTGATTCACAGGTTATGTTTGCAAGTTAAAAATAAAAAATATTAGTAAAGGGGAGTGGCTAATCACATCGATTTTGCCAAGCCCTTTTATTTGATTAAAAATATTATCCCTGAGAGAGTCGATTTCCCAATATTAAGGAAATCGACTTTTTTTGCTTGGATATAAAAATTTATCTGTAGATTCTAAGGATTTTGTTGACTATTCAGTTGAACTGTAATACATTATTATTAAGTTGAACTATATAGTCGAACTGAATAGAGGGTGAAAGTATGAAACATAAGTTATTGCCATTGTCTGAAACCATGCACTATATTTTATTGGCTCTGCGTGAACCGCTCCACGGATATGCCGCAATGCAGAAGATAGAAAAATTAAGCAATGGCAGCGTTATATTAGCGGCTGGTACGTTATACGGGGCGATTGAAAACTTGAATAAGCATGGCTGGATTGAATCTGTTGGAAACTCCGGCAGGAAAAAAATCTATATGATTACTTCAGAAGGAAACGACGTTTTGAAAATGGAACAAGAAAGGCTTGTGCATATTTTATCCTTGTATGAAGGAAGTGAATCAAATGAAGAAGTTTAGAGTATTTTTTAATATTGAAAAAGAAGAGCAATGGCTGAACGAGCAATTACAGAAAGGCTATCGCTGTACAAATATTAGTGGGTCAGGAATATACACTTTTGAACAAACGGACAAGAGATATGTAATGCGGCTTGATTATCAAGATAATCTGCCTAAGGAAAAGCTCGCGGAATACAAAGGTATTTATGAGGATTTTGGCTGGCACTATTTAAAGGGACCCTGGCTTAGCGGCATACGGTATTGGCAAAAAGAAAACGATGCTCAAAATGAAATCTTCTCTGACCGCCAATCACAGGGTAATTATTATAAGCGATTGATGAATTATTCATTTTGGCTGGGTACCTTATTTTTGGCTTATTCATTTATGTTCTACAGTGATGCTGAGTTATATCATGAGGGGCTGTGGAGTATGGACGGTTCATTATTTTGGAAAGCATTTTTATTTGAAACTCCATTTGTCCTCATGAAGCTGCTGCCCGCACTTATGGCAATCCTTTTTTGGAGAAGTTACTTTAAAGCTTATCGTAAGCATTCAATGTTAAAAGAAACATGATGTGAGGTGGTTTAGTCGCTTTTTGCAGATTTTTCGCAGCGGATGGGGGAGCCGGATAGTGTAGGAAATGTAAACGAAAAGGCTGTTTTCGCAAAGATTGTTGCTGTTTTTAGAGTAATGGATTTCCGCTCCATGCGCACGACTCCGCGGGGCGGGCGTTGAGCCTCCTCGGCTTCATAAAAAGCGGAAGCGGCCGTTCAGCACCGTACGGATTTAAGGGCTCCTGCATGAGATAAAGGAATCACGAAGAGCGACAGCGATTCGATGATGACTTATCGCAAGGAAGGAGACAGTAATCCGCTAGGTGCTGGCCGCTGGAACTGGATTCGCCTGCGGGGTTACGTTCCAGTGGGTACGTAACCTTGGTCTCACCTGTCCCGCTAGTCCCGCAGGAGGTCGCACGCCTTCCGCTCCAATCGTTCTATGTAAAATGAAGAGGAGGATAAAATAGCAACAATCTCTTAGAAAAGAGCCAAAGAAAAAAAGAAAACCGGTGCAGAAAAAAGGGAAGTGAAGCTGTGAGCTGTCCTTCAAAGCCTCCCAGAAAAACATCATGAATGAACAGAACCATCTCCGATTAATCCGACAAGGTTTGGTGAAAATATCCCAGTCTTTTTTGGAATAATCTCTCTATTCCAAAGTGTATTGCGCAGTGCCCTGAAAAGCCCTATAATTCATTTTGAGAATCGAAATATCTCAGGGAAGGGAAGCGCTCATTATGCCTAAATCATTGTGGCTGCTGATTGCCGGTATGATGGTAAATGTCACGGCAGCATCGTTTTTATGGCCGTTGAATACAATTTACATTCATTCGCATCTTGGCAAGTCATTATCAGTTGCCGGATTGGTCCTTATGTTGAATGCCGGGGCAAGTGTCATCGGAAATCTGTTTGGAGGAAGTCTCTTTGATAAAATCGGTGGATACCGTTCAATTTTAACAGGAATCATCATTACGCTGCTGGCTCTAGTTGGAATGAATTTTTATCATGGATGGCCTCATTATGTTATTTTTCTTGCAATCGTCGGTTTTGGTTCTGGTATCGTTTTTCCTTCTGTGTACGCCATGGCAGGGTCTGTCTGGCCTGAAGGCGGGCGTAAGTCATTCAATGCCATCTATGTTGCGCAGAATGTCGGCGTCGCGGTCGGTGCAGCACTCGGAGGGCTTGTTGCTTCTTATTCCTTTCAATATATCTTTCTAGCAAACTTGATTATGTATGTTGTCTTCTTCTTGATCGCCTTCTTTGGCTACAAGAACATCAGTGTGAATACCGGAAAGCAGACTTCAGTGATTCAAGAAGGCGCATTTATTAAAAATAAAGCTAAATTCACAGCTTTGATTTTGATCTGCTCAGCCTATATCCTGTGCTGGATCGGCTATGTGCAGTGGCAGTCGACCATCGCAAGCTATACACAGGAAATTAATATCAGCCTGAAGCAATACAGCTTGCTGTGGACCATTAATGGTGCGTTAATCGTCCTGGCGCAGCCAATTCTGTCCAAAGTCATCCGCCGCTTTGAAAATAACTTAAAGATGCAGATTCAGATCGGGATTGTCATTTTCATGATTTCATTCGGTGTGGCTGCGACGGCTGATGCTTTCCAAATGTTCGCAATTGCGATGATTATAATGACCATCGGGGAAATGCTCATCTGGCCGGCGGTTCCGACCATCGCCAATGACCTTGCTCCAAAGGGCAGGGAAGGATTCTACCAGGGAATCGTCAACAGTACAGCGACTGGCGGAAGAATGATCGGTCCAGTATTAGGAGGGCTGCTCGTGGATGGTTTCGGCATTTCATTCCTATTTACAGCTTTAATCGGATTATTTGCCATTGCCATTATCTTTACAGCAGTCTATGACAAGTCTTTGAAAAAGAAAGAAGCTGTCTCCATATCCATCTCCTAAATTCCAAGACTATCTTCTTCATGAAGGTGGTCTTTTTTTCTAAAAGGACACCAAGAAAAATACCTGAGAAAAATAAAAATATTTAGGCTTGCAACTCCGTATACTTTTGCATAAAATAGTGAATACAATAGTTGTATAGAATTCAACGTTGATAAGGAATAGTAATGATGAGGAACCGTTTTAGAGAGTTGACGGCAGGTGAAAGTCAACCGGATACCATCATGAACTCGCCTTTGAGTTGCGGGTGTGAACCTAAGTAATGCCTGCCGTTTTCCGCGTTAAGGATGGAATTAAGTGAGTGCGTGTACACTAATCTGGGTGGTACCGCGGGAGTTTATCAAAGACCTCTCGTCCCAATTATTATTTATTAATAATTGGGGCGGGAGTTTTTTGTTTTTAATGGTTTTCAAGGGCTATGCTTTTAGTTTGAAAATGGGTTTTTCTACAGAGTTGATTGGAGCGGAAGGATGAGCGACCTCCTGCGGGAGCAGCGGGCAGGTGAGACCCCACAGGCAAAGCCGAGGAGGCTCACCGCCCGCCCCGCGGAGTCGAGCATCCTGGAGCGGAAATCAACGAACCCTTTTAGGAAAAGCAAAGTGATTGAGACAGTAATTTATTTTTTATCAAAAAAGGAGGCTCCACACAATGAGTTTTAACCACAAAGACATCGAACAAAAGTGGCAGCATTATTGGGAAGAACAAAAAACATTCAAAACCGAAACTGAAAAGGATAAACCGAAGTTCTATGCACTGGATATGTTTCCGTATCCATCAGGTGCCGGCCTCCACGTAGGGCACCCGGAAGGATACACGGCTACAGATATCCTTTCCCGCATGAAGAGAATGCAGGGATACAACGTCCTTCATCCAATGGGCTGGGATGCATTCGGCCTGCCGGCAGAGCAGTATGCGCTTGATACTGGCAACGACCCGGCAGAATTCACGGAGAAGAACATCAACACATTCCGCCGCCAGATCAAGGCTCTTGGATTCTCTTATGATTGGGACCGCGAAGTCAATACAACGGATCCTGGGTACTATAAATGGACGCAATGGATTTTTACAAAGCTTTATGAAAAAGATCTTGCTTATGTCGATGAAGTTGCCGTTAACTGGTGCCCTGCACTTGGAACGGTACTGGCAAACGAAGAAGTTATTGATGGAAAAAGTGAGCGTGGAGGGCATCCGGTAGAACGCCGTCCGATGAGACAGTGGATGCTGAAAATCACGGCTTATGCAGACCGCCTTCTTGAAGACCTTGAAGAGGTTGACTGGCCGGAGAGCATCAAAGACATGCAGCGAAACTGGATCGGCCGTTCTGAAGGAGCGGAAGTCAACTTTACGATTGAAGGCACTGATAAGAAGTTCACTGCTTTCACAACCCGCCCTGATACCCTTTTCGGTGCAACGTATGCTGTGCTTGCTCCTGAACATGGGCTGGTAGACGAAATCACAACGAGCGAGCAAAAAGAAGCGGTTGCTGCTTATATTGATAAAGTGAAAACGAAGAGTGACCTTGAGCGTACAGACCTTGCAAAAGATAAATCAGGCGTTTTCACTGGTGCATATGCAGTCAACCCGATCAATGGCGAGAAAATGCCGATCTGGATTGCCGACTATGTATTGATGAGTTACGGAACAGGCGCAATCATGGCGGTTCCAGCGCATGATGAAAGAGATTATGAATTTGCGAAAAAATTCGAGCTTCCTATCAAAGAAGTTGTAGCCGGCGGAAATGTGGACGAAGAAGCGTACACAGGCGACGGTGAGCATGTAAACTCTGATTTCCTTAATGGTCTTGGAAAAGAAGAGGGAATCACAAAAGCAATCGAGTGGCTTGAAAAAGAAGGTGTCGGTGAGAAGAAAACGACTTACCGCTTGAGAGATTGGCTGTTCAGCCGCCAGCGTTATTGGGGCGAGCCGATTCCAGTCATTCATTGGGAGGACGGCACGACAACGACAGTTCCTGTTGAAGATCTGCCGCTGACACTTCCGAAAACGACGGAAATCAAGCCTTCGGGAACAGGTGAATCTCCGCTTGCCAATATCAGCGAGTGGGTGAATGTTACAGACCCTGAAACAGGGAAAAAAGGACGCCGTGAAACCAATACAATGCCGCAATGGGCGGGAAGCTGCTGGTATTACCTTCGCTACATCGATCCTCATAACGATGAGGCACTTGCGAGTGAAGAGAACCTGAACCACTGGCTGCCGGTCGACATGTACATCGGCGGAGCAGAGCATGCTGTGCTTCACTTGCTGTATGCACGTTTCTGGCACAAATTCCTTTACGATATCGGCGTAGTGCCAACGAAAGAGCCATTCCAAAAGCTGTTCAACCAAGGGATGATCCTCGGGGAAAACAACGAGAAGATGAGTAAATCCAAAGGAAACGTCGTGAATCCAGATGAGATTGTTTCTTCTCATGGTGCCGATACACTTCGTATGTACGAAATGTTCATGGGGCCTCTGGAAGCTTCAATCGCTTGGAGTGAAAACGGATTGGACGGCTCCCGCAGATTCCTTGATCGTGTATGGAGACTTCTAGTAGACGAAAATGGAAGCATCAGCGAAAAAGTCAAAGACGAAACGAACAAAGATCTGGAGAAGAGCTACCACCAGACGGTGAAAAAAGTGACAGAAGACTTTGAAGGACTTCGTTTAAACACAGGAATTTCCCAGTTGATGGTTTTCATCAACGACGCTTACAAAGCAGACGTACTTCCAAAAGAGTACATTGAAGGTTTCGTGAAAATGCTAGCACCTGTCACTCCGCATCTTGCCGAAGAACTGTGGAGCAAGCTTGGCCATGAAGGAACATTAGCTTATGCAGAGTGGCCTTCTTATGATGAGTCAAAGCTTGTCAGCAACGAAATCGAAATTGTGTTCCAGGTGAATGGAAAAGTTCGTGCCAAGCTGACTGTACCTCGTGACATCAGCAGAGATGAGCTTCAGGAAATCGCCCTTCAGGATGGGAAGGTTCAGGAGTTTATCGAAGGCAAGACAGTTCGCAAGGTGATTGCTGTTCCAGGCAAACTTGTTAACATCGTAGCAAACTAATTTATTCCGGCCGGCGCTTTGGGTGCCGGCCTTCTTATTTTTCCCGTGCATAGAGCTCTGATATAATGAAAAAATAAAGAAGAAAGGTGGGTACATAATGAGCTATAAAACAATCACAACAGATGAATTGAAAAAAATGCTGGATGAGGGAGCGAATCTGGACCTTGTCGACGTCCGTGAAGACGAAGAAGTAGAAGAAGGCATGATCCCAAAAGCAAAACACATCAAAATGGGCGACATTCCAGAATCTCTTGATCAGTTCGATAAAGACAAAGAGTACATCCTCATCTGCCGTTCCGGCAACCGCAGCGGCAAAGTCAGCCAGTTCATGCATGACCGAGGCTTCAAGGTCGTCAACATGGAAGGCGGCATGCTCGAGTGGGAAGGCGAGACACAGCCAAAGGACAAATGCGTTTAAGCTAGGTGGAAGCACGCTCTCGGGCGTGCTTTTTTTGTTTTGTTTAGGGAAGGGGCTTGCAGTGAGGAACATAGGGTGCGTGATGTGCGTGTCGAAATTTGCCGCTTGACTGATAAATCTGGTTTTACGCCAATAAAAGTCCTGAAAGTGCGGATAAAAACCAAAATTACGCCGATAAAAGTTAAAAAGCGCTGATAAGTTAAAGCGGTTCGCCGATAAACATTTCATAACCAGCTGATTTTAGTCCTTTTAGCGAATTTCTTCAACATATTTTGGGACTTTTTATAAACGGCAATCGTCTGTTAAGTGAAAATACGATTTATGGTGGTGTGATATGACAAAGAGTGCTGAACAGTGTACAGGAAAAGAGCGGTCAATCCGAGACCTCGTCACCGAATACGGCGAGGATGTTAAGAGGCTGATTTACTCCTACGTGAAAAGCTGGAGTGCAGCAGAGGACTTGGTACAGGAAGTATTCATTACTGTTTTTCAAAAGATGGATACCTTGGAAAATGAAACCTCGGCGAAAGCATGGATTCTATCTATTGCGGCCAATAAAGCGAAGGATTATCTGAGAAGCTGGCATTATAAAAAGCTATTATTTACGAATACTTTCTCCTCAAATTCAAAAACAGAGAGCCCCGAACACTACTTGCTGAAACAGCAGCAGAAAACAGAGTTGAGTGAAGCAGTATTTGCTCTTCCGGTGAAATACAGGGAAGTCATCATATTTTTCTATTATCAAGAGTTAAAAATTGAAGAAATATCAGAAATACTTGGAATGAATTCTTCTACGATCAGAACCAGATTATCCCGTGCCCGTGATCTTTTGAACCAAAAGCTTGGAGGCGATCTCAATGAACAATAAGCGAATTCAAGATGCTGTTCACAACCATATCGGAGAAGGACGGGTTTTTTCTGAAAGAGAGGAAAATGAACTGCTCACTAAGATAGAGAACAATCAAACTCTCCGGCCAAAGAGAAGGTGGTTTCCTGAATTGTTAGGCTGGGGTCTGGCAGGTGCGGCGATTCTACTGTTACTTGGCATTATTGGCAGCCAGACTGGAATTCTGCCATTTTCGGCAGACAGGCAGCCTGAGAGGTTGGATACTTCTCTTTTAAAAGAAGAAGAAAGTCAAGGCGGCTTGGAAAATATGACTGAAGAAGAAAGAACCAAGTTCTTAAGCAACCAGCCCAAATCATATAAGGCTGATTCAGTCGACGATGCCCTTAACGCTTTGCCATTTAAGTTAGTATTACCTGAGGATCTCCCTTTCGAAGGTGAATTTGCAGTAGACAGGATATATGACTGGCATTTCGAATCGAACTCAGATGGAAAAGATATCTCGGTAGACTTTAGAGCTACCAATGGCAGGGAAGTTATTATGATTGGTGCGGTTGATTTTGAACAGCAAATTATTGGAGAGGGAAATAAGTCTCCTGAGCAAGTAGAACTCAAAAAGGGAGAAACAGGCGAATTGAATCTAGGGGATGATGGAGGAACGATCAAATTTGAGAGTAGAGAAGGAATTCATATCAACATCTACATTTCAAATGCTGAAAAATATGATACGCGTGAAGTATTAATTGATCTTGCTAACCAGATGATTGAGTGAATGTTGAAAAAGGATGCCCGTTATCAAAAACGGTCATCCTTTTTCTATTTAGTAAGCCCTAGCCCAATAAACCAGCTGTTCTGCTTCCTTGCCGCAGCATACACAATCATCTGAAACTTTCTCTTCTTCAAAAGGTATGCAGCGTGAAGTTGCACCAGTTTCTTCTTTGATTTTTACCTCACAAGCCTGGTCACCGCACCACATGGCTTTAATGAATCCTTTGTTGGAATCCAATTTTTCCGCAAATTCTTCAAAGTTCAAGGCAATGCTTGTTTTTTCCTCTCGGTGTTTAAGAGCTTTTTCAAACAGGTTGTTCTGTACGTCATCGAGCAGCTGGGCAATGGTGCTTTCCAACTCATCCAGGCTGACCGTCACTTTTTCCCCAGTATCTCGGCGGGCAATGACGACCTGGTTATTTTCAATATCCCGAGGGCCGACTTCCAAACGAAGAGGAATCCCTTTCATTTCATATTCATTGAATTTCCAGCCAGGCTTTTTGTCGCTGGCATCGATACTTACCCGAACGGTGCCTGTTAATCTGTCTTTCAGGTTGTAAGCAAAGTCTAATACACCTTCTTTGTGCTGGGCAATCGGCACGATCATCAGCTGGGTTGGAGCTGCTTTTGGCGGAATGACAAGGCCGCGGTCATCACCATGGACCATGATCATCGCACCGATGATGCGGGTAGTGAACCCCCATGACGTTTGCTGTACATATTGAAGATTGCCTTCACGGTCGGAGAATTGGATGCCGAATGCTTTGGCAAACCCGTCACCTAGATGATGGGAGGTCCCGGACTGCAGTGCTTTTCCATCGTGCATCAGGCTTTCGATGGTATAAGTGTATTTGGCTCCTGCGAACTTTTCTTTCTCTGTTTTTTGTCCTTTGATGACAGGGATGGCAAGGATGTTCTCACAAAGCTCCGCATATACCTCAAGCATTTTTACTGTTTCATCATGAGCGTCTTCATCAGTTTCGTGGCATGTATGTCCCTCTTGCCAAAGAAATTCAAGCGTGCGCAGGAAAGGTCTCGTAGTTTTTTCCCATCTCACCACGTTTGCCCACTGGTTATAAAGCTTTGGCAGGTCGCGGTATGAATGGATGATGTTTTTATAGTGCTCGCCAAACAGGACTTCTGATGTGGGGCGCACACAAAGGCGCTCCTGCAGCTCTTCATCACCGCCGTGAGTGACCCAGGCGACCTCCGGAGCAAACCCTTCAATGTGATCTTTCTCTCTTTGAAGCAGGCTTTCAGGAATAAAGAGCGGCATATAGACATTCTCGTGCCCGGTTTCTTTTATTCTTTTATCGAGTGCATCTTTGATATTTTCCCAAAGAGCATAGCCGTAGGGGCGGATGATCATTGACCCCCGGACACTGGAATAATCGATCAATTCAGCTTTTGTGACAACATCGGTATACCACTGAGCAAAATCTTCATCCATGCCAGTGATGTTCTTTACAAACTCTTTTCCCATTCCTTGCACCTCCAAATTTTTATAAAAACAAAAAAGCCCTGCTATGTCAGGGACCAGAAAAACTGGCGGTACCACCCTGATTCAAAGCAAAGCTTTACTCTCATATCATGATAACGGTTTGAACCGCTGTATGCGCTACAGAACTCAAAGGCAGGTTCGGATGGAGGCCAATGGGAACCTTGCAGCCGGGAGCTCCCTCTCTTTCAATGACCGGATCATCCTACTGATCCTTCTCAATGTTTCATTATTTTTAAGTATTATATTTTCCTTGGATGAAAAAGTCAATTTATTTTTGGAATTATATTTTGTGGATACGTGAGTTCCGGATTTTGATGCTACTTATGTACCCAGCGAGTCTCCTTGGATACATGAGTTCGTGGTTGTGGTGCAACTCGTGTACCCAGAGCGGCTATGTGGGTACATGAGTCGCTGGTTTTGATGTCACTCATGTACCCAGCGAGCCTGCATGGATACATGAGTTTGTGGTTTTGATGCAACTCATGTACTCATCGAGTCTGCGTGGGTACATGAGTTACTGGTTTTGATGCAACTCATGTACCCATCGAGTCTGCGTGGGTACATGAGTTCGTGGTTATGGTGCAACTCGTGTACCTAGCCAGCCTATGTGGGTACATGAGTCGCTGGTTTTGATGCAACTCATGTACCCAGCGAGCCTGCATGGATACATGAGTTACCGATTTTGACGTCACTCATGTACCCAGCGAGTCTGCGTGGATCATGAGTCCCTGGTTTGATGCAACTCGTGTACCCATAGTGGCTATGTGGATACATGAGTTACTGGTTCTTGACGTCACTCATGTACCCAGCGAGTCTCCTTGGATACATGAGTTCGTGGTTATGGTGCAACTTATGTACCCAGCGAGCCTATGTGGATACATGAGTTACCAGTTTTGACGTCACTCATGTACCCAGAGAGCGTAAGTGGATACATGAGTTACCGATTTTGACGTCACTCGTGTACCCAGCGAGCCTGCATGGAGAAATGAGTTTGTGGTTTTGGTGCAACTCATGTACCCATCGAGTCTGCGTGGATACATGAGTCCCTGGTTTTGATGCAACTCGTGTACCCATCGAGTCTATGTGGGTACATGAGTTACTGGTTTTGACGTCACTCGTGTACCCAACGAGCCTGCGTGAATACATGAGTTCGTGGTTATGGTGCAACTCGTGTATCCAGCGAGTCTGAGTGGATACATGAGTCCCTGGTTTTGGTGCAACTCATGTACCCATCGAGTCTGCGTGGATACATGAGTCCCTGGTTTTGATGCAACTCGTGTACCCATAGCGGATATGTGGATACATGAGTTACCAGTTTTGACGTCACTTATGTACCCAGCGAGTCTCCTTGGATACATAAGTTCGTGGTTTTGGTGCAACTCGTGTACCCATAGCGGCTATGTGGGTACATGAGTCGCTGGTTTTGATGCAACTTATGTATCCAGCGCAGCTATGTGGGTACATAAGTTACTGGTTTTGACGTCACTCGTGTACCCATCGAGTCTGCGTGGATACATGAGTTTGTGGTTTTAATGCAACTCGTGTACCCAGAGCGGCTATGTGGATACATGAGTTACCAGTTTTGATGTCACTCATGTACCCAGCGAGTCTCCTTGGATACATGAGTTCTTGGTTTAGGTGCAACCCATGTACCCAGAATGACTATCAAAATACAGGAGTTATCGATTTTAAAGCAACTCATGTAGCAAATATACCTTTTTGGATTCACGCCTTCCCGCATTTGATGTAAAGGCATGCTTCTGCATGACTGAAAATTAGAAAAAATGTCTAGAATGTTAGTAGAATCTATGTGAAAAGGGAGCAATGATCATGATCCAGGTGAAAGTATTTGATTATGAACATGAAAAGGATTTGGAGAGAGATATGAATAGATTCCTCAAGTCGGTGGACGAAGACAGCATCGTCGATATTAAATATCATGTGGCTGCCATGCCGGAAGATGTGGATGATGAGCAGATCTATTGTTTTTCCGCGATGATTGTTTATAAAAAGTGATTTATGGAGTGGCTCACGGTGGAAAATAGGGTTATGTCATCTGAAAGTGACGGAAGTTAGGAGCTCGTTTTATGGGTGGGATGGCTTTGCGAGCGGAACATGCAAGAATACGATCGGGTTATTCACAATTCTGAGCGGAGTATGCAACTATACGATCACCTTATACACAGATACGACCTGCTAGATTTCACTTTAATACTTTAAAGCGCGAAGAGGAACTGTCCCTGGTCGTGCTACAAAGGGCTAAAGTGTAACAAAAAAACGCCGGCTTCCTCTCCAACCGAATGGAAGGAGAGGGACCCGGCGCTTTCACAGCACTTATTTCGAGACTTCCAACGCACTCAAAGCCGCATTCACACCTGCAAGCCTTCCAGTTACAAGGGCAGACGTAATGTTGTACCCGCCTGTGTAACCGTGGATGTCGAGGACTTCGCCGCAGAAGAAAAGCCCGTCCATTTTTTTCGAAGCCATTGTCTTTGGCTGGATTTCTTTCACGGACACGCCGCCTCCTGTCACGAAGGCTTTGTCAATGGATAGGGTTCCATTGACCGTGAAGGTGAACCCTTTTGCCAGGCGGGCCAATTCGCGGATTTTTTCACCAGAGAGAGTGATGCCCTGCTGGCCGGGATCGATTTCGGCACGCTCGAGCAGGAACAGGAGGTAACGTTCCGGCATCAAACCTTTA
Organism: Bacillus sp. P14.5; assembly: GCF_003316765.1. Lineage (GTDB taxonomy): Bacteria > Bacillota > Bacilli > Bacillales > Bacillaceae_B > Rossellomorea. The sequence continues at coordinate 23,163 of NZ_NIJF01000033.1, read as the reverse complement.
AGTATGTTTTTCACCGCTTTTTTCTCTTCTTCTTTTTTGATAAGAGAGTTCAGCTCCTGAAACAATACTTCTTCATTCTTATCGGGAAAGCTGTCGATATGCATGGTCACATGAGTCAGGTTCCATTTTTTCATTGCTTTGACGACATATTGGCTGCAGCGAAGGACAGCTGGTCCGGAAATGCCGATATGGGTGAAGATCATGTCCATTTTATGGGTGACCAGTGCTTTTCCTTTCGGGTTTAGGACGCTGAGCGCGACATCACGAAGAGACAATCCTTGAAGTTCGCGTTCCTTGATGAAGGGCTCATCAGATGTGAGCGGAACTTCTGTCGGAAATAAATCTGTGATCGTGTGCCCGGCATCTTCTGCCCAGGCATAGCCGTCACCTGTGGAACCTGTGTGTGGAACGGATTTCCCGCCTACTGCGATGATGACGGACCCGGCAGCGAAGCTTTCACCGGATTGCAATGTAACACCTGCAGCCCGGCCGTCCACATAATTCACTTTTTTAACAGGTGAGTTCGTTCGTTTTTCGACGCCAAGCTCATTCATTCTGTTTAAAAGAGCATCTACAACAGACTGGGCCTTGTTGGAAACAGGAAACATTCTGCCATGATCTTCTTCCTTCAGTTCAATGCCCAGTTTTTCAAAAAAAGAGATGATATCTTCATTATTAAACTCTGAAAAGGCGCTGTAGAGAAAGCGGCCGTTTCCTGGGATGTGCTTGATGATTTCTTCAATTGGAAGCCTGTTTGTCACATTGCACCGGCCGCCGCCTGAGATTGCCAGCTTTCTGCCGAGCTTATTTCCTTTGTCAATCAGGAGGACTTTCCCGCCGTTTTCTCCTGCGGCGATGGATGCCATCAAACCCGATGGCCCTCCTCCGATGACGATTACATCATATTTTTTCATTCATTCCACCATCTTTCACGCTGTCACCGCTAATTTTAATGCTATTTGCCATAGATTACAAACCCTAATCCGATTGCTTTCTAGTTGTGTTTCATAAGCCTGAATAGTAAACTACCTATAGTGTGAAATTAGAAGTTTCGGAAGGGAATTTTTATGTCATCGACTTTAATTAGAGGTACGTTTATTTTAACGCTCGGCGTATTTATTTCAAAGTTTCTCGGTCTTTTTTTGTTATACCGTTTTACGCTTTACTGGGAAATGAAGTTGAACCGACTTCACTGTATTCCTATGGATATGTCCCTTACACGATCTTTTTGACGATTGCGACGGCAGGGGTGCCGCTGGCAGTGTCAAAATTCATCTCTAAATATAATGCTATGCAAGAGTATCATGTTGGAAGGAAGCTGTTCAAATCCGGTCTCGTGTTGATGACCCTTACAGGTATTGTCTCATTCCTGATCATGTATGCGTTTGCTCCTTTCTTTGCTGAAATCACCATACCAAGTAAAGAGCAGGTTATTACGGTTGAACAGGTTACAACGGTCATCAGGGCGGTCAGCTTTGCTTTGATCATTATCCCATTTATGAGCTTGATCAGGGGATTCTTTCAAGGACACAATTCCATGGGACCGACGGCTGTCTCCCAGGTAATTGAACAGATTGTCCGGATCGTCTTCCTCCTGGTCGGTGTCTATGTCGTCCTTTATGTGATCAAAGGAGATATGACTACCGCTATCAGCGTTGCAACTTTCGGTGCGTTTGTCGGGGGAGCCGCCAGTTTGATTTCCTTGATTTGGTACTGGTTCAAGAGAAAGCCCCGCTTTGATAGAATGCTGGAAGATGATAAAGGAACAGTGGACATTTCCTTGGTAGAAATCTATAAAGAGATCATTGCCTACTCGATTCCGTTTATCTTTGTCGGTATTGCGAATCCTTTGTTTCAGCTTGTCGATCAAATGACTTTCAACAGAGCGATGGGGGCAATCGGTAATGCGGATATAGCGGATACGGCTTTCGGTGTTTTGAACTTTGCTGCCCATAAGCTCGTTATCATCCCTGTTTCATTGGCTACGGCATTTTCTATGTCATTGCTGCCTTTGATCACTTCAGCTTTTACAAAAAACGAATACGGCAAGATGAACCGTCAGCTTGATCAGACCTTTCAGATTCTGTTATTCCTGACGATTCCGGCTGCGCTTGGAATCTCGTTGCTGGCAGAGCCAACGTATACGCTGTTCTACAGCCATAGTGACCTTGGAACAGAAGTGCTGCGAACATACGCCCCAGTAGCGATTTTGTTTGCATTGTTTGCTGTCACTGCAGCAATCCTTCAAGGCATAGACAAGCAAAAATATACGATACTTAGTTTGCTGGTCGGTTTGTTGGTAAAGCTGATACTGAATATTCCGTTGATTAAATTGATGGAAACACAAGGAGCAGTCCTTGCCACGACTATTGGCTATTTGGCAGCGACTGTCATCAACCTTATCGTGATTAAGATTTATGGAAATTATCAATACACTACCGTTTTCAGAAGAACGTTGCTGATTATCATGTTTAACGCAGTGATGGCTGCAGCGGTCATTGTCTTATATATGATTTTAGTTAACTTCCTCGATCCTTCAGCCAAAATGCAGGCCATTGCTCTCGTAGCGATTTGCGGAGGTGCCGGTGCGCTGATTTATTTCTATCTCAGCTTCAGATCCCGTCTTGCTGACAGGCTGTTCGGCGAAAGGGCGGCCAAGGTCAGAAGAAAGCTGAGGATGGGACAGTAAGAGAAGGCTTGTAAAAATGATGGACTATGCCGAATGAATTATTAATCATCGAACAAGCTATAAGAGTGGGGATTATAAACGATTTTTGGAAAAGTTATCTTTGTTTAAGGCTGTTTTCGTATAGATTGTGGCTTTCGGAAAAATCCCAAGAGCCGGATTTTTCCCCTGAATACTAATGTTTATCTCTCTTAACGTGGCGAGTAGCTCTTTTCTTTCTTGCTTACCAGGATATAAAGGTGAATTTTAGTGATGTTTTTCGAAATTTATATCAAATAGCAACAAAGTTTACGAAAAGAGCCTTGTTTAAAAATAATGGATTTCCGCTCCAGCCGCGCGACTCTACGGGGCGGGCGGTGAGCCTCCTCAGCTTCATAAAAAGCGGAAGCGGCCGATCAGCGACGTACAGATTTTAGGGCTCTCGCATGAGATAAATGAATCACGAAGAGTGCTAGCGATTCGATGATAACTTATCTATATAAAGTGGAAAGGCCCCGCTCAGCGGCGTACGGACTGGACTGACTCCGCATGAGATAAAGGAAACACAACGAACACAGTGAGTTGATGTTGACTTATCGCAAGGAGGAGGCAGGGAAGTCAGCTAGCCGTTGGGGCCATGCAGCTAGATTGGCAAGAAGAGAGACCGAAATCTGCTAGTCGTTGGCCGCTGGAGCTGGATTCGCCTGCGGGGTTACGTTCCAGTGGGTACGTAACCTTGGTCTCACCTGTCATTAAAAGTGGAAGCGCCTCGGTCAGCCCCGACAGGCAAATGTTCTCAAGAGAAAAAAAGGCGGTCTTTCCTTTTATTCTCTTGAGGTTATTTGACCCCGAGGGGCTAGGCGCTGGAACTAGACGACCGCTTGGCCCGCAGGAGATCGCGCGGCTTCCGCTCCAATCCCCTTAAGTAAAAGGAGAGAAAGGCAAACCACTCCAAACAATTTTTCAGAAATAAAGAGGCGGTCATAAAATAATCCGCCTCTTCGTTTTTATCTAAATTTAAATATGGCCTAATAACCCAACTGCCTTTGAATTCGGTCAACTTGGCGCTCCAACCGGTCAACCCTGCGGTCCAGGCGCTGATACTGCTTTTCGAGACGGTCCAGCCGGTTTTCAAAAGAACCAATTCCGCCGCCATAGCTTCCGTCATAGCCTCCGCCGTAACCGGGAGTCTGCGGGAATTGAGGCAGGGGAAGGAACAATCCGCCCTGTCCTTGCTGTCTAGGATACATACGTGCACACCTCGCATTATTTATGGCTCTTTTCGTAAACTTTGTTGCTATTTGACGCCAATTCTGAAAAAACAACCATAGTTCAGGGGAGTAACCTGGTAAACATGAAAAGAAAAGAGCTTCTCTCCCAGATTTGAGAGAAAACCCTTAGTACCAGGGGAAAAATCCGGCTCTTGGGTTTTTTCCGAAAAGCAACAATGTATGCGAAAACAGCCTTATTTATATATTCACTACAGCCTATGCGAAGCCTTTGAAAGGGTATAGGCCATTACCTACAGAATGGGAAGTGACAAAATTTGAGAATCGATAAATTGTTATCTAATATGGGATATGGAAGCAGAAAAGAAGTAAAAAACATTTAAAAGGCGGAGGTACCATTGTCAACGGCGAAGTGGTCAAGGATGCAAAGTTTCAGGTTGATCCTGAAAAAGATACGGTTACCGTCCATGGAGAAGAGGTCGTTTACAAAGAGTTCGTCTATCTTATGATGAACAAGCCGCCGGGTGTCCTGTCTGCCACGGAAGATGCTGAGGGAGAGACGGTCATTGATCTGCTCCAGATGGAGGATCAGATCTTCAATCCATTTCCTGTGGGAAGACTTGATAAAGACACAGAAGGCCTGTTGCTGATCACTAATGACGGTCAGCTTTCACACCAGCTGCTTTCACCGAAAAAGCATGTGCCCAAAACGTACTTTGCATTCATTGATGGAGAAGTGACAGAAGAAGATGTGGCTGCTTTTGCCAAAGGAGTTACGCTGGAGGATGGATACGAAACGAAACCGGGTGAACTTAACATCATCTCTTCCGGGCTCAGGTCAGAAATTCAATTAACGATCACCGAAGGAAAGTTCCATCAGGTGAAAAGGATGTTTGAAGCAGTGGGCAAACGGGTCATTTACTTGAAGAGGATGTCTATGGGACCGCTGCCGCTTGATGAAACTCTTGAGCTTGGGGAATACCGGGAACTGACGGATGAGGAAGTCGAGGAATTGAAGAACTTCAAGATAGAATAAGAAAAGAGCTGATGCGATCTAATCCGCGTCAGCTCTTTTTGTTGGTATCCATTTTAATGTTCATTTTTAGTATTGGTGTTCCCGCTAATCTATGTAGCTAGGAGGTCATTTTAACCTTCTTTTCCGTCGTTGTCCATTGGCCCCGTCCTGGACTTTCTACCAAGTCGTTGTAAGCCAATACATTCAGATCTCTTTGAATGGTGCGCGGAGTAATGCAGAACTCATCTACCAGGTCCTGTGTGGTAACAGTGCCATTCTTTTTAATAAAAATGTAGATTGATTTAATTCGAGTCAGCATTCGATTTGTTGAAGGTTTCAAAAAACCACTCCCTCATCTTTTTTCCCAAAGGCAAGCCTGCATATCAGCTTATAGAGATTCTACTCATCAAGGAATATATTCCGTTTGAGACAGCTCCTTTTTATTGGTTTTCCATAGATGTCGGAACACTTCTATTGTACCCCTCTTCACAAAGGAATTCTAGGTTAATGTCCAAATTTACAAAAAATTAAAACTTGAAGAAGGGTTGTTCCTTATAGTATATGTATACCCGTCAGAAAAATTAAAAAACAGAACTTTTTTTCCACTATGCCGTATATATCTAGTGGAGGGGAACTTATGACAATTTTAAAAGTAGATATAGAGCAGGGTGGATATGAAGCAGGAAAGTCTTTAATACATAATGTTGCTTTTTCAATTTCTTCTGGTAGTATTCTGGGAATGATCGGTTCCAATGGGGCTGGGAAGAGCACGACTATTAAAGGGATGCTGGGGCTGCTGCCGTTCATGGAAGGTGAAACGGACATTGCTGAGGGTGTCACGTATTCCTACATTCCTGAAAGGCCGATATATTATGATGAACTGACCCTATGGGAGCACATAGATTTTGTCGGAAGTGTGGAGAAAATTCCGCAGAATATTTACAAACAAAGAGGCGAAGAACTTCTTAAGAAATACAGGCTGTTTGACCACGCGCATCAGTTTCCTTCGACTTTTTCAAAAGGAATGCAGCAAAAAGGGATGATTGTGCTGGCATTATTGACAGAGCCTCAGCTCTTGATCATTGATGAGCCGTTCATCGGACTTGATCCGAATGCTACCAAATTGATGCTGAGATCTCTGGAAGAAGAGAGGAGCAGAGGTGCGGGAATCTTGATGTGTACGCATGTTCTCGACACAGCTCAAAGGATCTGCGATGAATTTGTCATCATAGACCAAGGGACGATGCTCTCTTCCGGACCTCTGGAAAAAGTTTTAAAGGAATGCGGTGCAGAGGGAGGAAGCCTCTATGATTGCATCCCTGATGAAGAGAGGGAAGGCAGTGAATAGTTTCCGGCTTTTCTCTCGAAGGTACCGAGATGGGTTCCAATTTCAATATAAAGCTTTCAAATCCGTCGCAGACTGGACCGTCATGCTCTATTTAATCATTCCATCACTGGTGATCGGCACGATGATTTACAGGTCGTGGTGGATAGACATTCCGGATTGGGTGGAACAGGTCCCATTTGAATTGTTCTATCTCATCCCATTTTTGTACATTCTTACAGGGTACTTCAGAACGTGCCTGCTGGAAGCCGACCAGGTATTTTTGGTAAAGCATCAAAGACTATTCCTCGGTGTGAAAAAATGGGGAATATTCAGCACTTATGCGGGCACATTTTTGTTAACCTTTGCAGTCGGGGGACTCCTGGCACCTTTTTGGCTGAACCACTATAGCATCAGTGTCTTTGCTTTTGTAGTTTATATGGTTTTCCTATTGAGTTCAAAATGGAGCCATATGGCGGTAAAAGGAGCGCTGGCAGGTAAAAAGAAAAGTTGGAAGAGGACGGGACTATTCCTTTTGGCTATCGTCGTTCAGCTGCAATTATGGGGAATTGCATACAGACTTATGGCTGCCGGTTTGGATGTCATCCTGCTGCTGGTCAATATCGGGTTGATTTTCTTCTCTCTCGTTCTGAATCGAAAGAGAATCTTCAGTGAAAATTCAATGAAAAGAAATCTGCACATCGAGGGAAATTTAAAGATGAAATGGATTTCACTCATCCTTCTCTTCTCGCAGCATGTGGAAAAACAACCGGTTTCTTCAGAACGAAGCAAGCCGCTGCTTTTCCCGAAATCACAGCGCATATTCAAGAGACAGACTCCAACCTTTGGATACCTTGAGTTGTTCACCAAGGTATTGATCCGGAACTTCACCTATAGTGCGACTTACACTCAGTCCATCGGAGTCCTTTCTTTTTCACAGATTGTACTTCCCGCGTTATGGCTGAAGCTTGGCGCAGCAGCTCTGGTGGCGCTGTCCATCTTCGCGTGGAACGAGTGGATTTGGGAGAAGCTGGTCACCAAGCATCCGATTGGAAGTAAATATAGTGAAAAAGCTGAGTTCATAAAAGTTCAAAGCATAACAAGGGCTCTGGCGTTCATTCCGTATTTCGCCATTCTGGCTATATCAATGCTGCATTATTTTGGTGTTTTTTAGGGAATTTCCTAAAAGAATTGTAGCTGTTGCCTGTTACTCACTGAGTGGAGTTTTGAGGGACACTATATTAGTAAATAATCGTGATAGTGTCCTTCATGAAGAAGTCGAGAGCCACTATAAGAGAGAAAAATCGAGATAGTGTCCCTCAGAGAGGTGTTGAGAGCCACTATAAGAGAAAGAAATTGTGATAGTGTCCCTCAGGGAGGTGTTGAGAGCCACTATAAGAGAAAGAAATTGTGATAGTGTCCTTCATGAAGAAGTCGAGAGCCACTATAAGAGAGAAAAATCGAGATAGTGTCCCTCAGAGAGGTGTTGAGAGCCACTATAAGAGAAAGAAATTGTGATAGTGTCCCTCAGGAAGATGTTGAGAGCCACTATGAGAGAAAAAATCGTGATAGTGTCCTTCATGAAGAAGTCTAGAGCCACTATAAGAGAGAAAAATCGTTATAGTGTCCCTCAGGAGAGTGTCGAGAGCCACTATAATAGAAAAAAATCGTGATAGTGTCCTTCAGGAAGGTGTCGAGAGTCACTATAAGAGAAAAAAATCGTGATAGTGTCCTTCAGGAAGATGTTGAGAGCCACTAAAAGAGAAAATGATCGTTATAGTGGCTCCGAGGCGAGTGTCGAGAGCCACAATAATTGAAAAAGATCGCATTAACCCCATCAACAATAATTTATGATCATTTGCATGAAGCCGCAGAACGTATAGAATAGAGAGTAGTCAACTCATTTTGGAAAAGGAGATTGCTTATGAATATTAATTGGATGGAAGAAGTAGAGAAACGTAAAAGTGACTTATTAAGAGACCTGCAGAAATTCCTGCAGATCAAAAGTATCCTTGATGAAGAGAATGCGACCGACGAAGCGCCTCTTGGGGAAGGGGTAAAAGAAGCTCTTACATATTTATTGAATCTTGGTGAAAAAGATGGTTTTACAGCTAAGAATGTTGATCACTTGGCAGGACATCTTGAATTCGGTCAAGGAGATGAATTGCTCGGAATCCTTTGCCACGTTGATGTGGTTCCTGAAGGAGATGGATGGAGTGTCGATCCGTTCGGAGGCGAAATTAAAGATGGCAAAATCTTTGCCCGGGGAGCGATGGATGATAAAGGACCGACGATTGCCGCTTACTATGCGATGAAGATCGTCAAGGAACTAGGTATCCCGCTCGATAAACGTGTCCGGATGATTATCGGAACAGATGAAGAAAGTGACTGGCGCTGTGTTGACCACTATTTTAAGGTGGAAGAAATGCCGACAATGGGATTTGCGCCAGATGCGGATTTTCCGATCATTTATGCTGAGAAAGGAATCGCGGATTATGACTTGGTTTCAAAGGTTTCTGGAAGCGGAGAAGACGCCGACTTCCGCGTACTTCAGTTTGAATCAGGCAGACGCTACAACATGGTTCCTGATTTTGCTAAGGCCAGGATTTCAGTCTAAACAGACCACTCCAGACTGGTGCAGGCCTACCATTCGTTCCTGAAAGAGCAAGACCTGCAAGGGAAGTACTATATGGAAAATGGCGATCTTTACCTTGAACTTGAAGGAGTATCTGCCCACGGAATGGAACCTGACAATGGAAAGAATGCCGGTCTTCTTCTGGCATGCTTCTTAAGTGGAAGTGAGATTGATTCCACTTCCAAGGAATACTTCAGCTTTGTCAAAAATCATTTCCATGGCGATTCAAGAGGCAGGAGCTTTGGAATCAATTATGAGGATGATATCACTGGCCCGCTGACCATCAACGTCGGCAAGCTGCGTTTTGACCATGAAAGCGGCGGATCACTAGGGTTAAATATGAGATACCCTGTTACCTTTAAAATGAAGGAAGCCAGAGAGACATTGGAAGCGCATGTGGAAAAGCACGGCTTCTCTATTGAAAACTCCTCTGATTCAGAGCCGCATCACGTGGACCAAGATCATGTTTTAATAAAAACCCTGCAAAAGGTTTACGAAGAGCAGACTGGTGATAAAGGGGAACTATTAAGCATCGGAGGCGGAACCTACGCCAGGTCATTGGAATCAGGTGTGGCCTTTGGTCCGTTATTCCCGGGAAGAGCTGATGTGGCTCACCAGAAAGATGAGCATATGTTTGTCGAAGACATTCTTAAAGCAACGGCAATTTATGCACAGGCAATCGCAGAGCTTGCCAAAAAATAGTTTCTAAAGGGAGAGAAGACATTGGATTATGTAATATTGGATGGCCAGATTCTTGAAAGAAACAAAGCAAAAGTCGATATCGAAGACAGGGGATATCAATTCGGGGACGGTATCTATGAAGTGATCCGTGTCTACAACTCAAAATTTTTTACTGCTGATGAGCACCTTGCACGCTTATTTCAAAGTGCAGAAAAAATCGGAATGACCCTTCCATACACATTGGCAGAACTGAAGAATCTCCTGGCTTCATTGGTCAAACGCAACAATATTAACGATGGAACGATTTATCTTCAGTTTTCCCGCGGTGTGGCAGCAAGGCAACATCACTACCCAGAAAAAGATGTGAAACCAGCTTTTACAGCCTACACAAAAGAAATCGAAAGACCAAAAGACAAGTTGGAAAAAGGCGTGCACGCAAAACTGGTGGAAGACGTCCGCTGGTTGAGATGCGATATCAAAAGCCTTAATCTCCTGGGGAACATCATGGCCAAGCAGGAAGCGGCTCAAAGTGGCTGCTTTGAAGCCATCCTCCACAGGGGCTCAACTGTCACAGAAGGATCATCATCCAACATGTTCATCGTAAAAGACGGGGTCATCAAAACGCACCCTGCAACAAACCTGATCCTTAACGGAATCACCCGCAGAGTGATCATGGAAATCTGTAAAGAGCAAAACATCACTATTAAAGAAGAGGAATTCAGCATCGAAGAGCTTATCGCCGCAGACGAAATCTTCCTCGCCAGCACCACTTCAGAAGTGATGCCGATCGTTAAAGTCACCGGAGAAAGCTTCGAAACCGAAGAGCCGGGAGAAGTAACTAGAAAACTGCAGGCAGGGTTTGAAGAGAGAATTGTTCAGCAGTGTGGGGAATAAGGAATACCAGATGAACAGCCTTTTAATAGGGCTGTTTTTTCGTTTTTTGGAAAGGGTTGTTCCGTTAAAGGGCCATTTAATGGCAGAGTATGTTGCACAGGTATTACAAAATAATGGAATATTATAGGTTCTTCTCTTATAAGGGGATTAAGGGAAATAAGATTATAAAACATTCCAGAAAAATCAGGTTATTTTGATGTGACTTTTTCATTTACAATTAGTACCTATTATCAAGGAGATTGCCTATACCTACATAGTTAATTATTAGAGAAAGTAATTTAAAGGATCAATAATTAAGCGTGTTTGCCGGATGGTTATTTATTCAAAGAAAATGGTGCAGCCTTTAAATTATAGGGTGGTGAAAATAACGTTTGGATGATGAAAGTTCTTATTAAAGCTAATATATTTGGATCGGGTAGGAGTAGACATTTAATAATTCTTTATTCAAGGTGTTTCTTTCTTTTCTAATCTTGTATTATTGCTTTTCTCTATGATACATCTCATCGATCTCTAATTTTGAAAGGAAGTCTAAAGGTCCTCCGATACCGTTTGGATCTTCATAGCTCATAATATTTATGTACTTTCTAAAGATGTAGGAACCATCACTGAGTTCTTCTACCCCAGCTCCTTTTGACAGTCTCTCTCCATTCTCCCCAAAAATCTCCTTCACAGAGTCTTTTTGGATTTTCGGATCAAAAGTTACTTGTAAGAGGTATCTTTTCATAGGGTCCGGTCTATCTAGAATCACAGCATCCAAAGTTTTATCAGCATTAACAGTGACTTCTTTTAAAACTATACTATCTCTTTGAGCGTCAACTCTATAATTTTGTATGTTGATCAAACTCGAATCAACTGGATATGGCCTTAAAGCTACCGTTAATATTGTATTGGGAGGGAAGGTAGTTGATTGCCTAATTGTAAGTTTATTTTTTTTATAAACACTTTTGAATCAAGATGAACCTTTTCGTTTGTTATTTGCTCAGTTAAGGGTTCTTCCAAAAAAACTATTCTACAACCACTTAACAGCAGAAGCATAGGGATAAATAAATAAACAATAATTAAGCTTTTTTTAATCCCCACTTTTAAACCCCCCCTGATCTTGTTTACATCATCTATAAGTTTAATTAGAAGAAACTGCTTTAAGATAAAAGCAGTTTCTTCATGGCAATAATTTTAAACCAACTCCATGTGATATAAAATTATAGTATTAGCTTATAATTATCTTAGCAGCCGCAACTTCCGACATATTCACCGCTACATTCGTAGCCAGTCATAGCATCTACTTTCTTAACACAAGTAGCTCTGTAGCTTTTATAAATTCTAAAACAATCTGAAGAGTCGCAACAATACTCTACATTTCTAGTAGTCGAGCAAACTGGTGCTTTTTGTGGTCCACTGGTCAATTTAGATAAGAATCCTGCCATTTTAAAACATCCCCTTTAAATAAGTATCATGGATAGTTGGTGTAAAATTACTATGCTGGCATATGAATTAACTGATATGGTATTGGAGTTTTTTTAGTAATTATTTGTTGGTTGTTTATATAATAAAAAGCAGGCAGGAACGGAATCTCATATTCAGCAAATACTTCCTTATCCCCTTGTAGTACCAGGAATTTATGATCATATAACCTTGAAAGTTTTTCGCATTGCTTGAGATCACTATCCCCACAAATTACAACAAAGTTTTTTTTGAATTTAAATCCTACTTCATAAATAAACTCCTCAAGGTTATTTTCACAATGAGTGCACTGAGCATCTACAAAGACGAGAATGAGACCATTTTTAACAAGATCTTTGAGGTTATGAAACTTACCATTAGTATCACTTAATTCAAAATTTTTTGCGGGAACTTTAATAAATTCTTCTTGGAGCAAATTTTCATTGGATAAACGAAACATAGTATATCTCTTCCTTTTTAAATTAAAAAATTAAAAAGAGAGGCAAAACCTGCTACAAATATACAAAAACCAACAATTAACTCCATCACTTTTAAACCAACCTCCTTGAAAACGTTTTCTTTTTTACAAATTAATGGTAATATTGATTTGTCAGAATGTCAACACTATTCCGAAAATGAACGAGAGGAGTTGATTGGTTGTCAATTGCAGTGAAAATTACAAAGAGTATTGGATACTCTTTTTCCTTAGCATGGAAAAACGCAAAGATAGAGTTGTCAATTTTGATTATTTTACAGGTGTTGTCTGGACTTGCCCCCCTTGCTTTACTATCAATTACACAATCATTAGTTAATAGTGTCGTTCAACTAATTACAGAAGGTAACAATCTAGAGGAAGTAATTTTATTGTTTCTAGCTCAAATCCTTATTGTCTATGCTTTATATGTGTTCCAACATATTAGTACGGTGCTAGATAAAAGAGTTAAAAATGCAATGGGGGAAGAGGTTAATTCTTCGATTTTTAGCAAGAGTAATGCAATTCCTTACATAAATTTTGAAAATCCTGAGACACAGAATTTCTTACAAAGGATAAGCAGTAGTCAGTCAAAACTATTGAATACCATATTTGAAAGCACGTCTCTGATCAAGAATATTATTTCAGTCTTATCAGTTCTAGCTTTTTTGCTAACCAAGCATTGGATTTTTATACTTGTATTATTTCTAGGTATGTTACCCCTTTTTATTGTGGAAATGGTATTTGGTAAAAAGAGGTTTGAACTGATTAAATTTCTAACACCGACCGGAAGATTAGAATCTTATATAACAGATTTACTGACGCAAAGAGATTCCATAAAAGAAATACGCTTGTTTTCCTTATCTGACTACTTAATGAAAAAATGGAGGTTCAACTACAGATCTTATGTTGAAGAAGAATTAAAGGTGACAATAAATAATTCGAAATTTAGTTTAATTGCAGAATTTTTTTTAGTACTGACCTACGCTATCTCAGGTGTTGTAGTCATTTTTTTTATTAATGTCGGTAGGTTCAAGGTCGGAAGCTTTGTTGCAATTCTTCAGGCCATACAATCAATTCAAGATTCATTAAGTGCAACTTCAAGAAATTTTTCGGCAATATATGAAAGTGCTCTGTACATTGAAGACTATAGAAAATTCTTGAATTTAGAAGAAGAATTGATAGAACAAAGAGGTGATCACAATCATATTAAAAATATAGAATCAATTGAGGTGAAAAACCTGAGCTTTACCTATCCGGGATTTCGAGAGCCAGTACTTAGGAACATTACTTTCAATATTTCAAAGGGTAAGAAAATTGCTATTGTAGGTTCAAATGGATCCGGTAAGACAACATTAATAAAGTGTTTAACAGGTCTTTTTGCTGCAAGTGAGGGACAAATATTAGTCAATAACAAGAATATAAAGACTATAGACAAGAAAGATTACCTAAGAAATGTTTCGGTATTGTTTCAAGACTTCCAAAAATACAATTTTTCAGTTAGAGAAAATATCGGGTTTGGCAATATCGATAAGTTAAATGATTTAAGTGAAATAATAAAACCATCACAAGTAACAGGCATACATAGTTTCATCAATCAACTTGATAATAAGTATGATTTAATTCTAGGGCGGTTATTTTCAGGCGGCCAAGATTTATCTGGGGGACAGTGGCAAAAAATCGCCTTAGCAAGATGTCTTTTAAGGTCGGGAGATTTTATAATCCTCGATGAACCAACTTCAAGCCTTGATCCAATTTCTGAGGTGAACATCATTAAGAACTTACTCGAAAATACTCCAGATCAATCTTTAATATTGGTCACACATAGGATGAGTTTTACACACCTATTGGATGAAATCATTGTTTTAAAAGATGGAGAAATTATAGAGAGAGGAAGTCATTTAGAATTAATGGAACAAGAAGGAGAATACTATAATCTCTATAATGCCCAGTCAAAATTAAATCCAAGGAAAGGAGTTCTAATCTAATGTTATATTTAATGATCATCTTGAAGTATATGTTAGGATTATTATTTTTCCTTACTGCCATTGATAAAATCATAAATTGGAGTAAACATCTTACAACTATAAAAATGTATAGCCTTATACCATCAATTTTAAACAAACCTGCTTTGATTTTCTTTTTATTAATTGAATCCTTTATTAGTGTTAATTTCCTTTTATTTACTAATAATAGAATAGCAGCACTATCACTAATAATTCTTGTTTTCATATATTCAACCGCTGTTACTTTAAATTTAGCAAGAAAAAATACGGATTTCAGTTGTGGTTGTGGAAGTGTTTTAGAGAGTGAGAAACTCCACTGGGGGCTAGTACTAAGAAATCTAATTATCATCTTGTCTGGAGTAATTATATTTTATGGAACTATTTCAGAGCAGCTTCCTTTCACGGCCAAATTTAGTCTTATATTTATATGTGGTTCTACATTACTATTTTTTTCAATTGGAAAAATACTTTTATTACTAAATAAGAAGAGAGACCAAATAATGAAAACTGTAAAAATATTTGAGGAGGAGAGTGCTTAAGTGAATACACTATACAATGTCTCATTACTAGCGGTAACTATTATTGTTATCTTTCAAACAGTTGTTATATTCTATCTAGCTCGATATATAGGAGAGTTCATGTCGAAGATTGAAAGTATTAATGGTATAAAGGTAGGGTCACTTCAGGAAGGACAAACAGTTCCAAATTTCAGAGAATTGGATAGTCAAGGTAGAAAGGTTGTTTCTAAGGATTTCTTTAATAAAAGATCAATCTTATTATTCGTCAATACAAATTGTGCTACATGCAAGGAGGTAATCCCAGAAATTGACAGAATTATAAATACTTACAAAATACAAGTTTTAGTGATAAATACTGATGAAAATCATGATGACGTTATAATAAGAAAGAACTTGGGTGACCGGGTATCTTATATGCGATCAAATAAAATCACTCAACTTTATTCTATTACAAAAGTTCCATATGCCCTTATCATAGAGGAGAATGAAGTTAAGGCAGCAGGTGAGTTGAAAAATAAGGGAAGCTTATGGAATTTGTTAATTAATGAAAATCGTTTGGTTTCATAACTTATTTAGGACTTATGAGTCTCTTTCTGCTGGAAGAGACTTTATTATTACATGGGTGTGATTATTTGATTACTATACCGATAGCCAAAGGTTAGGTTCAGTTCGTGAACTTACTATTAATAATTCTTAATTTCAAATATCTTTCGATAAGAAATAGGGGGAGTCATGAAAACCATTAAGAGTGGATTTATATATACGGTGCTTGTCTTCTTTGGATTTTTTTTAATAAGTAGTGTGAGTTCAATTCTCAAATACGACCATGAACTAGTAATTCACTTAGATAACTATTTATTAACGTTAAAAACTACCCTTCAGCAAATGTTTGATATTACCTCACTTCAACTAAAGTGGGAGGACAGCGGTAAATACTATCCAATAAAGGATGTATTTGCTGATTCATATTTTTATTCGTTTTTTATCCTGTTGTTAGCATTTATACTCTCGATAACTGTTTCAATTGTTTTAACTTATATGATTATGGTACTACCGAAAAAAATTAATCGCTTTGTGACTCGGATCCTTGATTTGCTTGATGCTTTACCTGATGTGTTTATTGTGGTGCTGCTTCAGCTCTTAATTATTTGGCTTTATAAGAAAACTGGTTATCTACTATTTGATATATATACTCTCGGAGAGGATAGGATTTACTTTCTACCGGTAGTATGTTTAGCTATCTTACCAATCACTTACTTAATGAAGAACTTTATTTTTCAATTGAAAGAAGAAGAGGTTAAACCGTATATAGAGTTTTCATATTCCAAAGGGTTTTCAAAGTTCTATACGCTTTGGGTTCACCTGTTTCGCAACGTGTGGATTCATTTCTTTTATCATTCAAAACCGGTCTTTTTATTAATGCTATCTAACTTGTTAATCATAGAACTCCTTTTTAATATAAACGGATTCATGAAAGCGTTGTTGTTAGCATCAACAACATCTCCACCTGCTTTCTTAATAGGAATGTTGATGATAGTTCTACCGTTCTTTTTGTTATATACTCTTGGATCTTTATTTTTAAAGTTTTGGTTAAAGGAGGGGACAACAATTGAATAATCAAGCTAAACTGGGGATAGCTATCCCTCTGTTCATTATTGCACTCATGCTAGTAGCCAGTTTCTTACTACCATACATATATCCAGATTTTAATAGTAATACTTCTGATTATATGAAAGATTCTAGTGGCAAGATAATAGCTGCTCCTCCATATAACCCTCGAGAGATGCCGCCAATGGGTAGTGACAAATTGGGAAGGAACGTGGCCATTTTACTAATTGTTGGAGCAAAGTACACTATTTTAGCTGCTATTGGGATAGCATTTCTAAGAATGTTATTCGGCTTCTTTTTTGGACTGGTTTATACTTTTTTATCCCAAAAAGTAGTGAAACATGTAAAGGCCATGGCAGAAGTCTTTCAGTTTATTCCGCTTGTTATTATAGTTTATGCACTTCTTTTTTATGTAGATAAAGCATTCCAATTAAATTCACTTGGAACTACAAATTATTTGTTCATTCAAATGCTAGTAATCTCCATTGTAATCGTACCCTCACTGGGCATTTATATTGGTGAAGAGATGAAGATATTTATGCATAACGAATTTATTCAGGTATCAAAAACAATAGGCGGAACTAAGAGACATCTCATTACTGCCCATCTTTGGCCACAATTTCGTCGCCATTCAGTTGTGCTTTTTTCAGAACAAATTTCTCAGACACTCGCATTATTAATCCAACTGGGTATTATATATATCACCCTTGGTGGACTAAAAATTATTAATTTTGGTATTGGAGGAACAGAACCAGAATACTTTACAGCCACAAATGAATGGGCGGCTATGATTAGTATCAATTTAAATCAAATATTTGTGAATCCTTGGCTTGTGGTTAGTCCACTCATCTTTTTTGCAATGCTTATCTTTTTCATAAATACAATCAGCACCAACTTAAAAGTGCTACTCCTGGATTCCGAACAAAGCGGGAAAATATCTAAGCCATCAGACGGTGGTGATAGAGAGGCACCATCATTCTCAATGCAGGAGAGGTTCGATTTAGTTAATCAAGGAAAGAGAAGTGGGTAGAAAGAGTAGAATAAAACAGGTCTGATTTTTCCAAAGAGGTTAATTATTTTACTCCTTCTAGTGATTTTTAAAAAAATTGAAAGGAAGTAGAATTTACAGTATTGGATTATTTTGTTAAAAGGGCTATTGCGGAAGATTGAACTGTTGATCTCCCGCTTTTTCTTTGTTCAATTGAAAAGTTTAAGATTTTTTAAGAAAGGGGCTTGGTTAAGTAAACAGAAGATAATCCTTGGATATTTTTCCTAGGGATTAGTCTTTCTTTATTGGGTATAAATATGTTCATTTTAGGAGAATCTCCTCCTCTCCTCTAATAATCTATATTGTTAGAGGTATTGTAATGATGTTAACTACACAGAACTAGATATAGTATCTTCTAATTATCTTATGTATCTAGAAGGTAACGAGTAATTCCTTCTTGATGTATTTTCATTAGTAATAAGAAAAAGAACCTTACTGAACAAACGGGGGCGTTTGCTGAACAAGCAGCCGCCCTGTTGTGTGACTATCGGGTAGCATTGAATGAAGGAAAGGGTGTTTAAGTTGATTACTTTTGAAACTAACGAAATAAATAAGTGGAAGATTGAATTAGAAATTATGAATTCAAACTCTTCCTATAATCAGATGTCTAAAAATAAAAGCACTATTAACTACGATGATATCCTTTCTGAATATAAAGAATCCAAGAAGTTAAATACTACTCGACTGCTAATCAAGCAGGGTGATAATTATATAGGATTAGTGGATTATTGTATAAATAATCCTTCAGATAATACTCCTTGGATAAGTTTATTTGTAATTCATAAGCAATTTCAAGGGGGAGGAAATTCACTTGGAGTATTTCAACAATTAGAAGACATTATTAGAAAAGAAGGAAAGAAAAATTACGATTGGCAGTCCATAAGGAGAATGAGAAAGGAACTTTGTTTTGGACGAGGCTAGGTTTTAATAAATTCAAAGAAGTAATTTTTGAAGGAAAACCACACTATTGCTTAGAAAAGAATTTATAAAAATTTTTGTTCAACAATCGGGGGGCGCTAATGTAAGATCAGTGGCCATAAAGGTGTTCCTACAAAAAGGAACACTTATTTAATAGCTTTGTATAAACCATCTTCCGAATGGGCATACTAGAACCAAAGTTTACTTGGTTGGCAGCCTTGTAGGAGATGATGACGTGATGAGACTGTCTGAAGCCTGGGAAAAGTATCAGTTAGATAAGAAGATTGAAGGCTATTCTCCGCTAACATTGAAAGCTTATTGTTTTCAATACACTCTTCTGTTAAAACACTTTGGTGATATCAGCATAAAGGACTTCACAACCGACGAATTGAAGAGTTATCTAATTCATTCAGGAGACCATTTAAAACCGGCGAGCTTGGGGCATCGTGTCCGTTGCATCAGATCCCTTTTTAAGTGGATTCATGATGAGGGGCATCTTCCATACAATCCGGCTGCTAAGTTAAAGGAACCGAAGATAGGGAAAAGAATCCCAAAGTTCCTCACGGATCTTGAAATCGAACACTTAAGGGAGGCTTGCGAGAGCTCCTTGGAAAATGCCTTGTTTGAAATTTTTTATTCGACGGGTTGTCGGATAGGGGAAATTGTCAAGCTAAACCGGGAAGACATAAACTTCTCAGCGAACTCTGTGATTGTTCATGGAAAAGGTGACAAAGAGAGGGAAGTGTATTTTAATACTCGCTGCTCCCTTTGGTTGAAACGATACTTGGATGAACGTGACGATCAAGAGGATTGCCTATTTATAACAGAGAGAAAGCCCAAACACCGAATGAGTATTGATATGATTCGATACATTATAAAACGAGTTTCAAAAAGAGCAGGTATAAAGAAGAGTATTCACCCTCATCAATTAAGACATAGCTATGCTACTCATCTAATTAATAACGGTGCTCCTCTGGAAGTGATCCAAAGCCTTCTGGGGCATGAGAAAAGTGAAACGACAAAGATTTATGCTCAACTTAGTGGAAAGCTACGCCAGGACTTCTACTGTAAATATTTTTAACATTTCAGAGCTTCAACCCTTAGTGGGTATGAGGCTCTTTCTTCTTGTTTCGGGCCATTTAATGGAAAAGCTTTCTGGGAAAAGTATCCTTTTACTGCTATTTTATGATAAGATTTAGTTGTCTGGAAATTCCCTTGTGATTTTTAGTTCAATAATTTATACAGGAGGTAGATATTATGAAAGACAAAAAAATAGTAGAAAAAAATACAACGGGGAAATTGCCTAACTAATTTATTTATAACCAAGCATTTCCCCCAATCTGAAAGGGTAAAATCATTTGAACCAAGCACTAATTGTTATTGATGTACAACAAGAATTAATAGAAGGAAGTCAGGAAACAAGAGCTGTGTTTAACAAATCCAAGTTGATTTCAAATGTTAATATGGTTATTGAAAAGGCTAAATTATTTGATATTCCTGTTATTTTTGTAAGAGACACGGATATTGCACAAGGTCAAGGTGAAGGGTTTCAAATTCATGAACGAATTAATGTGCCAGCAGAATCTAAAATCTTCGACAAAGCTGCTACGAATTCTTTCCATGGAACAGAGCTACTAAGTCACCTAAGATCTCTTCAAATCAAACATCTGGTAATCATGGGATGTGCAACAGAACATTGTATTGACAGTGCAGTTAGAACTGCCACTATAAGTGGGTTCGATGTCACACTAGTTGGGGATGGCCATTCTACGACAGACAATGAGGTACTAAGCGCTGAACAAATTATCAAGCATCATAATCACACACTACATGGACATTACAATGTTGAACACTTTTCAATTGTACGAAGTTCTGAAGAAGAATTATTCAATCCTACTCATAATTCATATAGATAAAGTCGTATGAAAATAGCAATCGTCTTACGAACAGCTCCCAATTTCTTAGTAGGAAATTGGGATGTTCTTTTTATAAGAGTATCCAGAAGGGGGAGTTTTAAATTGAATGGAAACAATAATGCCTTAATAATTATAGATGTTCAAGACGCATTTAATGATCCCAAGTGGGGAGAACGAAACAATCTCAATGCAGAAGAAAATATTGGTCAAATACTAACAGCTTGGAGAAAAAAAGGCTGGAATGTTATTCATGTTCAGCACAAGTCTGAAAATCCTTCTTCTGTTTTTTACCCAAAAAATGAAGGCTTCCAGATAAAAGAGGTGGCCAAACCATTTGAAGGAGAAGTCGTTATGACCAAAACAGTTAACAGTAGTTTTATCGGAACAAATCTAGAAGAATATCTTCATGCTGCCAACATCGAAACAGTGGTAATAGTAGGTTTAACTACTCCTCATTGTGTCTCTACTACCACAAGAATGAGTGGAAATTTAGGTTTTGATACTTATTTAATTTCAGATGCCACTGCAGCCTTTGGGATGAATGACCAAGTTGGTAATTATTTTGGACCTGAGATTATTCATAATACAACTTTAGCTACTTTGAATGAAGAATTTGCTACTATTTTAAACACAGAACAATTGATAAAAACTATTAATGAACTATGATTAAACTTGATTTATTGAACTGCTTTAACCTATTCTATAGATTTTGAAGATTAGTCAATTATCTTAGCTGTAGCCTTGTTCAATTATTGGGCAGGATACTTTAACAAAGCATTGGAATTTCCTTATGGTTTGGAGGTGAAAAAAATGAGTCTGTCATTTTTAGGTTTTCTTAGTATTATGTGTGGTTTCTTAGTTATGTTAAATAAAAATAAATTTCATTGGTTAGTTGCGCCAATGGGGTTTAAAAATAACTCCAAAATTGCTATTGGCTTTTATTTAATCCTTGGTACTGGATTATTGATTAGTGGTGTTGTCAATATTCCGTACATTAATCACTTTGTTTTACCTGCCATAGTTTTAGCACTTTCTTTATTCACAATCTTGGTAATATACTCTAAAAAGACTAATGATACAAGTTTATAACATAAAAACTAAAATTAACCACATACCTAATACAACTAATATCTTATTAAAGAAACGGGGGCGTTTGCTGAATAAGCAGCCGCCCTGTTATGTGAGTATCGGGTAGCATTGGTTAACATTGTAAGAAGGAAAGGGTGTTTAACGTGATTACTTTTGAAACTAACGAAATAAATAAATGGAAGATTGAATTAGAAATTATGAATTCAAACTCTTCCTATAATCAGATGTCTAAAAATAAAAGCACTATTAACTACGATGATATCCTTTCTGAATATGAAGAATCCAAGAAGTTAAATACGACTCGACTGCTAATCAAGCAGGGGAATAATTACATAGGATTAGTGGATTATTGTATAAATAATCCCTCAGATAATTCTCCTTGGATTAGTTTATTTGTAATTCATAAGCAATTTCAAGGGGAAGGAAATTCACTTGGAGTATTTCAACAATTAGAAGACCTTATTAGAAAAGAAGGAAAGAAAAAATTACGATTGGCAGTCCATAAGGGGAATGAGAAAGGGATTTTGTTTTGGACCAGGTTAGGTTTTAATAAGTTTAAAGAAGTAATTTTCGAAGGAAAACCACACTATTGTTTAGAAAAGAATTTATAATGTCTTGTTCAACAATCGGGGGCGTTTGCTGAATAAGCAGCCGCCCTCTGTTCAAGTAAAGGGCAGGTTTTAATAAGCAGGATATTTAAATAAGTGTTTACCTTCTTAGTAATGAATACAGTATTACTAAGAAGGGGGTTGTCTCAGTGAAAAAGAATAGGTTTTTGTTTGCAACTATTATAGGGACTGTTGGTTCTTTAATGGGGCTATATATATGGAAAGACTATATACCAAAATCAACTGGAGACACTATTGAAGATTGGATATGGATATTAAGATTGAAATACGTTATTTTTCTTTATATACCAAGTTGCATAGCTTTAGTTGCAGTAGTTTTTCGTAAAACTCATCTAATGCTATTAGCCTTTTTGATTAGTGTACCCTTAGTAAAGTATATTGGAATTAAACCCCTTATTATCCCTGATACTCTACCATTAGTTTACTATCCTCTTGTATGTTACCTTATTTCAACCATTTTGATGATAAATGTTTCAAATAAAAACCTTAATCCTTCTTTAAGTAACAGGTGCTTATCCAGAACAGGGTAAGCTCTTTTTTTAATTTAAGTTTTCCTTGAGTAAGTTGCTCGGATTTGAAATAATTGGTACTAAGTTAAAGGGCAGGTTAATTGTGCGAAATGTTTCTACTACAGCTGAGAGTGGTTACACATTACTCAGGTAAAAGGTAGACAATTCCTTATGGAATTGAAGGATTATATCGAAGAATCAAATGAAGAGGTAACGCTTGGAAGGGTTCTCTCTTAGTCGATTAGCACTGGATTTAGTAAGAAAGATAGTGTTAAGAGCTCGGTGAAAAGGCGTAAGAATTTACCGTATCAGCTAAAATGAGCTGACGAAAGCCTACCCGCGGGGGTGGTGTAAATCATGATGCTTGGGTTGATTGAATATGGTGAGAATGCTTAAATGACCTAAAGAAAAGGTTAAGCTGACAAACTTCTGGATGTACGGGTCTATACCTGCGATACATAGAAATGTGTATATCACCAAATTGTGAGGTTAGATATGGGTGAGTAAGATTAATTAATATTAAAATCCATGATACGTTACAGGCGTATGAATGCTAACAGGCTTACA
>NZ_NIJF01000015.1 GCF_003316765.1 Bacillus sp. P14.5 | reverse complement strand
GACTTAATTGCGAGCCGCTGATCATATCGAGATCCAATTCCTCGCGTAAAGATGGGTGGGCGAATAGCTTCTCTTCCATACGATTGTAGGAATTCCACTGATCTAACTGGCCAGCGATAAAAACTTTGATTAAGGACTCTGTTTTAAGCTTCTTTCTGTAGTCGAGCAGCGGACATCTAAGGTGCTCGGTTGGCAATAACTTTAAACATTGACAAATTAACGTCTCATGACCTATACTTTTACTCATTGTGATGAGCTCCTTTTGTAGAAGATTTGGGAACAAGTATGGTCCTGCATCTTCTACATTAGGGCTTTTTTTGCGTTTAGGGAAGCATTTTTATTTTTTATCCACAGACTTCCATATTTTGTAACACGTGCAAGGCTAGTGAGGGACAGTCCCCTTTCGCGCGTTAATGCGCAATAGGGGACTGTCCCTTTTAACGGGCTAAAGGATTCATTTCCAGCAAATATCCTTCAGCAGTGGTTTAGCAACTGAAATATGTGTGTTATACTACTGTAGTTAATCTATACGTTTCGGAGGACTTTCATGAGAAAAGGTTCAAATGCAAGAAACGATAAAAGCAAAATTTTATCATTTGTCCCTACTGGTGAGTACTATTTCAATAAAGGAATCAAGGCTTACCACCGCCGGGAATTAAATAAATCAAAAAAATATCTTAACCGTGCTCTTCAGCTTGAACCGCTGGAGCCGATGATCGCCTGCCAGCTTTCGATTGTACACACGGAGATGGGCGAATATACGCAATCCAACCAGCTGCTTCACCTTATCGTCGACAGCCTGGACCCGCATATGACAGAATGCCACTACTTCCTGGCAAATAACTATGCGCACCTTGGCTTGTTCAAAGAAGCTTATACCCACGTGACGAACTACCTGGAGAAAGAGGAATACGGTGAGTTCAGCGAGGATGCTGAAGAATTGCTGGAAATTCTTGAACTGGATTCAGATGAAGCCTTGGATACGCTCTATGAACATGACGAGCTGATTGCCAATCAGGATAAAGCGAGAAACCTGCTGGAATCGGGAAACTTCCAGAAGGCGGTCGACCTGCTGCAGGAAGTCATCACAGACTTCCCAGAATACTGGTCCGCTTACAATAACCTGGCGCTCGCCTATTTTTATCTCGGAGATACTGAAAAAGCAGCTGCAACGCTTGAAGAAGTAATGGAGAAAAATCCAGGCAACCTTCATGCTCTCTGCAACACGGCTGTATTTTATTTTTACCAGCGGAGACATGAAGAACTGCAGGAGCTTGTCGAAGGGCTGGAAAAAATCCGTCCAATCCATTATGAGCAGCGTTATAAGCTTGGCGCGACCTTCGCACTGATCGGCCGCAATGAAAAAGCCTACGAATGGCTGAAGTCGCTCCAGAAGCTGGGCTTCCAAGGAGACGCCAGCTTCTACTATTGGCTGTCACATTCGGCTTATCAAACAGGACATGAGCAGACTGCGCAGCAGGCTTGGAAAAGGGTCCTGGAAGAAAATCCGGAGAAAGCCGGAATGGAACCATGGAATGAAGAAAATCCCCAAAGTGAGGGGTTTGAAAACCATGTCTCATCCATCCTGAAAAAGCTGAAAAGCGATTACGCGGAAGAGAGAATGTTCGGTCTGTTCCTGATTTCGGTGTCGCGGCACCAAAAAGAAATCCTGACTCATACTGACTTCGGCGCAGTTGATGACTTTACTCTTTCTGAAAAACTGTATCTTGGTGAAATTCTGAATGCAGATTCCAGGAAGGCAATCAAAAGCAGTAAAGAAATCAAGCATATCCATGAAACCGCAATGGAACTTTATCAGCTGCACCACCCAATCAGCGCCGTGGATTCCGGCTTATTCCTGACTTGGTTCAGCATAGCCTGCAAACTGCTTGAGGCTGAGAAGTCGTTGAAGAACGCCAAAGGGTGTGCAGCGGCAACGGAATATATCTGGCACAGATTAAGAGGGGAAAAGAAAACCAAAACCCTGATTTCGGGGAAATATGGCATAACGGCGGCCACTCTGAATAAATATCTTGAGACAGTAGAAGTCTATCTGCCTTAAAATGATGAAATGAGCATATTCGTGGACGAATATGCTCTTCTTTTTATAGGATATGAGTAGATAGGAAATACTACAGAATAGCAGGGTTTACAGAGAAGAGCGCAGGTTTGGGATAGAGTGACAGATTGCTCTGCCTTTTTTTTAGGAAAAAAATCAAGCTGGCCTTCTGTAAATAAGACCTCGATCAAAGGAGTGTTCATTATGTCAGAAGAAAAAATTTATGATGTCATAATCGTCGGCGCAGGTCCGGCCGGTATGACAGCTGCTGTATATACGTCCCGTGCGGCGCTTTCCACTTTAATGCTGGAACGCGGTATCCCCGGCGGCCAAATGGCCAACACGGAAGAAGTGGAAAACTACCCTGGATTCGACCACATTTTGGGGCCGGACCTTTCTAACAAGATGTTCGAGCATGCCAAAGCATTCGGTGCTGAATATGCTTATGGCGATATCAAAGAAATCGTTGACGGTGAAGAATACAAGACGATTAAAGCGGGATCCAAGGAGTACAAAGCACGTGCCGTAATCATTTCGACTGGTGCTGAGTGGAAAAAAATTGGCGTGCCGGGCGAAAATGAACTTGGAGGCCGCGGGGTATCCTACTGTGCGGTTTGTGATGGTGCATTTTTCAAAGGTAAAGACCTTGTGGTTGTCGGCGGAGGAGACTCTGCCGTCGAAGAAGGAGTATACCTTACACGCTTCGCAAACAAGGTGACAATCGTTCACCGCCGTGAAGAGCTCCGTGCCCAGAAAATCCTTCAGGACCGTGCCTTCAACAACGATAAAGTTGATTTCATCTGGAACCATACGGTAAAAGAAATCAATGAAAAGGACGGAAAAGTGGGAAGCGTAACATTGGTTTCCACTGAAAACGGTGAAGAAAAACCATTCGATGCAGATGGTGTGTTCATTTACATCGGCATGCTGCCATTGACCAAGCCGTTCAGGAATCTAGGAATCACAAACGACATGGGCTACATTGAAACCAACGACAGAATGGAAACGAAAATTCCTGGAATTTTCGCTGCCGGAGACGTTCGTGAAAAAATGCTTCGCCAAATCGTAACAGCGACTGGTGACGGAAGCATTGCTGCCCAGGCAGCACAGCATTATGTTGAAGAACTCCAGGAAAAATTAGAAGGCAAGTAAATAAATCCTGCCGGAAAAATTTGTCGAATAATCTGCGCACCGACATACAGAAAAAGGAAGTGAGCCTTAGAAATACAAGGCTCCTGCCCATTCGACAACCTTTGTCTAAAATTACGGAACTTTGTTTAGAAATAATTAACAATCCGTAATCGTGTCTTAAACGTACTGTAACACTAGTGCAACACAATCCGGGTAATATAGATAATAAGAAATTGACCCCCTTTTAAGAAATAAATCCCTTTAGGACACAGGAACCGCCTGTGTCCCCTTTTTTTGTTCATTTACTTTACCACACTAACGTATTAAAAAGGGCAGTCCCTTTTCGCGCTTTAATGTACAAAAGGATTTATAATTTAACGAAATTCAATGGCAGAGGTTTCATGCCTTCTGAAACGAACTTAGTTACTCTGGATTAATACCCTTAGGAGAATAAAAAGAAGGGTGTCTTTTTACTCTTCGGAACATTTGCCTGTCGGGGCTGTTCGGGGCGATTCCACTTTTTATCGATCCAGTTGCAGCGGCCGAGGGTCCGTACCCACTGGAACGGACTCAGCTCCTCGGGGTCAAATAACCTCAAGAGAATAAAAGGAAGAGCGCCTTTTTTCGCTGAGGAACATTTGCCTGTCGGAGCTGAAAGGGCCGCTTCCACTTTTTAGTCACACATGTGAAATGTTCGAACATTGTGGGGGAGGTACAATCATAGTATAATAAGGAGCATGACAAAACCAAAAATACGGTAATCCGAACAGAAGTAAAGCTTGAGGTGAAGTTAATGCAGCGAGTGACGAATTGTTTATATTTGAAAGAAGATAAAGTGCTTCTGCTTCAGAAACCGCGGAGAAACTGGTGGGTAGCGCCTGGCGGGAAGATGGAGCAAGGCGAATCGATCCGTGATGCTGTCATTCGGGAGTATCGCGAAGAAACAGGTATTTACCTGCGCAACGCTGATGTTAAAGGGATTTTCACTTTTATTATAAAAGAAGGCGACAAAATTGTTTCAGAGTGGATGATGTTTTCCTTTTTCGCTACTGAGGCCGATGGAGTCAACCTTACAGAATGTGAAGAAGGCATTCTGGAGTGGCACGACCTGGAAGAAATTAAAAACCTGCCAATGGCAGAAGGCGACCGCCATATATTGGAATATATGGTGCATGGCAAAGGGACGATATATGGAACCTTTACATATACACCGGATTTCAAATTGCTCGCCTATAAACTGGATCCAAGTTAACCAAGGAGGAAGAGAACATGAGTACAGGTGCAACTAACGATGGTCAATTGGTGATCATAACCGGAATGTCCGGAGCGGGAAAAACCGTTGCCATTCAAAGCTTTGAAGATTTGGGGTTTTTCTGTGTAGACAACCTGCCGCCCACTCTCCTTCCAAAATTCCTTGAATTAATGAAAGAATCAGGGACCAAGATGAATAAAGTCGCTTTGGGAATGGATTTGAGGGGCCGGGAATTCTTCGACCATTTAATCCAAGGGCTCGATGACCTGGCGGAATCCTCCTGGGTCAGCGCGCAAATCCTCTATCTGGATGCTGACGATTCTTCCCTGGTCAGACGTTACAAAGAAACACGGCGTTCCCATCCACTGGCTCCATCGGGCTTGCCAATGGAAGGGATCAAGCAGGAAAGGCTGCTTCTGGAAGAATTGAAAGGCCGTGCCCAAAACATTTACAATACTTCATCTATGAAGCCAAGAGAACTGCGGGAAAAGATCCTTAAGGAATTCTCGGTGAATAAACGATCCATTTTTACCGTAAATGTCATTTCCTTCGGCTTCAAACACGGCATCCCGATTGATGCCGACTTGGTATTCGATGTAAGGTTCCTGCCGAATCCACATTACATTGAGCATATGCGTCCGAGAACAGGTTTGGAAGAGGATGTTTCCAAATATGTCCTGAAGTGGAGCGAAACACAGAAGTTCCTTGAAAAAGTGACTGATCTTCTAACCTTCATGCTGCCGCACTACAAACGGGAAGGAAAGAGCCAGCTTGTCATTGCCATCGGCTGTACGGGCGGCCAGCATCGTTCCGTCGCGCTGGCTGAATATCTCGGCCACCACTTCGAGAATGAGTATACGACCAAAATCACGCACAGGGACATCCAGAAGAAACGGGAACCTTTGGCATGAAAAAAAACATAGATCCCAAGGTAGTAATCATCGGCGGCGGAACAGGACTGCCTGTTCTTCTCAGGGGACTTAAGTCATATCCTTTGGATATAACGGCCATTGTAACGGTTGCCGATGATGGAGGAAGTTCAGGGCGCCTGCGCGATGACCTGAATGTTCCTCCACCAGGCGACATCCGCAACGTCATTGCAGCTTTATCGGAAGTGGAGCCGCTTATCGAGCAGATGTTTCAGCACAGGTTTGAAACGTCCAATGAACTATCCGGCCATTCACTCGGAAACCTGATCCTGGCAGCTTTCACATCCATAACAGGCGACTTTGTCCATGCCATTCAAGAGATGAGCAGGGTCCTGAACGTGAAAGGAAAAGTGCTGCCATCCGCCAACCAGAGCGTCGTACTTCATGCGGAAATGGAAGACGGAACCATTGTTTCAGGAGAATCAAAGATCCCATTCTCCGGTAAAAAAATCAAACGAGTCTTCCTGACGCCGGGAACAATCATTCCGGTTTCGGAAACCATCCGCGCCATTAGGGAAGCCGACTTGATTGTCATCGGTCCGGGGAGCTTATACACGAGTATCCTTCCTAACTTGCTTGTACCCGAAATCGGCAAGGAAGTCAGCAAGGCAAAGGCTCAAAAAGTATATATATGCAACCTGATGACACAAGCAGGAGAAACGCTCGACTTTACGGCCAGCGACCATGTGAAGGCTATCTATGATCATCTTCACGATGGTGTCATTGATACCATCATTGTAAACAATGAACAGGTGCCTCAGGAAATTGAAGCCCGTTACGAAGAAGAAATGGCGAAACCGGTCATCTTTGATTTTGAAAAATTATCTTCAATGGGATTAAAAGTCATCGAGGATGAAATCATTTCCTACTTTGAGGGCGTCATTCGTCACGATACCGGAAAAGTGGCAGAAATCATTTTTTCACTCATCGACAAGCCTCATCGAATAAAATGAATAATAACCGCTGTACCTAAAAGGGGAACGAACGGCATAGCTTACGCGTAGAGTGCAAGCGTTTGTCCTCGTACAGGAAAATATAAGCTCCAACTCTGTGGATATTTTAACTTGTGCCCACGCCCACCCCCTCAGTTTCAAATAACCATAGAGGATAAAAGGTTTCTCTTCGGAACATTTGCCTGTCGGGGCTGAGCAGGGCGCTTACGCTTTTGTAATAGGGAGGTGAAGAGATGTCGTTTGCTTCAGTGACAAAAAAAGAATTAACCAATCTCGACTTGAAAGATTGCTGCTCGAAGGCAGAATTATCCGCTCTTATCAGGATGAACGGTTCGCTATCCTTTGCCAACAGGTCCTTGATCGTCAACATCCAAACGGAAAACGCGGCAATCGCGAGACGGATTTACTCTTTGATCAAGAAGAATTTTGACACACCAGTTGAACTTCTGGTCCGCAAGAAAATGCGTTTGAAAAAGAATAATGTTTATATCGTGCGCCTCAATGAGGACACGAAGGAAATCCTTGAAGACCTTCATATTCTCGGAGAAGGATTCACCATCATCCATGATATTTCTGCAAAGCTCGTCCATAAAAAATGCTGCCGCCGCTCCTATTTGCGCGGAGCTTTCCTGGCTGGAGGATCGGTGAACAATCCCGAAACCTCTTCCTATCACCTGGAAATCTTCTCAATGTACCAGGAGCATAACGAGGCACTTTCACAACTGATGAACAGTTTTGGATTGAACAGCAAAACTTTGGAACGGAAAAAGGGATTCATCACATATCTTAAAGAGGCGGAAAAAATCACCGAATTCCTTAACGTGGTAGGTGCGCATGGAGCCTTGCTGAGGTTTGAGGATGTAAGGATTGTCAGGGATATGAGGAATTCAGTCAACAGGCTTGTAAACTGTGAAACAGCCAACCTCAACAAAACGATAGGTGCAGCACTCAGGCAGGTCGAAAACATCCGGTATATCGAACAGTCAGCGGGACTGGGGATACTGCCAGACAAGCTCAGGGAAATCGCTGAGCTGAGGGTCACCTATCAAGACGTCACCTTGAAAGAGCTCGGGGTAATGGTTTCAGGGGGGACTATCAGCAAGTCAGGCATCAACCATAGACTCCGCAAAATAGATGATATCGCAGAAAAACTGCGTGCCGGTGATATTGTAAAACATTAAATATCTACAAACAAAGGGGAGAAGGAGCATGTTTGAACAAAAAGTAGAAGTGAAATTAAAAACTGGCTTGCAAGCCCGCCCGGCAGCTTTATTCGTGCAGGAAGCCAACCGCTTTTCATCTGAGGTTTTCCTTGAAAGAAATGGCAAGAAAGTAAACGCCAAAAGCATCATGGGCCTGATGAGCCTTGCCGTAAGTTCCGGGACTGAAATCACCTTGATCGCGGAAGGTTCAGACGAAGAAGAAGCGGTTAAACACCTTACTCAATTTGTGCAGAAAGAAAGCTGATTTGAAGAACCCGGCCATTTAATAGGCTGGGTTCTTTTTATGTAAAAGCAGAGGTGCTTTTTTTACGGGAAGATTGCTGGTTGTGCAAGTCTTGCCGATTGGGCTATCGACGATAATAGATAGCCTTTCAACGAACTAGCTTGTTCTATCGCCCAAATTTTGGTTCTATCAACGAAATTCGCACTCCTATCGACGAAAAACCACATTCTATCAACGAACCGCAGCCTAATAGGAATCAAATGAACAAAAAAAGAGCATCCGAGTTAACGGATGCTCCTTTGAAACTAAATTACTTATTTTCGTTCATATCGTTGTTTGTAATAATGCGGTCGATCAAACCGTACTCAAGCGCTCTTTCAGCTGTCATGAAGTTGTCGCGGTCTGTATCCCTGGAAACGACTTCAATAGACTGGCCAGTGCGGTCAGCAAGGATTTGATTTAATTTCTCGCGCAAGAACAAGATGCGTTTTGCAGCGATTTCAATTTCTGTCGCCTGTCCTTGTGCTCCACCAAGCGGCTGATGGATCATTACCTCAGCATTTGGAAGGGCAAGACGCTTGCCTTTTGCACCTGCAGCAAGTAGGAATGCACCCATGGAAGCAGCCATACCGATACAGATTGTTTGTACATCAGGCTTGATGTATTGGATTGTATCGTAGATAGCCATACCAGCAGTGATGCTGCCGCCAGGGCTGTTGATGTAGATGGAGATATCTTTCTCAGGGTTTTCTGATTCAAGGAAAAGCAATTGTGCAACGATGGAGTTGGCAACATTATCATCAATGCCGCTTCCCAGCATGATAACGCGGTCTTTCAACAGGCGGGAATAAATGTCATACGCACGCTCGCCGCGGTTTGTTTGTTCAATAACTGTCGGAATTAAGTTCATCTTATTTCCTCCTTCGATCAATTAATGTTATGTTTGAAACATACAAATACTTTATGTACTGATATAATACACCAGTTGGTCAATAAAGGTCAAACGATTCAACCTCTCATGGCATAAAATCCTTCGACAATCCTTTCTACATGATACCCATCCATTCCTTTTTTAAACTATGCTTATTATTATAAAAAAATTATTGTTTGTTTCAGTTAACAAATAATTTTCGATATGATTTCCGCTACAGGTACCCGACTCCGCGGGGCGGGCGTTGAGCCTCCTCGGCTTTGCCGGCGGGGTTACGTTCCAGTGGGTACGTAACCTTGGTCTCACCTGTCATCAAAAGTGGAAGCGCCTTGGTCAGCCCCGACAGGCGAATGTTCTCAAGAGAAAAAAGCGGTTTTCCTTTTATTCTCTTGGGATTATTTGACCCCGAGGGGCTAGGTGCTGGAACTAGACGACCGCTAGTCCCGCAGGAGGTCGTGCACCTTCCGCTACAATCATACTAATATCTCCGTTGTTTAAAGGAAGACAATAAGCAGTGATGAGAAAATCATATTTGCGCCGCGACCAGCTTGCATTCCGTACTTCACCAAAGTATAGTCTCGTCTTGCAGACCACGAACTAACAATATAATATAAAATGATTAATTCCTTAATCATCATAAGGATTCATTGAGCGATAATTGGAGTTCAGGTGCAGGTAACCTTAATTGAAAGTTTTTATATTATCTAATTTTCCAAACCTCAAAACCTATTGCATTTCCACTGCTTCTGGACTATAATAAGATTTCGTACGCTTGTCGTACAGCTTGCCCTCGTGGTGCAACGGATAGCACGTAAGATTCCGGTTCTTGAGATGGGGGTTCGATTCCCTCCGAGGGCGTTACTGAAGACTCTATGTTTGTTGAGTTTATCAACAGGCATAGGGTCTTTTTTGTTTGGGTGCTTTTCAATTGTTTATACCGCGCAATGGGAAGTTAATGATTACTGTTTTATCTGGAATTGCTGAATTTGAAGCCGACATGATCTAAGAAAATTAAAATTTAATCCTTTGTTTTTTTAGTATATTTCTTATGTCTTTTCAGTATATTTCTTAGGTGTTCCTTTGTAGACACCTCTTTGCTCCGCTTCCTCAATCCCTCTTGAGTTGTTTCGGAAGCGAGAGGATAACAAAATGACTGTTAAAGAGATTGAAGAGATAACTAAGATTAGCAGAGCAACAATATAGATCGGTAAAAGAATATGATATAGGCTAAAGAGGGTTAAAGTAATAAACCTTAACCCTCAATAAGAATTAGAATACTTCTTCGTACTCTTCTTCATCAAACATATCAACATGGTCAATATTAGAATAATCAATTATGCTGATTTCAACATTCTCAGGTTCTTGACCTTCAATATACTCTTTAAAAGAGAATTGCTCTTCGTCTACGTCCTTTTCAAAATTTACAGGTATATTAAGTATTACATTTTGAACAACTCTAACAGTATCAGTTGAGTTATATTGAAATTTGTCATCCCTATCGTCATAGACTGGGTTATACAAATGTATTTCAACAGGTAGGTCTATATCAACATCTACAGAAACTGTTACATCATCACCGTATATATCTACCTCAACAAATCTGATTTCGCTGATATCATTTTCGCCAGTTGGCATGACAAATCCACCCATAAAATAATCCCTGTGTATATCTTCAGGCTGCATGTTTGAAAGATAGTCGTAAGCGCTTGTTGAAATTTGTTCTCTAAAATACTTGGTTGTTAGTTCCTCTGCTAGACCTTCTTCTAACTCTTCATAAACCTTATCAGAAAGCTCCTCAGATAATATCTGCTTGTTGATTTCTTTAAAATACTCTTTTACTTGAGTGTCATTGTCATAAAGGAACTCTTGAACAGTTCTATATGCAAGCATACTGCTTGGACATAACTGAGGGTGTAGGTTATAGGGGCTGTTTTTTGGAGTTTTATTAGCACCCTCATCACCAAATTCTTTTGTATTATTTGATATGAAGAAGCAATCTGTCAACTTATTTTTTTGAATGAAAATTTCATAAGAATACCAAATGATTGCATCTCTTATTTCTTTTTTATCTTGTTGTACAAATGGCTCTTTTTCATACATATCTATTTCCACTATATAATCTAAAACGTCTTTATCATGATCAACAATTTTTAATTTATCATCTGCTTCTAAACTAACAAAACTATCCTCAAATTTTATCAATAACTCTTCTAGTTCAACCACAAAAATGAACTTTTGTTTTTTATCGTCTAAATATTGACTTATCCTAGTTTGAGATTTTTTTACTTCCTCAATTTCGTTTTCCAATAAAACCTTATGACCTCTATATACTTCTTCATATACAACTTTACTAACATATATTTTGACGTCTTCATGCTTGGCTAATTTATTTAAAATTTTATTGTATCCTTTTATAATAAAAGGGTCTTTATAAATTGCATTTGAATCCAAGAAAATATTCATGGTTTCTCCTTTCAAAAGATGTTATTAGAGCTTAAATATATTTTACAATAAGGTTATATATGGAATCTATTATTATCACTAACTTTTTGTATCATAAATATAGGTATAACACGCATGGAAATCTACTCAAATAAGTATAATCATTGATTTCTTAATGCCCAACTACTTAATTAACCGAAAGTGGTGGAACGGATAGCACGTAAAATTCCTGTTTGGATTCCCTCCGAGGACGCTGCCAAGGCTCCTGCGCATTTGCGCGGGGGCCATTTTACTGTCTATTCAAAAAGCAAATCACGTGTAAAAATCCACGTTGCATTCTATACTATAGAAGAATAATGATATGGAGGGATTAACATGTTGCACATCGAAATGTGGACTGACTTTGCTTGACCATTCTGCTATATTGGCAAAAGGCGTCTGGAGGACGCCATTAAGCAGATTGACCATCCGGTTGAAGTGACTTACAGGTGCTTTGAATTGGATCCGACAGCAGAGCGGGATATAAATGATAATATATATGAAAAACTGGCTAAAAAGTATGGCATGAGTATAGAGGCAGCCAAAGCCAATACTCAAAACATGGTGAATATGGCAAAAGAAGCTGGCTTAGACTATCACATGGATACGATGGTACTGACCAATACGTTTGATGCTCACCGTTTGACGATGTATGCCAAAACCAAAGGCCTGATGATAGAGATGACCGAGCGGATATTACATGCATTATTTACTGAATCCAAGCATATCGGGGATCACGAAACATTAATAGAACTGGCGGCAGAAGTAGGGTTGGACCGTGATGCGGTGGCTGAAATGCTTGCCAGCGATGAAATGGCGGATGAAGTGCGTGCTGATGAGCGGACTGCTCAGCAAATTGGCGTGACAGGTGTACCTTTCTACCTTATCGATAAAAAATATGCCTTAACAGGTGCCCAGCCAACTGAGGTATTTGTTCAAGCGCTGCAAAAGGTGATATCAGAAAATCAAATAACGGTATTGAACAGCGACAGCAGTGACGGAGTTGTCTGTGATGAAAATGGCTGCGAGATTCCGAAAAAATAATATCCTTTTAACTCATAAAAGAAAAACAACTGAATTAGATAACAAACCTGCGAAAAGCAAGCCAATTGAGGCTTGCTTTTCGTATATTATATAGAAGGAATCACAAAATTTTTAGTTATCGAAATATGATAAATCGTATGATAGACTTTATTTATTGAAAATTCACCATATATCAGCACGCCGACAGTAAAGCAATAAATAGTTGGGAGTGAACTCAAATTTTCAGAGAAGGGATAATTTTTATTGTTTCAGTTTTTACCGTGGTTGAGTTAATAAGAAGGTACTTTTCTAAAAGTGACACCTCTATAAAAAAATCCATCCTTAATGTAGTAATCCCCAGTGTTCTAGTGTATTTTTTATCATTCTTCTTTATGTGACAAGTGCTAGAGAACCCTATTGGAGAACCTATATCCTGGCGTGATTATTAAAGTTTAATAAGGTGTTAAAACGCTGCAGAAATGCAAATCAGTAAGTAAGGCTGGAAGATGTGTCTTATGTCTTCTGCCTTTCATTTTAACAGTAACAGCCGATTTCTCTCATAACCTGCCAAGGCAGTGGACGAAAGGTTTATCGAACTCTTACGCTCTCTTTCTGCCCCGTTATGAAACGAATCCATAATGGCCGCACAGCTGCCTACTTTTTTCCATACACTGATCCCGCTTTCTGTTGTAGAATAAGGGGAGGAGGGATGCGGAATGAAGCTCAATACCGGATTATGGCAGGGGCAGTCTATGAAATTAAATATGACCCACCAGCTGACACAGGCGATTGAATTGCTGCAGTATTCCTCTCAGGAATTGAATGCTTATTTGGAAAGCAAAGCCCTGGAGAACCCGCTTCTTCAGCTTGAACCTGTTCCTTTTGAGGAACGGAATAGAAGCCGTGAAAGCAGCGGCATGAGTATCGATTGGATTGAAGAGGTGGCTGTGACGCAGTCTACACTGTGGGAACATTTAAATTCGCAGCTTGATTTGAAAACGCTTACTAATGAAGACCGAAATATCCTGTCTCTTTTGTTTGACAGCTTGGATGACAACGGATATTTACCTTCAAATGTGGAAAGTATTTTTGAAGTTGATGATTTATCAAGATACATAGAGATGATTCAGGGGCTTGAGCCAGCAGGAATCGGTGCGAGGAATCTGAAAGAATGCCTTCTGCTGCAAATCGGGAGGGATACCGAAGTGCCCAAGCATGTCCAATCCATTATTGAACATCATTTTGTGGATTTTTGCGAAAAGACGTGGAAGACCATTGCGATAGAACTGGGAGTTTCCCTGGCTGACATCCAAGCGGCGGCCGATTACGTAAAGACTCTCAATCCGCGTCCGGGGGCAGGATTTGCGGTTGAAACTCCTCATTATATCCGCCCGGAGATGGTTGTGACTCGAAATCGGGATGGCCTGGATATTGCTTTGCTCCATGGAAATGTAATGAAAGTTCTATATAATAAAGGATATGATTCGTTGATTTCTGCTTCAGAGGATGAAGAGGGCATGAAATTCCTTCGGGAAAAACGGCAGGAATTTCAGTGGATCCTGAGAATGCTGGATCAGCGCAGGACGACTCTCCTGAAAGTAGGGCGATGCCTGGTGGAAAGGCAGGAGGATTTTTTCAGGCATGGACCGAAGAAGTTGAAACCTTTGACTCTGAGAGAAGTTGCAGAGACAATAGGAGTTCATGAATCTACCATCAGCAGGGCGGTCAGAGGCAAGTATATCGGTACTCCTTTTGGCACCTGCGAAATGAAAGCTTTGTTTGTGAGCGGTGTAGGTAAAGATGAAGAATCCGCTTCATCCCAAGGAATCAAAGCGGAAATCATGAGTTTGGTCAATAAGGAAGATAAACAGAAGCCTTTATCAGACCAGGCGATCGCTGTGAAGCTGAAAGAACAAGGGATGAGCGTTTCGAGAAGAACAGTTGCGAAGTACAGGGACCAGTTGAATATCCCCTCATCGACAAGGAGAAAGAGATATGAATGAAGAGAATTTGCCGCGGGTTGTTTTTTATACGAGAAATCAGTGTCCTTTATGTGAGGATGCCAAACTTATGCTCAATCTCATAAAAGATGATATTCCTTTCTTTTTAAAGGAGTATGACATTGATAAAAGTGATGAGCTGACAGAACGTTTTGGATTGATGATTCCCGTGGTGGAAATGGACGGGGAAATCATCCAATATGGGCAAATTGACTATTTTACAATTAGTAAACGGTTACATGAGAAATCTTGAGTTTTTATAGTTGAAATTTCGTTCATCCCTTGCTAAACTTAGCTTTGAAAGCAGGGATGAATTTTTTTTGCAGGAGGCGGGACATAATATGTCTATGATGGACGTATTTGGTCCAGCTAAATAACTAGAGGGAGCTTTTCGATGGAATCAATCATTGATATACAAAAACGATTATTACCAGACCTGCTCCAGGTTATGCAAAAAAGACATCTGATCCTCAAATCGGTGCGATTGATGCAGCCGGTTGGAAGAAGGAGCCTTGCTCATTCGCTCGGCATGACTGAAAGAGTCCTGAGAAGTGAAGTGGAGTTCCTCAAAGACCAGGATCTCATTGAGATTAAGTCATCGGGGATGATCATCACGGCCGAGGGTGAGCTGCTTTTAATGAAGACAGCTGACATGATGAGAGAGATAACAGGCATCGATTCTATGGAAACGAAATTGAAGTCTTTACTCAATCTTCATGAAGTTTTTATCGTTCCTGGGAATAGTGATGAGTCCCCTTGGGTAAAAGAAGAATTAGGCAGATCTGCTGAAACGCGTATGAAAAATCTTCTGGATGGAGATAATATCATCGCGGTTACCGGAGGGTCGACGATGGCGGCTGTGGCTGAAAAGCTGACGCCTGAATTCTCTAAGGACCAGGTGCTTTTCGTGCCGGCACGAGGCGGGATTGGCGAGGATGTCAAAAATCAGGCCAATACGATCTGTGCCAAAATGGCTGAGAGGACCGGCGCCAAACATAAGGTGCTTTATGTCCCTGATCAGGTGAGTACAGAAGTGTACAAGTCTTTTATCAAAGAACCGGATATTAAGGATGTTTTAAGCCTGATTAAGTCGGCTCATATCGTACTCCACGGAATTGGCGATGCCGTCACGATGGCGGAACGTAGAAAAACCAGTGAAGAAGTCTTGGAGAAGATTCTTTCAGGTAAAGCTGTCGGGGAAGCCTTTGGCTATTACTTCGACGAAGAGGGCGAAGTCGTACATAAAGTAACGACTGTGGGCTTGCAGCTCGAAGACCTGAAGGACAAAGAGAATGTCATTGCGGTGGCCGGCGGCCGTTCAAAGGCCAAAGCCATCAGAGCCTACTTCAAAAGCGTCCCTCATTCGACCATTCTGATCACGGATGAAGGCGCGGCAAAAGAGCTTTTAAAAGGGTAATACCTTTTGAAATATATATTCAAAAATTTCCTTAACCATTTTAAAGGAGGACATTATTCATGACAGTAAAAGTTGGAATTAACGGATTTGGACGTATCGGACGCGTAGTATTCCGCGCAGCATTAAAGAATGACAACATCGAGGTTGTAGCAGTTAACGACTTAACAGACGCTAACATGCTTGCACACCTTTTACAATATGACACTGTACACGGAAAGCTTGATCAAGAAGTATCTGTAGACGGTGACTACCTGGTAGTCGGCGGCAAGAAAGTAAAAGTATTGGCTGAGCGCGATCCTGCTCAACTTGGATGGGGAGACCTTGGTGTAGATGTCGTTATCGAATCTACCGGACGTTTCACTAACCGCGCAGACGCTGCGAAGCATCTTGATGCAGGCGCTAAAAAAGTCATCATCTCTGCTCCGGCTAAAGATGAAGACATCACAGTCGTTATGGGTGTTAACGAAGACAAATACGATGCTGGAAGCCACCATGTAATCTCAAACGCTTCTTGTACAACAAACTGTCTTGCTCCTTTCGCGAAAGTATTGAATGACAAATTCGGTATCAAACGCGGTATGATGACAACAATTCACTCTTACACAAATGACCAGCAGATCCTTGACCTTCCGCACAAAGACTACCGTCGTGCGCGTGCAGCTGCTGAAAACATCATCCCTACAACAACTGGTGCTGCAAAAGCAGTTTCTCTTGTTCTTCCTGAACTTGAAGGCAAGCTGAATGGTGGAGCAATGCGTGTACCGACTCCAAACGTTTCTCTTGTTGACCTTGTTGCTGAACTAGACAAGGATGTAACAGTTGACGAAGTAAACAGCGCTCTTAAAGAAGCTTCTGAAGGCAAGCTTAAAGGAATCCTTGGTTACAGCGAAGAGCCGCTTGTATCCACTGACTACAATGGCAACCCTGATTCTTCCACTATCGATGCCCTTTCTACAATGGTAATGGAAGGCAACATGGTTAAAGTTATCTCTTGGTATGACAACGAAAGCGGATATTCCAACCGTGTTGTAGACCTTGTTGATTACATCGCTGCTCAAGGTCTGTAAGATATAATAAAAGGCTGTTTTCCTGATTTCTGAGTTATCAGGATGGTTGTAGCGGAAGTTGTGCGACCTCCTGCGGGACTAGCGGGACAGGTGAGACCCGGGTTCCGTACCCACTGGAACGGAACCTTCCTTTAGAGGAGGCTCACCGCCCGCCCCGCGGAGTCGCGCAACTGGAGCGAAAACCTAACTCCTTTTAAACTGGTAGGAAAACGAGTTAAGATAAATGTGATATCCTAAATGATGCAATGTGACATAGTTTATTGTGCTATTGTTGGATAAATTATGTCCCAGCATCTATAATGAAATGGGATGAAGGGGAGCGGGGAGGATTCCCCGCTCTTCTTTTTTCATAAAAACGGGATCAATGTCCCGATTATCCAGAAGGAGGCCTTTTGAAATGAACAAACAAACAATCAAGGATCTCGACTTGAAGGGTAAACGTGTATTTTGCCGTGTAGACTTCAATGTACCGATGAGTGAAGGGAAAGTGACGGATGAAACGCGCATCAAAGCCGCGCTTCCAACAATCCAATACTTGTCCGAGCAGGGGGCAAAAGTGATTCTTGCCAGCCATCTTGGACGTCCAAAAGGCCAGGTTGTTGAAGAGTTAAGATTGACTCCTGTTGCGAAACGCCTTTCAGAACTGCTTGGAAAAGACGTGGCAAAAACCGATGAAGCTTACGGTGATTCCGTTAAAGCCCAAATCGAAAAGATGAGTGAAGGCGATGTCCTGCTTCTTGAAAACGTCCGTTTCTATCCAGGCGAAACGAAAAATGATCCAGAGCTTGCCAAAGAATTCGCAGCACTTGCGGATGTTTATGTTAATGACGCATTCGGAGCGGCTCACAGAGCACATGCTTCCACTGCGGGAGTGGCGGAACATCTTCCGGCAGCAGCTGGATACCTTCTTGAAAAAGAGCTGGAGGTACTCGGCAAGGCACTGACAACTCCGGAAAGACCTTTCACCGCAATTATTGGAGGAGCAAAGGTAAAAGATAAAATTGGTGTTATCGATAACCTCCTGGAGAAAGTGGACAACTTGATCATCGGCGGAGGGCTTGCTTACACATTCGTGAAAGCACAAGGCCATGAGGTTGGAAAGTCCCTGCTTGAAGAAGATAAAATTGATTTAGCAAAACAATTCATGAAAAAAGCAGAAGAAAAAGGCGTCAAATTCTATATGCCGCTTGATGTCGTCGTCGCTGACGATTTCTCTAACGACGCGAACACGAAAGTCGTTGCGATTGATGAGATTCCTTCTGACTGGGAAGCGCTGGACATCGGTCCTAAGACACAAGAGCAGTACGCAAGTGTCATCAAAGATTCCCGCTTAGTCATCTGGAATGGACCAATGGGTGTATTTGAACTTGAAAAGTTTGCGAATGGCACGAAGGCCGTTGCCCAAGCTTTAGCCGATGCTGCAGATACATATTCTGTCATTGGCGGAGGAGATTCAGCCGCAGCGGTTGAAAAATTCGACCTAGCCGATAAAATGAGCCATATTTCCACTGGCGGCGGTGCTTCTCTTGAATTCATGGAAGGCAAAGAGCTTCCAGGAGTATCAGCACTAAACGATAAGTAAGGAAAGGATGATAAATATGCGTAAACCGATTATTGCAGGAAACTGGAAAATGAATAAAACGATGTCAGAGGCAAAGGCCTTTGCTGAAGAGGTAAATGGTCTTGTACCTTCCTCCGATAAAGTGGAATCAGTGATCTGTGCACCGGCATTGTTCCTGGACCGTTTAGTAGAAAGCACAGCTGACTATGGAGTGGAAGTCGGCGCCCAAAATATGCACTTTGAAGAAAGCGGTGCATTCACAGGGGAAACCAGCCCGAAAGCGTTACAAGACTTAGGTGTAAAGTACGTAATTCTTGGACATTCCGAACGCCGTGAATTGTTCAGCGAAACGGATGAGTCCGTGAATAAAAAAACGCTGGCTGCTTTCAACTACAACCTGACTCCAATCGTATGTGTCGGGGAAACATTAGAGCAGCGTGAAGGCAACGAAACAAAACAAATCGTCGGAAGCCAAGTGAATAAAGCACTTCAAGGCCTGACAGAAGATCAAGTGAAAACAACTGTCATTGCATACGAACCTATCTGGGCAATCGGAACAGGTAAATCTTCTACTGCAGAAGATGCCAATGAAGTATGTTCCCATATCCGCCAGACGGTAGCCCAGCAATTCTCACAAGAAGCAGCAGACGCCCTTCGTATTCAATACGGCGGAAGCGTTAAGCCGAACAACATCGGTGAATATATGGCACAATCAGATATCGATGGAGCGCTTGTAGGAGGAGCGAGCCTTGAGCCGCAATCTTTCTTGCAGCTATTGGAGGCAGGTTCCAATGAGTAAGTCTCCTGTTGCTCTTAT
This sequence comes from Bacillus sp. P14.5, assembly GCF_003316765.1. Classification (GTDB taxonomy): domain Bacteria; phylum Bacillota; class Bacilli; order Bacillales; family Bacillaceae_B; genus Rossellomorea. The sequence continues at coordinate 74,033 of NZ_NIJF01000015.1, read as the reverse complement.
CATCTTAGATGGATTTGCACTGCGTGAAGAGGACAAAGGAAATGCTGTCACACAAGCAAACAAACCCAATTTCGACCGTTACTGGAACAAGTTCCCGCACAGCACACTGCAGGCAAGCGGTGAAGCTGTCGGCCTGCCCCAGGGTCAAATGGGCAACTCGGAAGTCGGCCACCTGAATATCGGTGCGGGCCGCGTGGTGTATCAAAGCCTGACTAGAGTGAATGTTTCCATCCGTGAAGGGGAGTTTGAGAAGAATCAAACTTTCGTGGATGCAATCGAACACGCAAAGAGCAAAAACAAAGCACTTCATATTTTCGGCCTGCTGTCTGACGGGGGTGTCCACAGCCATATTGAGCATTTGTTTGCTCTGTTGAGAATGGCTGCTGCCGAAGGTTTGAAAAAGGTGTATGTTCATGGCTTCCTTGACGGCCGTGACGTTGCTCCGAAATCTGCGGAGACATACATCCTGCAGACCGAGGAAGTTATGCGTGAGCTTGGTGTAGGGGAATTCGCAACCATTTCAGGCCGCTACTACTCCATGGACCGCGACAAGCGCTGGGACCGTGTAGAGAAAGCGTATCGTGCAATGGTATATGGCGAAGGCCCTGAATACTCTAACCCATTGGAAGTGGTTGTCGATTCCTACGACAATGGAATCTTCGATGAGTTCGTACTACCATCAGTCATTAAGAGAGAAAATGGTGAGCCGGTTGCTACCATTGAAGAAGAAGATGCAGTCATTTTCTATAACTTCAGGCCTGACCGCGCCATCCAGATTTCGAATACATTTACCAATGATGATTTCCGCGCCTTTGAAAGAGGGCCGAAACATCCGAAAAACCTTCACTTTGTGTGCCTGACACACTTCAGTGAAACAGTTGACGGCTATGTCGCATTCAAACCGACGAACCTGGACAACACGGTAGGTGAAGTCCTTTCCCAAAACGGATTGAAGCAGCTGCGTATCGCCGAGACGGAAAAATATCCTCACGTCACGTTCTTTATGAGCGGCGGCCGTGAAGAGGAGTTTCCAGGTGAAACGAGAATCCTGATCGATTCTCCAAAAGTAGCGACATATGACCTTAAACCTGAAATGAGCGCCTACGAAGTGACAGAGGCTCTATTGAATGAAGTTCAAAATGACCGGCAGGATGCCATCATTCTTAACTTTGCCAATCCGGATATGGTCGGACACTCCGGAATGATGCAGCCGACCATCCAGGCGATTGAAACGGTTGACGAATGTCTTGGGAAAATTGTCGATCTTATTTTAGAAAAAGGCGGTACAGCTATAATCACTGCCGACCATGGTAACGCTGATGAAGTGGTCACATTGGAAGGTAATCCAATGACAGCCCATACAACAAATCCGGTACCAGTCATTGTGACAAAAGAGGGGATGTCTCTTCGTGAAGACGGAATCCTTGGAGATCTTGCTCCAACGATGCTTGACCTTTTAAATCTAAACAAGCCGGTTGAAATGACAGGCACAACTTTATTAAAAAAGAAATAAGATTGTTTGCAAAATTAGCAGGCAGCCAAATATGCTCATTTCACTTGCTGATTTGAATTAAAGTGTTGCCTTCATAGTGGAAATAACTTATGTTGAGGTTGTTTCCTCGTATGTTGATTGGAACGGAAGGCGCCGACTCCTGGGGAATTAGCGGGACAGGTGAGACCCGGGTTCCGTACCCACTGGAACGGAACCTTCCTTTAGAGGAGGCTCACCCCTCGCCCCCAGGAAAGCGTGTGCCTGGAGTGGAAGTCAACAATCTTAATTGCAGAGTCTAAAAAACCTAATTTTAAAGGAGAGAATTTATATGCCATTTATTACAGACGTATATGCACGCGAAGTATTGGATTCCCGCGGAAATCCTACAATTGAAGTAGAAGTTTACACACAATCAGGTGCTTTCGGACGCGCATTGGTACCAAGCGGAGCTTCTACAGGTGAATATGAAGCAGTAGAACTTCGTGACGGCGACAAAGACCGTTACCTTGGAAAAGGTGTTCAAAAAGCAGTCGAAAACGTAAATAACGAAATCGCTGAAGAAATTATCGGAATGGATGTAACAGAGCAAGTTGCCATTGATAGAGCTATGATGGAGCTTGACGGTACAGAAAACAAAGGTAAATTGGGCGCTAACGCAATCCTTGGTGTATCCATGGCCGTTGCCCGCGCTGCAGCTGACTTCTTCGGCGTAGAACTTTATCAATACCTTGGAGGCTTCAATGCTAAGCAGCTTCCAGTACCAATGATGAACATCGTCAATGGCGGTGAGCATGCTGATAACAACGTGGACATCCAGGAATTCATGGTAATGCCTGTTGGTGCTCCAACATTCAAAGAAGGCCTTCGCATGGGGACAGAAATCTTCCACAGCCTGAAGAGCGTTCTTAAATCTAAAGGATACAATACAGCAGTTGGTGACGAAGGCGGATTCGCTCCTAACCTTAAATCCAATGAAGAGGCACTTTCTACTATTATCGAAGCAATCGAAAAAGCTGGCTACAAGCCTGGCGAAGAAGTTCTACTTGCTATGGACGTTGCCGCTTCTGAAATCTACAACAAAGAAGATGGAAAATACCATCTTTCTGGAGAAGGTGTTGTCCGTACTTCTGCTGAAATGGTTGATTGGTACGAAGAAATGTGCAACAAATATCCAATCGTTTCTATCGAAGACGGCTTGGATGAAAACGACTGGGATGGTTTCAAACTTCTTACTGATCGAATCGGAAACAAAGTTCAGCTTGTCGGAGACGACCTTTTCGTTACAAACACAACTAAGCTTGCTCAAGGAATCGAGCAGGGAATCGGTAACTCCATCCTGATTAAAGTAAACCAAATCGGTACATTGACTGAAACATTCGATGCAATCGAAATGGCTAAGCGCGCAGGCTATACAGCTGTTATCTCCCACCGTTCTGGTGAAACAGAAGACAGCACAATCGCTGACATCGCAGTAGCGACAAATGCAGGACAAATCAAAACAGGAGCTCCATCACGTACAGACCGTGTAGCGAAATACAACCAATTGCTTCGCATCGAAGACCAATTGGCTCACACTGCACAATACCTTGGAGCGAAAACGTTCTATAACATCAAGAAGTAATTTTGATGAAGGATCCGTCCACACCTTGTGGGCGGATTTTTTTGTTGTATTGGTAGTGAATTAAAGGAGATGGGTTGTCGGAAAATGTCAACTGGTCGATAGAATGGCAAAAGTGGTTGATAGAACCGTCAATCTCGTTGATAGAGTGGCACATTTGGTTGATAGAACCTCCAAACTGGTTGATAGAGCGTAGTTACGCTATTTAAAAGATGATAAAAAGCGATCCCCCCCCGTTTGCTTACAAAGCGTGCACCAGAGGTAGTCCCCCTGTTACCTCCATTCCTTGTTTCCACCAAAAAAGACCGAAATCATCATCCGATCCCGGTCTCCATTCATTTCAAAAACAGTTTTTAAGAGTAAAGTGAGCCTCCATACTTAATTCGTCTTATATCCTTTTTAATGCATCAGTATTCTTCAACTGCTCGATTGAAGCAGCACCAATTCCGAACATGGCTGTACGCAGTTCGAATTCGATGCGCTTGAACTGTCCATCCAGTGCTTCTTCATCTGACGCAGCTGCATTGGGAAGGAGCGCTCTGCCGAAACCGGCAATGTCTGCGCCTAATGCGATTGCTTTTGCTGCATCCACACCATTTTTTAACCCGCCGCTCGCATACAGAGACACCTCTGGAAGCTCTCTTGTAATCTCCATCAAGCTTTGAGCCGTAGGGATTCCCCAGTCCTGGAAAGCTGCCGCGGCTTCGGCTCTTAGAGGGTCTTTTGAGCGATAGGCTTCAACCCTGATCCATGAAGTTCCACCAGCACCTGCTGCGTCGATGAAAGAGACGCCTGCTTCATACAAACGGCGTGCAGCCTCACCGCTGATTCCCATCCCGACTTCTTTTACACCGACAGGAACGGAAAGTGACTTGGCGACTTTCTCGATCTTGGGCAGCAAGTCTTTAAAGTTTGTGTCTCCTTCAGGCTGAAAAACTTCCTGGAGGCTGTTGAGATGGAGGATAAGGGCATCTGCTTCAATCAGATCGACAGCACGCTGGCATTGCTCCACACCATATCCGTAATTGAACTGCACTGCACCTATGTTTGCCAGCACTGGAATCGTCGGTGCATGTTTGCGTACATCGTAAGAATAGGAGGTCTGTTCCTTTTCGATGGCGGTCCTCATCGAGCCGACACCCATTGCCCAGCCGCGCTTTTCCGCTATCTTCGCAAGCGTCTCGTTAATTCTGGCTGCGGTTTCCGTTCCTCCTGTCATGGAACTGATCAGAAACGGTGATTTCAATCGCTTGTTGAATAGAGAGGTGCTGAGATCTATGTTGCTAAAATCGATTTCAGGCAAAGCGTTATGCTGAAAACGAAATGCTTCAAGGCCGGTCGTCATCTCATGTGATTCCACTTCTTGTGTTAAACAGATATCAATATGCTCTGTTTTTCTCTTTTCTGTGATACTGCGCTTTTTCTTGTCGATCAAGCAAATTCCTCCTCTGTTTGCGTTGTTGCAGGATCCGTTGAAACCTGAAACGGTTATACCGCTGAATGATAACAAAAGGGATGTTGGCTACCACTGCATAGGCAACCATGATCCAGCCAACAAACGCGGTATTCCAAATGAAAAATAGGAGTGCGGGAGGAATCAAAATCAGATGGGTAAATTCCGCCCGTCTTGTTTCAACGATAAATGTTTCAAAATAATCGCTGTTTCGGTCCGCGAGTTTTTTCTTTCGAAAGCCGCCGGCAAAGACACCGCCGCCGTCAGGAAGAATCGTTTTCCAGCGTTTGATTCCGATTTTTTCATAAAACTTCCCGGCTGACTCCCAGCGTTTTTCACGGTAAAGCCATGAATCTTTTGTGAAATAGCGATAATCCAGGTGCAGGCATATGTAAGAAAAGGACAGGTGGATCACTGGCCATAACACAATATTTAGAAGTAAGGTCCACCAGAACGGAAGTGTCACCAGCATAATTTTAACGTCCTTTCTTTTTTCTAAAGAGATACTGCGCCCTTTCCAGGCGACTCTTTTTGTGAAAAACGTCCTCACGACGGAGTGGGCAAATATGGTGATGAAAAATAAACTTAATAAGGGGAAAAAGAGGGCTGCTGCCCAGCTGAAACTCCCGATTGTTTTTAACATAAAAAAGATTTGGATGCAATACAGCCCATAGAGAACGAGTATATTCACCGTCTCGATTCCAGAAGATCCGCCCAGCCCCAGCAGTGAAAATGAGGCAGATATACCTCCGGAAATCCAGAGAATAATCAGGATGAGCATCAGAGGGTTCGTTGCTCCTGCTCCTGAAGCAAAGCTTTTGCTCCAGCCTTGAGTTAATTCCTTCACACCCTCGGGGTACATCCTCATGGATACAGCATGTTTTCCAATGTAATTATGCAAGGGAATTCCATGCCGGAGGAAGCTTTCGCCCAGTTTCATATGTTCAAGGATTTCATTGGCAATTGCACTGTGGCCGCCGACTTTCTTATAATCTTGTTTCGTGCAGATAAAACATTGTCCGAAAGCTCCCGCGGGCGGAATCCACCTTGATAGAATATGAAAACTGCCCATGCCCATGACCGCAATCAAGTTAAACATACCTGAAAGATTTTCATACAAGCGGGTGATTTTGTGATAGGGCTGGATGGTCATAGCTCCGCCTTTATCCTGCTGTGAGGAAATGATTTTCTGCAACCCGCCCGGTTCAATTGCCGTATCGGCATCCAGGAACATGAAAAGCTCACCTGAAGCTTCTTTGGCACCGTTCCAGCAGGCCCACGATTTCCCGAACCAGCCGGGAGGGAGGGGAGGCGTCCCGATGACATTCGCGCCATAGGTTTTCGCAATACTCGCTGTCTCATCTTCAGAATGATCATCCACGACGATTACTTCATGGACATAGGCTGATTCCGATTGCAGCGAAGACAAAAGGACAGGCAGGTTCTGCTCTTCATTTCGTGCCGGGATGATGATTGAAAGTCTCGCGGCTTCCTGATGCGATTTCTGTTTCATTGGTATCGCAATCTTCCAAAGTATCAAGCTGCCGATTAACAGATAGATCCATTCAAGATTCATTAGGACACCTCATTACTCGTTACTTGTATTTCCAAGTCAGGCCCTTTTTAAGCCAGTCAGCGGTGTTCTGTTTATAAGGAAACCAGTTCACTTCTTTGTTTCGCTTGCCTTTATGTATCATGGTTGATTTGATATTGCAGAAAGCGTGCAAGCCTTCTTTTCCATGATATCGGCCAAAACCGCTCTCTTTTACACCCCCGAAAGGAAGATGCATGTTGCTGATGTTACGGATGACATCATTAATCGTGCAATTTCCCGTCTGAAGCTGTGCCGCTATTCTTTCCGCCTTATTCAAGTCTTTGGTAAAAACACTCGCGTTTAAGCCATAGCTGGAGTCATTCGCCAGTCTGACCGCTTCATCTTCTGAATCAAACGGAATAATCGGCAGCAGAGGGCAGAACGTTTCTTCCTGCATCAGTTTCATTTTATCTGTGACTTCCGTTAGCACGACTGGAGGGAAATGAAGAGAATCGCCTTGATCGGGAAGATGGCCTGTATGCATCACTGCTCCTTTTTGCAGCGCATCCTCCAAATGCTTCCGGGCTGTCTGCCATCCTTCCCTGGTGGCCATTCCATTAAAATCCCTGTCCTGTCCCTGCTGCAGTTCCTTGGTGAACGCGACGACTTGCTTTAGAAAGTCATCATACACCGACCGCTGGACATATAATCTTTCAACAGAGACACAAACCTGTCCGCTGTTCATGAATCCTCCCCAGACAGCGGCGCTTGCCGCCCGTTGAAGATTCGCGTCTTCGAAAACGATCATCGGGTCTTTCCCGCTCAGTTCCATATCACAAGGTATCACGTATTGTGCCGCCTGCTTCAGGACGGCTTTCCCAACTGCAGAACTTCCTGTGAAAAAAATCATATCGGGTTTTTGATCAATCGAGTGCTGTGCTTCTTCCTTGGCTCCGTATATCACCTGGAAAACACCTTCAGGCATACCTGCTTTTGAAAGGGCGCTTTCCAGTTTCTCATTGATCGGGTCCAGTTTCTCCGATCCTTTCATAATGACAGAGTTCCCGGAAATGAGTGCCGATATGATCGGAATGAGTCCCAGCTGAAGAGGAAAGTTCCAAGGCACAAAGACCATGATCACTCCAAGAGGTTCATAGCTGACAAAGGATTTACTTCCTAAAAGGTGGAGAGGAGTTTTCCTTCTTCTTTTTTTCAGCATCTTTTCGGCATGTTTTTCATAATACGCAATGGCATCAAGAACAGGAAACAGGTCCCCGCTCAGTGCATCGCTCTTTGTCTTGCTGCCAAAGTGTACCAGAAGTTCTGTCCATTCATCCATTTCTGACACAATCAGCTTACGAAGTGCCTTCATATGGTTTAATCTTGTGGAGATAGGGGTATTTCGCCATTGTAAGGACGCATTGCGGGCTGTGCTCATCTTTAGTTCTATATCTTCCAAGTCTGTACGGCGGAAAGTCAAACTATCCTTCCTTTCTACATAACTGTATAATTCCTTTACAAATGTTATATTTCAACTATACAATGAGGCTAAGCAAAAGTCGAAACATATCCTTCAGCAAGAGTCTTATTCTGTTATTTTAGCTCTTTTCACACTCGGCTGTTTAAAATTGGATTTTCGCTCCCATCTTAGTAAAAGGAGAGGGAGATTAATTAGCATCCAAGCAGCAGCTGCTTATTAAAAAGAATGATTTTTCACCATCTCTACAACTAACTTTAGGAGGAGATTTCATGAGTAAAAGCGCAGTTGTTATCGGCGGCGGTCTTGGAGGGCTGTCAACCGCCATTTCTTTGGCATCAAAAGGGCATAAGGTGACAGTCTTTGAAAAGAATGAACGTGCAGGAGGTAAACTCAATATCCGAAAAGGAAAAGGTTATTCCTTTGATACGGGACCTTCAATCTTGACCATGCCTTGGGTGCTTGAAAACCTGTTTGAGCGTGCAGGAAGGGACGTCCATGATTATCTTGACATCCAGCGGGTTGAACCGCAATGGAGAACATTCTTTGAAGACGGCACTGCACTCGATGTGACGAGTGATATTCCGACGATGCTGGACCAAATCAGGGCACTCTCACCGGAAGATGCATCGGCTTTTTATGAATACCTTGATTACTGCGGCAAAATGTATGATTTAAATTTAAAGAGCTTTTATAAGAAGAGCCTTAGCGGGCTGGGTGATCTCCGCTCCTTACATAATTTTAAAGAGCTGATGTCGATGGATCCCCTTAAAACCATGGACCAGGCGACAAAAAAGCATTTCAAAGACAAAAGAATCCAACAGTTATTTAACTTCTTCATCATGTACATCGGTTCCTCCCCTTACCATGCGCCGGCTGTGCTCTCACAATTGATCCATGTTCAGCTTGGGCTCGGGATCTTTTATGTACAAGGCGGAATGTATAAGATTGCCGAAGCGATGCTGAAGCTTTGTGAGGAACTGGGCGTCGAGGTCAGAACGAACAGCCCGGTCGTGGAAATCCTGACGGAAGGCAGCACAGCAAAGGGCGTACAGCTTGAAGACGGCACGATTGCTGAGGCGGATATTGTCGTCTCAAATCTTGAAGCGCTGCCAGCTTATAAGAAACTTTTGCAAAAGCATGGTCAGACCAAGAAGACAACAGAATCTCTGGAAAAGTTTGAACCGACTGTATCCGGACTTGTGATGCTTTTGGGTGTGGATAAGCAGTACGATCAGCTTCAGCATCATAATTTTTCTTTTCAAAAGATCCCGAAAAAGAGTTCAAGCAGATTTTTGATGAAGGGCGCCCTGCCGATGATCCGACTGTTTATATCGGTGTATCAGCGAAGAATGATCCCGGCCAGGCACCTGCAGGAAAAGAAAATCTGTTCATTTTGACTCATGTTCCGCCTTTAAAAGAAGGGGAGAGCTGGGAAACCTACCGCAAAGATTACCGCAATCTTGTGCTGGATAAGCTTGAACGAATGGGCATGGAGGATATCCGCTCCCATATTGAGTTCGATTATGAGTTTATCCCTGATGACATTCAAGGGTTGTATGGTGCAAATGGAGGATCGATTTACGGCGTGAACACGGACAAGAAGAAAAATGGCGGTTTTAAAATCCCGGCACGAAGCACAATGCTTGAAAATATGTATTTTGCCGGAGGCTCTACCCATCCTGGAGGCGGAGTACCGATGGTGACACTATCCGGCCAGCTGACAGCCGATTTGATTCAGGAAGATCTTGAGGCTAAGGGACAGAAGATTGGCTAGGTCTCTAACCGGGGAAAACATTCTCTACTATTTCTTCTTATTCTGGTATGCATGCGGTGTGGTGCTTCTTTCCTTCAACCTGCTGCCCGCCTCGCTTCAATGGGCGAACGCGGTCTTCTTGATGCTTGCGGGGCTTATTGGAAGCCTGTATTTCCTGTCGGCTTACGGCAGGATCACCGGCGCCGCATTTACCGGGATCATTTTTATTATAAGCATGCTGGCGGAAGGCCTTGGGGTTCATTTTGGCTTTCTGTTCGGCAGCTATAATTACACATCAGACTTCGGCTGGCAGCTGTTCGGGGTTCCGATAGCAATCGGCTTCGCTTGGCTGCTTGTCATTTCGACCTCCCATGTGATTGCCGTCCAGTTGACCGGGACATTCTACAAAAAGAACCGCTTTGTTCACAGCATTTTTTATATTTTGACAGGAGCGGTATTCACAGTAGGAATGGATCTTATCATCGATCCTGTGGCCTTTCACGTCAAGCAGTATTGGATCTGGGATGACGGACTTTCCTTTTATTATGGCGTTCCACTGCAGAACTTCAGCGGCTGGTTTCTGCTTGCTTTGTTCTTTCACCTGATCATTTATATCGTCCTGAGGCTGCAGAATAAATGGCCTGAGGAAATGAGCGGTTATCGCAGCAGGCGTATCGTGCTGCTTTACGTTCTGGTGTCAGGCATGTTCATGTTGCTCGGCGTTTTGAACGGACTATGGCTCGCAAGCTTTTTAGCGCTTGTTTTTATCCTGGCAGCCGGTTTTGTCTACTATGGAAGTACAGCTGAGAAGGGGGATTAAGTGATGCTGATTTTATATAGTTCCATACTGGTCTTATTTCTCGTTTGGACAGTCATCAACAGCTTTTTTCTCCCTTCACTGCCAAGAAAGCAAGATGAAAGTCTGACGCATGATGAAAAAGTTTCAATCCTTGTTCCGCTGCGCAACGAAGAAAGAAATGCATCCATACTTGTACATAATCTGAAAAAATTGGCGTATCCCAGGTTGGAAGTACTGCTTCTTGATGATAACTCGACCGATGATACAAAAAAACTGCTTCAGGAGGCCATCGGAGAGGACAGCCGGTTTCGAATCCTCAACGGCAAGCCCCTTCCGGCAGGGTGGAGCGGGAAAGTCCATGCCTGCTATCAGCTCAGCGAAAAAGCGGCAGGTGATTACTTTCTGTTTTTAGACGCCGATGTCCAGCTGCACCCTGACACCATTGACCGTGGACTGGACCTTTTGAAAACGAAAAAGGCAGGCATGATCACTGGCTTTCCAAAGTTTCCTGTTCAACCGCTTCTGGAACAATGGTTTGTGCCCCTGCAGCAGTTTTTTGTCGTGTTCCACCTGCCGATTTGGCCGGCAAACCACACAACGAGAGAAGAGTTTACCGCTGCTCACGGAGCTTTCTTATTTTTCTCAAGAGGGGCCTATGAAGCTTCCGGCGGGCATAAAGGCATACGGGATTCAATCGTTGATGATGTCCATCTTACCAGGAAGGTGAAAGCGGCAGGACAGCGTGTGGTTCTATGCAACGTGACCGATTATGTAACATGCAAAATGTATAGCACCAATAAAGAGGTTTGGGAAGGATTTTCAAAAAATCTCTTCCCGGGATTAGATCGGTCGGTCCTATTTGTACTCGCGATCAGCCTGTTTTACCTTTCATTTTATGTCTTCCCGCTTCCGCTGGGGCTTTATGGGCTCTATAGCGGAATCCTCCTTGGTCAGTGGAATCTATGGCTCTTCTTCCCCTTATTGCTGATTGTGCTTCAGAAGCTGTGGGTGAACTTCGTTATAAAACAAAGACTGGTCCTTTCACTCTGGATGCCAGTGGCGAGTGCAGCATTTATCGTTTTAATTTTTAACTCAATGCTGTACGGACTGAGAAATAAGGGATACAGCTGGAAAGGAAGGACTTATTCATGAAGAAAATCGCCATAATCGGGGGAGGCCTGGGAGGGCTTGCCGCAGCCGCTACTCTCGCAAGCAGCGGCTGTTCTGTTGTTCTCTTTGAAAAAAATAAGCATCTCGGCGGTAAACTTAAGCCGGAAGCTCTTGGAAGCCATACGTTTGACTTTGGACCTAATACCATCACGATGCCGCATGTATTTGATTCTGTCTTTTACGAAGCTGGGGAAGACCCTCGTCATTACTATGACTGGATTAAGCTCGAGGATCATACCGCTAACTGGAGTGCAGAGGGTGAGCGTTTCTTGATGTCGACAAGCAAAGAAAAGGTAATGCGGCAGCTGCAATCGCTGGATCCCCATGCTTATCAGCAATATGAATCATACCTTTCTGAAATTGAGAAGCTTTACGAGTTATCAGAGAAAGCTTTCTTTCACCGGACTTTTTCATCATGGAAAGATTATTTGTCGCCAAGCCTTTTTTCAGCCTTTACTAAGGTGAAACCACTGGAAACAATGGACCGCTTTCACCGCCGTTTTTTCAAAGATCCATTTCTATTGCAGGTGTTCAACCGGTATGCAACGTATATCGGTTCCTCTCCATACACCAGCCCGGCCACATTTTCGATGATTGGCTATCTGGAAATGGTTCAAGGGGTTTTTTATGTTAAAGGAGGTACTGTGAAGCTTGCCGAGAGTCTTGCAAAGCTTGCTGAAAAACATGGAGCTGAAATACATAGGGAAACAGAAGTGGCCGAGATTGTCACAAAAAACCAGCGGGCTGCCGGAGTGAGGCTTGAAAATGGAGAGGTGGTTGCTGCCGATGATGTGATATTGAACGGTGATCTGCTGCAGGCACTTCCTAAATTACTAAGGAAGGAAGACAGAAGGGTAATGACCGATAAAAAGATTGCTAAAACGTCGCCTTCCATCTCAGCCTTTGTCATCATGGCAGCACTTGATCATCATCATGAAGCATTGATACACCATCAAGCGTATTTCTCTGAGAACTATGAAAGAGAGTTTTCCGAGCTGTTTCAAGGGAAATGGCCGGATGATCCAACTATTTACATAAGCAACTCTTCTTATACGGACCGGGATGTTTCGCCGGAAGGGAGCAATTTATTCATCCTCGTTAATGCTCCTCCTTTAGGAAAGAACGGTGAAATGACAATCGATGTAGATAAGTATAAAGAAGTAATCTATAAAAAACTTGAGAATCACGGTGTGGTTATCAAGCCATATCTAAAAGAAGAGAAAGTTGTTACCCCTCCTGATATCCAGAAGCAATTTGGAGCATACCGCGGAGCGTTGTACGGTGTGGCTTCCAATACAAAGAAGGACACCTTTTTAAGACCGTTCAACCGCTCTCAGGATATAGAGAATCTTTACTTTGCCGGGGGAACGACACATCCTGGCGGCGGGTCTCCGATGGTCGTGATCAGCGGGAAAAATGTTGCTAAGAAGATTTTGGAGGGTAAGAGCAGTTAAATACACATAACAGAACGCAGTGGTATGTGGTGGGAAAGGGGTTTCTCCTATAATCTAGTATTTTCCGCTGATAAAATGGAAGAAAGCGCCGATAAACTCTCCGCTACCGCCGATAAATGAGCAATTAGCGCGGGTAACCACACAAAATCCGCCGTTATCTTCATTTTGAATTCGAGATAAGAATGAAAAAAAGACCCGGCTGTCCTGTTGTATTACCAGGATAGCCGGGTCTTTATCTTTCGCTCTTATAAGCTAAAATTATGGCTTAAAAGGCTGAGGAGGGGACAGTGTTATTCAAAAATAATAATATATTAGAAAAGTGCTTTACTTTTTTATCATCCCAATCTTTCAGCGAGCAGTTTCTCCTTTTGTATATCGGAAACATAGGCCCTTTTGGAGAAGACATTATGACCGTTTGATCGGACACTGTCCAGGATGCTGCGATAGAAAATGGCCGCTGACTGCACTGGGATCTGGGAATAGGAAGGATAGTGGGACATGGTTTCCATTGCTTCCTCATAATAAGCTTCCGCTCGTTCAGCCAGGCTTTCCCATAAGGAGACAAACGAGCTGTTCACTACATTTTCTTCTAGCAGATCTGCTGAATATCCGTGCTGCATCATCGTTTCTTTCGGAAGATACAATCTATTACGTGTGAGATCCTCACCGATATCCCGCAGGATATTGGTGTACTGCATGGCGATGCCCAGCGAGATTGCTCCATCTCTTAAAATCCTTTCTTTTCCCGGCGCAAGTACAGGAAGCAGCATGAGACCGACTGTTCCAGCAACGTGATAGCAGTAAGATTCAAGTTCATTGATAGAGTGATAGCGGCGCCCTGAAAGGTCCATTTCCTGTCCTTCAATCATGTCTTCGAAGGGGGCCAGCTCCATCTGAAACCGCTGAAATACGTCATGCAAAGCTGTCCAATAGGGTGATTCTGGAAGACGCTCACCTTTGGCAAACTGGGAAAACTCTTCTTTGAATTGTATTATTTCAACTTCGGGGTTTTCGCCTTCGTCCACAATGTCATCGACTCTTCTGCAAAAGGCATAAATTGCCCAAACGGCATTCCGGTTCTCCTCCGGGAGAAATGAGAACGCCTTGTAAAACGTTTTTGAATGCTTTCTAATTATTTCCTCACATGCCTGGTAAGCTTCCTTCATCTGGTCATCACCCTTTCCATATAATTTGAAAGCAGCTTTGCTCCTTGCATCACGATTGGGATGCCTCCTCCTGGATGGACAGAGGCGCCGACACTGTAGAGTCCGTCATAGGCAAGCGGCTTTACTTGCGGGCGGAACACTCCGGATTGGCCCAGTGTTGGAGCAATGCCGAAGCTTCCACCTTGATACAAACCATCCTGCTGATCATCCTGGGGTGTCCGGATTTCCATCCATTCCACCGCATCCCTGAGACCGGGGAAGCCTCTTGATTCAATTTCATCCAGGATGCGTTCCACAAAGCCCTCTTGATCCCTCCAATTGATCTTATCTCCAGAAGGCACCGGAATAAGTGCGTATAACACGCTTTTTCCCGTGGGAGCGAGGGTGTCGTCAATCCTAGACGGGTAAAAGGTGTAAATCGAAGGATTTTCCGGCAGACCGCTGCGGGTAAAGACTGAATCCATATGATGTTGAAAGTGTTCGGGCATAAAGAATTGATGTACATCTGCTTCTTTGTACTGTTTGTTTAAGCCAAAATAAAGAAGCAAACAGCCTGAAGACGCTTTGTAACGTTTTTTCTGAGGCTTTTCATTGTTGACCAACTGGTGGATCCCTGGGAAGTCGCCGTTATACACCACCGCATCATAATCCACCGCTTTCCCATTTGTAACTAGTCCGGTGCAGCGTTTCCCGGTAAACTGAAGTCCGGTTGCTTCTGATTGTAAATGAACAGAGATTCCCTGATTTTCAATATGCCTGCTTAGAATGCTGACGAGCCTGCCATAGCCGCCCTTTAGATACCAGATACCATGTTCATGTTCACTGTAGGGAATCAGTGAATAAAGAGCGGGTGAGGTGTTCGGTGAACCTCCAATATAAAGTGTTTGAAAGGAGAATGCCTCCTGCAGCCTCGGATGGGTAAAATATGCTTCTGCACTTTTTCTCACACTGTGGAATGCTTTGAGGTTCAATAGAATTTTCATATTTTGATAGGAAAAGAAATCGCTTTTATTGACAAAATCTTTATCAAGAAACGCCTTTTTTCCTTTTTCAAACCGGTCTTTCATCTCTTTTAAATAGTTTAGGTAATTCTGCTGCTCCCCTGGAAAGACACGTTGTATCTCCTCGAGCTGTTTATCTAAATTGCTGTATTTATAAAAGTGGCTGCCGTCAGGATAATGAAGTTTATAAAGAGGGTCCACCTGGATTAATTCTAGTTCTTCCTCTGGAATTCCTGCTTCATTTAGGACATCTTTTAGCATATCCGGCAGCAGTACGATGGTTGGTCCTTTATCGATTTTAAATCCGTCCCGTTCAATAAATCCAAGCCTGCCTCCGAGGCGGCTGCTTTTTTCATAAATCGTGACGTCATGCCCTTTCTTTTTCAGCAGAAGGGCTGCTGTCAGGCCGCCGACTCCGCCGCCGATAATCGCGGTCTTCATACAGACACCCCCTGGACAGCGTGTTTTTCTAAAATCATCGAGCTCGTAATCCGCGCTGATTCAATAATCGTCGGCAGTCCGCTTCCGGGATGGGTGCCGCCTCCGACCAGCCAGAGCCTGTCGATTTCCTTCACTTTATTATGCGGCCTGAAATACATCATCTGCGGCAGGTTATGGGCAAGGCTGAAGGTGGCTCCTTTATAAATATTCAGGTCATGTTCCCAGTTGTAAGGTGTGAAAACGACTTCTTCTTCAATGTGGTTTTCTATTCCTTTGAAGCCGGTCCGTTCCTCCAGCTGCTGAAAAATCAGTTTCCTGAATCTGTCTTTATTTTTTCCCAATCAATCTTACTGAAATTGTTGGGGACAGGCGCCAGCAGGTAGACAGCGGATTTCCCAGGAGGTGCCAGTGTTTCATCTGTCACTGAAGGGTTGTGAATATAAATGGAAGGATCCTCTGACATCGTCTTGGTGCCGGTGATTTCCTCTACATTCTTTCTGTAATCCTTTGAAAAGACGATGGTATGGTGCGGAAGATCATAACGCTTATCCAGGCCGAGATACATCATAAAGGCCGAGCAGGAATACTTCTTCTTCTCCAGCTTTTGTGGTGTATATTTCTTTGTGGTTCCTTCTTCCAGCAGGTTTTCCATCGCGTAGCCGAAATCGGCGTTCATGACGACTTCGTCTCCGTAAAGGGTTTCACCGTTCTCGAGAAGCACGCCTTTCGCCTGGTTTTCTTCCGTGAGGATCTTCTTAACCCCGGAGTTCGTGATTACCTTTCCGCCGTATTCCTCTATTACAGCTGCCATTGCCTTTGTAATTTGGTTTACACCGCCAATTGGATGATGAACCCCATAGGCATGCTCCATATAGGACAATATGGTGAATGCTCCAGGACATTCCCATGGCGACATTCCAAGGTATTTAGACTGAAATGTAAAGGCAAGCTTTAACCGTTCATCTGAAAAGTAGTCTGAAAGTCTTTCGTAAAGTGATTTTCCGACGCTTAACTTCGGAAGGGCTTTAATGAAACGCCATTTCGTATAGTCAAAGAGGGAGTCGTGCTTATTCCGCAAAATCGGCAGCAAGGCTTGGAGTTTGGCATCTTCTTCCTTCATAAACCGTTCGTAACCTTGTACATCGTCTGGAAAAAGCTTCTGAATCTGCTTCTTCGTTTCTTCTTGATCCCTGCTCGGATTGAACGCCAGACCATCGAAACGAAGCTCATACATTGGGTCAATTTCTTTTAAGTTTATGTAATCGTTCAGGTTCCTGCCCGAAGCAGTGAAAGCTTCCTCTAGTATATGAGGCATATTCAAAAAAGTCGGTCCTCTGTCAAACACATACTCCCCAACCTGCATGGATGAAGTACGGCCGCCGATAAAAGGCTGCTTTTCTACAACTGTTACATTCATTCCCTGACTCGCCAGAAGCATTCCGGCTGTCAATCCACCTGGCCCAGAGCCAACTACAATCACCTTTTTCACAAACTCACCTCTTTTTATTTAACAATACAATTATTATACAATGATTATACAAAACTTGAAAGTTATAAGTCTTTCTACTTGGAAAAGGACAGAGTATCTGACCTGTGAATACTTCATGGGTGTCTTGAATCATCTGACTGCGGGATAAAAAAGATGGGGGAAGCACGCAGTTTTTTGTATGGGTGTTATTTCTAATAGTGGTTTTTAACCAATAGCAGAATGGAGTGCTGGAGAGCATTTAAAAGAGAAAGAGGTGGAAACATGGGATTGATCTAACGCCTAGTGAACTTTATACCCTTCTTAAGACCTACCCTATTTATTATAGAATAATCCTGTTTTCAGGAAAGTATTGGGTTGCTGTTTGCAACATAATCAGTCAATAGGGGGAAGTTACTCCTTTAATGCTCCTGTCCCTTTAACGTAAACTCCA
The DNA here is from genome assembly GCF_003316765.1 of Bacillus sp. P14.5. Lineage (GTDB taxonomy): Bacteria > Bacillota > Bacilli > Bacillales > Bacillaceae_B > Rossellomorea. Next base: position 56,753 of record NZ_NIJF01000015.1, on the reverse strand, counting down.
GTCTTGGCGAGGGAAAATAACCTTGTAGGGGCAGGAGCTGATGGAACAGGGAAACTTCTCGATTGAAAGGATCAAGCGGCTGTTGGGCAGCCTCAGGAGAAGGAATGTCCGGATAACCTCCAATAATTTCAAAACTTTATTGTGACTATAAGCCAGGTGTGATAAAATTAAAAATATTGCTTAATGTTCGTTTCAGGAGGTGGGACTCGTGCATACATTATTGATCACTTTACTAATCATTGTTTCAATTGCTCTTATCGTAGTAGTATTATTGCAATCTGGTAAAAGTGCAGGACTATCAGGTGCCATCTCAGGTGGTGCAGAGCAGCTATTCGGCAAACAGAAAGCGCGCGGACTCGATTTAGTGCTGCACCGCGTTACAATCGTTCTTTCCGTACTATTTTTCGTATTGACGCTTGCAGTAACATACTTTGGTTTTTAAGTCATAGAGAATCCGGTCGTGACGGCCGGATTTTTTTATTTGTCTTGAAGCAGGATTTTCCACGATATAGACTTCATTACTGGATTGTTTTGCCGCTGATTGCTTAAAATAAGGGGTAGGTTAATGGTTAATCAAACGTTTGTTTAATAAAATGCCGTGTCATTAAATCCCCTCCGTAGTTGAATGGAAAGGGGAGAGTGGCAGATAGAAGCAGCGTAATGCATATTGATTTATTTATAATTTTAAGGCTTTGTTAGTTAATATTGTTTTTTGTAAGATATTTTGGGTTCAAGTGCCAGTGAGAAGGCGTCATTTCAATTATGAAAAGTTGATAAGTCCAGGTAATAATGGATTTTCAGTCCCTCCGCAAATGTTGACTGGAGTGGAAGGTGTGCGACCTCCTGCGGGACTAGCGGGACAGGTGAGACCCCGCAGGCGAAGCTAAGGAGGCTCACCGCCCGCCCCGCGGAGTCGTACGCCTGGAACGGAAGTCGACATACCCTTTTAAAAAACATTACTCTTTAACAGATCCAATTTTAGAAAAGGAGTTTCAACGATGAAAACAGTTTTGCCAAAACCATTTACATTTGAGGCAGGAAAGCGTGCCGTTCTGCTTTTGCACGGCTTCACCGGGAATTCAGCTGATGTCCGCATGCTGGGCCGCTTTCTGGAGAAAAAAGGCTATTCATCCCATGCGCCGCATTATAAAGGGCATGGAGTCCCGCCGGAGGAATTGGTCCATACAGGTCCAGAAGACTGGTGGAAGGATGTCATGGACGGGTACAATCATTTGAAGAACAAAGGCTATGAGGAAATCGCGGTGGCCGGCCTCTCGCTTGGAGGGGTATTTTCACTGAAATTAGGTTACACTGTTCCTGTAAAGGGTATTGTACCAATGTGTGCGCCTATGTACATAAAGAGTGAAGACGTCATGTATGACGGTGTGGTTGAATACGCAAGGGAATTTAAGAAATTTGAAGGAAAAGACCCTGCGCAAATTGAAGAAGAAATAACAGAGTTCAAGAAAACACCTATGAATACATTGAAGGCACTCCAGGAACTGATTGCGGATGTCCGCGGCAATGTAGATATGATCTACAGTCCGACATTTGTCATACAGGCGCGGAATGACCACATGATAAACACAGATTCGGCAAATATTATTTATGAAGCGGTCGAATCTCATAATAAAAAGATTAAATGGTACGAAGAGTCCGGCCATGTCATTACGCTCGATAAAGAAAAAGAGCAGCTGCATGAAGATGTGTATGCTTTTCTCGAAGGGCTCGACTGGACTGTATAAATGACGACTTAGGAGGGTTAAAAAATGGATGATTCTATTCGCGGAAAGATAGATAAGCTTCTTTCTTATATGAAAGATGAAGCTTATAAGCCATTGACGGTGCAGGAGCTGGAAGAAGCTTTCGGGATTGAAGGCTCTTCCAATTTTAAAGATTTTGTAAAAGCACTTGTCATCATGGAGGAAAAAGGACTTGTTGTCCGCACACGCAGCAACCGCTACGGCTTGCCGGAGAAAATGAATCTTATCCGTGGGAAATTATCGGGTCATGCGAAAGGGTTCGCTTTTGTACTTCCTGACGAACCGGGATTAGATGACATTTTTATTCCGCCAAATGAAACTAATAATGCCATGAATGGCGATATCGTGCTGGCGAGGGTATCCTCTGAAACTTCAGGAAGCAGACGAGAAGGTTCGATTGTCCGTATTTTGGAAAGAGGCGTGTCACAGGTCGTCGGAACCTACACGGAAAGCAAGCATTTCGGTTTTGTAATCCCTGATGACAAGAAGTTCTCCAGTGATATTTTTATTCCGAAATCAGCCAACATGGGAGCTGTTGAAGGACATAAGGTAGTCGTCAAACTGACTTCCTATCCTGAAGGCCGCAAAAGCGCGGAAGGAGAAGTCACGGAAATACTGGGCCATAAAAATGACCCTGGTGTGGACATCCTTTCTGTTATCCACAAGCACGGAATCACGGTTGAATTTCCAGATGAAGTGATGGAGCAGGCCAATAATGTACCTGACGAAATTGATCCATCCGAACTGGAAAACCGCCGTGATCTTCGTGAAGAAACCATTGTCACCATCGATGGAGCTGATGCGAAGGACCTTGACGATGCGGTAACCGTGAAAAAGCTGGACAATGGGAATTACAAGCTCGGCGTATATATCGCGGATGTCAGCTACTATGTGACGGAAGGCTCCCCGATCGACCAGGAAGCCTTTGAAAGAGGAACAAGTGTGTACTTAGTGGACCGGGTAATCCCTATGATCCCGCACCGCCTTTCAAATGGAATCTGTTCCTTGAACCCTAAAGTCGATCGTTTGACTCTAGGCTGTGAAATGGAAATCAACGCACAGGGGGAAGTGGTCAAGCACGAAATCTTCCAGAGCGTCATCAAAACGACAGAGCGTATGACTTATTCCGATGTAAACAAGATCCTTGTGGATAAAGATGAAAATGTTCGTGAACGTTACGAGCCGATCGTCCCGATGTTCGAACAAATGGAAGACCTTGCACAGATTCTGAGGGAAAAACGGATGACACGCGGCGCCATCGATTTTGATTTTAAAGAATCAAAGGTGCTGGTGGATGATGAAGGCAAGCCAACGGATGTTGTGTTAAGGACCCGTTCGGTGGCAGAGCGTCTTATCGAGGAATTCATGCTTGTGGCGAATGAAACGGTTGCTGAGCATTTCCATTGGATGGATGTTCCTTTCATCTACCGTATCCATGAAGATCCAAAAGAAGAAAAGCTGCAAAAATTCTTTGAATTTATCACGAACTTTGGATTATTTGTCAGAGGAACAGCCAATTCCGTCCACCCGCGTGCCCTTCAGGAAATCGTCGAGGCAGTGGAAGGGAAGCCGGAGGAAGTGGTAGTGTCCACTATGATGCTTCGTTCCATGCAGCAGGCGAAATATTATGCTGAGAGCCTTGGGCATTTTGGGCTTTCAACACAGTACTACACTCATTTCACATCGCCGATCCGCCGTTATCCGGACTTAATCGTTCACCGTCTGATCAGGACTTACCTGATAGAAGGCAAGGTGGATGAAAGCACAAGGGCGAAATGGGCAGCACTGATGGATGAAATCGCTGATCATACTTCAAGCCGTGAACGCCGCGCGGTTGACGCGGAACGTGAAACGGATGAACTGAAGAAAGCAGAGTACATGCTTGATAAGGTTGGAGAAGAATATGAAGGAATTATCTCCTCTGTCACCAACTTTGGTATGTTCGTCGAGCTTTCCAATACGATCGAAGGCCTTGTCCATGTGAGCTACATGACAGATGACTATTATCGCTTTGATGAAAGATCCATGGCGATGATCGGGGAAAGAACGGCAAATGTATTCCGTATCGGAGACGAAATCACCATCCGTGTCGTGAATGTCAACAAAGATGAACGTGCCATCGATTTTGAAATCGTCGGAATGATAAGCAACCAGAGACCTCGTGAAGAGCGTCCGACCGTTGTCAGAACCAGGCAGAAGGACCGCAATGGCAGCGAAAAGCCGAAGAAGGATTCTGGAGAATGGTCAACGCGGCCTCCGCAGAACAAGAAGAAAAAAGGCAGTAAGAAATTTGAGAATGCACCAAGAAGCAAAAGGAAGCCGAAGAAACGCAAATAAGTCATTAAGGAGAAAAGAGTCTATCTTTTCTCCTTAAATTATCATCATTATGTGTCAGACTGATTGAAAATGTTCGCATTGAATGCGCGAGACTTTCGAGGAGCGGATTTACCTAGAAGGTAATGAGCACGGAGAAAGCGAGCGTTTGCCAACAGTCTGGAGGAGAAAAGAGCATTTCTTTTCTCCTTTGCTTTCAGCTAGTATAATGGTCTATACTATTGTAAAATGACGCCGGTAACCATAGAGAGAATCTCCGGCCGATCCAGAGAAAGAGGGGGAAGCTCCAATGCCAAAGGGTGAAGGAAAGTTAATCGCACAGAATAAAAAAGCGCGACATGATTTTGCCGTTGAAGAAACATATGAAGCAGGACTTGTCCTGCAAGGAACTGAAATCAAGGCGATCAGGGCCGGACGGGTGAACCTGAAAGATTCGTTTGCCAGAATCCAGCAGGGTGAAGTGTTTGTCCATAATATGCACATCAGCCCATACGAGCAGGGTAACCGCTATAATCACGAACCGCTCAGGACGAGAAAGCTGCTGCTTCACAAAAAGCAGATATCCCAGCTGATCGGACAAACAAAAGAAGCGGGATATTCACTGGTACCGTTGAAGCTCTATATTAAGAACGGAGTCGCCAAGCTTTTGATCGGTCTCGCTAAAGGTAAAAAGAAATTTGATAAGCGTGAAGACCTGAAAAGGAAAGATGCGAATCGCACCATCCAGCGTGAGCTTGCTCAAAGGCAGAAAGGGAATTACTGATTAACGTAATTTACCATGAGCCTATTCATTGCAAAATACCGCAGATTTGTTATAATAAGAATTGTCGCAAGGTAATCAAGCGGCAGCAAGGACAACTGAATAAGTAACCGAGCACAACTTATTCTGCCCGTTCTTCCCTTAGTTTTTTTCGTTAACGCGAAAATAACCAACTAACATGGGGACGTTACGGATTCGACAGGGATAGTTCGAGCTTGAGTTGCGAGCCGTGGGGATCGTCCACGATAAAACGTCAACGCCAATAATAACTGGCAAATCTAACAACAACTTCGCTTTAGCAGCGTAAGCTAGCTTAGCGGTTCCTCCCTCCATCGCCCATGTGGTAGGGTAAGGGACTCACTTTCAGTGGGCTACGCCGGATTCCACCGTCTGAGGATGAAGGAAGAGATTAATCAGACTAGCTGCACGGACGCCCGTCGATAGGCAGATGTTGCAGCGAACTCGCGAATGTATCGACTACGCTCGTAGACGCTTAAGTGGCGATATGTCTGGACGTGGGTTCGATTAATTATTAGTCGCCTTGTATGGCAACATACAAGTGAAAATTTGGCTTTATCGGTGAAACCTAAGTCACTTTGGTGATAAGGCAATGCCGAGCGGTATGTGGAGCAATCCAACAGCCGTGTATCGACTCATAGGCTGCCCGAGCGGCAGTACTAGGATGCGGATTCCTGCCTGATGTTCAGGTAAAATTACAGTTCGCATAATACGCCAAAGGACCTTATCCATAAGGTTCAAGATATAGTCAGTGCCATGACGAAAGCATGGAACAGCGCGTCCCACCGTCTCCACCAAATACATATTTGGTGGTTTTTATTTTCAAAATTTCAACTTACCATATAAAATCAATCTTTTAAAAACCATTAACTGCTTAGTAAGCAGTTGATGGTTTTTTTATTAGCACAAGACAAAAAGCAATCTAAGACGCTCTCCTGCGATTTAAGGAACCCCATGCGTTGATTTCCCGGTTCTCAACAGTCCGTGAATTGGAGTTGCAGTCCATTATACGTTAGTTCTCTAGATTCCAACGGCCCGTATACTAGGTTTTCGGTCCAACATCTGATGTTTATCTAGATCTCAACGGCCTGTAAACTGGAATTGCGGTCCAACATCCTATGGTTTTTTAGATCTCAACGGCCCGTAAACTGGATTTGCGGTCCAACATCCGGTGGTTTTTAGATCTCAATGGCCCGTAAACTGGAATTGCGGTCCAACATCCGGTGGTTTTCTAGATTTCAACGGCCCGTAAATTGGGTTTGTAGTCCAACATCCGGTGGTTTTCTTAGATCTCAACGGCCCGTAAATTGGATTTGCGGTCCACTATCCGGTGACTCACTCTTCCTCAATGCCCCGCAAACAAGGATTACAACAATTATTGGCTGAATTTTAAAAAACATTCACCAAAAATTCTTCAATCAACCAGTCCCCTGTATGGTATTATTTAATTATTGTTATCAGGAGGCCGGTACATGTACATCAAACTTTTTAATTCCTTAATGACGACCGCCAAAAGGACGAGGAATGAAATCCCTTCATGTAACTTAGAAGGTCATATTGCCAGAATGACTTCCCTTTTGCAGGAAAAAGGCGGAAATCATTTGACGCATTTAACCTACCTAAAAGATAAAGAAGTATTTTGGAACGAAGATCAAACTGTGTTTATTTTATATAAACGTTTTGCCAATAAATTGATTGTACTGGGTGATCCGGTGGGAGAAGAGGCTCATATTCATCAAGCCATCAAAGAATTCTCTGACCATGGCAGGGATAGAGGTTTGAAGCCTGTATTTTATCAGATCAGCCCGAAGTATATGCAGCATTACCATGATTCAGGGTACAGGTTCGTCAAGCTTGGAGAAGAGGGAATTGTCAATCTCCGGCTTTTCACCACAGAGGGAAAAAAGAATGGCAAGCTAAGGACAAGTTTGAATAAGTTAAGCAGGAATGGTTATTTCTTTAATGTAGTCCAGCCCCCTTTTTCGGAGGGAGTGCTTTCCGAAATCACTGCCGTTTCAAGCATGTGGCTGGGTGATCAAAAGGAAAAGGGCTTTTCGGTGGCCGCCTTTAGCGAGGAATACGTTTCCCGCTTTCCTGTTGCCATGATAAGGGATTCCCAAGGTAAGTTAATTGCATTTGCGACGCTGCCGACCAACTACAAAGGCACCATCAGCATCGACTTGATGAGAAAAGTGGCTGACAGTCCCAATGGCACGATGGATGCTTTGTTTGTCCATATCTTCAATTGGGCAAAGAGTAATGGTTATCAGGCTTGCAGTTTAGGGATGTCCCCGCTTTCAAATGTGGGGAACTGCCACCATTCCTTCATGACTGAAAAACTTATACATTTAGCTTACCTTCATGGCAATTCCCTCTATAACTTCAGAGGGCTAAGGGAGTTTAAAGATAAGTTCTCCACAGATTGGGAGCCTAAGTATCTGGCATACAAAAAGACTGCTCTTCCCATTGCATTCGTTCAATTGCTTCTGCTGATCAATCAGAACCAGCAAGCGAAGAGCCACCGATAAAAAATGAGCGAAAGGATGTTTTCGTGACACCTTTTACAGAAGCTGTTATTAGAATCATCAAAAGCATCCCTGCAGGAAAAGTCATGACCTATGGGCAGATTGCGGGTTTGGCTGGAAGTCCGCGGGCTGCCCGCCAGGTCGTCAGGATTCTCCATTCCATGAGCAGAAAACATCAGCTTCCCTGGCACCGGGTCATCAATGCCAAAGGCCGGATTGCCCTTGATGGGGAGTCTTTTGAAGAACAGCGGTTGAATTTGGAGATGGAGGGAGTCGAAACCGGACCAGATGGAAAAATCAATCTGGAACGATTTCAATGGACCCCTGAAAATAGTAAAACGTAATGGACACCTTCAAAATGAGGGTGTCTATTTATTTGCAAAATGGGAGGTCTCTTAAAAAGTTCCTATCAATGGAAAAAGTTCATTAATTTAGGTTTAATTTCCATCAAGTTGTGCTACTTAAGAATGAGATTATTAAATTCATTAAGGATAAAAAACAAATTAATAGGAATAAACAACCACTTGCTTCAGGAAAAAATAAACAATTTTGATCATATTGTCACTATATCAACCATGCTATAGTTAAAAAGATTGGAAATTTTATCAAGAAATCATTAAATCAAGTGAGGTGAAGGTTCTTGTCATTATTTTATTATTATGGATTGTTAAGGGAAAAGCGTGATCAGCTTCAAAGGCTCCAGGATTGCAGCAGCAAATTGCAAGGAAACCAGCAGGAATTTTCTGTTTATAGGGAAAGAATTACAAACCCTGAGCTCTCAGCTTCTACCTGGCGGGGCAGTCTTGCCGATAAATTCGATGAAATAAGGCTTCAAGGAATGCTTCATTACTTTACAGATATTGAAACGACCCAGTTTAGTGAAGTGTTTTCAATGTTGAACAGCAAGATGCAAAGCTTGAATTATGAAATACAGGCGGTTGAATACACAATAGACAGACTTCAAGCTGAAGAAAGAGCAAAAGCTGATAAAAATTAGGAAGATAAATTCAGGGGGGTGTCTTGTGTGGTCAGTGAAATCACCGACGCCCGGCAGGCAGCGGGGGAAGTATTAATACAAGAAATCACCAGAGCTTTCGAACAAGTAATAAGAATCACCAGCTTGTACATTAGGATGGAATATCTGCTCCTGCCAAGTTTCGGTTGCAGCAATACCCCTCTCTGCTAAAAAAGTCTATATTTTCAATAAAAAAGGTTTATAGAAGTAAAAATAAGGATATAAAGTAAGGACTTGTAACTAATGGGTCATTTAGACAAGGTGTGTCCTCATTAAAAAACCTCAAGTTCATTATCATACTATCAACCTATCACCCTATTAGGGTAATTATGCCAAATGACCCTGCGGTTAATAAATACAGTAGTCATATAGTTTCCTTTTTCAGGGAAAAATTGAGTTTGGATAGGTGTTTGTAATACTATATTAATGAATGTATGGAAACAATTGTCTTTATTTTTGGAAGAAAACGGATTACATAGGTTTTAAGAATCTGTTTTTCTTGTCTGGGTATTCTGATATGAAATAGATGATTACCACCAACATTTGTGAAAAGGGAGATGATTTAATATGTCAGGAATTATTCGCGTTACCCCAGCAGAATTGATCAGTATGTCCAATCGTTACACTAGTGAGAGCAGCCAGGTAGGAGAGCAGATTTCACGTTTGGATAATATGATATCCGAACTTGAAGGCATGTGGGAAGGTGAATCCAGCCGTGCTTTCGCTGAACAATACCAGACACTTCGTCCTTCATTCCTGCAAATGCAGCAGCTGCTCGAAGACATCTCAATGCAATTGAACAGCACAGCCAAGTCTCTTGAAGACGCAGATGCTCAAATTGCAAACCAAATCCGGGGTTAATATCATTCCGGCACATTTTAAACATGAAGGAGCGCTTCCCGTTATTCTGGGCGCTCCTTCCTTATGAGGTGAACCTTGAAATGTATATAGAACTCACGATTGACCTTGAACGTTACGATGGGAGCTGCTTTGATCTCAGGTTATCAAACTACCATACTGTGAAAAAAATGGTTGACCTTGTGTGGCAGACTCAAAAGGTGGCATATGAGCCAAGGGAAGGTAATTGGATCCGCGTGGTGAATAAAAGGAAAGTGATTCCCGGGAGCATCCGGCTGATGGATGCAGGGATTCGTTCTGGAGACCGTATTGAAATTTTATGAAGGAGACCAGGCAAATGTCACAAAAAAAAGGATCATATCTGCAAGAGAAACTGGAAGCGGTAGTTCATAAAGAAAAAGATAAGATGACATTGATCTTTCAAAAAGAAAAGATACGACTGGATGACATCAGCGAGATCAGCATCCTGAAAAATATAGAACCGGCAATACGAAAAGAAATTTTTATGAAAAATGATGAATTACATATTGAAAATACCATACCAGATACATTTTCTTTTCCTTCCCGATTAAAGGTGAACGAAAAGGAGCGGTTAATATGCGCCTATCAACTGGTTCAAAAAGTACAGAGCCATAAGCTGTCACGCCTCCACCTTATTGTCTGTCCGGAAAACATTGTATTCGATCAAGGGTTGACCCCCCACTTTATCCATTATGGGGTAAAGGAAAGTCTGCCTCCTTATGAAAAAGAAGCTGATCTCTTGTTAATGGAGACCAAAGCTTCAGCGGCTGCTATCGTGGATAGGCAGTATACATTTGAAGAATACAAGAATTACAATGCGACTTTAAAATTACCGGCCATCACCAAAGAGATTTTGGAGGCTGACAGCTTTGACCGTCTCGGTGAAGTAATCAATCAATTTATAAAAGAAGCGAAACAATCGGATTCCCTTCTTATGTCCGTGAGCAAGAAAAAGTGGAAACTGAACCGGTATATCATGCTGGCAGTATCTTTATTGTTAATCCCAGCCCTTGTTTATTCTATTTATTCTCTATTCTTCATGTTTCCAAAGCAAGAAAGGGTAGTGGCGGCCCAGGAGAGTTTCCTGCTCAATAAGTACAGTGATGTGGTTACGGAACTTCAATCTTACGAGATTGATGAAATCCCGAAAGTCACACAATATCAGCTTGCATTATCCTATATCATTAATGAATCTTTGACAGAGGAACAAAAAGAGAATGTACGAAACACCGTGTCTCTTCAATCTGATCCCCTCTATTATGAATATTGGATCAATATCGGAAGAGGAAAGGCGAAGGAAGCATTGGAAGCCGCCAGGTTCTTGGAGGACCGGGATTTAATTATGTTTGGCCTTCTTAAGTACCGTGAGCAGGTAAAGGCAGACAGTGATCTTGATAGTGAAGAACGCCAGCAGGCAATAGGTGAAATTGAAAGTGAGCTGGCAGAGTATGAAGAAGAAATGGAAGCACTTGAAGATGATGAATCACTGCCTGAAGAAACAATAGAAGAAACAGAAACGGAAGAGCAGGAAGCATCGCAGCCAGAACCTGCAGCTGCAGATGAGGAAGCCTCCCAACCTGAAGCAGATGATAAGAAGAAAACGGACTAACAAATGAACAGGGGGTTAACCTATGTATGCCCTATGGATATTTCACGATCACTACTATCAATCGATCATGATCGGGAATCAGAATGAAAAAATCACTATAGGACCGGGGCTGGAGGATTCCATTACGATTTTCTCAATACCCTCATCTATCCTTGTAGAAGATGCAGGAGATGCTGTCCTGCTGTATCAAGATGGAAAAGAAGCGATTGAGCTTGAACAAGGCCGAAGACAGTCACTGCTGGCAGGTGATAAAGAATTACATATCATACTCACTTCATATCCGGCAGAACCGAAAACCTATTACATCGGCCATAAAGAAGAGATCAGTATTTCTTCCGGGGACCCGCTGGCAGCCATTCATATTAAAACCAATGATTCTTTGAAGAGTTCTTTTTTATTGTATAAAAATGATGGGGATAAATGGGTGATGGATGCGAAAGGTGCCTCTTCACTCTATCACAACGGACATCTGGCAAAAGGGAAAATGGAGCTTACGGTTGGGGATATCTTATTTTACCCTTTCATAGCCATTACCCTTACAGAAAACGACCTAATCGAGATACATAGCTTAGAAGACTATCAAACGGAATTAGTGGAGTCAGTGCGGCCGACCTCAGAAATGCAGAAAAAGTATCCCAATTACCGGCGGACACCCAGAATGGTTTACGAACTGCCAGAGGAAAAGGTCCAGCTGTCCTTTCCAAGCCAGGAATCAAGTGATTCCAATCGCAGCCTGTGGCTGATAATCCTCCCTCCGCTGATGATGCTGCTCGTCATGGGAATCGTCGCCCTTGTAATACCAAGGGGAATCTTCATCATCATTTCAATGGTGATGTTTACAACGACGCTGGTTACATCGACCGTGCAGTTCTTTAAAGATAAAAGAAATAGAAAACAATCGAAGGAAAGAAGAACACGCATCTATACTCAATATTTAGAAAGCAAAAGAAATGAACTTCATGAGCTTGCAGAGAAACAGTCAGAGGTCCTGCACTTTCATTTTCCTTCCTATGAAAGAATGAAGTATCTTACAGAGCAGCTGTCCGGCAGGCTTTGGGAAAGAGCGATTGAAAGTCCGGATTTCCTTCAGTTCCGATTAGGCAGGGGGACACTGCCTGCCAGCTACAGTATCTCAGTGAATTCTTCCGACTTATCCAACCGGGAAATGGATGAGTTGATGGAAGAGTCGCAGAGATTGGAAAGGGCCTACCGTGAAATCGATCACCTGCCCGTGACGGCGGATCTCCACAAAGGGGCTGTCGGATTAATTGGTAAGGAATCCGTTTATAAAAATGAGATTCATCAGTTAATCGGCCAATTGGCTTTTTTCCACAGTTATCATGATGTAAGGTTTATCTTCATTTTCCATGAGGAGGAATACAAGGACTGGGAATGGATGAAATGGCTTCCGCACTTTCAACTGCCGCAGTCATTTGCTAAAGGGTTTATCTATAACGAAAAAACAAGGGATCAAATCCTTTCTTCCATATACGAAGTCCTTCGTGAACGGGATATTGATGAGGACTCGGAGAAGGTGCGTTTCGCTCCTCATTATGTTTTTATCATCACAAACCATCAATTGATATCTGAACATGTGATCCTGCAGTATCTTGAAGGAGAGTATGCCCATCTGGGGATGTCTGTCATCTTTGCAGCAGAAGCAAAAGAAAGTTTATCGGATAATGTTCATACCCTGGTCCGTTATATCAATGACAGCGAAGGGGATATTCTGATCCAGGACAAGAAAGCCGTCAGGATCCCTTTCCGGATGGATGAGTTCAGCAGCGCTGGGAATGAAAAGTATGCCAGGACACTGCGTACACTCAATCATCAAGTCGGGATGACGAACTCTATCCCGGAAAGCGTATCCTTTCTGGAAATGCTCAAGGTCAAGGATGTTGACCAGCTTCCGATCGAAGAGAACTGGATGTCCAGAGAGTCGGCTAAGTCGCTGGCTGTCCCCGTAGGACTGAAAGGGAAGGAAGACCTTGTCGAACTGAACTTGCATGAAAAGGCGCATGGTCCCCATGGGCTTCTGGCGGGGACCACGGGTTCAGGTAAGAGTGAATTTTTACAAACGTATATTCTTTCCTTAGCTGTCCATTTCCACCCACATGAAGTAGCATTCCTGCTGATCGATTACAAGGGCGGGGGAATGGCCCAGCCATTTAAGGATATGCCTCACTTATTAGGGACGATCACCAATATTGAAGGAAGCAAGAACTTCAGTTCACGGGCACTTGCCTCCATAAAGAGTGAATTGAAAAGGAGGCAGCGCTTGTTTGACCGTTATGGAGTCAGTCATATTAATGACTACACGCGGCTCTATAAACAAGCGAAAACAGAAGAGCCTCTTCCGCACCTCTTCCTAATCTCTGATGAATTTGCGGAGTTAAAAAGTGAAGAGCCTGATTTCATCAAGGAATTGGTCAGTGCAGCTCGTATAGGACGAAGCTTGGGTGTCCACCTCATTTTAGCAACCCAGAAGCCTGGAGGCGTTATTGATAACCAAATATGGAGTAATGCCAGGTTCAGGGTCGCATTGAAAGTGCAAAACACAGAGGACAGCCGCGAAATCCTCAAAAATGGCGATGCAGCATCTCTTACAGTGACGGGCAGAGGATACCTGCAGGTTGGAAACAATGAAGTATATGACTTGTTCCAATCTGCCTGGAGCGGTGCCCCATACCAGGAGGAGTCGTTTGAAGCAGAAGATGAAGTCGCGATTGTCACAGATTTGGGATTGATTCCAATATCCGAAGTTGCGGCAAAGCCTGGCAGTCAAAAAGAATTGGTCAGTGAAATCGACGCGGTTGTTGATCGCATCGAAGCGCTGGAGAAGCAGCTGAACTTGAAAAGGTTGTCCAGTCCATGGCTGCCTCCTCTGTCCAATCGAATATACCGTAAAGGCTATGCTCAGATGGAAGAGAATAAGATCCTGCTGGCCATGGTTGATGAACCGGAGAAGCAGAGCCAGACCCCTTATCACTATGAGGTGGTTGAAGACGGAAACGTCGGTGTTTTTGGGTCATCAGGTTACGGCAAGACCCAAACGCTCATCACCATATTGATGGGAATGGCTGCGCAGTTTACTCCGGAAGAGATTCATTATTACCTTCTCGACTTTGGAAACGGCGGTTTATTGCCATTAAGGCAATTGCCGCATACAGCTGATTACTTCATGATTGACGAGGAGAGGAAAATCGAGAAGTTCGTCGGAATATTGGATGATGAAATAGCACGAAGAAAGCAGCTGTTCCAAAAGCAGGAAGTCAGTTCCATCAAAATGTACAATACTGTTAGTGAAAAGAAGCTTCCTCTCTTATTTGTGACCATTGATAATTTCGATCTGGTCAAAGAGGAAATGCAGGAGCTTGAAACTGAAATCAATCAGTTTGCGCGGGACGGACAGTCACTGGGGATTTATATGTTCTTTACAGCAACACGTGTGAATTCTATCCGCCAGTCTTTAATGAATAATCTCAAAACCAAGGTCGTCCATTATTTAATGGACAGTTCAGAAGCCTACACGATGCTTGGAAGATTGCCTTTTACTCCTGAAGCCATTCCGGGAAGGGCGATTGTAAAGAAGGATACGGCGTATTTCTCCCAAGTTTTCCTTCCATCAGAAGGAAAGGATGACTTTGAACAGTTAAATCTATTAAAAGAGGATATTCAGTTACTGAATGATAAGTACAAAGGATCGGCATCACCAAAGCCGGTACCTATGCTTCCTGCAGAGCTGACGATGATTAACTTCACCCAATACACCGGTGCGGGAAGACAGGAAGGTTTGCTGCCAATTGGATTGGATGAAGAATCTGTCAGCCCTGTACATGTAAACTTCAGAAAGACAAAGCACTGCCTGGTATTGGGGCAGGCGCAAAAAGGGAAGACGAATGTTTTAAAGGTTTTGGCTAATACAGCTCTCCTTCAGGAAAGTGAGCATGTAGCCATCTTTGATTCCATTGACAGAGGATTATCGAATCTGATGAGGGAAGAGAAGGTTGTTTATATGGAAAACAAAGAACACATAACCATGTGGCTTAACAGGGTGGATGAACTGTTCAGTTCCCGGGAAGAACAATATAACTTATCTGTTCAAAAGGGAAGTCCTCTGCCATCTTTCTTACCAGTCATGCTGCTTGTCGATGGTTATGCCAGGTTCCTGCAAAACCTTGATCCATTATTGCAGGACAGGATTGTCAGGTGCATGAAGAATTACAGCCATCTAGGTTTTTGTGTGGTTGTATCCGGCAGCAACAGTGAGCTGACGAAGGGTTATGATGCTTTAACAGTGGAGTTGAAGCAAATCCGTCAAGCTATTGTACTGATGAAAAAATCGGAACAAACCCTATTCACACTCAGCTATGACCGAAGAGAGCCGGAAATTCAGCCGGGCTTTGGATATTATGTAGAAAACGGAAAAGAAGCAAAAATTCAAATACCGCTTATGGTAACAGAAAGGAAAGTACACGCATGACAGAGAAAGTAAGCCTGTTTAAACTTTTATTAGCCGTCATGATGATTCTTGCAACTCCTCTTCTCTTCTTTCGTTCGGTAGGGGAAAACCCCTTGGAAGTAAAAGAAAACGCTACCCAGTCCATTGCCATTGTGAATGAAGATGCAGGCACTGAAGTGGACGGCCAGCAGCTGGCATTTGGAGGGGATGCAGCGTCCCTGCTTGAGGATGGATCTTCCTTTGAATGGTCGGTTGTAGGCCGAAGTGCAGGTGAAAACGGCCTGCAAAGTTCTAAATACGATGCCGTCGTTTACATCCCTTCTGATTTTTCAGGCAAAGTAATGACTTATAATGAAGAAAGACCTGAAAAAACCAACCTAAACTATAAGGTTCAAGCACAGCTCAATGCTGTGAATAAAGAAAAAGTTTTGCTGGAGATTGAAAGGGCTACAAAAAGGGTCAATCAGAAAATGTCCTCTCTTTATTGGAATTACGTCTCAGCCGATATGGAAAATATCCGGGATGAATTTGATGAGATTTTACAAAAGGAACAGGCTTTTCAAACGACAATGCTGTCTTTCTACAAACCAAGCTCAAAAGATCTAGCAGGCCAGATCGAACAGCAAACGTCCATGCTGGCAAATCTGCAAAATTCGATACAGCAGGCTGACAGCCGCACGCCGGAACAAGAGAATACAATGGAATCCTTTCAACAAAGCCTTTCCAGTTTTGTTGAATATGTCGATCAATACAGGGAATATCAGGATAACCAGAAAACATTACTGGCCGATATTCAAGCTCAATCTGTACAGATGATCAACGAGTCTACACAAAACCAACAGCCGCGTTACTTGAAAACGAAGTCACTGTTCACTGATCAAAGTGAGGCTTTAACAGCAGGCCTGACCCAGGTAAACAGCAGCATGGAGAGTAATCAGGAGCTATTAACGAATTTACAGCAACGTAGATTCGAAGAGGTTGATAGACAAGTTGAAGATTTTTATTCCTTCCAGGAACGGGTGCTGACCTTCTACCAGCAATTGCAGGACACCACCGCGTTAAATAATCTTCAAGGAAATATTTTTGAACTCAACAATAAGCTGGCTGAAGGAGACGGAAAGATTTTTGACCCTCCGCCAGTTCCGGATCCTCCTAATCCGCCGGAAGAGGGAGAAGAAACGGATGCTCAGCCGGTCGTCATCTCAGCACAAGAAGTTGAAACCGAGCCCGGTGAAACGGAGGAACCAGGAGAACCAAGTGATCCACCGCCGGCACCAGTGAATTTGGACCAGGAAATAAGTGATCTAAAAGCTATTTCTGCGGACATCAATATTATAAAAGAAACACTCACTAATTTAACCGAACTGACTCCTGAAGCCATAACCACAGCTGTTAAGGATGTTATAGGCATCAATGAACGAATTAGTAAAGTCCGGGAGCAGCTGGAAGCAAAAAATGATACAAGAGAAAACCCTCTTCAGGCAGTTGTGGATGAGTTGCTTAGAGAAATATCCGTGTTGGAAGAAAAAACACTGACACTTCAAGAGGAAAAACAGACACTTCTCAATACAATAGATGGATTGACAGAAGATATAGAAAAGCTGACCACCTATATTCAGGAGTTGGAAGATTATAGTGAGAGTCTGCAAGAAACGAATGAGGCATTAACGAAGGAATTGGAAATGTTCTCTGACAACATCAGGAACATTGGCGCGGCTATCGAGGAGAAAGAAAATGCGATCCTGAATTCAGCTGCTCTATCCCAAAACAGATATAACACTTTATCTGGTTATTTTGCCCGCGGAATCAATAATTATAAACTTATGGATCTACTAAAATATTACTCTTATCTTGATCGATATGAGTCAGTCCTGAATGGGATGCTGACTGAAAATGGCGTCAAGGCTGCTGTTCTGCAAGATGAAGAGTTGAAAAATGAAGTAAATGAAATCCTGAAGGTGACACAGGCTGAGCAAACTGAGTGGGATCTCTTAAATACCTCATTACCTGATTCGGAGGATGCGTTGAATACCCTTCAAGATTCCTTCACTGTCTTTGCTGCAGAGTACAATCAAACTCTTGATGACCAGCAGACACAGCTTTCAGAGAGCCTGACTGCCATCAATCAGGAGGCAGAGAATGTACTGAATCGGATTCAGCAGCCTGAGCAAGCGGCTCCGACTCCGGCTTCTGGTTTAACAGGTCCTGACTTAGTTGGAAACCAGCAGCAGATCGGAAGTGAAATTAAGACCATCCACTCCTTCCTGGATACTGTAAGCGAAAGTCAGAATACTATTGTTTCTTATACAGAAGAACTTCGCTCGAATATCACCAATGTGCAAAGTGATGCTGATACACTGAATAATAAGTGGGCTGCGAATGTAGCCTCTACACAATTGATCCATGATGATGTCTTCAGTGTTCTGGGGAACGCTTTCGTAGACGGACAATCCAATGGGTATGTCTATGATTTCTTAACGAACCCGCTGAATGTGAAGGGAGATGTCCCGGAAGAGAAGAAAGCGAGTGTTCTTCCTCCGGTTGTTGTCTTGTTCATCGTCCTGTTATCGAGCTTGCTTATTGGATATACAAGTTATTACTTCCATAATGCGCCGCTCTGGATTCAAGGAGTGATTTTCCTGCTTCTGAACTTAATAGTAGGATTTATCATAAGCCTGTATGGACTGGATATCTATCCGTTGGTGGAATCCCGATCGGTTGAGTGGACGATCTTTACCATTCTTCTCTTATTGGCAGGTTCAGGGCTGGTAAGGGTAGCGTTCGCGGCTCATCGCCTATTAGGATGGTTCGTCTCGGTAGGTCTCATCGTTCTGTTTGTGACACCATTGCTTGCTTTGACGACGCCTAACTTCAATTTCAAAGACCCTATGTCCACTGTCTATATGTCCATTCAATACGGAACGGAATCCTTATTCAGTGAAGCTTCAATTGTATTAGGGTTAATCGTAATAGGGCTTGTTGCAGTCCAGATGCTATTGAATAAAAAGGCTGGCAGACAGTCTGATGAGGAAACGGAAGCATATGAGGGCTAAGCTCTTTGTTATCCAGATTCTTATAGGGGTGTTGTTGGGAATTTCAGCAGCCCCGCTATCAGCCAATACGGGGATCGATGATTTGGTCCCCAACGACTATAAAGAAAATAAATTCAAAAAAATAATGATTTGATACATGATCAGTCTTTGAAGAATCAAAAGATAGAGATTCCAGAAGAACAGAAGAAGCTGCAATTTGAAGGTGCACCAAGTAATGCATTAGGGGAATTGAAGCAGAATATATTTCAAGGGGAAGAAAAAGGAACGAATACCATTAAAGCCAAAGCTGAAGGTTTAAAGTTGTTCAGCCAGTCGGATAGAGCGGTTAAGCTTGGCGCCATGGAAGAGGCTGAACAAGCTTCTTCTTCCCTCTCCATTCTGATTGCTGTATTCGCCGGGGTGTGTATACTCCTTCTCATATTGGTAATCGTCATTTGGAATAGAACCGATCAAGGAAAGCAAGTTAGGAAATGATACACTTAGAAAGGATTCCGTAAAAACGGAATCCTTTTTTTAATGGGTCTTTTTGTAAACTTTGCAGCTAAGAAAAAAGGAATTTTGAAAAAGAACACCATAATTCACTGAAGCAACCTGGTAAGAAAGAGAGAGAGAGAGGCTCTTCTCTTCGTATCCCATTTGAGCAGAAACACCATAGTATCCAAGAAAAACGGCTCTTGGGAGTTTTACGAAATCAGCATTCTATATAAAAAGCCCTTTCAAAATGATTCCAGCAAGGCATAGAGGCAGGATTAGTTTTGAAAAACTCCGGAAAATATTAGGTGATTATGGCGTAGGAATTTTGTTCTCTAGGACTCAACTTTTAACTTACTATTTGGTTAAATATGTTAAAATTAATCAAAACCTAAAAGAATAGAGGAGCAGGAATGGATATTGTCTGGGGAATTGGACTTATAGTAATCCTGGTGTCTGGTGCTGTATCGGTAAGAAAAGAATACTTGAAATCCTCAGAGGAAGAGAAAGCACAAGTCAAAGGGGAGTTAAGGAAACCTCTCGTACTCCTTCCAATGATTCTTATTACCATTGGATTACTGCTTCTTTATGTTTCGCTGGCTTTTCCTTCAGCATGGCTGCTGGCATATGCCTTGCTTGGCATGGGGATGGTAATCGTAGGAGCAGAACTGTCCAAGCAAAATTCAAAAGGGATGATCCTGGTGGTAATTGGTGCCTCCACTGTCCTAATGACAGGTTTCCTTGCTACAAAATCATTCTGGTAAATGAGGGAGGAGACTGACCATGATTGTTACATTCATTATCATTGCGTTATTTATAGTGCTCGGACTATTCCTTCTGAATGGAAAAGGAGCTTTTTTAATCGCAGGATATAATACAATGCCCAAAGAGGAAAAAGAACAGTATGATGAACAGGCACTATGCAGATTCATGGGGAAGATGATGTTTGCATTGTCATTTTGTATGCTGTTTTGGCCAGTCAGCGAGCTGCTTGATGCTCAATGGCTTTTCGCACTCGGGCTTGGGTTGTTTCTCGCGGTTGTACTGTATATCGTGGTTTATGTAAATACCGGGGATCGGTTTAGAAAGAGATAAACATCCAGAGGAGCGGCTGAATATAAGCCGCTCCTCTTTTCATAGTAATGTCCATGTACCATTAGTTGGCCTTTTTAACGGCGATCTTTCCCAAAGTTTCTGAATTTCAACAGTTGGATCGGGCAGGTACCATTGAGGCCAGTCCTGATTTAGTATTTGATCATCAGGTTTCAATTCTTTTTGAATTGGATTATGAACCGGTATAATGAAGACAAGTACTTATGAAAGGAAGATGAAAATGTCTGAGTTCTTAAACCTGGTTTTTGGGTATGTTATATTGGCGATTCCAGCTTTGATCATCGTACTGTTATTCATGAGAAAGTCTAAAAAGGACCTGAAGAATTTTGATGAAAGCCAATATCATATTCTTGATCATGATAGAGATAAAAATAAAGATACAGATAAAGAAAAATAAAGTGTCCAAAAATGAATCCACCTCAGGCGATTAGCCCCTTGGTGGATTTTTTTTGAAAATAAGTTGAAGTTAACGTTAACGTCAATGGTAAAATACAATTATCAAAAAAATCAGACACAGGAGACCCCATGAACTATTCTATTTCTGACCTAGCAGAAGAATTTAACCTCACCACCAGGACGATCAGATACTATGAAGAATTGGACCTTTTGCAGCCTTCACGAAATAATGGCGGCAGGAGGGTATATTCGAGAAAAGAATATGCCCGCCTGAAGCTGATTCTGCGCGGAAAGCGATTCGGCTTTTCATTAGATGAAATCAAAGAAATGATTCAT
Organism: Bacillus sp. P14.5; assembly: GCF_003316765.1. Classification (GTDB taxonomy): domain Bacteria; phylum Bacillota; class Bacilli; order Bacillales; family Bacillaceae_B; genus Rossellomorea. Next base: position 36,019 of record NZ_NIJF01000015.1, on the reverse strand, counting down.
CTGTTTGACCGTGACCGCAGCGGCAGGGCTCAGCTGGAAAGGACGATTCAGTATGGCAATCAAAGAATTGAGGAGGTGAACGGACGGATCAGGGAACTGGAGAATATGAAGCACGATTTAGAGGAACTGCGTGATGATTTTGTCAAAAGACTTGAACAATTGGGGAGCGATGAGTGATGAATATATCAAATTTGCTGGAGAGAAATGCCCGTAAGTACCCGTTTCAAGAAGCCGTCATCTCAGGTGAACACCGTGTGAATTATTTTGAGCTGGATCAGCAAGTGAACAAGTTTGCCTCTGCTTTAAGGCTGCAAGGGATAACCGCTGGAGATAAAGTTGTCCTTTTCATGCCGAATACCCTTGAATTTGTTATTTCTTATTTTTCCGTACTTCGGCTGGGAGCGGTCATTGTCCCGATAAATGCCAAGCTGACGGGTGAAGAAGTGCGCTATATCCTGGAACACAGTGATGCGGCGGCATTCATAGTCCATGAACTTCTGTTTGATGCCGTTTCCGAAGTGCAGGGTGATAACCTTCTGTTGATTAAAACTGGCGATGGAGAAGATTCATGGAAGAGCTTCTCGCAATTGCTTCAAGAAGGAGAGACAGGATCAATCGCCTGCACCCTCACTGAGGATGACGAGGCCACAATCTTATATACATCAGGAACGACTGGAAAGCCAAAGGGTGTCCTGTTTACTTACCGCAATATATTGAGTGCCGCGACTATGATGTGCGTGGAAATGGAAATGAAACCGGAGAGCCGGATTCTCCATATGATGCCTTTGAGCCATTCAGCTCCTCTTCACTTATTTCTGGTGGCGGGAACTTATGTGGGAGCGGCCCATGTGCTGTCACCGACTTTTACTCCGGAAGCCCTCCTGAAATTAGTGGAAGGTGAAAAGGTGACTCACTTCTTCGGCGCACCTGTTGCATATCTTTTTACAGCTATAATGCCAACGATCGAATCATTTGATCTTTCCTCTATGAAATTCTGGGTGTATGGCGGGGCACCGCTCTCAAAGCCAGAAGTGGCGCTTATCAAAGAGAAATTCAATACAGACCGGTTATGCTGTGTCTATGGACTGACAGAAGCAGGACCTTCCGGAACGCTGCTGCTTCCTGCTGAGCATGGAGGAAATGAAGGCAGTATCGGGAAAAGAGGTGCTTTAGGGACAGAAATCATGATTGCCGATGACGCAGGAAACGAACTTCCTCCAGGTGAAGTGGGAGAAATACTGCTCTATGGAGAAGGAAATATGAAAGGTTACTATAAAGACTCTGAAAAAACCAATGAAGCCTATCACAATGAATGGTTACGGACAGGTGACCTGGCCAGGAGGGATGAAGAAGGATACGTCTGGATTGTCGACCGGAAGAAGGATTTAATCATCTCCGGAGGGGTCAACATTTATCCTAAAGAGGTGGAAGAAGCCTTGATGGCTCATCCATCGATATCAGAGGCTGCGGTCATCGGTGTCCCTCATCCAGAATGGGGGGAAACTGTGAAAGCTGTTGTTGTTTCATCGGAAAAAATGGAAGATGTAAAAGAAACCTGCCAGACTTTTTTATCCGGGAAGCTCGCAGGCTATAAAATTCCGAAACTATATGAGGTAGTAACAGAACTTCCCCGCAATGCGACAGGCAAAATTCTGAAACAGGTCCTTAGAGATGAAAATAAGCGTGGTGTTGCACAATGAAGACTATCGAAAACTTTTACAAAGAGGATCCCCATTTTATAAGTGTCCTGAAGCGATACCTCGATAAAGAAATGGGAGAATGGGCGGATAGGGAGCTGACAGAGTTTGGCAGGATGTGTGCAGGCGAGATCGATGAACGTGCCGTACACACAGACCGGGAAGGCCAGCCGAGGCTCATTAAATATGACAGGATGGGCGAGGATATCTCGGAGGTCTGGGTCAATGAAGGCTATAAAAAAACGGTAAAAGATACGTATAACAAAGGGATTGTGGGCTATATCCATAAACAGATCCCGGAGCTCGGCCGAAAAGGCAATTATGTTTATTCCTATGCGCAAGGGTATCTGCTTTCACAGTCCGAACCGGGCTTCTATTGTCCTGTCACCCTGACGATGGCAACAGCCTATCTCCTGGAACACTATGCGAGTGATGAAATCAAAGAGCGTTTTCTTCCTCACGTGCTTTCTACCGGAGAAACAGAGTTATATGAAGGAGCGACCTTCCTGACTGAGCGGCAGGGAGGATCGGATGTAGGCGCGAACGAAACAACAGCAGTCCAAAGGGGTGATAGCTACTACCTTTCCGGAGAGAAATATTTTGCCTCCAACTCGGGAATGTGCGGAGTAGCGATGGTATTGGCCAGGATGGAAGGCGCACAGCCTGGGACAAAGGGGTTAAGCCTGTTTGCCGTGCCATGGAGAAAGGAAAGCAGAAAACTGAACGGTATCAAAATTAGAAGATTGAAAGACAAATTGGGTGTCCGGGCTGTTCCTTCCGCTGAGGTCGAGTTTGAAGAAGCAGAGGGCTACCTGGTCGGGGAGCCTTCTAAAGGTATCCACTATATGATGGAGGCGCTCAACCTCTCCAGGGTCTGCAATGCGATCGCTTCGATAGGTATCATGAGGCGTGCGTATATGGAAGCGAGAAACTATGCTTTCCATAGAGAGGCATTCGGAAAGAAACTCGCAGAATATCCGATGATCAAGGAAACCTTGACGCATTTGGCAGTGAAGCAGGAAATTGAAACAAGTGCTGTATTTTCTCTTATCGACCTCTTTGAGAAAGTCATGTCGCATGAACACCCTGTTTCGGAAAAAGAGATGGTTCTGAACAGGCTGCTCATTGCTCTTTTGAAAAAAGAAACAGCCGAACAGGCCATCCACTTTTCTCACGAGGCAATTGAAATGCATGGGGGAAACGGTTTTATCGAAGACTTCGTTCTTCCCCGTCTCCTGCGGGATGCGCAAGTTTTGACCGTTTGGGAGGGAACAGCGAATATCCTCGGGCTTGAAATTCTCCGGTTAATGAACAGGCATAATGCCCATGAATTGTTTATAGAAGAAATGATGGATAATCTGAAGGGCCTGCCCGCTTCTTTGGATGGATTAAAAGGTATTGTAGTACAAGGCTTGAGTGAGCTATCGGAACTGACAGAGTATGTAGCCGGCGCGGACCAAGATGTGCAGACCTATCATGCAAAAAAAATCGGTACTCTTATGACAAGAATTTATGAAAGCTGGATTAGTTTAGAAGAAGCAGCGGCCGGCGGTGAGCGGGAGCAGGCGAAAGCGGAGATCTATATCGAAAAAACTTGGTGCAATCACCTGCTGGATAAAGAAATGAAGCCGGTGTCATACTTTGACCTAATATGCAGCCCGCAGTTCACTCCTGTAAAATAAGCAAAAACCACACTGGGTTTCAGTGTGGTTTTTGCTGTCAGCCTGCCTTCTCAGCCAGAACTGTTTCTTTTAACTGGCGGTACTTGGAGTAAAAGAGTGCCGTGGCTGCAAGAGAAAGGATGCCAAACATGAGCGTCATATACTGCAAGCCCATAATATCCAGGAACAACCCTGTCATCAGGAGGACCACCTGGAAAATCAATCTGTCCAGCATATTCCGGAATGAAAAGAATCTTCCATGAAAGTCTTTCGGAATCCGTGTTTGGAAAATGGTAGCGGCTGTGGGAAAGAAGCAGCCGACTGCAAATCCAAAAATCGCAAAAGCGATCACGGAAATCACGGGCTGGTCAGCGAAAAACAGCAGCATTTGCGCAGCACCGATCACGAATGAAAACAGGAACAATATCGAGTAAGGGGAACGTTTGCCGCTGATCTGTTTTACAAAGAATGCGCCAAGCATGAAGGCAATCCCTTCGGCCGTATAAATCCAGCCCTTAATGGCAGAACTGTTCTGTAGCTCACTGATATTGATGACCATTAGATTGAAACCGCCGATAAATAACAGGGGAATGAGTGTCATAATTAAAGTCATCATGACAATCGGAAGTCCCTTGATGATTGGAAACACTTCCTTGAAGCTGCCTGCTTTGGCTTTCCCTTTCTGTATGACGCCCGCATGCGGTTCCTCCAGCTTTAAGAAAAATGTTAGGAAGAAGAGAAGCAAATAAGCAACCATGGAAAGGAAGTACAGCATAGACAAAGACATAATGACAAGGAAGATTCCTGCGAGAGCTGTTCCCAATATTCTTGACAGGGTAGCGACATTCATATGGATTCCATTGAGCTGAAGCAGATCCTTTTCCTTTACCACCATAGGGATGGCTGCCTGTAAGGCTGGAAAATAGAAAGCAGCTGAAACCTGGATGAAAATCATGAAAACAACCATCCATAGAACAGATCCGGTATAGATGGCGGCAAACATGAACAGCACGCTGACTGCGCGTCCGAAACCGGAGAAAAGCATGACTTTCTTTTTATCCACCTGATCCGTAATCCTGCCAGCAAGCGGACCAAGAAGCAGCCCGGCCAGCAAACCGATGGCCAAGATGACGGCTTTCAAAAAGTCGGAGGGCACCTTGTCCTGCATAAATTCAAGATTTCCAATGATTCCGAGCCACAGTCCCAAGCCGGCAACAAACTCGCCCATTAAAATAATCCAGACATTTTTATTTTTCCACATAATAGAACCTCACACAGTGTGTAGTATATTTCGTTTCTCTAAATATACTACAGCTGAAGGGTCATAGGTATCTTTTTCTTTTGGAAATTCACTCATATGAAAAAGAAATGGACGTATGGCAGAATCGGCGAATTAAAGGGAAGACTGGCAGGAATCCATAAAGAAATGTCGAAATGTCATAATATGGAGGTGGTGAGATGGAGCAGGTTAAGAAAAAATGGATTTGCTCTAAGTGCAGGAAGGATATTTGGGATGAAGTCGAGTTTATTGACAACGGGGGCATCTGTGACGACTGTTACAGTATTCCGGTCAAGAAGAGAATCGGACGAGTTAGAAGATAAAACCTTAGACACGGAAGGAAAATGGCAGTGGTTTTTCAAAAACACATAAGAGAAAAATGAGTGTGACAATCCCGGAAACCTGGATGTCATGCTTTTTTTTATGGCTTTTTCTAAAGGGCAGTTTCTTATTTTTTCCTCAACCTCTACATAGGGGGTTGGAGCGGAATGCGCATCTGCTGCGGGACTAGCCGGCTATCCAGCTAAAGCAAGCCCTCAAATTCAAACGCCAAAAGAGCAATATAGGGGAAAGTTTGTCTGCCCGGATTAAACGGAGATCTACCACTTTTTAAACTGGCAAATCCAACTCACTGTGTTTGTTGTGTTTCCTTTATCTCATGCGGAGTCAATCCAGTCGGTACGCCGCTGAGCGGGGCCTTTTCACTTTAAATAGATAAGTCATCATCGAATCACTTAAGCTCTTAGTAATTCCTTTCTGCGATAGCCTTAAAATCTGTACGTCGCTGAACGGCCGCTTCTGCTTCTTATGAAGCCGAGGAGGCCGGGCGCCCGCCCAGCGCCTGGAGCGGAAATCCATTCCTTTTAACCAGCCACAACCTTTGCGAAAACAGCCTTTTAATAAGAAATAGGGCTTATGTCATCTCTATAATCATTTCGTTAATCCGATAAAAAAGGTAAGACAATGAGGAGGTCCACAATGAAACTAAGAGAACTCGCCTTAAAGATTAACGAGGAAAGTGATAAGTTGGACTTAGTCAGTACCAGGAAGTATATCGAGAGCAACCTCGATCTCTTACATGAGAATAAGCAGCTTTTGAATAGAAACTCACGAGATTTGCTGGATTATTTGATAGATAGAAAGAATAATGGAGAAATGCCTCTCACCCGAACAGAAATGGCCACCATTCACGCCATCAATACCTATGCTCTCAAGTTTGATGTTCAAGGATTGAAGATGACAGTGAAGAATAAAAAAGAATTGCTTCTCAAGACAGAAACCCTGGAATTTTTAAATAATGATGCCAAAATCCTTCTTGAAGGAATGGGAGCGATTGAGAAGGAACAAAAGAAAAGAGCGGAGAATCCTTGAAGTAAGGAATCTCCGCTCTTTTACATTAACGTCCCAGGCAAGAGTCGAACTTGCGACCTACAGCTTAGGAGGCTGTTGCTCTATCCTGCTGAGCTACTGGGACACAGGAATTCATTATAAGGGATTTTATTAGAAAGGTCAATTAGTGTGCTTCATTTTGAAAGTAAGTGATTAGAGAAAAATTGAAATTATCATAGATTTTGAGGACAAGCATAGTATATAATATAAAGCGAAATCATTACGATTGTAAGGAGATTTTACATGAATACTATGCGGACATGGAGCCAGGAACTCCTTGGTATCTTGCTTTTTATTCTTTTTATTGTACTGTTTTTGGCGGGAGACAGACTTACACCGTTCTTACCAGATGTGATGTTGAACTCCAGTTTTACAAATATGGTGACCATTTTCTTAAGTATCCTGCTTGAGGCTGTACCGTTCATCTTGATCGGAGTCTTTGCTTCAGCAATCATCCAGGTGTTTGTTTCAGAAAATATGCTGCAAAAACTTGTCCCAAAGAGGTTCCCATATCTTGCCCTCTTTCCGGCGGTCTTTGTAGGGGCGTTGCTGCCGATCTGTGAATGTGCGATTGTTCCAGTCGCCAGGCGGTTGATTAAAAAAGGAGTTCCGGCACACTTGGCGATGGTAATCATGGTGACCGCCCCCATTCTAAATCCTATAGTACTTGCTTCTACATACTATGCGTTTCAGAATAACCTCACGATTGTGTTCGGGCGTATGGGGATTGCTGCTGTCGCGGCCCTGCTGATAGGAGCTCTGCTTTATAAGCTTTTTGGAAAAAGAGATCCTCTGCGTGTTGAGAAAAAAGAAGGACATGATCACCATCATCACGAACATCAACAGGGATCCAATAAAATCTTGGAAACGATTGTCCATGCGAGTGATGAATTTTTCGATATGGGAAAATATTTGATTATCGGTGCCCTCATAGCGGCAGGATTTCAGACCTTCCTGGATAGGGAGATATTAAATGCCGTTGGTTCGAATGATATTTTCGGACCTGCAGTCATGATGATATTTGCTTACGTTGTATCGCTTTGTTCAGAAGCGGATGCATTCGTCGCCTCTTCATTCGGAAGTATCTTTACTTCAGGTTCTCTCTTGGCATTCCTGGTATACGGCCCAATGATCGATTTTAAAAATACCTTATTGATGCTGGCTTATTTCAAAAAACGTTTCGTGCTCTTATTTATTGGAGTCGTGACGGTTGTTGTTTATGTCTGCACATTGCTGTTTCAAACTTTATTTTAAATGGAGGTGTTTTGAATGAGAACGGTCCAATTTCACACATATCTGCGGGGCATCATCTTAATCGGATATGCCCTGCTGATCCTGAAGCTGTTCCTGACATTTGATATGGTGAACTTTGTAGCCGAGAAGATGCACGGGTATATGTATTTCGCTTTAGGTGTGTTCATTTTCCTCGGGGCTATCCAAATAATCAGGGGTACGTCTTCGGCAAGCCAGACCAGCAGCTGTGGGTGTGACGCACACGAGCTGCCAAGAGGTTTTTTCAAAACTACCTTGATCTACAGTCTGTTCATCGTTCCGGTAATTTTAGGATTCATGCTTCCGGATAATCTGCTGGACAGCACGATTGCCTCCAAAAGAGGGGTGAACCTTGGCAGCGGGGTGTATACTGCTCCTCCTTCTACTGGAGAAAAGGCTGTAACGGAAGAGGAAGGAGATTCTTCTGACACTGAAGCGCCGCCGGCTGTATCACAACTCGGTAACTATGAGGAATTTCCAGTGGAGAAGGATTTTGAAAAGTTGAAGGCAATTGTCCAAGAGAAAGATAAAATCTTCGTTAGGGACGAACAATTCATTCAAACATTGAGCATCATTGATGAAAACATTGATGCTTATATCGGAAAGGAAATCCAGCTGACAGGGTTTATTTATAAAGACGAAAGCTTTGTAGAGGATCAAGCAGTCATTTCCCGCTTCACGGTCACCTGCTGTGTAGCTGATGCAGGTGTTTATGGACTGCTGACAGAGGATGAGGAGCTGGCTTCCCTTGAGCCGGACACGTGGATAAACGTCAGCGGGATTGTAGATAAGGTGGATTTCAACGGTTACATGATGCCCGTGCTGACAAACCCTGTTTATGAAGTGGTGGAGGCTCCTGAAAATCCTTATGTAGAAGAGTTTTTTATAAAAGTTGAATAATGGGTGGACACAAAGCATCGGCAGACCTGTGAGGCTGCCGATGTTTTTATTGAATGGCTTGAAAGCCCCTGGTTATGGTCTGGGGTTCAAAGTTTTAAGCGTGGTATAAAAAAACTTGCAGGTTTCCCTATCACAGCATGCCATTCTAGCTGGAGGTATACTCTTTGAAGGAAATCGTACAATCCTGGCTTGAAATAAGCGGAATTTTCCGGTTAAGATGCCCAATAGAAATTGATTTGGGGTAAATAAGCGGAATTTCTCCGCTTATGGGCAGTTTAATGAACCATTTTCACATCTTTTAAGCAAATAAGGGAAATTTCTCCGCTTAAATTTGCTATTTTTGGTGCTATTTCATAAATAAGCGGAATTTCTCCCCTTATTTTCATTAAATTGCTAGAGACCTATAGACCGATCCCAGTAAAAGTGGCATCCAGCCGCAGAGCAAATCATCAAATCACAATGGTGGTTTTGATTGATGCGTCTATTCGCATCATTACTGAGCGGCTTATTAATTATAATGGTACGTTTCCATAGTAATCGCCGTGACCCCGAATATGAAATCAGATACAATTCCGCATTATAATTCTTTCCCCGGACCTATCCCTCAACAAGCTTCTTACGGTCCGGAGATTGAGGCGGCTCCTCCAGCCAGCCGTATTTTATCATAATATCGGCGCCGCTTTTTCCAAGCCGTCCTGACTCCACTGCCATCCGGAGGTAGTTAGAAGCTACATCAAGCCTCATGCTTGCAGAAGCGGCAATGCCGTAATTGCCTATCCCGGCGCTCATGACCAGGGAGACAATGAACATCATCAATTTTTCAGAGAAAACAGAAGAGGTAGAATCCTGTACATTGGTATCCCATGACATAGGTGCCTGCATGTCACTGTCAACGAGGGTTTTGCCGAGAATCTTAATATGCTTCTGGGCAATCTGCTGGGCCCTCACCATGAAATCCTTCACTTCTGGTGTTTCCGCCATTTGAGCAAAACTCGTTGTCAGCATGTTTCCCAGCAAATTGGTTTCTGTATTCATAAATAAGTGTGAAATTTCAATCGCATTCAACGGCCGTTTTTCGGTGAATGGATTTAAGCTGCCGCTGAAGTAATCCTTCTCTTCCACAAATCCGATTCCTTTTGGATAAGGAATATAGGGCGGTCTCACCAACACTCCTTTTTTCAAAGCAGTTGCAGTTGTTTTTTGATACAAGTCACTAGTGAAGCTTAAACAGCCTTGGTAAAAGTTCATGATATCTTCCCGGACGGCCAGAGACATGGCGCCGCTGTAGGTTATCATCCCGACTTTCGCCATCTGCCTCATAAACATCAAAAAAAAGATGTCTTCATACATTCTTGGGGCGTCAGGATTAACATCATTCTCTAAAGAGAAGCCTGCAGGTATTGGAATCTGCTCTTTTACATAAAGATCTTGCAGAAAATCTACATGCTCACTAGATGCGTTTTGGGTAAGTAGAAGAAGCTCCTTGATTTCAGGATCTTCACACTTCGTTATGAAATATTCAGTCATACATAAGGAAGAAGTATCATTTTGAAACGTGGTCCATAAAGTTGCTAATTCCCCTGATGTAAGCTTTGTTGAATGGTCAGACATGGATATCGTCCTCCTGAACGCTTTGACATTTAGGGTTATTATTTGTCAGAAGGGTAATTACATGTACATATATAAGATATTTTGTGAAAGAATTACAGAAGATGGTGATAAGATGTGCCGAAATCCATGTACTTTACATACTATAGGGGGGTATAGTAATATGACGACAAGGAGGTGACGCAATGGCATCGAACCCTGAAGAAATGATTGAAATCGATTCATGTTGCTCATCAGATGAAGAAAGAAAAAGTCACCATTCAGATAAAGTGAAAAGCAATCTGGTTACCAGGTTGAACCGCATTGAAGGGCAAATCCGCGGTATAAAAAGATTGATTGAAAATGACACGTACTGCGATGATGTCATTACCCAGATATCAGCCATACAATCTGCGATGAACAGCGTTGCGAAACTTCTTCTAGAAGGACATATGAAAACATGTGTGCTGGAAAGAATCCAGGAAGGCGACACAGAAGTCCTGGATGAAGTGTTAATCACTATACAAAAACTAATGAAGAAATAAAGGAGATGTGAAGAATGGAACAAATCACTCTGAATGTAAGCGGAATGTCATGCGGCCACTGTGTTAAAGCGGTTGAAGGCAACGTCGGTGAATTGAAAGGGGTCCAGTCTGTACAAGTAAATCTGGACTCAGGAAAAGTGGATGTTACTTATAACTCCGATGAAGTGAGCTTGGATACAATTAAAGAGACCATCGATGATCAAGGATATGATGTTCAATAAAAGATGAACGTGCCATCAAGGCGCGTTTCTTTTGGAAAATAATATACCCCATATGGGTATGAGGGGGTAATAACATGAGCAATAACACAAAGGAAATCAATTATAATGTGACTGGAATGACCTGTGCTGCCTGTGCCTCCAGAATTGAAAAGGGATTGAATAAGATGGAGGGCGTCGAGGAAGCAGCGGTTAATTTTGCTTTAGAACGTGCTTCTGTAAAATACAATCCTTTCTCAACTGCTCCGGCTGACCTGCAAAGGAAGATAGAGGACCTTGGGTATGATGTTATTACAGAAAAAGTTGAGTTTGACATTACCGGAATGACCTGCGCTGCCTGTTCTGCACGAATTGAAAAGGGGCTGAATAAAACAGCAGGTGTCTCTAATGCAAATGTAAACCTGGCACTGGAAAAAGCAACGGTTGAATATAATCCGACTCTCCTGTCACCTGACGACCTGGTGAAAAGAGTTGAAAAGCTGGGGTATGGTGCGAGAGAAGCAGCTGATGAAAACCCTGAAGGAAAAGCAGATTATAGGGAGAAAGAAATCCAGAAGCAGCAGCGGAAATTCATTCTTTCCTTAATTCTCTCCCTGCCGCTTCTCTGGGCAATGGTCAGCCATTTTGAATTCACCTCATTCATTTATCTCCCAGAGTTTCTGATGAATCCATGGGTTCAGTTCGCATTGGCAACCCCGGTGCAATTTTATGTCGGAAAGCAATTTTATGTTGGTGCTTATAAAGCATTGAAGAATAAAAGTGCGAATATGGATGTCCTGGTGGCATTAGGTACTTCCGCTGCTTATTTTTACAGTGTATATTTATCGCTTGAATCACTAGGAACGAATGAAGGAATGACAGAACTCTATTTTGAAACAAGTGCCATCTTAATCACATTGATCATTCTGGGCAAGCTGTTTGAAGCGCGGGCGAAAGGCAGGTCATCGGAAGCAATCAAAAAGCTGATGGGACTCCAGGCAAAGACCGCCACTGTCCTGCGAAATGGTGAAGAGACTGAAATTCCTCTGGAGGAAGTAGCAGCCGGGGAGATCGTACTTGTAAAGCCGGGTGAAAAGGTGCCTGTGGATGGAGAAGTATTGGAGGGCCGTTCCGCTCTCGATGAATCCATGCTTACGGGAGAAAGCGTGCCGGTCGACAAGACAGCCGGAGATGAGGTTATAGGCTCTACCATCAATAAAAATGGCTTTTTAAAAGTAAAAGCAACAAAAGTGGGAAGAGATACCGCACTCGCCCAGATCATCAAGGTTGTGGAAGAAGCTCAGGGCTCAAAGGCACCGATTCAAAGGATGGCCGACCGGATATCAGGTATATTTGTCCCAATAGTTGTGGGGCTGGCTGTCATAACATTTTTAGTCTGGTTCGTCTGGATTACGCCAGGCAACTTTGGTGAAAGTCTGGAGAAGTTGATTGCTGTACTGGTTATCGCTTGTCCATGTGCACTGGGGCTGGCAACACCAACCTCCATCATGGCAGGGTCCGGACGGTCAGCAGAGTTCGGTATTCTTTTTAAAGGCGGAGAACATCTGGAAACCACGCACACGATTACCACTGTAGTACTGGACAAAACAGGAACCGTCACGAACGGCAAACCTGTATTGACGGATGTGAAGGTGATCGATGGGGTAAATGAAACAGAATTCCTGGAACTGGCGGCAGCAGCCGAGCGTCCTTCCGAGCATCCTTTGGCCGTCTCGATCGTGGAGGGCATCAAAAAGAAGGGAATAGAAACTAATGCTAAGACTGACTTTGAAGCGATTCCCGGCTATGGTGTTTCAGCCCTGGTCAATGGACGCAAAGTGTTGATTGGAACAAAAAACTGATTGACCGTGAATCAGTTGCAGTGGGAGATGCGGTTCTTCAGGAAAAAATAGATTTAGAAAGCAGCGGAAAAACAGCCATGCTTGTCAGTATTGATGGTCAATATGCCGGTTTGATTGCCGTCGCTGATACAATCAAAGATACATCAAAAGCAGCCGTCGAACGATTGAAAAGCATGGGACTCGAGGTCATCATGATGACAGGGGATAACCGACGGACTGCAGAAGCCATAGCAAAAGAAGCGGGCGTCGAGAATGTCATTGCTGAAGTCCTGCCAGAAGGGAAAGCTGATGAAGTGAAAAAGCTTCAGGAAGAAGGCAAGATAGTCGCGATGGTCGGGGATGGAATCAACGATGCTCCCGCATTGGCGATTGCTGATATCGGGATGGCAATCGGAACAGGTACAGACGTCGCTATGGAAGCCGCTGATATTACCCTTATCCGTGGGGACCTGAACAGTATAGCGGATGCCATCTTCATGAGTAAAAAACGATAAGGAATATCAAACAAAATCTATTTTGGGCATTTGCCTATAATACTTTGGGCATTCCGATCGCAGCCATTGGACTTCTTGCCCCTTGGCTGGCCGGAGCGGCGATGGCCTTCAGTTCAGTATCTGTTGTCTTGAATGCGTTGAGGCTGCAGAGAGTGAAGTTGTAGGAATCTCATGTAAAATATGATCTATTTCCAAGGCACATGAGCATAGCTTGTGTGTCTTTTTTAGTAGAATTTTTGAAGGGAATTGCTGCTTTTAGTCGAATCTAGTTTTCAGAAGGAGTGATGGAATGATTATTAAGGAACGGACTGTACCTATAGAGCTTATGCAGTTAGAAGTTCTCAATGAAAGATTGGCAGAAACTCACATCGCGAAAGAACTTGTTAAAGCGGACCTTGGCCGGCAGATGGCTGGCTATAAAGGAGAAATTAACCTAAATTATCCGCTTAGTTTTTTATCATCAGAAGAATTTCTTATTCTTCATCATGTTCGCCTATTTGATGGCACCCACTATTTCCAGATAGACACCCTCATTATTACCGTCAAATTTATCCTTATAGTTGAGACTAAAAATATGACTGGAACTTTGTACTTTGATACAGAATTCAATCAGCTGATTAGAAGAAATGAAAATGGTGAAGTCGCCTTTTCGGACCCCTTACTGCAAGTCAAGCGTCACAAAGCTCAAATATCAAAGTGGATGTCCACCTTAACATCAACACATCTTCCAATTGAATCTCTTGTCGTCATCAGCAATCCCCGTACCATTATTCGATCGTCTTCCACTACAGTTCACCAAAAAGTTATCCACAATGGGCAGCTTCCATTCCAGATTGCAGCACTACAAGAAAAATATAAACGAAAGATCCTCCAAAAAGAAGAAGCTTTGAAGCTAGCTAATGAAATCGCCCGTAAACATTGTCCACTAGAAGTTGATATTCTAAAGAAATATGGAATTAAACCAAAAGAATTAATCAGGGGAGTAAAGTGTCTAACATGTGGTTGTTTCCCTTGCAAAAGAGCTTATGGTAAGTGGATTTGCAGAAATTGCGGTGCTGAATCAAAGGAAGCTCATATTGCAACTTTAAGGGAATATGCACTATTATTTGGGACTGAAGTTACGAATGGAGATATTCGAAACTTTTTAGAAATTGATTCCAGTTCAACGGTGAATAAATTGCTAGCAAAAATGAATTTGCCTTTCAAAGGTGAAAAGAGGTGGCGAGCTTACTCGTTGAAGGGGTTGAAGAAACCTAATTTATAGGAGTGGCTGATAGAACGGTCAAAGTAGTTGATAGAGCGGCGGAAGTGGCTGATAGAACGGTCAAAGTAGTTGATAGAGTGGCAAAACTGGTTGATAGAACCGCAAAACCAGTTGATAGCCCCTGGTTACTCCATTTCAAGCCCCATGTTTCCTGCACACAAGCTAAAACCCCCGGCCCAGCCGGGGGAAACTAACTATAAGGGTTGAAAAGGGAAGTGGCTGATAGAACGGTCAAAGTAGTTGATAGAGCGGCGGAAGTGGCTGATAGAACGGTCAAAGTAGTTGATAGAGTGGCAAAACTGGTTGATAGAACCGCAAAACCAGTTGATAGCCCCGGGTCACCCCAAATAAACCCCCAGGCCAAGGCCTGGGGGCAGCAAACTAACGAACTTATTCGTAGCTCTCTTCCAGTTCATCGATAAGCGAACCGACATAGGCGACGGCTTCGCGAATATTGTCCGGATCCGACATGTCGATGCCTGCTTTTTTGATGAGTTCGAGCGGCTCCAGTGTTCCGCCGGCTTTCAGGACGTCCAGCCAGCGGTCGACGGCAGGCTGGCCTTCGTCTATGATTTTTTTGGAAACAAGAGTGGATACGGTCAATCCTGCTGAATACGTGTATGGATACAATCCCATGTAGTAGTGAGGCTGGCGCATCCATGTCAGGCTTGCGCCTTCGTCAATTTCGACGGTCTCTCCCCAGAATTTTTTCAGAATGTCCGCTTTTTGTTCGGACAGGACGCTGGCTGTCAATGGTTCACCGTCTTCGGCCAGGTTGTAGACCCTCCGCTGTAATTCACCTTCCAAAAGGTGTGTCACGAAGTTATGGAAATAGGTGCCGAGCAGCTGTAAGACAACCCAGCGCTTGGTTCGTTTGTCGTTGTCTTTGGACAACAAGTGATGGCCCAGCAGCATTTCATTCATGGTAGATGGTGCTTCGATAAAGTAACGGGAAGGACGGGTGTTGGTCATCCTCTGATTTTTTCCAGACAAGTAGAAGTGGCCGGCATGCCCAAGTTCGTGGGCAAGAGTGAAGGTGCCCCTCATTGTATCAGGCCAAGTCATGAGTACATAGGGATGAGCTCCATATGGACTGGAACAGAAGGCGCCTGTCGATTTTCCGACATTGTCAGCATAGTCAATCCATCTTTCGGACAGGGCCTTGTCGATCATTTCGTTGTACTCGTCTCCCATGACTTTGAGTGCTTCTTTTACCGTTTCTGCCCCCTCTTCATAGCTTGTTTCGATTTGGAAATCAGGGTCAAGAGGCGCATGTAAGTCTGCGAATGTAAGCTTATCCAGGCCCAGTTCCCGCTTTTTCAATTGAGCATACCTTCTCATATGCGGGGCAAGCTCCTCCTGGATGATATCCAGCTGGTTATTGTACATTTCTTTTGTAACCTGCTGCGGTGCCAGAAGCATATCGGTCACGGAATCATATTTGCGGAGGCGAGCCGTGATGGTCTCCTGATTGACTTGCGTGGCATAGGCAGCCGCGAATGCATTTTTATATTGCTGAAGTGTTTTGACGAACGATGCATAGGCGTTTCTCCGCACAGTGGCAGAAGGGGAAGAACTGTATTTTCCTTCATAAAGGGCAAACGAAAGCGGGAATTCGTTTCCTTCGTTATCAGTGAAAGAATCAAACTGCATGTCGGAAAGTTTTCCGCGGTTATAGATATTGTAAGGAGCGGCGAATACGGATCCCAAGGCCGCTAATGTCTCTTCGGTTTCCTCTCCAAGTGTATGAGGCTTTTTATCCTGGAGGTCCTTTAGGTATTTCTTGAAGGACTGCAGCCCGGTTTCTTCTTCAATAAATGAAGTCAATGCTTCTCTTGGAAGCGAGATGATTTCTGTTTCCACAAAAGCGGTTGATGCATTGATGCGCGAACCGGCTTCTTCTACTCTGGCCGCGTCTTTTTGGCTTGTTGTGTCGGTGTGGTCCACTGTTTGTTTCAGAGAGGCATAAGCGGCGACAAGGTTAAAGCGCTTAAGAAGTTCCTCTTTAGCTTCAAGGGTATGCAAAAGGATGTCACTGCCCTCCTTAAGACGGCCTTTGTACTTAGTTACATCTCCTACATCATCTTGGACTGCCTTCAATTCTTTTTCCCAGTCTTCCCGTCTCTGAAAGATATCGGTTAAATCCCATGTTTGTTCCTCAGGCACTTCTTTACGATTGATACGGTTAGTTTGTGTTCCCATGATTCAGCCTCCCAGCATAGTGATTTTGCCTAAGATTGCAGTCAATTTGTTTTATACCACATTTGAAAATGGGTAATCATAAGGAGTAGAAAGGCAAATGGTTAGAAATGCATGTCGCTTTATGTTTATAATTATATATAAGTGAGAATAATGCAACAATTTCATCAAGTCAGCGTAACACAGAAAGGAATTAAAACTATGAATTTCAGTCCTATTAAGAACCCCGTTTTTATCGTTTCTTCAGTAGCCGTTTTTGCCCTGGTTATCCTGGGCGCCATTCTCCCGGTAAAGTTTGGGGAAGCAGCAGAAAAACTCTTTTTATCCACCACCACTAATTTTGGGTGGTTCTACCTCCTAGCCGTATTCATTTTTTCAATTTTCCTTATTATCATTGCCATCAGTAAATATGGTAAGGTCCGTCTTGGTCCTCAGGATTCAAGGCCTGAATACCCCTTTTTCACATGGATAGGTATGCTTTTTTCTGCTGGTTTTGGAGCCGGATTGGTATTCTGGGGCGTGGCAGAACCAATGAGTCATTTCTTTACTCCCCCATTTCAATCGATGGAGCCAATGACGGAAAATACAGCCAGAGTCGCAACAGGCTATGCTTTCTTCCATTGGGGGATAAGCCAGTGGTCTGTCTTCACACTGGTCGGCCTTATGATCGGCTTCCTGCAATTTAGAAAAGGAAAGGACGGCCTGATTTCCACAGCTGTCGAATCTGTCACTTCGAAAAGAAAAGTAGTCAAGAATACAATTGATTCCTTTGCTGTCATCGCGACGGTTATGGGTATCGCGACCTCCCTTGGTTTAGGGGTGCTGCAGATGAACGGAGGCTTGAAGAGTGTATTCGGCCTGCCGAACTCTGACGGTATCCAGCTTTTGATCATGGGGATCCTCCTTGTGCTGTACCTATTGTCTTCCAGTACGGGACTGAATAAAGGAATCAAATGGCTGAGCAATCTGAACCTTGCTCTGTGCCTTGTACTATTGGTCTTTGTCTTCTTTGCAGGTCCTACGGTATTCATACTGAATACGTTCACCCTTGGTTTAGGGGACTACCTGAACCATTTCGTGGAATACAGTTTGAGGCTTACACCTTATAAAGGCGGAACCTGGGTCAGGGATTGGACAATCTTCTACTGGGCATGGGCGATTGCTTGGTCACCTTTCGTGGGTGCATTCGTAGCACGTGTTTCAAAAGGGAGGACAATCCGCGAGTTTATCCTGGGTGTATTAATTATCCCGCCTCTGATTGCCTGCCTATGGATTGCAGTGTTTGGCGGCACGGCGCTATATAGTGACTTGAACAATGGGACAGCTATTGCTGAAGCAGTGAACAATGATGTCACTGTGGCGTTGTTTGAAACGTACACCTACTTGCCGTTTACTGAGATCCTGTCGGTTCTGTCAATCCTGCTCATCTTTACGTTTCTCGTCACTTCAGCAGACTCTGCCACCTATATACTGGCGAGTATGACAACGGGAGGCAGCCTTACTCCTTCTACCCTGGTTAAAATCATCTGGGGTGTTTTGATGGCTGCCATTGCGGCAGTATTGCTGCTTGCAGGAGGTTTAGATGCTTTGCAGACAGCCTCGCTGATATCGGCTCTGCCATTCACTGTCATCATCTTCGTGATTATGTATGCTTTCCTGAAGATGATACGGAAGGAACCGCTGCCTGAACGTGACCCTAATCGTTTCAAGCCAAGAAAGAAAAAAACGGAATAACCTTTAATGTGGAGACTGAATCATTCATCGAATGGTTCAGTCTTTTTATTTTTTCTTAGACTTCTGTGTAACAAACAACCCAGTAGATTTATATAATGTTGGCACAGGGAAACTTTCTATTGGATCTGTGATTAAATATTTGACTAATAAGTTGTATGTGGAGTAATATGTTTGCCAAGGGAAACTTTTGTTGTTTAAACCATGTTAATGTATCTTTTTAAGGTCATACAGGCATTCCTTCACATGAAATCAACCTGGTAGAATTTAATGAATAACATAATATAGCAATTTATATTGAATGGGGAAGCTGACAACATTGAAATTCACACAGAAAAGAGGAAAATGATAATGGATGGAAATCTGCTGCTTGCTTTTGGATTGACGTTGATGGCGGGACTTGCAACTGGAATTGGAAGTCTTTTGGCTTTCTTTACTTCTTCAACTAATACCCGATTTTTATCGGTATCTTTAGGATTCTCGGCAGGGGTTATGATATATGTGTCAATGGTCGAGATCTTTGTGAAAGCCAAGGATGCGTTGACAGGTTCCCTTGGCTGGGAGCTCGGAAACTGGATTACCGTCATCAGCTTTTTTGCCGGTATGCTCTTGATCGCCTTAATTGACAAACTCATACCAAAACAGGGAAATCCACATGAACTGAAAAAAGTAGAAGAGATGAGCGGACCAAGAAAAGCAATCGGTGATCCTGCTCTTTTAAAAATGGGAACCTTTACAGCTTTGGCGATTGCGATTCATAACTTTCCAGAGGGGATTGCGACCTTTACATCAGCCTTACAGGATCCAGGGCTAGGAATTGCCATAGCGGTTGCGATTGCGATCCATAATATTCCCGAGGGGATTGCTGTCGCTGTACCGATTTACTTTGCCACCGGGGATAGAAAGAAAGCATTCAAATTGTCTTTCTTGTCAGGCTTGTCAGAACCAGTCGGGGCAGTGGTCGCTTTCTTGATTTTAATGCCATTCCTGAATGATGTTATGTTTGGTGTCATTTTCGCGGCTGTAGCGGGAATCATGGTATTCATATCTCTCGATGAACTCCTTCCGGCGGCCAAGAAATATGATGAAACACATTTGCCGATATACGGTTTGATTGCCGGTATGGCCGTGATGGCCTTAAGCCTGCTGCTCTTTATATAGAAGGACGAAAACCTTGGGTCGGTGACTCAAGGTTTTTTTGCGTTAATCTGCAGACTGCTGCAGCCTTATTTCTCCCCTTTTAGGACAAGGCTTATACTGAAAAAACGAATGTCAAAAAAGCTCTTTACTTTTTGAAAAGGGAGGAGTAAGATATCTCTCGTAATAGAATAATCGCTGAATCATTTTGAACGGGGGAACCATTCTTTTGGGGTGAGTCCTTTTAGGTTTTAAAAGGTAGGGTTAACTTTCATGACCCGAATCCGTCAGCTAACCTCGTAAGCGTTGTGAAGGAGATATCTTGTGTTTTTGACCACAGGCTTATTTCCTGGTGGTCTATTTGTTGTGGAATCTTTTAAAGTTTCGACAAGAAAAAACAAAGAACTTAATGAAATTGTACAGCAGAGGTTATTCTAATTAACATCAGGTCATTGGAGGAATCATTCATGAAAAAACAGTTTGCGGTAATCGGTCTAGGTCGATTTGGCGGTAATCTTGTCCGGGAATTGGGCGAGATGGGCGCGGATGTGCTGGCGATTGATATTAACGAAGAAGTCGTGGAAAAGTACCGTGATGTAGCGGAACATGCTGTCCGGGCAAATGCCATGGATGAAAATGTCATAAGGGAGCTTGGACTGAGGAATTTCGATCATGTAATCGTTTCTTTTGGAGAGAATATCGAGGCAAGCATCCTGACGACGCTCCTTCTTAAAGACCTTGGAGTAAAGGAAGTATGGGTAAAAGCATCCAGCACATATCATCAGAAGGTGCTTGATAAAATAGGGGCAGATAAAGTCATTCATCCGGAGAGGGACATGGCAAGAAGGATTGCCCATCATATTACTTCGGAAAAAGTTATAGACTACATCGAGTTATCGAAAGAGCATAGTATTGTGGAACTTGTGGCGTCGAACAAGGTATCCGATAAAACCCTGATCGATTTGGATGTTCGTGCCCGCTTTGGATGCAACATCATTGCGATTCAACGAGGGGAAGATATCATCGTATCCCCTGCTGCCGATGAAGTGATCCAGAAAGATGATTTATTAATTGTGATTGGAGATAATCGCGACCTTAACCGGTTTGAAAAAGAGGGGATCTAATAGTGGTGAGAAGGGCCTTTGAACTAAGGAGAAGATCGATTCAACTCAGTCCGCCGCAGCTGCTTTTACTAGTGTTTATATTTTTTATCATGCTTGGGACAGCGTTGTTGAAACTGCCCTTATCGACAACGGAAAATATTACATGGCTGGATGCATTATTCACTTCCACTTCAGCTATGACTGTCACAGGTCTGGCGGTTGTTGATACAGGTACGGCTTATTCAACGTTTGGTCAAGTGGTCATCATGGCTCTCATTCAAGTTGGCGGGCTTGGGATCATGTCCTTTGCCATGCTGATTTATCTGATGCTCGGAAAAAAAATCGGTTTCAAGGAACGGTTGATTGTTCAACAGGCACTCAACCAAACCTCAGTGGGCGGAGTCATCAGGCTTGTGAAGCATTTATTCGTGTTTTCTTTTATTGTGGAAGGAATCGCTATGATTCTCCTTGCTGCGGAATGGATTCCGGAATACGGCTGGAAAGATGGTCTTTATTTCAGTTTATTTCATTCCATTTCAGCCTTTAATAACGCTGGATTTTCAATATGGTCAGACAGTCTCATGGGTTACGTGGGAAATCCTTTGGTGAACTTTGTCATCTCCGGTTTGTTTATCCTTGGAGGAATCGGGTTCACTGTATTAACGGATTTATGGTACTCCAAAAAGCTCCAGAAACTTTCACTGCATACTAAGTTAATGCTTTTGGGTACTTTGGCCATCAACGTAACAGCCATACTAGTCATATTCTTTCTGGAATTCAATAATCCTAAAACGCTTGCGAACCTGCCGGCAATGGACAAAATCCTGGGGGCCTACTTTCAGGCTGTGACGCCTCGAACGGCGGGATTTAATTCACTGGATATCGGAAGCATGGAAGATTCAACGATAATTTTCACAATTCTCCTGATGTTTATAGGGGCAGGGAGTGCTTCAACAGGAGGAGGCATCAAGCTAACAACGTTCTTGGTCATTACTTTTGCTGTCATAGCTTTCTTGAAGCAAAGGAAGGAAATTTTTATTTTCCGCCGGAGAATCGCAGAGACATATATCTATAAATCTCTCGCCATATCAATGATCAGTGTCGTAGTTGTCTTCACGGCAATGTTCCTTCTGTCCATGTCGGAAAAAGGGGCACCTTTTATCCAAATCCTTTTTGAAGTGGTGTCGGCCTTTGGTACGGTCGGGTTGTCTATGGGCCTTACAGGAGAATTGACTGAGTTCGGAAAAGGAATCATCATCTTTGTCATGATTGTCGGCAAACTCGGACCGCTGACACTTGCATTTTCATTGGCGAAACCGGGTACAGACAAAATCAGTTATCCGAAAGAAGATGTATTGACAGGTTAACTAATTTTTAAGTTGGGCTGGTTCAGCCTAAACATATTCGGGGAATCTTCATAGGATGTTAGTGAGTGATGAAAGCTCAATAATCATTCTGGAGGTGTCTGATTATGTACGGATATGGATGCGGCGGCTACGGCTATGGTGGCGGTTACGGTTACGGCGGTGGTTTCGCGCTAATCGTTGTTTTATTTATTTTGTTGATTATCGTTGGAGCTGCTTTTGTTTACTAAACACTTTCAATGTACATTTTAATAAATGTTTAAAGGAGTTTCTCCCTGCGGGGAGAAACTCCTTTTTCATATTTTTCAGTGCTTTAAAGTGCTTTCAGGGACCGTCCCTCTTTGTGCTTTAAAACATTGAAGTGCCTTTATTCGTCATCTCCGCTTATCCTGATGGCCGGCGCGTTATTGTAAGCATAGGAAGGAACAACTTCTTCCTGGATGCTGTCTTTATCTTTGTAGAAATCATCCTGTATCTTCATATTGGCTCTGGTTGATTCTTCGTCGATATAGATATTTCTTTTCATATTAATCTCTATCCGTTTTATCATTTTGGTCTTTGTTATGTTTGTTGCCTTTGCTATTATCCCCGGAAGTTATTTCGCGGGAGAATTCAGCCTGGTTATGTCCTGCACGAGGAGAGCTTTGATTCATGCTTCCCTTGTTATACTTCTTTGTCATGGTGAGCACCTCTTTTATATTTTTTCCTTCAAGAATAGTGTGCTCTTTGAGGGTTAGTTTATTCGCTGGTAAGAGATGTCTCGATGTGTACTGGTGAGGAACGATTTCATTGAAAATGCCGGTTAGTGTGAAGCCGTCTTCAGTAAGCTGCATGTCATTCATATTTCAGGATTTATTTACAAAACGAAGAGCAGCCTCCCTAAGAAGCTGCTCTGTTGGCTTATTTATTGTTTTGCAGAAATTCTCTTACTTGATCTGGTGTTTTGGCGTTGGCGCTGTGAAGATGTGCTGTTTTCTCTCCGTCTTTAAAGATCAGCAGGCTGGGTATTCCCATTACATCATAGCGGTCCGCAATTTCAGGCAGTTCATCCTTGTTGAGTTCATACCATTTATATTGGCTGTTTTCTTCAATAATTTCATCGATGAACATATTCAACCGTGTACAGTCGGGACACCAGTCCGCGAAGAACTTGACGATAATTGGTTGAGACCCGGAGATAAGCTCTTGAAATGTCTCTTTATTTTGAATCGATTGCATGTATGTGACCTCCTCTAGTTATCTTTATTGTATTGCAGCAGAGCTCTTTTCGTAAAATTTGCTGCTTATAGAAAGAATGGCTCTAATTGAGCAGGGAAAGGCACAAAAGGTTTCGGAAATATATTTGGTTAGAACAACCAGAAGCCATTATAGCGCTTAGACGGTTAGAAACATAGATGTCCGAAAATATTTAAATCCCTGATCAGCACATCAACATTTGACTTTTGCCTTGTGATAAAATGTAGAAAACAAATAAGGAGGATGTGTATGTATCAAAACCGTATTCTGGACCAGCAGGAGCTCATCAATGAATTGGTATCTGAGATAGCCCATAATGTTTTTTTGAAGCATCCTGAAATAATCGATAAGTACGGGGAGAATGGACGCAGGCAGACTATCTCTGATCTGCAGAAACACTTTCATCATCTGCAGACCGCTTACCGGCTTCAAGCACCTGAGCTGTTTACGGATCATGTCAAATGGCTCCATAATGTTCTGGCTGCCAGAAAAATCGATATCAGCTTTGTCCAAACAGGCCTTTCCTTCATGTTGGAAAGTGTAAAACAACTCCCTGCTGAAAAGGCAGATTTTTATCGGAAATGCATTGGTGAGGCGATTCAATGGATGAGAGAGCAACCTCTTTCCTGAAATATGCGGACGAATTTTTCATTCCACTGTGCCTGATTCAAGGATGTCCACATTTGCCGTAACACTAATCTCCGCCATCGGATATTGCTCTTCTTCCCACTTCTTAAAATCCATTTTGCGGACTCCATGCTTTTGGAACTGGCCAAAACCAATTGGATCTACGTTCTTATCTTGGAAATTCCTAAGCATTCTTAGACAGTGGTCCACAATATTTTTTCTATCTGGGTCTCAACTTTTTTCACTTTGGCTGGTGTAAGTCTATCTCCAGTAAACTCCCTTATGATTCCCTTGATCTCTATCAATACATTGATACTCACGGGGGTGGAGTGATGGTCGATCCGAATCTTTTGTGTTGATTTCAGGCTCGTTATTGAAGCCTCGGTACTTTTTTTGGGATCCCCGTCCTCATCAGGGAGTTTTACCACTTGGTTCCCTTGGCTGTGCCTGTCTGCAAGAAGCTTAAAATAAAACATATCTTCTTTGCTGACTTTGTCAATCATTTTATCTTTTTTGAAAATGGCTATTCCATTGAGGTCCAAGCTGTTATCTTCTTCTACCTCAATCATTGGTAAGTAAGGGGTTTGCCCTTTCTGATAATAGTTAAACAAAAATAAATGTAAATTCGATTCGGCCAAATCTCCTCTCTTTATATTGTGCTCAACAAGGGTACTGATGTAATCCGATGTTCCTTTATTTCCATAATTACCTTTTAATATATCTCCAGCTTGCCCATCACTGACTAGTATTGTCACTCTGGACCCCACGCTGGCATACCGTTGTAAAGAGTCCGCTATATGCAGCATACCTCTTCTTGCCATTTCTTCTGAGATTATTACGTTCTCCAAACTCCCCCTTACAAGAGGCAGCTCAGACTTCTTCTCCAATAAATCAAGTACTTCTCCGGTTGTTTCAGCTTCCGCGGTAAGGGTAACATTTTGAATTTGTTTATCAGCAGAATATCTAGGATAAAGTGCTGTCGCTCTGATTAAATTATCATCAGCCAGATCGTATGCCTTTGCGGTTTCAATATTGAGGTCGTCCAGAATTTCCTGCTCGGCACACCCGGATAAAGGGGGCACCAATAACAATAATAATATCAATATCAACTTATTCATTGTTTTTTTCACCTTCCTTATCAGGAATAACATGAAAAGAAGAAATGGAAGGAACACAAAGTTAAGATAAAAACCCGCTTGGCTTGTAATATTGTTTAAAGTGTTTATTTGAGATCGATCTTGTATAAGACTGACAGCAATAGTACACAAAAGCGCAAGAATCATAAGGGTTTTTCTTTGGTTAAACTTAAATGCCCTTTTGGCTATCCTGCTGCCGCACCATAAAGCTATGCATACATTCGGCAGAATTATTAGACACCAGTTGGCAATCCCTATATATTCAAAACGTTCAACAAAAGGCATTTCAACAATTTTCCACATAGAAAGAGTGGCCCATACTGTTTTTTCGAGCTGTCCCTCACTGAAAAAGGCAAAGCTTATAATAGTTAATAGTGTAAAAACGCCTGTGGTGAAAAGGAGGCCAAGATGTGCCCATTTTTTTGACTTCCTGCCGTCTTTAAGATAAGGATAAAAAATTAGAAGTGTTTCATATCCTAGGAAACTCAAAGTCATATCTCGTGTAGACTTTGCCAAATCCAGCAAAGAGTGGTCCCATATAGGGAGCATATTTCTGAAATCCGCAAATGGAAAAGTAAAACCAAACGTTAAAATAAGGTAAGCCGGAAGTACGGTTCCGAAAAAAGCAACCCCTGCTACAGTCCTTAGTCCCCCACTCACAATATATATAACGAGAAGGAAGAAAGGGATTGCAAAAGACCAGGAAGTTAAACGCGGATACATCCATACCTGCACAACTTCCAAATAGGTGCGGCAGACTGTTACAGCAATTAGGCAGAAATAAAGAATGAAGACTAAGTCTATCGTTTTTCCGAGCCACTTTCCAAATGCTGTTCTATTGGCTTCTATTAGATCCCCGCCGCCAATCTGAACTATTTTGAAGATCAAGAACAGAATACAATTAGTCAGCAGGCCAGCAATTATGACAGCAATCCAAGCATCATAGCCAGCACTTTTAGCAATAATCCTTTGATAACCTAAGATGCCGACCCCAACCTGAATGGAATGGATAAGGAAGAACACGATAAAAGGAGATAATTTTCTATTTTCAGGAACAGGCTGCATAATAAATACCTCCGTCAATTATTCATCAATATCGAGTTTCTTCCGCCCTTCTTCCGGTCTGAACCTTTTTGATTTTTTTGTCCTTACGAATTCGGGACGCTTACTTTGTCCGTGAAATGGAAACCGGATGACCGCATCCTTAAGGTCATATAAGCGAGGCGGATATAACGGCTCAAGAAATGGGCGGCCCAAGGAAGTCAGCTTAATGAGGTGAGTCATTAAAATGCAAAAACAAAATACGATACCCAGCAGTCCCCAGATTTGGGCAAATAACATAAATGGAAAACGCAGGATCCGGATGGTATTGCCCATTTTATAAACAGGTGTCGTAAACGATGCGAGTGCTGCCAAGGCAACAAGGATCAGCAATACATTACTGGTCAGGCCTGCTTCTACGGATGCCGTCCCGATAACGATTCCTCCCACGATACCGATTGTCTGGCCAACCTTGGTCGGCAGACGGGCTCCTGCCTCCCTGAGCAATTCTATGGTTAATTCAAGGAACAACGCTTCCAGTATGGGGGGAAGCGGAATTCCCTGGCGAGAAGTAATCAGCGTAGCCATCAGATCCTTTGGAATCAATTCATAGTGATAGGTAAGGGCTGCTACATATATAGGTGTGATCAATATCGAAAAGCCAACAGCAAATACCCGGACAAGCCGAAAAAATGAAGCTACTATATAATTTAAAAAGTAGTCTTCATATGCACTGAAAAATTCGACAAGCGTTGTAGGACCAATCAATGCATGTGGCGAGCCGTTCACAAGTACAACTACTTTTCCTTCCACCAGCACAGAGGCTGCACGGTCCGGCCGTTCAGTATCAAGAAGTTGGGGAAAAGGAGAATTGGAATTATCGGCGATCATCTGTTCAACAAAAGAGCTGTCATTGATTTGATCGAAGTCAATTGCCTTCAACCGCTGTCTCATCGTCTGCACATTTTCCTGGTCTGCCAACCCATCAATGTACAGCAAGCTTGTTTTCGTATGCGTTATTCGCCCAATATTAAAGTCTTCAATGATCAGTTCTTTTATAGGAATCCGCTTTCGGAGCATATTCAAATTTTGATCGATTGACTCTACGAACGCCTCCTTGGGTCCTACAACGCTGAATTCCACCTCAGGCTGTGACACCTGGCGGACAACTTCCTTTTGGGCAGCGATGAACGCAAACCGATTTTTCTCATTTTCAGTTTTAAGAAGGACGTATCCATTCATCAGCTTTTGCTCTATATTGCTTTCATCATCTGACAATTGAATATCTATGATGGGTGCAAGCTTCTTTACATCATCTAAGGATGTGAAGTTTTTCCCTAATAATGAAGGAAGCAAGTCCTTCTGCAGGATGTCTTCATCCACCAGGGTGGATAAGAAATTCAATCCGAAACGCAAACCTGAATGCTGATTGTAATAAAAAATCTCTTTGTAATCGGTTGATTTTCGAGCAAGTTTTTCAAAGGATTCCTGTGTGCGCTTCTTTTTTGTCTGATCGGTTCCTTTTTTCGTTTAAATAAAGAAAACATCTCATTCACCACTTTTATAAGACTCTTATGGTAGTGTTTCCGGTTTGCGGGGAATTATGAAAAAAATGGTGGAGGAAAAGTGTGGAGGAGAATACAGTCGAACAGGTTCTGCTTTATACAGGACCTGGAAGCCGCCAGAATAGTAACCAGGGGAGGGAGACAGCATAGAAAAAAGCCCGCCAGATGACGGGCTTTCCTTTCATTATTGCTCTAAAAAGTATTTCTCGATATCATCAAGCATGAGGTTGGCAGCCATAACTCCGCCGGCAGTGTTCCAGATTGGGTCACTTACTTCGTGGACATTGCCTTCCTGCGCAACTTTAAGTTTTTGGAATAATGGGTCGTTCACCCACTCTTCAGCTACTTTATTTCCTTCGCCGTCACCTGTTTCATAAGCGAAATAAAAGAGGATATCTCCATCCATAGCAGGAATTTGTTCTTTTGTTACACCTTTTGCAGCAAAGTCATTGACATCCTGGCTTTCAGGACGCGCAAAACCTATTTGATCAAGGATGACTCCTGAAAATGAATCTTTATGATAAATACGGACATCTGTCGGCATGAAGCGTACCATTGAAACTTCCATTTCCAATTTGTCGCCAAGTTCAGTTTTCAGGTCCTCGATGCGCTGATCATACTCTGCAATGACTTCCTGGCCTTTTTCTTCTTTATTAAGAGCTTTTGAGTAAAGCTCGAAATTTTCTTTCCAGTTGCCGCGCAATGTTTCAGCGAAGATTGTAGGTGCAATTGCATTCAGCTTGTCATATTGATCTTCTTGGCGCATTTTATTTCCAATGATTAAGTCAGGTTTCAATTTTGCGATAGCTTCCATATTTAATTCACTTTCAGTTCCGACAACCTCGACATCAGCCATCTCATTAGCGATATGATCATACCAAGGGTCGCCGATCCAGGATTGAACAGCTCCAACTGGTGTCACATCCATTGCCAGAAGGGCTTCAGTACCTTCATTTGTCAAAATAATGACACGTTCAGGGTCTCCTTCAACTTCAGTTGTTCCCATTGCGTGTTCCACAGTATAACTTGTATTCTCTTCATTTGTATCTTCCCCGGTACCAGCAGATTCTTCTTCGTTTCCGTTATTTGTTCCGCAAGCTGCCAGTACAAGGATAGAAGCAAGAATGAATAAAGACATTAAAAGACGTAATGGACGCATATGTAATTCCTCCTGAATGATTGATAATGATTTTCATTTACGTTTCTCCAAAAACTATATTAGAAGATAACGATTACAAAGTCAACCATCAATTGATAATGATTTTCAAAGTCATTGACTGACAATCTTTTATTCTCTAAAATAGGAAGTGGAGAAAACGATTTTTAAAATCTAAATGAATGTTTTAACAGAAGGGTTATATATATGAGAAGATCAGGTATTCAGGCATTGCTATTATTGACAGCATTATTGATATTTGTGCTGTTCATCGGAATGAGCATTGTATATGGCTATACAGAAACAACATGGAAAATGGCTTATCAGGCACTGACAAACGGGGATGACTCTACAGAACATCTTGTCATCCAGACTGTCAGGCTGCCCCGTGCCCTTATTGCGGCTGCGGTAGGAGCGTCGCTGGCCATCGCCGGTGTACTGATGCAGACGTTGACCAAGAACCCGCTTGCTTCTCCCGGTATATTCGGGATCAACGCAGGGGCAGGATTCATGGTCGTGATTGCCGTTACGCTCTTTAACGTATCCAACTTACAAAGCTTCACCTGGCTTTCCTTTCTGGGGGCAGGCATAGCTGCAATTGCGGTCTATGTCATCGGCTCTGCGGGGAGGGAGGGCTTGACTCCAATGAAGCTGACACTTGCCGGTGCGGCGATAACAGCCTTATTTTCTTCCTTTACACAAGGATTTCTGGTATTGAATGAAGCGGCTTTGGAGCAGGTTCTTTTCTGGCTTGCAGGATCGGTTCAGGGGAGAAGTCTTGATATCCTTTATGGTGTCTTTCCTTATCTCCTTATTGGCTGGCTTCTTGCCATTGTCATTGGGAATAAGCTCAATGTCCTGGCAATGGGGGAGGATGTAGCGAGAGGGCTGGGACTAAAAACCGGCTGGATCAAGTTAATTTCCTTAGTCATCGTGGTCCTTCTAGCTGGTGGATCTGTTGCAATCGCGGGTCCGATTGGCTTCGTCGGCATTGTTGTGCCTCATATTGCCAGAAGGATTATTGGTGTCGACCACCGCTGGCTCCTGCCTTTTGCAGGCCTTACAGGTGGAATCCTCCTCCTGGCTGCCGATATAGGTGCGAGATATATCATTATGCCGCAGGAAGTTCCAGTAGGTGTGATGACTGCCGTTATTGGCGCCCCGTTCTTCATTTACATTGCAAGGAAGGGGTTTTAACGGATGAAACGATATATTGCCAAACGTTTTTTGAAAGATAAGTTATCTTTTTTAATAGATATGTCTGCAGTAAAGAAGGTTTTCCTCCTCTTATCTGTGACTGCCCTCATTTTTATATTGAGTACAGGTCTCGGGGATATGACCATAGAGCCGTGGACGGTTCTGATGGTATTTTTCGGCGGAGGGACAGAACTGGAGCAGCTGGTTGTCCAATCCTTCAGGCTTCCAAGAATTATCGTAGCACTGCTTGCCGGAATGTCCTTGGCCATTGCCGGTGCATTGCTTCAAGGAATGGTGCGCAATCCGCTGGCGTCTCCGGATATTATCGGGATCACCGGTGGAGCGGGTGCTGCAGTAGTTGGGTTTTTAGCCTTTTTCAGTGATGAAAACAATGCCCTGACGGTGAGCATTCAGTGGCTTCCGCTTGCAGCCTTTGCCGGAGCTGCGGTTGTAGCTTTCCTGGTATATTTTCTTGCTTGGAAAAATGGGGTATCTCCTGTTAGGCTGGTGCTGATCGGTATCGGAATTTCAGCCCTCATGCAGGCCATCATCACCATGATGATGATTTTAGGCCCTATTTTCAGGGCAAGCCAGGCGAATATCTGGATTACAGGTACTGTCAATGCTTCAAACTGGAAGGATGTTCATTTTCTGCTTCCATGGACACTGATCTTGATTGGGATTGCCTTTATTTTGGCAAGAACCGTTAATATCCAAGAACTCGGCGAAGAAATTGCAACCGGTGTGGGAAGCCACATCCAGAGGCAGCGGATCATCCTGCTGACCTTGGCGACTGGTTTAGTCGGCGGAGCAGTTGCTTTTGCGGGAGGCATAGGGTTTGTAGGACTAATGGCGCCGCATATGGCACGCCGCCTCGTTGGATCTTCTTTTGGCGCACTGCTGCCGGTTGCAGCTTTGCTTGGCGGCACTCTGGTGATGATAGCCGACCTTGTTGGCCGGACTTTATTTTTGCCCTTGGAAGTCCCGGCTGGTGTTTTCACAGCCGCTATCGGCGCCCCGTATTTCATCTATTTACTATTTAAGACAAAAAATGCATAACCTTTTAATATAAAAATACTTTAGAATCAAATGAGAATGATTTTTGGAACGCCAGCAGTTCACACTAAAGGAGATGACACGACGATGACACAATCTCTTCAAACAGAATCGCTTACTTTAAGTTATGGAGACAGAATTATCATAAATGAACTGGACCTTGAAATCCCTAAAGGTGAAATCACGGTATTCATAGGAGGGAATGGCTGCGGAAAGTCCACCCTCCTGCGTTCAATGGCGAGGCTCCTTAAGCCTCAAACGGGATCCGTGCTGATTGATGGTGATGCGATCGCCAAGCTGTCCACT
The DNA here is from genome assembly GCF_003316765.1 of Bacillus sp. P14.5. Classification (GTDB taxonomy): domain Bacteria; phylum Bacillota; class Bacilli; order Bacillales; family Bacillaceae_B; genus Rossellomorea. The sequence goes on along the minus strand of NZ_NIJF01000015.1, from coordinate 5,018 downwards.
AAGGACGTTGCCAGAAAACTGGCGATTCTTCCACAGTCACCGACTGCGCCAGAGGGATTGACGGTACTGCAGCTGGTCAAGCAGGGAAGATACCCTCACCAGTCGTGGCTGAAGCAATGGTCCCAAAAGGATGAAGAAATCGTATCTAAAGCACTTAAAGCAACCAAGATGGAAGAGTTCCAGGATAGAAGAGTCGACGAGCTTTCCGGCGGGCAGCGCCAACGGGCGTGGATTGCCCTGACACTTGCCCAGGACACCGACATCATATTGCTGGATGAGCCAACAACGTACCTTGACATGACTCATCAAATTGAAATTCTGGATTTATTGTTTGAACTGAATGAAACAGAAGAGCGCACGATCATCATGGTCCTCCATGATCTTAATCTTGCCTGCCGTTATGCCCATAATATTGTGGCCATCCGCGATCAAAAGATTTTTGCTCAAGGAAAGCCTGAGGAAGTCATCAGCTGCAACCTTGTGAAAAACGTATTTGATATGGACTGCCAGGTGACGAGCGATCCATTGTTCGGTACACCGCTATGCATTCCTTACGGGAAAGGCAGATGCATCCTTAAAGAAGTAGTTGAGATGACATGAGTTCATTGGAACTGAAAGCCGGGGAGCAAGAAAGACTGCGTGCTTTCAGGTTTTTGACTGAAAGACCGGATGAGAGCGATTTAATCTCTGCAAAAAAGCTGATAAATCCTGAAGGTTTAAATAAGTTTCTTCATGAGTACTCCGGCAGGATTGGCGGCGAAGATAAAAAAGTCCTGTCATCATTACTGCTTAAGAGATACGCTTTTTTAGCTGTGATTTCCCTGTATACTTTTTCCGTTTTTAATAAAAAGCTGAATGTGTCTCCAGAAAACGTATTTCTTGTAGATGGCGAAAAAAATGGGCTGTGGATGCCCGGATTTTATTTGCAGGAGCAAGCTGCAGAGCCTTTTACAGACAGAGAATCGGCGAGGGAAGAGCTGACAAGAGAGGTTTTCAGGGATCACCTATATCCACTGATTGAAACGGCCAAGAAGGTTGGCAGGATATCCAATCTGATCACCTGGGAAAATGTCGCCATTTATCTGTTCTGGGTCTACGAAGTGCTTATCGAACAAAATGAGCTTGACCATGTCCGGGAAAGGATGGAAGAAGACTTTCACTGGCTGCTGGCGGAAAGCAATGCTGCTCTGTTTGGTTCTTATCACCAAAATCCCCTGGCCAGGTACCACTCAAAAAAACAATATGTCGCAGAACAGAACAGTGTGATGCGGGTCAGGAAGACATGCTGCTTCTCTTATAAGCTGAGAGGCGGGGAATCACTCAGGTGCAGCACATGCCCGCAAACCTGCAATGTGAAAAAGCCAAAAGGAGTGAGGTAATGGAGAAGTTTGACGGACAATTTGACGCATTGATCGATAAATATACTGAACTGCTATTGGGTGAAGTTACTCCGGAGCTAAAGGATAAGGTCACAAAATGGGTCATCTACACGTACATCGCGAAATCCATGCCGCCGCTGGCCAAGCATTGGAACTCCGAATTTCCGGAAGGCAAGGAAGAGATTAAGAGAATCATTGCGGAAATAAAAGAAATGAATGAGGAACATCGAGCGAACAAGGATCAATAGAGGGCAGCCGGCTGGTATCAGTTGGCTGTTTTTGTTTTAGACGAGCTTTTTGGATGGTTTGGTGGTTCTATCAACGGGTTTTGAGAGTCTATCGACGAAGGTTCAGAATCTATCGACGAGTTTAGTGAGTCTATCGACGATTTCTCAGGTTTTATCAGCGAAATTGCCAGGTCTATCGACGACTTTTTCACATCTATCAACGAGTCCCAAATTTCAACCTCTTATAGTTTGGCTGCCCGGCTGCGGCCGGTCTTTTAATATTTCCAGCGAAGAAGAAGCTGGAAATGGAGTAACCAGGTGCTATTGACGAAGGTTCAGAATCTATCGCCGAGTTTAGTGAGTCTATCGACGATTTCTCAGGTTCTATCAACGAAATTGCCAGGTCTATCGACGACTTTTTCACATCTATCAACGACTTACCCGGGGCTATCAACGAGTCTGTAATGCAATCTCTTAAAGATTGTCGGCACTTGCAGGGTGCGGGCTTAAAATATTTCAAGCTGTGGAAAATTTTATATAGGTGCAATTTGTTTCTAACAACGAGTTAGCGAGGTCTACCGAGACATCCTATTTTCAACCTTACTAATCAAATTCATTAAAATTATGAAAACAAAAAGAGGCTGGGACAAAAGTAGAAAACTAATTGATGCAAGTAGAAATCATCGAAAATAAAACCGCATGTGATCAAGGTTATATACTTGATCTCATGCGATTCGTTTTTGTTATTAGGCTCTTACCTTAAAGATGTTATTTTTTAGATTAGGTTATCCGCCAGTTCCTGATCGAAGGCGGATTGGAGCGGAAGGTGTGCGACCTCCTGCGGGACTAGCGGGACAGGTGAGACCCCGCAGGCAAATCTAGCTCCAGCGGCCAGCACCTAGCGGATTTCGGTCTCCTTCCTTGCGATAAGTCATCATCGAATCGCTTTCGCTCTTCGTGATTCCTTTATCTCATGCAGGAGCCCTACAATCCGTACGGTGCTGAACGGCCGCTTCCGCTTTTTATGAAGCCGAGGAGGCTCAGCGCCCGCCCCGCGGAGTCGTGCACCTGGAGCGGAAATCCTTTCTTTATACTCAGACACATTCTTTTGAAAAGAGCTTTTTATAAGGTTTTGTCCCAGCCTCCCCTATTAATGAACATTATTATAAGGAAACTGTGAAGCGTATTGCTGATGCTGCTGATAAGACTGCTGAAGCTTTTGGGCATCTGCCTGCTCCAGTTTGTACCAGCCTTTCTTGAACATGCTGTTATACAGGCTGCGCTGGGTGTTTTGCGTTTCAGTGAAAATGGTCAGCAGGTCATTGTACAGGGCATCATGGCTTGCTTCATTCAGTGCTGTACAGTATGAGTCGGTCATATACTTTTCCATGCTAAGCATATCATTTACCAGATCCCTGTCGTTCATCTGGGGTGTTTCTGATACTTGAGTTTGAGGGTTTTGGATTTTTTGCTGCGATTGGTTTTGATTCATGATAGACACTTCCTTTTTACATTGTGGTTGGAGCTTGTCCTGTATTGCCTGGATTCAAGTGGGCCAGGATCTGCTCATAATGACGCTGGTGCATCTGTCCGCACTTATCAATTTCCGCTTTGAGTTCTGCATCCTGACAGTGACTTGCAGCAAAATGGGCTTTTTTCATAGCCAGTAAGTTCCAAGAAAGCATATCATTTAAGTACATAGAATCTTTGGTCGTTAAGACTTGCGGGGGCTGCTGCATAACGCCCTGCTGCTGATTGCCTTGCTCTTGTTGCATAAGGGTTCCCTCCTTTGGATTTAGCAAGATTATTGTTCCTCTTACAGGATCATATATACAGCAAATGACAAAAAACGATAAAATTTTTCAATTAGATGTTTGAACTATATTCAAAAACGGTTAAAGGTGATAATATAAAAATATATATAATGGAACCGATTTAAGGGCCGATTAGTCCTAGTTGACGACCTCAGCCACTTGATTGCGGCCATCCAGACAAACCAAAAAAGAAACCGCTTTCAAAGTGAAGCAAATGTTACAGGGGGTAAATGACATGGAACAAGTAATGCGTAACTTCTTTTTATTCTTATCCAAGAATAAACCATTAACGAAAGTAGCGAAGAAATATGGTTTGCGCTTTGGCGCAGCTCGATTTGTTGCTGGTGAATCCATTGACCTCGCTGTTGAAGCAATTAAAGGGCTGAACAACCAGGGACTATCAGTAACGATCGATTACCTTGGAGAGTTCATCGATAATGAAGCGGAAGCAAATGAGATGGCTGATCAATGCATCGAGGCTATCAAGGCAATCGGCAGGGAGCGGATTGATTCACAGCTTTCATTGAAAATGACATCCATGGGGCTCGACCTGTCGGAGGAAATCGTTCTGAAGAATATGAGAAGAATCCTTGAAGCGGCCCAGGAATTCGGAGTATTTGTTACCATCGATATGGAGGATTACTCCAGATGCGGCAAGACGATCGACATTTTCAAAAGGCTCAAATCTGAGTACGACAATGTCGGTACGGTCATCCAGGCCTACCTGTTCAGAACAGAGAAGGATATGGAAGTTTTAAATGAATACTCACCAAATCTTCGTCTCGTTAAAGGAGCATATAAGGAATCCCCTTTAGTTGCTTTTCCTGATAAAAAAGATGTGGATGACAATTTTAAAAAATCATCAAAATGCATTTGCTGAACGGCAACTACACGGCCGTGGCGACCCACGATGATGCGATGATTGAATATACTAAGAAAATCGTTGAAGAGTATAACATCCCTCATGATCAATTTGAATTCCAAATGCTTTATGGAATCAGAGTTGAACGTCAGCTGGAGCTCGCTAAGGAAGGCTTTAAAATGCGCGTCTATGTTCCCTACGGCACAGATTGGTACGGCTACTTCATGCGCCGCCTTGCGGAGAGGCCGGCAAATGTGGCATTTGTTCTAAAAGGGGTCATCAACAAGTAATTGCGAGTTTGACAGAATCATATATATAAAACGACCGCCGCAGGTTTTCTACTTGCAGCGGTTTTTGTTTGCATTACTTTACTATAGTGGCTCATTTAGGATTTTTTAACGGTGATGAGAATTAAATGATAGTAGGACTCAAGTGAATTTTATCATCCTGAGTGCCACAAAAAGAGAAAAAAAGCCATATAGTGTCCTTCGAGAGATACGTGAGTGCCACTAAAGGAGGAAAAAATACATATAGTGTCCTTCGAGAGAGTCGGGAGTGCCACTATAGGAGAAAAAAGACCATATAGTGTCCTTCGAGAGAGTCGTGAGTGCCACTATAAGGAGAAAAAAAGCCATATAGTGTCCTTCAAGCGAGACGTGAGTGCCACAAAAGGAGGAAAAAAGCCATATAGTGTCCTTCGGGAGAGAAGTGAGTGCCACTATAGGAGAAAAAAACC
>NZ_NIJF01000082.1 GCF_003316765.1 Bacillus sp. P14.5 | reverse complement strand
CACAAAGCCCCAAGGAATCTGGAATCAAATGTTCTTAGCTGTCATTGCCTTTGGTTTATCTGTGATCGTTAAGCTTATGACACGATCCACCAAGACTACATGGGGATTCTTTCAATCACTTCAAACCTATCTCTATAAAACGTATAGCGATCTATTATTAGAATTAGGTAGAAAGAAGAAAGAATCAAAAGGCAGACAAAAAGTTCCGATCCCTTCGAAACCTAAACCTGATTTTGGAACTGTAGCCATGGTAAAAGGAAAACGACGAATTTAACTATAAGTATGTAAAAAAATGGGAACAAGGTCTTTTACAACCATGTTGCCCTTTTTTAATTCTCGAGCTAGAAATAACTGTAAAATTTTTGAATAAATTTAAGAAATTTACATAGATGCATTGCTAGTGACTGTCCCTGGTCATGCTTTAAAGCGGTAAAGCAGGTGAGTAAATGGAACTCTTTCCCTCTTCACGAATTACGGAATTCACGGTATTCTTATAGAGAATACTGTTAGGGGGTAACAGCATGATTCATCAAAAGACAAACACCATTGTTATTGAGACCCTCGATAAGTTTCCTCATAAAGTCAATATCAAGCTGGGAAAAATCCTTAAAGAACGCGGAATGACGCAAGGCGATCTGCACCGCCTTACCGGTCTTCGTGTTGCGACAATCAATGAACTGGTCAACTTTAAAAAGAAATCATTGACCGTCGCTCACTTGATTTCCATCATGGCCGCGCTTAGAATATGGGACCTTAGAGAATTGATAGAAATCGAGTTTGACGAAGAAGTGGTGGACTATTTCCGCGGGGAACGCCTGCTTATGAAAGACGGTTTCACAACAGATATGAAAAAGACTTTAGAGACAAACTTCGAGCGTATGAATCAATAACATCATATATTACAGCGGCCGCTATGCAGGCCGTTTTTTTCTTTTCCAGCCGAGCGTCTTTCTCCTCTTCTCCACAGAAAGAACCAATTCTCCCAAGAATAAAGGAATTCACCACAAACATCCAGAATCCTAAAGCATAGACAATGAATCTTTGAAAAATAAGTGGTAAAATAGCAGGAAAAACACCAAGGACAGGGAAGCGAAGGATTGAACTCCAATTAATGAGGGAAACAAGAGCTTGAAACCCCCTTATGGCAATCCATGAGGAAAATGAGAGAGTGATAATGTGGAAGAATTCAAAGAACAGTATCTTTCGTATTTAAATCTGACACTTGAACGGCCGAGCATCAACTACCTGCAGCGGCTCATCCAGCATCACCTGATCCGCATTCCGTATGAGACGTTCAGCAAGTTCCATTACTTCAACCACTATGATGAATATGTCCCGACCTTGGAGCAATTTGTACAAAACCTGATACACCGCGGCTGGGGAGGCACTTGCTATACACTGAATATCAACTTTGGCCGTCTGCTCAAAGAAATCGGCTTTGATATAAGCTTTGTCAGGGTGAAACCCGGGCATTTAGGCATCATGGCAGTCATTGAAGGCAGGAAATTGTATGTTGATGTAGGCTACGGTTCACCCATCATGAAACCGGTGGAGCTGGAAGCACGCAGGAAGCATATTCTTCACGGCTTCGGCGAGGAGATTACTTTTACACAAAAAGACCAGGCGCTTTATGAAATTGACCGAAAGTCCAATGGGAAATCATTTGTGAAAAAAGAAATCATCTGGGAGCCCCTTGAAGAAAAGGATCTTGCTGCCGACATAGAAGCTTCTTACCAGGATAGTGAAGAAAATGTGGTGATGCGGAGAATTACCGCTGTCCGTTTCCACGGAAACACCTGTTACTTTCTACGGAATGGAACTTTGAAGGCCATGACCTACCGGAATATCAGGGAGTATCAAATGCGTGACATCGATAAATGGGTGAACACACTATACGACATCTACCATTTCGATAAAGAATCCATCCAGGAAAGCATTGATTTTCTTGAAAAACGAAATATAAAGATTTTCTCATAAGCTGTCTGAAGGAATTTCCCTTTGGCAGCTTTTTTTTGCGATTTATTAGCAGGCAGACGTCAGAACATCATAAAAATCACTCAAGATAATTTTTTTCAAAAAAGTGTAGGGGAAACAGGTACTTCGTTCGTCTATTATTATGGAGCCATCGAAAGGGGGGAGAGAGTATTGGAGGAAGAGCTGATTAAGAAAGTGAGGAATGGAAGCGACCAGGCATTCCGGATCCTCATTGAAAGATATAAAGACCAGGTCTTCCGAACGGTTTATGCTGTTCTCCGTAATCAAAAAGATGCGGAAGATGCTTCACAGGAAGTGTTCGTGAAAATCTATACGTCTCTCTCCCGGTATGAAAATCAAGGGTTCAAAACATGGATTACCAGGATTGCGGTGAACCATGCGATTGATTGCAAACGAAAGGCAGCTCGCCGGAATGAAGACGTAACCGGAAGCGTCATTCAACCGTCTAAGGATGATATTCTGCAGGAAAAGCTGGAGTCAGTGGAAGCCAAGTTTGAGGAAAAACAGCTCCGGCTGCTGGTCAGGCAGAGGCTTGGGGAAATGCCGGAGAATTATCGCAGAGTGATTCATGATTATTACATAGAGGAGAAGTCCTATAAAAAGATTGCCGAGGAACAGGAAGTAGAAGTGAAGACGATTGAAACCAAGCTCTACCGGGCGAGACTCTGGATGAAGACACACTGGAGGGAGGAAGATTTTCGATGAAGCATATACCTTATGAAGAATGGCTGAAATACGTTGAAGATGGACTGAATGAACCGGTCCGTGAGCAATATGAAGAGCACTTATATTCTTGTGACCATTGCATGGAAATCTATCTTGAGGCACTTGAGGCCGCTGAAACCTCCTTGCCTGCCCTTTCAAGTGAATCTCGTTTTACGGATAACGTCATGGCGGATATTTTGGGCGGAAAACAGATGGAAGCTCCTGGAACGGGAAAAGAACAGAAATTTTACCAGAGGGCGGCCTTCCATTATATTGTCGCAGCGGCGATGACGATTGTATTGATGTCTACAGGCGTTTTTCAACAGCTGATTGGATTTGCCGAGGAGTTTGAACACGACTCCGGCCCGTCTGTTACCAATGAATTGATGAACAAAACGACCAATTTTATAAATGAGGTTGAAAACGAAACCAGGAAGGAGAGAAAAGAATGAAAAAAAATCCGCTCATTGCGTTTTTATTAGCGTTTTTCCCTGGAGGGGGCTTAATATATCTTGGAAAGCTGCTGAGAGGATTGTTTTATACTGCAAGTGTGTTTGGTGCCGCGGTGGTGACCATCTATCTGGCCTTCTCTTATTGGTCTGTATCCGGAATAGAATTTGTGTTTTTAATAGGAGGATTTCTTCTCTATATTGTGAACTTGATTGATACAGCGATAACGGCCTCCAAGCTTTATAAACGGACCACGGCAGCAGGAGATGGTGAAAAAGAGGAAAGCACACCTGAATCAGAACGCTTTTTCACGATTATTTTATCGCTCGTGCCTGGGCTCGGCCACTTTCAACTTGGCCTGATGAACAGAGGTGTGACGCTGCTGGCGGCATTTCTTGGTTTGGCTGTGATGGTCATTTTCGTCACTGTCCTGTCATCGCGGGGGGAATTCCTCGTGTTTCTGGCTTTCCTCCCTGTCCTATGGGTTTACAGCTTTTTTGACAGCATGCAGCAGCTCGCAAAGAAGCAGCGGGGTGAAACACTTGTTGACCAGTCAATCCTGGAAGAATTCGAGAATCGAAGGGAAGATGGGAAAAAGTCAAAATCCCTGGCAACCATGCTTTCGATTTTTCCTGGAGCAGGGCACCTGTACCTGGGCTATCAACGCAGGGGTATCCAGTTAATGGCCGCTTTCCTTTTTTCTATCTATATTATGGATGTCATGCGACTGGGCATTTTTCTTTTCCTTGTGCCGATCATCTGGTTTTACAGCTTTTTCGATGGACTGCAAAAGGCGTCACGATATGGCAAGGAACCTATTGAAGATATTCCGGTCATTTCTTATCTGGTGAATCATCAGAAGTGGGTCGGCATCGGCCTGGTCACACTCGGTGTTTACTATTTGCTTACGAATATTGCTCTGCCTGTCCTTCAACCTGTCCTATATGAATATATGAGAGTAGATGCGTACTTCTGGTTTGAGCGTTATATTCAGACGGCCATTGTCTGCCTAGTCTTAATAGGCGGAGGCATCAAACTGCTGGCAGGAAGCAAGAAGAAGGGGGAAACAATACAATGAGGGTGTGGCGTGTAGGATCGATTTCAATGGGAGCGGCATTGGTTTTCTTAGGCATTATGCTGCTTCTCACACAGATCTTGGATTGGAATAAGGCTTACGTAATGACAGGGTGGTGGCCTTTTATCTTGATCATCCTAGGCGGGGAAATCTTGTTCTATTTATTTTTTGCCAGTCAGGAGAACCCTAAAGTGAAATATGATGTAGTCAGCATTTTGTTTGCTGTGATAATTGGGGCTGCCGGAATCAGTTTCAGCCTTCTTCACGCATCCGGTGTGATGGGCGCTGTGCAGAACTGGGTGTCAGCTGAAGAGAAGACAATGGAAATTCCGGTTTTCAACCAAACCCTCCCCGGTGAAATCAAACGAGTGGTGGTGGATACCGGTCCTCACGATTTGACGATAGAAGGAGGGACCGGAGACGAAGTCAGCGTGTTTGGAACCTACCGTTCCACTACTTATGATGGTAAAGGCAAACTGAACTCTCCGGAGGATTACCTTCAGTATGAAATGAAAGGTGACAGTCTGTATATATCGCTAATGGGCCTTCCATCAGAATCCGGTCCATTTGAGAGGTACAGCCAGTTGGATGCGACCCTGGTGGTGCCGACTAAGGCAGGGCTTGAGGTATCAGGCCAGGACTCATCCATTACTATGAAGCCGCGCCGTTTGCTCAGCAACTGGTCGGTGACGGAGAGTTCCCAGGTGAATGTTTTAATATCTGAAGGCAGTGATATTAACCTGTTGGCGGAAAACGTCACGGACATAAGAGATGATGAGAAGTGGAAGTTGGAAGAGAAGAAAAATGTAGAGAAAGAGTTTCAAGATGAGGTCATTTACCAAGAAGACTCAGAGAGCGGCACGTATACCACAGGGAAAGGGAATTATGAGCTGCTCATAAGTGACAGTTTCAGCCTGGCAGTCCGTCTGGGGAAATAAAAGGATGAAAACACCGGGGAAGGTTCCCCGGTGTTTTTATGAGTGTTAACTGCCTAATCATTATACGTTTGGTATGAACCACCAACAGACAAATTTCCCCGGAAATAAGCATAATAACTAAGGAAATTCTTTAATTCGACAGGTAATCTAACACGTTAATTCCCTAAGAGGGACAGTCCCTTGACTTGCATTAACGCGTTGAAGCGTGAAAAGGAACTTTCCCAGGCAGTGCTTTAAAGCCTTGAAGCTCTTACGGTTTCAGGATCATAAAGATAAACAGGAGGATTCCAAGGGTAGAGGCAAGATAGAAGTAACCATTCATTTTGTTCAGGTAATTCTGGGCTTCCTCTGGCAGTTCCCCGTTCACCTCCGCATTTTCGGGAGCATCGAGCCACTTTTTCAACAAGCTGCTGTTAGGAGAGACGTATCCGATGACAATAATTTGAATAAGGACATAAAGAATCAATGAACCGAGAATCCAAACTTGCGTGAAAGCACCGTATTCTCCTGCGAAGAAGAGGATGAGGCCGGTAATGACGGCAATTGTACCGCCGATTTTCGGGAATTTTTCCAGGTGAGCGCCAAGCACGAGTGTATGTCTCAACTGGGCAGCAGTCTGCTTTTTTCTCGCTAAAACGTGGGCAAAGAAAGTCGGTCCCACTCCCATAATGGCGGAAAGGACATGCAGCAAAATTAGAAACTTCATCTAAAAACCTCCTCGGGTACTAATGACATATGACATTTTATTCATACAGAAGAGCGGGTATGTTATTAAAAAGGATTATCGTTCGCCATTCGCTTTTTTTGTAAAAAAGAGGTATGATATTTTCGGTAGGTGCGTTAATATATTGATGCGTTTATTTTTTATAGAAGTCTGTTTTTCGCATCTATTGCTGCTTTTGGAAAAAGCCCGATAACCGGAGATTTCCGGTAGATTATAGCGATATCTTAAAAATAGCTGCAAAGTTTAAGAAAAGAGCTTTATAGCAAGAGGACGGGTTTGCAGCAGGTCCTCAGGGGTAGTAATAAAGGTACCGAATAGGTCTATTTAAGCTGTCAAAGGCTTTTGAAATATCAAGATAGGATGATGGGGAATGAAAAGAGCAAGAATCATATATAACCCGACTTCAGGACGCGAGCTTTTTAAAAAGCATCTGCCTGAAGTATTAATTAAATTAGAACAGGCGGGCTATGAAGCGTCCTGCCATGCAACAATCTGTGAAGGGGATGCAACCGAAGCTGCCCGTACAGCTGTAGAACGCAAATATGACCTGGTGGTGGCAGCCGGCGGCGATGGAACATTGAATGAAGTGGTCAATGGTCTGGCTGAACAGGATTATCGTCCGCGATTAGGGATCGTTCCAATGGGGACAACCAATGACTTTGCGCGTGCCTTGAATATCCCCAGGGATATCGGGGCGGCGGTGGATGTCATCATCAAAGGCGACACCATTCCAGTGGATATCGGCAGAATGAACAGCAATCGTTATTTCATCAACATTGCCGGCGGAGGACGCCTGACCGAGCTGACATACGAAGTGCCAAGCAAGCTGAAGACCGTCTTGGGCCAGCTGGCATACTATCTTAAAGGAGTCGAGATGCTTCCTTCCATTAAAGCAACCGACTTGACGATTGAATATGATGGAAAGCTGTTTGAAGGCGAAGCGATGTTATTCTTGATCGGACTCACAAATTCAGTGGGCGGATTTGAAAAACTTGCTCCGGATGCGTCCATCAACGACGGAATGTTTTCCCTGCTGATTTTGAAAAAACAAACTTGGCAGAATTCATCCGGATTGCGAGTCTGGCTGTTAGAGGAGATCATGTCAAAGATCCAAATGTCATCTATACAAAAGCAAACAGAATCAAGGTGCACTCCAAAGATAAAGTCCAGTTGAATATAGATGGAGAATTCGGCGGGCTGCTTCCAGTTGAGTTTGAAAATCTCTACCGTCACCTGGAGGTATTTGTTCCTATCGATAAAATCCGTAAAGAGGATCGAGCGGACGCAAACTGAATATGAAATGAAAGTCCCTTTTGTGATAAAGAGGGGCTTTTTGTGTTGGAAATCCAACTCTGCCTCTGTGAATAACTTTTGAGGGAAAAGCACCTCTAAATCATATAGTTTGATGGAAAAATGCGGCTCTTTCGGATTAATTAACCCATGTCTTGATGAAAAGGCCGCTCTCACGAACGAAGCAATCACACCATCATACATATCTCAACGGCAAAGCATCCCTCGCGACCGAAGCAGTCCTAACATCATACATATCTCAACGAAAAAACAGTCATCCCGACCGAAAAAGTCTCACCATCGTAGATATTCCAACAAAAAAATCTCCCTCCCGACCAAAACAGCCCCATCAGATAAAGGAGCACACTTTAAAGCGAAGAAGTATTCGTTTTACTGCAGCAAAATAAAAATTTCTACAAAATAGCAGATACTTGAAAACTTTTGGAAAAACCCAGTAAATCCCTATCTCTCTGCAAAAAACCCCAATGTCCACCTTCAAGGACCTGTACACTTATTTTAAAAAACCGATACACACCGTAGTTTACTCTATAAAACTAATGGGAATAGGAGGGTTAGAAAAAGCAAAGGAGTTGAAGTGATGAATAATATGAATATGTATAACTTTGAGGGATTTTTAGGGAAGATACCCGACTTTCTTCTTGCATTAGTTGTTCTTCTTATCGGGTGGCTTGTTGCCAAAGGAGTTGAGAAGGCAGTTTATAAACTGCTGAACCGAACCGGCATGGATGACAAGCTGTTCTCTCACATCCCTAACAAAAAATACTCTTCTGAAAAAATCATCAGTAAAATAGTCTATTGGATTTTGCTTTTGATCGTATTTATCATCGTATTAAACATTCTTAATCTGAATCTGATCGCTGAACCGTTAGTGAATTTGATGAATTCCATTTTCGGTGCGGTTGATAACATCCTGAAAGCGGCACTGATCCTGCTGGTGGCATATGCATTGGCAATGCTGGTCAGCATGGGGGTACGCAAGCTTGCCCACGCAACCCACTTTGATCATCTGCTTGTGAAGTGGAATATGGCAGACACGGCGAAGGATGCTCATGCAGGAATCAATAAAGCGGCCAAGGTATTGTTCTACCTCGTTCTTTTATTATTCTTGCCTGCAGTCCTTTCAGCACTGGATATCACGGGAGTTTCTGAACCGTTCACAGATATGCTGAACAGCATGCTGGCATTCATCCCGAAATTGCTTGCAGCCGCATTGATTATCTTTGTTGGATACTTCGTGGCCAAGCTGGTTCGCACAATCGTGACGAACTTCCTTCACACAATCGGCCTTGAAAAGTTGGGTGAGCGCCTTGGATTATCCAGGACACTTAGCGGAACATCCCTTTCTTCCATTGCCGGCAACATTGTGTTCATTCTGATTTTGATTCCGACTGTTATCGCAGCACTTGAAAAGCTTGATATCGAAGGGGTATCCGGCCCGGCAATCGAAATGCTCAATGATGTCCTGACGATGCTGCCGAATATTGCTGTAGCAATTGTTTTAATCCTTGTTGGTCTGTGGGCTGGTCGTATCGCTGGCAGATGGACAACAAACTTCCTTAACACATTGAGCATCAATTCCCTGATGAGCAATATGAAATTAGGAAGCTGGAAGCCTGGAGAATCAACGGATTCCCTTACTATCACAAGGATTCTTGGATATGTCGTGCATTTCGTCATTGCCCTGCTGTTCATTGTCGAAGCACTTCAAATAGTAGAGCTTGAATTCCTTGTAACACTTGCAACGGGTGTATTCGCCTATATTCCAAGTGTTATTGCGGCAATTGTCATCTTAGCTGTAGGCCTTTATCTTGGTAATATCACCAAGAAAGTATTGGTCAGCATCCTGAATGGCAGCAGTAAGAATGTACTTGCCACAATCGCCAAGTATGCAATTATCATCATGGCGTTCTTCATGGCGCTTGATCAGCTTGGCATTGCTCAATCCATTGTCAACTCGGCCTTTATCCTTGTGCTTGGCGGACTTTCTTTAGCATTCGGTCTATCTTTCGGGCTTGGCGGCAGAGAGTTTGCATCGAACTATCTCAGTAAGATGGAAAACAACCTCTCCGATATCTCGGTAGATAAAGAAAAAGCTAAGCGAAAAGCACAGGAAAGTTCAAGGGATGACTGGACTTCTTCCATGAATGAAGACGGCACCATTGATAATCAGCCGAACCGTCCGGATGATGGGTTCCCGAGAGAGTAATAGAAATCAAGGCCGGGGTTCTTTCTGGGCCTGAAAGTCTATATTCGTACAGATTGTTGATTTTGGAACTCCCCAGCTGCTAGCGGGGAGTTCTTTTTGCATAGAAAGAGCAGTTTTTTCTTTCTTGCCTGAGTTTATCCGGTGAATTAGGAGCTATTTCAAATTAAAGTGAGAGTTTGATGAAGCGCTTATTCTTAGGTAAATATTTTTAAAATCATTAATCGTTTGTTACAATGGATATACATAGCAGGTAGTTTGCATTTGATGTAATAATATTCATGGACCTACACTATAGTACATAAGCTTAATATAGAGAATGGCTTGAAGAACGCGGGCTGGAAGTATCTGCAGCAATGGTTTTTAGAATGTAAGACTGCATAAAAACCAATACTCATTAATATCCGAAAAGTTAAATAATTAACAATATTATTACAATTTATGTTAAACTATCTTTGTTATTAAAAATTTTATAGGGGTGAATGACATGAAAAAGAGAAAATTATCACTCAGTGCTGTACTTCTCCTTGCTGCGGCAATGATTTTGGCTGCATGCGGCGGAGGAAGCGGCGGCGGTTCAGGTGAAGGCGAAGAAGTAGACTTCATAGGAATTGCAACAGGTGGTACTGGCGGTACATACTATCCACTTGGCGGTACATTCGCGGACATCATTGGGGATGAAACAGATTATGACTCTACTGCGTCAACATCTGGTGCATCTGCTGAAAATATGGCGAGCATTAAATCCGGAGATATTGAAGTAGCCTTCACGCAGACGGACATTGCTTCTTATGCAACAGAAGGAACGGAAATGTTCTCTGACAATAAAGTTGAAAACGCACAGGGCATCGGTACACTTTACCCGGAGACAATCCAAATTGTGACAACGAAGGATTCTGGCATTGAGTCTGTTGAAGATTTGGCTGGAAAAGTAGTATCAGTCGGTGAAGCGGGATCTGGTACTTTGCTGAACGCTACACAGATTCTTGAAGTTCACGGCCTTACTCTTGACGATTTAAGTGCCCGTAACCTTTCTTTCGATGATTCCACAACTGGCATCCAGGATGGAACGATCGATGCAGCGTTCATCACTTCCGGTACTCCAACCGGTGCTGTAGAAGGACTTGCTGCGACTCAGGATGTTAATATCGTACCGGTATCTGCCGATAAAGCAGATGAACTGATTGAGAAGTATCCTTACTACGCGAAAGATACAATCAGCGGCGGTACTTACAGCAAGCTTGACAGCGACATCGAGACAGTGGCTGTTCGTGCGA
Source organism: Bacillus sp. P14.5 (assembly GCF_003316765.1). Classification (GTDB taxonomy): domain Bacteria; phylum Bacillota; class Bacilli; order Bacillales; family Bacillaceae_B; genus Rossellomorea. The sequence goes on along the minus strand of NZ_NIJF01000082.1, from coordinate 64,556 downwards.
TGCTTGTTACAAGCTCTGATATCTCAGAGGATGTTATCTACGAAGTGACAAAAGCCATTTTCGAAAACACAGACAGAATCAGCCATGCAAAAGGTGAGCTGATCAGCGCGGAAAATGCTCTTGAAGGAATGGGGATTGACCTGCATCCTGGAGCTGCAAAATATTTTGAAGAAAAAGGTATTTCTCAAGACTAAATAAACTTTCTTCAGGCAAGATGGAATAGGCCGATCATATCGGTCTATTCTTTTGTTGTAAATGAAGTTGGATGGAAATCCTTTTGGTGTGAAAAGAGTGTTGATGCATGAAATGGAAAAGAGCAGCCGCAGCCGCGGCAGTATGTACTTTGCTCCTCCTGGTACTCGTGCCTTTTAAAACTTGTATTGTCATGGAGTCCCTTAAAAAGGAAAGCAAGGAAGTCCTGGTTCCTTTTCCGGTGGATAATCAAGCTGAGTTTTCAATCCTGTATACTCATTCGATCCACCTGTCGGATGTATCGGAAACATATAAGGTGGATGAAAAGTCCAATATTGTACAGACAACCTTGGTGTATGAAGACACAGCGATTGGAATGCCAGGCGGTGCAACAGGAAAAGAGGTCTTTGAAAGAACAGAGGATGGGAAGTACAAGATCAGCAATATGAACCGGATTTTTCCCCATATTGATATCTCAATCGGACAAGTAGCGGCAAATCACAGATTCATATACAATGAGAAAGTGTACAGACTGGCTGACTACTTTGAAAAAGGAACGCTCATCCGCATGAGTGTTAAAAAGCAATCATTATTTCAACTTTGGAAAGGAGTGATCCTCAATGGATAAAGACTCAAAAAACTTCGAGTCCCTGACAGCTGAACAGCAGCAAGAACTATTAGAAAAATATGATCCGGAGTCCTCAACGAGAAAGTTTAAATCTGGAATAGTAAGATGGATCGTATTCTTTGGATTGCTGGCGTTTTCATTATTCCAGCTGGCAGCCTCAATTTTTCAATTCATTCCCAGACAACTGCTTCTATCCATTCACTTAGGATTTGCACTATCGCTAATCTTCTTATTATTCCCAGCAAGTAAAACCAGATCGCGAAAGGATAAGGTCGCCTGGTATGATATCATTCTTGCTCTGTTGTCGGTCGTAGTCGGGAGCTACTGGCCGATCATGCAGGAAGAGATCGTAAACAGGATCGGGATCATGACAAATCTCGATTTCGCGGTCGGAATCATAGCGGTGCTTCTTGTGCTGGAAGCTACACGCCGTGCGGTCGGACTGCCGATTACCATCATTGCCGGCGCATTCCTGCTGTATATGTACTATGGAAGATCCATGCCGGGATTCCTTGCCCACCGCGGCTATGATATTGATGCAATTGTTAAAACAATGTTTTTTACAAGTGAAGGAATCCTGGGTACGCCACTGTATGTATCAGCGACCTTCATCTTCCTTTTCCTGTTGTTCGGTGCTTTTCTGGTCAAGACAGGGGTCGGCCAATATTTTAACGACCTGGCCGTTTCCATTGCCGGAAAAAGAACTGGAGGACCAGCTAAAGTTGCCATCTTCTCGAGTGCGTTACAGGGAACAATCAGCGGAAGTTCCGTTGCAAACGTAGTAACATCGGGTTCATTCACCATCCCGATGATGAAAAAGCTCGGTTACCGTAAGGAGTTCGCGGGAGGAGTAGAGGCAGCCGCATCAACAGGCGGACAGCTGATGCCTCCTATCATGGGAGCCGCTGCCTTCCTGATGGTTGAATTTATCGGCGGGGTTTCTTACTGGGAAATTGCGAAAGCAGCAGCAATTCCTGCCCTTTTATACTTTACGGGTATATGGATCATGACCCACTTTGAGGCAAAACGAATCGGTCTTAGGGGATTGACTGATGAGGAAATGCCGAATAGAAAAGAAGTTCTTAAGAAAATCTATCTCTTGCTGCCGATATTGGTTGTTATCGTCCTGTTGTTCTCCGGGATGAGCGTCATGCGTGCAGCCCTATGGTCCATTGTGGCTACAATCGCCATCAGTGCCATCAGGAAAGAAACGCGCATTAATTTCAAGGATGCGGTGGATGCCTTGGTTGACGGTGCCAGAACGGCTCTGTCTGTAGCTGCTGCAACGGCTGCGGCCGGTATCATTGTAGGAGTAGTGACGAAAACGGGCCTTGGACTGACAATGGCAAATGGTCTTGTTGACCTTGCCGGAGACTTAACGAATTCTGCTCAAGGAAAGCTGTTATTGACATTGTTCTTCACGATGGTGGCTTCCATCATCCTGGGAATGGGTTCGCCTACAACAGCCAACTATGTCATTACGTCCACCATTGCCGCCCCTGCCATCATTTTGCTGGGTGCACCAGAGCTTGCGGCTCACCTTTTCGTGTTCTATTTCGGAATCATCGCGGATATTACGCCGCCGGTTGCTCTTGCGGCCTTTGCCGCCGCGGGGGTATCGGGAGGAGAACCCATACGGACCGGATTCAATTCGGCCAAACTGGCGATTGCCGCCTTTATCATTCCGTATATGTTCGTCCTGTCACCCGAGCTGCTCATGATTGATACGACGATTCCATATCTCATCTGGGTCGTTTTCACAGCCATCACAGGGATGATGGCCATCGGAGCGGCAATGATCGGCTTCTGGTACCGCAAAGTGACAGCTATCGAGCGCGTGCTCTGTTTGGCAGCCGGACTTATGCTGATTTATCCGGAGGGTCTGACTGATATCTTCGGTTTAATCCTGTTTGTCATCATGCTTGGCCTGCAGTTCTTCATTAAAGGCAAAGGTGGAGAAGACAAGAAGCCGGCGACCGCTTGATCAGTTTAAAATGTCATCCCTGGCAATAAAGGTTTCTATTCTTAGACACCTATTATAAAATCACAAAACGTCCTGTGTATTTGCACAGGGCGTTTTGTTGTTATAAATATTAATACCTTTTTTGGGGAAATTCTGCAGCATTTTAAAAAGGGTAAAGTCAGCCTCCGACGTTTCTTGTTCAAACTACAAAAAGATTAAAAATCCTTAGTTATTATAATCTCATTTTAAAAGAAGAAAATTAAAAAATATTAATTCAGCTTGAAAATTGTGGTAATGTGAATTTAACAGGGGAAATTTGTTTAAAGAAGGGCCGGTGAAGTGGCGTCTAATAATGTGAGTAGTTTGAACGAGGAGGGTGAATGTCTGTGATAGTGTGGTTTCGGCACTTGCCGCAGAAAAGGATGGATTTGTTGGAATGGATCCCTTTCATACATAATAACTGGTTTCGTAAAAATTATATGAAGTTTGTTTACTTGCTTCAGATAGTGATTCTTCTGTTACCGCAAATCATTACTGCAGAGTTTACTGATTTTAATATATTTTTACTAATCTCAATAGGTATCCTCGTCTTTATCATTCATGAATGTCTGCATATCTTGGTTATATACAAAAAGGGTGATATCAGCCTGACGTTCAGCGGTATATTTTTTTGGCTGAATACAGATGCCATCCTCTCTAAGAGTAGATTCTGGCTTTTTATGAGCTTGCCCTTTATTGCATTATCAGGTGTACCCTTCATTTTATCAATCTGGGTTTCAGGAGATATCCAATTAATCCTCCTATTTGTCAGCTGGGTCAACACTTTGATTTCTGCCTCAGATATCATTAATTCATTTTTAATTACCATCAAACCCAAGAACGCTGTTTTTTGCAGAGGGTATTACCGGGTAGAACAGTAATCTAAGGGAGCTGCATGTTAGTCATACTGGATCGGGAAGTAAGTTCTTGTTTATTTTGCAAGAAAAGAGACTCGTCGCTTGACGAGCCTTTTCTTTTGATCGCAGCCTGTTGATATTCCTCTTATTATTCCTGCTTTAAAATCGTCCTCTGCAACGGAACGCCGCCCATACTGACGTTTCTTTCTAAGAAGATGTATTTCTTCCCGTCGATTGTAAATCGTCCATCTCCCTCATACTTAACATCCCGTCCCTTGCTCTTCAAATCCTGCTGTATGGCTTGAATATATTCATTGAAGTCAGTATAGCGTTCATCCAGATCAATCGTAATATTTCCTTTTTATATCCCATCAGCGTGTTGAAGAGTAAGAGGCCTCCGACTGCCACCCCGATGAAAACTGCTATGGTGATTATCGCTTCCATTGGACTCCGCCTCCTTTATATACAATACGAATGACAGAGTAAGAGGTTTCAAAGTATTGGCAGTAAAGTCCTGAAATTAAAATTCACCACTTAAAAGCGCTAAAAGGGACAGTCCCTTTCAGTGCTTTAAAGCGGTGAATAACAAAAAGCTATCAACCATTGATAGGTTGATAGCTTAAAGAAAAAATTTATAGGATCGTTACTGAGAAGGCGATAGGAAAGCCAAGCAGAAACATCCAGCCAATCTCCTGTTTATGCCGGAGCGGCAGTGAACGGACCATCCAGGATAGGACTTGGGCAATGAACACAAAAAGGAAGGTCCAAAAGATCTGCCCTATGACAAAGACAAACAAGTAACCGATCATTGATTCGTTATTGAAAAGGATAGAGTAGCCGAACCCGCCGGCCAATACCCAGATTGTCACGACAATATGTATATAGGGGAGCCAAAAACGACGAGATTTCAAAGTCATCAGAACACCAAGAACAACGCAGCTGATCAAAATGAAGTCAACTAGAGAACTATCTTCCAACACTTACCCCTCCCATTTGTTATCTAAGTGCTATATAACACTAAACAATCCTCTCTAAACGTGGGGAAATCTTCCATGCTTCAGTGCTCCACCGTACAAAGAGAGACTGTTCCTGGCAGCGCTTTAAAGCGTTAAAGCATAAGCACGTGCAAAAGGGCAGCCAAATGAAGGCTGCCCACTAGTGTGCAATTTATCTATTTCCTAAATTACAAGGATTGTAATCTATATTCAATAATGTATGAGATTCAGGGATTGGTTGATAGAGAGATGAGTTTAGCTTGTTTGCTGATAGTGCTCCAAAAATCCTGGGGGATAGAAGTATAGTGGCAGAGGGCGTAAAGAGATAATTGTCGTAGAAGGCATAATTAAATCATGCTGTGCTTGTTTCAGTGACTTATACATTCCCTTTCCGCGCACTGAATTGGCGGAATGAATCGTGATGCGGTTAGCGAAAAGTTTTTCGTGAACCATCATCTCAACCAGCATGGTGCCGTTTCTTGTTTTGTTTAAAAGGTCGTGATCCAATGACAGATGTTCGATGTGATAGTTTTTCAATAGATTCAAACATTCGTCGATAGTCTCAGTCAGTACATACCCATCGGGTGCCTTGCGAATGTCATCTAGGAAAACGTTGATTTTCTCCATTTCTTCATGCTCCTTCCCATAAATAGGGATGACTCAGAGAAGTCGAAAGGACCCTAGATAAAATTTATTATATTCATCATAACATAGATTCTGGTATATGTACGGAAAAATTCAAAACTTATATAATACAATTTTGTAAAGATACTTGTCAAATGATAATGTTCATTTTACGGGACTTTTTTCACAGAAGCAGTCTCTCTATTATAGGAATATGGAATAGCATAGGATAATACAATTGTAATTTAAAAAGTCTGACAATAATTTGACAAATTATGATAACCTATAGAACAAGGGCAGTAGATTCGTCAAAAACTGCACATTTTCTATTTTCAGGATTTTTGAAAAAGATTAAGGAATAACCTTTTAAATCCATGAATTAAGACATTTAAGAAGGAGAACTCACTATGGAAAAACAACAATTTGTATATAAACTGAGGCTGGTTGATAAATGGACAGTGGATGAAAACTGGACAGATAAAGAAAATGAGACGGTCGCACGCCACTTTAGGTACCTGAGCAGGCTGCTTGATGAGAAAGCCCTGGTGATGGCAGGCAAAACAAAAGGACTTGAGCCGTCTACATTCGGAATTGTTATCTTCGAGGCTGAGACAGAAGAAGAGGCACAGTCGATCATGAATCAGGATCCTGCTGTAAAAGAGGGAATCATGACAGCGGAGTTATTCCCATTTCAAGTCGCTTTGATGCAGGATCTGAGACAATGAGGAAACCGGAACGATTAAAAAAGGAGATACAATTGGCATTATCACGCCATCTACACCAGCTCCTGTACAGTTTAATGAAAGATACCAAAGAGGTCTTACTCAACTAAGAAAAATGGGGTTCAATGTGCTTGAAGGAAAGTGCTCAAAAACATCGCAAGGCTATCGATCGGCCTCCATCAAAGAGAGGGCGGAAGAAGTAAATGAGTTCATCCGGGATGATAGAGTGAAAGCCATCATAAGTACAATCGGCGGGACGAATTCCAACTCGCTGCTTCCATGTATAGATTATCAGGCGTTTGAAATGCAGCCGAAAATCATTATGGGCTATAGTGACGTAACCGCCCTTTTATTGGGGATCTATGCTAAAACAGGGATCACAACCTTTTATGGCCCTGCGATCGTGCCTTCCTTCGGTGAATTTCCGGAGATGTTTCCGAAAGGCAGGGAATATTTTGAAAAGGCCGTGATGAACCCGGAGCCCATTCCGTATACCCTTGACATTCCAACAGAATGGACAGAGGAAATGCTGGATTGGAGGACTCAGACAAGGGAGAAAAAAATGCTTCCCAATGCCGGCTGGAAATCTTTGAGGGGAGGAAGGGCGAGCGGCAAACTGATCGGAGGGAACCTCAACACCATGCCGGGGATCATCGCATCCCACTACTTCCCTCCGTTAAAGGGTGCCATTCTTTTTATAGAAGATTCATTTAAGGACATGGCGACTCAGGAGAGATCCTTGAGCATGCTGAAGCTTGCGGGGGTTTTTGATGAAATAGAAGGCTTGATTGTAGGCAAACATGAACACTTTGATGACTGCAAAGCTCCATTCACCTTTGAAGATCTTCTTATTGAAGTCCTGGGTGACAGGGAGATCCCGATCATGACCAATGTGGATATAGGGCATACCTTTCCTTCACAGGTATTCCCGGTCGGGATCGAAGCAGAAATGGACACAGAAGCAGGCCGCATTACGTTTCTTGAAAGCGGCGTAAAATAGAATTGAAAGCACATCTTTCTTTTAAAAGGAATTTTCCGCTCAATCCCGAATTACACATCATAACAGAATGTGAGGACTGATAAATATGATAAGCTATCCAACCTTAAAGAAAGAGGCAACGATTGGCGTGACGGCCCCGTCTTCCGGAGTTCCGGCCGAGCTGCATGACATGTTCAGACTTGCCATTGACCGGATGAGTTCAAGGGACTTCCACGTAGTGACGGGTGATACGGCTTGGACACAGGATAAAGCGAAGTCGGCACCTGCGCGGAACAGGGCGGAAGAGTTCAATGAAATGATGCGGAACGACAAAATCGACATCATCATCCCGCCATGGGGAGGCGAACTGCTGATTGAAGTCTTGCAGGGTATCGATTTTTCGTCAGTGAAAAATAAATGGCTGCTGGGATATTCAGATATAAGTGCGCTGCTGCTGGCTATCACGTTGAAAACGGGAATAGCCACAGCCCATGGAACTAATTTCGTCGATCTTAGAGGCGAGTATTGGGATGATACGACAGCCAAGTGGCAGGACGTTTTATCAACAGAGCCGGGCGGGACCGTCATTCAGCATTCGTCCCCAAAATTTCAGAAGCAATGGGAACATGGAGACCCGTCTCCTTGTGTATTTCATCTGACGGAGGAAACACAATGGAAAACGGTTGGTGACGAGCCGCTGAAAGTGGAAGGGCGTCTGCTTGGAGGATGTATCGATATTTTGCGGCACCTTGTCGGAACAGAGTATGGAGATGTGGCGGCATTCAAGGAAAACCATCTGGATGGGGAGCCTGTGCTGTGGTATTTGGAAAACTGTGATATGAATGCAACTGATTTGCGCCGTTCCCTGGTTCAAATGAAGTATGCAGGATGGTTTGATAACTGCTCGGGAATTCTGTTCGGGCGCAGCCCTGCCAATGATCCTGTCGGCAATTACACTGTTGAAGATGTATATAAGGAAATGGCCGATGAACTGGGTATGCCGGTTGTTTATGACATCGACTGCGGCCACATGCCTCCGCAGGTGACATTCATCAATGGTGCCTATGCGGTGGTCGAAGCGGCAGATGGAAAAGGAACGGTTGAGCAGAGGCTGGTGTGATGGGGCAGATGCGCAATAGAAAGAAGGAAGAGATGACCTTTGGATCAGCCTCGGCACTGAAAAAGTCTAACAGGAAGTAAAAAGAGTATTGATTTCAGTTCAAGGTGTGCGACCCCACTGAGATAATGCACGATGGAGCGGGCTTTATAGCGGAAGCCGTCTGCTCCTTAATTAAGTATCCGGCGTAAAATAAGGGGAGATTTTCCCGCTAATTGCAAATTTCAGCTCATATAGGAGTAAATAGAGGGAGTTTTTCCCCTTATATGTGAAAAAACAGCTATTTTCAAATGTTTTAATGTATATAAGGGGAATTTTTCCCTCTATTTAAGCTATTTCAGTGATCTCTATAGTAAATAAGGGTAATTATTCCTTCTATTTCTTAAAATCCATTGTCCCTTGCTGATAAGTGCCTCTGATTACTATTCCTTTCCAGACTTTCAGTGCCCGTGGAACAGCCTGGGTCATTTTTTTACAAGAGTGCCAAGCGGAAAAGAGGTGACAAACGATCAGCCAGAGAATAGTCATAAACAATACTTACCTTGAAGTACGGTATGAAGGCGGCGATGGCCCCCTGGTCGTAATTCTGACAGGGATGGGCTGCTCCTTTGAAGAGTGGCACGACATTATCGAAACCCTGCTGCCGACGAACCGAATACTGACTTTTCACAGGCAGGGACTGGGCCAAAGTGATATTGGCGAAGGAGTATGCAGCACAGAATCGGCGGTTCGGGACTTAAATGAACTTCTCTCCTATTTTAAAATTGAAGAACCGTTTTATCTGGTGGGCCATTCTTATGGCGGACTGTGTGCCCAGCATTTTGCAAAGGTGTTTCCCGAGCGGTTAGCGGGAGTGATACTGGTGGACTCCACGTCCGTTGATTTGAAGGAATTGGATGCGCTGGATACACCCGTCCTGAATGAAGAGTCCGATGAAGCCTGGATTGGAAAGTGCTTGGATTATGCCCAAAAAGACAAGGAGGAATTACGGGAAATCATGAAGCCTGCCCTGTCTGAACAGCACCTTCAATTCCCGACGTATGTTCAAGAGAGGTTAATAGACTTTCAAATTACCTCGACCCTTTATAAAGCGATGGCTTCTGAAATCCAGCAATGGAAGAATGATGCCGAGGTGATAAAGGAGTTAGGGGGATTTCCAGATGTTCCGTTAATGGTCATTGGCAGGGATTCAGAGTTTACAATAAATGCTGAGTTGAATTCCGGGATACCCTTAGAGGAATTAAGAAGATTTGAGGAAAAATGGAGAGAACTTATTAGTATTCAAGGCAGCCTGTCTCCAAAGAGTGAAGTGATTTTTGCGGGTAACTCCGGACATTCTGTCTATCTTGACCGGCCGGATCTTATCGTGGAGTGTATCCATAGAATGATTTCCTGTGGAAAGCCAAGTAAATAAACCTTCAATACATGGAGGGATAAAATGTTCGTAAAAGTATATCAATATCACATCCAGAAAAACAAAGAGAAAGAATATATCAGAGTTCAAAAAAAGCCGCAGAAATTTATAAACGCTACATAAGCTTTGAAACCACCTATCTTAAAAGGTGCGACGATGGGACGAAATGGATGGAAATCACGAAATATAAAAGCGAAGAGGAGTATCAGAGAAGTATTGGTCTCATTAATGAAGAGGAAGAGATACAAGAACTTTTTGAAGAGTTGCAATCTCTTCTAGTCAGCGGGAAAGAGGAAATCACGGAAGAGAATTTTACTGAAAGATTATTTTAATAGAATTTGGCTGTACCTGGGGCTGCCAACTCTGTTGAAAGTGAAAAGGTGAGGAAGATGATGGCGGATAAGTCAAGTAAAATCATAATGACAGGTATTTTGATATGTTTAATTATAATAGCTTTTAAACCAGTTCCATCCTTTCAATCGAACATGCCGGCGTCGCTGGATGTGTCGAATGGGGAAGCTGTCGTACAACTGGGGGAAAATAGAATTGCCGTTGTGGACACCAATTTAAACTCTGGCATGCGTGGAGAGGTTTTCGCGCTTGAGTTCAATGAGGAAGAGGAAACCTTTGACCTGATAGGAAGATACAACTACGTTGACTTCTTCCATAACCCCCAAAATTATGATCAGTAGCAGATGGACATAGTAGTACAAGGCTTGGTTCTTAATGGACCGGGCCTGTTTTTTTGAAAAAACAATGTGTTTCCCGATAGGAAAGGGAGCAGGTTAGACAGGCGTGCATCTGGGTAAAATTAACTTTTCTTAATTTTATGATAATATAAGAGAGGGAAGGGGGACGTGATCTTGAATCCAAAGTGGCTGGAATGGGCTCAGAAAATTCAATCGCTGTCGCAGGCCGGCTTGGCATTTTCGAAAGATGCTTATGACCTGGAGCGGTATGAAGAATTGAGGAGCCTCAGTATAGAAATTATGTCAGAGTATACAACTGTTGAAAAAGAAAAAATCAAAGACTTGTTCTCACATGAAAAGGGCTATCAGACTCCCAAGGCAGATGTAAGGGGAGCGGTGTTCGAGGATAATAAAATCCTTCTAGTTAAAGAAAAAATCAATAATAAGTGGTCCTTGCCGGGAGGGTTTTGCGATGTAGGATTGTCTCCCGCAGAAAATGTCATCAAGGAAATCAGGGAAGAGTCGGGATACGAGGTTACATATAAGAAACTGCTTGCCCTGCTGGATTATCATAAGCACCCTCATCCGCCTCAGCCTTTCCATTATTATAAAATTTTCATTCAATGCGACATCATCGCAGGGAATCCGAAAAGTGGCCTTGAAACGAGTGATGTCAGATTCTTTGAAGAAAACCACCTGCCTGAATTATCTCAAGGGCGCAACACAGAATCCCAGATCCGCCTTCTATTTGAATTTCTGAAGAATCCCAAGAAGGAAACGGTGTGTGACTAATAAAGAGTAATCGACAAAAACCGGGGCGTGACTGTCACGCCCCGAATCCAAAGGAGAAGAAAAGCATGCTTGATATGTTTCGATACAATTGGCAGGTAAGGCAGGACTGGTTTGAGTGGTGCAGAGAACTGCCGCAAGAGGAGCTGGCGAAAGAGCGGATCGGTGGCATGGGCAGCATTCTAGCTACACTGTTTCATGTCGCAAATGGTGAACAGATTTGGATTAATTCGATGCAGGGAACACCAGTCATTATCAAAGAAGGCGTAACCTCACTTGAGGAAGCGGTAGAGTTCACGGAATTGACCAAGCCCATTACAGAGCCGTTCCTTCAATCTTGGAACGACGAACTTGCCGTGAAGACGCTGACCAAGAAGCGCAGAGATGGCAGCGAGATTACCTTCACCTATGAAAAAATCATCAAGCATCTGATTGCACACGAGATTCATCATATCGGCCAGCTTTCTATTTGGTCCCGAGAGATTGGCCTCAAACCGGTATCAAGCGACTTGATTTTCAGGGACTATTAGTTTCTTGCTTGGAAATTTGTGCAGATATATCCGGTTGGGTCAGGGGAGACACTTAGAGCTAAAAAATAGAGGGAATAATTCCCCTTATTAGATAAGTAGCAGGGGAAAACAGCATAAATAGAGGGAAAATTTCCCCTTATTTGACTAAAATCACTAGTAAAGAGGTTCTTTAATTTGAATAAGGGGAAAAACTCCCTCTATTCACTAACAAAATGAGTTGAAATCTGCAAATAAGGGGAAAAACTCCCCTTATTTTTCCCGAGAGTCACTCAATCAAGAACATGACTCTTAATTTCGCCTGTTTCTAAAGTGTGCCGCACAAAGATCAATCGACATATTTCGGGGCGTGACTGTCACCACCCGAAACGAAAGGAGTACACCACCTTGAAGCGTTACTTTATTGAAAACGGCACGATGCCAATACATATTACAGAATGGGGCAGCGAGAATGAGCCGGTCATTTTCTGCCTGCATGGACTGGGCAGCACGAGCCTGAGTTTCATTGATGCAGTGGAAGAACTGAAGGATGGATACCGGATTATTTCCGTGGATGCACCCGGTCACGGTAAGACGCCGCCTTTTGCAGATAGGGAAGATTACGAGATGCCGAGGATGGCTGAGTGGATCAATGATATTATCGATCTGCTTAATATCGAGCAATTCTATTTTCTATCCCATTCATGGGGAAGCTTCGTCCATCTTTTTTACCTGAAGAAATACGGCCATAGAGTCAAAGGATCCATCCTCATAGACGGAGGCTACCAGAGCAAGAGGCATTCGGGCAAATCAGCCCAAGAAGAAATGGACTACTATAGAGAAGATTTCGAACAGACGTGGGCCACTTGGGAGGAATTTCGGGAACTTGTTAAGAGTGAAACACTGGTATGGACACCGCCCAAGGAAAAAGCTGCCGAGGACCTCGCGTTGAAAAAGGACAACCGCTATTACTGGCATGCGCGGGGAACGACCGGAGCAAATATCATCAGAGCGATGCACAAAGATGATGTGGAAGACATTTTTGACAGCATGCCGCCGAGTATTCTCCTATTAAGGGCAACACTGCCGGAAACGATGGAAGAGGACCGCAGCCTCCAGACAGAACGATTTCAGCAGAAAACCGGGGCCGAAGTGATCTTGGTGCCCGAGGCCAGCCACCTTCTTCATTGGGATAAGCCGGAAGTTGTGATAGAAGAAGTGGAAAAACGGTGGAAGACAGAGAAATAAAGAGCCTCATGCACCAGCCGGCCGTTAAAAAATAAGCCTGTATTTTTCAGAGGGCACTGGCCTCAAATCAATGGTTTTTCTGAAACTTAAAGCCCCCCTGCCTCGTCTACACATTAAGAAACAGAGGGGGAACAAAAATGAAGCGATTCGCACTTATATTGATATTTTCTAGTATGTATCTGCTGGCAGGTTGTTCTGCAGAGGAGACCAATGGTGAAAAGAAAGAGGAAGCCACCATGCAGTCCACGGAAGCTGCCAAGATGAAGAGTGCCGATATGGGTGCTCAGAAAGCAGCTCCCGTCGAGTTCTCAGAAAATGACCAGACATTCCGCATTCTTTCTATTCATGATGAAATTCTTGAATACACGGATACTGTCCTCGAGGATTCTTCTTTAGTGAAAAAAGACGTCTACACGGATAAGGTCGTCATACCGCTTGAACAAAAACTTTCAGACGTAGATGCCAATCTCTACACGGATTACTATACGTTTTTATCACCCAATACCAACATCGAAAAGCTGCAGGCATCGGCTGCCGAGATGAAGGAGCAGCAAGAAAGAATCAATGGATTGGTTAAGGAAGCGGCAGGGGCTGCAACGGGCCTTTTGGCAGGCACAGATAAAACAATCCTAGTAATACCGGCGGATCCCACGAATGTTTTCGTGGTGGATAAGATGGAGGGGGTCACAGGCGGAGCATTATCTGAAAACCTAATCCTGTTACAAATAGATCCTTCCTTCAATGAAGATATTCTCAAATATGCAGTGGCTAAGTTCTATTTATATGCTACGCAAATGGAGTATGGGGCCAACTACAGTGAAAACCTAGTGGAGGCATTTGTGGCGGATGGAAAAGGTGATGCATTTGCTTCACTCGTCTATCCCGGCGTATCCCCAGCCTGGACGGAGCCTTTATCACGAAGGATGAAGGATAAAGCCTTCGAAGAGTTAAAAGAGAGTGAAAATGAGTTTACGGATGGGCTGTACGCGGAATTTAACGGGTTTGCCAGAAGAGGTATCCCGTTATGGACCAACTTCAAGCTCGGTCTTGAAATCACACAGAGTTACCTGGAAAATCACCAGGATATGTCCATTGAGGAATGGACACAGCTGCCGCCGGGAGACATTATTGCGGGCAGTGATTTTACAGAGGAATATAAGGATCTGCAAAACATTACAGACTAGTGTTTCAGCGAGTTGGAGGGGGCAGCATGAAGACATCCAGTTTCATCGGCCGCTTCCACTTTTGCAGCAACGAAAAAGGTAAAACAGAATGATACGCTCATTGAGCAGAACAAGGAAATCATCTCTCGTTTGGATGACATCAAGAACAAGTAACTGTCTTAAACAATCGTTTGGTTAAAAATTGAGAGGGGAGTCCTGCAATGGCGATTCAATCAGAAAGGCTGGTATCCCGTCCCTATACAGATAAGGATTTCAATTTTCTGGTCACGTTATTGTCCGACCCTGAAATGATGAGGTTCATTGGGAACGGAAGTACAAGGGACGACCAGGGCAGCAAGGAATTTCTCGCTTGGATTTATCGTACATATGAAGCAGGAGAGAGTCTGGGCTTACAGGTTTTAGTACGGAAAGAAGACGGAGTGCCAATTGGTCATGCAGGGCTGGTTCCGCAGAAGATTGAAGGAGAGAACGAGCTTGAAATCGGCTACTGGATCGCCAGGAAGTACTGGGGAAATGGCTATGCCACAGAAGCCGCAGCGGCTCTTCTGGAACACGGCCGCAGCACCCTGGGAATCCAGCGCTTCATCTCGCTGATTCAGCCGGGCAACGCAGCTTCTGCGCAAGTTGCACAAAAAATAGGCATGCTTCTGGAAAAGAGGATTGTGCTCGGTGGAAAAGATGTGAATGTTTTCTCTATAACTTGAAACAGGAAAGCCGCCCATCCAACTTAATGGCTTCCGTTTTCGAGTGCTTTATTGTGCACAACTGACCTATGGATTGGCTGCTCTATATCATTATTAGTAATTATCCGGTAAGGGTGGGCAAAAAAGGAAGCTGCTGCCCTTTATTTATATAAGTTGTCCTAATCACCTTTATGTCTATGACGTTAAGCAAGGGGGAGAGATTTTGACAAAAAATAAAATGATGATACTTGCTGTTTTTTCAATAGGCTGTATATTACTTCTTGCTTATAAAGTCATTAGCAATCAGGATTATTCCTACTTAATAGGAGTGGTTAGCATAGTTGTTATCTTCTTTATCAAGAAGAGAGGGCCCGATAGGAAAACTGAACGTTTAGATTAAAGAAAGTTTTTGCTGAACAAGCAGACGCCTTTTGTTAAAGTAGTGGGCAGGTTATAGATGAAATTGTTATTTCTAAAGGTGAGGTGAAGAAATGACTATATGGAAAGCGTATTTAGTTACAATAATTGAAATTATTCTATTTCTAGTTTTTGGATTTTTACTAACTGAAAATTTTCTAAAAAATATTTATGAAGGTGCTGGAATAAGATTTATAGGCAATGTTTGGGTTGTATGGTTTGGTTTATCTTTTATGCTTTTTGGATTATATACAATCATACTCTCCTCTGTAGCAAAAGAAAGTCGATTATTGAAGGAAAGGTTAACCTCAAAAACATTTTGGGTAATAGTAATTGCATCTGCTATTGGGGTATTTGTTCCATTTTTTTTAGGAGAAATTCCTTTTTAAGTCTTCATCAGACGTGGGCGTTGGAGATAGTAAAAATGAAAGAACATATTCACTGAGCGGTTGCTATTATGCAATTCGCTTTTTTAATTTGAAAAGTAGAGTATTGGGAATGATATTGTATAAACATTATAAGAGAAACGAGGTAGTTTGATGAAACTTATTTCAAGTTTATTGCTAATTTTATTTTTCAGTACTGTTTTCTCCTCAATAGCCTTAGCTAAAGAAATTAAATATAACCACAATAGCATCTCAGTAGCTGAAGTACAGGAAGAATTGAATTTTAAAGTGCTCGTTCCAAAAGAAATTCCTGAAGAGTGGACTTTGGAAATAAAAATTCGCAATAACAAGGAGGAAAATTCAAACGGCATTAAATTGCATTATATGGATGAAAATGATGAAAATTTAATACTGGGAATAGAAGAAAAAAAGATCTCCAAAAGCGCGATCAGTAAATTGGAAGAAGAGTTTTCAATGAGAGATAGAATAAAAGTAAATGATGCCCCAGCTTATTATCAAGAATGGGCTAACAGTGGAAATAGTTAAATGGAAAGATAATAAGCGGGGGACTTTTAACTTGGATACAAGATGAGACATATGTGCAAATGGACAGTTCTTCTCTATCGAAAGATGAAATGGTTGAGATTGCAAGAACTATCAGGTGAACCGCACTTGTATCTTCCGCTAAAGAGGGCTTTAAAGGGAGATCCCTCAATACAAGCAAAAGACTCGTCAAATAACGAGTCTTTTTAGCTTCTATCTGCTGCCAAATAAGGTGTCAAATTCATGGCCTTATAGCTTTAATGTTTAATTTTAGCCCCTCAAAACCAAATGACAGCCTTTCCGTTACTCAATAATCAGCTTCCAATAGTACTTCCCTATTCTTACTGTAAATGACAATCGTATAAGGGTCATCCCCAACGGCTTCTTTTGCTTCCTCTGATTGGATGAATTCATTAACCGTTTTTTCTGTTCTTTCTGCCAACTCTTTTGCATCGCTGTCAGAAGCAGGTAGCTGGAGAGTGATGAAGATCGTCATTGGCTCTGGATGGTTGGAGTATCCGACCCCTTTGACCTTATAATCTTTTCGGCCCATCAGGCCATCAGAGATGGTGGTGATGACCGGCTGCCATCGGCCTTCCTGCTCCTGTTTGTCCATATCACTTTTGGTAAGAGTAAGTTGCACGGGTTCCAGACCTGCCTCTTGAATCAGGTTATCCACGATGGATTTCAACTCTTCTGTTCTAGTTTCTGTCTCGGGGATCTGGAGTTCGAGCGTTTTTCGCTCGTTTGTATAGGATCCCCCAACTGAAAGGATGTTAAAATCGGATTCTTCCAAGCCATCATGGATGACGTTCAGCAGGTTCCTTGTCATCTTTTCATCCTGTTCCTGTTCGGGTGTGGGCACGAAAGGTTTTTGATGGTACACATCGATTGTAAGAGCATCGTATCCATGAGCGGCGAGCAAGTCTTCCACCCGCTCTTCGATTTCTCCTTTTACACTTTTGTAGTAATCTTCAGACCCTGTAACAGCCACTGTGAACTCTTTCTTTGGATGATAACTCATTCCTGTGGCGTCTACTTTGTATTCTTTCCTCAATTCTTCGCTAATCGTCAGAAAGGCCGGTTCCGATTCGAAAATCTGGTTCAAAAACGGAATCTTCGATGCAACTTCGGCCATGGCTGGTGAGACAAAGGCAGAACCTATGAACAAGCAGAAGAGAGCGGCAGCTGTACCTGCAGAATAAGCAGATTTTCGCGCGAAACTCCTCCTCTTCTTTTTTCCGCGCCGGATGGCCGAATGGATTGCCGCGTCCAGTTTTTGCTCGGGAACAGCTATTTGCTCAACTTCATTTTTAAAGGACTCTTTCATTACATACACTCCTCTCTTAAATCGATTCTCAGTTTGTTGATTGCCCGATGCAGGTTCGTCTTGACCGTTCCTTCAGGACAATCCAGCATGTTCGCAATTTCATTGACCTGCAGGCCCTTGTAATAGCGAAGGATGATGACGGTTTTATACTTTTCCTCCAGGCGGTCCAGGGCATCTACCAGATCAAGGTTTTCCGCGATAGGCACCTTTTCATTGGTTTCATAACGCTCGATTTCCTCAAACGGAATGATGTTCTTGTTTTTCTTGATGTAGTTGAGTGCAGTATTAATGAGGATCTTGGTCAGCCAGGTGGTGAAATAATCTGGTTCCTTCAATTTTTTAATTGAGACGTAAGCTTTATAAATCGTTTCATGAACAATATCAATGGCATCATTTTCATTTTTCACATAGAGATAAGCCATTCGGTAGAGCTTGTTCTTTTCCTCTTCAACAAGTTCCTGGAATGCTTTATCATTGCCTCTTTTGGCCTTTTTGACTTTTGAAAGCTGCGGCATTTCAAGTTTCCCCCTCTCTTTACAACCGTTAGACATCAATTCTATGTAAAACGTTTCAAAGAATTTTTTTTATGTAAAAAAGGCATATCGTGATAAAAGCTCGAATAGTAGTTTTATCACTTATTTTACATGGAGAGGTGCCTTTTTGGTGGATTCATTTGTGAAAACTGATCGTGAGAGTCGTGCAGCCCCAATTAGTGGCAGTTGGCTGTAGATGGTTTTTAAAAAGGCGTTTTCTCATAGATTGTGGCTGTTTAAAAGGAACGGATTTCCGCTCCAATCCTTCTACGTAAAAAAATTAAATATAAAAAAGAGTAATTACAGAGAAAAAGGAGAAACGAATATGAAACCTAACACTTTACCAAAAGTAAATCTGAGAGAATTATCAAAAGAAGACGTGGAGGACCGCTATCAGTGGTGCCTTGATGTGAGTGTGACGCGCCACCTGAACATGCCCAACAAGTATCCGCCGTTCACCAGGGAGGAAACCCGGCAGTGGATCGATATGTGCATCAGCCGCAGCAACGGCTATGAACAAATGGCGATCGAGACCGGGGACGGGATCCATATCGGCTGGGTCGACTTAAAGAACATTGATAAGCTCAATAAGCATGGAGAGCTGGGGATTGCCATCGGTGATAAAAAGTATTGGGGAAAAGGATACGGAATGGCGTCGATGAAAGCCATGCTGGAGTATGGATTCACCAAGCTGGGTCTCAACAAAATCTGGCTCCGTGTGGAGGTCGATAACGAAAAGGCGATAGAGTCCTACAGGAGAATGGGGTTTGTCGAGGAAGGCATCCTTAGGGAGGACCGCCTTAGGAGTGATGGGTATGTGGACAGGCTCAGGCTGAGTATCCTGAAGTCTGAGTTCCAAGCATAACAGATTCTAATGCCCGGTCATTAGAATTCGGTCATTAACTCTTTATCCTGTAATGGTTACAATAGCATGTGAGGAGGGATTTCAATGAATCTTACATTCAGAGAAGCCGGGGAACAGGACGTCGACACGATTGTGAAAATGCTTTCTGATGACATCTTGGGCAGCAAGAGGGAGCGTTATGAACATCCGCTTCCGGACAGTTACATACAAGCCTTCAAAGCGATTGATAAGGATCCCAATAATGAATTGATTGTGGCTTGCCTTGAGGGGGAAGTCATTGGCGTCCAGCAAATTACTTTTACACCATACCTGACTCACCAGGGCGGCTGGCGGGCAACGATTGAGGGAGTAAGAACTTCCTCGAGGGTCCGCGGTCTGGGAGCAGGGACGGAAATGATGGAGTGGGCGATTCAGAGGGCAGAAGAAAGAGGCTGTCATCTGATCCAGCTGACCACAGACAAACAGCGTCCCGAAGCGCTCCGCTTCTATGAAAAAATAGGATTTGAAGCAACGCATGAAGGGATGAAACTGAAGCTGAAGTAACTGCTGTTTTCGAATTTTATTGTAAATTCCTGGAGCAGGTTTTTTCCGGGAATCTGTCTTAAAAATTCATATTAAATAGCAGAAAAGTTTACGAAAAGAGCTTACATAAAAGGGGAAATAGTTATGATACATATTTTAAAAGCGGAGCCGGAGCATGTGGAGGGAATTGTAAAAGTCTGTTCAGACGCGAACCGCGCAACCTATAAAGATATCTATAGTGAAGAATACATCGAGCGGGTGATCAAACAGTACTACACGTCTGAGAGAATTCTGGAGGAAGTCAGTGGTTCAAGCAGAAATTGGGGAGGCTACTTTGTGGCTCTCGATGAAGGTGAAGTGGTCGGCGCAGGCGGCGGCGGAATGACCGGTGATACGACAGGAGAGATTTATGTTCTGTACATGGCTCCCGACAGGCGGGGTGAAGGCATTGGAACTCAGCTGCTAGAAGCAATTACGAGGCAGCAGAAGGAAGAGTTCCAAGCCGGGGAACAATGGGTTTCCGTCCAGCAAGGAAACACGAAAGGAATCCCTTTCTATGAGGCAAAAGGCTTCACCTTTAAACATGAGGAGCCCGGTCATGGGAATGAAGAAGCAGAAAACTATATTTCCTTGAGGTTCAGCCGGAAGATTTAAAGGGGTGGGAAGCTAGATGGAATTGTTAAAGAAGACCCATCGGGAATTTGGAGTTTATGCCATTTGTTCGGAAGGTGATAAGTTATTGGTCATCAACAAAAGCAGAGGTCCCTATATCCATGGTTTGATCTTCCGGGTGGAAGCCTTGAAGCGTGAGTTTACAGAGGAAACAGGGCTTACGGCTAAAATCAAGGAGCAGATAGGCGTACAGGATTTTATATTTCCTTGTGAATGGAAGGAATTCAGCCATGTTCATCACATTGCGGTATTCTATTTAGTGGAGAGGACCGGAGGCGAGTTAGCAGAGCCCGAACAATTTGACGGACAGGATTCATCAGGGGCGGAATGGATCTCCAAAGAAGAGGTAACGGCTGAGAATTCGTCACCGTTAGTCGTAAAAGCTATGGAATGGCTGCGGAACAGAGAAATAGACATGGAGACACAGCATTTTGAAACCTGGGAAATCCAAAACTCTAAGTCAGAATGAAATATGTTCGAATCAAAGCAAGCTCAGGAAAGCCTGAGCTTGCTTTTTTCATCCTCTTTTATCTAACCGCCTGACATTAGCGGGAGACGTTGGGCCTGTTGGAGTAGTACTCGAGGAAGGAAGATACTCGCCGGCTACGTAAGGACCGGCCGGAAGTTGATAATAGGGGTATTTTTGTTTGACTTTATCGATATCCAGGAACTTCTGTAAAAAGTAGTACTTATAGATATGAGGAGGAATGTAAGGCGGGAAATAGGGCGGGTAAAAAAACACTCTCACGGCAAGTCGCTCCATTCTTTTTTACCAGTATATTTCGAGGCTTTGAAAAGGCATGGACGGATGCCCGTGCTGAGTGTATAGCCTTTCTGCCCTTTAGACAACATAAGGGGAAAAGGAGTGGATGATTTGAGACATTTAAAAGCTTTTTTTGTAAAATTTACTGCCTGTTTTGCCCTTCTTGCACTCATCCTAGGTGGAATTTATGGTGTTACTCTTGGCGAGGTGTTTATGATTTCAGTGGTCCTTGGAGCAATTGGCTATGCAGCGGGAGATTTATTTTTGCTGCCGAGGTCAAATAATAGAACAGCTTCACTAGCCGACTTTGGTCTCGCGTTTGTCGTGATTTGGGCAATGCTGGCCAACATGACACCTGTTGAAAATGTGCTGCTTCCGTCACTGCTGGCTGCTGCAGGCGTGGCGGTTTTTGAGTACTTTTATCACAAGTATCTGTACCGGAGTGTGCTGGGAGACCGCATTGACACTGCTGATCGAGCTCAGGGGAATCTTCAATTACAGACAGAGACTTCGGAAGAACTGACACCGGACAAGCGGGATATCCGGAATGATGAAGGAGATAAATAAGCAGGGGGCCTCTCTGAAGAAACACCGTATAACAAATAATGGAAACTGTAAAACAGAGTTTGAAATATCAAAATACTGGGAACATATCTCTCAAAGCAGAAGCACTTTTTAAACTAAGAGTGCCAAGCTTGAGATTTTAGAAGCAAACCGACTGTCAGATAGAGTGCACATTGTTGTCAATGCCAAGGTCACACTAATGAACAGAAAGGGTGAAAAGTCATGAAGGAAAGAAACCCGATCAGCAGCACAGAGGTACCGCAAAATCGCGATGAGCTATTCGGACTTGATAAGCAGGAAAGCCTGCAATCCGCTAACTTTGCCACCAACGAGAATTCCTACCTGAATGAGAATTATCAGGACGAGCTCGAGGAGTAAGCTATATGTGAAAAGGACGGCTCTTTCAAAGAATCGTCCTTTTTTTGGTCAGGCGCTTTACTGCTTCACCGCACGACCAGGGACAGTCACTTTTCGCGCGGTGAAGCAATAAAACGATTAATTGATGAAATGAGTGAGAGTATGGCTGAAAGAAAGAAAAGAAAAAGAAAATTGATACAGGCACCGTCGCACCGTCAATTAAGTGCCTGCAATTGGTCGCCGGTCCTGGTCAAGGCCAAGCCGTTGAGGACTGAATCCATGCGGACAGAAAGGGCGCCCCGCATTTCCCGGCACTGAGCCTCTATGGTAAAGTTAAGAATAGAATCAGAGAGACAGTGAAAGGGATGAGAGAACCTTGTATATCGTACACTCAACATTTGTCGTGCCGGATGAAAAGGCGGATGAAGTCATTTCGATCTACCATTCGCGTTCCCGTTTAGTGGATGAAGCGGATGGATTTCAGCGTTTCCTGCTGCTGCAGAATGAAAAGAAGCCGGGCGAAATCACCGTTCATATGGAGTGGGATTCCAAGGAGCAGTTCATGACCTGGATCCAAAGTGAGGACTACAAGCGGATTCATGATCTCGAAAAGAAATATCCTGATCAAGAGCTCGCCTCCATCATTCCATCCATCCACAAGTTCAAGGTGGTCGCAGTATGAGCGATATCGGAAAGAAATACGACGAGGTCATCAGCCGCTCAGTGAAAGAAATTTATGTGAAGTACCCTGAACTGGATGAAAAATTTGGTGAGCGGGGCCGCCAAAAGTGCTATGAGGACAATGTGTATCATTTTCAGTACTTGGAAACCTCGGCCGGACTCGATTCCGCTAAAGTATTTACAGACTATGCACTGTGGCTCAACAGCGTCCTGGTCAGTCGCGGCATGTCAACTGACCATCTTATTGATAACTTCCGCAGCATTATCACCGCGCTTGAAACTTCTCCTGAAGTCGAGAATGGCGATAAGTTCACTGACCACCTTCACCAGGCCATCTATGCACTCGAAGAAAGTGATGGAACGGAAGAAGTGGACCGTCCCAGTTTGTAAAACTACATATATTGATACAGACACTGAATCCCTTTTGGATTTAGTGTTTTTTTGTCCTCAGGCTATCCGCCGGTTAAAGCCTCTTCACCGATAATAGTCCAAATCTCGCTGATAAAAAGCAGAAACCGTTACCGCGATAAATCCCATAAAGCCGCCGATAAACACCGCTCCCTAACTCTGCCGCATCATCCCGCATAACCTGCCCAAACGCCAAAAATAAAAACCTTTTACCAAAATAACCCTTGCCAAATCCTGAGAAATAGAATATAGTACATTACATCAGTAATGCACTAAGGAACGTGAGAAAGAGGAGGTGCTCGTTTGATCCTGAATTCTGATAGCATCAAACCAATCTACATCCAGATTGCCGAGTGGCTGGAGACGGAGATCCTCGGAGGAAGTATTGAAGAGGACGCGAAAGTTCACTCTCAGTATCAATTGGCAGAAATGCTCAACATCAATCCGGCGACTGCGGCCAAGGGCCTGAACCTGCTCGCTGATGATGGAATCCTATATAAGAAGCGGGGGCTTGGCATGTTTGTATCGACAGAGGCGAAAAGCATCATCCTTTCAAAACGGAAAACCAAACATTGGCGAGATTGGTGGAGGAATTGGTCAAAGAGGCTGAGCACCTGCATGTCGGTGAAGATGAACTGGTCGAGATGATCAGGAGCACCAAGAGCAAATTAAAGGGGGAAGGAAAATGAATGTAGTAGAGTGCCGGGGACTTGTGAAACAGTATGGACGGAAGAAGGCATTAAAGGACGTCTCTTTCATTCTTGGAAAAGATAAAATCACAGGGTTGATCGGACGCAACGGTGCAGGCAAAACTACGCTCTTGAAAGTGATTGCCGGATACATTAGAGAATCTTCAGGAGAAGTTCTCGTTTTTGAAGAAAAACCATTCAATAACCTGAAAGTGTCGGCAAACATGATTTTCGTTGATGACGAAATGAATCTTCCCCCGACCATGACCCTGGAGGAAATCCTGGAGACAGCAGAAGATTTCTATCCTAATTGGGACAGGGATCTGGCCGGCCGGTTGTTTGACTATTTTTCCTTCCAGCCCTATCAGTACCATAATGGCCTTTCGAAGGGAATGAGGAGCACGTTCAATATGATTCTTGGACTCTCTGCCCGAACACCTCTCACAATTTTCGATGAACCGACAACTGGGATGGATGCGGGTGTACGGAAGGATTTTTATCGTGCCCTTCTCAAGGATTATCTTGCTCATCCGAGGACGATCATCCTGTCGAGTCATCTCCTGAACGAAATGGAGGACATCCTTGAAGACATTTTATTAATAAAAGAGGGAGAAAAATTTCTGCACATGCCGGTCGAAGAGCTGAGGGAATACGCAATTGGCGTCAAAGGAAAAGACGCTGCCATGCGGGAATGGCTGGAGAATAAAGAAATCATCCATGAAACGAGCCAGAGTATGGCCGGGACCTTTGCGGTGGTCCGCAACAATTTTTCAGCCGGTGAATTTGAAACAGCGAGACATGCGGGCCTGGAATTTTCGCCAGTCACGGCAGATGAAATTTGTACATTCCTGACCAGCTCTACAAAAGGGGGAATCGATGATGTATTCAACTGAGGTTAGTATGTGGGATGTTGTGAAAAAGCAATTCCGCTTTAAGTGGAAGTCGTTTCGGGGGATGTTTACCTCGCTTATCGTGCTGGAACTCATCGGTATTTTACTCTCCTTTAATGGTGATGGGATGAGCGGAGGAGGATCGAATTATTTCGATCACACCTTAACGTATTATAGCGGCAATATCCTATTCGGCTTCGTGATGATATGGGCATTCATTTCTGCCATCCTCATGACTACCAGAGGATATCGTTACGATGATTATTCCTTCGTGACCGACAAATTGACCAGCCATTTTTCCAATATCTTATTTTTGCTGGCCGCAAGCTTCCTGGCGGGATTTACTGTACTGCTTGCCAATCGTGTTGTGATTCTGATTGTCTATTTTTACCAGGATGAAGTGAGTATGACCGGACAGCCGCTGACCGTCGAAGGAGCTGTTTCCGGAATGATGGGCATTACTTTATATATCTTCATGCTCGGTTCTTTAGGATATCTGGCAGGCAGCCTGGTTCAAGTCAGCAAAACATTTATCCTGATTTTGCCGGCTGTGATTATCGGAGGGATATTCTATGAAGCAGCCCTTACCCGTAATCAAACGCTGGTGCCAAATGTTTTCAGCTTCTTTGGGATGGAAAATTCGATTATGTTGTTTTTGCTGAAGGTCCTGCTGGTCTCCGGGCTCAGTTGGCTTGCGGCCATTGTGACTTCTATGAGATTGGAGGTGAAGTAGGATGTTTTTTTCCTCACTAATGTCCATCTTATTTATCGCCGGCATCCTTGTTTTGGTTTTCTTTTTGGCTAAACCTGCTTCAAAGATATTTCTTAAGGGCAGAAGGGGCAACTGGGTGTTTGGCAGTTATATGGCGCTCCTTTTTATAGGAGCTGTCATATCCTATCTGGTTCCGAACAATCCTTATGGAAGTGAACCTTTAACAGAGGAAGAGATGAAGGTTCAAGAGAAGAATAATGAAGAGCTTTATAGTCTGGTATGGAAAGGCAGAATAGATGAAGCTAAGGGAGCTGTTCTGCATAAAGATTGGGAGCTGAAGTATGAGGGGGATGAGTTGATGGTCCCTTATGAAGATGGAAATTATTATCTTCGTGTGCTTGTTGAAAGGACCGATCGAGGCGACGGAGTCATTCAAGCCGGCCACTATTCCGGCACAACATTCATTGATAATATAGACGTCACCTCGAAGGTGCCTTCGCCAGAGCTGAGAATTGTTGATGGCAACCTGCAGATCATTCCTCCTGCTCGAGTGGAGGCGAAGGTTGCCAAAACTGGTTATCCTTATCCTTTCCATCAATTTGCAGACGGCTATAGAATGTTTGAAGATAACCGGGGTTCCTTCTATGGAAGTGAGATTCTTTACTTGCGTGTCCCTTCAAATGTGAAGGTGAATGGGGAAGTGGAGTATGTTGGGAGTTAGTTAGTCAGTTGGTGCGATTTTTAAAACTGGCTCTTTTCGCAAAGATTATGGTTGTTTAAAAATAATGGACTTCCGCTCCAATCCTCTTAGGTAAAAGGCTGGAGGGCAAATTAGCTTTATTAAAAATAATCTTTCAGGAAAGAGTCTCAAAAAAAGAGACTCCAAAATTTTATATAGATGAAATGACAAAGATTATCATTTATAAAAAAGGTGATATCCAAAAGAGAATGGTTCCACACTTCTAAAAAGAAGAGGAGGGGCCATTCTTTTTTAGTATGATAAATAAAGAAGGTGCAACTTTTTCCAGTCTTTAGCCGTTATTTAAGTGAAAGGAGGGGAGATATGGATATTCAACAACTGTATAAGCTGTATATTCAGGATGTGTATCGATATCTTCTCTCCTTGTGCAGGGACAAGAGCCTGGCAGAAGATCTT
Organism: Bacillus sp. P14.5; assembly: GCF_003316765.1. Lineage (GTDB taxonomy): Bacteria > Bacillota > Bacilli > Bacillales > Bacillaceae_B > Rossellomorea. The sequence continues at coordinate 38,439 of NZ_NIJF01000082.1, read as the reverse complement.
ACGCAGGATACATTCGTAAAAGCTTATACTGCCTTGGAAAATATCGAGCCGGATGCAATGAAATCCTGGCTGCTGAAAATCGCATACCATACGTTCATCGATTACGTCAGGAGGAGCAAGAAAGTGACCTTTGAAGAGCCGGACTATTTTACAGGTTTTTCAGAAGGAGGTTCGGCTGAAGATGAGTTCCAGAAGATAGCTGACAAAGAGGATCTTTATCAAAAGCTGGACCGTCTTAAGCCGCTGCAAAAGAAAGCCATCATCCTCTGTGATATACAAGGGTATTCCTATAAAGAGGCAGCAGCCGCGCTCTCCATAAAACAAAATACCTTGAAATCCCACATTTTCCGCGGAAGAAGCCGGTTGAAGCTGTTTTATAAGAAGGGAAGTGACGAAGAATGAGTGAAGAATGGAAGAAGAAACTGAAAGCTTATTATGATGGAAATCTATCAGAAGAAGAAGCCGATGAGATGGAAAAAGAATTAGAGAAATTGGATATGTACCAGGAAGTCATCTCAGAAGAGGTAGGGGGCGAAACGGAGAAGGAGGGCCTGCCTCCCGAGAAGGTCAGCGAAATCCTGAAAGAAAGCGTCCGGAATGCACGGTTCTCTCTCATTTCTTATGTGACCATGATCATTCTTCTGATTCTCCCGATTATGACGATGGCAAGCTATATTTATTATGGATGGGGAAATCGAGCGAACGAGTTGATCGATGTAGCGGCCCAAACCATCTATATAACAGAGCCTAATGTCAGCCTTGAAGAAATGGACATTGAGGAAAAAGTGGGTTTGTTCACCCTGGATGTCAGCATGGACCTTTATAAAAGAGTAGGGAAAAATGATATAAAGCTTGGTGACTGGGTTGTCTCCTATGACCTGGATAAGCCGGAGTTTCCGGAGAGAAATTACATCATCGAGAACCCGCCGGAAGAAATTCCTTATTTTGATGATAAAAAACTGTATCACCCTGATGCGGTAGTGACTAACAGTGAGAATGATCCTTGGGGGACTCTGGAAAAATTGCCTGAAGGGACAGTGGCGGAAGTATATGTATCGTTACGGGAACTTAGGGAGCCTCAACAAATGGCTGATCTAACGGAGGACCTTGATGTGGAATGGAGATGGTATGCCATTGATACCGGCCTTGAAGCGGAAGGCAAAAGTCTCGAAGGCGGATACCTGCCTCCCATCGGATTTCCGGCGCAGACAGACCCTGATGCTTGGTCGCCTTATCATAACCAGCAGCCGAATGAAGAACAATTCATGCAGAGTCTGAAATTCCTCGAAAAATATGAGGAGCAGGCGGTAAGAATCTCCCATGCCAAGTGGCTCGACCTGGACTACCGCATTGATCACATTGAAAAAGAAGGCCTGTATTCCTATGGAGGTGTCCTCACCGGACCGGTCAAGGAAATCTTAAAGATGAAAGACAATGAATCTGTGCGCCAGATACAAATAGGAGAGGTGAGCTTATGGAACTGGTAAAAAAGAAAACGTCAAAGACGAAAGAAACCAGGCTCGGTGTCTATTCATTTGTCTGCGCGTTAATGTCCCTTGCCTACCTGAACATATTCCTCATAAGAATGGATGAAATGGGAGCGCTGTTTAACTTCTTCTTCATGTACCTTCCTATAATTGGAGCAGGGCTGGCCCTGTTCAGTTTTATCAGGATTCGCTACAAAAAAACCTTTGCACTGTGGGCGCTCGGATTATATGCTTTCATTTTCATCTGCATTGTGGTGATTTTCTTTTTCGGCTTCACCATCAATGCCAAACCATAAAAACTCGCCTCTCCGGCGAGTTTTTACTCATTTTTGTCGGTATGATCCTTTAATTTAGCCAGGTTGGCTATCAGGCCGACCAGCCCGGCAACCGCGAAGATCAGCGGCAATGCCGTAAACTCCTCTGTCCGCTCCTCAAATCCCAGACGGTAAACGCCATACGAAAAGATGATGAAGCTCCCAATTAACGCTATGCTGAGTTTCTTCTTGGTGTTCACACCATCACTCCCGATAGTAGTAATGAGGTCATTTTAACATTATATGGGGATGCGGGCAGATTTGAGGTTTTTATGTTAATCAAACGTTTGATTAATATTGGATGGCAGCATTGCTGCGTAGGTATTGTGGAGATTTGGAGCTTATCCGCCGATTTATGTACCCGCCGCGGAAGAGTGGATACATATCTAAGTGGAACCTGGTCCACTCATGTACCCACCCGGTAAGAGTAGATACATATCTAAGGGAAAAACGGTCGACATATGTATCCACCGCCGAAGAGTGGGTACATATCTAAGGAGAAACGGGTCCACTTATGTACCCACCCGGTAAGAGTAGGTACATATCTAAGGAGAAACCGGTCCACTCATGTATCCACTGGGGCAGAGTGGGTACATATCTAAGGAGAAATTGATTCACTCATGTATCCACCCAGGAAGAGTAGGTACATATCTAAGGAGAAGCGGGCCCACTCATGTATCCACCCAGAAAGAGTAGGTACATATCTAAGGGGAAACGGGCCCACTTATGTACCCACCCGGTAAGAGTAGATACATATCTAAGGGAAAAACGGTCGACATATGTATCCACCGCCGAAGAGTAGGTACATATCTAAGGAGAAACGGGCCCAGTTATGTACCCACCCGGTAAGAGTAGATACATATCTAAGGGAAAAACGGTCGACATATGTATCCACCGCCGAAGAGTGGGTACATATCTAAGGAGAAACCGGTCCACTCATGTATCCACCGGGGAAGAGTAGCTGCATATCTAAGAAAAAACCGGCCCACTCATGTATCCACCGAGGAAGGGTAGATACATAACTAAGGGGAAACCGTTCCACCCATGTATCCACCGCTGAAGAGTGGCTACAAAACTAAGGGAGAACCCGTCCACTCATGTATCCACCATCCTGGAAGCACTCAGCTAAACTAAACCAAAAACATTTTCACTAAAAATAATGATAAAGCTGTGTCATATATAAATTCCAAAGAGAATGGGCTGCAATTGCAGGTATGAGCGACTTTGTTTTATAGACTGTATAAGTTAAAAGAAGTCCACCGATCAAAATGAAGATCCAGGTAGCTGAAAAATGAATGAATGCGAATAAGACGGCGGTGATGCTGATGGCCCAGATTGGCTTCAGTTTTTTTAGCAAAATCGTCAGCAAAATTCCCCTGAACAAAATCTCCTCCCATATAGGAGTAAGTAATGTGGTATAAAGGGTGGATCCTAAGCTGAAGGCTTCAACCCGCGGGTTGGTTAAGTAATAGATGTTCACTCTGTCCAGCACCACCTCATAGTGGATACAAAATTTTAAAAGCAGATAGGGGGTCAAAAAAGTAAGCAGTATAAGAAGATAGCTCTCGGGCTCTTTCATCGCCCTGAAGTTAACCAAGGGAGCAATGAGCTGCCGAACCGGTTTAATAGATAACGTAACGGCCATGAAACAGGCGAACCAAATGAATCCTTGAGCTCCATTGAAAAGGTTACTTGGCAATGACAGCTGGCTGATGAAGTAGCCCGTGGCTGCAAGAATTAACAGGTAAAGGATCAATGTTAAAGGCTTTAGTGAGGAATTCCCTTTTATGAGGGATGTTTCTTTGTTTGCCTGTAATGGGACAGACATAAGTACTCTCCTCCTTTGTGGTAAAATAATACAATTTAAGTTTACCATAAATTTAGGAGGTGTTAGGTGTTTCATAGAGATCCTGACGGGAAAACAGATAAAAAGTCAGGAGGGATGTTCCATGTCAGGTAAAGAAGAAAAGAATGAAAACCTACGAGATGTAGAACGTGACTTTCAAGAAGAAAAGAAGAATGAAAGTATAGCAGACCAGAGCAGGAAGCCTGATCAGCAGAATCGTCTGAAGGATCAGGAAAACTTAAGAAGATAGAATCGAAAAAGGAGATAAAGCCAAGCCGGTTTTATCTCCTTTTTAATGATAGAAAAGTATAGTATCATAAAGGAGCCTGGCCATCAGGCAATCTTTGTTAAGGGAGGCGTTCAGTATGATGAAAAATAACTATGTATTCAACAATTGTAAACACAAGGGGATCACGCCTCATTAACAAAGATTAAGAAGCGCTCCCCAAAATCGGAAGGGGAAAAATAAGATGAATGTAAGAATCGAAGAAATCAATGCAGAAAACTGGTATGACTGCTGCAAGCTTGATTTGACTGAAGAACAGGCAAGCTACATGGAATCCAATGCGATTTCCATCGCCCAGACAAAATTTGAACCATCATTGAAAGCCTATGCCATTTTCTATGACGAGAGAGCTGCTGGTTTTCTCATGTACAACTCTGTCAAAGAAGAACTCGAGGGGTATTGGATCTATAGGAGCATGGTGGATAAAGCATACCAAGGAAAAGGGATAGGGAAAACAGCTACCGAGCTTATGCTGGATGAAATGGCGAAGCTGCCGGACGCAGATAAGGTTGTTGTCGGCTATCATCCGGATAACAAGGGAGCGGATGCCCTTTACAAGAGCCTTGGCTTTGTGGACAACGGAGATCGATTTGGCAGGGAAATGGCTGTTGTAAAATATTTATAAATAGCGAATGAAGGACGGCTCTTATCTCCAGGGCCGTCCTTTTTTCTTTAGAAACGGATGGTTGACCACATCCGCTTTGTAATCCAGGCGCGTATCCCTATCTACTTCAATGACCTCCAGAAAATCATTCGCCCTTAGATTATTGAGCATTCGTTTGCTTCCGCCAAATAAGGAAAAGTCCAAATCAGGATCTGTATACAGGCACCAGTCCCTGTTTTCATTCCACCAATAACTCGGGGAGCCGACATGTTCACTGCTCTCATATAAATTCAATACGCCATCCAGATCACCGTAGAATAGATAGCCGTTTCCATGAGACTCGTTATAATAGGCAGCTGCAAGCAAGCTGTACTGAAAATAGCAGGAATCAGATGTGAAAGATTTTATCAAGGGGATAATTTCCTCTAAGGTTTCCTTATCCATGGTCCCTTCATGAGGAAAGAGCAAATACTGAGGTCCGCTGCCGCCATGAAGGTGAACAATAGAATGAGAGCTAATTTCTTTTGTGTATATTAAATTGTATTTTAAGGCTAGATCTTTAAACCATATCCTTTCTCCTGTCTCAACTTCAATATCTTCACCGGGAACACATTCACTCCATAAGAGTTTTTCATCTGCTATTTTCAGGTTTCGGTAAAAAGGATGCATGATTTTACAATAATGACTGAATCTATTGGGAATGAAATTAAGGACACGGCTGCCATTCCATTTGTCAAAGTCTACGGGTTCTGTCTCAGCGGCTATCCAGTGAAAAGGAGCAAAATCAGATAGTTTTTTCATTGAAACCTTCTTCCTCTGCAGGGAGATTCATGTTTTTACCTCACCATAAAATTTACCAGTTGGGCGGAACTTACAGCTTTTCGCAATCAACGGTTCAATTATGGTACAATCAGTTACGACAAAATGAGCGAAGGAAGTAATACGATGAGCAAAAGAGCACCCGTTAACAAAAACGATTATATAGAGGATGCCTATTTCGAGGACCTGACCCACGACGGAAACGGGGTCACGAAAGTCGACGGCTATCCATTGTTTGTACCGAATGCCCTCCCTGGTGAGCGAGGAAAAGTGAAAGTCGTGAAGGCCAGCAAAAACTATGGCTTCGGCAAATTAGTCGAGCTTCATGAGGAAAGCCAGTACCGTCAAGAGCCGCCATGCCCGATTTATCATCAATGCGGAGGCTGCCAGGTTCAGCATATCTCCTACGAAGGCCAGCTGAAGGCAAAAGAAAAGCATGTCCGCGACGTCATGGCTCGTATCGGCAAGCTTCCGGAAGTGCCGGTCCACCCGACACTGGGAATGGAAGATCCATGGAGATACCGCAACAAAGCAGCCGTTCCGGTAGGAGAAAGAGAAGGCGGTCTGGTTGCTGGTTTCTACCAGCAGCGCAGCCACGAAATCATCGACATGGACCGCTGCATCATCCAGCATGAAAAAAATGACGAGATCGTCCAAAAGGTAAAAGAAATCTGCCAGAAATACGGAATCCGTCCATATAATGAAGAAAAGCACCGTGGAACACTAAGACACATCATGTCCCGTTACGGATACCAGACAGGCGAAGTCATGGTGGTTCTAGTGACACGCACTGCAGACCTTCCGAATAAAGATAGAATCGTCGAAGAAATCGTGGGCTCCATTGAAGGAGTAAAGTCGGTCATCCAAAACGTGAATTCTAAGAAAACAAACGTCATCATGGGAGACCAGACGGATGTCCTTTGGGGAGAAGAAGTCATCTATGATTACATCGGAGACGTCAAGTTCGCGATTTCAGCTCGTTCCTTCTATCAGGTCAACCCTGATCAAACAAAAGTGCTCTATGAAAAGGCGCTGGAATATGCCGACTTGAGCGGAGATGAAAATGTTATCGACGCCTACTGCGGAATCGGAACCATCTCTCTGTTCCTTGCTCAAAAAGCAAAAAAGGTATACGGAGTCGAAATCGTCCCGCAGGCGATAGAAGACGCGAAGAAAAACGCTGAACTGAACGGCTTCACCAACACCGAATTCGAAGCAGGGCCGGCAGAAGTGGTTATCCCACGATGGTACGACGAAGGAATCAAAGCAGACGTCCTTGTTGTCGATCCACCGCGGAAAGGCTGCGATGAAGCCCTGCTAAACACGATTTTAGAAATGAAGCCGCGTAAGGTTGTGTATGTATCATGCAATCCGGCGACTCTCGCACGCGATTTGCGAGTACTGGAAGACGGCGGGTATAAGACGCTGGAAGTGCAGCCGGTGGATATGTTTCCGCAGACGATGCATGTGGAGTGTGTGGCGCAGTTGATACTGAGATAAATATATTAAAAAGGGACAAGGTGCTGCCTTGTCCCTTTTCGTGTATCCAGGATAACATCTCTGCCTCGCCCCCTTGACATCCCCCAAATTTAAATAAATGATAGGGTTAATAAATATAAGGGTGATTCCAATGAAAGAGTCCATAAATATCTTAATAATCGAAGACGACGAGGACATCAACCGCCTGCTGTGCAATATTGTGAGGAAGAGCGGCTATTCGTCAAAGCCCGCCTATTCCGGTACGGAGGCAATGATCTATCTGGACAGTGGGAAGTGGGACATGGTCCTGATTGATCTGATGCTCCCGGGGTTGTCTGGGGAAGAGATATTGAAAAAGGTAACGAGTGAGAGCAATATTCCTGTCATCATCATTTCGGCGAAGCTTGAGACTCAATCCAAAATTAGTGCGTTAAGATCGGGTGCTGATGACTACATAACAAAGCCCTTTGATATTGAAGAGGTATCTGCCAGGATTGATTCATGTCTCAGAAGATATCGTGATCTTACAGGTACGCCGATGACGAATCAATTGACCCATAAAGATATTGTTTTGGATATGGAAACGAAGATCGTGACTGTAAACGGAACTCAACTTAAGTTGACTGCGCGGGAATATGAAATTTTACTTCTGATGATGTCTTCTCCTAATAAGGTTTTTTCCAAGGCGAATCTGTTTGAGAGCGTGTGGAATGAAAAATTCTACGGAGATGACAATACGATCAATGTCCATTTGAGTAATATCAGGAGCAAGCTGGCGAAAGCTAATGGAGATGAAGAGTACATTGAGACGATCTGGGGAATGGGCTATAAACTCAAATCTTAAGGTTTTCTTAAGAATTCACTTAAGAGTTTCTTATGTTTTCCTTCTTATAGTATAGAAGTGTTGGAAGTTGAATTATGACGTAAGGAGGAAACTCTGAATGAATGAGTATGTATTGACAACGGGCCAGTTGTCGAAAAAATATCAAAAGAAGATGGCGCTTGATAAAGTCAGTGTAAAGATAGAAAAAGGCTCTATTTATGGGTTCATCGGTCAGAACGGTGCCGGGAAATCAACGCTGATCCGGGTGGTAACCGGGCTTGCGTATCCAACCTCGGGGACATTTGAATTGTTTGGAAAAAATAGTGAACGGGATATCATCGATGCCAGAAAGAGAATCGGCACCATCATTGAAGGTCCTGCTTTATATCCTCAGATGACGGCCAAGGAGAACCTGGAGGCACACCGTCTTTTGAGGGGAATACCAGGTAAAGAGTGTATCGACAAAACGCTTAAGCTGGTAGGCTTGCAGGATACTGGGAAAAAGAAAGCCAAGAATTTTTCTTTAGGAATGAAGCAGCGTCTCGGCTTGGCGATTGCGTTATTGGGTGATCCCGAGTTTCTAATCCTGGATGAACCCATTAATGGATTGGATCCTATGGGGGTTGTGGAAGTCCGCGAACTGTTGAAGAAGCTAAACAAAGAATATGGCATCACGATTTTGATTTCGAGCCATATTTTAAGTGAGCTTCATTTATTGGCCACCCACTATGGAATCATCCATAAAGGAGAGCTGCTGGAACAGTTATCTGCTAAAGAGCTTCATGAAAAATGCCAGCAGTACTTGCATATCAAAGTAGATGATCCAAGCAAGGCTGCGACTATAATAGAAAGCCGTTTAGCAACACAGGAATTTGAAGTGATGCCGAATGGCACGATCAAGCTGTTTGCCTCAGTAGATTCACCAGGAAAGGTCTCTAAGATCTTAACTAATGAAGGCTTGGTCATCGAAGAATTCATGCCTATGGGTGAAGATTTGGAAAGCTATTTCAGCCGCCGAATCGGGGGTGTGCATCATGGGTAACTTACTGAGAGCAGAGTGGTATAAGTTAAAGAAAGATCGATCATTCCGATTCTTGACATGGATGCTGCTAGCTGCTGCGGTGCTGTTTCCTCTTATAGAATTTGATAATGGTTCTGCAGGCCTGCCAGCAGTTAACGATTACTATATTGAAAGTATTCTTGGTCCTCATGCTAATATCGTAAAACTTATCCCGAGTATACTCGCCGGGTTCTTTATTACAAGTGAATACTCCACGGGGACGATGAAAAGTATTGTGTCGTCAGGTAAAAGCAGGCTGCGTATCTACTCAGCAAAGCTGATTGTGTTTTCACTTGGAACAGTTATCATTTCATTGGTGCTGCCAATTGTGATGACAGCGGCAAGTGCGGTCTACTTTGGTTTTGAAGGCATGCCGGAAATGGCCTATTATCTCCAAACAATAGGATTGATTATTTTGTATGGAGCTGCCTTTGCATCCATCATGGCGATTTTTTCGATTCTGTTTACCGACAGCGGAAAAACGATCGGGTTTCTTCTGATGTTCTTTATATTTGCCGATTGGCCGCTCCAAATGCTGGCAGCCAAAGTCCCAGCGTTTGAACCGATCATCAGTCATTCTGTTTTTAAACTGATTTACGACATCAGCATTGTGAACAGCTTGAACAGCAGCGACATGGTTTTCATAGTAGTGATTCCCATTCTTACGTTCCTAGTATTTTGGGGTGTAGGAGTCTTTATTTTTAAAAGAAAAGAAATTAAGTAACCAAGAAAGCGGGTGAGGTCAAATGCTCTACGTATTCATAATCGTCATGATAGCTTTCTCGTTTGTCCTCACCCGTTTCTATCTGCTGAAAAAAGAGATTAAGCATACAACTCGGCAACTTAGGGATTTAAACCAAAATAAAACGGCCAAGAAGGTCGATATCAGCTATAATGATTCCCATTTTGAAGAACTGGCGAAGGAAATCAATAACCAGATTGACCTGACGAAGCAGGCGGAGGCAGTCAAGCGTTCCACGGAAAACGAGTTGAAGCAGGCTATCTCTCATATTTCACATGATATCCGCACTCCCATGACATCGATCTTGGGGTATATTCAGTTTTTGGAATCTGATGAAATTAGCTCTGAGTTGAAGAAGGAATACATCGAAACGATAAAAAATAGCGCAGGAAGATTGAAGATCCTTCTTGAAGATTTTTTCGAGCTGTCAATTATTGAACAAGCGGACTATCCGTTGAGAATGGAGAGAGTCCGATTCAACGATTTGATTTTAGAGACGCTGCTCGGCTTTTATGAAGAATTCAAGAAGAGAGACATAGAGCCGGAAATCCATATTCCAGACGATGATATTATGGTGATGGCCGATTCCTCTGCTGTTAAAAGAGTTGTGGAAAACCTGGCAGTCAATGCGATCCGATACTCAACCGGTCATGTAAACATCAGGCTTGAAAAAATAGATGCAGCGGTTCAGCTGAGGATTTCCAACTCCGTCGATAAACTTAGTGAAAAAGACGTCACCCACCTGTTCGACCGTTTTTATAAAGCTGATCAGACCCGGACAGGAAAAGGCACCGGACTTGGACTACCGATTGCGAAAAGCTTGATGGAGAAAATGAACGGAAGTATTTCAGCTGATTTAGAGGATTATCAATTGACCATGGTCTGTGAATGGAAAGGTGAAAGCCATCAATAAAGTAATGGATTACACAAAAAGGGACAAGCCCGCCGGCTTGTTCCTTTTTCATTATTTGGAGCGAGGTACCTGTCCCTCAGTTCCGCTATGTTGGAAAGTAAAATTATGAAGCTGAGCATCAAAAAACAAGCCTAGTGCTTGGCTGTTTTTTATCACGAAATGCACGAAGTTTCCTAAGCGAAAACCAACCTAATCAGGGTGCAGACACGCGTTGCGGAATTGAACAAAACTACATTTTAACCTGCGTTAAAATACGTTGTCAAGAATAAATTTGTGTTTTTACCTAAAAAATGTTATAATTGGCTCTAAGTTGTTTTTTTAAAGCGATCGTTCTTAAATATCTTTATTAAAACCGAAAAGAAATTCAAACAGTTTTGTGAGCTTTTAAGGTAATAGTACCCGAGTTATTACACAAGGAGGACTAGTATATTGAATTTAATCGATAAGAAAGTTACACATAAGCGGTTTGGCATGGGGAGTATCGTTAAACATAATGATACGGTCATTGAAATACATTTCGCATCGGAGAATAAAAAGTTTGTCTACCCTGATGTGTTTGGGGAGCATCTGCAACTGCATGATAAAAGTGCAGCTAATTCACTTGAAAAAATTATAGAAGAGAAAGAAACGGAACAGAAAGAGATTGAAATGAAGAAGGAAGAAGAGAAGGAAATTCAACGGAGATATCAGGAGCTTCGTATGGGACATGAAAAGCTTATGAGAAACCATAAACTTCATCCTGAATCCCAAATGGTGACCTGGTGTGACGAAGAAGAACAGAACACTGTCTTTTCTGATTGGAAGGTTTCCTCTGGTGCAATAAAAAGCGGTGCTAACAAGGGCAAGCCCAACAAACCGATCCGCTTGCATCAAAACAGCGCTGTCCTGCTGACAGAGATAGATTCCAGTAAACCAGAACAAGACAGACGGATTCTTGGTGTCTTCATGGTGAAAGATGGTTTCATCGGTAAGCTGTGTGAAGATGGATCGATTCCTGCTCATGAGGAATACAGACTGCAGCTGACAGAACAAGAAGCGGATCAGATGCTGTTCTGGAAATACTATGTCAATGAAAAATCTCCTGATAAAATGACATGGAATACAGGGAAGTACCGTTATTTTAATAATGTATGGATGGCTCAGATCCTGAATGATATCGTGTCATTGAAAAGTGACCCGGAAGAACAGAAGCAGGCACAGCAATTCCTGGACCATTTCTGCAGAATGAATCAGATTGTGGAGCAGGATCTGCCGAAGCCTAATGGTGCATTGGTGCGAGCTGAATAAAAAGACAAAGGATACCGCTCTTTTGGAGTGGTATCCTTTTGTTAATATTTAATTTTCCTCGTTCTCCTGCATCTCCTCATGTGTAATGCCAAAAGGAGCGCCGCCCTCGGTGTATCCCGCGATAAAAGCAAATGTTTCATCAGAATCAATTAAATCCTGCAGTTCACGCGCTTCCTTTTTCCTCTTTTTGTTTTCTCTTTGCTGTTTTTGAATATCTATTAATCTTTTTATTTGCGCTCTCTCTTCACTGCTTATGGTAAAACCAAAACTCGTCAGTTCCTTGAGCGAGCTCTTCAAGTTAAGGCGAAACTTCTTAGAGTAGGCCTTTACAATATTGTCTCCTTCATACTCGCGCACCCAGGAGCTCGCTATCTCTTGTCGTTCGTCCTTCGTTAGCCCCCAATTTTGTTTTTTCTTGCTTTTGCGTTTCATTTTTTTAGCCATATTTCATTCCCTCGTTAAAGGATTTCTCCCTATAAAAGCTAATAAGAATAATAGTAATGGGAGAGTGTTTAATGGTTAATTATAAATTGAAATCTCACCTATTGGAAGTGGTGGTTAATCAGTTGACGATGAATGACCCAATGTCAGCAGGTTTTGAAATCAATGAGTCAAAAGAAATGATTGCCAGTGTTCTGACTGAAGAAATGTCTTACATGATGAAAAATGAAGAAGTCTTTGATGAAGAACGCTACGCAGAATAACTGTCGAGGCTGCCGGGTCTTCTCAAAGGATATTATGACAGGGAAGCAGCTGATGGTCCGAAACCTGAAAGAATTGGACCATCAGATGGCAGGAATGAACCCTGTCCATGCGGCAGCGGGAAGAAGTACAAAAAGTGCTGCGAGAATTAGGGAGGCGTTGCAGCTCCTGAACATTTTCTTATAATGAAAATCAAAGGAAAACCCGGGATAGGATGCAGATACCTAGTTCCGGGTTTTTGGTGTCTGAAAAGTTTTTTGTTAATATGTCTTCCGATTAAACTTGCATAGACATTTAAGATACACATTACTGCACAAAATAAGGCAACCAACACCATACACTTCATAAATGCGGGGTGTAACTAGTATGAAAGTTGCAAATGCACACATAGAAAAGAGAAATATTGTCTTAGATTACAATTATTAAATCAAATACTCATCCCTCTGTCCCACTATCATGGGTATGCATTTATCATTAAGGAATTCATCCTACTATTTTCACCCATTCTATTATTATCACCAATGTTAAAGTTATGTTATTGGGTATTCTTTTAGGCATATTCCTCCAGGAATATTATCCATAATAAGGAAATAATTGAAATGTTGAGAAACACTAACCAGCCATTACACCGCTTGCATTCTTGAAGCATATCCAAATTTTGTATGTAATATTACTATTTGTAGTAATAACTATTTGTAACTTAATAGTAATCATTCTTTAACCATAAGTTAATATAATTGTAATATTCAAGGGTGAATATTACAAGCTCGGTTAACAGTTGGAAAAATTTATGTGTTATTCTTTTTGTGATTACACAAGAAGGGGGGATTGAGGCTAATGTCTGATATGACTTTGGAAGGTGTCTCTGAATTGCTGGAAGAAATTGAAGCGATTGAAGTGATGGAAGTTTCAGAATCTATGATGTTATCAGAAACTGGCGCAACAAGTGGTTCAAGCTCATCTGGAAGCACATCTTGCTGCGGATCTTGTTCATGTGTCAGCTGCGGCGGATGTACAAGCTGCGGTTAATGGAAAACTGAAAAAAATTATTGAGGGAAAGAGGCCTAATCATGAGTAATGTGTCTTTGGATAATTTACTTGAAGAAATTGAATCAATCGAAGTAATGGAAGTTTCAGAATCCATGCTGTTGTCAGAAACAGGAGCCACAAGCGGATCCAGTTCATCGGGAAGTACATCCTGCTGTGGCTCATGTTCATGTGTTAGCTGCGGCGCTTGCGCAAGCTGCGGCGGTTAATGCCTTGAAAGGTAAAGCTGTTAAGCCCCTACGCTTAATGGCTTTATCTCCTTAATGGCTTTCTTCAACAAGAGAGTCCATACAGCATCCTATTCCGCACTTACCCATTATATGCCCTCTGACCAAAAGTTACAAACGTACTGGATGAAAACGTTAATAGAAAGAGGTGCATTACATGATTTTCCCATGGTACTTGATTAGAAAGAACACCATATCTTACTCTGAATTTAATCCTTTGCGTGATCCCCGGCTGGTTGATGGGATCAGACTTTACCTTGGTAAAGCGCAGGCTTTTGAAAAGACGAGAAATGAAATAGTTTCTGCTCTTGAATCAGAATTCTCCACATCCAAAGACAATAAAATTCTCAATTACAAACGTAAAATATTTAACAATAAAAAATTAATCTAGATGATGCTCCTGCTTCCATCGAATCTGATCTGCAGAGATACATATCTGAATATAACCAGCTTCAAGAACTGCAAAACTCAAATGTAACTCTTTTCAATGATCTTGAAAATAACAATAGAAGGGATATCTGGAATATCTTCAATCAAAAGGACGTACTGACGAACCCTCTCCCTCTTGTTAATTATAAAATGCATAGTAAGTTAAGCAAATTCCAGACGGAAGACCCTGATTTGCATAAAGCGAAAACAAAAAAATGGACAGTACGCTGCTTAGAATACTGACCAGGTCTGCCTTTAAAACTAGTCCTTTCAGCTCTTTCACGAGCATTGAGTTTAAAAAAATCAGCGAAGAAAAAGCAGAAGGACAAACCATCCAATCTGAATATAGTATCGAATTAAACTATTACATACTGCAAAAGATCCTCCAGTTAATCAGTGTTGATCCGGAATTCATGCCGCATCTGAAATACGCTTATTCGGGCAGTTCTTACGAAAATGGCGAAGTCGTGGAGTTTACGGTGAGATATGACATCAATAGAGGGAAAATATTCAATAATATTGAGAATCACTTCCTAGCCAAAAACAACCCAATATTTCAGGCGCTTTCTATATTTAACGGAGTGTTGAGCTATCATGAGGTCCTTGAGGTACTATTAAGATTTACTGATAAACAAAAGGCGCAAACCTTTTTTGTGGACGGTCTGATCAAAAAGGGAATCCTTTATCCTAATATTGAGCTTGATGAATATTCCCCCAATATTTTAAAGAGTTTTTATCAAATTGTAAAAGGTTTTGATTTCGTATCTGCCAAGAAGGATGTCATCATCGAAACCTTGGATAATATAACTATTCTGCTTGAAAAATACAAGATAGCAGGATCTCAAAAACGCTTTGGTCTTTATTCTGAAATTATAGATGAACTAAGCAAGATTGAAAAAGAATTTAATTATACGTTCACAAAGGAAAACATCTTCTACGAGGATTATGTTGTATCTCAATCCGGAGAGGAGTTTGTGCCTGAGGAGGATTTTCAATCCGATGTTCACTACGTTCAAAAACTTGCCGTATTGACCAATATTCCTTTGCAGTTTAAATACGAATTTGCCCACCGATTTCAAGAGAGATACAGTGGCAGCCTGAGGCCGATAGGATCTAAAGAAATCAGGGATTTGTATATGGAAGAAGTTATGAAGTTTACGAATTGGACTAATGTCATTTTACCAGTTGAAGGACTTGTATCGAATGGTGCGCGGGTGTTAGAGGAGATTAAAGGGGAACTGAGGCAAATGTTCCGGCACTTGAAAAGCGAGAGTGGTACTGCTGCCATCCCTAAAGAAACCGTCGATGAGCTATACAGAAAGTTCATTCTCCAGACAGGATTCGATAAGAAACATTTATCCTCTACTTTTTTGTTTCAAAAATGCGGAGATTCGTATATTTTAAATAAATTGTACGCAGGGCATTTAAAGTTGTTCATCCGATATTTTCAATATCTTCCAGAGTTATACGATGATCCAGATTTCAAGCAATATATTTCAGATTCGTTTCCTGAAGACATATATGAGATTCGGGAAGGTTTTGGTTTCAATGCCAACTACCACCGGAAGTTCTTAAAAAACAGACTTTTGATTCCTTACAGTAAGGTCAATGCCGATGATGAAGGAACAAGCTGGAGTAAAGACCTTCTCTATAAATATAACAATCGTACACAGTTGGTAGACATTATTAATCCTGATAATCCGGACATTCCAATGGATATCGATTACATTGGGAGTCTCGTAGACTACATGATGCCGCCGAGTATCAGGATGCTGACCACTTCAATTGCACCACGGTTTGATGCGGGGCTGTTTCTCCTCTGGGAGGAGGATGCCATGGATCAAGGAGCTTTGGTGGAAGATCATACTCCCCGTATGAAACTGGGAAAGGTAGTCCTTTTCAGGGAGAAATGGCTGATCAATTGCAGTGGATTGATTTCAGATTCTGTTAATTCTTCCTATAAGGAGTATATGGAGGTAATTGAAAAGTTTGAACAGCATGGACTGCCCATGGAATTCTTCATCAACAGAATTGTTGACCCGGAATCATATGACTTTGAGAATTCTAATCGTTCAGATATGAAACCTCAATACATTAATCTATATTCCCCAATGATGTTTAGAGAGTTCAAGAAGTTTATCAAGGCGGAGAAGAGGGTTGTAATTGAGGAATTATTTCCTAATGGCAGCGGTGATGCATTCAATACTGAATATCAGCTGGAGGTGAACATGCCAAATGAATAAGCTTGAGGATATAGTTGAATTGAGGCTTTATTTCTTTGGGACGGAACAACAGAAGAAGGCAGTCTTCTTTGAGTTCATCATTCCCTTCTTCGACAAGATGAAAATACCATACTACGCGGAGAGAGATTGGTTTGGAGGTCCTTGCTATAGAATAATCCACGAATACCCTGAAATGGATATAGGTTGGGTGGAGAAGGAATTCGCTGCCTTTTGCGAAGGGATTGCAGGAAGTTTAACAAAGGAAGCGTTAGAACAGAACTTAAAAGCTTACAAAACTAATACCCCGGCGATTGCTCAAATGGAAAGAAGGGAATACCGGGAAGTTAAAGTGGACAACCATTTGTCAGTGGAATCTGACAAGATAGATGCGGAATATGTAAAGAAGCGTTTTAATTCCTTTCAGCATCTAAAAGTCCATATTCAATCTCTCTTTCATATACAGTCCTTTATGAGCGGAAATCTGGAAAGCCTAAAATCCCTCTCTTCAGGAGAAAGAATTAAATACACCGCCAGGTTCTACCGGGATGTGCTCCAATACTCACAATATGAAGAGAAATACTCTGTATTGGTTTATGTGTCTAATATCGAAGGTGTACTAGCGATTGCAGATACTAGAGGGAAGAAAGAGGCATACATTCAAACTTATGAAAAAGTTTATGACTTCTTGAATCCTGAACAGTTTTTTCAGGAGGAGGACTATGAAGATAAGTTTGGCAGACAGTGGAAACAAACGCTCACTGCCATTTACAGTTTGATCACTGATAATTTAGACATTCTTTTGCACCAGCATGATGAAGGATACTTCTCACCGGAGGAACAAAATGCACTTCTTAAACAGAACATCAGTCAAATCGAAAGCGGATTCCACGATGAACTTCTCAACAATAGCATTGATGATCTTTTAAAACACAGGGAACATTCCATCTTTAAGTATCTAATCAACATCATTTATAAGTTCATTCATATGCTGGGCATTCCATTTAACGAAAAGAATGCAGCGTGTTACATCGTTTGCAAGTACATATTGGATAAAAGAGGAACAACCTGGAAACAAATCTTGGATGAACGGGGGGAGAGCTTTGCTCGTTAAAACAAGAACAAACTTCTTTCCGAAATATCTTCGTGAAGAAAGGCTGCTTTTCATCCAAAAGAATGGCCAATCTCTCAAAGTGAAGATGGATAACCAAATGTATTCTATCCTTCTGGATATTTTTGCAGAGTATGAAAATGGAAAGGTTCTGGATTTTAATGACAGGACCTTAGATTATAAGAAGGGTTTGAAATTCGCGGTATCACAGGGATTGATTGACCAGCCGGCACCAAGCGGAAACCTCTCCGATTATATATACCATTATATAGAAAACTCTTACGACCAATACAAGGAGGTTGTGGGGAATATTAGCTCAACTCATGTGAATTTACTTAACTTCCCATCAGATCACACTGGGTTTTTCTATGAAAATGGCTTGGTGAACCCGGGGGCACCTATAGTCCAGAATGTCGTATGGATAGATGAAAACGTCATTCCCGATGTTGTTGAGGGAGATCTCTGCGTTCTTAATGTAAATCAAAACTTTGCGCTTTTTCATTGGCGGGATGAACATGACTTTGAACAGGTGAAAAGCCTTTTGAGAAATAAAACAACCCAAGAAAATGGCTTCATACTGGGGAAAAAGATTTTACCTATGAAAATCCTGATAAAGATGTTGAATGGGGATAAAATGACCAACACCGTCACCTTGCTATATGAAAATGGAAGGGATGAAACGGCTAGCACAAGGAAATTCACCGAAACCTTACAGCATTATGAGCGGACATTTCCTGATCAGTCTGAAGGTGAACCGATTGAATTCATACAAAAATTAGAAAGTAAGCTGCTTCAATGGAATATTCTTCCGGTGTATATTAACCAGCAGGATAAGGATTTGCCGGTCAGTCTGAATGTTTCTCATTATGAAATTAGTTATGGAGACCACTTCAGCTACAGGGTGTTTGATTACGATTATAAGAAGGCTGCAGTCCATGCACTGACCTGTGGGATTCAGGCTTTCTTGGAAAGTGAGGACAAAGGGGATGGCAAATGGGTTTCAGCTGCTGCGAGGGACCTGTTTTTATCAAAGGCCTTTCCGCATTTCATAAAGAAGAAGCCGCCTATTACCAGAAGATCTCCATGCCACGGGAAATCTGTGAAAAAATCAATTATATTCTGGGGATTACAGAGAGGGTTTCAGAGATAAAGGTGGTCACCAATTATATCTTTTCGAGGGACGTCTTTTATTTATATCTTCTAAATGAACAGAACCAAATTCTTTACAAAAGTGATCCCTCCATTCAGCTAAAAGAAGAAATACTGAGAGGGCTGGCAAAAATCACGGGATTTATAATAAACGATATAAAGTTTCCAAAGGAGTATTTAGACCAGCCGCTGGAATCGATGCATTATCCGGGTGCTTTACGAGCACAGGGTGACATTCTTAAAGATCTGGCGGAAGCCTCAAAAGAAATGGAAATTTATGAGCTTCCTTGGATTCATCAGCCTGATTTCGAATCTCAGGGGTTATATGTTGGTAAGTTTTATAAGAATGGTGTGAGTTAAATGAATTTGACAACTGTCCAGCATTCAAGAAAGGAAAGAACCCAATCTGCCAAAGAAGTAGGCGTATTAGAGAAAGCATCACATGTTTTCATTGGCCCTTACATCAAAGATAAGATGAACGGATGCTTTCAATGTTTTTATCATATTTTAGAGAGTAATGACAGTAATTATAAAGAAATAATCGACTTTGGTCCAAGCTTTGCGCATACAAGCCTCACGGAGAGTGTGCTCAGAGAGATGGCACCAGAAACTTTCGTGAATAAGGTTCTGATCATCAATAAGAAAACGTTCGAGTTCGAATGGAAGAACATCAGGAAAAGCCCTTTTTGCAAAACGTGCAGCGGCTACCTGGAGCCTGCAGGCGGGGAAAGTACAGTATTTAAGGATTCTAGTGTATATCGGGTGAAATCAAGTCAGGAAATTTCAAATTTGATAGAAGCATACCAAGATGAAATCATCGATTGGGATACAGGTATTGGAAAAACCATTTTCCGGGATGCGGAGTCCAATATTATACCGATGTATGCCATTGAAGCGAATATCGGCAATAGAAAATATTATTCATACGGCAGAACAGTCAATTTGACTAGGTCCCGCAATGCAGCCATTTTAGAACTTCTGGAAAGATATTCATCCATGCTGCCTCGTTTCAAGGAGACTATTTATGATTCATATGCAAATCTGATTCTTAAAGGAAGACATGTTCTTCATCCTTCAAAGTATATTCTCCGCCATAATCAAGTGTTCAAAGAGGATGCGGGTATGTATTGGAGTGTATGTATAGAACAGGGATCGGGAAAGAAGGTTCTCGTTCCGGAGCAGATGATGTACTTTGACAACCAGCTTCTTCGAGGAGAGGAGCGATTCCTATATGAAACTTCAAACGGAACCGCCCTTGGCGGGACCCCGGAAGAAGCATTGGTGTATGCAGCGTTAGAGGCTGTTGAGCGGGATTGCTTCCTGGTCCACTGGTATACAAAAAAACTTCCGAAACTGGTGGAACAATCGAGTATTAAAGACCCTAAAGTAAAACGTGTACTCGAAACTCTTTATGGCTTAGGGTACGATATCCATTTATTTGATATATCGCTTGAAACCGAAATTCCTGCGATTTGGATTTTGATCAGAAATCAAAATGAAGATGCCAACATTCATATTTATAATGCGGCTGGCTCCCATTATGAGCCAGAAGCAGCCATATTTGCTGCTTTGGTGGAAGCTGCAACTTCTATCATCGTCTATGAAGAAAAGCTTGGGAAGGAAAAAGAAGGGCTTAAACACCTTATTGCGAATCCCGAGGGTGTAAGGAAAATGGAAGATCACGTTAATTATTACGCCTTCAAAGAAAATGCGGGAGCCTTTGATTACTTGCTCGATAATCTGTCAGATCTTGAGAGGACTACCACTACAGCCATGGAGCCGTCTTTTCCTTTTTCCTTCACGAATATCTTAGGGAAAATACTGAATCATCACCCCGAAATATATTTTTGTAATATGCCAAATGATCTTATTGAAGAGATGGACCTTCATGTTGTAAAAGTGTTCATCCCAACATTGCAGCCTATGACCTTTGGCAAGCAGAATGAAAGAATTAACGCTGATAGGCTGAGCAGGTACGGGAGGGAAAAGAATATATTCGAGAAAGAGCCGCATCCTTTCCCATGATTGATTTGTTCGGGCGTTACACGAGAGATAGATATGAAAGTAATCGAAAGGTGCATTCATTGCAGCATGTACCTCCGGCATCAACTATATTCAATTACAGCGCCCAAGAAAGGAAAGAGGAGGTCCAAGGGCTATCTTCTTTAATCAAAGCGGTTATCCGAAGTGTTTTTTCGTACCAAACATACAGTCAGGGGAATCCTTACTTATTTCGTAAGGCTGTTCCGTCACCAAGAAGTATCCACCCTTTTTTCCCGGTTTATCTGAATAAAGGCCACTGCTACTTATATGATAGCGGAAAGGATGAATTCGCTTATCTGGGATTTTGTCCTTCAAACTCCCGAACTACTGAACTGGTTATATGCTCGGATATGTGGAGAGTCTGTTCAATTTATGGGGAGTTCGGCTTTGCTTTGTGTCTGCTCGAAGCGGGACATATTATGGCGGCATTGAACCTTGCATTTGACATACATGGCGAGAAGGCTGAAGGTGCCCATTTTACTTTTCAAAAATATAACGAAGCCTTTAACGAAGCAAGCATAAAGAATGGTGATGACTGTTATACCTTTTTCTCAATGCTGTTGAAAGAAGATGAATCAAGCTGTAAAGGAGAAAAGCTGCGGAATTCTGTGACAGTTAAGAAGAAATATAATTATTCCAATGAGTTATCCTGGCTTGGAATCGATCTGCTGTTAAAAGAGGCAAAGCCTAAAGAAATAAGGGTTTCCCCAAGAAACTACCCAATGATTGCAGATCTGAACGATAAATGGGGAAAGCGGAACTCGATGAATACTAAATTCGGCTTGTACAGTTCCGGTCACCCATTTCCAAAAGAATCATTCCAGCAATTTCTCCGGTATCTTCGGAAGCTAACCTTGTCCTTACCAGATTATAAACTGAAATTATATGTGGTAATCCAGAGTGTGGAAGGTTTCCTTGAAGGTGGATATAAATATACAGACGGGGAATTAGAGCTGCTGGATGACAAGATACAAATTTCTTCCTTTAGCAAAGGCGGAGAAGATTTCACGAATATCCCTTTCTTATTGGCCATGTCTATTGAAAGCCAGGAAGATGACCTTGAGAGATTCATAGAGAGCCATATACAGGCAGCGGAAATCATCCATGTCCTGTCCGTTTATTTTGCAAGCGGCCATTCATTTTCCAGGCCGTTTAAGAGTTTGAACGACATCTATCTTCAGGAGCTATTCAAAACTGGCATGCAGGAGTATTTTCTGTATGGGTGCCTCTTCGGGCATGCGAATATCCCTGTGGAATATACATTGAGGTGATTATTAATGGAATGGAATTCAAGGCATATTTTCATTCACGATATGACCTATCACGACTTATTTCTGAAAGAGTACTTGATCCCTTTTTTAGATGAAAAGAAGAATGCTGTTGACCGTTCCTTCTTTATTCGGTACTGGCAGGGAGGCCCACATATCCGCTTCCGGTATCAATCAAGTGATCCTGAGTTAGTGGATGTGTCACTAGAGAACACCCTGAAGTTATTTAAAAAAAGATACCAACCGCAATTTAAGCTATCGAAAGAAGCATATTATCAGGAGCACTCATTTGACGGCGGGCGTCCCCCTGAGGAAGAACTGTACTGGATTGAAGATATGTCAATCAAGGAAATTCCGTATAAGCCTGAATACGAGAGGTATGGGGGAAAGGAAATCATGGCATTTTCTGAATCCATTTTCCATCAGACGAGTAAAATGGCGCTGTATAAATTAAGAGAAACAAAAGGTCCCATTTCCTTATCTTCCAAGCTCTTGCTGGCCTGTGATTTCTTTTTAATGATGTTGGACTATTTGACTGAAAAGGAGCAGGAGGAGCTTCTGGTGCAATACGAACTTTTTTGGAGCAGGTTCGATAAAAAAGGCCAAATCAGGCAGGAACAGATACAGAAATTCCGGACATTATTCTGGAAACAGAAGAGTATTTCCAACAGCAGTGTCTTCAATAGATTTGAAAGGGAAATGGAAGAAATAAACAAAAACGTGGCAAGTATCATCGATGCAGGGAAGCGGGACAAGCTTCCATACTTAATATTTTCCTATATCCATATGTACAACAACCGTATCGGTCTTCCTCCTAACCTGGAAAGTTCAGCGGCCAAGATTCTTAAGAAAACAAAGGAAGGGGTGGAGAGCTGATGAAGTGGAACTTTTCGTTTGACCTGCAAGGGACCAAGAGAAAATACGAGGAACTTCACAAGGTTTCAAGGCATGCGCCCAGGATTCAAATGCGGAAAGCACCCAGAAAGGAATACACAGTTAAGAATCTGGATTCGATAGGGAAAAGAATAAAGTTTAAAATGGACCCTGATTTATTTGAAAAATCGTCAGGAAAGTCTTTCGTTCAGGTGTTAAAGCAAAGAAGAACATCATGGATTTTCAAAGGAGAAGATTTAGGAGCAGAAGATTTCAAAGAAATCCTCCTCTACAGCTTTGGCATCAGTGAGCAAGATGAGCGGAAACGGACTTACCCTTCCGGAGGGCAATTCTATTCAATCGAAGTTTATATACTGCCGACCCGGCGTTCTGTGAATAGCGGCCTGTTGGAAGAGAAGGTGTATAAGTTCAATGTAAACAGCAATGAAGTAGTTGAAATGGAAAATATCGACCTCACTTATATCGATGGAATCAGTGCCTCTACTGATGTGGGCTTCTTTTCATTGGAAGATGCTCAGTTTGCAGTCGTACTGGTTGGAAACGATAAGGATTTGGCTGAAAAGTATATGGAGCTTTCCTATCGCATAATGCTGCTGGAGGCAGGTCATATGGCGCAGAATCTATTATTAACCTGTACTTATAAAGGGATCTCCAGCGTACCCCTTGGAGGGTTTCATGAGAATCAAATAAAAAAATTGCTGCATCTTCCAAAAGAAAAAATGGTATTTTACACAATTTTAGGGGGGTGAAAGATATGATGGAAGACCAGGCAATAAGGTTGAGAGAAGACTTTCTTATCTTGCTCAATCCAAGGATTAAGAATGAAGTGATTGTCCTTGATAAAAACGAGGAGAAAATCATCCTGAAGTTTAAGGTGAATGAATCATTTTTACGGTATTCACTGGATTTTGAATCAGTCATTCGGCATTTCACAACAATCCAGGAACTATCCGGAAGATTGGAAGGAAGACTGGTACTGAAATTGCTTTCAAATTATCCGCACCTCTTTGAGACCAGGGATTTCGATGATCAGGATGTAAAGAAAGATTTTATCCAATATGAATTTGACCGCACAATCGATATGCAGACACTTTTTGAAACGTACCGAGATCATCGAGGAGAAAGATGCATCTATATTATCTGGGGAATCAATGAAACCAGTCTTGCGCTGATTCGAGCCCTTGAAAAAGCAGACATGGAGGTTAAAATTATGCCTCCAACCAAAGAAGAGGCTGAAGATTTACAATTTAAGAAGCTGTTAAGCATGAACGGCTCAGGAAATGAAGGTACAGAGGATTTTGTTCAATCATTAATTTCCTCTGAGAACATTGAAGAGTACTTGGAAGAACTCCACAGTGGACATAAAGTTTTCATTCTTGACAACCGCTTGCTTGATCAAGGAATCATTACAGGTGAGGAATATAGTAAGGCTGCAGGGGAAGGTCTGGTTATCCATTATGGATTCTACTCAGACGAATTTCTAATCGGTCCTTTGGTGATTAATGAAGAAAGCTGCGATTACGGAGATTTTAAAAGGAATTTCAAAGGTGTAACTGCATTGCCGGCACTTCCGCAAACATTGGTGACAGCAGGCCTTATCAGCCGCATTCTGTACTACTTGGAGAAAGATACATTGAAATACCTGGCAGAGGACGTCCAGCTGCCAATCAACCAGGTTTTTGCATTCAACAATTACAGCTTCAATTCAACTATTATCAATATTGAGGGTGAATAGAAATGATACTGACAGTAAAGAACCTAAAAAAACCTACGGAACCAAACAAGTCTTAAAGGGAATATCATTTGATGTTACAGAAAGTAAAATTTTGGCCGTGATGGGACCCAATGGAGTAGGTAAAACAACCCTTCTTGAAACCCTTATGACATTGAAGAAATGGGACTCGGGAGAAGTAAGCGTTCTGGGTATGGATCTGAAAAAGTCATCCAACCTTTCTAAAATCCGGTCCAATATCGGTGTGGTTTTCCAAGAAGGAGGAATGTACGCCTATCTGAAGATCAAGGAGATCCTGGATCTGTTTGCCTCCTTCCATAACATCAGCAAAGCGAGGGTGAACGAAGTAATCAAGACTTTCTCCCTGGATTCCCACCTCAATGTAAAGTTCGAAAAGTTATCCGGAGGGTGGAAAAAGAGAACGCTGCTGGCGTGTGCATTTCTCAATTCCCCAAAGCTCCTCTTCCTGGACGAGCCCACGACCGGTCTTGATCCTGAAGCGACAAATGACCTGTGGGAGAGTATCAAAATAGCTAAAGAACAAGGAGCGACTATCATTCTTTCGACGCATTCATTGGAAGAAGTCGATCTTTACGCTGATGAAGTTATGATATTAAATAATGGAAAGATTGTTGAACAAGGAAAGCCTAAGGCGCTTAAAGTAAAACACCAAACTCTTTATTTTAAAGAAGCTTACTTTAATATCATTAAAGAGAGGAAAGTGGCAAATGAATAAATCAATCTTGAAGCTGAGCAGGTATGACTTTTTAGTTTTCTTCAGAGAACCTTTTTTTGCCCTTCCAATTATGATTCTTCCTGGTATATTCTTCTTCGTTTTCATGAAGATATTCAGCGCACAGATAGGCGGGGCTGAGAATTTTGGACCGTACATACCCATTTATGGTCTGCTGATCTCTTTCTTGGTTCTATTTTTTAATATCGGCCTTCAATATGTTACCGAGAAAGAACGAGGAATCCATAAAAGGATGGTGCTGTCATCTATAAGCATCTATCAAATTGTCTTTACCTACATCATTAGGGGTGTGTTTCTATCACTTTTGGGATTTGCCCAAATTCTGGCGATTGGTGTGTTTGTATTCAAGACAAATATTACAGACCATATGTTTATTTTCATTCTTACCTTTATAGCAATTATTGGAGTTACATTGCTCTTCAGTTTATCGACACATAATCTGTTCAAAAACTCAAGGCAAGTACTGCCTTATACAATTATCATGTTCCAATATGTACTGTTCGGGTCTGGACTTATGTTCCCTGTGGAACAGCTTCCAAGCTATTTGAAGGTTTTTGTAGATATTAATCCGTTTTATCACATGAAGGAAATTCTTCTGGGTGTATGGAACTGGACAGGAATTGAGCTGGTTAATGTCCTTTATCTGATATTCATCATCTTCTTATGCATAGGGTTGATTTTTATTAAGTCCCGATCCAAAGACTATTAATGGAGGAGAAGCCTTGGGGAAGAATATTCAGAGATTGATAGTGGATAAAAATTTGAATCAATATACTAAACAGGTCCAGACTAAAGATACCCCAAACATTGTTCAACGCCTTGAAAAGCATTCTAGAGGTAAATATGACTGAGATAAAACCGGGAAGTCTAACTTATTGAGGCTTACCGGTTTTTTCTTATAACCAGTAATCTATATTTTTAATTGAGGTTGGAGCAATTGAAAGAAATGAATTCGTTCTAGGCAAATTACTGCGCGGTTTGGCCTTTTCGGATTTTCCTGAAAGGCTCTTTTCGTAAACGTTGATAAGGACAGATTATTAAAACCGGATTTTTCTGCAAGTTTATGAGGTTCCGGATCTCTGTGGTCAAACCGGATGGCGGGGCGTTCTTGGCATTGATCTGACAAGCCCTAGGTCTTGAATATCTCTTAAGCCCTTATGGATGTGGCTATATCTATGATATAAGAATATATGAAAAGAGGACAAATCCCAGCCTTGTCCTCTTTTCATATAGATGGAACACCGTCCTGCCCCTCTGACTCGAGATGCTTTTCATCGAAGCGGGCAGTTTCCGCAATAGGGCTGCTCCTGTCCTTCTTTTAATTGGTAAAGACGGCAGCAAGTCTCCCGGACAGGAACGATCCCCCAATCTTCAGGTCTCTGCAGATATTTTGAGAAAGGATTTTCGCTGCAGCCTGTCCAATTTGCTTCAGGGTCCGTCATTATATTGAACAGTTCCTGAAGCTGAGAATCGGGAAATTGTGATGCTTTTTTTCGAAAAACAGACTGCAAACGAACAGCGATATTTTCCCACAAAATCTTTTGAGGAATTCTGCAAGTCTTTGAAAACTGTTCAACCATTGGAGTAAGGTGATGAGCAAATACGGTTGTTTTCCAGTCCTCGTTAAGCGTTGGGTGATGATCATCCACCAGCAGTGCAAAGCGATCAAAATGGAATTCCGCATTTTTCAACCAGTTTTTGTCTTGTTTACGAAGCCCGTAGTACTCAAGAGAAGCAGCAGCAACTAAAACGGCATATCGCTTGATTACCAGCGATGCGGCTGTAGATTCCAGTTTTATGCCGCTTACCTTGGCATAGCGGCCGACGATCTCGGCGATAGTTTCAGGGTCTCTCAATTGCTCCGCCGGCACGCCTTCTCTGCCTTCTTTCTTCTCGACTCCGTATTGTTGTAAAACGTCCATGCTCTGTCTCCTTTTAATCCGATTTATGAGTTGAGTTACTGATTTCGATACCGAAACAATAGATAGAGGAAAAATGGTGCTCCGATTGCTGCTGTAAAGACGCCTGCAGGTATATCAAGCGGCAGGAAAAGCGTCCGGGCAGCAAGATCTGCTATTAGCACAAGAAACGCTCCAATAAGAGCTGTAACGACAGCCAGCCCCGGGAATGAACGGTGGACCAAGCGCCTTGCAATATGCGGTGCCATCAGCCCGACAAATTCAATTCCTCCCGCATAGGCTGCCGCAGTCCCTGCGAGCATGACGCTGCACATGAGAAAGATAAACTGCTGAAGCTGTACGCGGATCCCGACACTGACAGAAAAATCCTCTCCGATTTCGGTCAAATTCAATCCTCTTCCAAATATAAGCATTAGGGGAATTGGAATGAGAAGCCACCAAATCATTGAGGTCACATCGCTCCATGAAGCTCCATATATACTCCCCGTCAGCCAGATGTAGGATTTTGTGGTCGTAGCGGTTTCACTCATCACCAGCATAAAAGTAACACATGCCTTCATTATCGCAGACAGCCCGACACCGATAAGCACCAGCGTGATGGGCGTTACTCCTTTGTTCCAGGAAATCAGATAGATTAATAGTGCGGCGAGAAATGCCCCAAGAATTGCAGCAAGCGGCAGAAACTGCATGCTGATCACACCAGCTCCGAAAGAAATAAATGTGACAGCACCAAAAGAGGCACCGCTTGTGATTCCAATTATATCCGGTGAAGCAAGGGGATTTCTTACAAGACTCTGCAAGATCAGGCCAGCTACACCAAGTGCTGCACCTACTAACAATGCAAGCAGTGCCCTCGGGAGGCGCAGGGTTTCCACCACAAACGCATGCTGATCAAATTGGCCCGTGATTTGCTTAAACACTTCTGTAAGGGGAATCCAGCTGCTCCCTGAGGAGAGACTTAATAAGAAGACAGCTCCAACCACTGCTGACCAGATTGCGACTGTGAGAAGCCAGCGCATTGACAATTGAATAGAGATACGGTTATTAAAAAGACGGAATGTCCAGTATTTCATTTTTTCGACACTCCTTTTTTAGCGAGGTATATAAAGAAAGGCCCGCCGATTATTGCTGTCATAACTCCAATTGGTACTTCCTGCGGGGCAATGATGATACGGGCCGCTACATCTGCCGACAATAAAATAGCTGCTCCTAACAGACCGCTATATGGCAGGACCCAG
This sequence comes from Bacillus sp. P14.5, assembly GCF_003316765.1. Lineage (GTDB taxonomy): Bacteria > Bacillota > Bacilli > Bacillales > Bacillaceae_B > Rossellomorea. The sequence continues at coordinate 10,047 of NZ_NIJF01000082.1, read as the reverse complement.
CGATAATCAGTACCCACCAGGCTTTTCGCCATATGAGGGACGATCAGGCCTATAAATCCAATTGAACCCACAACAGCCACAGAACTGCCAGCCAGCACAATAACTAAAAGTCCCAGTGTCAGCTTAAGCAAACCTACTTTCTGTCCGAGTCCCTTCGCCACATCATCACCCGAAGAAAAAATCCCCATTGGACGCGCCATAAAGAAGCTTACTATAAGCGCACTCACCAAAAACGGCAGGACGGACATCAGGAGATCCATATCACGTCCTGCGACTGAGCCTGCAATCCAAAAAAGGACTGTTTGGATGGATTGTTCATCTATAACAAGCATCCCTTGCGTAAATGAAACAAACAAGGCCGTTAGTGCAACACCGGCAAGAAGGACTTTGATGGGGGTGAGGCCATCCCGGCCAAGGCTTCCAAGAAAAACACTGTTCCCCCTGCAACAGCAGCTCCCAGAAAAGCAAACCACATATACCCGGAAAGCGAGGATACTTCAAGCCAGGTAATGGCAAAGACAATAAAGAAAATCGCTCCTGCATTAATCCCTAAAAGATCAGGTGCGGCAAGCGGATTTCTAGTTAATGCCTGCACAAATACACCTGCCAATGCGAGGTTCATACCAATGACAATGGATATGACTGCCCTCGACAGCCGCGAGGTGCCAATAATTAAATGGTTTGTGTTGTCAGGGTCATATTGGATCAGCGCCTCCCAGGTTTCCGAAAGAGGAATGGAGGTCTGTCCCACGGCAAGACTTGATAAAAACAATAGGATTACAGCCATTATTAAACTGATCAGTCCGATAAATTTATATAGGGGAGAATGCAACATATAAACGCCTCTTCTTTCATGATAAAAAGGGGACGCATGATGCTTCCCCTTCAGTCATTCTTATTGCTCAACCTCGAAATACTCATAAATATCATCAAGCATCAGATTTGCTGCCTGTAATCCTCCAGCCATATTCCATGAGACCTCATCAACGGTATAAACATTATCATTTTTTACGGCCTCAAGATTTTGATATAGCGGGTGGGCTGTCCACTCTTCAAAGTTCTTCTGTACGTCGGGAGTCTCCTCCATGAATTGGAAGAATACATCTGCGTTCATTTGCGGAATGGCTTCTTTATCATTCAGCATGACAATTTCTTCATTCTTTCCCTGAAGCTCGATTGGTTCTTTAAACCCAAGCTCCTGGAGAATGGACCCTGCAAATCCTGTCACGTAAATACGTGCATGATCGGGGCGGTAGTTCAGTACCGCAGCACTCATAGGCCAGCTCTCTTCTGAGCCGATTTTCTCTTGAAAATCAGCAACACGGCCATCCCACTCAGCTAAGAGACTCTCAGCTTTTTCTTCTTCCCCGAGCGCTTGACCGATCAGGTTCGTTGTTTCTTTAAAGTCATAGATCGTTTCATTGACAATCGTAGGTGCAATTTGGGTCAGCTGATCGTATATCTCTTCATGACGGATTTTAGAGGCAAAAATGATATCTGGCTTCAAAGCGGAGATTTCTTCCAGATTGGGTTGTGTTTCCTGTCCAAGATAGGTAACTTCCTGCAAATCATCTTTTATGTAATCGTACATCGGCAGTTCCACCCATGATTCAACGACTCCAACTGGTGTAACATCAAAAGCTAATATTGTATCTGTTGCTCCCTGGTAAAGTGAAACTACACGCAAAGGCTTTTCTTCAATCGTCGTTGTGCCCATGGCATGAGTAACTTCAATAGCTTCCGTTTCTTCTGCAGTGTTTGAACTGTCATCAGATTCATTTACCTCTGAACCTGCTTCCTCATTGTTTCCACATGCTGCTAGGACCAGAACAGAGAGCATACATGCAACGATAAATAGTAATAATTTCTTATTCATGACTCCAATCTCCTTTTAGTGATAATGATTTTCATTCGCAACATGATTATATTATACTAGCATTTACAAAGCAACTACTAATTGAGAATTATTTTCAACTATTTTGCTTATCTAATGAGAGTGTGTATTAGCATAATTAGTAATATGTATAGGAAAAGGGGCTTTAATCATCGATAAAGATGACTAAAGCCCCTTTTAAAAAGTTTTTGGCTAATCGATTCTTATATGAAATAAGGTCCACCTGTCACAAAAATCATTTCTCCAAAAAATGTTGAGAAATAAATTCGCGGTAAGAATTCAAGCTTGGATATCCCGAGAAATTAGACAGCATCCCCTGAATGACCGGTCCTCTGGGAGTTTCCTTCCCGAGTTCCTCTTTTAACACTTGAAGGGTAACCGTCAGTTCGTCTGCTCCCAGTTTTTCGATTTCGTCTTCCAGGTCTTTCATGACAGTGGCCAGTTTCGGCTGGTCGGAAAACAAGAAATTGGCTAAAACCGTTTCGGCCTTTTCTTTTGTAAAGAAAGGCTTGTCTTTATGGATGTCCTTGACGATGCTGTCAAGTCTGTTCAGCATGTATTCTGTTAAGCTTCTCAGGTCAAAATCCTGGGTGGAAAACATCAGGACGCTCATATAGGATTTGATGATTCCTTCAAAGATGAGGGTAAGATCCCAGGAGAACGGTTCGATTTCAGGACCGTAAATGTCTATGATGCTTTTTCGATATTCCAGTTGCCTTTCCATCTTTTTTTCAAATATGAGCTGCTTAACAGTCTCATTTCTGGGGATTGCCTGCTCTTTGGCAAGCATGACGAGAAGGTCGCGATGGGTGATGAAATGGGAGTAAATCGCCATTTGTTCTCTTATTAGTCTTTCGCGAGGGTCTTCTATATCTTTTGTTTCATCGCTGACTGCTTTGTTAATCATGTCAAAGTGATATTGTAAAATACCTAGTAATAGATCATCTTTTGTTTTGAAGTGTAAGTAAAATGCGCCTTTTGAAATCCCGCTTTCTGTGGCGATTTCCTGGACCGAGGTGGTTGAAAATCCCTTGCTGGCAAAAAGCCTCATTCCCACTTCAATTATCTGCATCTCTTTTTCCTTCATAATATCCCCCCGGAAGGCCAAGTTCGAATTTATAGTATATCCCAAATGTGAAACTTTTGTTAACAGGATCCGTAAATAAACGTGTGAATAGTAATAAAGTCATTGACGTCTGACTGGTCGGTCAGTTATATTTGATTTATTGAAAATAAGGTTATGACTAACCGGTCATTTACATTATATCAAAGGTGTCAACCTTATTCAAAAGGGAAGAGGAAGGTGCTTTTATTGAAAAGTTTAGTGAATTTTGTCCTGAGAAATAAACTTGCTGTATGGTTATTGACGATTATCATTACAGTTTCTGGTTTATATTCCGGCACACAGATGAAAATGGAAAGTATACCGGATGTATCGATTCCGTACTTAATTGTTATGGATGTGTATCCAGGTGCCACAGCTGAGCAGGTCATGGATGATATATCCATGCCTATGGAGCAGTCGATTGAAGGTCTAGAAGATGTTAAGGCTGTTTATTCGAATTCTTCAGCTAACGTGTCACAGGTTCAGATCGAATATGAATATGGCGTCGATATGGACGAGAAGAAACGTGAACTGGAATCAGCCATAGATAATATTTCATTGCCGGAAGGTGCGGAGGAGCCATCAATCATGGCACTCAGTATGAACATGATGCCGGTAGTGGCATTATCCGTCAGCAGTACAGAGGGAGATATTGTTGATCTTTCCACAACTGTTGAAGAATCAATTTTACCGGAAATCGATAAGATCGAAGGAGTAGGATCAACAACGATTACCGGCCAGCATTTGGAAGAAGTAGAGTTTACCTATGACCAAGAGAAGATGGCATCTCTAGGGCTGACCGAAGATACGGTCAAGCAGATGGTCCAGGCGAGCGACATGGCTCTGTCCCTTGGATTGCAGGAATTTGAAGACGGTGAAGAAGCTCTTGCGATTGACGGTGACATTAAAACCATCGATCAATTGAAAGAACTGCAGATCCCTGTTACTCCGTCAGAGGCAAACCAAACCCCATTTGTTACATTAGGGGAAATTGCCGAGATTGAAACAGTCGGCCGCGTACAATCCATTTCCCGTACAAATGGAGAAGAAGCGATTGCTATCCAAGTAACAAAGGGGCAGGAAGCGAATACAGTAGATGTCGTGAATGCTGTTAAAGATGCAGTAGCCCAACAAGAAGAGGATATGGACGGTTTGGTCATTGATGTTACTCTGGACCAGGCAGAACCGATTGAAGACTCTGTTTTCACAATGGTGGAAAAAGCATTGTTTGGCGGCTTGTTCGCAGTCATCATCATTCTGTTATTCCTTCGTGACTTCAAGTCAACAATCATTTCCATTATATCCATCCCAGTTTCAATCTTTATGGCATTCCTGCTGTTGAACTGGCTTGATATCACATTAAACATCATGACATTGGGTGCGATAACGGTGGCGATCGGCCGTGTTATCGATGACTCGATTGTTGTAGTGGAAAATATATATAGACGTATGCACCTGCAGGAAGAGAAGCTGCGCGGGCGTGCCTTGATCCGTGAAGCGACAATCGAAATGTTTAAGCCGATTTTATCTTCAACGCTGGTAACGGTAGCCGTGTTCGCGCCGCTGATGTTTGTCGGCGGGATGGTTGGCGAGCTGTTCAGACCATTCGCCTTGACGATGGCATTTGCTCTTGGCGCCTCACTGCTTGTAGCGATTACCATCGTTCCGGCGCTGTCTCACTTCTTATTCCGCAAGTCATTATACGGAGAGAAAAAGACATCGAAGCATGAAGAGGTTGGAAGACTTGCAAAGTGGTATAGAGGTGTATTGATAAAAGTACTGAACCACAAAATCATCACATCCATCTTAGCGGTTGTTCTGCTGGCGGGTTCACTTGCTTTAACTCCTTTTATAGGTTTCAGCTTTATGGGATCTGAAGAGGAAAAACAATCTATTTGACGTACACACCAGCTGCTGGTGAACTTGAGGATGAAACGTTAGAAAATCTTGAAGAAGTTGAACAGGAACTAATGCAGCGTGAAGATCTGGAAACTGTTCAGTTATCATTCAACAACAGCAATACGGCAGATGCCTCTTCTATGATGATGGGCGGAAGCAACGGAGCGCTCTTGTATCTCTTCTTTGATGAGGATACGGAAAACTTCTCTGACGTCAAAGAGGAAGTTGAAGAGTATGTCTTTAACATCGGCCAATCAGGTGAATGGAAATCACAGGACATGATGGGCGGAGGAGGAATCTCTTCTAATGAAGTCAGCTACACATTGTACAGTGAAGATTTAGAGGATCTAAATACTGCTGTTAACGAAATAGAAGACACCTTGAACGATGTGGAAAACCTGGAAGATGTGTCATCTGATATGGAAAATCCGTATGTGGAGCATGTCTTGAAGGTCGATCACGAGAATGTGATGCAATATGGACTGACGACAGGACAAATCGTTGGCGCACTAACTGCTTCCGGTTCAGAAGAAGTACTGACAACGGTTGAAAATGATGGTGAAGAACTTGACGTCATCGTTCAGCGCGAAGAAAAAACGGACGCAGCATCCATTGATGAACTTCTCGAGACAGAAATTCCTACTGCAACTGGTTCGACTATGCCGCTATCCGAGCTGGTAACGACAGAAGAGGGTACGACCTATAACACTCTTTCCCGCAGTGAAGGTGAATATTACGCAACAGTTTCAGGTACTGTAACGACAGACGACGTATCTGCCGCAACCGCTCAAGCTGAAGAGGGAATTGATGAGCTTGACCTGCCGGATACTGTAGAAATTGGAGTAGCTGGTGTGGCTGCCGATATGGAAGAAACATTCACACAGCTTGGAATTGCCATGCTAGCGGCTGTACTGATTGTGTACTTCATCCTGGTTGTAACATTTGGTGAAGGTTTGGCCCCATTCGCGATCTTATTCTCCTTGCCATTTGCTGTGATCGGTTCCTTCGTGGGACTTTGGATCGCTGGAGAAACCATCTCCGTATCCGTCATGATGGGTCTCCTGATGTTGATCGGGATCGTCGTGACAAATGCGATTGTCCTTGTGGACCGAATCATCCATATGGAACGCGATGGAATGCCGCTGCGTGATGCGATTGTTGAAGCCGGAACAACAAGGCTTCGTCCAATCCTGATGACGGCGATTGCCACAATTGGCGCGATGTCACCAATGGTGCTTGGCGGTGCCGGATCTGCCTTGATTTCCAAAGGGCTTGCCATTACTGTAATCGGCGGTCTGACATCATCGACAATCCTGACATTATTGATTGTGCCGATCGTGTATGAAGTACTTTCTAAAATGTTGAAGAAGAACCGTAAAGAAATTGAAGAGAATTAAGATTAGATAATTAAAACCCTCTCGATCCTTTGTGATTGAGGGGGTTTTTGTTTTGGGTGGGAATTGCCGGTCAAGTTACTTTAAGGAGAATTTATGTTTGGTGCGGTTGAAAGTAATGGTTGTTCCGTTAAAGGGCCATTTAATGGAATAACGGTGTTGCTTGAAATTAGGAAAAAATGGGATAATTGAGATAGTTTAGTTAGATACATTTATTATGCGCATTTTCTTATGACAATTGACGGATTCGGGTCTTGTTTGATGAGCTATTTCATACAAAATAGGTGATATTATGGAAGATATTAAGCTTTTTAAAGATGATTATATTGTGAAGTATCGAGCGGAAGAAATTCAATTTTTAAGAAAGGAATTCCAACTGTTTGAATGCTTATTTAGGAATCCATCTCGAGTCTTTACGAGGGCAGAACTCCTGGAAGTAGTATGGACGCAAGAGGAACCAACTGATAGGACAGTTGATGACCATATTTACCGGGTTAGAAAGAAGTTAAATCCAATATCTCCTATAATTAGTATCGAGACTTTAAGAGGCATAGGTTACCGGCTGAAGATAAGAAAGCAGGAAGATGTCAGTCCATTGAAACAAGATGATGATGTATCTTCTAGTATGAATATGCTATTTAATAAATATCAGTTATATGGTCAGGGTGATGCCTTAAATCTCCTTGAGGAAAATCAATCTGTTCTAGGCTTTGAACTCAATCTGCAAAGCCGTCTATATATCAATTTTATGAAGGGCAATTTCAGATGGATAGCTGAAGCAACTGAAATTTCATTTTGGGATAGATGCTTTTACTTACTTCACATATACTCATACATTGAGCAAGATAAGAAGAAATGCCTGGATTATTTTAAAAGAGCATTGTTGTCCGATAAAGTTCCAGAAGAACATCGATTTGAAATGGAATGGTTAAATCAATTGACACTCCTTGCTTTTACTGGGAAGTGGGAGGAAGCAAAAGACCATTTGAAACAATCTGTAAAAGTAATTCATGAAAAGAAGGTAGATGGATTCATACCAAACCTTTACTTTATAGAGCTGTACTTAATTTTTTGCAAAAAGATAGTGAGTGGGCTAAGAAAAGGTTAAAAGAAATTGAGGTAGAACTCGAAGCTTACCCTTTTTCAAGGGAGCAGGCCAGCTTTATAGTCATTAAGGGGATAGAGTCGCTGTACAATGATGACGAAGCACAAGCAAAGTATTGTTTTGATCGAAGTCTGGAACAGTTTAAAAAAGCTAGGTACATACCCGGATTGTTTATTAGCTTGAATATCATTCTTTTCTTTATATCTGATTTTGAGAAGTATTATGAACTAAACCAAACATATAAAAGTCGATTAAAGCAATATGAATTGGAATACAAGTTGACTGGATTAGAATTTATCATTAGTCGTGAACTTGACGCTTTGCTCTGATACTCCTCTGACATTCATTCATTATTATTTGTTAAAGAATGAATGTGGAGGTATTAAATATGGAGGAAAAGAGTTCGATATGGAGACATCAGGATTTTATCAAGTTTTTTTCAGCCAATGCTCTTTCTAATCTTGGAAACTGGTTTGACTTCATCGCCGTACTTATTTTATTTAGGTATACATGGAACGCTGAACCAATGTTAATTGCTTTGATTCCAGTTATGTACGCCATACCAAGTACATTATTTGGCCAGTTAGCAGGAGTGTTTTCTGACAGAAAGGATAAGTTGAGAATCCTTATCTATTCTGATTGGATCAGGGGTGCCCTAACCATATTACTTGTGTTGGTATCTTCACCATTATTGGCTTTGCTGGTTCTTTTCCTCCGAAATACTGTTGGTGTGGTAGGTCTTCCTGCCCAACAAGGGCTTATGCGCAACATTGTAGATGAAGAGAATATAATGAAAGCTGTAACCATCAATGGCAGCCTGCTACAATTGGTGAAAGTTGTTGGTCCACTAATAGGGGGATCGGTTTCAGGTGTATTCACTCCCGACATTTCAATTATTGTTAACGCTGCCTCCTTCTTCATTTCAGGTATTATTTTTTCAAGAATAACAATAAGAAATAACTCTTTACCTGAAGGAATTCGTGAGGAAACTAATCCGACATTCTTTAGTACCTGGAAAGAAGGTTGGGAACTAGTTTTTAAGAGCAGAATCTTATTGGTAAGTATCCTTTACGGAATGATCATAACCCTAACCATTCAAATGGTTGATGCTCAGTTTGTAACACTATTTAGCAATTTGTTTCCTGAAAAGCCAGAGATGACAGGCTGGGCAATTTCAGCAATTGGATGCGGTGCACTGTTAGTTATTTTAGTACTTACAAAGATAGAGACTATAAATAGATATGGATGGTTTTTCGGAAGTGGTAGTTTGATGATCGGTGTAATGGCAGGTGGATTGGGTTTTTTAAATAATCAAAGCCCTCTTATCATAGCACTATTTTTTGCATTTATAGGTGGTATTGGTACAGGGCTAACACTAACCGCTGTGAATTACATGATACAGAAAGAGCCTCCAAGAGAAGCTATAGGCAGGATATCCGGCATAGTGGATTCTATGTTAAGTATCTTGTTTATTGCCGGGCCGCTCCTTGGTGGCTTACTGATTCAACAACTTGGAGTGATTCTAGTATTTAGGGGTATCGGAGTAGTTCTTTTCTTCACAGGTATGGTGGGTATTATATTTCAGCAAGTTATCTGGAAAAAGAAAGAGTCTTTAGTATGTCAGACGCAAAGAGGCAATTAAAAAGGGAAGTAGATTAAGGTAGGACTAAGTAAATGCTGTTATTCCATAAACGGGCAGCATTGTTGAGTAAGAGACCTGCGGGATAGAAGACACCTTTGACTCAAAAAGCTACACAAAAAAGAAAGCTTCAATAGATTAACCACTTTCTTTTTTGGTTAATTTTTCAAGTATTTCGTGATTTAACTTTATCAGATATTCCTGTTCCTTTTTAATTTGATGTTGGGTGTATATGAGAATTATCAAAAGTGTAAGGCAGGCGGTAGCAAATAAAACCCAAAATAAATCAACAAAGAAATCCAACTGAGAACCTCCAAACGTAAAATTCTATTTTACAAATTAATTTTAATTATAACAAATTATATTAGTTGGTGAACTATTCGAAGAAATGCATTCATCTTATTTAACTGTTATTTAACAAACGGAGGCGTATTCTGAACTAGCAGCCGCCTCCCTTCAACTATGCCAGCAATCGTTAGCATCTTCGGCTAACGGGGCAGGTTAGTTGTGCGAAATGTTTCTACTACAGCTGAGAGTGGTTACACATTACTCAGGTAAAAGGTAGACAATTCCTTATGGAATTGAAGGATTATATCGAAGAATCAAATGAAGAGGTAACGCTTGGAAGGGTTCTCTCTTAGTCGATTAGCACTGGATTTAGTAAGAAAGATAGTGTTAAGAGCTCGGTGAAAAGGCGTAAGAATTTACCGTATCAGCTAAAATGAGCTGACGAAAGCCTACCCGCGGGGGTGGTGTAAATCATGATGCTTGGGTTGATTGAATATGGTGAGAATGCTTAAATGACCTAAAGAAAAGGTTAAGCTGACAAACTTCTGGATGTACGGGTCTATACCTGCGATACATAGAAATGTGTATATCACCAAATTGTGAGGTTAGATATGGGTGAGTAAGATTAATTAATATTAAAATCCATGATACGTTACAGGCGTATGAATGCTAACAGGCTTACAGGAAGCACCTAAGTTCAATCTATAATAGATATAATTCAAC
>NZ_NIJF01000073.1 GCF_003316765.1 Bacillus sp. P14.5 | reverse complement strand
TTCCCCTTATTCACCAGCAAATTGGGATCCAATATGCAAATAAGGGGAAAATCTCCCCTTATTTTTCTCACTAGCTACTCCATTTCAAAGCTGGATCACATACGCTGCCTACCCCCTGCCAAGCTTCAAGATGGCCAGAGGATCGTCGGGGCTAAAAGGGGCGCTGGCTCTTCTATAGATAGAGGGAGAAATTCCCCTTATTTCCTAAACAGCCTTGAAATTAGCTAAAATAGAGGGAGAAATTCCCCTTATTTGACTTAAAACACTAGAAAATAGGCTCTTTTTCTTTATATAAGGGGAAAAATTCCCCTTATTCACCAGCAAATTGGGATCCAATATGCAAATAAGGGGAAAATCTCCCCTTATTTTCTCACTAGCTACTCCATTTCAAGCTGGATCACATACGCTGCCTACCCCCTGCCAAGCTTCAAGATGGCCAGAGGATCGTCGGGGCTAAAAGGGGCGCTGGCTCTTCTAAAAATAGAGGGAAAAATTCCCCTTATTTAATAAATAGCCTTGAAATTAGCTAAAATAGAGGGAGAAATTCCCCTTATTTGACTTAAAACATTAGAAAATAGGCTCTTTTTCTTTATATAAGGGGAAAAATTCCCCTTATTCACCAGCAAATTTGGGTTCAATATGCAAATAAGGGGAAAATCTCCCCTTATTTTTCTCACTAGTTACTCCATTTCAAGGAAGTTTTCAAGTGACTCTCCTTAATTTGGGGAAGCTCGCTTAATTTCTTCAAGAATATTAACAAGAAGTTATTGTCGAATTATAAAGTGGATTTATTGACAAATTTTAGAATTATATTAAACTAAAAATAGTTCAACCTCATTTTCTTCCTTAAAGCTTTTAAAATCGCCTCTATAATTTATTTACTTTTCTCCAGTTTAAAAATCATATCTCCCATTATGTCACTCGTTATTGTAGATTTATATTTGAAAAGGAGAAGGATGCCATGGGTTTTGAAGAAGAATATCAGTCATTTATGAATGCTCACCTGCAGGTAAGATCTGGTGAGCGGCTGCGGCGCTTACAAGAAGGTCACCAACATGCTGAAATGTCGTTTTTAAAGCAGGTATGGTGGCCCTTGTTTCACCATTTTCGTTATCTGCATCCAGAATATGAAGTCAATGATTTTAAAGATGGCAAACGGTATTTGGATTTTGCTTACATTCGCCCCGCCATCCGTCTTTGCCTGGAGATCGATGGGTACGGTCCTCATTTAAGGAACATAAGCAGATGGCAATTTACCGACAACCTTGAACGGCAAAACCAGCTGGTGATTGACGGATGGACAGTGATCCGCTTTTCTTATGACCAAGTTAAAGAGAATCCTCGCAGATGCCAGCAAATTGTACAGCAAGTGATTGGCCGATGGGTGGGGGACGATATGGATCGGTCCACTCTGTCCTTAGTCGAAAAGGAAGTGCTGCGGCTGGCAATCCAGAAAGGAGAAGCCATTTCCCCTATAGAAGTCGAGAAGCATTTGAAACTAAGTAGCAAGACTATAAGAAAAGTCATCTCTCAACTAGTCGATAAAAACATATTGATTCCCGCATCCGGGGTCATGAGGGTCCGCTCTTATCGATTGGGGGAACAAGTTCAGAATCCCATTCAATAAATAGACATTCCCTGCCTGCCGATTAAAAAGCATGTGACTACCCTTGAAGTTCATGCACCTCTCTACGAACACCACAAAAAAAGGGAAGACATAAGCCGCCCTCCCTTCAAAATCACTCCCGCCTTCAATCAGCAAGCTCCACCCATTCTTCCATAACAGAATCCCGCTCATCACCCAGCTCCAGCTTCCGGCGGTACACCTCATAAAGTTCTTCATGATCCAGCTGGCTGGCAGCCAAAACAATATCGAGCTTTCTTATCTCATTTTCAAGGTCTTCTATCCTTGCCTGGGCTTTTGCTAATTCTTTTTCATTATTGTGCTTAAATTCGATTTGCTGGTTTGTTGCTTCAACAGGTTCCTGTGCTCCCAGCCGCTTCTGCTCGCGTTCTTTTAACCTTCTGTACTCATCATAATTGCCGGAATAGCTTTTAAAAGAGTGGTCCTCAACTTCGACAACCCGTTCACCTATTTTATTGATAAAATACCGGTCATGCGAGATGAAGAATATTGTCCCTTTAAACTCTTCCAAAGCCGATTCCAGTGTCTCTATCGAATCGATATCCAAGTGGTTGGTGGGTTCATCCAGGATTAACAAATTAATATCCTGGAATAATAACATCGCCAGCTTTAGCCTGATTCTTTCTCCGCCAGATAAGTGCTTCACTTTTTTGAAGACCGATTTTTTATAAAACATGAATTTCGCCAGGTACTCTCTTGCTTTTCCCTCGAGAATGGAAATATTCTCTCTAAAGCAATCCAGCACGGTAAGCTCCTCATCTTTAAAATTGATTTCCTGTGGAAGATAGGCTGCCTTCACATTGGCACCGAGCTGGACAGTCCCTTCATCAGGCTGTTCTACTCCCAAAAGCATCTTCAGAAATGAGGTTTTTCCGCTTCCATTGGGACCAAGGAGTCCGACCCTTTCTCCAAAGTGAATCATCAGGTCAGCTTCCAGAAAGATCAATTTATCTCCATACCTTTTCGTGAGTCCCGAGGCCTTAATGGTTTCTTTCCCAGACCGCTCAGTCTCTTTAAAATTCAATGTCATATTCTTTTTTTCGAAAACCGGCTTATCGATGCTTTCTACTTTATCCAGCTTCTTTTGAATGCTTGCCGCTCTTCGGAAGAACTTGTTATTGTCCGCTCTCATTGCCCAGTCACGCAAATTTGTCACCTGTTTTTCCATGTTATTGACTTTCTTCTGCTGCTCCCTGAAGTGTTCGTACTGGATACGCATGTTTTCTTCTTTTTGTGCTGTGAATGAAGAATAGTTCCCCTTATAGGTTTTAGATTTCATATCTTCAATTTCAATAATTTTACTGACGACGTTATCGAGAAAGTATCTGTCATGAGAGACAATCATCACTATGCCCTTATAGCTCTTTAAATAGCTTTCCAGCCATTCAATGGACTCCATATCGAGATGGTTGGTCGGCTCATCCAGCAGCAGGATTTCTGGCGCGTGCATGAGGAGTTTCCCCAGCATGACGGTCGTTTTTTCGCCTCCGCTCAATAAGTCGAAGTCCTTGTTCAAGAAGCTTTCGTGAAACTTCAAGCCTGTGCAGATCCTGGCCATCTTTTCTTCCATCTCATAGCCGCCCTTTGTTTCATACAGCTGAACAAGCTCGCTGTATAGTTGTAGAGCCCTATCCAACTCGGCACCTTCAAGGATTGCCAACTGTGCTTCTGCTTCACGCATTTCTTTTTCTATGGCTTCCACTTCTTCAAAAGCCAGCTTCAGCACGTCTTTCACTTTCAAGCCTGCGGGGAACTGAGGCACTTGTTCGAGAAAAGCCACAGCCGCCCCTTTCGGCAGGTTTACAAATCCTTCATCGTAACCGTAGCTGGTTGTCTGCGGATATCCTGGATAGTACTCCATCGGGATGATTCCCGCAATCAATTTCAGGACCGTACTCTTGCCGCTTCCGTTCGCCCCGACGATACCAACCTTCTCTCCTGTCATCACATCAAATGTGATATTTTCCAGGACCTGCGTGGCATCCATATATTTTTTTACACCGTTCAATGATAATTCCAGCATGTTCATTCCTTCTTTCATCCATAATGTCCGTTACGCATTTTATGGAAAGCATAAAGAAGAACTTCCTTACTATTGAGTTGTGACAGTGACTCTTAGGGCAAATTCTTACCCTTCTGCATTAATCCGGTTTGGCCGGAAAAAGATCAATAAAAAAAGGCCGCAAGAAGATATGAACCTTCTTACTGCCTTGAGCACTCTTTTGTAAAAATATGATTTACCGGGAAAAGGAAGCATGCTAAAAAAGCATAGGTCCTGACCTCTCCGCAAAATTCCAGAGACCGGTAAATTAAATTGAGTCAAGTAAGTAAGTTACCTTCTAAATTGCCGGATTCCATAAGAGCATAACAAATAAACCTATAGTGACTAGGTAAAATTAACGCTCTGTACAAAATCTTTATTAATTTTCAAAAATTAATAATCAGCAATTTGTTGGTTCCATAAACTTACTTTCCCCCTCCGTCATTTTCTATATTATCTCAGGTCTTCATTATTTTGTAAATGGGCTCCAGCGCTTTAACGCGCGAAGAGGGACTGTCCCTTTTAGTGCGTTAAAGTATCACTTAAACAGATACCCGAACACCTGCGGCAGCCGCTCTCTCCAGGCTATCTCGTTATGGACGCCGCCTTCTATGGTGTCGAACCTGATATTTACTTTATCTATTAAAAGATCATATACTCTTTCACTCGTCCGTTCGTATGTTTCTCCGTCAATTGTTTCTGTCACTTCCGCCGTTCCGACATCCATGTAAAAACGCTCGACCGCCGACATATCACTTTTCCGGATGAGTGCTTCAATTTCTTCCTGGTTGAACCAGTAAGCGGAAGATAGAGAAGCGATTCTTTTGAAGATATGGGGGTACTTGCAGGCTGCATAGGTCGAAATCAACCCGCCCATGGAGCTTCCCGCCATGCTGGTTTCGCCGGCTCTCGTTCGGTACTTTTGATCGATGAATGGCTTTAATTCATGAACGATATATTCTATGTAGGCCTGCCCTTCTCCGCCGATTGTATCGCAGTTTTCATCAAACACCTCAGGCATTTTGCTGCTTTCCCAAGGAGCGTATTCATCCAGGCGCTTCAAGCCATCGTTGCAGTCAATGCCGACAACAATCATTTCGAACTCGCTCTCATCAAGATAATCTCCTACTCTCCAAGCCATACCATAACCAGCATCCTCATCACGAAATAGATTCTGGCCATCGTGCATATAAAGCACAGGATAACGTTTTTCATCGTTTTCTTTGTATCCTTTTGGAAGATAAGTACGAATGGTCCTTTCGCGATTTAACGTGGTGATGGTTACTTTGAATTGTTCGTACACAGGCACTGCCTCCTTTTTGATAAGCGAGTTTGAATATTCACACTTTCCACTTTAACACATTAAAGCGCGAAGAGGGACTGTCCCTTTTCACGCTTTAATGTGTTGAAGTTTTAGTTAAAAATCGTATTGTGCGTCTTTCTTTTCGCGGATTGCTGCAAAGGCTTCCCCTACCATCACGGTGTCTTCAGCCAGGCGGTCCAGTCTAAACAGAACATCATCATTTGTGATTTCTTTGCGGTGGAAGTCTTTTTCTTCAATAAAAACATATGTCTGGACGATCTGGGCTTTCATATAAGCCAGGATCGGCTTGATTTGGTGTTCAGCGATCAAATAGTGCTTGGAAGATCCGGCGGTGACAAAGATGCTGACCACTTTATCACGGAAAGCATTTTGAGGAAGCAGATCAAAGATGTTTTTCAGTGTCGCCGGAATCGATGCTTGAAAAACCGGTGTCCCGATGATGATGGCATCTGCTTCCATCAGCGTTTTCGTCACAAAGCCCGTATCTCCTTCATATTCCGTGTAGTTCCGGCCGTCACTGAATTGGATATCATAGTCAGCCAGATCCAGAAGGGTCACTTCGGCTTCGGGGTCATGTTTGCTAATTGATTTTACTGCATAGTCCATGGCGGTTCTCGTCTTTGAACCTACCTTGGAACCTGATAATCCGACAATCTTCATTTTCACTGCCTCCTATTACTTGCTTGTGTACTTTCGTATAGCCGGTAAAATTTCAGTACCGATGATTTCAACATTCTTCATAATCTTGTCAAATGGCATACCGCCGAAGTCAATCTGCGCGATATATCTCTGGTGGTTGAATTCCTCGTGCTGATAAAGGATTTTTTCGATAATTTCCTGAGGGCTGCCGATATTCATGATGTTATGCGGGTCGACTCCCTGCGCAAAATGCTGCTTCGGAAAACCGCCGCCATTGGTTTTCTTCATGCCTTCATTGATGTGCGGATATAAATCTTTCAGTGCCTGCTGCGAGGTTTCCGCTGCATAGAAGAATCCGGCTGTGGCCACAGGCAGTTGGGCAGGATCGAACCCTTTACTCCGCGCCGCTTCCCGGTAGGCTTCAATGGTCCGTTTGAAGATGGAGGCAGGTCCGCCCAGGTGCGCCATGAACATCGGAGCGCCGGCATATCCTGCTTTGATGGCACTGGCAGGTGTCCCGCCGACGGCACGCCAGATCGGCATGGAACCATTTTGAGGACGCGGAAGGACTCTCGCATTTCTTAACGGCTTGCGGAATTCACCGCTCCAGTTCACAACTTCCTCTTCATTGATTTTCATCAGCAGGTCGAATTTTTCCTCGTAGAGTTCTTCATAGTTTCTCAGGTCGTAACCCAGGAGTTCAAACAATCCGACTCTTGAAGCACGTCCGGCAATGATCTCCGCCCGTCCGTTCGAAATCAGGTCGATGGTGGCGAAGTCTTCATACACCCTTACTGGATCGGATGTGCTGATAATAGTTGACGAGCTTCCAATTTTGATATTTTTCGTTGCCTGAGCAATGGCTGACAACACAACGGAATGGGCTTGAGTCGCGAAGTAGTCCTGGTGGCTCTCTCCCACACTAAAGAAATCAAGCCCCGCCTCGTCGGCAAGCTTTGCGTACTCGATGATTTCCCGGATACGCTCGCCAGCAGATTCCCTCTCGTTTGTATGAGGATTCGGCAAGTGATCGCCTAATGTATAGATCCCGAATTCCAACCCTTTACTTTGATCGATTCGATATTTTTCCAACGATGTTCCTCCTTCAATTGCTTCAGCATGGATTCTCTGTTTTTAAATTTTTATACTAAATGGTATAATTAATAAATAAAGAGTAATCCAACTTGCTGCCGGAAATCAATATATGTGCTCAGACCGCCTTTCCATCGCTCTCTTAAATCCTTCCTATTTTTTATACTTAATAGTATAATTGCTATTTCAGAAGCGATTGCTTACTAGTATCAACATTTCCATTGAGGTGTTCAATTATGACAACCGCACTCAAAACCACTAAAGATAGAATCCTGGATTTACTCAAAAAAGAAGCAGCTTTGACGGTCAATGACCTCATCGGGCAATTGGGCATCACCCATATGGCGATCAGAAAACATCTGAGTGTACTTGAAAAGGACGGGCTCATTCAATCGGTTGAGATCAGGCAGCCCAAGGGCAGACCTCTGCACAGCTATTCGTTGACAGACAAGGGTGATCGGCTTTTTCCGAAGAACTATGAAGGAATCAGCGTCGAGTTTCTGCAGGATATAGAAGATTCGTTTGGAAAGGACTCGGTCGATGCTTTATTCAAAAAGAGAGAGCAGCGCCTGACAAACCAATATAGAGAACAAGTGCAGCAGCAAACCAGTGCACTTGATAAAGTACGGGAAATAGAGAGAATACAAAATGAAAAAGGATATATGGCAAAGGCACAGCAACTCGACGAAAATACCTTTGAACTGATTGAATACAACTGTGCCATACTGGCCATCGCGAACAACTTCAAGACCGCATGCAAATGTGAAACGGAAATGTTCAAAAAGGTCCTGGGCACAGAGGAAGTCAATCGGGTTTCCTGTAAAACAGAAGGAAATCATCACTGCAGATTTTTAATAAAATATGACTCTTAAAGAGTCCATCAAAACCTAAAAAGGCAGAACCGTTCACTTCAAAGAATGATTCTGCCTTTTTCGCTTAAGGAGTTGGTTTCCGTTCAAGATGCACGACTCTACTGGGCTGGTGCTCGGTGAAGTGGCTTATAGCGAAAGCGGCTTGTCTTTCTCTGATTAATTAAGTATCCCGCAGTAAAAATAAGGGGAATTTTTCCCGTTAATTGTAATATCAAAGCCCATATGGGAGTAAATAGAGGGAGTTTTTCCACTTATAAGAAGAAATTGCACCTGTTTTCTAGTGTTTTAAGTCAAATAAGGGGAATTTCTCCCGCTATATAAGCTGTTTTCATATGCCTTTTAGTAAATAAGGGGAAATTTTCCCGCTATATTACTAGCCATAGTCCTGAAACTGGCGGATTGGGACCACTGGTCACTCCAGATCCTTGAATCGGCACCTTTCCATCGACTAGCTGAGAAAGTATCTTCCCAGTTCCGGCAGTGCGCGTTAACGCGTTAAACCGCTAAAAGGGACAGTCCCTCTTAGTGGTTTAATACAATAAAGAACAATTTCCTGGCTGGGTTTTTCAAGCAAGATTAACAAGGTTATATAACTTTCTCGAAAAATCAGCGCTTTGTTCATTTTCACTTCATAGTGGACAACCTCCCTCTCTCTTTCATTAGTAATACATAGAATAGTATCGACCGGCAGAAACAAGTGTTTTGCCAGTCTATTAAATTCCAGATACTATTGAAAGAAAGGTGATTGCATGATTTATCATGACTATTTTTTTCCTGACTTATTCAGAAGGCCCTCCGCTTTCCGCGCTGTCTCTTTGGAGGATCAGCAGATAGAGGCTGAAGAGGCCACCAAGGTGTTCTTTAGAGAAGAGGCATTTGATCTGGGACGTGAATATCAAAGACGGAACTCTCTTTTCGTTCCGCGGAGAGATGGGGTTTACCTTATCCAGGGCACTCTATCATTTGCGCCTGATAGTTTCGATGAAAACTATCGTACAAGAGTGGACATCCGCATAAACGGCAACCCTTACGAAGCCGCCGATAATGATTTCTGGGGCAGCGGTTTGGAAATTGAAAATGTTGTCCAAGTTTCTGCCATCCTGCAGCTTGAAGCAGGAGACGAAGTGGAGATTTATGCAGAGAGCTCGGTCTCCGGGACCATTGCTGCTTACCAGCCCGGCTCGAACACGACATCCTTTTCAGCCGCTAAGCTGGCGGAAATGTAGTTTACAGATTTGAAATACACTCCTTTTTATTTCACTCTGAGTCTTTCCTCAAGAATTAATTCTGGGGATTTTCTAGTCGTGCTTTAACACTTTAATCCGCAAAGAGGGACTGTCTCTCTTCGCAGATTAACGCTGCAAACCACTAAAAGGGACTGTCCCTTTCAGCGGTTTAACGTATTAAAGTGAGCTTCATCAAAAAAGGACAAGCAAACAGCTTGTCCTTTTTGTCATGTTTCATATGGATGTATGACCGGTTTGAAGCCTCCCAGTTCGACCAGCTCTTTCTTTCCGGCGACCGTTACCACGAAGAAATCTTCTTTGTCTGTTAACTCAATTTTCTCCACTGTCCGGCCTTGGTCACCATAAAACTTCTCTATTTCTCTCTTCTCGCTATCCGACACTCTTTTGGGCTTCGCTTCCTTATCCACAGCGGGTTCGGCAGGGACAGCAGCGGCTTCCTTGGCAGCAGCCGGTTCTCCCTGGTTGAATATGCCTTGAAGAAGCTTGATGATTTCTGCGAAGCCGAAAAATACGATTCCCCAAACTGCACCATCGATGACCATGCCCCAGCCAATTCTGGCCCGCGACTGTCCGAATTCAACAAAGTCTTCCTGGGACCAGAAATACAGTCCAGATATAATTCCTGCCGCAATGGATAAAACGCCTACAATAAATAGTGCTGCAGCCACTTTATTTTCTTTATACATCATGCCAATCCCCCTTTTTAACTAGTATTCCAGCACCAGGGCCCCCTCTCCTCTTTTTTGGACAAAATTAAAGGGACAGGGTACCAGCCCTTGTCCCGCTCATCATTGATTATTAACGTCTGTTGCTTTTCGGATCAAAGGCATCACGCAGCCCGTCCCCGATGAAGTTGATGCACAGCACCGTTGTAAGAATGGCTACACCCGGCGGAATCCAGGCTGCAGGGCTGTTGCGCAGAATACGCAGGCTCTGTGCTTCGGAAATCATATTCCCCCATGTCGGCGTTGGCTGCGGAATCCCAAACCCGATAAAGCTGAGGGCGGATTCAACAATAATATAGGAGGCCATCATTAATGACGCGTTAACAACGATGGGACCAATCGCATTGGGGATAAAATGCTTGAAGATGATCCTCATATCGCTTGCCCCGATGGCTTTCGCTCCCTGTACAAATTCCTGTTCCCTGAGCGAAAGGTAGGTCCCTCTTATGATCCTCGTTAAGTTCGGCCAGGAAGTTAAGGCAATGATGGCGACAAAGATCCCGATTGTCACCCTGTCCAGAATCGCCATCACTGTCAGTATGATCACAAGGAATGGCAGTACCAGCATCATATCCGTCACACGCATGATAAAATTATCAATTTTCCCGCCATAATAACCGGCAATGGAGCCCAGAGTCACACCAATTAACAGGGTGAACACCATCGCACTAAAACCGACAATCAGGGAAATCCTGCCTCCATATAAAAAGCGGGAAAAAACGTCACGCCCGGAGCTGTCCGTCCCAAGCGGATTCTCAGCCGTTGGCGGCCGTTCCACCAGCAGCAAATTGGATTTCGTCGGACTGTGGTCGGTCAACAGAGGCGCAAAAACGACCATCAATACAATCAAAGCCAGGATGATAACGCCGGCAACTGCCAGCCTGTTTTTTATAAAACGGCTCAACGCAATCTGAAAGGGTGTCCTCCCTTTTTTCGGTTTACTGTGCGGCTGCACTCCAGGGGTTGGATCTAAGGTCGTTTCTTGTGGATGGATTTGCATTCAATCACCTCATTCATAGCGGATTCTTGGGTCAACAATACTGTAAAAAATATCTGCAAGAAGGTTTCCTACTAATATAAAGACACCGAGCATCAGGTTAATGGCCATGATAACGGGATAATCACGATTGCTGATGGAATTGATGAACAGGGTCCCCAATCCAGGATACTGAAATACGCCCTCTGTAATGATCGCACCGCTCAACAATGCTCCTATTTCAAAACCAAGCAGTGTGATAATCGGAATCATCGCATTCCGCAATGTATGCTTATACAGTACAGAGTTTTCGGTCATCCCTTTTGCTTTTGCCGTCCGTATATAATCACTTCCAAGCACGTCCAAAACTTCCGACCTCATGTATCTCATATAAGTCGCTGTTCCTGCCAGACCGAGAGTGATTCCGGGAAGGACGAGATGATGCAGCTTATCGATCATGAGTGCGAGCCCCGTTATGCCAGGAGTTGATACCGACCCTTGCGAAGGGAACCAGCCAAGCGTTATCGAAAATACATAAATGGCGACCAGTCCAAAAAAGAAATTCGGAATCGCTAATCCTAAGAAACCGAAAGTGGTCGCTCCATAATCCAGCAGAGAATAAGGATTTCTTGCAGAGTAAATGCCAATCGGAATTCCCACCACAATGGTGATAATTAGCGAAAACAGCCCCAGCTGAAGAGTATTTTCAATCCGGCCGGCAATTAAATCGCTGACCTCTCGTCCTTTGTAAATGAACGATTCTCCAAAATCACCCTGAGCGACTTTGGTCACCCAATTCCAATATTGAATATGAACGGGATCATTCAACCCCATGGCTTCACGCTGCTGTTCAAGAACCTTTGGATCTATATTGGGATCCATCAAGCGGCCGGCAATCGGATCACCGGGAGCCATTTTGAGCATCAAAAACACGATCATCGTAAGGGCAATCAGCATCGGAATAAAAACCAGAATCCGCCGTAAGATATATTGGTACAAGGTTCTCCCCCCATTCTTTCTATTTATATTGGACAGCTACTTGTTTTTAAAACTTTTCAAAATAGAGCTTAGCTAAGGTTTTCTTCTTAAAATAAGATTGGCAGAATTAATCCGGTATCCATGTTGCTAGCTCGACGGCATCTTCTTTTAAAACTTAAACTCTTGATGTACCCATGTTGCTAGCTCGACGGCATCTTCTTTTTATACTTAAACTCTTGATGTACCCAAGTTGCTAGCTCGACGGCATCTTCTTTTTAAACTTAGACATTTGATGTACACAAGCTGTTGCGTTTTCGCTTCTGCAGCCTTCTTTTACCCAATATCCTGCAGAATCGTTCAGTTGCAGCGCCCGGCTTCTCGGTGCGTTCCACTGTATATTAAGAAAAGAGCGCGGCGCCAACCGAACGCTCTTTCCTTATTTGTACCAGCTATTTCTTACTCGCTTACATGCCAGTTGTGCGCATTGCTCAAGAATGTGTACGGAAGAACTTCTACACCCTGGAATCGCTTGTTGTGCGCCCATAGGCTGTTTTGTGCATAAAGGATGACTGCAGGAAGATCTTCAGAGAATTTAACCTGCCAGTCGCTGTATACTTTCTTGCGGTATTCCTGGTCGAATGCATCCGGAGGTGTAAACGCGTCCTTCAGCAATTGGTCCGCTTCAGGGTTGTTCCAACGGGAATAGTTATAACCTGCCGTTGAATTCCATAAGCCGCTTGGATCTGGATCGGAACTGCCCAAGCTCCAGCCGATCAGGTAAAGATCCCAGTCCTGGCTGTTCAACTCTAAATCTTCAAAGTAAGCAGCAGCTTCCTTCGGCTGGCGAAGGTCGATGTTGATGCCGACTGCTTCAAGGAACTCTTCAATGATTGGAGCAGAACGCTCACGGATTTGGTTTCCTGTAGGATAGTTCAGATTCAGCACCCATTCGTTTCCTTTCGGGTCTTCACGGAATCCGTCTCCATCTTTATCAACATAGCCGGCTTCATCAAGAAGTGACTTTGCTTTTTCCGCATCAAATGCATATTGATTAGGGTTGGTTTCATCATAAGCCCAGAATTGTGTGGCGATAGGGGAATTTTGAATAGCTCCCCTTCCGAACAATAATCCGTCAATGATGGCCTGGCGGTCGATGGCATAAGCAATCGCCTGGCGTACTTTCGGGTCAGCTAACTTTTCGTTCTTCGTCCACTTATCAGGGGAGATGGTGGTATCGCCTTTTGCACGGTGGTTATGCACCATACCCATGATTTGATAACCGAAGTCAGGCTGTTCAACAATTTCTACATGATCCATGGCCGCAACCGTGTCATAATCGGCCGCCTGGAATCCGTTTGGATCTGCGACAAAGTCGATTTCCCCATTTTCAAGGAGCCCGAGGATGACTGACTGATCGACAACTTTCCAGACAACGCTGTCCAGTTTCGGCTCTCCTTGCCAGTAATCTTCGTGCTTAGCCAGAACATACTGTTCACCTTCCACCATTTCCGTGAACTTGAATGGTCCGGTTCCGACTACTTCGTTAGGATCGCGGGAAGCAGCATGTTCAGGGATTTCGGCAACAGGAACATCTGCAAATTTATGTTCAGGAATGATTGTAAAGCTTGCGTCAGCTAGAGCAAGAACGTTTGGCTCTGCAAAAACAAACTTGACTGTATGATCATCCACCTTGACTACTCCCTGGAAGTCTTCTGTTTTTCCAGTAGAGAAATCCTCATAGCCTGCAAGTCTCTCCACATAGTTCGTACGGACTCCGCCAGCCTCTATATAGCCCGGGCTTGAGAGCGTTTTGTAAGTAAAGACAACATCATCGGCAGTAAAGTCTTCACCATCGTGCCACTTCACTCCGTCTTTTAGTTTAAAAGTGTATTCCGTATTGTCATCATTAGGCTCCCACTCGGTTGCCAGGTTAGGAATAAATTCTAGCTCTGTATTTTGGCTTAACAAGCCTTCATGAGTTAAAGAAAGAATGTTAGATTCATAGGCTTCTGTATAGAAGATCGGGTTAAACAGCCCTGTAGGCGCCGTATCCATGGCACCTGTTAATGTGCCGCCGGTTTTAGCCTCCCCGTCCCCTTCATTTTGGTTTCCTTCTTCATTTGTGGATGATGTCCCGCTGCACGCCGCAAGCATCCCCAGTACCAGTAAAGTCACAAGCATAAGCAGCCAACTCTTCTTTTTCACCAAACTCATTCACCCCTTTTAGTTTTAAAAAGCATGGCCGAACAGTCAGATTAGAGGGGCATCACCTCCTTTACAATCTAGTAACGTTACTTTTGTGTATCGTATAGATGGCAGGCTACATGATGGCCGCTTCCTGCATCGATCAGTTCCGGCCTGTCGACGGCACACCTGTCATGCACCTTTGGGCATCTAGTCCGGAATGCACATCCGGATGGCGGGTTTGAGGGGCTTGGCAGGTCACCGGTCAAGATAATTTTGTCACGGTTCTTTCTTTTTTCAATAGAAGGAACAGATGATAATAATGCCTGGGTATAAGGATGGAGTGGTTGATCATACAAGTTTTTCTTAGGAGCGATTTCAGCAATCCGTCCAAGGTACATAACGGCAATCCTGTCGCTTATGTGCTTGACTACGCTAAGGTCATGGGCAATGAATAGGTAGGTAAGGCCAAATTCGTCCTGAAGGTCTGCCATCAGATTCAAGACCTGGGCCTGGATGGATACATCGAGTGCCGAGACTGGCTCGTCACAGATAATAAATTTCGGATTCAGGGCAAGTGCCCGCGCAATACTGATCCGCTGCCGTTGTCCTCCTGAAAATTCATGGGGATATTTCAATCTGTCTTCAGAACGCAGCCCCACCTTTTGGAGCAGGGAAATAATCTTGTCTTTTCTCTCCTTCTTTTTCAAAGAGGTTTGTACAATTAAGGGCTCCTCGATTAATTCTTCGACACTCATTTTTGGATTAAGTGAAGCAAATGGATCCTGAAAGACAATCTGCATGTCTCTTCTGTAAGGACGCAGCTTGCGGCTTCCCAGAGCAGAGATATCGTTGTCTTCAAAAATGATTTTTCCTTCCGTTTGCTGCATCAGCCGGAGGATCACACGCCCCAGAGTGGATTTCCCGGATCCGGACTCGCCGACCACTCCCAGCGTTTCTCCCCTTTTAATAGAAAGAGAAACATCATCCACTGCTTTGACGTGGCCAATGGTCTTCTTGAGCACTCCGCCTTTAATAGGGAAATATTTTTTAATATTAATAGCTTCTAGAATATATTCCTGATCCGTTCCTGTTTTGGGCTCTTTTTCTATCACTGACACGCTGTTCCCCCCTTATTCATAAAGATAGCAGCGAACCCTGCGGTCCGGTTCAATCTGGGTCAATTCCGGATTTGCAGCCCTGCACTTATCCATTACATACGGGCAGCGGTCGGCAAAACGGCAGCCCACTGGGAAGAGATGTGAAGGAGGGACAGTGCCTTTAATGGCTCCCAGCCGGTCGACTTCCTTCTCCAAGCTCGGCAAGCTTTCAAGCAAGCCCTGTGTATAAGGATGCTTTGGCTGATCAAAAATTGTTTCAGCGTCCGTTTCCTCCACAATCTGGCCTCCGTACATGACCATCACTCTATCTGCATATTCTGCCACCACCCCTAAATCATGGGTAATCAAGAGAACAGCCATGTTGAACTTCCTTTTCATTTCATCTAATAAATCCAGTACCTGCGCCTGAATCGTGACATCCAAGGCTGTCGTCGGTTCATCCGCAATTAGCAGCTTCGGATCACAGGAGATGGCGATGGCGATCATCGCCCTTTGGCGCATACCGCCCGAAAGCTGATGAGGATACTCACGCATTGTCTCTTCTGCCCTTGGAAAACCGCACATCTTCAGCAGCTGCACCGCTTGCCGGTTGGCCTGCAGTTTTGAGAGTTTCTGGTGCCTGGTCAGGGTTTCTACAATCTGGTTTCCGATTGTAAAAACAGGGTTCAAGGCTGTCATAGGTTCCTGGAAAATCATCGCAATGTCCTTGCCTCTCACTTTGGACATATGCTTGTCATCCATATGGACAAGATTCCTGCCATCGAAGACAATTTCCCCTTCCTGGATCTTGCCGGGCTTGCCGATCAGCTTCATGATCGATAATGAAGTGATGCTCTTACCGCTGCCCGATTCCCCTACCAAAGCCAGCGTTTCTCCCGGCTTAATAGAAAAGTCAACGCCATCGACAGCTTTAGCTACCTTCTTATCTTCCAAGTAGAAATAAGTTTTTAACCCTTTTACATTCAATAATTCTTTTTGAGTCATCTCTGTCACCTCAGCCTCCGGTACCATATTTTTGGGGACTAAACATTCTGTAGTAATTTATGAGTGAAAGTATACAATTTAGAATGAATTTTTTCAATATACTGAAGATTACAAATATTGTCTAAAGATGTAGCTTTGTGTTCAATTTATTTAGGTTCCCGAAATAAATCTCGGTTTTTCACTCTGTTAACTCGGCATTAGACACCCGGTAGGAACCAATCCTTTTCGTATTATTCACTTGTCATACTTGGATTTCCAGGCTCTCACCCTTTTTTCGCAGACGGTAAAAATGTTTGGTCGATTTCTTTTCTTTGATAAAATTATCCTATTGTGATTTTGTCGAAAAATTTTACTGTAGTGTTTCAATTATTACAGGGGGTTACCAATTGTTTTATGAAAAAGTCAGGTGGATGCATTAAGCGCTAATGGAAAAGGCCTGATAATACAAGCCAGGTCCAGGGCTCGTGGACTTGTGCATGCCGGCACAGAAAATCGCTTAATAAGGGAAGAAATTTCCCTTATTTCAGAAATAGCATCAAAAACAGCTTAAATAAGGGAAAAAAGTTCCGCTATCTTACTAAAAAACAAGAAAATCGTTCATTTTTCTTTGTTTAAGGGAAAACCTTCCATTATTTCTCCTGGATTCAGTTCGATTCTGGATTTAATGGAATAATTTTCCCTTATATTAGAGAGTGAGTTGGTTACTTCATTAAGCTAAAACTTTTACAACGTGAAACTAAAACGAAAATCACCAGAATAAAAAAACGCACTCTGAATTCTAGTAAATTCAAGTGCGTCTTCATATTTGTTTTGTATGTGCGCACCTCTCAAGTGAACACGATAAGAAGATTTCCGTCCTACTCTTTGGCTGGTTACTACTTCAATGTGCTGCATGTCGACTGAATGTGTGGTCCTTTTATACATTAAAGCGCTGAAAGGGACAGTCCCTTTTCAGCGTTTTAACGCGTTACCATGTATTGTATTCCCCATCCGGGCTGAAGCCGCTCTTTGAAACTCCTATTTTTATCCCGGTATCCTGGAACTCTTCGTTCAGCATTTTCAACACGACTTTATAGGCTGTCGGGTTGTACCATTTCTCCAAGCCGAGTTCTTTATAGATAGCCTCGACTCCCAACTTGGCTGTCCTTCTGCCTCCGCTGCCGTCCCCCATCCAAAAGTCGTCAATGGTCACTCTCTTCGCGACCCTTTTTAATTTTTCCGGAAACTCCCTTGAACATGGAAGCAGCGGCGCGATGGTGGCCTGCGTCATGATCCCCTCTTCTGTCAGTTCTTTCAGAGCAGACATTCTTGCGGAAATCGGCGGCGCGGTCGGAGAGAACGCTTTTCGTACCTCTTCTTTATCTGTTTCTATCGTCATGGAGATCCTGATTCTATCTCCGAACTTTTTGAAAAGATCCAGATCCCGTTTTACCAGAGGAGACCTCGTCTGCAGATGGATGAACTCCGGCTTCTCCTCCAGCATGACTTCAAGCAGGCTCCTCGTCAGGCGGGTTTTTGTTTCGATTGGCTGATAAGGATCGGTGGAAGAAGACATGAACAAGGTGACGGGCCCTTTTTCTTTGCTTTAGCGAGGTCCTTTCTGAGGATTTCCACAGCGTTTGTTTTGATATCGACCCATGTTCCCCACTCTTGTTCACGAAAAAGGGAAATCGGCATCTGTCTTACATAGCAATATTTGCAGCCGAAAACACAGCCGGCGTAGGGATTCAACGAATGAGTAAAGTTGTCGATCGCCCCTTTTCCAGGCGTCAGGATGCTTTTGGAGACAACATCTTTCAGTTCCGGCTTCATATCCTTACCCCCTCACCGGTTAAGATTCTTGTAAAATGTTAATAGTAACTATTATATAGAAAACACTGCATTTTGAAGAAGCAGCGGGGATCATCCAATTTTATCCTGATCCTGCAAAGCCCTTGTTTTCCAAATTAACGTGCCAATTCAATGTGTGTAAAAAGCAGTAAAAGGATGAAAAAATGGATAACTTTCTGTACTATGATCCGCTCATTAATTTCTTGTTGATTGTGATAAGTTGTTTGACCATTGTTTTCTTAACAGAACTAAAAGATTTTTACCGGAAAAATTATAAACTGTTAATATTCCTGACTTTTTCGGTTGTCATCATCTTATGTATCAGGTTTTCCACATCCCTTAGCGAAGGGCTCATTTGGGATTTACGGGACATCCCCTTGGTTTTCGGGACGATATATGGCGGACCGCTGGTGGGGGCTGGCCTGTATGCCGTCACAGTCCTCTACAGGCTCAGCCTTGGCGGAATGGGAATTTATACGACCATCCTTGGTAATGGCGCGGAGGTTTTAGCCGCCATCCTGCTTTATAAATCTTATCACTCATTATCGTTCAGCAAAAAACTCATCACTGGAACAGGTCTCACACTCATTTCCCCTTTAATCACAGGAATCTCCGGCCTGTTTTTTTCCAGCTATCAACACAGCTTGTAATCGTTTGGCTGTTTGATTTCTCTTTGACCCTTATAAGTTCGATGGTGGTCATGCTCGTCATCCTGCTGCTCACCAGGAGCCTTCAATACAAAGAGAAAACCCTTGTTGCTGAAAAAAATGAAATGGTCGCCCATCTGTCCGCAAGCATCAATCATGAACTGAAAAACCCATTAACAACCGTATTCGGTTTTCTCCAGCTCCTTTATCAAACCGAGCAGGATGCACAGAAAAAAGAGTATATCGAAATTTCGATAAGTGAACTGGAACGAGCCAAAAGCCTGATATCCAACTATTTAGCTTTCGCCAAACCACACTCTGAAAAATTAGAGAGGTTGAATGTGAAGGATCAAATTCACTACACGCTTCAGGTGGTGAGGCCCCTGGCTAACCAGCACAGCATTGAACTGGACTCAGATTTAGCAGACGGTGAAATTATCGCTGATAAGCAAGGACTTCAACAGGCGCTTATGAACTTATTATTGAACAGTATAGAAGCAGCAGTCCTTGTGCCTTCTGGAGGAAAAATCACTGTTAACTCATTCATTTCCAGCACAAAAGCAGTGGTGAGTATACAAGACAACGGAGTCGGCATGGATAAGGAACAAATCAGCCGGCTTGGTCAGCCCTATTTCACGACAAAAGGGCAAAGCGGAACTGGACTGGGTTTGATGGTTTCCTACAGCATCATCAAAAGCCTTGACGGCGTCATCTCGGTTGAGAGTGAGGTCAATGAGGGCACGACTTTCACAATCGAGCTGCCACTGGCTGATTAGAAAAATAGTGGAAGCGCCTAGGTCGCCCCGGCAGGCATTTTATAAATTCCTAATCATACTGAAAAGCGAAGGGACCACTTGTCCTCTTCGCTTTTTTTACGGAAGCAGGAAACGTAATTATAGAGTAATACTCAGAGTAACTTTAAATTAGGATGAACATCTGCAGCCTTCCAAAATACCATTTTATTATTTTTTAAAAACTCATTGCCAAAATATGAGAATAAAGAGATAATTTCACTATATTCATTTACGGAGGATCTTGCATGATTAAAAAATACATAGGCATCACCCTCTTTCTCATTGGCGCTCTCATTCTGGTCAGTTCGGTCGTTTTCTTTCCTGAATTCAGCCAAGTCCGCATCACAAGAATAGCAGGAGGACTCCTGTTGGTTTCAGGGATGGCATTCATTCCTGAATACGCAGAAAAATGAAGGATGGGTTTATGTGAATTTTCACATAAACTCCAGCTTTCATCCTATCTAAAAGTAAAGGAGAAGAGATCATGAATTCGTCACCTGTATTGGGGAAGGATCGTATTGTTACGATTGATATCATCAGGGGGTTTGCTCTATTCGGAATTTTCCTGGTGAATATGCCTGCTTTTCACTCTGCTGATTTCTTGAGATCTATTAATGCTGTAGAAGCAGAGTTTTCAGGCGTGGATTATTGGATTGATATGTTTTTCGCGTTATTCATCGACATGAAGTTCTTCACGATATTTTCGTTTCTGTTTGGGCTTGGCTTCTATATTTTCATGAGCCGCGCTGAGCAAAAAGGGCTGAAGGTAACACCGCTATATCTCCGCAGGATACTGGGTTTGTTCCTATACGGAGCCGCTCACCTAATTTTTCTGTGGTTCGGGGATATCCTGCACACCTATGCACTAACCGGGCTGCTGCTCTTAGCTTTCTATAAAAGAAAGATTAAGACGATGATCATCTGGGCGTTCAGCCTGCTGCTAGTGATTAATGTTTTGTACAGTCTGACACTATTACTGCCAAGCGGACTGCTGGAGGAGTTCCAAGAGATGAACATCTCCGCATACGATGACCAATATGATGGATATGTCGACGCTTATACGACTGCGAGTTACGGAGAACTGATTTCCTACCGGCTTGGAGCTGAACTTGTTCCTCTCATTTTCAATGCCATTCCAGCGATGATCCCTGTGCTGGCCATGTTCCTGTTCGGCTTAGCGGCAGGAAAAGCAGGCATTTTCAAACCGGACACACCGCATTTGGGGCTGATCCGCAAAATCAGGAATATCACCTTTTTAATCAGCATCCCGTTGGTCACACTGCTGGCGCTTTATAAACTGGAGATCCTCGGCGAGGGAGTTAAAAATTTTACGTACGTTCAATTGTTTACAAGCTTGAGCGGAGTGACTCTATGTTTCTTCTATATCTCGGCTTTGGCACTGCTTCTAAGGAAAGATCAATGGCAGAAACGATTGCGTCCGCTTGGATTTGCTGGACAGATGGCGCTGACAAATTACCTGTCACAATCGATCATCTGCGTCCTGATCTTCGTAGGGTTCGACCTATACGAAGAAGTCAGCCTGTGGGCCGGCACCCTGATCGCACTCGCGATATTCGCCGCCCAGATTATTTTCAGCTTCTTCTGGCTTAAAAAGTTCCAATTCGGTCCACTGGAGTGGCTGTGGAGATCCTTCACATACGGAAAATTTCAATCCATGAAAAAGAAAGACCCGTCACCAGAAGCAGTTGATACTAGAGGAATTCTATAAAAACAAGAAAAAGCGGCTTCCCCCGGCGGGAGTCCGCTTTTTTTGCTGTAAAGCGTCCCCGCTCCAACAAGAATATTCCGTTAACTTGCAGAAAAACCCAACCAAAACAGGGCTTGTTTGCATTTAATAATAGAGAAGGAGGAAAGAATGATGTCAATGACACCCAAACTACAACAATTGCATACTTTCATATTCACTTCCGCTCCCCCGCTATATTCAAAGGAATTCCCAGTAATGTTTTTCTGGTCGCCAAAGAGCGGATGCACCTCGCTGATTAAATGGTTTTATTTCCAACTTGGAATCCTTAATGAAGCCTTGGACTATGATCCATGGGTTCACACATATAGAATGGAAGTTTTTCAAAAGCAGAATGATTATATGCGAAACGCGATTCTCACGCTTCATGACACCAAAGACAAAGAGGTTTACAAACTGGTTCGAAACCCCTATACAAGAGCAGTAAGTTCCTTTCTATTTGCCTTTTCCTTTGATGAGGCAATGAACAGTGTGGCTCCGGAAGCTGTAAACGGCAGTATCTCCTTTAAAGAGTTTTTATATAAAGTGAAAAATAATGAACACGGCAGAATAGATACTCATATCTCAAAGCAATATGTACAGAATGAAGAAGCATACGTCACAAAATATATACGCTTGGAAAATTTCGCATCAGAGATGGCTGCCATAGAAAAATCATATGGGCTTTTGGCATCTCCGCTTGAAGAGATCACCAAATCCCATCACCACAATGCTGATAAAATATCCGCCGGCATCAATCAATCATTCGCCGATGTGAAACTGTCAAAGCAATCCTTGCGAAACATGTCGCTCCCGGACTACCGCCATTTTTATGATGAAGAAACTAAAAATTTGGTACAAGAATTATTTACGGATGACTTTAAAACGTATGGCTATTCACTTGAAAACTTTTAAAACAGTAAAGCACTAAGAGGGACTGTCCCTTTTAGTGCTTTACTTTATTAAAGAACCCTTTTCCATTTTCCCGATATGCAAATGCAGGTTTAATTTTTCGCGCAGTGTTAACTATATGTACATAGGGTGAGAGTCACTCAATCCAAATAATTGATTATAAAATTAAATTGTGTAAAATTAAATTGTGCACAACTTAATTTACACATTAAAAAACTAAAGGAGAGATGCATAATGTCAGAAGCATTATTTACTACATCCGTTTCAGCTGTCGGTGGAAGAGAAGGCCGTGTAGAATCGTCAGAGGGAAACATCAATCTGCAATTAGCAATGCCGGGAACACCAAGGAAGAAAGAACTTCCGGAAGCAACCAACCCTGAACAGCTATTTGCATCCGGCTATGCAGCGTGCTTTGACGGTGCTCTTCAACTGATTGCCAAGAAAGCCAAAGTATCCTTCGATTCAGAGGTAACAGCCAACGTTAGCTTATTAAAAGACGAAGAAGACAACGGCTATAAACTGGCAGTGAAATTACAGGTCAAAGGTACTGGCGTCGACCGTGATACGTTAGAGGACCTTGTCCACAAAGCACACGACTTCTGCCCTTACTCCAAAGCAACAAGAGGCAACATCGACGTTGAGTTGGAAGTTGTAGAATAAGCTGAAGAAATTAAAAAGTGCACGATCCTTTGACCAGGATCGTGCGCTTTTTTCTTGCTTATGAAATGATAAAATTCATCTCTGTAGACAACTTTTACCTATCTTATCTACGTCCAGCTACTGCGCCTAGCCCCTCGGGATCAAATCACCCAAAGAGAATAAAAGGGAAGACCACCTTTTTTTCTCTTTGGAACATTTGCCTGTCGGGCCTGATCGAGGCGCTTGCGCTTTTGTTCTTAATCAAACGTTTGATTAAGGTTATTCAACAGCCGCAGAAGCGAGGATTGCAATACTTTGTTCTCTTCATCCGTATTGCCGGCAAGTGATAATATGCGCTCGGGGATACCCGCAGCTTTTTGCTTAAGCCCTAGTCCCTTGGAAGTCAGCGCCACCCAAACGGAGCGCTGATCTTCAATCGATCGCTCCCTGACAAGAAGCCCCTGCTCCTCCATCCGTTTCAGCATCGGGGTGAGTGTTCCGGAATCCAGAAATAATTTCTCTCCCATTCCTTTTACCGTCAGGCTCTCATGCTCCCATAACAGCAGCAGCACTAAATATTGAGGATACGTCACATCCAGGTCCTCTAGAAGCGTTTTATACTGCTTCGTCATTTCCCTTGAAGCAGCATAAAGCAAAAAGCAGATCTGGTTCTCCAGCTTCAACTGTTCAAATTCATTTTCCATCGTACACCAACTCTTTAATAAAGATTCTTCTATTACTATACCCCTTCAGTCCTCGAAAATAAATTGTTTTGGTGCTTTAAAGAGGGACGTTTCAAAAGCGTATGCGCCCTGGGCCGCCCCTACAAGGGGAATAACCCGTGTGATTAAATCCATTCCAATGGGTGGCTGAAGCTGGATTGTCCGCCGCTCCCGATGGAGGTGATACACAACAACCTTTTAGAAAAAAGCGGAATTGAAAGTCATGTTCCTGAGTGAGCAACTAGCAGGAGAAATAAGGGGAATTTTTCCCGTTAAATGCAAACTCTAACTCATTTAGAGGGTAAATAAGGGGAGTTTTTCCCCTTATTTCAGAAAAAAACCCTATTTTCTAGTGATTTGAGTCTAATAAGGGGAAATTCTCCCTCTATTTAAGCGATTTTCAGTGATATTTATGAAATAAGGGGAATTTTTCCCTCTATTTAAAGGCGAAATTGAAAGTCATGTTCTTCTTCACTTTAAATAGAGGAATAATATTCCTTTATTAGATTCAAAAAGGTAAAAAAGGCTGCTTTTCTTCAAATAATGGAAATAATTATCTACCACCCTCTAAATGAGTTCAAGTCTGCTATTTGACCATGAGGGACTAAGTCTGTTCCAGTGAGTACCACCCTCCAGGTGGTGACCCCCACGCCATAAACACAATAAAAAAACGACTCTCCATCTGAAAAAGAGTCGTTTTTTCTAACAGAAATATTGGGCTAATATAAGGATCTATGAAAAAATCAACGCTCAAACCACTTATTCGTTACAGTCTGCCTGTACCAGTAATAGCTGTCTTTTCGCGTCCGTTCAAACGTTCTGAAGTTAACATGGATAATCCCGAATCTCTTCTCGTATCCTTCTGCCCATTCAAAGTTATCAAGCAGGGACCATACAATGTATCCCTTAATAGGAACGCCGGCGCCAATAGCACGATGCAAGGCAGTCAGGTGCTGCTTCAAATAATCGATTCGCTCTTGATCAGCCACTCTGCCATTCACTACTTCGTGGTTATAGCACGCCCCATTTTCCGTAATGTAGATCGGCACCTCTCCATAGGTTTCATGAAGATCCGTTAACATTTTGTAAAATCCTTCACCGTAAATCGGCCAGCCGATATCTGTCCGGCGCTCATCCAGCGGCACTTCTTCTACTTGAAACAGGCCGCCGTCTTCTTTGTAACGTCCGAGACCGCCTGTATAATAATTGAGTCCCATGAAATCGATTGGCTGGGAAATGATATCAAGGTCGCCCTCTTCTATCTTCAGCACAGCGTTATTTTTTCAAAAATCCCAATCAACTCATCAGGATATGACCCTTTAAAAACAGGATCCATGAACCACTCCTTCTGCCACATTAAGCCGCGCTGGCACGCTTTTTTATCCGCTTCGTTCTGGGTATAAGGCTCCAGCCACCCCAGATTCGGCGCATAACCGATTTCCCCATTGGGCACAAGATCCCGGAAGGACGCAACCGCTTTACCGTGTCCAAGGAGCAGGTGATGAGACACATCGACCGCAGCCTGCAAGTCTGTCTTGCCAGGTGCGTGTATGCCTAAGTAGTTTGATAGAAACGAGGCACACCACGGCTCATTGATGGTGATCCACTTCTTCACTTTATCGCCGAATTCCTTGAACATCGCGACTGCATACTCATGGAAGGCATCCGTCGTCGAACGGTTTTCCCAGCCTCCTTGTTCTTGTAAAACTTGAGGCAGATCCCAGTGGTAAAGGGTGATCATCGGTTCAATTCCGTTCTTCAGCAGCTCGTCAATCAGGTTCCGGTAGTAGGCAACACCTTTCGGATTCAATTCGCCAGTCCCACCGGGAATCACCCTGGACCACGATATGGAGAATCTATATAGGTCGACACCTAAGTCTTTCAGATGCCCTACATCTTCTTTATATCGATGGTAACTGTCACACGCCTCGTCTCCATGGTCGCCGTTTTTAACATTTCCCGGCGCATGGGAAAACACATCCCAAATCGATGGTGTTCTTCCGTCTTCAAAAGCAGCACCTTCAATTTGGTATGAAGCTGTTGCAGCTCCCCATTTCAAAGTTTCTGGAAATTGTATTGTTGTAGTCATATTCGTTACCTCCAGTGTTGTAATGGGAGTGGCTATATTCTCTCTACACTAGATGCCCGGATGACAAGCTCAGGGTCTACTTTTACGGGTTGGATGTCCTGATTATCCTGTATAAGATCCTTAAGCATGTAGGCAGCCAATTTCCCTAATTTTTGTTTGTCTTGTTTTACGGTTGTAAGCGGCGGGTCACTGTAACGGCATGATTCGATATCATCACAGCCAATGAGCTGGATATCATGCGGAACAGACAGCCCCTCCTCTTTTATCGCTTTCAAAGCACCTAAAGCCATCATGTCAGACGCCGCAAATACGGCTTCCGGCAGCTCATCGGCCTTCAGAATTTCTTTCATTGAGCGGTAGCCGCTTTCTTCAAAAAAGTCTCCGTACCGGATCCACTCTTCGAGGATGGGCAGGCCAAACTGTGACATCCCTTCCATGAATCCTTCGTTTCGGATACTTGCAATGAGTGAATCAGTTTTTCCGCCGATATAGGCAACCTTCCTTGTCTGATTCAAATAAAGATGCTCCACCACTTTTAATCCGATTTTCGTATTATCTGTCATGATATAGCTGGAGCGGGGTCCGTCTATCTTCAAGTCGATCCCGATACAAGGAATATCACTTTTCGCAATCTCTTCCACTTCTTCTTCTATTTCATCCCCTGCGATGATCAGGCAGCCGTCTACATGAAAATGCCTGCATCTTTCCAGGTATTTGCTCTCGCCCTTATAAATCTTTTCGTTTGAAAACAACAGAATATCGTACCCTAAAGCACCTACAGCCTTTTTAAAAGAATTGATTACTTCATTGAAAAAAGGATGGGTAAAATCAACATTGATCTTACCGGCGTAAATCAAGCCAATCAGATTCGATTTTTTAGTAGCCAGGGATTTTGCAGAAAAGGTCGGTTGATACTTTGTGTCTTCTATAATTTTGTAAACTTTTTGTCTGGTAGCCTCGCTGATTCCTCCATAATTGTTCATAATCTTGGATACAGTGGCAGGTGATACACCAGCCATCTTGGCAATATCTCTTATGGTCAGGTTCATTGTGTGTTACAGCTCCTTAAGCATTGTCCGATATCTTATTAGTATAATTGTACCAACAATTAGAGGGAGTGGCACCGTTTTACTTGATCGAACCTTCCGTAATACTGGAAATAAACCATTTATTGAAAAACAGGAAGATGACGATCAATGGAACGGTGGCCCAGAATACACCTGATAAAAGCATACCGAAATCGACTCGGAACGCATTATTCAGGGATGCGAGTGCTACCTGCAAAGTATAAGATGCGGGGTCGCGAAGCACCGTGAACTGCCATAAGAATTCGCCCCACACGAGTGTGAACACGATGATTCCCAAAGTAGCAAAGGCTGGTTTGACGATTGGAAGTACGATACTCCAATAAATACGGAAGTTCGAACAGCCATCCAGCTTGGCCGCCTCCATCAGTTCATCCGGTACAGATTGAGTGATGTACTGGCGCATCAGAAAGATTCCAAGCGGATTGAGCAAGAACAATACTCCTGCCCCGAGCAGCGTATCCAGCCATCCTAATTGGGAAATCAAATAGTACTGTGGAATCAATCCCAGCTGAGGAGGAATGACCATTGTCAGCAGAATACAGATGAATAAAAAGTTTTTGCCCGGAAAATTGAATTTCGCAAAAGCAAAACCAGCAAGCGAACTGATGAATAAAACAGCCACTGTGACGGTCGTACATAAGAGGACCGTATTCCACATCGCATTGAAGAAAGGAATCGTATCCAAAACTTTTTGGAAGTTTTCAACAAGCATTCCACCGGGAAGGATTGTCGGAGGAATCGAATTATAAGCCGCACTTGGACGCGTCGCCATGACAAACATCCAATAAAACGGAAATAGAGAGAACAGAGAAGCAAGGCTCAGAACTGCATAAATCATAAACGTTCCTAAGTTAAATGGTTTTTTCCGCTGTTGTCCCATCTCTTATACACCTCTCTTCTTCTTGCTGCCTGCACCTGAAGTCAGCCATGTATTCAAAGCAGCGGCCGCTATAATGATAATCAATAACAATACTGCCGTTGCAGAAGCTGTTCCGAATGACCCTAAATTGAAGGCATCACGATATAAATACATCACGACGGTCATCGCCTCATCACGGCTGAATGCCGAAGCTCCCAAGAAAACGGTTGGTTCCGCAAACAACTGAAGAGCTCCCACTGTGGACATAAAGACAGTCAACACAATGAACGGCTTCAGCAAAGGGATGGTGATGTGAGTAAATTGCTGAAATTTGCTGGCTCCATCAATTGTGGCAGCCTCATATAAATCCTTCGGGATACTTTGAAGGCCAGCCAGATAAATGATGGTGTTGTATCCGACCCAGCGCCAGAAGACCATCAATGAGATGGCGATTTTCGCTCCCCACTCGGACGTTTTCCAGCTCACTGGATCCACACCGAATAATCCGATAACGTAGTTTGCCAGAGCACTCTCATCTCCACTGAAAAACACACCAAACACTAAAGCCACTGCAACCATGGATGTGATATACGGCATGAAGATGGTCACCCTGAAGAAATTTGTGAACCGGATGACAGCCATATTCAAGAAGTAAGCCAGAATGATCCCTACAATCAATTGCGGGGCTGTACCCATCAAACCGATGATGATGGTGTTATAAAGAGACTTCCAAAACAGGGGATCCTGCAGGACGATTGCAAAGTTGCTCAATCCTACAAATTCCATCTCCCCTAAACCGTTCCATTTTTGAAAAGCAAGCACGATACTGAAAATCGCGGGATAAAGTCCAATGATGCCAAAAATGATGAAGAAGGGCGCAACATATAAATAGCCAGAGATCATATCTTTTTCTTTTCGGATAATTTACTGACTTTAGCAGAGGTCCTTGCTTGCTTATGTGTATTTTCCAACCTGACTACCTCCTTAAGAAATGAGGGCCAGATGGAAACCTCCATCCAGCCCGGTTAGCATTAACGTTTCAGCAAATCTTTGATACGTTTGACAGCAGCATCCCATTCCTTTTCAGGATCTCCGCCTTCTAGGACATTCCGGAGTGCTGTTAGAACTTCATTATTTACAGTTACATATTTAGGTCCTTTGTATACTTCAGGAATCTCTTTAGCTGCTTCTGCAAAGTATTTGGCTGTATTTTCTCCGCCAAAATAAGCATCTGAATTGTTTTTAAACTCTTCCATCTCATACACGTCAGGTGCGGATGGGAACAGGCCATTTTCAACAAAAGATTGCATTTGGTTCTCTGAAGAAAGAAGCCATTGGGCAAACTCATAAGCTTCTTCACTATGCTTGGTTTCTGAAGGAATGGAGATATAAGAACCTCCCCAGTTGCCGGCAAATTGAGTAGGCAATGTTGTCACGCGCCACTTTCCTTCCCCTTCAGGAGCGTTTTCTGTCATGTAGCCTTTTAACCAAGCCGGTGCCATTTCTACAGCAAATCCGCCTATATTCAATGCATTCGCCCATTCAGGTGTCCACATTTCGAAGTTTCCAACGTACCCTTCTTGATCCAATTCAACGGCAAAGTCATATGCTTCTTTAACGCCATTATCCTTCTCTTCAATCAACAGCTCGCCATCACGGTTGAAATAACTCACTTCAAGAGCATCCATGTTAGCGCGGAATGCCATTTCCATGCTGTCTACCATCGGCTTGTCAGTTGCATCAAGAACTTTTTTGGCTGCCTCTTTGAAAGCTTCAGGAGTTGAGATCAACTCGCTCACTTCATCAGGATCTGTCGGCAGGCCAGCCTCTTCAAAAACCTCTGTATGGTAGTACATTGCTTTTGGACCGATGTCTGTCGGAAGGCCAAATAGGAAGTCTCCATCGCCGTTCTCAGCACCTCTCCATTTCCAGTCCAAATATTCACCTTTAATATCTTCAGCACCTAAATCATATAAGTTCACAAAACGATCCTGCGCTTCACGGTAACGGTCTAACTGATCAACTTCGATCATCGCTAGATCAGGAGCTCCTGTACCAGAAGAAATGGCCGTAAACAAACTATTATGGTGATCTCCTAATTCCGAAGTCTTAATATTGATTTTCACATCAGGATTTTCTTTTTCATATTCCTCTGCTAACGCCTCATAGTTCGTTGCTCCGAACAACCAAAAATCCAGTGTCACTTTATCCCCATCTTCGCCGCCGGAAGATTCTTCTCCACCGCAAGCAAAAAGAAATGCGCTTAAACCCAGTAACATAACAGCAAGCAAACTCTTTTTAAATTTCATTCCATCTACCCCTCCATTTAACATTCTCTCCATAGTCTCAACCAATTCATCTGGAAACATTTACGAAACCGGTTTCGTAAATGAGTAAAAAAAATCAATTGATTCTGCTTCTAATGACGATTATAACATCTTTGTATCCGTTTTCAATAGGTTTTTTTAAATTATCCTTGGTATTTTAGTAAACCGGTTTCGTGAGTGTTTTAAATAATAAACTAATTTAAATAAAAAGCCTGTGTTAAAGAACATTCTTGTTTATAAATGATTTCCGTTCCAGACGCCCGACTCCGCGGGGCGGCCGGTGAGCCTCCCGCTAGTCCCGCAGGAGGTCGAACGTCTTCCACTCCAATCAACGCGGATAAAAGCAAGAACATCTTCAATACAATTAAAATGAATAGAAAGCTTGTAATCTATAGTAAAAGAACTCAGATATGTATAACAATATTTTCAATAACATAGATCATAAAAACAGCGCCAGCAGCTATTTTAGCTCCGACAAAAAAATTTGGATCCGAGACTGAAGAGCGTGAATTTCAGCAAAGTTTGTGTGAAGGTGCGGCTGCTTCGTTCAGGAGAAATAGGTTTCCGATTTGATACTCAGAAGGAAAATCTCTCCAGCCCGCCGAATAGAATGGAATTGGATAGATTAGTTCAAAGGAGATTTCATTATGGAAAAACTGCGGGACCCAAGGAGATACGATCTGGATTGGATGAAGGTCATAGCAACTCTGCTTGTTTTTTATATCATTGCTCGATGTTTTTAACCCTTTTGATTGGCATGTGAAAAATAATGAATTGGATACCTCTGTAATTCTGGCGTTCTCCCTCTTGATCGGCACCTGGATCATGCCAATTTTCTTTATGATTTCCGGTATCAGCTCCCACAACTCCCTGCAAAAAAGAAGCATGGGAACCTATATGAAAGAGAGGCTGCTTCGTCTCGGGATTCCACTGATATTCGGGGTATTGATCCTGTCTCCACCTCAAGTTTATATTGAACGTGTAGATAACAATCAGTTCACAGGGTCGTTCCTGGATTTCCTCCCCCAGACTTACAAGGGACTTTATTTAGAAATCGGTGGCACCGGAAACTTCGCATTCGTCGGCCTGCATCTATGGTACCTGCTTGCCCTGATTCTCTTTTCATTAGTAACAATGCACTTATTCAAAAAATCTAAGTCTATTAAAAATGTTACACCCCTTCATTTAATCCTTTTGCACATCGCCATGATCGCAGTGGCTGCCTTTGTTGAAACCGTCCACCTGGGCGGATGGGATCTGCTCGTTTACCTGGTGCTGTTTCTTGCGGGCTACTATCTTTTCAGCAGTGACCAATTGCTTTCTCTATTAAAAAGGACATTTCCTGTGCATCTGCTGCTTGGGCTGTTCGCAACAATCACCTCTGCTCTCTGGTTCATGCTGGATTACCCTGAAAGAGGATCGATGGAGTTTATCCTATTCACCACTTTGGCTGTAATCGGCAGCTTGAACTTGATTCTGTCCTTCTGTCACTTGGCTGACAAGTACTTGTTTTTTACCAACAAGCTTCTCCGCTATACCAGTGAAGCCTCCTTGCCTTTTTATATTCTGCATCAGCCCGTTATCGTTATAATAGGTTTCTTAATCAAAGATTGGAGCTTGCCTATTTCATTGAAATTTTTCTTTCTGACAGTGGTTTCATTTCTCATCATTGCTTTCATCTATCATTTTGTGATCCGCACCCTCCCATTCCTTAGAATTCTCTTTGGACTAAGAGGGAAAAAGCATCGGGCTCCATTGCCGCCGTCATTATTTAAAAAGGAACGAGGGGTCTCCTAAGTAGTTCCGGTAATGTGAACACATTAAAAAAGCTTGGGAGACCCCAAGCTTTTTTTATTAAAAGTGCTGTTATTACGTCATCTTTTATTAAGTTTTTAATGCTTAGGTGTTCTAGGTGCAATGATTTCTCCGTTTTCCGATAAGGCTTTGAAATCATAATGAAAAATACTTCCTTCAGTCTTTAGGAGAAAAAAACGTCTTTCATTCAAATGGATAAAAGGGATCTTGGTATATTCTTTATCCGGAGTCTCAATTATAATTTTTTCTACATTGGGGTTGGAAATCATTCCAAAATAATAAGCCACTTTACCATTCGCTCCTGATGCTCCCCAACTAACCCCTTCATTTTCTGATTCTGGAGGATAATCAGCAGTAACCAGCACTCCCTCTTTCCTGTTATCATCAAATAGTTTCCACGAACCCAGCCAGATTTGTTTCAACTTAACTTAATGATTTCCTTAAAATATCTTGAAATCGAGTCTTTACGTATCGGGGGCACCGTTGTTGATTTTAAGTAAGAATTGTTTAATCATTTATAAAAGTACACTGAAAACGTTCAACTCCAGGATACTTTTCTCCTAAACTTGTTATTTTAAAGCCATAATTCTTATAGAAATTCACAGCATCACTATCGGTTTCAGCCAACACAGTAGCGAACGAATATTTATCTAATATGAAGTTAATCATTTTACTTCCTACGCTTTTGTTTCTATGTTTTGGCGATACTGCAATATGTTTTATCTCACACCGCCTTTGACTAAATAATTCAATGCCAATACAACCCACACTCTCATCGCCAAGAAAATAGCTATAAAGTTTTTTGGTTGGCAATTTTATATACGAATTATATTCTTGGTTAATGTTTTTTTCTGAGGTAGCAAATGATAAGAGGTTCCACATATTATGGTGAATTTCCATTGATTTTACTACTTCCACAAAGCCCCCCCTACTTAAATAACCTAATCTTTTAGAGAAGAAGCGATTGCCCGTATTGGACAAACGCCCCCAATTCTTGAAGACTCAGTTTCAAAGTATTAACCATAGGTTATTTTTAGTGACATCATTATTTTAAGTCTTTTTATTAATCATCAAGCATGGATGCTGCTTTTTCAAATTCAGTTTGGCTCTCCTGAAACTTCTTTTCTTTTGGAGGAAACGATTTATCAAACTCATTCACTTCATCATCGTTAACTTCTAAGACATCAGAAAACCTCACATAACCAGATATACAATCCAACGCCCCTTCGTAAAGTGGTAATACCAACAATCCTTTATAAAATTTTTTATCAGGCATGGATATGTTGTAATTTTTACCCCCTATAAATCCATATGGCTCATAATGATACGGGTACCCTAGTGTGATAATAGCGCGATATCCCATTTCTTTTGCCGCTTGAATAGAATGAGTAATTAAATTTCTTCCGAGTCCTTTCCTATGGTATTCAGGAGAAATAAATACTGGTCCAAAACTAACTGTTTTATATTCTTTATTATCCTCGGATACTACCTTCGAATGAGTATAAAATATGCCACCTACAATATTACCTTCAACTTCAATCACAAAGGAAAGTTCTTTAATGAAATCTTCATGTGCTCTCATTTTGTGTATAACAAAATGTTCATGACATCCAGGAAAATATAAATTCCAAAAGGCTTCTCTAGCAATTTCTTCAACTACTCTGTAATCTTGTGGACTTTCATTTCTTATATTAATTTTCATATCCAATCCCCCTTTCCCTTCCCATTTCACTTAATCTAATTAATTATAGTATTGACAAGCTTTAGGTGCATCAATCAAATAATCCCTGGTTTTAAATACGGATATATCG
Organism: Bacillus sp. P14.5; assembly: GCF_003316765.1. Classification (GTDB taxonomy): domain Bacteria; phylum Bacillota; class Bacilli; order Bacillales; family Bacillaceae_B; genus Rossellomorea. The sequence continues at coordinate 172,213 of NZ_NIJF01000073.1, read as the reverse complement.
TGTTCATTAGCAAAATCAATTAAGTCATGAAAATTTTTTCTGGATAGAAATTAACAAGCCTTAAATTAAGCCCTTTTTTCGTTTGTGCTACTACGCATTTCCTGCCCCAGCCAACACGCTTGAATTTCATAACAGCAATTTGATTAGACTTAATCTCTTTTCTGTAAACGTTCAACTCAAATATTATCATTTGAAAAGACAAAGTATCTTTTTCAATCAATAACTTAAATTGACTAAAATTAGCTGTAAGAACAAATATAAAATAAGGTATAAGAAAATAATACATATGTGGATAATCTCTATTTAAAAATAATGCCCAGATAGCAAACACAAGTAAAAATAATAAAAGCGTTCTATGTGTTTTAGCATTATAAAACAATTCCCCCCTAAGAGAATTACACTATTTTTTGCATTAACCTTCCTTTACTTGAACAAGGATCGGCTGTTTTAAACGCTCTCTTTAATCAAATCGTTCTTTACTCCGACCGTACTCTCTCTTCTTGAAAAAGAAGATAACAAGTATGCTAACCACTCCAGTTAAGTAGGAATAATCCTGGTTGCTTATGGCTTTAAAAGCAAGAAGTAATATGCAGCCTATTGAAAATACAGCAATTATCATCATTTTATTTCTTGTCAAAATCTTTCCTCCTTTGCTTCTCGCAACTGAAATAGAGGTATATACTAACCTCCCCCTTCTTGAACCATACACGGCAGTTTGTTCCGCAAACGCTTCTTATAACGGAACTACAGAGATAGCTGTATTTCCATTCTCTATTTTAAATTTCGTTTTAAGGTTCCGCTAAAATTCTGTTTATTTCTCATCAATCCGACACAGTTACCAAAAACAGCTCCCATAAAAAATATGTAGAAGGTGTTCCAATTGTATGAGCCATCTGCATAACCCGCTGCTAAAAAAATCAGCATCGATACCCCTAAGATGATTCCAGCGTATTTCAAACTCTCACGAAATTCCTTCACTGATTATTCCCCCTTTTTACCTTTTGACGAAAACCAAGCAATTAAGTCCGGTCCTGGGTAATTACGTTAATAATTAGACGATACTCATTTACTTAAGTTTCGAAAATCCTGTTTATTTCCCTGATTGAAGCTAACTTATCGCTTCTTTTCCAGATAAAGCAGATAAAAAATAGGATCGCAGTTAAGAGGAGCATATATGGAACTAATCCTAACAAAGATAAACCAATAGGTCCTAAGTTCACCTTAAAGCTCACCTCCGGATTTCCTTACTAAAGATATTCAATAAAAGTTAATTGGACGAAGAACTCAACTGGCACTGTTTTTTAAATTTGGTTTTTATCTCTGATGTTTAATAGATCCATAATAACTGCCAGTAATAAAGAAACTCCTAACACAACCGACATTATGATAATGACAACTATATCTAAGATTGGTTGATAACCTTCCGAAATAAATGTCATTTTCAAATAAAACACAGCGATACTAATTGCAGAAGCGATTGATGGTATGTATTTATTAAAATTCTTTGATCTATTTCTTCCAAAGCTATAAATTAAAAGCGAAACAAACGTAATAATCACCATAGCAATTATAAAGGTGAGATAAGCATTCATGATAACTACCTCCTGATAATGAGAACTCAATTTTCATAATTGTTAGTATATTTTACCATGTAAATTACCAAAACCCTTATCTTCTTGGAACAAAATCTTACCGTAAAAAAGCACCCAAAATCGCACGGCGACAATATCTATTGCCAAGCCGTCGTTCAGGGTGCTATCTGCTATGCTATTTTACACTGTTTTTCCACTATTCAGGTGTACCATCGGATATTGATGGTCACTCCCACTTAAACACATAACTGGCAAGCAGAAATCCGCCGACCAGCCACACGCCCAGAATCAGCGTTTCCGTCCCCAGCTCCAAAAACGGTGTTCCCAGATTCATTGTCTCCCGCAGAGCTGAGCTTAGATGGGCAATGGGAAGGATGTTAACAACCGGCTGAACGATTTCCGGCATGTCACTGACTGGAAAAAACACTCCGCCCAGGAACAATAGGGGAAACGTAACAAATGCAGCAATCGGGCCTGCGCTTTCAGGGTTTTTGGCCAAACCGGCAATGACGAAGCCAAGTGACATAAAGGTCAGGGTTCCGAGTACGATGAAGAAAATAAGTGCGAGCCAGGAGCCTGCGACATTTATGCCGAAGATGAGATTGGCGATGAGGACGACCAGCAGTGCCTGCGTCCCATTCAGCATCAGCCTGGCTGAGATTTGCGCCGCAATGAAAGTCGAAGCTTTTAGCCTTGTCCCCTGCATCCTGCGAAGAATCCCTCTCTCACGCCACGCTGAGATTTGGCCTGCAACGCCATTCATATTGTTGTTCAAAATCATCAACGCGACAATCCCCGGCACAAGGAAATCGACGTAACGGAGATTCAAAGCCTCAATGCCTACCTTTTCAACGGTCACGAGTGGTTGATAATCCACAAGGTCTTTGCTGTATTGATCAATAATTCCATTTATAACCGTGAGGCCGAGCTCGGCGTTTTCGAGGTTTTTTTCATTATAATAAACCGGAAGCGAGAAGGCTGGATTCTCTCCCTTCAGATTCTCTCCATATCCTGCTGGTATCTCAATAAGAAGCTGGATATCCCCGTTCTCAACAGCCTTTTTACCTGCTTTTACCGTTTCGAAGCTTTCTGTTTCAACGCTCTCATTCTCGTGAAATCGGTCCTTTAAGTCTTTGGATGCAGCGGTTTGATCGAGATCTGCCACCCCGGCGGACAAAGAAACAGAATTTTCTTTTCCAACAAGCGAACCCAGCGCCAGCATTAAGATGATGGGAAAAAGCAACGTGAAGAGCAGCACCTGCTTATTTCGTGCAAAAATACGGAGCTGCGCCAATGTTAACTGCCAATATGCTCTCATGATTCTCTGATGCTCCTTCCTGTCATATGGATAAAGACATCTTCCAAAGTCGCCAAGCGCGTTTGAAGATCCTCAAATTTAAATTGATGCTGCTCGGACGCATGAATCAGGGAGGTCAAGGCCAGCTGCAGATCGTCCGTATACAGCTGGACAAAGGTATCTTTGATGGACACCTCGTCGACTCCCTCCATCGCCATGAACCAATCTTTTTCAGGAGGGTTGCTGGAGTGAAATTCCACCGTGCTGGTCGACTGCAATTTTTTCACCAGGTTAGTTGGTGTATCGAGAGCGATCAACTCTCCTTGATCCATGATGCCGATGCGGTCGCAGAGCACATGGGCTTCATCCATGTAATGAGTTGAAAGAATCACTGTTTTCCCCCGCTCCTTTAAATGCAGTACAATATCCCATAGAGTTCTCCTCGCTTGTGGATCGAGACCGGTCGTCGGTTCATCAAGAAACACGATTTCCGGATCATGAATCAGAGCCAGAGCAATTGCGAGACGCTGTTTTTGCCCGCCAGAAAGGCCTTTGATCCGGTCCTTCCTCTTTTCAGTCAGAAGCATATCCTCTATTAATTCGTTGATGTTGACGTTATTCGGATAAAAGCTGGCGTATAAGTGCAGAATTTCGTCTACCTTCAATAATTCGAATAAGGAGGTGGACTGAAGCTGGACACCAATCACCTCTTTGACCTTGTTCACTTCTTTTCGGACATCGAACCCTGCCAATACCGCTGTTCCTTCGTCAGGCTTGCGAAGACCGACCAGCATTTCAATCGTCGTTGTCTTCCCGGCCCCATTGGGTCCAAGCAGGCCGAATATTTCTCCTTTATTCACTTGAAAAGCCACTTCATTTACAGCCGTCATGGAGCCGTAGCGTTTCACAAGATTTTGGACATCTACCATTACTTCATTATTCATAACAAACCTCCGTAGTAATGCAGTTGAGTTATTCATAAAGCTTTTTCGATCGCTATTTTTGTAGAATATGGTGCTGTCGCCTGGTGAGAAAATAAGGGAAGTTTGTTCCGCTATTTGCAGATTCACTCTCATTTCAGGGTAAATAAGGGAAGTTTTTTCCCTTACTTAAAGGATAGTACCTATTATTCTAGTGATTTGAGTGCAATAAGGGAAATTTCTTCTCTTATTTAAGCTTTTTTCGAGTCTTTTAAGTGAATAAGGGAAATTTGTTCCCCTATTTAAAAAGCAGAAGCGCACGGGTTACCCCGCCTGGCAAATATTCCTGAGAAAAAGCGGTCTCTCCTTTTTATAACTGCAAAAGGTCAAGAAAAAAGCAGCCTCTCATAAGCTGCTTTCCTCTAATTATACGCGATGGTGATCGGCCTTCCAATTTTGGACTGCTTTCTTAATCTCACCTGGAGAAAGGTCCTCCGCTACGGTACGGTCCACTAGTTCAGGGTACTCCGCGTCATCCGCAAAACGCAGTGCTATCACCTGCTTCAATGAGAGCCTTGAATCTAATAGATTCCCAGTCAGTCGATAATACCGGAAGTTCTCTTCTCCACGAATGATCCGATCCTGAAGCTTCAAGGCATACCCTCTCAGCCTTACTGTCACAAACAAAAAATCAGTGCAAATAATACTACGATGACACTCAGCAGCCACTGGTCCCTCACGTTTTGGAAAAAGAACACAGTGGATAAAATGAACGCAATAAGCGAAAGCAGGCCGATACCTCCTATAAATATCGGGTCTGCCTGTGTATGATTCTTATAATCTTGTTTAATTGTCATTACCCCCAGTCTGTTTAGTTTATTATAGCTTTTCTGGTATTATCCCTCCAATTAAAAAGAAGCGTCACTGCATTAAAGCACGAAAAGGGTCAGTCCCTCTTCGCGCTTTAAAGTACTACAGCAGATGATACAACTGGTCCTTACAGTTCATTTACAAAACATCCCAACTGTCCTATACTTACTAAAAAAGCGAGGTGTTCGGTTTTGGCAATTATCACGGTAGACTTCGATGGTACGCTCTATCAGGGAAATTCCTTCAAGGCCATGTTTTCAGTCGGAAAAGAAACATTCACCGCAAAGCAATGGGCCATTGTGGCGGCAGGATTAGCGAAAGCATCTGCCGGCGGCTTATTGAAAGGAAAGAACAAATTCCGCCATGATTTTTTCAGGGCATTCGCCAAGACATTCAAAGGCAAAACTCCGGAAGAATTGGATCTCTTTTTCCAGGAACTAGTCAACCACGGTAAAGAGGAAGTTCACCACACCCTTGTCAGCAGAATCCATGATCACCAGAAAAATGGAGACACGGTCATTGTCCTATCCGGCGCACTTCAGCCATTCCTTAATGCTTTCATCAATCATCTCCAGCTAACCAATGTCCATGTGCTCAGCACAGAATTGCAGTTCGACCACAACGGCCAGTGCACCGGCGAAATCGGACAAATAGTCAACGGTGATGTAAAAGTAGCCAAATTACAGGAATGGATGAACCAGCAGCACCTGACAGAAAATCCACCTAAAGAAATCTGGGCATACGCAGACAGCGAAAGCGATATTCCACTGCTCCACTATGTAAGCAATCCGGTTTTGGTCAATCCTAAAGAAGGCATGGTCAAAGTTGCCGAGGAGAATAAGTGGGCTATATTTGCTTCATGATAAAACTATAGGTTCAATAGAAAGCATCACTCCTTCTATTGAACCTATTTTTGTTTTGTGGACTTGGGGTCTCTAGAAGCTTCCTTGAGACCTCTTCACTGTCATTTTCAATTCCTTTGGGTCCCTAAAAGCTTCCTTGAGACCTCTTCTCCGCATTTTCCATCGTCCTTGGGTCTCTAGACGCTTCCTTGAGGCCTCATAACTGTCTTTTCCAATATCTTTGGGTCTCTAAAAGCTCCCTTAACACCTCTTCTCCGCATTTTCCATCATCCTCGGGTGCCTAGAAGCTCCCTAGAGACCTCTTCTCCGCATTTTCCATCTTCCTCGGGTCTCTAGAAGCTCCCTTGACACCTCTTCTTCGCATTTCCATCATCCTCGGGTCTCTAGAAGCTTCCTTGAGACCTCTTCTTCGCATTTTCCACCATCCTTGGGTCCCTAGAAGCTTCCTAGAGACCTCTTCTCCGCATTTTTCATCATCCTTGGGTCCTTAAAAGCTTCCTTGACGCCTCTTCTCCGCATCTTCCATTATCCTCAGGTCTCTAGAACCTCCCTTGAAACCTCTTCTTCGCATTTTCCATCATCCTCGGGTCTCTACAAGCTTCCTTGACGCCTCTTCTCCGCATTTTCCATCATCCTCGGGTCTCTAGAAGCCTCCTTGAGACCTCTTAGCCTACCAACACCCTAAGCAAGCAGGTACAGGTCACTTCCAATACAAGTAAATGCCCGCATCACCATCTTCTGCTATACTTCAAGAATACCTTTCCTAACAAATAAGACTTTTCGAGGTGTTCTACATGATTAGTGCAACTGGCTGGGTGACTTTTTCCTTCACTCCCAAAGCCGTTAAAAATTACAAACCTAAAGCAATCAAGACCATAAATGGTTTCAGCAAAAACGGCAACAAATTTGACGTTCAGACTGTCTCCCCGCCTTTCGACCGCGAAGGTGACATCGCCCTGCAGGTCAAATGCAATTTCGATATTTATATAAAAGAACGTTACGGGTTCCGGGAAGGCACTGATTACATCCCCGTGGTTGGTGAGGAACTGCAGGAAATGCTGCCTATGCAAGGGGTGCCGATTACTCAGATTACCAATATACAAAGAGTATAAAAAATACTTCAACGAATTAAAGCGCGAAAAGGGACAGTCCCTCTTCGCGCTTTAAGTGTTGAAGCAAGGTCTTATTAATATCGCCCTATCAACTCATGCTGCGAGGCCGTCAGCAAATCCCTGAACACCCGGTTGAAAGGCTTGTCCCGATCTGAAGCATACATTCCCAGGTAAGGATACAATGCAAAAGCAGCCTCCCTTACACCCTGAGCAGTATGCACGCAAATCTCACTCACTTCATCATACTGGCCCTGACCCGATTCCCCTTCTATGTGCAGACCCCAGTTACCATCAATTGTACTAAAAAAAGTTCTTCTTAAAACTTCCAATCTTTCAACCTGTTCATCCAGCACATTCCGCAGAACCGGCTTTTTAGCAGACCCTTCCGATAAACAAGCATAGTAATGTTGTGCTTCCTCCATGACCCGCAATCCCAGGCCCAGCATAACTGCTGTAAAAGAAGCCTGGGCGAAAGGCATGAATGGGTAGCTGAAAACAGGCTCATCCACAGCCCCATTCGTTTCAAAGATGGAAAACGTCCGCTCTTCAGGAACAAACACATTTTCCACCTTGATTGAGTGGCTTCCGGTTGCCTTTAACCCAAAGGTATTCCAATCTTTTAAAATCTCTATCTGTTTCTCTGTAAAAGCAAAAGATGTTATCTCCGGTTCATCAGCAGCGCCATTTTCAATCGCAGCATTAGCGGTAAAAGTGGTCGCAAACTCAGCACCTGAACAGTACTTCCATTGACCCGTCACACGATATCCGCCTTCACACTTCACCGCTTTTCCCGTTGGAGCACCGCTGCCTGCAATGACTGCCTTCTTTGGTAAAAAAATATCATCCAGGACCTGCTCCTTCATATTCCCAGAAAAAAATCCGCCTCCGGAACCTATCGTCACCAGCCAGCCAAAGCTGCCGTTAATAGAAGAAGCCTCTTCAAAAATACGAACGCTTTCTGGAAGAGAGGTCATCCGGCCGCCAAACCTCTCAGGCACAAATATCTTGAACAACCGCTTATCATAAATGATATCAAGTAGTTCTTCCGGAAAAACTTCCTCCAACTCCATCACCTTCTCATTTGAGCGGATTCTCTCCATCTCTTGTTCTGTGAATTCCTTCAACTAAATCACCTCGAGCTTTCTTCATTTAGCTTTTTTACAAGAATATCTTTATGCTCCGGGGTTAACTCAAACAATTTGAACTCCCCGATCTTAATTAAATGCAAAATCTCTTTTTGTTCCTTCCAAGCTAAATCATAAAGCTTTTGATCAATCTTTCCCAGTGAAAACGCCTCTTCCAGTTCATCCATATCTTTTTCAATCACTCTGCCTGACGGAAGCACAATCAGGTCCAGATACAAATCCTCCATCCAGGGAACCTCATCCTCAAAATGATTTTTTGCACATATATCGATGTACCACTGAACGACTTCACCCTTTTCATTGAACATCGTCGTCACCACATGGTTCTTTCCCTCAGGGAACTGATGCAGCCACATATACCCGTCATCGACAATGCAATGATTTTGGCCGCCGTACCCCACCATCAAAGGGTGAGCAACCTTTATTGTATGCAATAAGGTGATTGCCCCTCTGAATGACTCAGTTTTCAAAAAGGACTGGGCATACTGCCTTTCCAAAATCCGTTTCCACCCTTGGCGATTTCCATATTTTCTCTTCAGGACTTCCAACTCCCTTAAAAATTCCGTTCATTTTATGGTAAAATTATACCAAATTAGTTGGAATAGTCTAATATTTATATTTCTGGCTTGAGAAAGGAGCAAAATGGCTTGCTGTTTGTAAATATATTAATCGTCTATCTGATCCTTGTCCCTCTGGCCGTCCTGCTTCATGAAATCGGACACGCCCTCGGAGCTGTTTTGTTCACAAAACAGACCCGGGCCCATGTGTATCTTGGACCGCATGTTCCCGAAAACGCGGCCCAGGAGAAGAGGCCTTGCCGGCACGCCGACCGATGGACTCAGGATCAAGCGCGTATGGCAGAAGCTGAGTGAGGAAAGAAAGCAGCGAAGAAAGGCAGTTTGAGCCAAGATAAAAGAAGGGGCCTTTTCGGTTGAGAGGGAATAACAAAAAAATCGCCAGGAAATTTGCGATGCAATTCTCATAGCTTTAGTTATTGCCTTCATCTCTTATTTCAACTCAAAAATTGAAGTTGATTTTATTGAAATTAACAGGATTTATAATGTTGATTGGAGCACACTACCACTTCATAAAGTAATGTCCTTCGGCGGCAGAGGAAAAATGGGTTCTCAAACACCTGAAATACCACCCGATGAACATATACATTATAAGATGCACAAAGAATATGAATGGTGTAGGTCAGATTATATGTGGGCAAAGATGGTTATTCAGTAGATTAAAAGGCAGTGATTTTTTTGAACGTGGATACGAATATGAATGATAACTTGTTACCCGTAGTTTTATTAGGCTTTTTACCTTTTTTAATAATTATTTTATTGGTTTTACTATTGTTACTATATTACAAAAAAGTAAAGTACCTCTGTACAAGGAAAAGATAGTTCAGTTTGATAAAGAAGCTCGTTTTGGGGATAGTAACTGTAAAATTCAAAACGAGGTGAATTAATATAATTAAACAATGCTTGATTTTATTTGGACTAATAACTGTTTTAATCCCGCAGCAAAGTATTTTAGCAGAGTCAGCTCCAAAATCAGAAGATATGTATGTCACAACAGAAGACATTGTTAGGGACCTCATTATGCCTACTATTGATAAGAGAGTAATAAAAGAATACCAAGGTGGACCTCTTCTTTACTGGAAAGCGCAAAAAATTGTCGGAATAACCTACAATGATAATCATTCATATGATGTTGCTGTGAGGATTAATATTCCTTCCGACAACGGTAATGCGAAAGAAGATTTAGTTACAGTGAGAGTGTCTCCCTCCTGTGACAGCGGAAAAATTAATAAGCAGAAATGTAACCACGATTTCAAAATAGAGGTCGTCGAATACAAACACCTTTCTAAATAACACTATCCCCTGTCTCCAACTAAAGGGTGCTTAACGGAACAAGAAAATAGTATAAAAATAAAACCCCAGAGACATTTGCTCTGGGATTTTCACTGTTAAATATGGTGTTATTGATGTTACTTTTTCTGCTTCTAAGTAGGGTTCGGTTAAGGTTTTCACTCCCTTAACCGAACCTCTTACTTATTTAGGAGAAGGGAACCTTTTCAACACTTATTCAAACGCCGGAATCGCCTGCTTCTTATACAATTTTATCCTGCTGTAATTCACTTCTAATCTTCAGAAAATCAGTAATATCGTCCAGATTCTTTACTTTTTCATAGATCGCCTGCTTTTTTCTTAAATCCTGTTCTATCGTCATAAGGATGCTTTGTTTCAGATAGTTCTTTAAGATTTCTTTGAGTTCTTTTGTCTCTAACGTACACTCTTGATCAATGGCAAAGTTATAAACAATTGTCCTATTCTTATCGATTTTTAACAGCGTGGTGCTGCCTGATATCTCCTGGGGAGATCCTGAATGTAATACTTCATCAATTTTATCTGTATACTCCTGGATATTAGTAAGATTAAGATCGATAATCATCAAGTCCTCCAGAATGGCTAACTCCTCGGCCATCTCCAAATAGGGAATCCCTGCTTGGGTCACTTTAACCGGATATGTGCTTTTCATACAGATCTCCCCTTATGCTTGGTATTTAGGATAGGCCGTGACTATTTTACCGGAATCAGCGTTGTCATCGTAACATGCTATAAGTATATGTAAAATAATAGGAGTAATCAATATTCTAAAAAAGGAACATGCTGCCCCAGTTCATTAGGCACTAAAAAAGACCAACCCCAGAGGAATTGGTCCTTTTTTGTTATTCAAACGCCGGAATCGCCGTTTCATCGTAATTTTCTTCTAAAAACGTTCGTACTTCTTCACTTGTCATCGCTTCAGCGAGCTTTTGGATCGGCTCGGAATCGACATTATCTTCACGTGCCACCAATGTGATCGCAAAGTCATTTTCAACGCCTTCTGTCAGAAGACCGTCACTTTTTGGAGTCAACCCAAGCGGTGACGCATAAGCCGGTGTCATGACGACAGCATCGGCGTCATCGTACATTCTCGCCAGCATCAGCAAGTCAACTTCCTTGAACTCATAGTTCTTCGGATTTTCAATGATATCCGCTTGAGTGTAGTAGACATCTTCTTTTTCCTTCAATGTAATTACATCATGCTGCGCCAAAAGGGACAGGGAACGGTCGATATTTGAAACGTCATTGGCTATCGCAATGACAGAACCTTCAGGCAGTTCTTCCATGGAAGAGAATTCTTTGGAATACACACCGTAGTTGGCAAAATAGATCGGTGTAACCGGCACAAGGTTTGCGTCATTGCTGCGATTGTATTCTTCCATGTACGGAACATGCTGGAAGAAGTTCGCATCGACTTCTTCTGCTGCCAGCGCCGTGTTTGGCTGGACATTATCTCCAAGGACCACCATTTCAAGGTTGATGTTATCTTCGGCAAGCTTAGGTTTTACAAGCTCAACGATTTCAGTCATTGGCGGGATCAGAGAAGCTACTTTCAGGGTTACTTCTTCCCCTTCTTGCTCTTTTGGTTCTGAGGCGTTTTCTTCGTTATTTCCTTCGTTGTTTTGTCCGCAGCCGGCTAGGACGAATAGCAATGCCGCTGCTAGTAAAAGTAATTTTTTCATGAGTTTTTCCTCCTGGTGTTTACTTAAAAATGTTTGATTTTTGCGGGACTTGGTGCTGGAGCCAGTCGCGCGCTAGAGTGCAGTGAAGATCCCTAAATGGCAATAACCAGCGGTCTAAAATAAGGGGAATTTTTACCGCTATTAGTAGATTAGAGCTCATTTTACGGGTAAATAAGGGGAGTTTTTCCCCTTAAGTGAAGAAATAACCCCTAATTTCCAGTGTTTTGAGTCAAATAAGGGGAAATTCTCCCTCTATTTAAGCTAGTTTTGGTGCTATTTTAAAAATAAGGGGAATTTTTCCCTCTATTATTTGCTAACGCACCCAACCTGAACCCCTGCCCCATGCTCCTCCTACCTCTTATCAATCAACCGGGCCACCGTCGTTCCGGCGAATTGGATGAGCTGGACAAAGATGATCATGATGATGATCATGTACATCATCAGGTCGGTTTTGAACTGCTGGTAGCCGTAGCGGATCGCGAAGTCACCGATTCCGCCCCCGCCGACGACTCCCATGATGGTGGAGTAGGAAATGAAGCTGATGATAGACGTGGTCAATCCGAGGACAAGTCCGGACCTGGCTTCGACGTATACGAATTTGAACACAACTTCCTTCACGGACGCCCCCATGGAAATGGCGGCTTCCATTACCCCTCTTGGCACGTCCAGCAAAGACTGCTCGACCAGCCGTGAATAATGGGCAACCGCAATGATCGCCAACGGGACGGTCGCAGCCGCTGTACCAATGGCCGTTCCGATGATGAGCCTTGTAAACGGGATCAAGAAAACCACTAATAATAAAAACGGGAAGGAGCGAATGATATTGACCAATAAATTCACAATCGAAAATACCAGCTGGTTCTCGAGCATATTGCCCTTTCTGGTCAGAAACAGCAGCGTTCCGACGGGAAGTCCCAGCAGAACGGCAGCAAGGATAGAAAAGCCGACCATGATAAAGGTCTGTCCGATAGACCGCCAAATTTCAGCTTCATATTGAACTAAAACATCAAGCATCTATCACACATCCTTTTTCAGCTGCTCAATAAAGTAATCCGGGCTGTCATCCCTGGCTTCAATGCCTCTTGGATTAGAGTCAACCGTATCGTAGATTTCCCCGCCTGCCATCACGGTTACACGATTGCAGATGCTCTTGATCACATCCATCTCATGGCTGACAATCACAATCGTCACGCCGAGGCTTCGATTGATATTTTCTAAAACACCCAATATATCGGACGTTGTGTTCGGATCGAGAGAAGAAGTCGGCTCATCGCACAGCAGCACCTGAGGCTTATTCGCCAATGCCCGGGCAATCGCCACACGCTGCTTCTGACCGCCGCTCAACTGTGCAGGATACTTCTCCACAAAGCTCGCCAATCCAACAAACCGAAGGCATTCCATCACACGGGCCCGGCGTTCTCTCTTTGGAAAATTCGCCAGTTGAAGTGACACCACCACATTCTCATACACCGTTTTATTGGCCACGAGATTAAAGTGCTGAAAAATCATCCCGATCGATTTCCGGGCTTCCCGAAGCTTCCGGCTGTTCATCTTCGTCAGGAATTGCCCATTCACTTCGACTTCCCCTTCATCAGGGGTTTCCAGCAAGTTCATCAGCCTGAGCAAGGTTGACTTCCCCGCCCCGCTGGCTCCGATGATTCCGTGGATTTCTCCTTTATGTATGGTCAGTGAAACCGATTTTATAGCTTGATAGCGCGAAAAACTTTTTGTCACATCATGCAAAATGAGCATACAAAAAAACCACTTTCTTATGTGAAAGGTAAATTTCAGACGCATTCAATTATAGCTTAATCCACAAGGGATGTCAGGTTAACCGTTCTTTTCTATTTATTGAGAAAATAGAGAATTCTTAAGCCTTCTATGCTTTGGTAAGACCGCCTTAAGAGATGCGGTTCCTTTTTTTACTTACCAAACACTCTCGGCCGCGTTGAACGGTTATCCAACATCAAATCATCCTTTTGATACTACAGCAGCAACGCTACCTTTTACTCAACAAATCATAGCAGGCTTCTTCAAAACAAGAGGCCGACCTTTCCAAAGTCCACTCTGAAGCATCTTGTTTCCCTTGTGCCGCAAGCTTCTTCCTGAGATTAGGGTTTTCTATTAGCTTGATAATATCAGAAGCCAGTTTGTTTTCATGGCGGTAAGAAAGTAAGCTGTTATGTCCGTTGCGGCAGTAATCAACGTTTCCACCGGCATAGACAGCAGCTAGGGCGGCACCGCATTTCATTGCTTCCAGACCTGGCATTTGAGCGGATTCAAATACAGAGGAGGTGACAAATATATCGGAAAGGCTGTATGCCTGGCTCAACACTTCATCATTGGCAGGGATAATGAGATGAAATTTTTTCTCATTGTTTATTTTTTGAAGACTCGGCGAGGCTGCGACCTCATTAGGCGGGCTTATTATATTGTATTGATGTTGTGGATAAAGCGACTTCACCTTCAGAAGTTCTGACATTAAATAATCCTGATCGCGCTGCCACGCCGCTCCTCCTTCTGTCCGCCTCATTATGGCGGATATATGCAGATTCTTATTGTTCTGCCGGATATGCTTGTCTTCAAAAACAGGATTCACATAAATAGGAACGATTTCTCCCTTAATTCCATGAAGCAGGGATATGAGATTTTGTTGATGACTTGATAAAACAAGCAAGTTAGGCGCCTGATGATAAGAGTGGAAGGAAGAGGCTTGATCCGGAAAGAATATCGGCTCATAGCATAAACTGAAGCGGACATGCGCCCCTTTTCCTTTTAAGCTGGCAGTCACTGCAGAATTAACAGTTGTATAGAAATTGGAGACAATAATGTCGCTGTAGGGATAATCCTCCTCCGTCAGAACTCTATCATGCTTTCCACGTTTGATTTTAGATACAACTCCATACTCCACCTCGCCGTGCTTTGGCATCAAAATCGTGATATCATGCCCGCGGCGAGTGAGCTCATTTGTTATGTCAGCAAGCATCCTTTGCGCACCGCCCTTGCAAAGGGTCAGGATAGCAAACGTGATGCTCAATCTTTTTCTACCATTTGTCATGGCTGGGTATCTCTCCTTTTTGTAAAGGGTTGTTTTCACATATATTGCTGCCTTCGGGTATACCCGGATACTAAGTGTGAGCAGATTTTTTCTATCTGCTCAACAGAATTTCTCAGGGCAATCACAGCGTTATCTTACGAAATTCAAAATTAATAGCAACAAAGCTTGCGAAAAGAGACCTTTAAACTCTATTAAAAATTCAGTCCTTCTCTACACTATATTTTAAAATCAGCAGGATGTTATGGCGTTTGTCCGATACCTCCTAACTTTTTTAGTAGACTAAAAATGGCCCAGCGCAAAAGCACTGAGCCATTTTTCAGTTGTACACTACTGCCAGCCCCATGATTACGGCTAACAAAATATATGGAATGGGAATTAACAGGACCATTTAAAAAAAGCCGCTGACGGCATGGTCCTGCCTTCTCTTCCTTACCAAGTAAATAATGTTTGACAGTGTTAACAAACCCCATATCTGAAGGGTGATGAACAGCGTGTCCCGGCTGTAAGTCGTTTGGTCCCATGTCAGGAGGATTCCTAAAAACATGGCAAATAAAAATAAAAGGTAGAGGAATAAGAGTTTTACTTAAATAGTTTTGGAGCATGACAGCCTGCCTCCTATTCTCCTGCTCTTTCACACTGGTTTTGTTATTTGAAAAGTGATGGATTTCCACTCCCCCTGCCTAAAAGAAGAGGAAATTATTCCAAAAACAACAATCTACAAAGTCTGTTTTCTCATAATGAAGGAAGCCTTTCATTTATAACTATTATACCTTCCCTCCTCCACTAATCTGGACTATCCATAAACTCAGCATGAAGCTTTCCGGGCAATCTTTGCACAATGAAGGAAAACCTGCCCTCTTTCTTGAATGGATTATAGTAGACTAAATTAGATTATCGGCTAATTACCTTGCTTCAGTGTGGTTCTTGGCTTTTAGCATAGTGTTTTCCCGCTAATCACCATGCTTCAGAAAATTTTTTCGATTTTAGCATAGTGTTTACGGGGTAATCACCATGCTTCACTGTGGGTTTTTGACTTTTAGCAGGGTGTTTTCCCGCTAATCACTATGCTTCAGCGCGGTTTATGGACTTTTAGCAGGGTGTTTTCGGGCTAATCACCATGCTTCAGTGTGGGTTTTTGACTTTTAGCATGGTGCTTTCCGCTTAATCACCATGCTTCAGCGCGGTTTATGGACCTTTAGCAGGGTGTTTCCCCGCTAATCACCTTGCTTCAGTGTGGGTCTTTGACTTTTAGCATGGGGTTTCCCGACTAATCACCATGCTTCATCGCGGTTTCTGGACTTTTAGCATGGTGTTTTCGGGCTAATCACCATGCTTCAGTGTGGGTCTTTGACTTTTAGCATGGTGTTTTCCGACTAATCACCATGCTTCAGAGGATTTTTTAAAATAGAGTAGTTAGAGGGTGTTGCAGATCATAGGCTTCGATTTATATAAACCGACTACTTTACCGAATCCTTATATACAATAAACGGAGTACCTGCCGACACCGCTGCTTTCCTAAAGGAGGAAATACAATGCATACAGGAGCAACATTTCAAATTAGAGTAACGGACTATGAAAAAGGGATTCAATGGTACAAAGCACTATTCAATCGTGAGCCCGATTTCATTCCACACGAGGATTTCGCGGAGTGGGAAATTGTCAAAGGGGCATGGCTGCAGGTGGCAAAGGGAGAGCCTGCGATTGGCAGCGGTCCGCTGCGTCTGGGAGTTAGGGACATCGAAGCTGAGCGCACCCGGTTGATGGACGAGCTGAATATCACCATAGAAGAAATCAATACCCATGAAGGCGTACCGGCTGCCTGGTGTTCCTTTGAAGACCAGGATGGAAACAAGGTCGGTTTATTCCAGGAATTGAACGTTGAGAAAGCTTAACTGCAGGGAGTGATTTTTTTGAAAGAAAAAGACCAAAGCTGCCGCTTACAGACGAGGAAAAACGAGCACTTAGGAAAAGGAAGATTAAATTATGCGACTTCCACAAATTAGAATTAGATGAGATTCGTGATTCAATCGGTGTTTCGACTGAACGAGCGCAAGCCTTGAAAGGGTTGGCTGCTTTTCAGCAAGTGCCCTCTATTGGATATGAACTAGCTAATAAGTTAGTCACGCATCTTGGCTATTTTTCACTTCAGCAAATGAAGGATGAAAACTGGTGGGAGGTCTTTCATAACCTTGAGCTGGAGCTCGGCTGCTGGACGGATTCATGTGTGGAAGATCAAATAATGTGCGTCATTCATTATGCCAATCACCCTGACAGCAAGAAGCAATGGTTTGACTTTACTTCGGAAAGAAAATTATTCAGAGAGCAAAATGGTTATCCTGCTTCAAGGCCGACAATCGCCTGGCATGAATTATAAGAGTAGAGACTCACTAAATAAGCAGTTCAGTTTTTGAATACACTATGGCTTTTGCACCCTCACTATGAAAAGCAGGCGAAGTCGCTGGGATAATAATCACTATACATTATGGGGTGATTAAATTTGATCTTCGAAGAAATTGATATAATAAAACATCGGAATACAGCAGTTGCATTTCGAAAAGATTCATTTTATGTAAGTTTTGGAGAGACTACAGGGTTTGGTGAAGAAGATGAATACTTACAGTGGGTAGATGAAAAAGCCAGAATGTTTCCAGGAGGCTTTGTTTTAGCCAAAGAAGAAGGCAACTATATAGGACAATTGGAATTAACCATTCGTGAGTATGAAGGCACTGCCATTGGGTATGTAAATTTATATTATTTGGTGCCCGAAATGCGTGGCCGGGGTAAAGGAGAAGACTTACACAACTACGCTAAGCAATTCTTTAAAAAGAATAAAGTCAAAGAATATCATTTAAGAGTTTCCCCATCAAACAGCAATGCGATTAAGTTCTACCGCAAACTCGGAATGGAAGAAGCCGGCACAGAAGTAGATGGAAAAGTAATGAGAATGAAAGGTTATTTATAGCATTTCTTATTATGCTCAAGGCAACAGTGGCCCTCTCACTAAAAAGACACTAATGTCCTTTTGTTGATTTCTATTAATCCAGCAATGATGCCGTTTAACCCAAATTGGAATTAAAAAGGGCGATCACATTATGGAGTGACCGCCTTTGAAAGCTTTTCTCTTGAGATCAACTTCGAGAAGAAAACTGCCATTAAACATTGCGGTTTCCTTTTCTGTCTTGCAGACCAGCTCAAACGGCGGACTTCCTTCCCTGTTTAGACTCTTGATACATCAGATAGAGAAAATAGGGAGCACCTAATAACGACGTTACAATCCCCGCAGGAATCTCCAGGGGCCGAAACACACTTCGTCCAATAGTATCCGCAAGAAGCAATAGAACCGCCCCGACAAGAGCGGCGGCAGGCAAGATGTACCGGTGCTGCGATCCAACCAGCTGCCTCGTAATATGCGGGCTGATCAGTCCCACGAAACCAATCATCCCAACAGCGGCTACACTTGCCCCGGTCAGTAATGTACTAAATCCCAGCAGAGCAATTTTCATTTTCTCGACAGAGACACCAAGCCCGGCCGCTACCTGTCCTCCAAGCTTCAATGCATCAAGGGGACGAGTGAAGGCGAGCAGAACAAGGATAGCCCCTATAATGACTGGGACGGCTGTTTGGATTTGATCCCAGCTGCGGCCAAATAAGCTGCCATTTAACCAAAGTAAAGAGGTCTGAGCGTTCGCATTCATCTTTAAGAGGGCAAGCTCTACACCTGATCCACACAGCGCGCTGACAGAAACCCCGACCAGAGCAAGGCGGACAGGGTCAGCTCCGTCTTTATAGGCTAAAATATAAACTAAAAAAGCGGCTATAGACCCGCCGATAAAAGCAGCAAGACTGACAGAGAAAACTGACAGGGATGGGACGATACTGACGACAGCCAGTGCGGTTACAGCCGCCCCGCCGGAGACTCCAAGTGTATCCGGGGCCGCCAATGAGTTATTTAAGATTGTCTGCATAATGACCCCGGCGACAGCAAGCGCCCCGCCAATAAGGATTGCAAGCAGGATCCTCGGGGCACGGTAGTTGAAGACAATATAGCGCTCATTTACATCCCCCTGCCCTGTGAGCATTTGAATAATATCAAGGGGAGCGATAAAAATATCCCCTATACCAACATTGATGACCCCGAGAAAGAAGAGCACCACGGCTAAGATGGCAAGGATCATGTTCGGATGGCGTTTCATCATAAGACGGTTTCCTTTCTAGCGTTTAATTGTTCGAGCCAGGTAAATAAAATAAGGAGCTCCAATTAGAGCCGTTACAATGCCTACAGGCGTTTCAGATGGAAAAGAAATAAAGCGTGATCCCACATCGGCAAGCACCAGAAGAGCCGATCCCATAAGCGCGCTGACAGGAAGCATCAGAGGATGGGACGGCCCGATCAAAAACCTTACAATATGCGGCACGATTAAACCAACAAATCCAATCGGTCCCGTAAACGCCACGGACGATCCGGCAAGGAAAACAACTATAAGGATTACGAGCAATTTCTGAAGTCTCACACGCTGTCCTAAACCACGGGCTATATCTTCCCCAAGGGAGAGGACGGATAAGACTTTTACCATCAACAGCGAACATCCAATCCCTATAATCGTCACCGGCGTCAGCACCGTCAAATCCTCCCAAGTCGAACCGGCAACCGTTCCCGTCAACCACACGAGAATCTGATGGATGGATTCGTCATTAAATAGCATTATCGACTGCGTAGCTGAAGCAAAAAGAGATTGGATGACAACTCCCACAAGCGCAATCTTGACGAGCAGACGCCCTCCCTGGAGAATCGCACTCATGAAAAAATTAAAGCTGCAGTAAGTGCGCCTCCAGCAAAGCCGGCGACCACAAGGGATAACCCTGTTATACCCGGCAGGAAGATAATCGATCCCACCACAAAAAATGAAGCCCCCGCATTAATCCCAAGGACACTGGGAGAGGCTAATGGATTTTGAGTTAAATTCTGAACGAGCGCGCCTGCCACCGCCAAATTGGCACCAACCAGAATGGTCATAAATAGGCGTGGAATCCGGACATCGTGGAGAACAAGCGCTTGATCAGAGGACCCGCCCTCCGTGATGAAATGAAACAGTTCACCGGTGGTAAAAGAGAAGGCCCCCACTTTTAACGAGAAATATGAACTCACCAGCAGTAAAAGGACCACAGGGAGTAATACAGCAGAAATCTTTCTGGTACGCATGGACTCACCTACCATACAGTTTATACGTTGCTTAAGACGTTGAGGCAAATAGTTCAAGGAAGTCATCCACCAGCTCATTCACAGCCGGAATGCTGCGGCGGCGTGACCAATCGTTATGGTCCAGCTCAAAGACACGATCTTCTTGGACGGCAGACAGCTGATTCCATAGTGCATCCCCTTCCAGCTGTTCTTTCACAGAAGGATCGTCATCATTTTTTGTAAGTAAAAGGGTATCCGGATTAGTCTTTAACAGTTGTTCTATCGTTAAATCTTGTGACGTTTCAGTCTCATCCTCAATAGCGTACTCAAGCCCGACCACTTCCATGAAACTCGGCATGAAGTAGGAAGACGTTGGGGCACCAAAGATGTTGCTGCTGGTATATTGTGCCTGAAGCACCGTCCCGTCTGCATCGGACAAACGCTCTTTCAAGTCCGTCACAGCTCCATTATGCTCCGCAAGCAGCTGCTCCGTTTCTTCCTCACGATCAAGAGCAAGACCAATCGTTTCTGTTGCTACTAACACATCGTTATAGTCTGCCGTATCGTTAACCACAGCAACCGTTGGAGCAATATCACTCAGCTCTTCGTAAATCGCTTCATGACGAGTCGAATCAGCAATGATCAGATCAGGTTTCAACATTCGGATAATCTCAAGACTCGGTTCAGAACGTGCACCGACTGACTTATATCCATCAATAATTTCCAACGTTGAATCAGCGATCCGCTCCGGACGCTCATCATCAGCTACACCAACCGGAACAACACCAACGGCCGCAACGGTTTCAGTAAATCCAAGTTCAAGAGTAACCACGGATTTCGGATTCTCAGGCACTGTTGTCGTACCAAGATCATGTTCCACCACATTTCCTTCCGTCTCCTCTTGAGAAGATTGAGTTTGACCTTCCTGCTGTGAACAAGCTGCTGTCAATAAAAGTATGAGAACGATTCCAGTCCACATATATATTTTTTTCATTATTCTTCCTCCCAGGCAACCTTTTAATTGATAATGATAATCATTATAGCATAGGATTTTCTCTTGTCATCAGGAATTTTCAAGCTTTTTTAAAGGAAGCGCTTGCTTTACAAAGTTGAAAAAAAGTAAGAATTTTTCTTATAAAATGACTCTGTTAAAATTTCATATTGATGGATGCAGCCATTAAATTGAGTTAAAATTTTCCACTATCAACACTCATCTTTGGTAGAACAAAAAAATGAGCGTTGAATTGAAGTGCAATTCAACGCTCATTCTATAAACCACTTTCTCCCCAATCAACGCGCCTCTATTTCACCTATTCTCTCTCAAACAAAGCCGCTCCCGCGATACCCGGATTCGTCATCTCATAAGGATCCAGAATCAAATCAAGCTCTTCTTCTGTCAGGACATCATATCTCAAGCACAGCTCTCTGATCGGCTCGCCGTTAAGGATAGCTTCCCTTGCAATTCGTGATGCCACTTCGTAGCCGATATGCGGGTTGACCGCCGTAATGATTCCCACACTCTTCTCCACATAGTTCTTCATTCTCTCTTCATTGGCTTCGATGCCTTTCACACAGTTCTCGGTAAACGTTTCAAAGGCATTATTCATGATGCTGATCGATTGAAGAAGGTTGAAGATCAGCACAGGCTCCATCACGTTAAGTTCCATCTGCCCGGCTTCGGACGCCATGGAGATGGTGTGGTCATTCCCGATGACTTGGAAAGCCACCTGGTTGATGAGCTCCGGCATGACCGGATTTACTTTCCCAGGCATGATGGATGATCCCGGCTGCCTTGCTGGAAGGGAGATCTCGCCCAGACCGGCTCTTGGTCCTGACGCCATTAAACGAAGGTCATTTGCGATTTTGGACATATTGACCATACAGATCTTCAGCGTGCTGGAGACTTCGGTATATGCATCCGTGTTTTGCGTAGCGTCCACCAGATGCTCCGCTCCCTTGAACGGAAGGCCGCTGAAATCAGCCAGATAAGGAACGACAAGCTCGATATATTTCGGGAATGCATTCAGGCCTGTGCCTACTGCGGTTGCTCCCATATTCAATTCATAGAGATGTTCCTTTGTCTGCTTGATGCGCTTGATGTCCCTTGCAATCACCCGGCTGTAAGCTTCGAATTCCTGGCCGAGCCTGATTGGAACAGCGTCCTGAAGATGGGTGCGCCCCATTTTGATAACATGACTGAATTCAAGCGCTTTAGCGCTGAACGCCTCATGCATACGCTCCATTGTGGGAATCAGCTGATCCAGCAGGTTCAGGATTGAAATATGCATAGCTGTTGGGAAGGCGTCATTTGTCGACTGCGACATATTGACGTGGCTGTTCGGACTGCAGTGGCCGTAAGCCCCTTTTTCTTGTCCCATGAACTCGAGTGCGCGGTTGGCAAGAATCTCATTGATGTTCATGTTGAACGAAGTCCCAGCGCCCCCCTGGATCGGATCGACAAGAACCTGGTCATGCCATTGTCCGTCAATCATTTCATCCGCCGCTTTCACGATGGCTTCCCCGATTCCAGAATAGAGCCTGCCGACATCTACATTTGCTTGGGCCGCAGCTTTTTTCACCATCGCCATTGCTTTGATCAATTCCGGGTGAATCTTGTAGCCTGTAATC
This sequence comes from Bacillus sp. P14.5, assembly GCF_003316765.1. Lineage (GTDB taxonomy): Bacteria > Bacillota > Bacilli > Bacillales > Bacillaceae_B > Rossellomorea. Next base: position 149,984 of record NZ_NIJF01000073.1, on the reverse strand, counting down.
GGAAAATTCTCCACCGCGCGCAGCGTCTGTATTCCATAATAAGCATGTTCAGGTACTTCCTTAGATCCGAGGAAATCTCGTTCCACTCGGTGTTTGTTTACTATGACTGACATTTGATTGTGTCTCCTTTGGTTATTCTCTCTGTTATATGATGGCTGTTTCCGTATAAAGTATCCTTTAATATAATAGCATGTCTTTTAAGGCTTCAGTAGCCAAAATAACTAATGTGGACCAATAATAATCCGGTTATCTCCCCTTCATAATACTACGGGCAGCATAATAACCGCTGAGAGTAGAAGAAAGCGTCCCTGGACCAGGAAACACCTGCTCTCCGACAATGAAAAGTTGCGGCAGAGAAGACCGTACACTTTTCGGCTTCAAGATCGCATTTTTTATCGTCAAAGGAAAACCGCCGACTGCCGTCTTCCCGATATAGCGCTCATAGGTCAGGGGCGTTCCGGCTTCCGCAAAAATGAGGTGCTTCCTAATCGGGATGACGCGGTCGATTTCATTCAGTATTTCTTCCTTCAACTGCTCCTTCAGTTCTTGGTACTTCTCCTTTGAATAGCTCGACCAAATGTTAGGGTCCGTGTGCAAAGAAACAGTCATTGTCACTTCATCTTTTAAAAGATTTCCCTTCATGTCCCGGGTGTCATGAAATGTTGCATAAACAGGTCCATGCGTATTCTTAACCAGCGTAGAAAAATCAAACCGCGGCACGATTTGATAAGCAAACGGAAACCTCATTCCCTCTAAAGGTCCCCGCCTAACTCTTTCTGAAAGAATGGCGTCCACTCTGAAGGCTCCCCATGAAAACTCATCCTCACCTTCATAGCTCGTCCCCTCCCCAATGGAAGCCCCTGAATTGTTAATGACATAATCGAAGGAATCCGTGCACTTCCGGCTGGTGACATTCCATTGCTTCCTGCTTGTATCATATGCAAGCCCTTGAACCGTGGATACCTTCACAACCTCCCCGCCGAGTTCTTTCACACGAGCTGCCAACGCCTTCCCCAGCTGTCCCAGCCCGCCTTCAACGGCGAAGCTGCCCCTCCGGTAAATCGTTAACGCAAGACTTGATGGAAGCAGGGCCGCTTTCGTCACATCAGTCTGCACCGCATCAAGAAGCTGGGCGTCCAGCAGCTGTCGCAGTGGTTCGTACGATTGAAGATTGTATTTTTTCATGAGATCTTCTACTGTCATCAGCGCATGCCGGGCAAGGCGCAGCACAGACGCTGGATGCTTTAACGCATGCTGCGGCAGACTTCCTAATTCATAGAGTCTCCTGATAGGCAGCGAAACCCGGCTTTCGGTGACAGCCTGAACATCATCGCCGATCTGCTGAAGGGCTCTCCAGAACTTCAAGACATCCCCGCTTCTCTCATGAAAAGCGCGTTTCAACTCTGCCTCCCACAGCTCCTGACTTTTGTATACCGAAACCTTTTCCTGCGGCAAAATAATATCCATGGGGTGCAGCAGATCTTCTGCCGGCAGATCGATGTCCAAATCATCCAAAACGTTTCTTAGCAAACCTTGCTCCTCTAAGCCGAACGCAATGGTTGCTCCCGTCGGAAACTTCCGGCCGTTACGGAAATACCACCCCGCCGAGCCTCCAACCGTCGTGGATTTTTCAATGACTGTCACCTTATAGCCTTCCTTCGCTAAGTAAGCAGCGGCTGTGAGTCCGCCGACACCCGCGCCGATGACACATACTGATTTTGACATGGTGGGACCTCCGTTCTTTTCGCTAATCGTACCATCTCAACGCTGATTTATATTTTTGATGGTACGTTTTCCAGCTAATCGTACCATCTCAACACTGATTTCTGATTTTGTTGGTACGTTTTCCGAGTAATCGTACCATCTCAACGCTGTTTTCTATTTTAATGGTACGTTTTCCAGCTAATCGTACCATCTCAACACTGATTTCTGATTTTGTTGGTACGTTTTCCGAGAAATCGTACCATCTCAACACGGGTTTCTATTTTTGATGGTACGTTTTTCGGCTAATCGTACCATCTCAACTCTGATTTCTATTTTTAATGGTACGTTTCACAGCTAATCGTACCATCTCAGCGCAGATTTCTGATTTTAATGGTATGTTTCCCCAGTAATCTTACCATTTCAACGTAGATTTTAATTTTTGATGGTATGTTTTCCAAGTAATCGTACCATCTCAACTCTGATTTCTATTTTTGATGATACGTTTTCCAGCTAATCGTACCATCCCCGCGCAGGCTTCTGATTTTATTGGTGCATTTCAAATCAGCTTCCCCTTTCTATCAACCACCCACCAATGTCGTGGCAGTTTTTCAAATAAAAACAAACTAACTTTAGTTTTTCCCCCAGCCTTGGCTGGGTTTCTAGCTGATTTCACTGCGGATGCAGCGGGCGGGATGCCTAGATGATTCTCTATAGACGAGCTTCCCCTTTATATTCGGTTAATCAAACTTTCTCTCCGGTGCTGATCTTTAATAATCTTGGCCATATTGTTGTTATTGCCCTTAATTTTAACATGGTACAATGTAATCAAAGATTTCAGGAGGTGACTCATATGAAGTGGGAAGATGTGTGCCAGGCTTTTCCAGAACAATGGGTGTTGATTGAAGCTGTCCAGGCATATACAAATGAGAACAATGAGCGCATTTTAGACGAGATTGCCCCTTTGAAAAAGTTTTCTAATTCTCCCGAGGCGATGAAAGCCTATCAAGAGATTCACATAGAAGATCCTAAACGAGAACTATATGTCCTTCATACCAGCCGTAAGGAGCCTAATATCATTGAGAAAAAATGGGCAGGAGTCAGGCGGTAGTGAGAAAGTTAATGATTGAAGATGGTTTATTGCTTACGGAATTTGATCTGGTATTTAAAGGTCAACTGCTTCATTTACAACGAGTACTCGTTGATACTGGCTCTGGAAGTACAGTTATATCAACTGACTTAGCGGAGACAATAGGAATCATAGCAGAAGAAAATGACCAGATATACCGTATTAGCGGTGTTGGAGGTTCGGAGTTTGTATATTCTAAAACGGTTGATTCAGTAAGAATTGGTGATATGCACACTGAAGATTTTGCGTTAGAAATTGGTGCAATGAATTATGGTTTTGATTTGGATGGTATTATTGGTTTAGACTTGTTACAACAACTGAAAGCAATTATAAATATTGATGAATTAACATTAGAGTCAAATAGTAAAAAGCAAGTATAGCAGAAACTGCTATACTTGCTTTTTGGTTTTTCTGGGATTTCCCCTCTAATGGATTGGAAATTAAGTGATTTTCCTCAGAACTTAATCTTTTCAGCCTTTTTATTCTGCGTTCCATCCCGATCAATGACGATCATCTGCCAATATTCCAATTCAGGCAGGGTAATCACCAGTTCATCGTTACTCCAAGTGAACGGAATTTCCTGCAGCTGTCCTTCTGCTCCATCCGGGCTGGCTGCATAGACACGCAAGTCACGCAGGTCTTTCTTGGTTTTGCCGATGTGATAGCGAACCTTCATGTCTTCCTGTTTCTGAGGTTTCGCGGCGGCGTTTCTCCAATTGGAATCATTATGGAGAAGGTTGATCAGGTGGAGGAGTTCATAATCCTCGAAACCTTTGTTATCCTTGTTCTCTCTGGCGATGGTCCAGATGCTGTTCTGCTCGCCGTTAGCGCTTGTTTTTACCTCTTCGTTACTTTTTTCGATAACAACTTTTTTGTCTGTTTCTTTACTGTCAAAAAGAAGATTCTCGTAGGCAGCAAAGAATTTATAGTAGTCCTTCATGGAATCTTTCAGGGAAGCACTCATTTTTTTGCTGCGGTTCGGGTAGTACTCGTGCGCCAGCATATTCGGGCCTTCTTCGTAATTTTCGGCGGTACCGATTTCGATATGCGTCGCTCCCATTGCAGCGAGTCCGGCATCCATCAGGCGGACGGCAGGTTCATCGAACAAGCCGATTGTCATTCTTCGCAAATCGATCGATCCTTTTTGTCCTTCTTCCTGTTTCAGGGTGATGGTGTGCTGGCCTTCTGTCATATCCGGCAGGACAATATATCCATCCTCACTGTAGGAATCCTTGTTTCCTGTGCCTTTGAACGCAACTGTGTATGGTTTTCCGTTATCGTCCAGAACAGGTTTTCCATCCACCAGGACGGTTCTTGCCGTCTCCGCTCCGGCGTTGGCGTAGGTGAAGATGAAGCTCGTTTCGCCTTTTTCCTCGAGGTCGACATTGAACGTGACTTCATCACCGACATGGCCGAAGTTGAGCAGGGTATCCTTATAGATGTGCATAGGCGCAAGGGTGTTGACTGACTCTGCATGCCACTTTTCTTCCCCGACCTGCAGATAATCCAGCTTCACTCCATCGTCATCGATATTTTCCACCGCTAGTTTAATGGAATTGATTCCTTCTTTTAATGAAATGTCCTTCATCTCAAGTTCAGTCCATCCATTGCTTGAAGGGAAAGTGACATCCTGAATTCTTTCTCCATTGATATAGACACTTCGTTTGGCGTCACGCTTTGAGGCTGAATCATTGTTGTATTTCCAAACAAGATCGTAAGTGCCTGCCTCTTCTGCTTTCACTTGGAAATCCAGGAAGTCTTCTTCATCCTTGAAGTCGTAGACATGTCCTGTTGTGGTCGAGATGCCATGGCCTTCTGGCGCAAACGAAGCATCCTCTACCTGGTATTCCTTTTCACCGGCCGTCATGCTGTCCAGGTTGATGTACTGTCCGTTGGAGGCCAGTTCAAATACCACTTCATGGCTGCCGGCAGGAACCGGAGCCTTGATGGATTTCTCCGCCATTGCGCCATCCCAGCCTCCTGGCGTGCTGCTGAAGATGTTTTCGGAAATGGTCTTTCCGTCGACGTAAGAATTGTTCGCCGGTATCAGCTCTCCATCCACATAAATATTGACTTGCGGATTATTGCCCGTTCTATATTTGAACGTCAGTGTATCTGTTTCTTTCTCATTATTCACGTTAAAAACAACACGCTGCCCTCTGTTTCCAAAGTTGTCCGTGTATCCCGGGGAGATGGATACCTGACTTGTTTTCGCCACTACAGGACTCCAGCCAATCTGGGCCTGCTCGGCTTCAATCACTGAGGACTCTACTTTAAATTGATCGACCGTGATGGCCGCAGCTGCTGTTTCTTCTTCCATTTTGACCATTACGTCATTCGTTCCTCCAGGAAGGTAGACGACAGCCTCTGCCTTGTGGTACTCTTCGCCTTCTGTATGAGGCAGGGTGAATACGCCCGCTTTTTCCCGTTGATGAAAATACTTCTTTTCGTTTCTTCACCCGGGTTTTTGTAAAAGATGGAGACTCCTGTTTCTTTAGCTGAACTCGTTTCTGCATTAAAACGAATGAAATCGCCTTGCTGCTTGAACTCTGTCAGCGCGCCGTCTGCGATATCCAGTAACGGCTCCTGTGAAGGCTCCCATCCGCTGTGTGCCTTTTCAGCCTGATAGCGGTCCTCTCCTACAGACAGGTAATCCACTTTAGCTCCTGTATCATTTACATCTTCCACTTTTAAAACAACTTTATTAGCTCCTGCTTTTAAAGGCACTTGGATATCTGCTGTCGGCTGGAAGTTCTCCCATCCGCCCGTTGATGCCATCTGGACCTGGTCCTTGGCGAGTTCTCCGTTCACATAAACATTCCGGGAGACAGCCGTACGTTCAACTCCGTACTGGAAGCTGATCGGATAGGTTCCTGCTTCTTTTACATTCACATCAAATTCAATGAAATCGCCGTCTGTTTCAAAATTAAACACATGGCCATGCTTGTCGACTTTACAGCTGACCAGCTCCGCATCTTCCGCTTCATATTCCTTTTTAAAATCAGCTTTCTCAAGGGAAATGCTGTCGACATTCAGCCAAAGATTATTCGAATTCAAACTCAGCATGATGTCATTCGTTCCTGCCTGCAGTTCCACTTCATAAGACTTGGCTGCAACCGGATTGCCCCATCCTGTTTTTTCATTAAAATCGATAGACGGCACGGCTTCAGAATTGTTGACTGTCAGCTTGCCATTCGGGCTTTCTCCGTTATCATGGCCGTATTTAAGGTAGAGCGAATAGGTGCCTGCTGTTGGCACATCAACAGTCCAGATGATCTGGTCTTCGTCTTTTTTACCAAAATCACCGACCCAGCCGGCAGTCTTTCCGATCCTGGAGAAAAATTGATCAGCTTTCGGAATTCCCTGCACATCAGAAACCTCATAGTGAGTGCCCGTCGCCTGCTTGTAGTTCATGTACCCTGCAATCACGACTGCTTTCCCGCCATTGGTTTCCCTGGTTTCCTCGACGATTTTCAAGAGATCGCGATAATTGTCTTTATCCTGCCAGATCTCGCTGTAGTCGAAGTCCGTCTTGGTAGTCGTTTTCGGAACATCCTGGTACCCTTCATTTCCTCCCACCATATTGAAGGTAACAAAGTTCTTCTTTTTATCATTATCAACGAGTGAATCTTTGACCGAATTGATGAGAGAATCATAGTCTCTTGAAAAATAACGCTCATTTCCTTCATAATCATATAGATAATCATTGTCATGGAAGCCCCATTGATCGAGGTGCATCCCATCAAAACCGAAATCATTGACTCCCCTGGCAAATTCTTTATTGAGGTAGTCCTGCCATTCCGTATTCCCCGGGTCCTGAAGATACAATCCAGTCGGCGGATCTACCCAGTCAAAGTAAAAGCCTTCCTGATCATTGAGGGACGGATTCGGGAATTCCGCATTCTTTCTGTACAGCCCCCACTCTTTCTTCACTCCGAAGGCTTCATAGTTTTCCCTTGCCGCATAGTTCATTTGATAAGCCATCGCAGCCGCATTGTACTTCTGCGCCGCTTTGACCTGCTGCTTGACCGTCAGTGGGAATAACTCTCTCCCCAGCAAATCATCATAGGCCGTTTCTTTCGTAATTTCTTCTGAGATAAAAGTTCCATCCTCATCACGGAGAGGGTTTCCTTCGCTGTCCGTTTTAGAGTAGACGGACACATCATGGCGCCACATCCAGTCATAAAATTGGAACCCGTTCAGATAATATTCCTGCGTCAGTTCCTTCATCTTTTTCTCACTATCCGCCTTGGATTCTTGAGGAAACTCAGTCGCATACCCATAACGAGGAAACTGGGTCCAGTCACTGGAAACATCAATCGCTGCGGTCACTACCTGATCGGAACCTTTTATGGAAGCCTTCACAAGATATCCACGGAAATCCTCTTTCGGCGGTGTCCATTCGATCTCGATCCCTTTTAATCCTTTTTTCACCTTAATATTCTTTTTTCCCTCTGCCACTTTCTCATTCAAGTGATAGACTTCGAGGTTCAGTTTTCCTTTCCAATCCTTCGTCGTGTCAAACAGAAGTGACATTTTTACTTTTTCTTTCGGGTTGTATCTGGCTTTATCGACCAAAAAGGCGGTGATAGGTTCAGCCGGAAGCTTGGCCTTATGCTGCGCTTGCGCTGCGGCGTGGGGGTTGTTCGTCTTCGCCTCTGTTACAGGGGTGAGCGTCATGGAAGCGAAGGCAAGATTGACAGCCACCAGACTGGCTAACGGTAAAGTCGTTTTGCGGAATGAACTCTTCTTCATACATTTCCTCCTTGAAATCTTCGATACTTTTATTGTCCTCTATGGAGAATTCTTATGTAACCGTTTTCATTACTCTGAAGGTGTCCTTTGTTTGAATTTTCGAATATATAGACTCACAGGGGATTCTTCGTGGGTTTAGGATGGTGTTATTTTTTCTGTTATAGAGATATAAGACACCAAAACTTTTGCTTTGCTTGGTGCTTTTTTGCTTGCCAGCCCTATAGTCTTGGGCCTTTTGGCTTTGGAGAGTTGCTGGAGGGAAATGCCTGGCTCTGTGCTTTGAGGGTGGGGGTGATTGGGGTGGGAACTGCCTGCTAAAACTGGATTTCTTATTTATAATAGGGTGTTTTGCTCCTAATCACTATACTACAATTGGATTTCTCCATTTTAGTAGGGTGATTAGCTCTTAAACACCCTACTATAACTGGATTTCTCCATTTTAATAGGGTGATTAGCTCTTAAACACCCTACTATAACTGGATTTCTCCATTTTAGTAGGGTGATTAGCTCTTAAACACCCTACTATAACTGGATTTCTCCATTTTAATAGGGTGATTAGCTCTTAAACACTATACTATAACTGGATTTCTCCATTTTAGTAGGGTGATTAGCTCTTAAACACTATACTATAACTGGATTTCTCCATTTTAGTAGGGTGATTAGCTCTTAAACACCCTACTATAACTGGATTTCTCCATTTTAATAGGGTGATTAGCTCTTAAACACCCTACTATACTTGGATTTCTCCATTTTAGACATTTTCATCGCCATTGGGTCTCTACCCCAACAAACAGTACTCTTAGAGGTAATTCAATAAAACGCCAAAAGGCTGCAGAACCAAAGTCCCAACAGCCTCTCTCCTTTTATTTAATTGCTTCCAAAGGCTCCACGTTTCCTAAGTGGATCTTCGGGCTGCGCTGATTCGGTGCTGCCCACTTCACTGCGTTGTGAATGACCTGCTGGATTTCTTTTTGATAATAGGTCGGGTAGGTTTCGTGTCCCGGGCGGAAGTAGAAGATCTTTCCTTTTCCGCGCTTATAGGTGCAGCCGCTACGGAATACTTCTCCGCCTGAGAACCAGCTGATGAAGATCAGTTCTTCGGGCTGCGGGATGCCGAATCTTTCGCCGTACATTTCTTCTTTTTCAATTTCGATCATATCTGGCAGACCATCGACAATCGGATGGCTTTCGTCGACGACCCACAGTCTTTCGGTGTCATCCGCTTCACGCCATTTCAATTCGCCCGTTCTTGTTCCCATCAGCACATGAAAAATCTTGCTTCCATGAGCAGAGTGCAAAGGAATGAAGCCCATGCCGTCAAGGACACGATTTCTCACTCTTTCAACGATCTCATCCTGGACGTCATCATGAGCCAGATGGCCCCACCAGATCAAGACATCCGTGTTGTTCAATACTTCTTCTGTCAAACCATGCTCCGGCTCATCCAGTGTGGCAGTCGTTACTTCGAAATCCTCTTTTAAAAAACCGGCAATCGCATTGTGGATTCCATCAGGGTAGATTTCCTTCACATCAGGGTTCGTCTGTTCATGGCGGTTTTCGTTCCAAATTGTCACTTTGATCATGTTGACCACTCCTCTATTAGTCTATTTTTCTATTAAAATTTCTTTCCCGTGAATCGCTGACTCCAGGACAGCATCAATCACCTTCTGCACGGAATATCCATCTGCAAAGTCGGGATAGTCCGCTGCAGGGCCATTTTTAATAGAATCTGCCCACTTCCAGATTTCATTGGTTTCAGTTAGGCGCCATGGACGGAATCGGTCTTCTTCCGGCTCTGCATCCTCTTCCCATTTCCAGACAGAGTCCAGCTCCACTTCCGTCCATGGTTCATTTCCGAGGGCAATCTGCAGCTTGATGCCGAGTTCACTGGAAAGCAGTTGTATGGCTCCTTCGCTTCCGTAAAAAGTTAACTCGATCGTCTGGTTCCGGTTTCCCTGAGGTGAAATCCAGCTTGTAAAAAAGGAAGCATGAATTCCGGAGGGAAATCCTGAATTGAACATAGCAGAGTCGACCGACTGGTCCGCGTCCCCCATATCCTTGATTCTTTTCAACTTTCCTTCATGCAGATAAGATAGCGATGATTGCACACTGGCGATTTCTTCCTTCAAAACATATTGCACCATGTCGATCAAATGGGACCCCAAGTCGGCGAGCACGCCGCCACCGCCGCCTTTGGACCTTGTTCCCCGCCAGCCCGGAGGACCGGAAAGCCCATAGCAGGCTGTATAGTGAAAACGACCTTCATAGATTTCGCCAATTTGATTTTCAGCCAGCAGTTCCTTCAATTTTTTCACGGCAGGGTTCTCGCGGTATGTAAAATTAATGGCGTGAAGGATTCCATTTTTATCAGCTTCCTCCAGCATCACACGAGCCTCATCCCGGTTCATGGCCAGCGGCTTTTCACAGAGGATATGGATCCCCCTGCGGCTCGCTTCTAGCGCTATCTCGCTGTGAGATTGATTGGGCGTCACGATACACAGCCCGTCCAGCTGTTCCGCATCAAGCATCTCTATATAAGATTGATAGCATCGTTGAATCTCATATTTTTCAGCCAGCCTTTCAGCACTTATGCCGCTCGGACTGCAAATCGCCGTCAGTTCAACATCCGGATGCTTTTCCAGAGCCGGGAGGTACCATAGCTCCGTGAAGGATCCGGCCCCGGCGATACCGATTTTCAATTTGTTATTACTCATCTCCTGGCTCCTTCCTTAATCAATCAGTACGGTGCGTCCGCTTTCCGCCGATTCAATGATCCGCTCAAGAACTTTCTGGTTTTGGTAGCCATCAAAGAATTCAGGTGTTCCCTCCTGCTTCTTGCCCAAGATCAAATCAGCGAAATCCTCCAGCTGCTGTCTCTTGTAGCTCTCTGAAACCGGTTTTGTTTCGAAGCTGGATTGAACTTCTTTGTCTTCAATGATGCAGACATCGATTTCATAAGGTCTTTCACAGCTCGCATGAATCGTCCCGAAATCTCCATAAACAGTGATTTCATGCTGATTGCCCGAACCGATCGCGTTTCTCGTCGTAACAAAATTACCAGGAATGGAATTGTCCAGAACAGCCAGGAAGCTCGCATAATCATCGACATCGACTTTCTGCATCTCCCCGCTGACAGGATTTTTCCTCTCATGTACAAAGGTATCCACCATCGCGGACACAGAAGTGAACTCACCAATCATGAAGCGGGCAAGATCGATCATGTGGGCACCAAGATCCCCAAGCGCTCCTGTTCCTGTAACCGCTTTATCAAATCTCCACAGAAAAGGAACATCATAAATCGGCGCACCGAATGACTGCAGATAACGGACCGAGATATGCTTTACCTTCCCAATTTTGCCTTCTTGAATGAGCTCTTTCGCATAACGGAATGAAGGTGTATAGCGATAAGAAAATCCGACCATGCAGGGGATTGGCTGTTTTTCATATAGAGACTTTAAGTATTCGGCTTCTTCAAAATTCAATGTGAACGGCTTCTCCGCCAGGATTGGCTTCTGATATTGAATGCACAGCTCCAGCACCCTGGCGTGAAGATGGTTAGGAACAATCGAAATCACCGCATCTACATCGCCGTCAGAAATAAGGGCTTCCATATTGTTAAAGCGCTTTTCCACTGCGACGTTCTCAATGTCCCCGATTTTATTAAGGAGGTCTTCATTGACATCGCAAAGGGCACTCAGCTTCAGTTCATCCAATTCGGAAATCATGGTCCTGTGGGCATTCGCCATGTCCCCAAGGCCAATCAAGCCAACCTTCACTACTCTATTTTTAATCATGTTCTTTCCCCCTTTTACTTCATTGTAAAGTGAACACTGGAGGAGTAGAACACGGAAAATGTAAACGCTTAACTTAAGACACCTTCTCAGGAATATAAAGCACTTATTCCGGAAAATGGCAGTCGATATATAACGGGTTCTGTTTTGAGATACATACTTCTAATAAGTAACCGAAATGATTGTTAATTTACAGTCAAAAGACAATTCTAAAATGCATTAAAATGATCAATAGCCGATGTCAAATGAGGGTAAATTGATTTCCACTCCAGGTGTGTGACTCCGCGGGGCGTGCGGTGAGCCTCCTCGGCTTCATAAAAAGCGGAAGCGGCCGTTCAGCTACGTACAGATTTTAGGGCTCTCGTATGAGATAAAGTAAACACAACGAACGAAGTGAGTTGATGTTGACTTATCGCAAGGAGAGAGACCGAAATCTGCTAGTCGCTGGCCGCTGGAGCTGGATTCGCCTGTGGGGTTACGTTCCAGTAGGTACGTAACCTTGGTCTCACCTGTCACGCTAGTCCCGCAGAAGGTCACGCACCTTCCGTTCCAATCAAATCATTGCTAGGTTTTTTAGTTAATTGCATCTCACTAGGAAAAAGTGTATAGGAAGTTGTACAATTTATAATTTTAGATTCAAATACCATCCGATAATCAATTAAGTAGTTCATTTTTGGAGTACAAAACTGAACTGCTTTTTTATATGAGGTATCAAACTAATCTGCACCCTACTTCTTAGGGTAATGTGCAACCAAATAGTCAGATTAATTGGAATATTTATGGTAAACTGAAGTTAATATAATGTTCCATTATCCATTCAAGGAGCAGGATTATTGAATAATTAAAACTTTTTGGGAGGGGTTATTTTTGATAAATCTTGTTGCAGTTTTGGCAGTTTCCATCCTCACAATAGTATCGTGGTTGGCGATTGGTTATTGGTCAAAATCAACCGAGGATCTGGAGAATGCAAACAAGAAACTAAATAATGACAATGAGGGTTAAATTAGACACTGGCGTTTGCAATATACTGCGAACTATTTTCTGCTCCTCCATTAAAGGAGCATGTTAGCCGAAGAGAATAGGGGCGCACCTTGAAATTACAGAATTGCAGCAACTTTGAAACTAATCATAGTCCTGTCTCGTATATAGAGTATAAGAATAATTGAAAGGGTGGTACTAAATTATTAAAATCAAAAACACTTTCAGCCATTGATATTAGTGGGAATTCTACTTTTAGACACTGTGTACAAACTCCGAAACCTCAGGGGACAACTCAGAAGAGGCCGGAACCCAAAGTGCTGCTGAACAAAACATTGAAGCTTTCTTAGAAAATGCGTTTACTGGACCTACCGAGGAGTATGTGGAGGCTTTTCTCGAAGAGGCTGATGATTTGGAAAGAAGAGACGAAAGAATTTCAGAGTACTATCAAAATAATTTCGAGCCTTATATGAGCGAAAGTCTTTAAGAGGGTTTTATCAATTCTAATGGTGCTACTCAATTCTTGAGATATGCTTACCCTGATTATGTTTTGGCAACAGAGGAAATCACACTTGAAGAAGCCGAGGACTATTACACCTTTGCTGCTGAAGTATCCTATGCGAAAAAAGAAAGTGATGAAAGTGGTACATTTACAATTAACGGCAATATACAAACAGATGAGGAAGGCGTAATCACGGGTATTCAATATCATAAGGGCCAATATGAAAAGCTTGAGAATGCCTTAACGTAAGAAGAACTGAAATTTGGTAAAGATAAAAAATAGGCACAGTTCAATTTGAGTTGAAGTATTTCAGGATGCTTTCTACTCGCTTAGGTTTAAGCGTTGTTCTGTTAAGGGGGCATTTGCTAAACAAGCAGCTGCCCTCTGTTCATGTAAAGGGAGTTTTGTTGAATAAGAGAGTTCTATTTAATGAGAGAAGGAAGTATATGAAAAATCGATTGTTGCTGATTGTGGTATTATTTTTGTTTTAGGTTCTGCTATGGTTAGTAGTATGTATTCGCTTAGTTACACATTTAAATCACTTTTTTACAGCAGTTCTATGACCGCTTTAATTGTAATAGGATCCGTAGGTTTATATAGATATTTCAGAAGAACTAAACACTAATTCATTTAGAACTTTTTGAACTATCGGTGGCGTCTATTGAACAAGCAACCGCCCTCTATTCCAGTAAAGGGTTAGTTGAAGAATTTTTGGAGGAGATCACAATTAAGGGTATATTAAAGGATTGTTTTTATTTTGCAGGCAGTCTGTTCATTATCCAATTAGTCATAAGTTTATGGACAGGAAAAGGAATAGATTGGCTAACTTTTTTTGCATTGAGCATAGGCGGGCTTATTGGGATAGTAATTCGGAATGAGTTCAAAAATGACTTAAGTGAAAAACCTATGAAAAAGTGGAGTATTGTTGCATCAACTTTATTGATATTGGTCGCAGGAGGGATTTTCTTCTTTAAAACTTATCAACAAAATGTGATCATAGAAGATACCTATTCTTACCTCCAAGAACGGGGATACGGAGAGCTTATTGAAAAGGAAGAAATCACAACCTATCCAAGGGTCAGCATAGATGAAGATGGTGACCCTCGTTTTTCAGGCGGGTATTTTTCCTTTGTAACCTTCGAAGATGAACCAATGGTGGAATATGTTTTTGCGTATAAAGAAGAGACAAGCCAAATTACAATGATAGACTTTAGGCAAAAGAGCAGTGAGCCGCCGTTAAAGGAGTTTTAGTAATGAGATAGGCTTGAACAAACGGGGATCTTGTCTCGGGTGGAAATTCTGCAGTTCATTGGGGATGGAGGGAAAGGTTCTTGTCCCTTCAATTTCCTCCTTGAATCTGGGACAGTTCACCCTCTGTCCCTCTGTCCCTCCAAAATCTAATTTAAACTAGGAGCAAAATATGCAAAGAATGGTCCCTATGTTATTTGTTTTACTACTTTTAACATTAGCTGCTTGTGGAAATTCTGAATCTAAAATTACTCAATCCGAAGCAGAGTCAATTGTTGTGCAGCATCTGACTGAAGAAACAAACAAAGACCAAAATACAATTAAGATAAAATCGGTAAGCAAAGGTTGGGGGAAGTACACCGTTGAATGGGAAATCGACGAAGACTGCGAGTTTGGTGCTGTTCAAGTAGATGATGAAAGCGGTGAATTGCTTGAGGCTGAGGAATCAAATTGTTAGGGCTCATTTATGCTACTAGAGAGCTCTTAGGCAAATTTGTTTTAATTGAATTGAGGTGATACCTATATGAATTCAATGAGCGAAAAGGCAAAACAAGAATTGTTTAGTGCTCTAAATGGAAGAGAATCAGGGGTTTTTGTTTTGAGTGGTAAATTAGTTTCTGTTGAGGTAGAAGGTGATTCAGAAAGAATAGACCATGCTTCAGATTCTGATCCAGCACAAGAAATTGAAGAATATCCTGAACTTAAAGCTTCATTGACCAGGTATTTAGACAACTCAGATATGAAAAGGTATTCCGGAAAAGAGCTGAAATCTAAGCGTAATGAAAAGAGAAATCTTTCAGGAGAAAATAAAGAAATAATGTAAGGGTTGTTGCTGAAAAAGTGACAACCTTATTTTAATACAGAGTGATTTCACTCTAACGGAGAGCTTTGACTCAACAATCTTCAAGTGTCTGTTTAAAAATAGAAGGAGTTTTGACAATTGATAGAGAAAACTGATGAAACCGGAATAATTTTTGGAGGAGATAAAATTTGAATATCACAGTGAAGGAATTGCCACAAAGTGAAGTAGCCTATATCCGGCGTGTTGGAAGTTATTTTGAACCCCAAGAACATTGGGGAAGTTTGATGCATTGGGCATTTAAAAATGATCTTTATCCTCCAAGACAAAATTTCATAGGGATTTCTTTGGATAATCCTGATTTAGTTGAGAGTAATAATTGCCGTCATGATGCTTGTGTTACAATCCCTGAAGGATTCCATAAAGAGAAACATCATGAAATGCTATTTAAAAAACTGGATGGCGGACAATATGCTTTGTATCCATTTTATGATGTGCCTGAAAAGCTAAATAATGCCTATCAATACATGTATGGACAATGGCTGCCGGATAGCGGCTTTGAGGTGGACTTTCATAGACATAACCTTGAATTTAATATGAATAACCCTGCCGAAGATCCAGAAGGGAAATGTAAAGTTGATTTGTTTGTGCCTATAAAGAATAGAGCTTCTTAAGCTAGCTAACACAGGGCAACTAAAGCGTTCTTAGATTCTTAGCTGCCCTAAATCCATCCAACCTGCCAAAATAGGGCACCAACAAAGCCCCCAGCCACCCAAATCAAACAAACAAAAAAAGGGCATCTAGAAAACTCCTAGACACCCCTCAAGCGAGCAAAAACAGCCCGCACTCTATAAAATTCACTTCAAAAGATACACCCGAGCCTCATAAGGCTTCAACTCCACAGAAGATAAAGTACCTTCCTCCGTTGAATCATAGTTCCCAATCAACACGTCTGCGGAAGTATGCTCCATGCCTTCTGGCAAATTGAACGCTGCCTCTTCACCCGTGAAGTTGCACATCACAACAAGTTTCTCGCTGCCCAATGTACGTGTGTAAGCATAGATCGCTGGATCATCTTCCAGGATTAAATCGTACGTTCCATACACGATGATCTCATGCTCTTTGCGGAGCTTGATGAGCCTCTGATAGTAATGGAAAACGGAATCAGGATCTTTCAAAGCGCTTTCTGCATTGATGTCCGTGTAATTCGGGTTCACTTTCAGCCACGGCGTCCCGGTTGTGAAGCCTGCGTTTTCGCTGCTGTCCCACTGCATTGGGGTACGGGCGTTGTCACGGCCTTTGATGTAGATGGCGTTCATGATTGTATCATGGTCTTCGCCGCCCTCGGTTACTTTTTCTCGGTACATGTTATGGATTTCGATGTCGTTGTACTCTTCAAGAGAGTCAAACTGAACATTGGTCATCCCCAGCTCTTCTCCTTGATAGATGTAAGGAGTTCCCTGCATCATGTGAAGGAAGGTTCCGAGCATTTTTGCCGATTCTGTACGGAATTCGTTGTCATTCCCGAAACGGGAGACCATCCGCGGCTGATCGTGGTTGTTCAGGTACAGACTGTTCCAGCCTTTTCCTTCAAGTTCCTTCTGCCACTTGGTCATAACGTCCTTCAGGTCCGCCAGTTTCCATGGCTTAACATCCCATTTCCCGCCAGGTCCAGAGTCCAGATCCATATGCTCAAAAGTGAAGATCATGTTGAGCTCAGTTCCTTCGTCATTAGCATATTGAGCCGCATCCTGCGGAGAAGCACCCGGGCATTCGCCGACCGTGATCATGTCATACTTCGAAAGCACTTCCTTGTTCATTTCCTGAAGATACTCATGAACACGAGGTCCGTTCATGAAGAACTCCCCGCCCCAATCGTATTTTTTACCACCCGGTGCGCTCGGCAGTCCGTCCGCTTTGGAGATCAGGTTGATAACGTCCATGCGGAAGCCGTCGACGCCTTTGTCCAGCCACCAAGTCATCATGTCGTAGATTTCATTTCTCAGCACAGGATTTTCCCAGTTCAGGTCCGGCTGTTTTTTACTGAAAAGATGAAGGAAATATTCATCGGTTGCTTCATCATACTGCCAGGCTGAGCCGCTGAAGAAGGATGTCCAGTTATTCGGCTCCTGTCCGTCTTGTCCCGGACGCCAGATATAGTAGTCTCGGTATTGGTTATCCTTGGATTTGCGTGATTCCACAAACCAGTTATGCTCATCGGAAGAATGGTTGACAACAAGGTCCATCATCAATTTCATTCCGCGGCTGTGGATGCCTGCCAATAATTCTTCCCAGTCCGCCATCGTTCCGAATTCGTCCATGATGTCCTGATAATCACTGATATCATAGCCATTATCATCATTCGGGGATTTAAAAACAGGCGACAGCCAGATGACATCAATGCCAAGCTCTTTTAAATAATCCAGCTTGGAGGTGATTCCTTGCAGGTCACCGATTCCATCTCCATTGCTGTCCATGAAGCTTCTAGGATAGATTTGATAAACAACACTTTCTTTCCACCATTTTTTATTCATTCCTCTTCATCCTCTCTATATATCAGCAGCTCATCGATCTCTTCTGCTGCTTTCTTTAACCCTTCCTCCGCGCTCAATTCTCCTGAAAACATCAGCCTGAAATACTCGGTGTAGATCGAGTTGATTTCACTCCACTGTGGTACAGGCGGCCTGAGGAAAGTTCTGTTGATGCTTTCAATATAGCTTTCATAATATGGATACTGCTCGACGATGCTGGCCATTTCCACTTCCGTATTGGTCGGCAGCACACCTGCAGTCAGTAATAGCTTCTGCGGAGTCTCTGTCGTCAGCCACTTGATGAATGTCCACGAGGCTTCGCGGTGCTCCGACCCCTTTGTAATGACGGCATTTTCGCCTCCGAGAACTGATGTGAATACTTCATTGCTCGGAAATGGGGCTGAAACGGTCTGCCTCTTCAGGACTTCAATATCAAGCAGGGAATGGACGCTGTAGAACCATGGCCCTTCATCGATCATGAAGTACTCTCCGGTCCTGATTTTTTCCCAGGTTTGCGGATATCCCTTCAAGATTTCAGGAGGGAAATTTCCATTCTCATAGAGCTGCACAAGCCTCTCTACGGCCTCGATACTTTCCCTGCTGTCCAGGTATCCTGCAGCCTGAGTATATTGCGGGCTCAGCAGTTTCCCGCCCAAGCCGTAAAAGTAAGGCAGGCTGCTCCATGGGGATACGTCATTCATAGCGATCTTCAGTTGATTCTCTTCCACAATCTTCAGCAAATTATCCATCGTACGGGGCAGTTGTTCCAATTCAAGTTCTTCAACGGTGTCCTTATTGAAAATCGCTGCTTTCGTGTTGGTATTCAAAGGCAGGCCGTAATAGTCGTCCCCATAACGATTGGATTCCAATGGCGGAAAATAAAATCGATCTTTGACTTCATTAAAGTCATCGAACTCACTCACAGGATAGAGAAGCTCCAGGTCGGCAAACTTCGGAAGCCAGGTGATGTCCATCCGGATAATATCAGGCGTGCGGTTGACCGATGCCCTCGAAATCAATGCAGACATCAGCTGCTCATTGTGAGGCTGGCGAACCGGCTTGACATCGATCTCCGGATTCTCCTTTTCAAACAATGGAATGACTTCCTGCTCGAAGATCCGTGTCTCCTCATCACTATACGTATGCCAGATTTCAATCTGTTCCTTGGCGTTCCCCGTATCCATCTGGACGGGTTCGTTCTCTTCAATAATATTCTGGTTCATGCAGCCCTGCATCGTCAGCACCAGCATGACCAATGGCAGCAATGAACGCTTCATGGACGGAGTTCCTTTCTTACTGTTCATGATTCAGCCTGTAATCCCCGGGAGATTGGCCCGTAACTTTTTTAAATAATTTACTGAAATACTTCACATCATTGAAACCCGCATTGGCTGCCACTTCATACACCTTCAAGGAGGTCTGCCTCAGTAACTCCTTCGCTTTCTTCACCCGGAGTTCAATGACATAATCGATAAAATTCTGATCCATCAGCCTTTTGAAAAGAATACTAAAGTAATTGCGGCTGATATGAATATGGTCGGCTACATTTTGCAGCGTCAGTTCTTCTGTATAATTGGCATGTATATAGTGCAGGGCTTTATCCAGAAGTTCATTGTCCATATGAGGCTTGCTTTCACCATTCACTAACAGCTGGGCACAGGCTTTGAGACCTTCAAGGGTGGATTTTCGGACTTCCTCCAAAGTTGCCGAAGCCTCAATGATCGCAATCTTTTCCATCAGCAGGGGCAAATCAATCTTCTTTATAAAAATGGTTTTTAAGATATTCCCTGCCTCTTTTTTAATATCGGAAGGATTCATGCTTTCACTGCTCCATACACCAAACCGGTCTTCAATGAACTGCTGGCTTCTGCTCTCATCGAAGGGTAGCAGGACCCCTTCCAGCTCTTGTTCTGAAATCGCCGGGACATCCTTCGCCAGATCCGGTCTGTACTTGAATACCTCTTTCTCACTATGGAAAAAATATCTTCTGCACGCGGAATGGGCCCGGTAATATCCTTTTACCAGATCCTGAACATTCTGGACGACATCGTATCCGTAGATGATGCCGATCGACGTTTCGCTTTCAATTTTCTCCTTGACCATGTGCGTCAGGGATAAGGGATCACCCGTCTTCTTCAGAAGAAAGATCAGCTCGCTGTCACTGACTAGAAAGCAGATCCCTTCATCCATTTCCTGATAAAATCTTTCTTGTATTTCTTCAAAAATCAGGCTGTTGTATAGAAAACCAAAATCCTCTTCGACTCTGTCGATTTCCTTCAGCTTCAACAGAACGATTGTATGGGGATCCGCAAACATCTCCTTGATGCTTTCGCTCTTGACGTCTTCATTCTTTTTTAAAAGAATCCGCTTGATTTCCTGTTCCATTTTTCTTCTGTTGGCCGCATCAGTCGATCTGCTGGCATACTCCAGTTTCCTGTCCATACTCTGCTCTTCCTCAATCTTGTCCACGCATTTCTGAACCGTTTTCAAAAAGGTTTCAGGCTCGAGCGTCGGCTTTAAAATATAATCAACGGCTCCGTGTGTAAGCCCTTCTCTTACATATTCAAATTCGTTATAGCTGCTGACCAGCACGATTTTCAGCTTTGAATTCTTTTCCAGCGCTTTTTTCATGAGTGTGATGCCGTCCATTACGGGCATTTTGATGTCAGTGATCAGGATATCGACCGCAGTGTCCTCCATGGCATCCAATGCCTGTTTGCCGTTCGGGTAATCACCGACGAGCTTCAGGTTCTCTTTTTCCCAATCGATGGAGGACTTCAGTCCAAAGCGGATAATCGGTTCATCATCTACAATCATTACATTAAACACGATTCTCACCCCCTGGTTCCGATAGCAATAGTAATTTCACGATAGTTCCTTCTTCCGTACTCGTGATTTCCACCTTCGAATCCTTTTCAAAATAAAGGCGCACAGAGTCATACACATGACTGAGCCCTATCCCTAAATAGGAACTGGATGTATCTGATGTCTGCTGAAATTTCTGCAGGATATCTTCCTTGATCCCCAAGCCGTTATCGTGGATTTCCAGCTCCACTCCCCGTTCAACCTTTTTACCGGATATAACGATTGTTCCTTCTTTCCCAGTAGGGACGATTCCATGAAAAATTGAATTCTCGACAATCGGCTGAAGAAGCATACGCGGAATTTGGAAGTCTTCCACATCCTCTTCAAAGTCTGTTTTCAGGTAGAAGTTCTGCTGATAGCGGATTTGCAGGATGAGCATGAAATTCTCAACCAGCTCGATCTCTTCTTTGATGGATATGAAGGTTCCGGTTTTCCCCATATTGCCTTCCAGCAGCTTCGATAAAGAAGACAGCGCCGTGTTGGCCCGTTCAGTTTCCTTAAACTGTACAAGCCAGCGGATCGTGCTCAGCGTATTGAATAGAAAATGAGGATTGATCCTGTGTTTGATGGCCCTGAGCTCGGCTTCCTGCTTCTGCCGCTGCTCTTCTCTTATCTGTTCCAAAAGATTATCCACCTGATTGATCATGTGATTGAACTGGCTGCTCATCACGCCGATTTCATCAACCGAACTGACGGCTGTCCGGACTTTAAAATCTCCTTCTCCAACCAGTTTCATCTGCTTTGTCAATACTTTGACAGGCTCTGTCACCCGTTTGGCGATGGCAATGCCAAGAATGATTGCAATGATGCCGAACATGACAGAGGCAAAAATGATGATGCGCTGGATCGACACAATTTCACCTGTGATTTCAGTGACAGGGACGATGCCGACAATCGACCAGCCATTGCCGATCGGCTGCATGACGCCATACTGATGGACGCCGTTCTGATGAAATTCAAACTCCTGCTTCTTACCCTTAATGTAATTCCGCAGTTCATCATTATGGACAGGCTTCCCGATTTCATCCAGGTCGTTGTCGATCATCACTTCCGCCGATTCATTTACCACAAAAAAGCGGCCCGTTTTCCCCAATTTAATTTGATTGATTTTTTCGAGGATCGCATTTCCATCCAGGCTGACCTGCACATACGCGATATTTTCCATATTGTCAAAATCCTTCATGACTCTGGTGATGGGAAGCACGAGGGCAGTATTCTCTCCCGCTCCGCTGAACTTATCGTACTGCAGGCCGCCCCAGACCAACTCACCGTCTTTTTTGACAGACTCCTTTGCCCACTCCGACTTGTCAATATTGACCATGGAAAGCTTATAAGGCGAGAACGTCCCGCTTCCCCAGCTGTTTCCTTCATCTTTTAGCACATAAATGATGCGGACAAATGAACTGGTATAGATATTCGAATTCAGGAAAGAGTTCATGTACTCCTGGTTTTCTTTGATTTCAGCGGGTGAAGCGGTATCATTCAGGTCCGCCTTAACTATTTCCTGAATCCGTTCGTTGCTGTATAAAAGGTCCGACATATCACTGCCATTGGAAAAAATAAACGAAAGAGAATCTGCTGCCTGCCTAGCGATCTGCAGCGAAGATTCTCTGACATTTTCTTTTACCACATCCGATGCGGACTGATAGAAAAACAAACTATTAAATACGGTCGGGATCAAACTGACAATCAATATAGTGACGATGACTTTTGAAGCCAGACGTTTTCTAAGTAGGTTGTAAATCATCGCTGGATCCCTCTTTACTCTGTAGTATTAAATGTATCTTAATTCTCTTTTTTCAGGGTATTTTCTGGGGGTTTTTTGGTTTGTTTTGAGTGCGGTTATGGGTCTTCGCTGCCGGCTTATGAGCTCCTGCGGGACGCGGGCGCTTGTGCTTTTTATAATAGGCGGAGAAATTCCGCTTATTTACAAAACAACACCAATAATTGCTGGAATAGACGGAAAAATTCCGCTTATTTGACTCAATTGACTATCAGATAGGCACTTCTGCCTTAGATAAGCGGAAAAACTCCGCTTATTTACCAATAAATTGGGCTCAAACCGGCATTTAACCGGACAAATTCCGCTTATTTTCCCACTGGTTGCTCCGGCAAGGCCAACACTTCAGTTACTCTTCTAAATAGAGGGAAAAACTCCCCTTATTTCATTAAAAGCACCGAAAATCACTGAAATAGCGGGAGAAATTCCCCTTATTTGACTAGAACCACTAGAAAATAGGGGCTTTTTCTTCATATAAGGGGAAAAACTCCCCTTATTCACCCTCAAAATCAGTACAAATCTGAAAATAAGGGGAAAAACTCCCCTTATTTTCCCCGCTGGCAACCCATTCAAAGGCATGACACCGGGAACAGCGGCATCCATCAATCAACCGCACTCCCCGCGACGTCCTCAAAAGAGAAAGTAAGTTTACTTATATTCTAACACTACCATATCCCAATATTTAATAGACGGCAATGTGAATTCGAGCGAATCAACCTTCTGCTTGAATTCCAGTTCCATGGCGGAACCTTCATAGAGATCCGGTGAAGCTGTCCAGACTTTCTCAACATCTCCATCCGTTTTGATGGTTACCTTCAGTTCTTCTTTCACAGAAGGCTCCGGCTGGGAACCATCATTGTCTCTCCACTCCATCGATGCAGCATCTGTGAAGTTGATGAGCTGGATGATTTCTTGTTTGTCTTTCTTTTTAACAAAGCTCCAAAGCGCACCCAATTCAGGGGAAGCCGTTACTTCCTGACCCTCTATAGTTACTTCTTTTTCAACTTCCTCCGCGCCGTCGCGAAGCAGGTTTTCGTACGCTACAGTAAAGTCATAATAGCTTGTGAGCTGGTCGTTCAATTCATCCGTGATTTCTAAATTTTTATGCGGGAAATATTCTTTTGACAGCATGTTCTCCCCAAGTTCGAGGTGGGCGCCGCCTGATGCGAAGATGACAGAGTTTGTCATCAGCACGCCAGGTGCGTTGAACTCACCCTTGCTGTTGGACAGATCATAGTTCATGTAAGCCGCCAGCACTGTATTGAGTTCACCTTTGCTGTACTTTGAGTTTTGATCGATTACTTTTTTCAAGCTGTCATACGTTGTGTGGCCATCCCAAAGCTCTGAATACAGGAAGTCCACCGGTGCCTGGGAGGCAATATACCCTTGTGCATATTGGCTCACGGCATTCATGACAAAGTCCACTTCCAGTTCAGATTTGGCACGCTCCAGGAATGGAACATACGTCTGGGCAAGATCAATGGTTTTGCCCTGTCCGTTCCATAAAACACCGCGGTCGCCAAGCTGGTCGACATGCCAGCCGTCAAAATCCAGGTGATCGAATACTTCCTTCTCCGCATTGATCAAGTGCTCCTGCCAGCCTTCGTTGGAAGGGTCCATTAAATAGATGTCGCTTGCCCAGTTCTCAGGAAGCGGATGCTTGTCCTGGTCATCCATATCAGGGTCACGGAAAATTCCCCATTCCTTTTTGACCCCTTCTTCTTCAAAATTCTCATAGCTGCCGAATAATAAGTTGTAGTTCATGGCCATCATGTTCTTTTCATGAGCGAGCTCTATATAATTTTCGATGGTTTTCTTAGACACTTCCCGGTTGGCAATGTCCGGCCACGTTTCAGCAACCTCTCCATTTTCCATCTTTAACGGCTTTTCATGCTTGAACTGCCAGTCATAAAATTGAATGCCATTGAGATGGAAACGATTCAGTTTGTCTATAATGGCCTCCTGTTCGCCTTCCTCCATCGCAAAGAAGTCGGCGAGATAACCGTATCTCGGGAATTTACTCCAGTCGGATGAGACATCGACCGCAATATTCTGGTGATCAACGACATCCTTCCCTTCTTTTACATAAACCTCAGCCATATACCCTTTGAAGTCTTCTTTATCAGGAGTCCATTCCCACGTAACTTCCTGGGAGTCAGACAATGTTACTTCCTGTTCTTCCACCTGGTCGTCGAGGTGCTTATATTGAATAAGAAGGCTGCCTTCCTTCACCTTTTCCTGCAGGGTAAGGGTGAATTTCACTTTATCTCCAGGAGCATAAGCAGCTTTATCCGTGTTCAGGGAGCTCACCCATTCTCCTGACTCGATCGTGGCGGATTGAAACACGGGTTCATTTGACGTACAGCCCGCCAATACATTCAATCCCAAACCGACACTTAACACTAACGCTAATTTCTTTTGATTTTTCATGAAAGTCTCCTTAATCTGCTTTTTTAAAAAAAGACTCTCTTCGCAAATTCACCCTGAAATATGACATTGTCTTTCGGAATTCATATTAAACAGCAGCAACGTTTACGAAAAGATCTTGAAAAATTAACCTTTGACAGCGCCTTCTGAGTCGCCGCTTTGGACGAACTTTTTCTGGAATATGATATAGATCAAGATAACCGGCAGGATGGCAATGATTGAAGCTGCAAAGATCCATGACCAGTTGCTCGCGTATTTACCTTGGAACATCATCAAGGCAATCGGCAGTGTTCTCATTGCTTCATCTTTGATGATTGTTAACGCGACAAAGTACTCATCCCATGTTCCGGAGAAAGCGAAGATCGCCATTGTTCCCAGAGCCGGCTTGGACAGCGGAAGGTAGATCCTTCTGAAGATCGTCCAGTTTCCGCCGCCGTCCATCAAGATGGATTCTTCCAATTCTTTTGGTACGGTTTCAAAGAATCCGCGCAGGAAGAAGGTTGATCCCACTACCCCACCGCCGATATACAAAAGCCATAATCCCCAATACGTGTTGACAAGCCCCAGGCTCTTGATAACCGTGAACTGTGGAACGATTGCCAATACAAGAGGAATCATCATTGTGAACAGAAACATTCTGAACAGTAGTTCTTTTCCTGGAAAAGTGAAGCGTACAAACGCGTATGCTGTCAGGGCTCCTAAAAACACGCTACCGACTGTCGCAACACCCGCCACAAGCAAACTGTTCATGAAGTAACGGAAAAAGTTATTCTTGTTCCAAACCGTTTCATAGTTTTCCAGATTAGGAACTGCGGTAAATACTTCATGCGGCCGAGGCAGTGAATATGCTTCGCCGATGAAGGTGGTCATGAGCATATAAATGAATGGTGTGATAAAAATGACAAGCCCGAATATTAGAAACGAATATACGATAATTTTTGAAAAAATGTTTCCCTTCATTTGTAAAACCTCCTCCTCTGGTTACATGAACCTCTGTCTTCCAAGTTTTTTCTGCTGCGTCAACGTAATGAGGAAGATCGTTAATCCCATCATTACACCCAGGGCTGAGGAATAACCAAAGTTGAAGTTATTGAAAGCCTGCTTATATATCATGCTCTGCAGCACTTCTGTCTGCCCCATCGGTCCGCCATTGGTGATAAAGTACACCTGCGGGAAGATATTGAAAGCACCCATGACAAGGTTGATGATAACAAAGGCGGTGATTGGTCCAAGCATTGGGATAGTGACAAAACGGAAGGCCTTGATGCCGCTTGCTCCATCAATCGCTGCCGCTTCATATAGGTTCTTCGGAATGCCTTGAAGGGCTGCCAGGTAAATGACAACGGTCCAACCGACTGTCTTCCAGATATGGAACAGCCAGATAACGATCATCGCGGTCCATTGATTTTGCAGCCAGCTGATCGGCTCATCCACGATTCCAATATTCACAAGAAGAAAGTTGATCAAGCCGTTCTCTCCATCCGCAAACAAATAACGGAAAAGGAAAGCGACAACGATCCAGGAAGTAATGATTGGAAGATAGTATAGAGTCCTGAAGGTAATCTTGTATTTAACGAACTGGATGTTGATTAAAACGGCAAAGAACAGTCCGAGGAACCAGTTGATCGGCACCGTGACGACTGTATTCAAAAAGGTGTTTCGCACTGCGTATCTGAAAGCAGGATCGGAAAATGCCTTCATGTAGTTCTCCAAGCCGACGAACGGGCTTTCGGCACCAGGCATGATATTGTAATCCTGAAAACTCATGACAATTCCTTTGATTAGAGGATAGACGACGAAAATGCTGGCACCCGCTAATCCTAAAAACAGAAACGGAAAAACCTGTAGCCATTGTCTAAATCCTTTTTTACTCTGCTGGACATCGGCTTCTTATCGAGCATCACGACGTCTTGATTATTATTGTTTTTTAAATTAGGTAGCACCCCTGCTCCCCCCTCACTATTGGTAAAGACTCTCTTCGCAAAACCTGTTGACCTTGATATCTGCGTTAGTTGTTCCTTGCTCTTTTGAAAAGGCTCTTTTCGCCATGATTGTGGCTGTTTAAAAGCAGTGGATTTCCGCTCCAGGCGCCCGACTCCGCGGGGCGGGCGTTGAGCCTCCTCGGCTTCATAAAAAGCGGAAGCGGCCGTTCAGCGACGTACAGATTTTAGGGCTCTCGCATGGGATAAAGGAATCCCGAAGAGCGTAAGCGATTCGATGATGACTTATCGCAAGGAGAGAGACCGAAATCTGCTAGTCGCTGGCCGCTGAAGCTAGATTCGCCTCCGGGGTCTCACCTGTCCCGCTAGTCCCGCAGGAGGTCGAGCACCTTCCGCTCCAATCCTCCTACGTAAACGGGTGTAAGGTAAAACAGCATTTAAAGCGACAATCATTTAGAAAAGAGCCTATTAAACTCTCTGCAATCAGCTTGCTTTTCAACAAAGTTTACGAAAAGAGCCTTAATGAAAGAAGATACTGCACCGGCAAGGCGCCTGGCGAGTATCTTCTTTTGTCAGTGTTATTGTTGCAGTAAGGAATCTGCTTTCTTCGCTGCATCATCCATTGCTTCTTTAGCTCCCATTTCCCCGCGGATCACTTTTTCGAAGTTCAAGTTGATGATTGCTTCAACTTCAGACCATTGAGGGATTGGAGTACGCGGCAATGCCGTTTCAAGCTGTTCTACATATTTTTGAACGATTGGGTTTTCAATAACTTCAGGGTCGTTCGCAGTTTCTTGGTTAGTCGGGATTAATCCTACACTAGCCATAATTCTTTGCGGCTCATCTGTAAGCATCCATTTCGCAAAAGTCCAAGCTTCTTCCGGATGCTCGGAACCAGCAAATGTTACAAGGTTTTCTCCGCCGATAACAGAGCTGCTGCCGCCAGGACCTGCAGGCATTAAACCGCTGATCGTTTGTTCTTCAGGGTTGAACTTGCTTCCTTCTTCATTAGCCAGGACACTGTAGAACCAAGGACCGTCATCGATCATAAGGTATTCATTGTTTTTCATACCATCCCACACGCCAGGCTCTCCGCCAAGGATTGTAGGTGCTACGATTCCATCTTTTTCCCATTTCGCAATTTCTTCAACAGCTTTAATACTTTCAGGGCTGTTCAAGTATCCATCGAATTTTGTATAATCTTCATTTGTCATTGTTCCGCCAAGGCTCCAGAAGTATGGAAGGAAAGCCCATGAGAAGCTTCCGCCGATTGCCATTCCGCCTTTAGCTCCAGCGTCTACCGCTTTTTGAGAAGCGTCCACTAATTCATCCATTGTTGCAGGTGCTTCAGTGTAACCAGCTTTCTCAAGCAATTCTTTATTATAGATAGCGATTTTTGTATTTGTATTAACAGGAACTCCGTAATACTTTCCTTCGAAAATGTTCGTTGCCATTGGTGATTCGAATACGCTGTTCTTTACTTCTTCAAAACCGTCGAACTCGCTTAGGTCTTGAAGAGCACCCATTTTAGCGAACTCAGATACCCATACGATATCCATACGCATTAAGTCCGGAGCTTCTCCGCCTGATACACCTGCAACAACTTGCTGTTTCAAGCCTTCATATGGCATACGAGTTAATTTCAATTCGATGTTTGGATGTTCTTTTTCAAACAAAGGTTTGATCTCATCGTTCAGGATGACCTCTTCTTGATCACTGTAAGTGTGCCAGTAATCCAGTACCACTTTATCTTTGCTGCCTTCATCACTTGAGCCTGATTCTGTCGAACCGCCGCTGCATCCTGCAGCAAATAGCATCGTCGAAATCCCAACTCCCGCAACCAGCTTGTTTAATAGTTTCATTTTTGTTAACCCCTTCCCTTTATTTAACTTTATTTTCTATGAAAACGCTTTTATATAAAACCGCTTACATTTTGTAAAAGGTGTTTTATATTTGACTGTTTTATTACAGGATTGTTTTTCCATACTTAAAAAGGTGTTGTATTTCTCTTTTGTAGAGATATACGACACCTTTTTGGTTTGATTAACTATTGGGGTGTGTTCCAGGGGGATTAAATATGCGGTTTAAATGGGTTTGATTTCCGCTCCAGGTGCCCGACTCCGCGGGGCGGGCGTTGAGCCTCCTCGGCTGCGCCTGCGGGGTCTCATCTGTCCCGCTGCTCCCGCAGGAGGTCGGGCACCTTCCGCTTCAATCAGTCTTATATAATAGTAAGTAAGGTAATCTAAAAATATTAACAATCCCGAGGGGCTAAGGCCCTGGAACTGGACGACCGCTAGTCCCGCAGGAGGTCGGGCACCTTCCGCTTCAATCAGTTTTGTAATATAGTTATTTAGGTAAACTAAGTGCCTAAAATAATAACAGTTATTGAAATTATATTTTTCCGACATTATGAAAGAAGGTACTTAATGTCGGAAGGACAGAATGGTTAAACAAGGATTTATATAAGATTTGTAGAATTGTAAAGTCTAGGACAGATTGTTTACTAGGTGTTTGAATAGACATCTAAGCTGAACATCGGATAGAAGTGTCCTAATCATCCATAAAGCTCGAGTTGCTATCTTAGAAATATGAACAAAATTGACAGTAACACAAAAGAAAAGGAGTGATTTTATGAAACTTCTGCTTACATCTGGCGGCGTCAATAACAAAACCATTCACAACGCGCTGGTTGACATGCTGGGAAAGCCGATTGCTGACTGCAACGCCCTGTGCATCCCCACTGCGATGTATGGACACCCTTGGGTTGGCCCTGGTGTTAAAGCCTGGGAGTTCATCAGTGGGAAAGAAGAGAATCCTATGGTCAACCTTGGGTGGAAGTCTGTCGGCGTATTGGAGCTCACAGCGCTTCCCAGCATCGACGAAAAACACTGGATACCACTTGTTCAGGAGACAGATGTATTGCTGGTGTCAGGCGGTGACGCCCTTTATCTGTGCCACTGGATGCGTCTATCCGGGCTAGCAGACCTTTTACCGACACTAAACTTAGTATATGTAGGAATGAGTGCCGGGAGCATGGTAATGGCACCTAAAATAGGGGAATACTTCGTTGGCTGGACTCCGCCAAGCGGCGGTGATGAAACATTGGGAATGGTTGATTTTTCAATTTTCCCCCACCTGGATCACGAAATGCTGCCTGGAAACAACATGGCTGCCGCAGAGAAATGGGCTGCCGAGATGCAGGGACCCTCGTATGCAATTGACGATCAAACGGCAATCAAGGTTTACGATGGAGAGATAGAAATTTTATCCGAAGGGTCTTGGAAACTGTTTACACCTTGATCACCCATTTCTTTGTATAACTTCTTGAGATAGATTCAAATAAATAGAAAATTAATGGCGAGATTCTTCAATATATTAGAAACTTTTTTCTCTACTGAAGTGGGCTTACTGCAAAACATTTCTTATAACGGAGTTCTTAGTACTTGGCTGGTGTGGGTTCTATGAAATCCAGCCTTTTTTGCTCATCAAATATATCTGCCCATCGCGGAAGGTTCAAATCTGTTGCTGGGATTCACTTCAAAGACAAGCTAAGCTAAAAATAGTTAGAACACTCTTCAGGGAAACTTGTGTTTACCGTTTAAGGCAAGCAAACCATAGTTCACACCTTAATTAGCAGCTGAAATAACTGTGCAAGTTAAATTGTGTTTTACAGCAAAAAAAAACAGACCCAAATGGATCCGGTTCTTAATTTTTATGAACTTCTTGTTCCGTTTAAGCTCCCTTTAAACCAATAAACCTCCAGTAAGAACTATTTAAAAAGTTGGTCATTAAATACACTAATTGAATAAAGATTTTCTTCTATTAAGTTATTAATTATCTGTTTCATTAAATGCGATTCTCGTAATTCCTCGTTTTCAAATGCTACAAGGTCATTAACTTGTACCCATTTGCTGTCAATGATGTCATCCTCTTCAAGATTTAATGTACCTCCAGTAATCTCCCCAATAAAATGAAATAAAATTACTTGATCGTTCGTGTTACTGATAAAATTATATACTCCAGTCGTGCCGGTCAGTTTAACTTCTAATCCCGTTTCCTCTTTAACTTCCCTCTGAGCTGAATAAATAATGTCCTCACCATACTCTATATGTCCACTCGGAAAGTTCCACTTATCTACAGCAGTAGGTTTATTCTCTTTTATTATTAAAACTTTATCATTGTCAAAGATTGAAACACTTCCTATTAATACAATTCTAATTTGAGACATCCATTGCACCTCAATTCTTTGTAAAAATTACATTTATCTTTTTAATATATCAATAACTTCTTCTATCTAAACTGCTCCATCTGTTAGACAATATAAATTTCCAAAAACTAACCATACTCTTTCATAATTCCACATAAAAGCTATGTAATCCTTTAATTGAATATTGGTTTCACTCAATTCTTTAGAAGAACTCTTATCCGCATGACGGGATGCGAATTGACAAGTCATTTAACACATTTGCACCTCATATTTCAGCAGCACAATAATTAGTGTATGCTTGATAGATTGTAATTTTCCCTCCCAAAACGGAACCCCTTCATCTATACTTCAAAACAAAAAGAACCATCATCTCTGAAAGATAATGGTCCTTCTTTACTTGGCTGGTTCGGTTTCTATGAAATCCAGCCCTTTTTTATCCATTAGATACTTCAGTCCATCGCGGAAGTTGGCATGTGTGATGAACTTGCTTGTGTCGACTCCGGAGATGACCATTTCATGTGCGAAGTTCGGTTTAAATCCGACAAAGATTGTTTCCACGCCCATTAATTTTAATCCGGCCTGCAGCTCGCTGATTCGATAGATCAAGTTTTGCAGCCCCAGTTCTTCCACGTCTAAATGGCTGATGCCTGTAAAGTCAAGGAGAACCGTGTCTGCCTTTTGTTTTTGGATGCTGAACAATACCTTATTTTGAATATTATCTAACCTTTTTTCATTTAGTGTTCCTGTTAAAGGAACCAGCATCGTCTCGGGAATGATGGAAGGAATAATCGGGGTAGAAAGCTCATCGATCAGCCTTTCGCATTCCTCTACTCTTTCCCTCAGTTGACGTATTTCTTCTTCGGGAGTTTGTGACTCGCTCATTATAATTTACACCTCTTAAAACATAGTTATGACTATCATACCATTTTACGGGCTAAAATTTGGCCTAAATGCAAATTCTCCCTTAAATAGATAAGATAAAACCACAGCAGACCTTTACATGGCAGCTGTGGCTGAATTGATAAATTATAAGTTTTTTCTCTACCTCAGATTGTTGTTAAACATTGCTTTGTGATCTTTTACTCTTCTGGATACAGGCAGCCAAAAAGAAGAGAAAAATGACAGACTCTGAAACTAACGCCAAGAATATTATAACACCTCTATTGATTTGTGGATTCCACCCATTAATATTTATAAGTATTGAAAGCAATAAGACTAAGAAAGCTGCCTGTGCTTTCCAGAAGAATGAATAGCCTTTCTTAAATGAAAAAACTGTATCTTTCTTTACATACGCCATTCATTTAACCCTTTCCTTTAGGTTAGAACTTTAGGATCCTCTTGAAAAAGATAAAATTTTAATCTACTCAAAAAATATTCCCATTAGCAAAAAGTTCACAAAAAGCAGATAGGTTAAGAATACTATCCCTAATACTTTATTGACTAAAAAAGGAAGCCCGGATAAAACACTTTGTACGTAATGATTCAGCCCAGACATGTAAATGGCCATATATTTAAAAAAGCTATCTATAAAAGTCATAGGTTCTTTATAAACATTCGATTTATATAGCTTAATTAAATTGGATTGAATAAAAATAGAGAAAAACGCAAAGATGATATTTACACCGATTAAGAAATATAAAAATGAGGTGGGCAGCGGCATAGATTGATACAGAGATAAGGATACTAATGTCCATCCACCGAAAACCAGCAATGCAGCCAATGAGCTTTTCATAATGTTTTCCTTTCCTCCGTATTGTACAAGTCGCAAAAGAACGAATGAATTTACTATGCGGTCTTCAAACGTTTGTCAGCCGCTGCTTTCTCTTCTTTCTCTTTAAAACAAGCAATCAAGGATAGAAGGAGCAGGAAGGATTCAGTCAAAATAAAGACAATAAATAAGTTTATTCCTCCCTGTTCTACCCAGCTTGATTGATTGATAAAGAAGCACAAAAGCCCGATCACAACAGCTATATTACTTTTATAGAAAAAAGAAAAGCCTCTCTTGATGGAAAAGAATTTCTCACTATCTATTTTCTTGGTGCCGGCTGGCTTGTTTAATTGAGGCTTTACAGGCTCTTCTTCTAAGAATTTTTCTATTAAAAGTTCTGCACCTGTAAAATACTCCGCTATGCTGTTACTCATTAAATAGATCATTCCTGATTCTATTTCATCATATTTTATATGCCATATATTTTTCTCACCAGGCACAAAAAACAATACAGAACCTTCCGTAAAAAGTTCGCTGGTTCTTTCTTTCATTTTAAAATTAATACGGTCTGCCTTTTGATGATTGTTTTTAAAGTCCAAAAGAAAACGTTGAAGCCTCTTATCAACCTTCTCATCCTGAATCATAGCAGTTAATTCATCAGGTGTTTTAGAATGAAGGCGGTCATAGTCTTCTTCCGTGATACCAATATTTACTTCCACTGGATTATTCTCAAAAGATAAATCGACTTCATAAAATTTTGCCATTCTCTTCTTCAATTCATCTTTATTACCAATAGGAAAAATAGTAATGAAATTTTGATCATCTGTAGATACAGAAATCATTTCCTTATTATAATAATAAACGGCCAAGGTATCAGTACTATTTTCTCTAGAGAACTCTATCATCTTTTTTGCGTTGAGAATTTTTTCAAGCAATTCATTAAGACGGGCACTCTTGGGCAGCACTGGTATACCGTCAACTTTCTCAGCACTTAATTTATGTATACTCTTAAATTCTTGCAGGGAGGATTTGCTTTTCATATGTTCCAAAGCCGATAAAACTTCCTGATAAGACGGTCTTACTAATTTCTCCAATAAGTTCACCTCCATTAAAAACGTTTATTGGTAATTGTAAATATACATCATTGTAAAATTGATGAATAACAAAAAGACAAAAAACACAACACCCATAACCTTATTAAAGATAAATGGAAGACGCCGGATGACCAATTGCACGTAATAGTTCACACCTGATGTAAGAATCGCAATATATTTATAAAAATAGTCCGAAAAAGAATGAGGCTTTTCAAATACATTTGATTCATAAAGCACGACTACTAGGCGTTGGATGAATATTGAGAAGAACGCAAAAATCGTGTTAATCCCTAACATCACAATGACTAGTGAACTCGGGAATGGAATGTTTATTCCTGTTAGATAGATAGATATCAAAAGCCAAAAGCCAAGTGTTAGTATGATTGCTATATTTCTTTTCATAAATACTCCTTTCACCAGACAACCTATGAAATTATTTGATAAACGTTAATATAGATTCACTTAGTCTTCGGATGTATTTGTCAGGCGAAGAGTGATGAATAAAAATTTGATCTTTATTAATACCCTCATAATCTAAATGCCATATGTTGCTTACAGACGGAATAAAAAAAGTGACTTCTTTGATATCCATCCTATTATTTGTATAATTAGTCTCCATCAAAGATAAATTATCAAAGGTCTTATTATTTTTTCTAAAATCCAAAAGAAATTCTTTTAAAGCTGAATCTACCTTCTTATCGTTTCTCATATATTCTATAATTGGATCTTCCAGAGTATGAAGTTGATCAAATATCTGTTCTGTTAGTTTGATTGAAGGATGATTATATAGATGAAATGAGTCTATATTCATCTTATAATGATTCTTCAGAATAGAGTCAAACCCTTCCTCAATGTTGATGATTAAGAAAAAATGGGTATTATCTCTTATTTGTTGAATTAAGACTCTATCTGCTCCGAGTATCGAATGAATAAATAATACTGACTCCTTAGTTACACATCTTGCTTTTTTATTTGATTTTACTAGTAAATGAATTAGGTTTTCTAATTCCTGAATAAGAAAAGAGTTTCTATTACTATCTAGTAATGATTTGCTGTTTAAAGTTGCCTCAGATTCAGCTATTAACATCTCTATTTCTTCATCACTATTATTATTTAAATATATTTGTAAAACTTCACCAGCTATTGATTCATATCCACACATCGCCAAACAAGCAGCTAGTTCACTTGTATATAATGAAAATTCTTTAGCAGCCCCTAATTCATTCAAGTTAATCTTCCTTTCTAACATTCTATCTGAATAAACCGCTAACTAAATCTTGTGTATTTGATAATAAATTCCCCATCTTTTCTCCTGCAT
The DNA here is from genome assembly GCF_003316765.1 of Bacillus sp. P14.5. Classification (GTDB taxonomy): domain Bacteria; phylum Bacillota; class Bacilli; order Bacillales; family Bacillaceae_B; genus Rossellomorea. Next base: position 115,211 of record NZ_NIJF01000073.1, on the reverse strand, counting down.
CACTAACCTTGTCTCCTACCCACTTTCCTGCTGACTCTCCAATATTTTTAATGTGCTCTTCATATTTGATAGATCCGACTATACCTATTGTTGCACCAATCGCTCCACCAATAACCGTGCCAACTCCTGGACATATCAACGTCCCTATTGCAGCACCACCCGTGGTCATGCCTGCTATAGCTATATCAGTCCCGATTCCTGCTGTTGCACGGCCTATTTTTTCACTTAGAGTTTTATTTTTATTTTTATCGCTTACAAGCTCTCCTCCATTAGTTGCAACAGAAAAAATTATGCCAGCATAAGGAACCTTTTTTAATACAGCTTTTAAAGATTTGGTGTTTGTAAATTGTTTTACAGTAGACTTCATATCTAACGAAAATCTGCTATATGCCTGTGCTAATCCCTTTCTAAAATCCAAGTATGGATGTTGTCTTTCTAAAATTGTGTGAAAACTAATTAGATTTGTACCACTCTTGAGCCCTACCAACTTCCTTAAAAGCCTACTTGGTTTCCCATTATATTCTTTAAAGTAATTTTTTATGGTACCTATATTACTTTTACTACCCTTATCTAATATTTTGTGAATTGCACTGGCGAGCTTAGATCTATATGCACCATTATTTTTCAACCAATATGGATGTGCCTTAATTCGGAATTGGCCCTTCCCGTCCTTTTCAAAAACAAGTCTCCTAGAAAGTAGGATTGACATGGCTACTGTACCTTTGATCGCATCCTTCCCACCATTCAACTTCCCTAACTTATCCAGCCAATCGGCTACCTGGCCCATAAGCGTAGCATCGCCTTCTTTTAAGGCCAGTTGTTCTGCCGAGTCCAGCAGCTTTCCAATGGTGTCCTTTTCGGCTAGGTATTTTTCTATTTCTTTCATAGTGGAGCCGCTGAGGGTAAGGCCTTTAGCTGTCCAATCTTCTATTTTATTAATAAAGTCGACGATGCGTTCAAGTTCTCCTGAAGTTTCCTTTAGGGTTTTTAAAGATTGAGAATCCATGTCCTCTAAGCCGTCTACTGTCTTGCGGAGGTGCCTTTTGGCTTTGTCAAAGGAATATTGGATGGTGAACGGAGAAATAGGTGAACCGCCGACTAGATCAATCACTTCCATATATTCCTGATTGATTTCATTTATGGAGTCCTCTGTCATGTTCTCAACCCGATTTATTCCTTGTTGGGTCTCCTGTTCAATAAAGTCCTGTCTAACAATAGCCTGTTCTTTTTCAAAATCACTTATCATATTTTGCAAATCATTCAGGGTTTTGGTGTAATCATCCAGGAATTGATTCAGCAGGAGAACAGCAGGGATATGTAAAAGAGTGATGTTCTCTCTAATGGCTTCACCGCCCTTCCCCTTTAAAGCAGCGTCTAAGTTAATGATTCTGTTCAGAGAATGACGCAAATCCGTTACCTGCTCTTTTTCTTTCTCTTTTTTATCAAGGGAGATATTCAATTCAGAAAATACTTCGGATACATCAATGACTTTCATGGCTTCCACCTCATTTCATGGTTTGAGATAACTCTTGGTCTTTTTCCACGAACTGCTGGATTAAGATTCTCATATCTTCTTCGGTCTTCATTAATATATCTTTATATTTTTGAATGGCCATATAGTATTGCTCTTCGATATTTGCCAATTCGTCAATCATGTCCAGTCTGCTTTGACGAAAGGCCATGTTTGGGCTGCTGGTCTGAAATCCTTCGATCTTATTTTTCAAATCATTCAGTGCTGCTTCAATTTCCTGTTGATTAATTTTAATTTCTGCCACAGTCTCTCCTCCTTAATTGCTTAATTGATAGATTCGGTCCCGTTTAGAGGAAATGGAATTTGATAAAGAGGAGTTTTCATTTTCATAATGAGAAATTTTAGTTTCGATCCGATCAAGTAATACACCGACTTCATTAGTGCCAATTCTCATATACTCCTCTTCCGTCTCACCACGCAGTTCCTCAAAATGTGAAGCATGCCTCCCGTTCCAAGCCAGGTGAGTAATTTCAGGCTGCCTTATGAACCTTCTATTATGAATAAATTCCTCTTGAAGGGCAGAGATAGATTGATAGGTCTTCCTCAGTCTGTATAAATTTTCGCTGTTAGCCCTTATCTCTCCATTAAGATAACGAATATCCCTGTACAACTGATTAATTAAATATGAATTATCCTCCATAAGTAACCACCTCTATTGTTCTATGTAATAAAATATATCTCATTTTTATCCTAATATTGTTAAATTTGGGTGTATTTTTCCTAAAATGAATAAAAGGAACTACCTAATTTATACATTTTTCTTTAAATATACTATTCTCCATTTTTTAGTAGGTCGAAACCACTATTTGTAGCTAATTTCATAATTTTTCTAAAATTGCATTCCATCAAGATAATTAAAATAGCTTATACAAATTTCCTCGTCCCTAATATGTAGATTTTAGGTTAATTCTGATTAGGCAGTATGGTTAGCGGGGTAAAGAGTAACTGCAGACCAAATTTATCCAGAAGGGACATATGCTGCTATGAAATTCCTGGTTATCGTCTTGAGTAGTTTGTTCATCTTGTCAGGCTGCAGTATCAGTGTCAATACTACCACGCCCGAGAACTCCTTCCCTGAAAACAATGATGATGTTGCTTTATCCTCAGAAGAAAGTGAAGTTCCTGTGTCATCGGATGTAGAGAAACAAGATGCGATTATTACTTTTATCGAGGAAGATATTCATGCTATTTCCGAACTGGAAACTGTGGCCTTTAATTCCCTCTTATCAGTTTCCGGAGAGAATTACACCGATGATCAAACCATGCTGGAAGTGATCAACCAAAACGTTCTCCCTGCTTATAAAGAAGCCGTCACCGAGGCAAGGAGCCTGGCAGCACCCATCCAGGAACTCGAACAGCCAACAGAGCAGATCAAGCTGACCACCGAGAAATTTTTAGAATCTGTAGAACTGCAAAAGGAAGCGTTGGAAAAGCAAGACTTACAGGTGATGGAAGAAGCCAATGAGAAGATGATGGAATACCAAGCTATGCTGAACGAATATCACGTGATGATGAAAGAATTAGCGGACGAGTACGAGATAACCTATGAGCCGCTGAAGATTGATCAAACAAAATCTATATAAGGCGGAGAAGCCTTAACTTTGATTACAGAATGCACCATCTCCGTCTTCATGTTCACCAGCAGTTCACGATACCAACGTGTTTACCACAAATTTTAAAGAAAAAAGCCTAATCCTCCTTATCTTAAAGAGGAATTAGGCTTAGGTCTTTCACAATCGTGATAATTATAGATATTTAATTTCTAGAAATAGTTGCGTGGTACTGCGCAGCAAATGAATTAGATATGGTATTGGTTCTTCTTACTATTTACCAAAGGAAAATTTACATATTTTTACTTTTTTGAAGAAGTTTAGATTCTCCTGTGCGTTCCCATTCTTCTACGGTTTCATAAGCTCTTTCAGGAGAATATCCTTTCCCAACAAGAACTCCCATTAGAATAAATTCTTGTAGAATATGTGTGGCATTGATCCCTCTTTTAACGTCCTCCAGCCCTTCATTAACTAAGAATTCGGTGTGTTTTATCCACTCATCTGGTGTCTTACCAAAAACATCTGTCTGGCCATTTCCATGAGCTTCTTCTGCAGCCATGGCATCTGCTTTGGTAACATGGACAGTACCAAATGGATGGTTCGGCGGAGCATAAATCGAGTAGAGTTTGAGAGGGCTGTTCCCTGTATTCGTTAGATTATGCCATGTTCCAGCAGGTATAAATATTGCAGAATCATCATACACATTTCTTTCAAAGTTTAAGTTATTTTTACTCTTTCCCATTTGAACAATCCCTTGTCCTTGTTCAATACGAAGGAATTGATCAACGTCAGGATGCATTTCCAAACCGATATCACCGCCAACATCAATACTCATTAAAGTCGTCTGTAGATGTGTTCCTGTCCATAAAGCAGTACGGTAAGTATTGTTTTGCTTTGTTGCTTCATTGATGTTGATGACGAATGGCTGGGGTCCATAATCTTTAAGCGGCATATTTCTATCATGGATAGAGCGATAAGAATAAGCTCTTCCTTCATAAGGGAAATTCCAGTATCCAGGTTGCATGCTATAGTTATACCTTGGTGTATGAACATAATTTGGATATTGATATGGATACATATAAGGGTAATTGTACATTTTTACATCAATCCCTTCACATTTTATTAGTTATCCTATGCCCATGTTAAAAAAGTGTACTTTGGATAACGTGTTCTGTTTGAAGTACAAACATCTAATTAGTCACAGAAATGGTTGAGTGATTCACCCCAAAAACAATGTCTATTGATTTCCACTCCAGGTGCGTGACTCCGCGGGGCGTGCGGTGAGCCTCCTCAGCTTCGCCTGCGGGGTCTCACCTGTCACGCTAGTCCCGCAGGAGATCACGCACCTTCCGTTCCAATCAAATCACAGTTTTACTAGCAAGAACACCGCTAAATCAAGAAAAAAGAGTGTCAAAATCATTGCGATTTAACACTCCTTTTGATGTGTAATTGTTAATTTCGCACTCGAAAACAGAACCCAGGATTACCACGGTATGCCTGAATAATTAAACATAATGATGAAGTAATTACCAGGTTTTTTCGTTGGTGAGTGTCTTATCCTCCTAGGCCGGGTTTATTTACTAACCCTTATATCGGCAAAAAAAGAGGAACAAGTGAAGGACCTGTCCCTATAATGTGACGCGATCCACTTGTTGACGCAGTTGGATCATGTTGTTCTTCAGCCGTTTTGAGATTTCGCATAACGCCTGAATGGAGTTTCCTTTGTGATGACTGAGCTGATAGACGATATCGTCAAAGAGCAGCTCCATTTCTTGATGGATGGCGATGGCCGAAACATTGTATAAGTGGATGTTGGAGTAGCTCGTTAAATCAAAGATGGCAGCGTTGATATAGGGCTTGAAGCTCTCCAGTAAGGCTGGGAATCCGATGGTCAATCTGGTTAATCCATCCCTGAGCCCTTCAATGGTGGCGGCGAGCTCGTCGATCGGTTCCAGTGCGGATGATACGTATGAACGGATTCTGTCATCGAAGTCGGAGAAGATGCTGATGATTTTTCCAGGCACCGTGCCGCTTAACGCGATATTCATGGCGCCTTTGATCTGCGCTGAGATGATTTCCAGCGTATTTTCGATGGCGAATGCAAGTCCTGTCAAGGTCCCTAACAGTGGAAGAAGCAGACTGTGTGAACCTACTTTAAAACTTTCAAAGGATCCTTCCAGAATGACTTCTTTCACCTTCATTCCGATAAGCATATGGTCAGACTCTTCCAGAACATATTCGTTTTTCTTCGGCATCGCCACAGTATGTTGAACGGAGGCCCCAGATGAAATGCTGGCACTCAAGGAGGCATCCCGCTCACCAAAGTTCTCTCCCAATTTTGCAACCTGACTTTGAAACTCTGCAATGTGACTATTCAGCTTCGCAGTATTTAAGTCGATAATCTTATAGTGTGCGAGCATATCATTTACTAACAGATCCTCAAACGTCTCCTTCCCTCCACTAAAAAGTTCCGGGATTTCTTCGTGGAGGATGTTCTGAAGGAAGCCGGTCAGAGTGGTAATCTCCCCTTTGAACTCGAGCAGCTGACTCCGTGCCTGCCCGAAAATACTCTCCACACTGATGCTTCTGTTGAATAAGTGTTCCACCAGTTCGACAGGGGGTGAATTCAACACACCATTGAGAGACCGGCTCGCAATTTCAGCCATATTAACGAGAGAAATAAGGTGATCAATTTCTGAAGTCAACCGGTGAGAGGTTGTCGTAATGCCAACAAATAAAGGATTGCCAATCAGATTTTCAAAAGAATCTTCAAAAATCATTTGCAGGCGGCTTAGCCGTTCAGCATACCGGTCGCCTTCATGCTGGGCAATCTCTTCTGAATGGCTCAAGTATTCCTGAGCTTGTGTCAACCTTGTCGACACATCTCCTTCAAGGGCTCCAGCCAAGAGATTGAGGTTGTCACGATTGATTTCGATTCTATCTGAATGGCCTCCATAAAGGGGTTCGCCAGTCCAAATGCTTGTCATGATGCGGGCATCGGCTTCGTCGTAGATGAAACCATGACCCGGGGACCCAGGTTGACCGATCTCATACTTACCATCCTCAATATATCCCGTATGATTGTTTTTAAGGATGTTAAACCCTTCTCCTGTCTGGGGTATGCCTGTTGATATATCATATCTTTTGCCTGGGATGCGTGAATCGAGACCCAGGGCAATGAGGGTGCCTGTGAGGACATCATAGTTGGTGAAGTAGTTGGTGATGTTGTCGTAGTTTTTGTTAGGGTCCGCCATCCCATTAGGAAGGAGTGCAGGGTTAAGCGTAACGGATTTCACTTCAGGATGTGCAATGGCGACAGAATTGGCCAATGGTCCACCTAAAGAATTTCCCGTAACCGACTTAACACCTCCAATAGATTGATATTTTTTGTTCATCTTATAATAGTAGTCTTGTGCTGCTTCCAGTTGGGGAAGTGTAAGGTCACTGAGTAGTTGAGCGTCGGTTAGGAGATCTTGTTTTCCGTTTTCAGCTGCTGCATCTGTACCTACGTAGACGATTGTTACTTCGTTTGTATCTGAATTTACTACTGTTAGGGAATCAAGACCAGTTGGGTCACCATAGTGGGTATCTATCACTATAAACTCAACATCATTTACATACAATTCAGTATCTCTCATAGGTTTTTTGTAAGCTTCTTGACCTGCTAATTGTACTAAGTTTTTATCATCACTATAGACGATAGACTTTGTTTTATCCCTAGTAATTTGTTGACTGGTCATTTATTAAACCACCTTATTCTTTTATGATTTCATCGGGGTAAGCACGTTCAAGGGAATTATCTTTAACACCTTCAAATGAGTCCTTGTGTATTCTATTATCATTTACGAAGATACTATATGCCCCCCTTGGAAAATCATTTGCATCCTCTATACTATTAATAATCTGATTGAATACTTTTTTACTTGGTTCGATACCTTCTTCTTTCATGAAAAGCATAATTGATATTCTTAAATTTTTCGGATCGAATGCTTCTTTTTTAAACGTTGCTTGTAATTGCTCTATATTCGCATCAGGATTTTTTATATATAGTTCATATACAGGTTTAATAGCCTCATCTTTAATTGGTGACGTTGAAATGAAATAGTACGGAGTCATATAACCTTCCCCTGCTATATTTTCAAGCGATTCTTTTGTCCTTCCAACAACTTCTCCTTCAGTTACAACTTTCTCCATGTAACTGTCTAATTGGGTAAATTCATTATCGAACAATTTTTTATATAAGCCATCTGTTATTGCACTTTCTACTTGACCTTCTTGGGACCAAACCTCATCTGATTGGATTGTCTGATCACTCGAATTAATTGGGACAATAGCATAAGTATAGAAAGAAAGCGGGCCAGTTGACTCTACAAACACTGTAGCCCCATCCACATTACCAACAATATTATGAACTTTGACTTCTGTACTATATTTTTCCAAGAAGAAGTCTTTTACTGCCTTCTCAACTTCTTCACGATGTTCTTCTGCAATTTTATCGTTTTCCTTACCATTTTTTAACGTGTAACCTTCCCCTTTATAGTCCTGCACTCTTGCGTACTGATCCTTCACTTCAGCCTGCGTACTCTTAGTCTCATCCACACCATTACCATTCGCATTATCCATGTTCATACATCCTCCAAGTAATATTGAAAGTCCGATTCCATATATAATCCACTTACTTTTTCTGTTCATGAATGTCTGATCCTCCTAATTGGATGGGTTCATTTAAATCATTACCTTTATATTTTATAAAAGTCTGTAAAGTATTAACAGTTCGATCAGGAATTACTTAGATTAATCAGGAAAAACAGGAAAAAAGTAGTGGTGGTATTTAAGGTTCTCCGTTTCTTTTAACCTATTCATATTGATGGAATTATTGTGAGTCTTTAGAATTACACACTTGTATAATTACCCCAACTTTATAAAATATAGCCTAATAAATTGAATATTTTCCTAGATATTGAGTCATTAGTTAATCTGAGAATTTCCTAGTCTCTCCATTTTTTCAGCCTTACTTTTTAACAATGGAGTCCGGAAACGTTAATTGCAAAGAATTATCTTTAATTCCATCGTCTACTTTTTCATTAATCAAATTATCATTAATGATTACACTGTAATTTCCTTTAGGTATTGAATTCATTGACTTAATATCTTGTTGAATTTTAGTAAATAGTTCTTCATCCGGTTCTTCATTTTCGCTCTCCATGTATAATTGAATCGTGAAATTATAATCTTCTGCTACGAAATCAGCTTTTGAGAAGAGCGATTTTAGTTCATTGACAGATGTTTCCGGATTATTTAGATATGCCTCATACACGGGTTGAATTGCTTTATCTTCAGGAGGAGTGGATAAATAATAGTATGGAGTCATATATCCTGCTCCCCCGACATTTTGTAAAGATTCTTTCGTTTTTCCTACAACTGCGTATTCAGAAACGATTTCACCTAAATACTGATCAAGATTATGAAATTCATCTTCAAATATAAGATGGTACAAACCTCCTTGAATCGCACTCTCAATTTCTCCCTCCAAAGACGTTATCCGGTCTTCTAAAACTTTTTTATCACTCAAATCAATAGGCACTATCGCGGTCGTATAGAAGTGTACCGGTCCTGTCGATTCTACAAACACAGTCGCACCATCCTTGTTCCCTACAATGTTATGTACTTTGACGTCTGTTTTATATTTTTCTAAAAAGAAAGCTTTAACAGCTTTTTGAACTTCATCACTATTTTCTTCTGCAATTTTATCTGCGTCTTCTCCGTTTCTGAGTACATATTCTTCACCCTTATAATCTTGCACTCTCACAAACGTGTCTTTGTAGGGTCCTGCTGCCTCTTTTGTCCCGTTATCCATACATCCTCCAAGTAACAAGGAAAGTCCGATTCCATATATGATCCACTTATTTTTTCTGTTCATGAATGTTTGGTCCTCTTTATTGGATGGGTTCATTTAAAGAATTACCTTATTTTTCAGGGATGCCTGAATCGAAACTCAGGGCAGTGAGGGTGCCTGTGAGGTCATCATAGTTGGTGAAGCAGTTGGTGATGTTGTCGCAGCTTTTGTTAGGGTCCGCCATTCCTTTTGGGAGAAGTGCAGGGTTAAGCGTAACGGATCTCACTTCTGGATGAGTGATGGCCGCCGAAGTGGCCAATGCCTTACTCTTTAATAATTTCATTTGGGGTCGTTTTTTCGAGCGAATTTTCTTTTACCCCTTCAAATGACTGTTTCAGGACTGTATTGTCGTTGACAAAGATGCTATAAGTCCCTCTTGGTACATCACCCATACTTTCAATATCGCTTACTACTTTATTAAAAACTTTTTCGTCTGGATCAGTATTTTTATCTTTCATAAACAAATTTATTACTACTTCAAACTTAGTCGGATCAAATGCTTGCTCATTATAAGCAGCCCTTAATTTATCTGAGCTAACCTGGGGATTTTCCATGTATAAATCATAAACCGGTTTAATTGATTCATCATTCACAACAGTAGATGACAAGAAATAATAGGGAGTCATATAACCAGATCCACCTACATTTTGAAGAGATTCAATTGTTCTTCCAGTTACAGGTTCTTCATTTACAATTTTCTCTAAATATTCATCCAAGCGATCAAACTCGTCTTTAAATATACTTCTGTACAGGCCTTCCGTTATAGCACTCTCCACCTGTCCCTCTTGTGAAAACACATTGTCGGACTGAATTTTTTTACTGGATTTATCAATGGGAACAATTGCATAAGTGTAAAAGTGAAGCGGATTGGTTGATTCCACAAACACTGTTGCTCCGTCTTCATTGCCCACGAAATTATGAACCTTTACATCTGTCTTATATTCTTTCAAGAAAAAATCTTTAACCGCTTTCTCTACCGTTTCATGATTCTCTTCTGCAATCTTGTCTGTTTCTTCCCCGTTTTTAAGGGTGTATCCCTCCCCTGTGTATTCCTGCACTCTTACATATTGATTCTCAACTTGTGTTTCATTGCTCTCTTTTTCATCTACACCATTACCATTCGCATTATCCGTATTCATACATCCGCCAAGTAATAATGAAAGTCCGATTCCATATATAATCCACTTATTTTTTCTGTTCATGAATGGCTGATCCTCCTAATGGGATAGGTTCATTTAAAGAATTGCCTTTATATTTTATATAAATCTGTAAAGTATTAACAGTTCAATCGGGAATCTCTTAGAGTAATCAGCTGAAAATAGGAAAAAAGAGGTGGTGTTTCGTTTCTACAATTCTTTTAACCTATTCATGCTGCTGGAATATTCACGAGTTTCCAGACTTATACATTGGTATATTTACCCAAATATTTAAAGCATAGTCTATTAAATTAGAAATATTTCTTACTATTGAGGAATTAGTGGTACAAATACTTGTCTGAGTTGGTTCTATTTTAGAGCATAGGTGGTTCTCAAGTTTGTCTTTCTTAAAATAACCACTGAACCTGACTCAAACTAAATCTATATGATTGGAAAGTCTTAACTTCAATTCAGGAACATAAAAAGAGACAAGGCATCCCCCTGTCTCTTTTTAGTACTTCCCGTTACCCCATACTCGTCAACAAAACCATCGTCCCATTGGTCAGTCCATGAATCAAAACCGGCGGCCAGATCGAGCCCGTTCGTTCATAGGCCACAGCAAAAATGATTCCACTAAAGAAATTCACCGGCATGACGTTGTAGGTTGGTATATGGACAATCGTAAAGATCAGTGAGCTCAGCAAAACAGCTCCCTTAAAACTTACACGCGTCCGTAACCAGCGGTAAATAAAGCCGCGATAAAAAATTTCTTCGTATATCGGCGAGATAATGGCAGCCGAGACAAAAGCAAGCAGAAACGTAAAAAAAGTCACGTTTTGCTGCATCGCCTCCGTTTTGCTGTTCTCCCACGTATTCCCGACAAAGCTGGAGAGGACGACGATGATGACAGCACCCACCAGCAAAACAATAGAAAATAAAATAATCAATTTCCAGTCTTTCCTCGCGAATGGTCTTATCCCCACTTCACTCCAGGAAAGCTTTTTCGGCCGCAGAGCGATAAAATACACACCAGAGACTAATATGATGGCAATCGTTAACCCCATCAGCGTGCCAGCATACAACTCATTATTCAGCCAGCTTGCGTAAATCGGCTGGACTGTGAATTTCACAACCCCAATTACAAATACAAACTCCAGCAGCAACAAAAGCACAAATTCTTTCACACCCCACGGGTCTCTCTTTTTCCAGCTCATTTGATTAGTTTCCATCGGTCATCCCTCTTCCTCTATATGCTATAATCCAACTATATTAGATGACGTTACGTCACCTGCAAGCGATTTTTAAGGAGGAAAAGAAATGAAGCGCTGGACTACTGGAGAGGTATCCAAACAGCGGAATATCTCCATCCGCACACTTCGTTATTATGATGGGATCAATCTCCTTACACCGAGTTTTAAAGATGAGAACGGAAAAAGATATTATTCTGAGGATGACTTATTTACCTTAGAAAAAATAATCATTTTAAAATCCCTCTCGCTGCCGCTCGAAGACATTCGCGGGATATTAGACAAGCTTTCCTATAAACAAATCCTGATCTCTCACTACAACTACCTGCAAGAGCAACAAGCCACACTCCAAACAAGCATCTCCAACACAGCCTCACTAATCAATTTGATTGACCTCGAAGAAACGCTGTCTTGGGAACGGGTTTCTGAACTCGTAAAAAATTCTGAAGAGAGCTCCAAAAAGTGGACTGACTACTTCCAAGAAGATGAAAAAGCTTTCTTACAAGAAGCCATTCCCAACCTCAGTGATAACGATGACTCAACGCAGCAATACTTAATATTGCTGCGGCAAATTGAATGGTGTATAAAACATAATATCAAGCCGGAATCTGATCAAGGCGCTCAGATAGCATCCCAACTAATAGAAATAACTCATGATAGTTTCGAAGGAGATACAGAGCTGATGGACAAGTTTTGGGAAGTCAGGAAGCTGCCTGCCGAGGAAACGGGGCTCTATCCGGTATCTGAGGAGGTTCTGGACTTTGTGGAGCGGGGGATTGCTTATGTGTCTGAAAACCAGAAGAAGAGTGAGTTCTAATTCACTTTTACACTAATACTTTCTGGTCACATTATTTTCAATCCCGCCATCTAAAAAATCCTACCAAACCTAGAATATCAGGTTCATTCGTCTCGGAAGCAGAAAAACAGCCTGATTGTCAGGAGGATCTTCCCCCAACTGATAATCAGGCTGTTTCTAGTTTAAATTTATTAAGGTCTATTATGATCCAAGCTCAATTGCACGGTAATCATATGGGTCGATTTTCTTCAGCATCTGCAATTCTTCTTTTGTCGGCTCTGGAGTATATTTAATTTCATCATATAACAATTCAAAACCGGTGTTTTCTTTCACTTCCTGAAGTGAAGACGTGGGGTGGATTGTGTCTAGGTATAGTTTCCCTTTTTTAAACTCAAATACGCACAAGGGAGTAACGATTTTCCATAGATTTCCCCTGGTAGTGACGAAATCAACTTTTTCTACGAAGGTTCGGATATCATGCTTGGTTCTCCAGATGATGGCCTTTTTTGCTGTTGGAATCAGGACTGCACTACCTGCCCCGCCTGGCAGGCGCAGCTTTGGCCGATGATAGTCACCAATTACGGAAGCATTGATATTCCCATTAATATCAAATTGTATTCCTCCTAAAAATGCCACATCCAACCTGCCCCTCATTGAAAGGTCAAAGACTTCTTCCAGCGGAAAATAAGCTTCTGCGCTATCGAGCAAATCAGCTCCTGCTGAAGAATAATATCCTTTATGTATGACACCGGGATTCACACCGCCGGGGATGTTCAAATGTACTAGTTCAGGAGCATGCATTTTTTTAGCAAGGCTCATAGCGACCATTGGAAGATGCGAGGATACTCCATGAAAAACAGTCTCGCCATCACTTAGCATATTTGATATGGCACATGTCATTATATCAATAGGCCGAATGGTTTTCTTCATTGTCTTGTTGCCATCCCTTCTCCTGCATAATCCCTCTTTGTGTAACTATTTAAATACCCTTGGATTTCTTCTGTTGTCTTCATTGAGATAAATGATGTTAGGGTCTTTTCCTCAATCTCGTATTTTTTATAGCATGATGTCGGTGCAGCTCCCTTTGGTGCATGCACAACTGCGCTGACTAGGAATGAAGGAATATCCACATGTTCAGCATTCATTTTCATTTTACTGGAAGGAACAATCTGTTCTGCTGTAATTATAACCTTTTTGGCAGCTCTGCTTATTAATACATCTTCAAATTTTGGTCCAAAGATTCGGGCATTCCCCTCACTATCACATTCTTGGACATGGATGACAGCTATATCGGGAACAATCGATTTTACTAATGTAACAGGTTCTCCACTGAAAGGATCTTCCACAACCATAAAGTAATCATTTTTTTCAAGCAACTCACCAGCAACCAACCCCTTAACAGGCATAAAAGGGACATTCATTTGAGCGCCGCGTAAAGCGCAGATTACTGTATAGCAAGCATGTTCATTTCCTTTTACTCTTCCATCCTGCACGGCTTTTCGGTAGTGTGAAGAAAGACCGAACTTCGTCTCATAGCTAACGAAACCAGCATCGACAGTTGAGACACATTCCAATGCACAGAGTAAGTCAATATCATGTGCTCCTGCTGTTTTGACAATCTTCAGTTCCTTTTTTCCCTGCCTGGCGATTTCCCGGACTATAGCCATGGGAGTTCGATGGAGAACATTCCCGCCTATTGCAATCATATCTCCATTTTTAACATGAGCAGCTGCTTCCGTTAGACTCACCAATTTTTTCATTGTCTATCACCACCATCACTTTACTGCATTGCAGGCAATATGTACCGCATCCCATACACCAGCAAAAGGGGGAGCATAGCAAAGGTCCGCCATACCTAGTTCGTCTGCCGTCATTTTTGCATGGATTGCCACAGCAAAAATATCTATTCTTAAAACTGCTCCTTTATGGCCGACTGCCTGAGCGCCTAAAATTCTTCGTGTTCTTTTCTCGCAAATCAACTTTATCCATATGGGGGTTTGATTAGGGTAGTAGCCCGGATGATCCGAACTTTTCACAAAAACAGTAGTATAATCAATGTTTAACTTTCTTGCGTCATCTTCCGTCATTCCAGTGCGGCCCATTTCCAGGTCAAATATCTTTATAGCTGCGCTTCCAAGGGTACCAACATATTTAACGTGATTTCCAGCGATATTTGCTCCAGCTATCCTCCCACATTTATTGGCATTGGTGCCGAGTGGAATATAACTATTTTCTTCCATTACATTGTTATATACCAACGAACAATCCCCTGCTGAATAAATATCTTCCACACTGGTTCGCATTTCTCTATCAGTGATAACTGCACCATTCTCAGCAAGCGCAATTCCCGACCCCTCTAAAAATCCCGTAGAAGGCTTAACTCCAAGGGATAAAAGAACTAAGTCCGCCGGGTAAACATCTTGATCCGTCTGCACAGCTTCCACTTTACTTTCGCCAATGAAACCCTGGACCTTTTCATTAAGGTTCAGTTTTACTCCCTTTTGAAGAAGTTCCGCTTCAGCAATATCGGTGATTTCCTTGTCAAATGTACGCATAATTCTGTCGGATAATTCGATGACCCGGATATTCTTCCCCAGGTGCCCCATTGCTTCTGCCATTTCAATGCCAATGTAGCCTCCTCCGACAATGACTACATTTTTTATATCAGGTTTGGCTGCAATATCCTTTAATCGTATTCCATCTTCAAGTGTCTTCAGAACATGGATATTGTTAAGCTCTCTGCCGCTGAATGGAGGGACAATGGGAAAAGTACCGGTGGCAACCATTAATTTATCATAGCTATCCAGGAACATACTCTTGTTTTCCAAATCCCTAATCATCACCTGTTTTTTTCTGGAACCACCTTGACCACTTCATGCTTTAAGAAAATGTCCATGCCCTGCTCTTCAAATTGCTCCTTTGTCCGGGCAATCATTTTCGTATAATCATCGTTTTCACCAGAGACATAATACGGGAGTCCGCAAGCTCCATAAGATAGAAAGCCGCCTCTTTCGTAAACGGTGATTTGTGCATCCTTGTCCATTCTTTTTAGTTTAGAAGCTGCCGACATTCCTGCGGCAACTCCTCCAATAACGATTAGCTTCATATACCATTTCTCCTGAAGTTAATTTTTTGGGGAATATTAGTTTTATAGAAAAGAGAGGGGTTTCCTCTCTTTTCTCGGACGACCTGGCAAGCCTCCTCGCTCATGACTGTGTGAGATTGCTGGCGTTACTAGGAATGGTACGAAATTTCTTCCAATTCTTTTCTATTAGCAAAATAGGGGATTACAAAGGTTCGTGATCCACAATCCCTACTACAATAGAATCAACCGGCGCTTTCTTACTTAGCCCGTGCTCTACTACATACCCCGTTGAAACAAGGACAAGCTCTCCTTCTCCTGCCCCAATTTCATCAGCCGCTACAAAACATTCCTCTTTTCCACCATAATACGGCTGAATTAAAAGCAGTTTGAACCCTTGAAGTTCTGGGTATTTCCTTGTTGAAACAATACTGCTGACAACTCTACCTATAATCATGCCGATCCCCCTTTGAGGGAATTATTTTTAGAGTTTCATTCCCTGCTAGTCCGAATGCATTGGCATCGTCTGTATCTATATGCATATCCAGGGCATAATTCTCTCTGACCCGAATGGTCACCTGCATCATGATTCCACCTTTTTCCCCTTCGACACCCACTGAAACCTTTTGCTGATCTTTCACCCCGAAGCAGGCGGCATCTTCCGGAGTCATATGAATATGCCGATCCGCAATAATGCAGCCCTCTTCTAAAGAAATTCTCCCTTCAGGTCCAATAATCGTTATGGGGGAAGAACCCTTTAAGTTTCCTGAACTGCGGACTGGCGGATTGAGACCCATCTTCCTTGCATCTGTTCTTGATATTTCTACTTGGGTCTGATTGCGAACAGGGCCTAGAATACGAACCCTTTCGATTCTGCCTCTTGGACCTTCGATTGTCACTTGTTCATTGCAGGCGTACTGTCTTGGCTGAGATATTTCCTTCAGCTTTGTAAGGCTGTATCCTTCACCGAACAAGATGCCAATATGTTCTGGCTGTAGGTGTACATGCCGGGCAGAGACACTGACGGGAACAAACTCCTTTACGGATCCCGCCTCTAGCAGATTGTTTTTCTGTAACTCTTCAACTACCGATCTCGTAATCTCAATCAAGAGATTTGATTGATCTACAGGATTCATCTTTATTTCAATCCAGTCATTAGTTTGGCTACATCACCATGCGGCCTTGGGATAACGTGTACTGCCACTAGTTCTCCTACGCGCTGGGCTGCTTCCGCCCCTACTTCCGTTGCTGCCTTTACAGCTCCAACTTCACCTGAAACGATGACCGACACCAGGCCAGATCCAATTTTTTCACTGCCCACAATTTCTACATTTGCGGCTTTAAGCATTGCATCGGCTGCTTCAATAGCAGCTGTCAGTCCTCTTGTTTCAATCATTCCCAATGATCCGTTCATGTTCTTTTCCTCCTGATATAAATATTTTTTTGTGAAGTTTATGAGTTTGGAAGAAGCTTAGTTATATCGCCATGAGGTCTAGGAATCACGTGTACTGCGACTAACTCTCCTACCCGCTGAGCTGCTTCGGCACCAACTTCTGTTGCTGCTTTGACAGCGCCAACATCTCCTTTAACAATAACCGATACCAAACCGGAACCGATTTTCTCGCTGCCTGCGATTTCTACGTTTGCTGCCTTTAACATAGCGTCTGCTGCCTCGATAGCTGCCGTTAGACCTCTAGTTTCAATTATGCCGATTGATTCATTCATTGTTATTCCTCCTCATTAATATTACTTTCTAAAACAACACCTATATTTTGAGTTTTATCTGTATTGCCGCTGTCTGATTCTGATAATTCTATGATGCCTTCAATTATTTGAGCAGACTCTGTTTCAACCCTATCATCTTCTTGAAATTCTAGAGATTCTTTGTCTGCAATAATTATTTCCATTGTATTAGAAGCATCCTGTCTTTCAGGAAGGATATACTTCATAATTTCTTCATGTGGATTAGTGATCGCCAAAGCCATTTTCAGTGGATTTCCTTGCTTGTTTCGACCAATGTGTTCGGCTATTTCTATGGCTGACCTTATATCAGTAACGCTGCCGCCAATGATTAAACTAACAAGCCTGCCACCGAGATATTTTTCTGATGACAGGAACTCTACGTTCGCTCCTTTGCAAACAGCGTCCAAAATCTCGGTTGCAATGGCAAAGTATTGAGTTTCAATTACGCCTATCGCTTCGTATTTAATTATTGTTCACCACCTTCAGCGGTAGCTGTAAGCTTCTCCAGCCCTTCATAAGGTCTGGGTATGACTCGCGAAGCTATCAGTTCTCCATATTCCCCTGCAACTTCCCGGCCAATTTCAATGGCATGTTGGACAGATGCCAGATCACCTTTAATTATGACGGTAATCATGCCAGAACCAACTTTGTTAATGCTGTGAATCTCAATATATGCCGATTTGATCATCCTGTCAGCACATGCTAAAGCGGTTACAAATCCAGCTGTCTCGATCAATCCTATTGAGTATTTCACCCCGTCTCACCTCTGCTCCAACTTAAGTCTTAACCTTAACCTTTCCCAATGGAAGAAGCTTCTCAATGCCTTTCATTGATGATGTGATGAGATGCACCGATATATCTGAATGGTCTATATACCTTGCCGCTTCATCTTTAGCAGCGTCAAGGGCAACTTGGACCTCTGACATATTTCCAGTAATCTTAACTTGAATTACGACTGGAATCCGGGCATTTTCTCCGGCAGCCGGATTGTTGCAATCAATTCCTTCAATCTTCACATGTGCCGCTTTACAAGCTTTGTCCATTGCAGCAAGTGCGGTGCTGAAACCTTGTACTTCTAATAATCCTATTGCAGTACCCATCCTCATCACCTACCCTATTATTCTAAATCCGCCTTCTGCCAGTACACAGCGCCGTTGTCTTGTAAAAGTCTTAGCAGAAGTAATTCCTTCTCCAGTCGGCCCGGCAATTGTCATGGTAGTAAATCCTTCTCCTCCATAACCCACTCCAGCAAGGGAAGAAGCATTTTTCACAAAAATGGTCGTTTCAACAGCTCTTGCAAAACGAGTCAAATGATCAACGTTCTTCGAATGCATAATTGCCGTATGGCGATTTCCGTGCTCTGCCTTCACAGCCAAATCAATTGCTTCATCAAGCGTCTTTACTCTAACAATAGGAAGGATTGGCATCATCTGTTCCAGTTGGACAAATGGGTGGTCGAAATCCACATCGCAAATCAGCAGCTTAACTCCTGTTTCAGAAGCCACCCCTAATTCCCTCAGAAATTCGCCCGCTGCCTGTCCTACCCATTTTTTTGCGACATGGTATTCACGCTTGTTATCAAGCGAGCATCCTTTCGCTTCCTGCTTCTCATTTTCCTCAAGCGCAAAGCTCATTACCTTTTTCAATTGGTGCTGATCAAGCATATATGCACCGTTGTTTAACATATGAAAAATCAAATCATCAGCAGCAGATTCCAGTACAAAAACCTCTTTTTCCGCAATGCATAGAATGTTATTGTCAAAAGAGGCTCCCTCAATAATTGCTTTTGCTGCATTTTCCAAATCAGCTGTATTGTCTACAACAACCGGCGGGTTTCCCGCCCCTGCTCCTATTGCTTTCTTCCCTGACTTCAGAAGGGTTTTTACTAGGCCGGGCCCTCCTGTTCCTACCAGCATTTTCACCTTCGGACTGTCTATCAACTGCTGCATCGTATCCAAGGATGGATTCTCCACCATTGTAATCAAATTTCCAGGGCCCCCAGCATCCATAATCACCTTGTTCAATAAGCGGACCAAAAAGGCGCAAGATTTTTTAGAGGAAGGATGCACATTAAATACAACAGCATTCCCTGCTGCAAGCATTCCGATCGAGTTATTAAGAATTGTTTCGGTCGGGTTTGTAACTGGCGTGACTGCACCAATCAATCCGAAAGGGGCTTCTTCTACAATTGTTAAACCATCGTCACCAGAAAAAGCTTCTGTTTTTAGGATTTCGGTCCCGGGTGTATGTAAAGCTGTCAACTCATGCTTGGCTATTTTATCTGCGACATTCCCCAGTTTAGTTTCTTCATAGACCATTGTTGCGAGTTGTTTCTTTTCTTCCAATACCGCCTTACGCATCTCCGACAAGATGGTTTCTCTCTCTTTTAACTGAAAGCCCCTCATAAAATCCAATTGTGCCTTGTGGCCTGCTTCAATTGCATCTTCCATTCGATGATATACACCGCAATCTCCTTCTAATAGAGAGCTGTCCGTCCTCTGATATGGGTGTACAGCTTGTTTCATCTTAATGGGGCCCGCTTCAAGCTTTTCGGAAGAATGTTCAGGCATTTCTTTTATAACAGTTTTAACGTTGGATAATACAGATTGAACGATTTTTTCTATATCCTGTTCAGAAATTCGGGTACTCAAACTGCTTCCTCCTTACTTGATATATTTTTTCAATACATCTTCTGTCACTTTTTTGACAATGCTTTCAATCAGCAGACTGCTGTCCTGAACTGTTTCTTTCTTTTCAGTGTGATTTGTTCCGGGATCACATGTCGGGATACCTCCCGTTTTTATCCCCATCTTACTTCTAATGTCGATTAGATCAGATATTTGAGTACAGCTTAACTCATTGGCTTTATTGATAATATTGTTGGAGTACATGAGCATAAGCGCATAATGTTCCAGTGATTCCATCCTGTAATAGGCTTGGATGAGATCACTCCCCCACGTTAAAGCTCCATGATTAGCTAGAAGGACAGCATTGTAATCTTTGCAGAACGGAGCAATAGAATCCGGAACTTCCTGTGTCCCAGGCGTGGCATATGGAGCCACCGGTACAGTCCCTAAAATGACAACTGCTTCAGGAGAAACCGGCTTATCGAGACTAATGCCGGCAATAGCAAACGATGTTGCAACAGGCGGGTGAGCATGCACAACAGAATTTACATCTGGATTTTCTTGATATACACGCAAGTGCATTTTCACTTCTGACGAGGGTTTAAGTTTTCCTGACAATATTTTTCCTGAAAGGTCCATTTTCACCATCATATCAGGTGTCATGAAACCTTTGCTTACACCAGTAGGTGTTGTCCAGATTGTCTGAGGTCCCACCTTCACTGAGATATTTCCATCGTTGGCAGCAACAAAATTCTTATTATAAACTCTTCTGCCAATTTCACATATTTGCTTTTTTGCCTCAAAATCAGACAAGTATTTAGTGGAAGCCATTTATTTCAACTCCTGACATTTCTTCTGAAATAGGGTTTAAATCAACACGAAAATAAATAAAACCATATTAAGTAATTCAAGTTTCTTACTTTATATTATTTTTGTCAATGTTTTTTTGAGTTTTCTACCAATTTTTGCAACGAAAACAATACAAACAAACACAAAACAACACTAACAATCTCTTTCAACTAACTATCAATCTTCTTATAAAATACCAAGACCGGCCTTAAGAGTATAACTTGATTATATAAAACCAACCAAAAGTGGTATAATTCAAAATAAATATAAGGAAGCAAGGAGTCCACTCATGTTACATATAAAACGAAAATCAAAAATCAAAGAATTGATCATTGAAAAGAAAAGTGTTACTGTCGCCGAATTGAACAAAATGTTCAACGTCACTGAAGAAACCATCCGCCGGGATTTAAAACAACTCGAGGATGAAGGTTTTCTGACCCGCACTTATGGAGGAGCATATATATCAGACGGAGTTCAAAATGACGTCGATGTTAATTTGCGAGAATTCATTCATGTTGAAGGCAAAAAGAAAATTGCTGCTAAGGCCCAATCTTATATAAAAAGCGGTGACTCTATATTTCTGGATGCATCTACCACTTCTCTCGTGATCGCCAGTATACTGACAGATCTAAAATTGACCGTAGTGACAAATTCCATTAAAGTCGTGACAACCTTAAT
Organism: Bacillus sp. P14.5; assembly: GCF_003316765.1. Taxonomy (GTDB): domain Bacteria; phylum Bacillota; class Bacilli; order Bacillales; family Bacillaceae_B; genus Rossellomorea. The sequence goes on along the minus strand of NZ_NIJF01000073.1, from coordinate 94,076 downwards.
GAACAATCCAAACATTAAACTAGTCATTATCGGAGGCACTTTATCCAGCTCAACTCAGTCAAATCTTGGGAGAACAGCAGAGATCAACATGGAGCATTACTTTTTTGACAGCGCCTTTATTTCATGCCGTTCCGTCAGCAGGCAGCACAGCATTACAGATTCAAATGAACAGCAAGCTGTCATAAGGAAAATCGCTGCTAAACATGCGAATAAGACTTTCTTGATTGCAGATTATACAAAATTCGATAAGACCTCATTCACACGCATCTGCAGCTTCGAAGATGTAAATACCATAATTGTTGATGAAAAATTATCACCTGAATGGCATAGCTTTCTTCATGAAAAAGGAGTAGAGCTAGTGGAATGCGAATAACAAAAGCCGGCATATTAATTGCCGGCTTTCCTCATTCGCTTACAACTTATTTTTTGAACATTTTCGGAAGGCTTTCCGTATAAGGAGCATATGCAATTCCATTTTCAGTAACGATTCCGGTAATCAGTTCATGATCTGTCACGTCAAATGCAGGGTTGTATGTCTGTACTTCCTTTGGGCCCATCGGCTTTTCATACCATTGAGACGTAACTTCCTCAGAAGACCTTAGTTCAATATGGATATCATCACCCGTTTTGCACTCCAGATCAACAGTAGACAACGGTGCACAAACATAGAAAGGTATATTATAGTGTTTAGCAAGAATAGCTACGCCTGATGTTCCAATTTTATTGGCAGAGTCCCCATTAGCTGCAACTCTATCACAGCCAACTAGTACAGCCTGTATTTTCCCTTCCTTCATAACGATGGAAGCCATATTATCACAGATCAAAGTGACATCTACCCCTGCCTCTTTCAATTCCCAAGCAGTCAAACGAGCTCCTTGAAGCAGCGGTCTTGTTTCATCAGCAAAAACCTTAAAATCATATCCCTTTTCCTCACCAAGGTAAATCGGAGCAAGAGCAGTGCCATACTTAGCAGTAGCTATTGTACCTGCATTACAGTGAGTTAAAATTCCCATTCCCGGTTCAAGCACCGACAACGCATACTTACCTATTGACTCGCATACCTTTTCATCTTCTTCCCGAATCATTTCGGACTCTTCTCTCAGTGCAGACTTCACTTCTGAAACAGTTTTGCCTTCTTCTTTTTTGAAGCGGGATTCCATCCTTTCAAGTGCCCAAAAGAGGTTTACTGCAGTCGGCCGAGAAGAAGCCAGGTAGTCCTTTGCTTTTTTGAAATCCTCGTATAGTTCTTCAACTGTAGCTGCTTGTGACATTTTTGTTCCCAGATATACTCCGTAAGCCGCCGCAATCCCAATTGCAGGCGCACCCCGCACCTTTAAATAATAGATCGCTTCCCAAATATCTTCCAGATTCTCTAATTCAAGAAATAACTTTTCATTCGGTAATAGGGTCTGATCCAACAAGATCAGCCTATTCCGTTCATCATCAAGCCTAACCGATCTTATTACATCCACTGGCTTTTCCATTTGCTAACCTCCTAGATTTTCTCAATACTTTCCTTAAGAACTTTTATAAAGTCTTCACCCGTTTTAAGTGTTTCTCTCTCCAATATAAATCTTTTTCCGGCTGTAAGGCATTCTTTTTCTGCTGCAGCGCGCTTTTCCTGTCCCTCAATCAATGTAATGTCCTTAACATGGGCAAGACCGATAATCCGGCGGCAAAGTTCAAGACCAGTAACAGCTGCAGTATCCCGAAGGATGGAATTCAAATAATGTTCCTTGAATCCCAAATATTTAGCAGTGCGGTCAGATGCTTTTTCATCCCAAGCAGTTAGAAACTTTTCTTTAAACAAATCTATAATATCTATTATAGTGTTTTGCAAGTACTCCATTTGATCGTTTCTTTCTTCAGGGGCTGAGGTTGTGTACTTTGTGTTTAGCAGTGCAAAAGTAAGATTGGCAATTACATTTCCGACATCGTAACCAGCTGGACCGTAAAAAGCAAATTCTGGATCAATAACCTTTGTGGAATCTTCTTTTATAAAAATAGATCCAGTATGAAGATCACCATGAAGCAGTGACTGGGCATTTGTCATGAATTCAAATTTTAGTTTTGCTGTTTCCAGCTGTAAATTTTGGTCGTTCCAGATATTCTCTTGAACATACTCCCGCGATGATGGAAAAACATCATTGCGAGGACAATCAAAAAATGGTTCGGTATAAACTAAATCCTCAGTGATTTCGCATAGTTCAGGGTTCATGAAGTTTTTTACAAGATCTTTCTTTTCCTTATGCCCCATAACAACATCTGATGTTAACAAGAGTGTATTCACCATGTAAGTAGTGATATGGTCTGCAAACAATGGAAACTTCTTGTTGTCCATCAATGCCGTACGCATGATTTCATGGTCAGAAAGGTCTTCCATTGCACAACAGTTCATAATGGGATCATAGCAGTACATTTTAGGAACAAAACCTGGAGCCAGCTTATATTGAAGCTCCAAAATCTCGCTTTCAATCCTGTTGCGATCCGGAGAAAGCTTAAACTCATCGGAAATTCTTGCTATAGGTCCCGCCTGTTTAATGATGAGGGACTTATCATTCTTATTATCTATTACTCTAAAAACATAATTAAGATTACCGTCGCCAATTTCCTTGCAAGAAAGCTCAGCATTGTGAGTAAAGTAATTCAGTCTGGTCCTTGCATATTCTACTGCATCATTTTCTGTCATTGTAAAATACTCAGTTGTGAAAGTAGCCATCATTTTCCCACCTTACCTTTGTTTATAGTAAGTAAGCGCTAACGCAAAAGCTAATACGGTTCCTTTTACAATATCCATGGCATAATACGGAACGGACATCATAACCAGACCGTTCGCCAAGATTCCAATCAGCACTGCCCCTACAAAAGTTCCTAATGCATTCGGTTTACCAGCTCCCAAGACGGAGAACCCGATAAATGCCGCTGCTACAGAGTCCATTAGATATGGTGCTCCCGCATTAATTTCCGCAGTCATAACACGGGATGCAAGTACAATCCCGCCTATTGAAGCAAATAATGCTGAAAGCAAATAGGCCGCAACTTTGTATTTATTCACCGGAATACCAGAAAGCCTGGCAGCTTCTTTATTTCCGCCGATTACATACATATATCGGCCATGTTTTGTATAAGTCAAAAGAATATGCACCAACAACACAACAATAACCATAATCAAAATTATCCATGGAACCTGTCCGATTTTTGAAAAGAACGGACTTATTGTTCCTTCTGAAAAACTCCCGTCAGGCATAACCATGTTCTGAGAAACAGTTGCTCCTCTAGTATAGGTTAAGGCAATCCCCTGGATAATGAACATTGTCGCTAATGTCATCAGCATATCCGGAATCTTCATTTTTACAATCATAAATGAGTTAAGCATCCCTACCAAAAGAGACGCGGCAATTGCCGATAGAATCGCAATTAATGTATTCTGAGAGAACCACACAAACATTGAAATCACAACAGCGTTTGATAATGATGCAACAGAACCTACAGAAAGATCGAATCCATTGACAGTAAGGGAAATTGTAATCCCAATGGCAATGATTGTGACGATGGAAATTGACCGCAGGATATTAATGATATTATTTCCCTGAATAAAACTCGGGTTGGTAATCGCAAATATAGCAATCAATACAAAAATAGTAAGAATCGTTCCATATTTATATAAAAAATCAAATAGGTCGAATGCCCTTCTTACTGGCGGGTTAGCTTGGGCAGGATTTGGGTTTGGGTTTGGAACGCTCATCTCACTTGCCTCCTGTTGAATAAAATAATAGCTCTTCTTCGTTAGTAGCCTTCGTTTCAAACTCCCTGGCGATTTCCCCATCATAGACAACATAAACACGGTCTGTAATGCCTATAATTTCTGAGAACTCACAAGAAGCATAAATCACAGCTTTCCCTCTCTGGGCGAGGCCAGAAATTAATTCAAAGATATCTTTTTTCGCACCGACATCAACACCCTTTGTCGGCTCATCGAATATATATACCTCTGCATCTGTCAGCAGCCATTTACCTATTGCCACTTTTTGCTGGTTTCCCCCAGAGAGATTTTGAACTTTAGTATTTTCAGATGGCGTTTTAATTCCAAGGCTTCCTATCATTTCTCTTGCAGTGCTTTTTTCGGTTCTAAAATCAAGTAAACTAAGAAAATTCGAAAATTTATTCAGATTGGCAGAGCTTAAGTTTGTGGAAACCGGCTCCGACACCAGGATTCCCTCTTTTCTACGCTCTTCTGGCACAAGTGCAATCCCCTGAGTTACAGCCTGATGAGGATTTTTGATTCGCAGTGATTTTCCTTTGAGAAGGATTTCCCCGGCAGTTTTCCTGTTAGCCCCAAACAGGGTTTTACAAAGTTCCGTCTTCCCTGCTCCCACCAATCCAGCAATACCAATGACTTCTCCTGCTTTCGCATGCAAAGAAATCCCCTTGATAATCCCTTCATCCTTCAGCCCTTTTACCTCCAGAAGTGTGTCACCTATCGTTACAAAGTGTTTTGGGAATTGATCCTGAAGCTTCTCGCCCAGCATCTGCTCAATCACATTATTAGGCGTTGTTTCCGCTATTTTTCTTTAATAACAAATTTGCCATTTCGCATGACGGTTATGTCGTCACAGATATCAAAAAGCTCAGGCAAACGATGTGAAATGAATATAACTCCTACATTTCGTTCTTTAAGCTCCCTGACGATGCGGAACAATTCATTTGTTTCAGAATGACTTAAAGGAGCAGTAGGCTCATCAAGAATAAGGAATTTGCAGTCTTTCAAAATCGATCTTGCAATCAGAACCATTTGTTTTTCAGCCAACGTTAATTCACTTGCAAGTTTCTTAGTCGATACCTTAACATTCATGCTCTCCAGCACTTCCCCGGCTTTACGGTGAATGTCCTTCCAGCTTATGATTTGCTTTTTCCCCATATCATTTACTGTTTCATTAAGCATGATATTTTCTCCCACTGTCAGGTATGGGATTAAAGCGGTATCCACTTCCTGATACACAATTTGAATCCCATAGTTTTGGGCATCCTTTGGTGAGCGTATATCAATTCTGCGGCCATCAAGGTATATTTCACCACTGTAATGATTATAGGCTCCGGAAAGCACTTTCATTAAAGTCGACTTCCCCGCCCCGTTAGCACCAATCAGTGCATGCGTGGTACCTGTTTCCGTTGAAAAGCTCACATCATCCAAGGCCTTTACTCCTGGAAATTCTATAGTGATATTTTTCATTTCCAGTATTGTTTTAGTCACAGTTTCCCCCACCCTCCGACAATTGCATTGAACCAGATACAGCAAACACTCTCTTAAAGAAGATCTTTAAAAGAGTGCTTTCCTATATATCAACAATCGTAAAAATTAATTACCGTAATGATCTTTTAATACTTTCATCCAGTCTTCATTGAACTCTTCTGATTCACCCCATCCATCAATGATATCCGCAAGACTTTGCATATTTACAGGCTCACTAGAAGATTGAAGAGTTTCCTGGTCAATCACCGACGCCTCAAGGTCATAAGTTTGCGGAGTTTCTTCACCCGCGAGCTTCTTAGCTAGAATTCTCATGTTGATTTCACCAATTAATTTAGGATCAACAGCCGCTGTATACTTCCACGGGCTATTTTCTTCCTGCATTAATTGAAGGTCTGCATTTGATACATCAATTCCGTATATTTTAATTTCTTCTCTTCCAGCTTCTTTAATGGCACGAGCTGCGCCAATCGCAAAGGCATCCCAAGTTGCAAAAATCGCATCAATTTCACCCTTTTTATGCTTATTTAACATTGCAGAAACAGCATTTTGAGTTTGAACAGTTGTATCCGCAGCAGCTACGCCAAACCTCTCAACTTCTTTCAAGCCAGGGTTGTTATCAAGCACTTCATTATATAAATTATTTCTCCTTACCATTGGCGGGAACCCATCTACCCAAAGATAAACAATATTTCCTTCCCCGTTGGTATCTTTGACCAATTCATCTAAAGCTAATTTTGCAAGTGCCTCATCATCCTGTGAAGTCAGCGTCACACCTTCAACATTCATTAAGTCACCATTAGAGTCAAAAGTAACAACACTCTTGCCAGCTTCAGTCAACTTCTTAACATCTTCAACAGTTGCAGCGTCATCACCATGGGAAATAATGAAACCGTCATAGTCTTCTTGAAGGCCTTGAGCAATAGAATCATGGAACTTTGCAGTATCTCCATTGGCAGAAAACACATCAACTTTGAACCCCATTGCTTCCCCTTCAGATTTTGCACCAGCAAGGAACTGAGCAGTATGGTCGTCACCGCCTATTTTTCTTATCACCTTAATTTTCATGTCGTTTCCATCTGCAAACTTTTCAGGTACATTTTCAAAAGAAACTTTTTCATTTCCTTTCGCCGGCTCTGTAGAACCTCCAGACGAACAGCCTGTCAATAATAAAGTCATTGCCACGGCTGATACTGCAGCACGTTTTAGAAAACTACTCTTTTTCATTTTCTCTCCCCCTAAATATTGTTAGATTCCAACTTATCTATGTACCTAGCCAATTTAATACCCAGATAGAGGAATCATCTGTAAAGCGCTTTCATATTGGTAAGATTTTACCACATGAATCTATCTTCTTACAATGTTTTTTTGAATTATTAATAATTTATTTGGTTTTCGTAGTTATTAATGTGTATTTGTACATAAATTCGTTTTGTTTTTTGTTTGTTCATTCTTCTATAATTAAACATTTTTTCTAGTAATCTCAATTACAAATTTGGTGGCAAGAGGTTTTTCAGTAAAATCGTCAGATAGCCTCTTAACCAATCAAAACAATGAATGATAGTTTCAAAGGAGATACAGAGTTGATGGACAAGTTATGGGAATAAAAATGAGATCTGAGCTTTCAAAAAAGCTTGGCTCTATGAAGAAAATTATGAATTCCATATTTTACCGCAATCTTTTCACCAAAATTTTGGTCTATTTAAAGGAAATTCAAGGATTTTTAGCAGTAAGTGGTGAAATAGTTTTTAAGGTTACAATTAAAGATTATTTACGGAGAGTGATTACATATGGAAAGACGAAGTGCGGGAATATCATTTTTCGCCATATCAACAGTTTTAATCTCAATTAAATATATAAGTGAAGCCATGTGGCAAGCTGATGTTGGGGACACCCTTAGTAACGCCAGCTTACTCGCGCTGATTGCAGGGATAATTTATTTAGTTTGGGGAGAGTATGAGGAATTTAATAAAGGTAAAGATAACTAGATGAAAGGTAAAAAGCTTGGGAAACATACCAAGCTTTTTATCATAGTTGAAATATTGACATGTTTAAAAGGGAATCTTAAACTATCCACATCTTCATCCTGTAGGGCTCGCTAGACAGGCTTAGTTTCTATCGATTTTCTGCCTTGAAACCATGGGACAGGTTCCTTGGCCCATTCCAATCAACGTACCTGCCCCCCTTGATTATGTTTTGAAAGGCTAACCGGGGACGGTTCCCGTTCCCTCTCTCTCTACCTGGATACCTTAGCCGTAGACTAATGGTTCGCATCTCCCAATGTCATTTGTACCTACTTACTCACTTTAACTGGTATAAGCCTGTTATTTTGAAACGCAAAAGGAAGCAAGAGATACGCCCCAGCGCTTCTAATGCATCAACACAGTAAGGCATGTCAAAACAGCTATGCTATCAAAATAAAAAGCCCCTAATCATTGTAGGGACTTCTTAGTATACAAGAAACGGCTTCATTTCTTCTTCCGTTAAATCTTTTGGTTCTACTCCATGCTCTTTACAATAGTTGTCCAACGCTCTTATTTTCACTTTAGGAGAATCTATGGAAGCCGGGAATGCAAACACACCATCTGGAAAAGCATTATCAAATCTTTCGATATCTCTTCTGCGCATAATATCACTCCTGGTTCTAGTATGCCCACCTGGAGTTCTTTTAATAATATACCTTGATTTCAATTTGGTCCCTGCCACCATAATACACCTCCCGGAAAATATTGTTCGACAAGTTTTGAAGCTGCAGCGTTATCAAACATAAAATGCTGCCCAAATGTCTGTTTAGCTCCCATATTAAAGTAAAAGGGGTATTTACTGTTTTTGGATGTAAGACCTACATACCCGTCAAACCCTTTATCTAAGCTGTACCAACATGCAAAAGCTATGAGAACTCTTCCCACATTAATATGTGAGCGCTCTAGGTTTAGGACACCCTTTATAAACTTCTTGTTTTGGGGAGCAGATTCAATTATATCTACATCTACACAAAGGAAGTCTTCATCAGGGTTTTCTTTCAAGGCAATAAGACCTTCTACAAAATCGGGATTATTGTTTGTAACTAACCCGAATACCTTAAACTCATGCGATATCGGGTGAAGCCAATTAAATTCCCAGCCAGAATCGGCAAGGTACCTATTACCCTTTATTTCTTCTTTTACCACTTCTCGAAAATAGTAAACAACTGGCTTGTTTGTAGCTGCATCTAATAGCATAGCTCAAATCACTTTCTTTTGATTGTTATTCTATTTTAACATAAAAAGGATAATCTAAGCTGATTGGTATGAAAAATTCTGAAAAATCTAAATAAAAATCACTATGGGAATGCTACTCCCGCTTCAAATCTTCTACCATCACCTCCACCAACGCTTCCTGATAACCAGCTCTTTTCTCCCGTTGGATGCCTTCAGCAACTTTGTTCAAACCAGGATGGCGGAGCTTTTTCAATTGACTTAACCTTTTGTCAGATATTATTTCTTCTGACCTCCCTTCAAGATACGATTTTTCATCCATTCTCCATAATTGAACAGCTTACGGAAACCTGCGTACTGGGACAAAGGGACAGGTGAACTATCCCACGAAAAAATTAGGGACAAGGTCCCACCTGTCCCTAACTAATAGAAATAACTTAATGATAGTTTCGAAGGCGATACAGAGCTGATGGATAAGTTTTGGGAAGTCAGGAAAATGCCTGCCGAGGAGACAGGGCTCTATCCGATTTCGGAGGATGTTCTGGAGTTTGTGGAACGTGGAATTCCTTATGTGTCTGAGAATCCGCAGAAAACTGAGGATTGATCCACATAAATAGGGCCTGCCCCTAAACACCTACATTCTTCCGTGTGCGGGGAACAGGCCATGACTCTATTAACTTTCTTGCTTTACCGGATACTTAACATTGTTCTTCTCAAGTTTCTTATAAACCTCGTCTTCTAAATCCACATCAAGTGAATCTGCCAGCTGCACTAAATAAATTAGCACGTCCGCCATTTCTTCCTTGATATTCTGTCTGGTATCCGCAGCAGCCTCTTCACTCGTTTTCCATTGGAAGTTCTCCAGAAGCTCACTTGCTTCAAGGACGATGGATATCGCCAGGTCCTTTTCCCGGTGGTCGTGCTTCCAGCCGCGGTCGTCTCGGAATTTTAGGATTTCTTTTGTTAGGTTTTGCATGATATCTCCCCTGCTCTCTTCTTTATTTAATTGCAGAGTTCCTATCCGGTCTTGAAATATCCCTCGCAATTTCTATCTATCAACCTCTTAGTATATAATATATGAGGATTCCAGAATTAACTAATTAGTTGCAGCCGGTTCTATTACCAGGAGGGATTTTTTGAGGTTTATAAGGGTTTTATTTATTTTGATTCTTACCATGCTTTTTTCTCAAACTGTTTCAGCAGAGGAGAATAAAGTCACCAAAGTAATAGGTGTGGATACACTAGAGATCAATAACCAAGAAGAAGTTAAATTGTATGGAGTTTCCACTGATATTTATGAAAAGTACCAGAAATTCGCGGAAGTAAATGATATCCGCACTTTTGGAATGGACTATAAAACCGTGGGCGAACTGGAACTCTACACTCTTACAGGCAACGAATTTGCCGAAGTTGATGCTATCAAAGAAATTGAAAAGCTTCTTTTGAATAAAAGCGTACACTTAAAAGAAATGGACAATAACCAGTACCTTGTATACTTTTCTGAAGAGGACACCTACAGTTTTAACCAATTAATCCTTGCGAATGGATATGGGTCTTTAAATAAAAATATCGATTCTGACTATAAAATGGATTTCTTATTAGAAGAAAAAAACGCCAAGGATAACAGTTTTGGCGTCTGGAATATCAGTTTTATTTCAGCAGGTTCCGGTAGTTCCGAGACCACCCTGCCTGGTACTATCTATATTTTTCTATCTGTTTTCTTCATTCTTAATTTTTTTATCTTTATCTTTTCTGTGAAAAAATTATCTTCCATACCGAGTTGGAGCGGCTTACTATATGGCCTGACATCACTCCTCCTCATTCCTTTTCCGGCAATGGTTTTCTCGTTACAATACGAGCTCGCAGCTAAAATCTTTTTAGCACTACTTTTTTTAGGCATAGGATTCATCTTCTATTATTTATCCATTTTCATCATCAAACATAAAGAAGTCCTGACCATACCAAAGCTCCTTGGATTAATAGTAGGTGCGGTCTTCATTATCATTTCCTTTTTCGCTATAGTATATAGTACATTTGATCATCCACGCTTTATATCTGTATTAGAACAAGGATTCACTAAGAACCAAATACTTTCAGACACAAGAGTACTTGGCGGAGATCATATTTACGTAAATGACAATAAAGACTCCTTCAACCAATATGCCGACTATATTTACTTTAGCGGTACAACGTTTTTCGGCGGTTCCTATGGTGATGTTTTACCAAAGGGAAACATTCGCTTCATCGTACTCATTGAAATGCTGACCAGCTTCTTATTGCAGTTAGTATTTTTCGGGATAATCATTAACATAGTTTACGAAAAATTCACGGCACACCGCTCCCAGACCTCAGCAGCAAAGACAGCTGATAAACCAGAAGTTAAACAAGAGTCGTTTGAAGAATCAGGATTGCCGGTTGAAAATGGCATTGCAAGTGAGAAAAAGTCTAGTAACAACTCAACTTTATTAACCTTAATAGTAGTCCTATTAGGGGTACTATTTTCTAAAAAACAGGACAAATAAGAAAAACAAAGCAACCTGCATTGATAGTTGGTTGCTTTGTTCTTTATTCTAAAAGCTTAGCATACTAGTATGTTTCAACTTCATCAAATTCAGTATAAGTACATAAACTGAAGTAAATACCTAGGAAGTGTTTTCACTCTCTAAACTCACACCAATGCCCTCAAAACATCAGCCGATTCCTTAATAAACCCAGACCAGCAATCTTGCTTTTTTGCCCACTGAGTAACATTCTGATCGCCTGCTGACTCCCTTAGATAATTTAGAGCATTAGCAGCAATTATCCTAACTACATCTCTCCATTCTTCAGAAAGCCCTTGCTTATCCCAAACATCAATTAGGGAAATACGCTCCTTGTATAGATGACCGAGCATAGCAACAGTGTAGTAAATAACATTTGCTCTGTAACCTTTTAGTTTCATTTCATCAACTACATCGGAAACATAGGCATTGATGAGCCTTCTAGCAATAAGTTCCTTGTAAAAGTCGCTGCTGATATTTTGTACCTGCTTAGTGGCTTCTCCATCTTCATTAGTAGTCAGGCTTTGCTTCCAATACTGGCTGTTTAAGTCCATAAACTTCTTGAAAGCTTCCTCTCCGCCTTTACTTGAAACGTGAGGATGCCCCTCCCAAGACATAAAGTACTTTGCTAATTCTACCTTTTTTAGAACTTTCTCTTTTGGGTACATCTTTTTAAATGCTGTTTGTTCTTTCCCTTTTGAACGTCTGCTAATATCAACCATGTATTGGCCTCTGGCACGCTCAAAATACCATTTCGATTCTTCTTTACGGTTATCAAAAGTTGGTATCCATGTATTACGAGATAGCTTTTCAATATCTGACATAAACCTTGTATTAGCCATGAGATCAGACTTATTTATTTTATTTTGTGTATTTGCATATTCAGAGATTTTTGCAATAAGTTGATCTTCTACATCATGACGATCAACATTCTGATCTGCATTTGCCTCACCTGTATTTAAAATGGTTAATTTGGTTTGTACATATACTCCTTCGAGATCAATGTCATTCTTGAACGCCTGATGAATAGAAGCTGTTGTTTGACCTCCGTTGACAATTTGCCAACCAGTTAAGGATTTAATCTCGTAAAGATTTGAATCCCCTATTTGAATAATGTCACCTGATTTTGCAACACTTGAAATACCATTGTTATAGGCGACAAACAGCTCTCGTTGCTCGGGATCTTTTAAAGTATCTCGTATACCTTTGTTAGTACCACCGCGAGCTTGTAAAAACGAACGCACATTTCTCTCTACCAGTTTCGGCCCCCAGTCATCATAAAGTTTTGCTAGCAGGCTGGCAGGAATAGCACCAATGTAGCAAACTATTAAACCATTTCCTTCAGGGTTGGGAACGTGCATTAATTGAATGGTTGAGTTATACTCTTCTTCAAATTGAATATCAAAGTCTCTTATTCCTTGCTCTGCTTCAGAGAGTTTATATACTCTATCCATATCCCAGACATGTACATTAACTGTTTCTATTCCAGGAATAGATAAATCTATTGGTTTATTTGTAAGATAAAATTTACTAGAAACTACAAATATATTTACTTCCTCTATCTCATTACGATTACTTCTAATTAACTTAATTAGATCAAGAAATTCCATCGATTTATCTGCTATCTCTAAGATAGAGTCAACGTTGGTAAAGAATCTTTTCGCTTTGTTTGCGACTTCTTTAATTGTGGTCATATTTACTACCGGTATAGAATCATTCTCAAATAATGGCTCATAATCAACAACATAGAGATTAAGGACATTCGTATCTTCAAAGTATAAATACCCGTTTATTTGGAGCTTTAAATCCCGCTTAGCATAGTAAATGAGTGTAGGCTCGTCCTCCATATTGATATACGGAAGAACCTCTTGCAAAAAAGGTGTTTGTCTTGATCCCATTACATTTGCCTTCTGCTCGACAGTGTCTAAGAATTCTTGTAAAAACTCTAGTTTTCGTTTATCTTCAATCATTTCTCTACTTCCTTTTATTCAACTTAAACACGTCTTCCACATCTACTATGAATTCCTCACAGTGAGATAGGTCTAGGGAATAAGAAATCCTGCTTACACCTTTAGGAAGCTGTTTCGATTCTATTCTAGGAAACTTCTCTTTTACTTCGTAGGCTAATTCTTCATGCACAAAAAATAATTGCTGTTATACTCATCCACCTTAATATTATTAAATAGAAGTATTTCTCTAAATTTAACCGCAAGTGATGGAGCTTTTTTAATAAGCTTCTCTTCAATACTTTTTGTAATATTTTCTAAAGTGCAGCCAACTGTGTCGTTCTTCTCAATTTTAAGTACGTATAGAAATAACTCGTTAATGACTGGATTTAACTCTAACTGTTTCTCACTGGAAATCTTGACTTCATCCCTTATCTTTGGGGAGAGAGTTTTAATCTCTATACCACTTTTTTTTCTTACAAAGTCTATCCTGAATCTTAAGGGTCCCTTCCAATCATTAATGATTAAAGGAGGATCTGATGGGAAAATTTCCAGCCATTTGTTGATATAATATAATTCTCCAAACAAACCCGCTTCCTCTTCTTCAGAAAGTTTTGCGTCCCATTTCTTTTTAAAGAAATTATGCCATCTATCTAGCACTTCATATATCGAGGTATACAAAGGTAACTCTTCGTCTACTAGAATATGATCCACGATATTCTGCAGCACATTTTCAAATATATCGTCACTCTCATCAACTTCCTGTGATATAACCAAAAAATTTTTTCTTTTAATGGTCCAATTCTGGCAAAGTACTCTTGATTAATATGGATTCCTCTCCACATTGGAAATGCTTTTAGTTGTTCAGAATTCCAATTTTCATTAGTAATATCTATATATAATCGCTTTTGATTATTTAATAAATCTAACCCTATTAAAAGGTAAGGCTTCTGAAAATGGATTGGTTCTAGCTGGTATACATCTTTATTTTCATCTTTTGATGCTCGTTCCACTAGTGTGTTAAAACTATTGGATATATTTATCATATTATTTATTCCTTCCAACTGTTCGATTATGAACGTACCCATTACTAGTTTGGGCTCTTTCACCGGATCTTGAAGGTTCCAATTCAATATCTGGGAATGAGAGAGCTATCCCTATTGGTACTAGATTCTCACTAAAGTTAATATTTAACTTCTTAAATGGTTCCACAGCTGGATGCAATGGATATATCATAAGAACTGGGTTCTCTTTGTTCCGTAGTTCTCTATTTTCAGATTTGTTATTAGAGCTGCCTTCAATATCAACAAACTCTTGATTAGAAGCAACAATTGCTCCTAGATCTACTAGTCTATTAACTTTTCCTTTATCTCTGGCGATACTTCTTAATACAGCACTCTCAATTGATATAGGACCTAAGTTTACTTTCCATTTTTTTATATTCTTTTCTTTTACTTGTGCTGTTTTCAAGGTGCTAGGTGTGACATCTACAACAACTACATTGAATGTGTTCAACTTTCCTTTATCATTTAAATCATCTATATAATTAGCTATTTTCTTACTATTTACCTTTGAAGCAGTTATACTAGTTTGATAATTAGACAAAAATTCAATAATAGTTGTACTTGGTATTTGTTTAGCTATATGATAACGAGTAGAACCTTCTTTCACCTTAAATTGTTCATCAATATTATGGAGTAATTTAAGAGTTGCCTCCATGTTCCTATCATAGAAAGCCTTATCCTTATCAAAGATACGAGTTTGTTGAAGGCTGTTTGAGTAATTTGGAGTTTTTTCCGCAGCCCTCATTTTATTTGGACTAGTAACACTCATGCTCTCGTGATCTTTCATTTTAGCAGCATACTCTTCTGGAGTAACATCTAACTTATCATATTTTTTGAATTCTTCTCTTAGTTCACTCATTACATTCGATAGGTGTTCAAAGTTATCTGCGAGATCTTTACTTGTATAAATACGGCATAGATCCATATAACCTTTTCGATACCCAAACCATCTTCCCATCTGCATTAGCGAATCATACATGGCACTGTTTCGGTAGTAATAGGAAATGGATAATCCATCTAAGGTTAATCCTCTTGATAGCTTGTTCCCGCCAATTACAATTACATTTAATCCATTTTCTTTATGCTTTTCATATTCTAGCGCATCATCACTCTCACCGTTTATTTCCATGACTTCCACTTTACCAATAATCTTTCGAACTTCTATAAAGACTTCAACCCAAGGGTAAACTTTTGGGTTTTCTTCAGACAAATCAATAAATGATTGAACTGGAATAATATCTTCTTCATACAAATCTCTTAATTTATCTATATACTTACTATCCGAATCGTAAAGTACTTCATTAGATAATTTTTTATAAAACTTTTCAATAACGCTGCACATGGTATTCTGTATATCCGTAAACCTACTAGTGTGTATAAGCATAGAATTATGTTCGTTCTTATGCCCTCTAAGATTTCTAATAGCTATTGTTAATAAAAATGAAAGAACAGCCTCCTCCATAGTTGGGGGAACTTGTTTAAATATATCTGTATCATCTTTACTTGTTATATCATCTAGTAAACTAACATCTGTTTCACTAAGATATCTAATATACATTGGCTTATTATCTTCCATATATCCTGATGTGTTAAAGAACTCGTCTGGGCCGCAATAGTCCTTAGGCTTAGGCAGAGATATTGCAAAGTCTTTTGGGTATAAGTCCATTCCAACATCTTTGTGGTTCGCCTCAGCGTTAATTAATAAATTCGCGAACGGTGTAGCAGTATACCCCACATAGGCCTTTTTATCGAACAAGCTTAATAGCTCTCTAATCTGCTTGTTTATAGTGCTTGGTTTGGTTTTATTACCTGTATCAACACTAGCTTGGTCAGCCTCATCATCAATGATTAAAGTTGGCGGATTAACACCGGACATATTGATACTATTTCTAATCAAGTCGATAAGATTTAGAAGTACATCCTTATGTTTTTTTACAACTGCCAATATAGGCTTTTCTAAGTTTCTAATCCCTATGGCATTTGCTGTTGAGATATCTTCTTGTGGGGTGGTCCATGTTTCTATTTGTGTACCACCAGTTTTTATCTTAGCTACCCCTTGCCTTTCATTTGTGATAGGATCTATGGTCCCTACAACCTCTTTTTCTAGTCGGAGCTGAGTTTGAGTCCTTAAGTCATTGTGCATTCCTGCTAATACAATTATCAGTTTATAACCAACATCAAAAGCTTTATTGATAAGCCCTGTAAAATTAGCTGTCTTACCTGATTGAACATAACCCAATACTAATCCCCTATTATCAAAGTTCTCTTTTGCCTTCGGGTTACCTATACAATCTAGTATCTCATTGGTAGAAATATCTATAGAACTGACAGTATCTTCTTCCCAGTTCTTCTCATTTAGAAGATACTTTTCATATCTTGGCCAGAAATATGAATACCCCCTAGAATCCCCTCCCCAATTAAATGCTTCAGGGCCTTTTAACACACCAGGTTTTTCTACATTAAAAGAACCGTACTTTGCGTAAGCTTCCAAGGCCAAGCCTTCCCTTAATTCATCATCTATTTGACCCCATTTTTTAATGAGGTTTTTTTCTGTATCCTTGATTGCTTGATTTAATGGGTCTTCCATATCAAAGTTTTTGTATAGTTTGTGTAAATCATCAACCATAATCATATAGCTTGCTCTATCAAAATTTGACACTAGCATCAACTTCTTTCTGCAATATATCTTTTATTGTATGAATCTCTATGCTCTCAAATCCGCTCATTAATGATATGGACTCGGAGATTTGATCCAGGCTTGCTTCCATTCCGGAATTCATAAGTATTTCTGCATACTCAATGATTGTTTTTCTCTGGCTTTCATCGACCGTTTGCCTCTCCTGTTTAACCATTGATTCTGTCTTCAATAGATTGTTTGGTGATCCTAACTCAATTAACTTTAGATAGAGATTTAATTTCCGTTTTACTCCATCATCTAACTCCTTTAAAATATGCATCAATACAGGGTGGTTCCTGTTAAGCACGTAATTGCTAATATTTTCATCAGATTGTAATTCCCAAGTATTCAAAGAACCTTTAACTTTTTCACCGGTTCGTGATGCTCTAGTTCTATACAGCATTATTTCTTGAGAAAGTTGTCTATAGTATTTCGCAATTGCTGCTAAAGCTTCCTTAATATCTTCTGGGATGGTGACAGTGGATTTCTTGACGTCTAACTTCCACTCTTCATCAGCTTCATTTGTAAAATCCACTTTTATTCTGACTAGTTCTGAGATTGCATCTTTAGGAAACAATCCAAACCAATCGCCAAATGAAACCAATCTATCCTCTCTATAAATGTAAAAACCTTGGTGATCTCTCCATCCTTTAATGCCACCTGCTTCTCTATGCTCCTTCTTATTAAAAGTTGATGGGTGTGGAAGTACATAAGGAGTAACCACTACCTTTTTTCCATTTAACTGAAGATATTGAACCTCACCTTCATAACATCTAGGATTCCCTTCTAAGAATGGGTTCCATCTTAGCAGTTGATTACCGTTAATCTCTATGAGAATTTCTCTTTCTAACAAAACGTGAAAAACCAACTCTAGATACTTCTGAATACGATTCACCTTACTATAGAAACTACTTGATTTGACTATATTTTTAGTCCCATAACCACAGAATCTATCTAGTTTATCTATAAGCACAACAGTTCCGTTATCGCCCTGTATTTCATCAAAACTCAAGGAAATATCTTCAGGAATCGAGGTATACAGCAGCCATTCATTCTTTTCACTAACATGGTCCAAGTCCCAACACCTAACAGAAACCTTAGAGTCCTTTTTGCTAACAACAGTTAATCTCTTCCCTAAAGAAAAAGCAGCAGTTTTTAACCCCATTCCAAATCTACCTAATTCATCACGCTCGCGTCTATCTCTTGGGTCTTTAGATCCAATGGTCATTGCTGTTTGTAGTTCCTTATCATCCATACCATTACCATTATCTATAATTTTAATAGAGCCGTTACCTTCGTTATATGAAAATTCAAGGCTAATATTAAGTGCTTTTGCATCAATACTATTGTCTATTAAATCAGCTATAGCTGTCTGAGAGTTGTATCCAATACTTCTTAATGCCTGAATCACAGGAGCAGCCGATGGTTGTGTTGTTACTTCATTCATATAGTTCACCTATTTCCAATTGGATTCCATATACATTATTCTAGCAGGTTTAATACTTAAATACAGCTGCTCCTTAGATTCCTGTTATCAAATGCAAGTATTTGAAGAACATTTTTTTAATTTCCTATTTATTTATTGTTTCTTCGATCCTTTTGAAGGGAAAAATTTATGTATATGAAAGAGGGATTTGATATATATGACTGACAACCTTACTAGAGAACAAAGGACGAAAAATATGAAAGCAATAAGGTCACAATCTAAATTAGAAAATAGAGTTTCGCGAGAGTTATGGCAAAAAGGAATTCGGTTCAGGAAGAATGTTAAATCTCTGCCTGGAAAGCCAGACATTGCAATTAAGAAATATAAAGTAGTCATATTTATCGACTCGTGCTTTTGGCATGTCTGTCCTTCGCATGGAAATATGCCGAAATCAAATCAGGATTATTGGTTGAAAAAATTAAAGAGGAACCAGGAAAGGGACAAGGAAATAAACAAATATTACCTTGAAAATAATTGGGAGCTTATACGAATTTGGGAACATGAATTTAAAAAGGATTATGACCTTACCATAGATAAAGTGGTCTCCTTTATAAAACATGCTAAAGAATAAAACTCTTAATTCTTCAGGTAAATCAACCCACAAAGCAAAAAAGAAATTAATCTGGAATGTCAACTAGACACCACGCCCCTCCTGGTTTTATAATAAATAGTTGCTCTATCACCACTTTTAGACTATGCTGCTTATATAAGAAAGATTTGTGGGAAGTGATTATGAATGAAAAAGAAGATATATAACTTATTGGATTTATTTGCAGGAGCTGGCGGACTAAGTAATGGTTTTGAACAAACCGGAAAATTCAAGGTGGCTGGAGCCATTGAAATAAATGACGCAGCCCAAAAGACATATATTAAAAATCATGGAAATAACCAAGAAATAATTCTCCGTGATAAAGACGGTAAAAGTGATATAACTAAGATTATCTTTAAGCAGGTGAAAGAATATCTTCAATTAGACTCTGGTTCTACAGTTGTAGTTGGTGGACCTCCATGCCAGGGATTTTCTAACGCTAACCGTCAAAAAAATTATTTAATATCAGGTAACAACCAGTTGGTAAAGGAGTTCGTCAGAGCAATTGATGAGATAAAGCCAATAGCTTTTGTAATGGAAAACGTTAAAACTATGCAATCTTCAACTCACAAGTTTTTTGTGACTAAAAATAAACATGCAGCAAAAGGTGACTATAGTTCCATTTCGCATTTAAAATCATTAACCAGCGAAGAGAATCCTATTTATCAACTTGATAACATCGAATTGCTCAAAACAAATAATCTTACACAGGAATTTTTTACAGAAATTCATGCACTTTCTGATGTGCCACTACCTATTATTAGCCAAACTGATTTATTAATAAGGTTAAGAACCCTTCAACGCAGATTTTCAAAGAGTAACCGAATAGAGCTTAAGAACAAAAAAGAAATAGGTGAAATCGAAGAAACACTGAGTCTAATTTCAAATTATCCTACTCAAAATCCAATTTTAGTCGATTTGTTAATAGATATTAAGCAATTTTTGTCTCAACTATTGAAAGAGTCAATTACATCTGATGACTTAATAACATCTTTTGTTAAATTTAATGAGTATAATCGATTTCTTACTCGTTGTCAGGAATTAAAAGATGAAGAAATTGATTGTTTAAAATTAGATATTTTGCAAGAAAGCGAATTTATTGTAGCTAAAGCAAAAGTGTATTCCTACAACTTGGTAGATTATCTTGAAAAAGTCTTTATTCATTATGGCTATTCGGTAAAATATAAAGTTTTAGATTCTTCTAAATATGGCGTTCCACAAAAAAGAAAAAGATTTATTATGATGGGAGTTAAGAATAGAAATTTAGAATTAGATTTACCCGATGAATTACCCTCAGACAAATACACTGTTAAAGATGCGATTTTAGATTTAGAAGATATAGAACCTCAAAAGGACTTGTTTGAGTATAATGCGGAAATCTATTCAGCAAAACAATTTAAATCGCCTTTGGTAGGATACTATAGAGAAAAGTTGAATCATACTGATACATTACACAACCACATAAACACTAATAGTTCACCTCTTATCCAAAGAAGGTTTGAAGAGATAAGAATGACCAACGGAAAGAATTTCCACAGTCTTTCCGATGAGCTGAAATCTAGCTATAGCGATGCTTCTAGAACTCAAAACACTGTATACCTGAGGTTAAATTACGACGAACCCTCTCCCACTGTTGTAAACGTTCGGAAGTCAATGTGGCAGCATCCAAGAAAGGCAAGAGCGTTGAGCGTTAGAGAAGCTGCAAGGCTACAATCTTTCCAAGATTCTTTTAGGTTTTATGGACGGAAAGATGAACAATATCAGCAAGTAGGAAATGCAGTTCCTCCACTATTAGCTAAAGGTATAGCATCTACTTTGTTAAAAAATTTAGATAAGCTACAACGAAAAGACAGCTCCGAATAGGAAGCTGTCTTTTTTCATCATTATATCAGATAGAATAATTAGGGATGTGCATTATTTATGAACTTCGCCATGTGGCGCTAAGGTTTCATTAATAGCTACAGAACCCTTAACATTGATTTCTAGGGGAAAGACTCCTACTACGAAGTGGATGTTAATACCATTCCCTCATACATTGAAAGCGCCACTAGGACAGGTTAACTCCTCCAAGAGATATAATCAGAGACGAGGTTGCCCTTATCTCAGTAGCTTATCGGTGTAGACAGAAAAAGTGATTTTTATTTTCTTTTCCCTGTCCAAGAGCAATGCAGTAACTAAAAGGCTCAGGTGTTGGATGGTTTTGCTCAATTACAAAGAGAAAAAGCAAAACCTTCCAGATAGAAGTTATTGGATAAATGTGTAGCCTGTTCCTAGTAGCCTCTCATTTGCATGGTATTTTCTCAACCACGGAGAAATCTTGAGGCCTATGCACCAATGTAATGGTTGAGTCCAATAATAGTGCAACATCCGATATCTAATATACTGAAGATTTGCTTTGATTTTAACTATAGCAAGGAGAGATTCTACTATTTAACTATGAGCCTCCCAAATATATGCCATGAGCAATATTTTTTATAGTATCAACTTCATAGTTAATGATAAGATAAGATGGCATAGAAAATAAAATAACACTACAACAGAAAGGAACCTAACTAATATGTCATTTTTATTCTTTAATTCTTCTAAAAACGCATATAAAGAGATTACCGATTTATTTAATTTCGTTTGGCCTACCACTGCCGCGATGTGGAACTTAAGAGGGCAGGTAGGGGAATATCTTACACTTAAACCGGATGCTACCGATCGTGAAATTTATAGCAGGTTTGTAGAAGGTAGTGGTGTTCAAACAAACCTAAAAAAATATATATAGATTATGAATGGTCTCATCAATGTGAACAATTTTCAAAAGTAATTCTCACAAATATTTTTGCAATTCATGAATCCTGGTGTACAGAAATAACTGCCGAACTCAATGAAACAAACAACCTAGAAAAAGACCTTCAGTTTCCAACTAATACAAATCCTCGTACGGGCAATCCTACAGGCATTATGCCAGCTATCAATAGGATATGCACCCCTCATTCTACCATGTTAAAAAATGCATTTTATTCTCAGTTGCAAAATTCACGGAAATACCGAATTAATAATATTGAAAGCTTAATGAAGTGTTATAGATATTTTAAGGAATGTAGAAATTCTATTATGCATAATGGTGGAAAGATTAATCAAAGACTAATTGATGCTTATAATGAGTTTTCAATAGTGGCTGATGTAACAAACCTAGGGGTCAATGAAGTTCCCGTTCACCATCCCTTAACTAGTAATGACATAGGCCAAAGTGTAAAGATTGATTTAAGAGGGATAGTAGGTTTTTGTGATATTATTATTAAGATAATTTCTACTTGTGATGTTGAGTTTTCTACATCACAAAAGGCAGAAAGAATTTTCATTGAAAAGTGGAAAGAAAAGGGACGCACATTAAAGACTGACTCTGTTCAGAGAGCTAAACAGATTGAGAGATATGTTAAAAAACTTGACCTGCCAGTCCCTTCTACTACACAAGAAATAGAGAATTTTTTACTTAGCCACAGATTAGTCTATATTTAATTACATTTGGAT
Organism: Bacillus sp. P14.5; assembly: GCF_003316765.1. Classification (GTDB taxonomy): domain Bacteria; phylum Bacillota; class Bacilli; order Bacillales; family Bacillaceae_B; genus Rossellomorea. Next base: position 71,810 of record NZ_NIJF01000073.1, on the reverse strand, counting down.
GTTACTTGAAAATAATGAAAATATCGCTATAATAGAGATAGATATATACGGAAGTGTAGTTCAATGGCTGAACACCCTATTTAAACTGCATCCATCAATCGAAGGATGCAGTTTAAATAGGGATGTATGCGGGTTCGAGTCCCGTCACTTCCATAATCAAACAAGACCCCTGCCTATTAATAGGCAGGGGTCTTGTTTGATTTTCAGGTTGTTTATTGAAGATTAGTTCAAATTAGAGTCAAAAAACTTTTAGAACTTTAAAATCTTTTAATATTTTGCTAGTAAATGATTAGTGTTTAATGTTAAGCAATATCTTTACACAATTGACACTACTCCTATCTGATTTGGATCAAAATATAATGGTAACATTTTCAATACTAGAAATGTTATGATTAAAACAAATTATAATTTCTTCCCCTTACTATTAAGTTAGCGAATATACGAATAAATAATAACCTTTAACTTTAAGCTTTTAATATTGTAATTTTCAATTTCATAAAACAGGAGGAACTGCAATGACAGAAACTGAGATTAGGGACCAAGCAAAAGTAATTTCATTTATTAACATGAAAGGTGGAGTCGGAAAAACTACTCTCACAAAGGAAATAGGCTATTACCTTGCAACTAAAAGAAATAAAAAAATGTTGTTTATCGATTTAGATCCACAGTCAAATTTAACCCAATCATTTTTCCGTAAGTATAATTATAGTCAGGAAGATTTACTTGAATTAGATGAATTTGCTGAAAATACTATAGGTACTAATATAGAAGTTAGAAAGAAATATTATACCAACGCATCAATACATAAGCTATTTACACCCGGAAAAGTTTCTGAATTAACTAAAGAAGATTGTATTCTAAAACTTGATGAGAATATTTCAATTATTCCTGGAACATTAAAATCAGTTTTTTCAGAGAGGAACTCAAGTATAGAAAACCATCTCTTTAATTATGTTAGTAGACATAATCTAAAGAATGAATTCGATTTTATCTTTATAGATTGTCCACCTACATATTCCAACTACACAATAGCTGCACTTATTACAAGTGATTTTTATATAACACCTACTAGACCAGATTCTTACTCTGTATTAGGAATTGATATGCTAGACCAAGTAGTTAAACAAATTAAAGACCATCATCATGTTTATTTCTCAGGAAGAGAATTAAAATCCCTAGGAGTTGTATTTTCAGATTTACAACAACTTAGCACTGGTATTCAAAATTTAAAAACTAAAATTATTGAATCTAAGAAAGTTCAAAATTTAGGTATAAACTTCTTTGATAGTTCTTTTGTTTACAATAGCCATCTTCCCAAACAGGCAGAATACTTTATCACAGACTCTCAAAGTTCTAAAATTCAAGAATTAACAATTTTAGTAGATGAATTTGAAAGGAGAGTAAATGAATGAGTGATTTGGAGATATTGAGAATACTCTTAGTAAATACTAAAAATATTCGTGAAGAACAAACATATAGGGCTCACATGTATGGAATACTAATGACTCTTCTTCTTTCAAAAGAAATATATAAAAACAATAATGAGATCCAATCTTTTTTAGAGAATAATAATATTTCTTTTAAACCTTATGTTTTTCTTAGTCGAACCCAAATTGTCGGGAGAGTATGCCGGCTAGTTGAATCATTCACTTTAGATCAGTTAAAACAAGTTAATATTTCTATTAATAAAATAGCTTTCGATGATAACTACTCGAGTAACCAAGGAACTAAAAAAGCCAAAAAAGATGGAAATTATTTTGACTCACTTTTAGATCAATTCGAGAGGAAAAATTCATGAACGATACTATAGATAAATCTTGTCAAGAATATAAAAATTTTGTTGAAGAATTTTATCCTAAGAGTAATTTCAATTTTTCCCAAAACCGAAGGTTAATTGAAAAATTATTTAAATTAATTGAAATCACAGATGTTTTTCTGGATTTTTTCAAAGATTCAAATTTTACCGATCACCTTTCATACTTAAAGCATCAACTTTTATTAATGCTATTCCATTTACCAAACTACAATTCATTTTTCATATCAGCTATAAAAAGAAGTATTTCAGAAAACATACTAAGAATGACCCTAGTTAGTATTGGTCAGGATATAGAAAATGCTAATAATATGCCATTTTTTCGTATTCAGGAGAAACTAAAAGAAGTTGCTGCCTATAGAAATAATCAAAATAGTTTCAAGACTTCCTGCGACTCATTATTTTCCTATTTTGGTGCAAACTCACAAATAATTCATAGCAACCCCACAACTCAGCAATCTCATCTTAGTTATATTGTTGAATTGAATGAACCGCCTTTTGATTCAGAGGTTCAAAAGTTCTCAAAATTTTTAAATGTTATTAATGAATATTTTTTAGTTTCGTTTTCAAAACACAATCAATTAAATGATCTGACTATGAGTTTAGCAAATAAAATACAAATGAAAAGTATTTTAGGTTCAGACTCTTACCATCATTATTTTGATAATATACATAATGAATCCTCACCCAGTTTTAGGTAATTTACTGTCACAGCGACCCCCAACGTTTGTCGAATGCTAATAGGAATAAAAAATCCTGGTCCCCAACACTTAATACGTTAGTGTGTTAGGGATCAGGCTTTTTTCCTCCTACCAATCATCAACTGCCACTCTTCATTTGTACTTTCGTATGCCCTGATTTTTTTGCACTGAGTCGGAAATACGTAACCGTCAATGCAAGGACAAGGACGGTGCCTTTTACAATTTAAAATGCGTAGTAGTACGGTAAATTCAGCATGGTCAGCCCATTGAGGAGCACTCCTATTAAAGTTGCTCCGAAGAAAGTTTCCCAATGCATTGGGTTTTCCCATTCCAAGAACGGAAAATCCGACGAAGACAGCGGCTACAGCCTCCATCAGCAAGGAAGCCCCCGAATCTATTTGTCCAGATAAAGGGGGCCTGATCCCCGGTTAATACGTTAGTGTGCTGGGGCAGGCCCTGAACCCGTATTTGCTTAGCCTAAAATTTCAAACTATATTACATTTCCAACTTTTTTACAATAAAATTGTTGTATTTTTTAGTTATAATAAAGGTGAAAATAATTATTAAGTAAGAAATGATCTTGTTCTTTTCATTCAACCTATACTCCATCGTCCCTAGAACGATATCCAAACACTGCAGAATTACACGCTTATGTGAAACAGCTTCTGCGATGTCTTCTTTACTTTTGAAAACCAACTTTGCTTCTTTAAATTCTTCTCCATTTTGTAAGGAGTGAATATAATCAATAAATTCTTTATTTAATGTCACAGTGACGCCCCAACATTTGTCGACAAATGTTAATGCTGTTTAAAAACGTCCATTTATTGACGGTATTGTTTGTCCAGGGGTTGACGGATATAATGTCCTTAATAACCCTAAAGAAAGGAAAAGACGCCTTCCATGATGCCGGCCATTACCAGTGGCGCGACGGAAGACGTCCCTCAAACAATATGATTGTTGTAAATGATTATATCATAGTGGAATCCGCCGATAAAGGCGTTTTTTATTAAATGTGCAGAAAAGGTTCCTTGTCCCTGTTGTAATCATCAGGACTTCAAGGTCATTGGTTCAAGGGAGAGAAAGTTAAAAGATGAAAGAGGCATGGCCAGAACGTTTATTATCAGGAGGCTGCGTTGCCAGCAGTGCAACAAGATTCATCACGAGCTTCCTGACTTAATGATCCCATATAAACGATACGCTGCAGATGTCATTGAGGAAACCATTTTTCAAACAGCCCACCTGACGGTGGCAGCGGATGAATCTACGATTTACGGGTGGAGGAAATGGTTTTCTATTTTGATTGATTACTGGTTGTTTATTCTTCAATCCTTACTGATTCAATTTGAGCAGAATGAGACCCCAACGGTCGACCTGTCCAGTCGTCTGTTGCCTGTACATAAACGAATTGGACAATGGTTTGGCACAGCAAGTGGATGGCTGGGGAAAATTGTCCATCCAGTTGCAAATCATCATTTTTGGATACATACCCGTTCTGCGTTTTTGTCCGCTTATCCATGATTTACACTTCAATTATCAAGAAAAAAGGAGTGTTAACAATGGATAGAACTAAAGCAGATGAAAAGGCAACGAATCGCTTTCAAATGATTGCGCCGTTATTAGATGAAGAATTGGATAAGCAGGAGCGAGGAAGACTCATCAAGCAAATCTGTCTGAGGCACGGACTTTCAGAACGCACCATTCGACGCTATATCTCGCAGTTTAAGGAAAAAGGCTTTGAGGGTTTAAAACAAAAACCTTATCGTTCAGTTCCAGAAGAATTACAGGATCAAGTGCTTGAACAGGCTATTTTACTGAGACGTGAAGTGCCAAGTAGGAGTATTGCCTCCATTATTCAAATCCTCGAGTGGGATGGCCTTGTAGAAAAAGGTGTACTGAAACGATCAACACTGCAGGAGCGTCTCGCAAAACGTGGTTATAGTTCACGGCAAATGAAGATGTATCATGAAACATCTGGAGCTGTCCGACGTTTTCAGAAGCGTTGTCGGAATGCCTTATGGCATTCTGATATTAAATACGGACCTTATTTACCGATTGGACCGAACGGTACGAAAAAATAGGTATATATGGTAGCTTTTTTAGACGACGCGACTCGATTTCCACTTCATGTGGCATTCTATCCTATGCTTGATGCTCGTTGTGTTGAAGATGCTTTTCGTGAAGCTGTCAGAAAGCATGGGGTTCCTGAAAGTGTTTACTTTGATAACGGTAAGCAGTACCGGACGAAATGGATGGCCAGAACCTGTTCCAAGTTAGGTACCCGGCTTCTATATGCCTGTCCTTACTCGCCTGAATCGACTGGTAAAGTAGAACGTTTTAATCGCACATTCGAAGAGTTTTTAAACGAGGTGAAACTAGAAAACCCTCAAACAATTGAAGCGTTAAATCAATGGTTAGGTGTATGGCTTGATGAGCGTTATCTTCATAAGCCGCACTCAGCTTTAGAGAAAAACATCACACCATTAGAAGCTTATCGCAGTGAAGGTACGCCCATTCGTCACGTTTCTGCAGAAGAGCTCGCTCACGCATTCCTGCATTCAGAAACAAGGAAAGTCGATAAAGCTGGCTGCATTAGTTTTCAGGATGAAAAATATGAAGTAGGTATCAATTTCGTTGGATGTAAAGTTGAAATTACCTATGACCCTCAAGACACTACTGAATTAACCGTAGTTTATCCGGGTTTTGATAGTTGGAAAGCAAAAAGAATGGTGATTTCAGAGAGAACAGGAAAAAGACCATCTCTTCCGGAGAAGATGATAAAGGAACCTGCCGGTTCTTCAAGACTTCTTCAGGGAGCTAAAAAACCTAACCAGGCAAGAAAGGCTGCCGCCATTATACCTTCTGTCCCAGCCGTGAGTTTCCGTCATATCAGCAAAGGGGGAACGAGTCATGTTTGAGTCCTTCTTTGAGATGCGCCATACGCCATTTTCTCGCAGCATTCCAACGACTGAACTATATGAATCTACTCAGCTCGAAGAGATTATTGGACGACTGAACTATGCCGCAGAACGTCAGCTTTTCGCTATCATGACTGGTGAGTGCGGGCTTGGAAAAACGACAGCTATTCGCAGATTTACAGATCAACTAGATCCATCGCATTTCAAGCTGATCTATTTATCAGATTCTAAGTTGACACCACGTCACTTCTATAAAGGAATGTTAGAACAGTTGGGTCTCGAAGCAAAGTTCTACAGAGGTGATGCCAAGCGCCAATTACATCGTGAAATCGAATTGATGAAAGGCATTCACAAGATAACGCCTGTGGTTGTGGTCGATGAAGCCCATCTGCTTGATCGTGAAATGTTAGAGGAAGTACGTTTCCTTTTAAACTTCCGTATGGATGCGCAAAGTCCCATGGCATTGATTATGGTAGGACAGACTGAGCTGTGGGATCGCCTTCGGCTTCAGTCATTCGCAGCAATCCGTCAGCGCATCGATATCCAGTTTAAGCTTGATCATCTTGACAGAGCAGAAACAGAGCAATATATGAATAAGCATTTGAGCTATGCCGGTGTTGAACGAGATATCTTTAGTGATCTAGCCCTTGATGAGATTTTCAGCTTTTCAAGTGGTGCATCACGACTGATCAATAAACTGGCGACACATTGTCTTCTGTTCGCAGCTCAAAATGGCTCAAGAATCATTGATGACCGTATGGTCAAGAAGGTGATTGAAGGAGAACTTGCATGAAGAAAAGTCGTTGGAAGAGTATGTACTTTGATGAGACACTTGATTGTTGGATTGTTAATTGGGGAGATCAAAAAGGTTACAAACTGAGGTGTGGTGAATGGTTCGAGCTGAACCTCGGTTATGGCAAGGTGTTGTCATGCCGGCTTGAGCTCGGCAGAGATTGGTACATCATCACCGGCAGTCATGAAGTCCGTTTTTATTTGAAGCAAAATGAAACCTACGAGGTAGATTTATAGATGTTCTGGGGAGGCTTTACAAGCCTCCCTTCTGTATTTTTAAGTGGCAATAAATCCGTCAAATTAAGGACAAAATGAGCCGTCAGTTTCAGGACATTATAGAGCGTCATTAACAGACAAAAACAGACGGTGCGGTAATACGATAGAAGCACAGACACCCAGACCCTTTTTAAAACCTGCTAAAATAGAATCACATCACTAATCAGAAACGAGGGATACAAAATGACTTCACTTGCCTTTGATCATCTTGTTCACTTTTCATCTGATCCTACATCCGCGAAAAAAACCATGCTGCAGCATGGCATTCAGGTTATTGAGGGTGGGAAGCATGAAAACTGGGGGACTTATAACACGCTTGCTTATTTTGGTTTTAGTTATATCGAGTGGCTCGGAATTCAAGATGCATCTGTATCCATCCAGGTTGACGATAACCCGCTGATTCAACAGCTTGTCACTGAGCTGCCTTTGGGAGACCACCCGGGGAGGATCGCTCTCAGGACAAATAACATGGATCAACTTGCTGTCGACCTTAAAGAAAAAGGGCTGAAACTTCATGGCCCTGTCAAAGGTTCGCGGTTAACGGACAGTGGAGAACTTCTGCAATGGTCCATGCTGTTTATCGCGGAGGAGCATCCAACACTTCTCCTTCCCTTCTTCATCCAATGGGGAGAAGATGATGCGGTTAGAAGAGAGAAACTGAAGGCATACTCCAGCCATCCAGCCGGCTCTCTTCAAATAAAGGATGCGTTGTTAGCAGTTAAAGATTTGGATGATACAATTTCCCGTTGGTCTTCACTTTTCGAGCTGCAAATCGGAGAGGCGTATATAAATGAGGAATGGGGTGCAAAATGCCAGCGCCTTTACATGCCGGACGGAAACCTGTTGTTTTGTAATCCTCTTGAGGAGGGCGGCCTTAAAGATTTCCTCGATGAATTTGGCGAGAGACCCTTTGGCCTTCAGCTTGAAAACGGCCGGCAGAACCAATCCATTCTTTTACAAGGTGGAATATATGAGATTACCAATGAGTGACTGGAGAGATTGAACTTTAGAGGAGGAGGTTCCTTGTCCCACTGAAGACGTTTCTCTCTACTCAGATCGGCTTTTAGGAGCTGCCTTCTTGAAGACTCATTAGTTAATTTCATATATTCAGCAGGCATTTTGAAGTTATCACTTACTCCTTTCGGTTTAGATGTGATCCTCCTATTTTTATCTTACCCTTTAACTAATAATAATTTTTCTTTTCAATGTTGGTGGCTATAGCTTTAAGCGGTCGTAGAGGAGATAAATAAGTTTTTTGAGTCTGGATTGTACCAACCAGGTTTAGCTGCGTTAACAAAATAGACAAGAACCAGGAGATCCTGGTTCTTGTCTATCAATTTAAGGTGAGCTCATTTCTTCGAATAATAAAATTGTTATCTATTTTGGCCTTTTCAAAGATTATTTCCATAGAATCTCTATAATTAGAATTCAGTTTGTTAGCATTATTGATAATCATAGCTTTAATTCTGTAATCTGGATCTTCAATTAGTTCAGATAATTCACTAATAATAACTTCATCGTAACCTTTTCCTATCATTAGGAATAAAGATTCAATTGCATGATACCTTAAATAAAAATTTCTATCTCTAGATTTTGATAAGATAACATGTAAAATAATTTGATCATTTGGAATCGCTTTATTACTCTCATCATGATAACTCACAAACAATTTTATTGATTCTAATAACTTTATGTTTTGGTATACGTCTTCTTTATTAAAAACTGAAAGTAAAAGCAATAACTCTTTATCTTCAGATACTGAGTTTGCAATAAACCATATATACAAATATAGTCTAACAGTTAGTTCCGAATCTTTTTCGAAAATACCTTGATATATGTTCAACACATTTTCAACGTTACCTAGGAGTTCAGTATTTAGACCTTCCCAATCATATATTATTTCTTCCTCACGGTTATTCATCAATTTTAATACAAATAAAAGCTCTAACCCATCTAGCTTTTCATTTGCATATTGCTTTGGATTAAGTAAAGTTTCTTTAATACTATCTATTACGTCTAAAAAAAGTATTTGTGTGAGAACAATATTTGAATTCGATATAATATTTTTTATTATTCTATATGGGGAGGTTGCATAGGTTCCATATACTCCATTTTTACCTAAGTTATTATTTCTATTAACCATTTGGTCTACATACTCTTTTATATAGTGACCATTTTCTTCTGAGGATAAATTAAACACTTCTAACTTGTACAGGTTGTAAAATTTCCCCGATTCCTCTTTTATTATCCTATCTAATTCACTAAACTCTTCAAATTGTCTTCTTAGACTTATTATTAAACTCTGAAAGAATCTGGAATCCTTTAGTTGATTTTCATCTAATAAATCAACTATTAGATTCTTTAATTCTCCTAAATGATGAGAATATACCTTCCAATTAATACTCTCAAGCAAATCAAAGACATTATCGTAAAATCTAACAAACTTATTTTTTATGATTTGAATTAAAAAAGGAAAAACCCTGTTAATATCTATTCTTCTGATATTTCCTTTTATTGCTTTAACAATAAATGACCAGTTTCCTACTATTGGTTCAGAATAAAGCCACTTATTTAAGATATTAAATATCTCGTCTTGGATGTTATTATAGTCTTTATCCCCAAAGTAGTAACCAAGGTGATTAAACAAAACTAATTTGGTTTTAGTCCTATCTCCCTCGTATGGTAACGAATTAGATAACCTATACAATTCATATATTTTTTCAAAGCTACACGAAGATAAAATTTCACTGTTATTATTGCAAATATGTTTAATGTTTTTATAATCTTGATCAAGAATGCTAAATTTCAAATACTCAAATTTTAATTGATATTCATCATAGATTCGTGAATATTGCTGAAAGATATCTTTCAGTAAGCTATTTGTGAGTGATATATGGGTTAACGAACCATAAATAATAGCAATATACAAACTTTTTGCTACTTCCTCAAGTAGGTAATCTATTTTAGAACCAATCGAAGTACTGTAAGGACTTTGAATAGTGAACTTATTTATGTCTTTAAGGATTTCATTATTAATATTTTTTTGCACTCTATCTATAGCCGGAAAATATAACAAGTGACTATTATCTTCTATTTTTTTTGGGCATCAGAGATAAACACCTGATTAGAATTGTTCATTTTTTTATTTTCAAAGTTTCTGATATCTATAAGAATATCGTCTCTAATCCACTTTTCTATTTTCAGTTCCTCAATTTGGGATACAGCTTCATTTAATTGAGAAATTGCTTTTTCCATATCTCCTTTATAATAAAACTCAATAGCTTGCCACCTTTTTTGGATGACCTCTTTTAAGCTCCCTTCGAACTTATCATTAATTACAGACATAATCGACGAAAAGTTAACCTTTGAAATTTCTCCTTCTCCTATTAAGTATTTCATTAAATAATAAGAGAATTCATCCATTTCATTATCGGGTTCAACTTGTTCATCATTTTTAAATATAATATTTTTAAATAGGTGAGTAGTTTTAGAAAAACCAGTGAGCTCTTTTTTCTTGATCAAACTTTTTTCCACTGGTTCAATATCATTAATATACTCATGACCGTAGTCATCTAGAGTCCCTTGTTCCTCCAACTTTATTAGTCTGTTTTTACAATATTCATTATAAATATTTACTATGTCATTCATAACGCTTTTAAAACCTGTATCTATAAGCTCATGTATATTATTCACAACTTTGTATCGTGCACCATTTGGACCATTTAATTCCTTTTGTATCTCACTTTCTTTTTTAAAGGATCATTTAAAAAAAGATAAATGGCTTTTCGGCCAATCTTCCTTGCATGCATCCATTCCTTCATAACTCCTTCAGGAATTTTTGATTCTTTATTGTCAATTAGAAATAGCACCACATGACAGTCCTCTAACTTATTCAAATATTCATCCCTTGCAGTTACTGAAGCCGCAGCTCCAGCTTCAAAAACGTAAGTTGTTATAAATCCAGTGTTTTCTAATGAATTTTTAAGAGCTGCCCTAATAATGTCATAAGATTCTACTCCACATTTAGAACTGATAAACACATTTATTTTATCTTTAATGAAAGTCACAATTGGCCCCCTTAATGTATATATATTACTCTCTAATCTACAAACTCTTTTTAGCCTTGCTCATTAAATAAACTAAGTTATAGTCATTCATTTATCTCGATCTCCCAAGTACCAAGAGTTTTCCCTATTATCAATATAGCACAAAATAACTCATACTCTAATATTACCCTGTTAAATTATAGGAGATTAATCAAATATAACAGGTATCCTCTATAAAATGATCCATATCTGTTAAGTATAGTCACAGTACACTCAAATATTTGTCGACTGTTGTTTGCTTAGTTTAACCTTTCAAAGATCTCAAGTATAAGGTTTTGGAAGGGGGAGTTTAGGAACTTATGTATATAAAGTGCTTATACCTCCGCCTTGCCCTTGGACACATTAATTATCCCTCTACTCTCCTTGGTATTGTCATAGAGTCCTAGGCAGACACTCAGGTCCTTTTGAGAAACCTGTTAAAATAAAATCACATCACTAAACAGAAACGAGGTAAACAAAATGACTTCACTAGCCTTTGATCATCTCGTTCACTTTTCATCTAATCCTACATCTGCGAGAAAAACGATGCTGCAGCATGGCATTCAGGTTATTGAGGGCGGGAAGCATGAAAACTGGGGGACTTATAACACGCTTGCTTATTTTGGTTTGAGTTATATCGAGTGGCTCGGAATTCAAGATGCATCTGTATCCATCCAGGTTGACGATAACCCGCTGATTCAACAGCTTGTCACTGAACTGCCTTTGGGAGACCACCCGGGGAGGATCGCTCTCAGGACGAATAACATGGAGCAACTTGCTGCCGACCTTAAAGAAAAAGGTCTTAAACTTCATGGCCCTGTTAAAGGTTCGCGGTTAACGGACAATGGAGAACTTTTGCAATGGTCCATGCTGTTTATCGCGGAGGAGCACCCATCACTTCCCCTTCCCTTCTTCATCCAGTGGGGAGAAGATGATGCGGTTAGAAGAGAGAAGCTGAAGGTACACTCCAGCCATCCAGCCGGCTCTCTTCAAATTAAGGATGTGTTGTTCGCCGTTGAAAACTTGGATGATACAATTTCCAGCTGGTCTTCTCTTTTCGATCTGCAAATGGGAGAGGCATATATAAATGAGGAATGGGGTGCAAAATGCCAGCGCCTTTACTTGCCGCATGGAAACCTGTTGTTTTGTACTCCTGTTGAGGATGGCGTGGTTAAAAATTTCCTCCATTCATTTGGCGAAAGACCCTTTGGCATTCAGTTTGAAAACGGCAGTCAAAACCAATCCATTCTTTTACAGGGAGCAAGATATGAAATTACCAAACAATGATTAGAGAGTTTGAACCTTAGAGGGACGGGGGGTCCTTTTCCCTCTGCCTCATTCAAGATGTGGTTAGTTTTACCACAAAAAGTTACAATAATGGTATACCAAACTAGCAAGGAGCTAATCATGCTATTATTTCTAAACTTTTTAAAGAAGAAAAAGAACGAGGATAAGCCAAAACAAGCTAATGTGACCAAGTCAACACCAAAAAAAGTGAATGAACAGGTTGCTGTTAGAAAAGGTGAAATAGGGGAATACAAGATTGATATTCAACTTGATCAGCTGCCAAAGGAATATCGCTGCTTAAGCGATCTCCTCGTTAAAAATCCCAAAGCAAAGTCAGGTTATTCACAAATTGACCATGTGGTTGTAACTCCGTACGGTATCTTTGCCATTGAAACTAAAAACTACCAAGGGACCATTTATGGCGGGAAAGATCGTAAAACGTGGTTGGTTAATGGAAAGTTCAAAATAATGAACCCTTTTGTGCAAAATTATGGGCATATCAAAGCACTAACTTCACTTATTGATGAGAAGTACCATAATTTATTTATCTCCATGGTATCTTTTACAAAACGCTGCACGTTCAAAGTAGACTTAGATTACCGTAAAATAGCATCCAACGAAATGATCGTTTATGACATCGAGTTATCAGAGTTTATCCATCGGAAAGTCTCGGTATTGAAAATCCATCATAAAGAGCCTCTCCTAACTAAAAGTGATATCTTAGCGATTTTCAATACCTTTTTAAAAGCTAATATTACTGATCCGAAAGTTAGAGAGGAGCATAAACGTGCATTAAAGACGAATACACAAGAAGGAAAAACTATCTCAGGATCTACGTGTACTGTCTGTAATAAACCTGTTTCGGATAAAGTTAAAGCGTATTGTTTATCAAACAGCACTTTCAAAGGTAAAGTCTTTTGCTATACACATCAGAAGTCAGTTCAATAATAGAACCAACTCATTATTTGAGAGGAGAATAGTGATCTTGGTGCTGCTACAAAAACACTGATATGAAATACTAACATTTGCTTATTTGACGAGCAATTCACAAACAAATTTTATTATAGAGAGAACTGGCACTTTATTAAGTAAAGGTTTCTATTAATCCAGTACATTATCTCCTACCGAAAAAAGGACAGATTCGTTGCTCCGTCATAGAAAACGGGACAACGAACCTGTTCCTTAAGAAACACTTATTCAGCTTCATCAGGTAGTTAGTTGTTTAGTGCTTTTTATCTTGATGCTTTTTTAAGATCTTCGCAGCTTCACTCTTATTCTTCTTAGAAGTACTTGGATTCTGTAAGTCCTTAGCTGCTTTACTCAGCTTTCCCCCTGTATGCTTAACCATGACCTATCACCTCACCAATCATTTAAGAAGTATGACATAGGCGGGAACAATGAATGCAACCATTAATCTTTTTACGAGGATGCTTTCTTTTTGCTTCATTTACAGCGCTATTGCAGCTCATATGGTAACCTAATTTTTCAACATTAAGAGTAGGTTCCTTCCTGCATCCTTTTGAATGCACCTCATAGTCACCATTTGGTTGAACATTTAAATTTAATACATATTCCTTCATTAAATTCCTCCCATCTCCCCACAAAACAGAACAAGTGTTCCTGGTAATATAATATACTAAAGTTCTAATATTGTCCAAAATTTGTAAAAAATCTACATTGCAGAAACTGGTTCGCTAACTGAGTTTCAAAAATGGCTGACGACCCGGATTCCTTTTTTTATAAATTGCAAAGCAACTCCTAATAGTACTTAAAGTTCGTGTATTTTAAACAAACGTTTGATTTATAACTTTTTCTTGCTTGTACCCCTTTTAGATTACTGGGAGACAGACACAGAGATTACCTAAGCAGTTTTATTCAAGCAGGCAAAGGAATAAATATATTGAACATCCCAATAAATTTCAGTTCTTTTCCTTGAAATTTGGTTTCATAGGTATTAAAAATTATATAATCATTTGTTTCTGTATTGTTTTCAATCAGCTGTTCACCAAACAGGGAAATGCCAAGTGACATCATAGAAGACTCCCCTTCCATACGATTACTTATGGTCTCAATTAACCAGGCATTGTATCTTTCTTGAGAAGGTTTCGTCGCATACATGATTCCCAGCAAAATGACTAATACTATTACAGCTATTATTATCCATTTCTTCATGATATCCTCTCCATCGAAAAGGAAAGCAGACTAGAATCTAATCTGCTTTCTATTTATTTTTATAGCTTTCTCCATTTTCCTACTAAACTGTAAAGTACAGGGGTAAATACTAGCGTCAAAAGAGTACTTGTTGTTAAACCACCAATAACCGTAATCGCAAGACTCTTCGAAATTACACCTGATGAAGATTGAGATAACGCTAATGGTACTAAGGCTAGGATTGTTGCAAGTGCCGTCATTAAGATTGGACGGAAACGCGATTTACAAGCCTCAATTAGTGAAGTGTGTAAGTCAAGTCCTTCTCTTCTGTTGCTTTCCACCCGATCCAGCATGACAACTGCATTGGTAACTACAATTCCAATCAGCATCAGCATTCCAATCATTACACTCATAGATAAGGTTTCTCCGGTCAGCATAATGGCTCCTAAAGAACCAATGGGAACAAAGATAATCGATGACAAGATAACAATTGGAGTGATGATTCCGCCATACGTAATCGTTAAGGTTAAAAATACTAACCCTATTGCAATCATCATAGCCTGGCCTAAGTCACGAAATCCTTCTGTCATCATTTCTTGACCGCCGCCTACTTCCCACTCAATTCCATTAGGTAATGAAAGGGCGGCAATGTCTTTTTCAACGGTTTCCGTTACTTGCCCGACTTCTTCACCTATACTCTCTGCCGATATTGTGAATGCACTTTTTGTATCCTTGTGTGCAATAGCAGCAGGAATTTGTTGTTCTTCAATTGCTGCAACATCCGCTAACTCCTTCACTCCTGCTGGTGTTACAATCTCTGCTTTTTCCATTTCTGACTTATTGGAAACTAGAGCATCATATGTGACTACTACTTCCGTTTCTTTATCATCCAGAATCATATTTCCAATAGATAATTCATTCATTTGCTCTTCAATTTGCTGATATACAGCAAATTGACTGATTCCTTGTTCTTTTGCCTCTTCAGTCAGCTCCAGGCGAAATTTTGTTTGTTTTTGTTGGGCTGTGTTTGATATATTTGTTAAATTCTCATTTTGCAGCAACGAATCCTCAACTTTATTCGCTGCATCAATCAATTGATCAAGATTCTCCCCATAGAGAGTGATATCAATTGTTTTACCGGAAGGAGGTCCCTCCTGCTGTACCTCTTGAATTCGAATTGAACTGTCCTTATACTGTTCCTTCACCAGTTCCTCTACTTTTTCTTCAATAGGCTCTTTATGATCAGTTACCGTCTCGCCTTCAAGTAACTGTATATAGAAGGTGGCTGTATAATCATTTGAACTCTTCTGTTTTAACTGATTGGTGTTGTTTGCTAATCCCACTGCAACTTGAACATAATCCACTTTCTCGTAATCGCTTAACTCAGCCTCAATTCCTTTTGCAAGCTCGTCTGTTTCTGACAATGGCGTGGATACGGGAAGCTCCACGTCGATTTGCAGGGCACTGGCTGGACCACTTGGAAGGAATGACTTACCAATAGAAGGAATCATTGCTAAGGAGCCCACCAGTAAAGATAATGCAACGGCGATGACAACCCATTTTTTTGAAAGGGACTTCTTTAAGAAGTAGTCATATCCCCTTTGTAACCAGCCCGCTTCTCCCTCATGGACTCCTGTTTTTAAGAAGAGTAAACCTAATACAGGAATTAACATAAAGGCTACCAGCAACGATAGAATAATAGATGTTACAACAGCAATGGAGAACGGCCTGAAGAACTCTCCAACAATCCCACCTACAAATGCAAGTGGCAAGAACACGACAACCGTTGCAATTGTTGAAGATGTTACAGCTCCAATCACCTCTTTTGTTGCTTTATATATAATTTCACGTTTAGTGTAAGCTTCTTTCCTTTGCAGCCATTTAAATATGTTTTCAATAACCACGATACTGTCATCAACTATTCGTCCAATCGCTACTGCCATACCACCGAGAGTCATAATATTCAGGGTGTATCCAAAGTAATCCAATACAGCTATGGTTCCTAAAATGGACAATGGCAGGGAAAGGATGGCAATAATAGTAGCTCGAAAATTCCGTAAGAAAAGCAAGATGATGACAACCGTGAATAGCGCTCCAAATCCACCTTCTTTTATTAAAGAATCCACTGATTTTTCTACTTCTTTTCCTTGATCGATAATCGTGAATTGTTCATATTCATATTTTTCGTTAAAATCATCAACCTCACTTTTTAATAACTCAACAACTTCTGCTGTGTTTCCTTCTTGTGTCTTTACTACATCAAGAATAAGAGCTGAGTCTCCGTTATAGCGTGAAATTGCATTAACTTGTTCAACTTCCTTCACTTCAGCAATCTCATCTAGAGGAATAAAGACATTTTGGGGCTGTTGTTGTAATGAAGGTGATGGATTTGGAATCGATTGTTCAGGAGTAACCGGGATAGTAATATCCTTTAATTCTTCCGCACTCTCAATTTGTTCCTCAAGACTTACAGGGATTTTATTTCCTTCATTCTCAAGTGAGCCCAAAGGTAATACGTAATTCCCTTGCTCAAGATATTCAGCAACTTCAGATACCGTCAGACCATATTCATTACTTTTTTCTTTATCTACTTCAACAACTAATTGAGTCGTTGTTGCACCTGAGATATTAACATCACTTACACCCGATACATTTTGTAATTGGGGAATCAATTCATCTGTTACATTTTCTTGTAACTCATCTAAGCTCTCTGCTGAGAAAGCAATTTTATAAATAGGCTTTGAGCTTGCAGAAATTCTTTTATACTCCAGTTCAACCTCTTCAGGTAAGTCCATTTTATCTATTGATGTCTGGATACTCTGATCAATATCGTCCATATCTTCTCCAAATTCATATGTTACTTGAATAAGGGTACGATTATCTCTTGTTGTACTTGTTAGCGTGTCATAAGGTTTGACATTTTCAATGGCTTCTTCAATTGGTGTCGTTACCTCATTTTCAACTTCTTCAGATGAATGGTTTGGATAAACTGCTTGTACCAATAATGTTGGGGACTCTACATCTGGATAGGTTTCTAATTTTATTGAATTGGATGAAACCAACCCAGCAACAACCACTAATAATGATAAAATAATTATAGCTATGTTATTTTTCAAACTGAATTCCAGTATTTTTCTCATAGCCGCATCTCCTTCCTTACGAGCACTATCATAAGAAAGAATTGTGACCCGAATGTGACCAATAGATTAAATGTCGGTTGACAGAAAAAAAGCATGGATTTTACCCCATGCTTTTTGGCAGTGTAATCGTAAAAGACGTTCCTTTACCCACAGCACTATGAACGCTAATTTCGCCGCCGTGAAGATTAACGATTTTCTTTACAATAGCTAAACCAAGTCCACTCCCTTGTTTCGATCGAACCCTTGCACGATCAACTGTAAAAAACCGGTCAAAAACATAAGGCCAATCTTCTTCAGGAATTCCTTTTCCAGTATCAGAAAAGACTACTTGAATACTCTCACCCTGTTCTTCCAGAATGACTTTAATTCCTCCCTGATAATCGGTGAACTTCATGCTGTTCGTAAGAAGATTATGCCATACTTGTTCCAACTGGTCTTTATCAGCATCAATTTCCACCGGCTTCACATCTTCCAGGTCTATTTGAATACCTTTTTCCAACCACTGAGGTTGATGATTTAGGAACACTTGACGTATCTGCTGGTCCAAGCGATAAAATTGTTTGTTCAATGGATTTTCTTTACCTTCAAGAACAGAAAGCTTTAATAGGTTTTCGCTTAATTTTGCCAGTCTCTCACTTTCGGTTTGAATGATGGTTAAGTAATGATCTTGTTGGGATTTTGGAAATTCATTCTCCTTTAGTGCTATGGCAAAGCCTCTTATCGAAGTTAAAGGAGATTGTAAATCATGAGAAACATTTGAGATGAATTCCCGCCGCGTATTCTCTATACGGTTCAATTCTTTGTTCATCGTATTAAAGCTTATGGCAAGTTGGCCTATTTCATCATTTCTTTTTATTGGAACATTTCCTGAAAAGTTTCCTTTTGCAATTTTAGAAGTAAAAGTTGTCAGCTTTTTGATCGGAGTAACTAAATAAATGGCGACAAAAAGATAAAGGATGCTTCCGATGCTCAAGACGCTTATTAAGACAGTGGTAAGGACCTCTTGAACAAAACTAAGCTTTCCGATAATTCCTGGCTTTAAGAAGAGGGCATAGTTTTGTCCATTTGCCTCAAACGGCAGGCCCACTGACGAATTTCTTAATAACCTTGGATCCTGATTATCGATTCTATAAATACCTCCAGCAAGCACTGCTTCTATTTCACTTGGTGCAGCATAATTCTCCGGATTTGCTTTTCCGTAATAATCGGCCTCTCCGTCTTCAGAATATACGGCTATATTGAAGCGGATTGATGAAATCCCTTCTAAATAACGTTCAAGATTTTCAGGCTCCATTTCTTTGTATAGCTGAATGATTGCTTTGCCCGAGAAAATCATTTCTTCTTCCAGTTCTTCAATCACGCGATCTTCATAAATACTGAAGGTGATAAAAAAAGACACTGTTACACTAATCACCACAACAACTAAAAACGTAAGGACCATTCTGGTGTATAATGAATTAAACATCTTTATACTTTTCCTCTAACCGATAACCCAGTCCCCTGATGGTCGTGATGGTAACCTGTGCATTTTTATCTTCCAATTTTTTTCTGATTTTTTTAATGTGCGAATCTATCGTCCGTTCATTTCCATCAAACTCAATTCCCCATATGTCTTCAATAAGGTGATCTCTAGAGAATACTCTGCCAGGATTGGCAGCAAGCTTAAAAAGGAGTTGAAATTCCTTTAAAGGAAAGGCAATTGATTTATCCCCAACCATTACTTCAAGACTTCTTCCGTCTATCTTTACATTACCAATGGACATTCTTTTCTCAGCATGGACTTTATTACGTCGAAGCAGCGCCTTGACACGTAAGACAAACTCCTTCGCATCAAATGGTTTTACAATGTAATCATCCGTGCCAAGCTCAAATCCCTTAACTTTATCTTCACTTTCACCTTTAGCCGTTAACATGATGATTGGTATATCATAACCCTCCCGAATTTCCTCACAAAGCTCCCACCCGCTTTTCCGAGGCATCATAATATCTATAACTGCTAAGTGAATATCCTGACGCTTTAATAATTTTATAGCCTCTTCCCCATCATTTGCTTGCAATACATTATATCCCTCCATTGTCAGATAGAGATTTGTTAGTTCTCGTATATTACTATCATCGTCTACAACTAAAATTGATATTAATGACATAAATACCTATCCTTTCTAATGTGAAGCAGATCAGGTTCTGTTTTCCTTCTATTTTTTTCATCCATATACTTATTGGTATAGCTGTATTCTATTTCAGTTCGAATAAGCCTTAAGACCAGTATAAAAGTAAAATAGTGTAGAAATCCATTTATTTTGAAAGTGACAATCTAGAGGAATTTAAAAGGAGCTAAAAACAGTATATTATCGATTATTAAATGAAAAGACGGGGCCTGACCCCCGTCACTTTGACCTTTTTTTATGTCACAGTGACGGCCTGACATTATATAGAAAACATTATTCTTCAAAATTTCAATATGTACATAAATACTTCCTTGAAACAAGGGGACGCTTCTCCCGGTGCCGTTTCCTGAAAAGTGCAACACAAGGACCGTCCCCTTGTTTCTGTTTCCATGCAGGTTGCCGATAACCCGCTGATTCAACAGCTGGTCACTGAGCTGCCTTTGGGAGACCACCCCGGGAACAGTACTTAATCCCTTATGTACTGCTGTCGTTTTGAATATAATTTGGCGTAGTTAGCAAGTGTTATGTCGCCATCAGCTAGTTACAAAGCAACGTTGGAGAGTTACTATTACACTATACTATTAGCAAAGAAGGACACGGTAATCTACTAATGAAAAAAGGAGGTCCATATGCATGACGTTCTATAACTCTGATCGTGTAAAATTCCCTGCAGGATTTTGGGCAGGATTACGGCAATTGGGAATAGCCCCCCACGATGTACTTCGAAAAGCACAATTGCCACTATCTATTGTTTCAGATCAAGTTGTTACCACAGCCCAATATTTTGCGATTTGGCAGGCTTATTCTGACCTCATGGATGACACTGCCAAAGGAATCATCAAGCTTGCGACATCCTTTGAAACAGATCATTTTCCTCCGACTGTCTTAGCAACTTACCATGCTAGTGACTACCGTGATGCCTTAAAGCGCATGGCCAGGTACAAACAACTGTGCCCTCCTGAAAGCTTACATATTACTGAGGAAGGTGAACACTGTACAATTGAAATAGAATCATCGCAAAGTGAACAACCCGTCCCACCCATTCTAATTGGCATTACGTTGGCATTTCTTCTCGAACTGGGACGCCGAGGCACAGGTCAACTTTTTACAGCAAAATTAGTAGAATTTTCTACCCATTCAATTGGTGACATGCAGATTCTTGAAGATTACTTCGGCTGCCGAATTCAGGTCGGTACAAATTGTAACAGATTGACTATACATCGAGCAGATCTGGATCGACCCTTTGTCTCGTACAATGCTGAATTACTAGAGGTACTGACTCCCGTACTGGAACAGTCATTGAATGAGGAGCCACGAAGCCGTTCAATTACCGAGACCGTCAAATGGATCTTGAAACGCAGCCTCACTGGAGGTCGCCCTGACATTCAGATTATTGCGAGCGAATTAGGGGTAAGCAATCGTACCTTGCAGCGGCGGCTTGCTGAAGAAGGCACAAGCTTCAAGCATTTGTTAGTAGACGTTCGACATGAGCAGGCAAGAGAGTACCTCGCAGACCCGTCGCTTAATATTAAAGAGGTCGCCTTTTTGATTGGATATGAAGACCAAAACTCATTCTACCGTGCCTTTCACCTATGGGAAGGTGCTACCCCTCAAAAATGGCGTAATGAACATCTCGGTACAAACTTGATAAATTGACCAGTCTGCTTTTCGATTTTCGATACTGTTTCATCAGCAGGATGACTTAATAAGGAAGAAAAGGAATATTTCTTAAATTAAAGGAGCAATGTATTATGAATATGGACTTAAAAATAAAACAGCTTTAGTCACTGGTTCAACAAGAGGGATCGGTAAGGCGATTGCCATCGAACTTGCGAAAGAAGGTGTTAATGTACTAATCAATGGACGAAATTACGAAGAGGTAGAACGAACTGTAAATGAAATTAAGTTAGAGTTCCCTGATAGCTTCCCTCAAAATGCTGCTGCCGATATTGTAGATAATCAACAAAGGGAAGCATTATTTAAAAAACATCCCCAAATTGATATTTTAGTTAACAATATGGGGATTTATGAAATTATGAAGTATGAGGACGTAGACGATGAAGTATGGGAAAAGTATATCCGTACTAATGTTCTTGCAGCAAATGGACTATCCAAATTTCACTTACCTAATATGATAAAAAATAATTTTGGCCGAATTATCTTTATTGCGAGTGAAGAAGCAGTTATGCCATCGGGACAAATGCCCCAATATTGTGTGACAAAATCAATGCTATTATCATTGTCAAAAACCCTATCTAAACTAACAATAGGAAAAGAAGTTACAGTCAATACGATCTTGCCGGGACCAACGCTCTCTGAAAATGTGCAGCAGATAATTGAGGGGATGTACCCAAGCAAAGATATGACTTTTTCAGAAAAAGAGAAAGAATTTATGACTAAAAATCTTCCTCAATCTGAAATTCAGCGATTTATCAAGCCAACTGAGATAGGCAGATTAACTACCTTTTTATGCAGCCCTTATGCTTCCGCTTTTAGAGGTTCTCCCATACGTATGGATGGAGGCATGGTACCGACTATTTTCTAGCACCAAAGGAAAGTCTTCAAAAGTGGATGAGCATTTTAAAAGATAGTCACAGTGAAAGGCGAGGCCTGACCCCCGGTACGTTACTGTGCTGGGGGCTGAGTTTCCCCCTAAAAAACAGTAGAAATAGCCGCTAGACTTCGTTTGAAAATGTCGGCTAAAGCAACTTCATCCACTTTTACTGATTCTGTAAAAGACAAATCTTCCTTGTTAAAATAATCACTCATCTTATTATCACCATTCCACAAAGCTCTTCCTTCGTTCGTATTAGAAATAAAATATTCTTTATCCTTGTAAACAAATTCTATTTCTCTTCCCTGTTCCAAATAAAACAGTAAGTGTTGAAAGCTAATGGTTCCACCCGCCGGGACATCCCGGAAATCTTCTTGATTTCCCATTTATATCTCTCCTTTCCTACTATCAACTCGATAAAGCGGCTGACCCCCGGTAAGTTAAAAGGGTAAAGTGCTCTGACCCCCGGTACGTTAATGCGTTAGTGTGCTGGAATCATGCCCTTATTTCCGAGTTTCTACTAATTAATCAAACGTTTGATTAACAGAAATTAGCCAATATTTGAGAGAACATCCGGCACCCTACTGACTAGGTTTTTGATAAAAGCAACATGGTGAAATGTATTTGTTCCAAAAAAGGGTTCCCCGACAATGTACAGAGGCTGTGTGAGAGTGAATTGTAACCAGAATAGCAAATAGGGACAAGTTCCTGACCCTCTTGTCCCATTTGTTAATATTTGGTGGGACGAGGAACCCGTCCCTCTGTCCCTTTATGGGAACATCAAAGCGTCTAAAAAACCAGAAAGTGAATATGGTATTTTTGGTGACTTTTAGTGTAAGAGGGTATATACAAGGTGAAACCTGCTAAGAAAGGAGGGATACTGTGTCTTTTCTATCGAAAAACTGGTTTTTAGCTATCACTTCTTTAGTCATCTGTCTAATATTAGTACCCTTAAGTGTACAAAATAGTTTTGGCGGATGGACTTATCAGACTATTGAACTGATAGTCGTTTTTAGTTTAGCTTTTGGCGTAATGAAACTGATATCAAGCATACCAACCCCCGTTAAGACTTGAGATAAAGGGCCTGACCCCAGGTACATTAGTGTACTGGGGGACAGGCCCTGATTTCTGAATACTGTAAGTCCTTAGCTGCTTTACTCAGCTTCCCCCTGTGTGCTTAACCATGATTTATCACCTTACTTTAACAGCAGGTTCCTTCCTGCCCCCCTTTAGAATGAACCTCATCGTCACCATTTGATTGAATATTTATATTTAGTACATATTCTTTAAAATGAGGTATGAAAAGTGTTAGAAAGATAGCAGATGGGTAAAGGCTTCATATCCTCACATTTTACTATTTCGCCAAGGTATAAGAATGCGCACCTGCCTTGCTTACTAGTAGGATTTGAAGCTAACCTGGATTTAAGGAGTTATTTACTACCATGACTTGGATATATATCAGTATTTTTTTCATTTCGGCTGTCATCTCTTCCTTGTCTGCTGTTCATTTATCAAAACACGCGGATACAATAAGCAAACAAACAAGGATGGGTGGATTTTTGGCCGGTACCATCCTGCTAGCTGTAGCGACTTCTCTCCCCGAGTTAACGACGACAGTCTCGGCAAGTGTCATCGGAAGTGCCGATATTGCGGCCGGCAACGGGCTGGGCAGTATATTATTCAATACTCTAGTGTTATTTGTATTGGATATTTACTTCCGCAAAAAGCGCTTATTCCTCCGGGTCTCCCACACTCATATCTACACAGGGGTCATCGCTCTCCTGCTTTGTGTGATCTCTGCTGGCGGCTTACTCATTAATCACTCTTTTTCAGTATTGAATGTCGGGCTCACCAGTTTTGTTGTTGCGATTATTTATGGGGGCGGAATGTGGCTGCTTTCAAGAACCAAACTTGAGGAACCATCTACAGAAGAGAATGGAAATAAGGTCTCGGAAAATACATCTATTCGTATGGCGGTACGAAAATTTATATTGTTTTCCATTGCCATTTTTATTTTCGGAAGTGTTCTTTCTCTTTCTGGAGATGCTATATCCCGAAGTACAGGCTTAAGTGCCACTGTTGTGGGGAGCTTCTTAGTTGCCCTAGCGACCTCACTGCCGGATGCCATGGGGGTCTTTATGGCCTTGAGACTTGGCAACATCAATATGGCGATTGGAGCAATCCTTGGCAGTAACATCTTTAATATCTTAGTTGTTGCTATTGGAGATGTATTTTACTTCGAGGGAAGTATATGGCAGGATACAAGCAATGATATTATTTACATATCATTTATTGGGTTTGTTTTAACCGCCATTGTAATGATCATTATAAAAAGAGATCGGACACGCAACTCTTTCACTTATATTCTACCTTCTTTGACAGCCGTCGTTTCTTATCTGCTGGTCATGGGTTTTCTTTTTTCTGAGAACCAGTGAGACAGAAGGGAACTGAAACTAAAGTGGCTTCCGGTTATAAGAAAATTACCGGAAGCCTTTTTTGATACAAATATCTATTCAACTATACCTTTTTAGGATCTATGAAGAGCAATCTCTCTTTGCATAAGAATTTACGAATTTAATTTCCTAAGATTGTCAGACACTCTTCTACTGGGCTTCCCGATCTTGCAGACGGAATACTTGCAGGATATCCCAGTTGCAAAATCCCTACGATTTTCTTCTTCTGATATATATTAAGTTTTCCCTTTAATCTCATACTTTGTCCCGTTTAATGTAATTTCACCCGAGCCCTTTTTGAATTATAGAGAGAAGAATGAAGATAAGCATTTTTGGTTCATCCATATTTTTTTGAAAGATCAATTTCTTCTGCAAATGGGAGATCTTAACCGAAAAATCGAAAAATGAATTAAATCTCTTTCTTGATAACCATTTTCACTTAAGTCATAAAAAGCAATAGGCGAATTCACACAGGCCAAGAGAGGGATCCTCCATGCATACTTCTGAAAAGAAATATACACGCACAACTCTATTCTAGATTTTTCCAAGTAGTATCTCAGGCAGTTATTCTATTGAAGTTATATCTTAAGAGAATAACTCCATAAGAAAAAGGACCTGATCGCCATAAAATGCGATCGGGTCCTGACATCGTTCATACTAGCTACTTTTCTAAACTTGTGGGCAGTCATTATGAACCAGAGAGTGAATTCCAGTTAACTGCCTTCTTGGGATTGATTAATTCATAAACTCCAATACTTCATCAATAATCTCATCTCTTCCGATAAGACCCCAGCTCTTATATATCCAAAAGTCTGTTTCAAAGACTTTGTCATTCTGAACAGCCGCAAGCGACTGCCAAAGGGAGCTGTCACTTATGCTTTGCAAATTTTCAGGACCGCCTGAAGAATCAACTTGTAAGAAAATATAGTCAGCCTTCATATCGGGGATGACCTCCAGCGATAAGTCACCGCGTTCTGATTCATCTGTTAGATCAGATGGTGTAAAACCTAAGTCATTATATAATAAAAAGTTTAAGGGATGGCCTGTTTGGGGATAAATTTGTACGACATCCTTCCTGATGCGTAAGTATGCCAGCTTATTGCTTTCTATTTCACTAATTACTTCACCGGCTTCTGCTACCTTTGTTTCTAGTTCTGCAATTTTCTCCTCAGCTGCATCAACTTTATCAAAAATTTCAGCTATTTTCAGCAGATCCTGCTGCCAATAGTCAGGATCGTTATAGTCCTCCGAATCTTCAGTTCCTAAAACAACTGTGGGAGCTATCTTATTCAGATCATCATAGATGGATTCTGCTGTCCAGCTGTCTGAAATGATCAAATCCGGCTCTATACTAAGTATTGTTTCCAAGTTGGGTTCAGAGGAAGATCCAATAACCTCCACTCCATCTAATTGGTCTGCCAGATAAGGAATATAGTCTCCGCCAAATTGAGCTTCTATTGTCACGCCAGCTGGCGTTTCATCAATTGCCAACATATGATCGATATAAGCAGGGGATAGTACAACGACTTTTTCTAAACTCTCCGGAATTTCTGTTTCTCCTCTTAGATGGCTGACAACGCGAGGCTCTTCATTGACCGTTTCGTTTTCAGTTGTGTCCGCAGCTTCGTTTTCGTTGCCGCCGCAAGCCGCTAAAAGGATTAAGAGTGATGTAAAGATACAAAATAAGCTGAACTTCTTCATTTATGTTCTCCTCCATATTTTGATAATGAAAATCATTATCATTAGCTTATAAGAAAAGGCCTCTTGATGCCATGGAAGATTTCACTTAGTTTGCATGGACAAATCCATTAACCTATTTTGAGGCTGCCCGCAACTTTATCTATGACCCACATTCTTCCTATAATCCCTTGGGACTTGAAAAGGAAATCAGCAGCATTATGGACATTATGGTTTTTCACCGCTTCTAACTGCTTCCACTTCTCTGACTGAACCAGTCGCGTCATCTGGTTATGAGCAAGGTCGCCTGGATCCACCATGATGAAAATATGATCCGGGTTATAGTTCAATAACTCTTCTAATTGCAGGTCGGCTGCCCATTGAGTTGTATTAAAATTTCCAGGCAAATCCAGATTTAATTCTTTATACAGAAGATTTCCTAATTGATTGTCCATTCCATAAATCCGGTAAAAGGAAGGCCGTACTCTTAAGAAATATGCGGTCTGCCTTTCACCTAATTCCTCTATTATTCTTATGGCTGAATTAAGCTTATCATCATATTTTTGGATCCACTCTTCAGCCTCTTTCTGTTTTCCAAGTAATCTGGCAATCTTCAAGAAGGAATCTTTAGGAGAAACACCGTTATCCAACACCGCTGCCGGAGCGATACTCTTAATAGTAAGATAATCATTGTGTAAATTGCTCGCGATAATCATATCAGGCTTGGCCTTAAGCAGCTTTTCAAAAACATTTGCATGATCGTCCAGTTCCACCATTTGCTTACCCTGCCCCGTTAGAACTGGAATGGGGGAATAGTTTGTCACCATGCTCTTATATGACAACCGGGCCACGGGGTTTATTCCTAAAGCTATGAGATTATCATCATATCCATAATCCAGGGTGGCGATCCTTTTACATTTGCTTTTAAGATAGATTGACGGCGACACTCCCTCAACCTTCTTAAAAACCCTGCTGAAATAGTGTTCATCCTTAAATCCAATATGACCGGCAACCTCCCTGACCGTCATCTCGCTTGCAATAAGTAACCTTCTTGCTTCAGTCATTCTTAACTCAAGGAGATAATCGGTGGGAGTTTGTCCAGTATGTCTCTTGAATTGCCTTGTAAAGTGGCTGATGCTGAAGCCTGCCAGTTTTGCTAAATCCTCTATCTTGATGTCTCTTTTGTAATGCTCCTTTAAGTAGGCAACAACATGATCCATGCTGTTTCCTCTCATTACCTTCTTATTTTGATTATTTCTTAAAAGCAATAGAAGGAGAGCATTTAATATATTATTTCTTTCCATCCCAGCGAGAATGGTCTCTCCCTCACTATTGATCGAGGACAATTGAGTTAAGCATTTTTTCACTTCTGACTCATAAATCCCTAATTTCTGCTCCCGGTGTATCGGCAGAGTATACTCTTTGTCTTGCCAGAATTTTTTATGTTTTATGGAAGCTGAACAAGAAAAAAGAATAAGGTCATACTCTATCGGTTCCAGACCATTTGCCTTTCCTTCCACAATCATATTCGGCGTAAAAATAAACAAGCTCCCTTTTGTCACTTTGTAAGATTCCCCATTTATGACGAGATCTCCTTTTCCGTTCTTTATATAACAAATGGCATGCAAGGATATAAGCCGCTTTCTTAAGTTGCTGAAAGGCTTGCTCTTTATCTTGATCATTCTCAAAAAAGTGAAGAAAATAGCTGGATTTCTATTAGAGGTAAAGTGCATCATAGGCTGAGTTTCCTTTCTTTGAAATTAAACTATTCACTTCTGCAAATGATATTGATTATCAATATTAATTATAAAGTATTTTTGCTGAGAATGTAAGAAAAAAAGCGAGAGCCCCCTCTCGCTTTTAACTGTTTTCTATTCACTTGGTAAAAAGATGCGGACAAGTTCCGCAGCACCTCTCCTTATCTCCTCCATGAATCAAATAAGAAAGGCAGCAGTGTTTTCTAATAAAAAATGGTGCTTCATCATCGGGTATATGCAGGGGAAATTCAAAATTCATTGGATTAGGACTATCCTCTGAAAATAACGCCTCTGAAGTAAGAAGCTTCAAGTTTTCGTCAATTTCAATCCTTTTTTTGGCATCGATTCCCCCAGACTTAGTGCGGTCTGAAAGAAATTATGGGAGACGAGGGAATTCATATGAGGTACCTTGCTTTTCGTCTGTGAAGAAATGGCATTAAAAAGAGGTGCTATGTGATTTTGTATAAAAGAGCGCTTCAGTTCATATCTTTCATCTCGAGTTATTTCACCGATAAAAATAAAGCTGATTCCGGAAATATGAAATTCATACATCCATTTTTCGTGAGCTTGATGCCTGAATGCCTGGGATTGGTATCCAATATAATCTCAAATTGGCTCATTAAGTTTAAAAAGCCCATGGCAAGGACAGAATATCTCTTGGCAAAGATTGTTCCTGTTATAACATCCCTGCAATTATTCATTTGCCTGCTCTGTCTGTTCACTAATTCTCTAACTTGACTACCATCGTGAATCAAATGTTGCACCTTAAAATCTATGTGCCTATCAATGTCATCCTCTTTGATAAAGAACATTCCATAGTTCCCTATCATATAGTTCCGTATTTTCTTGTCCATTGTTTTGCTCCCTTATATAGTTCTATCTCTTTCTATCGTACGAGGCAAATGTTTCACTGGGAATGGATATAAGTGCTCAATATCCTTGGACAAATGTAGCTTATGACCTTTCGTCCACAGTGCATCAAGAAAATAGACTAACCCTTTACTGATCAGTCTTTTTTATTGAGTTGGCCTTAAGTTGTAACCGCTACTTTTTCTACCTTTGTTGCAGATTCCTTATTTAAAAGATTATAGGAGAAGCAAGAAGGTTTGTTTGTTCGAGGGTCATTGACGATTTTGGCTTCAATTGAAAAAACTTCCCTCAGGACCGCTGGTGTCATGATTTCATAAGGAGTCCCTGTCTTGATCAGGCTTCCATCTTTTAAAGCAATCATATAGTGAGCAAAACGTGCGGCCTGGTTTAAATCATGAATGACCATGACGATTGTTTTCCCCTCTTCCTCATTCAGCTTTTTCAACAGCTCAAGAATTTCCAGTTGATGAGCCAAATCCAGGAAGGTCGTAGGCTCGTCAAGCAGAAGCAGATCCGTTCCCTGTGCCAATGCGAGGGCAATCCAGACACGCTGCCTCTGTCCCCCTGATAGATCATGAATGGAACGAATAGAGAATTCACTCATTCCGGTGGCTGACAGCGCCCAATCAATCATTTCCTCGTCCTCCTTCCGCAGTTTGCCAAAGCCTTTCTGGTAAGGAAACCTGCCAAAGGAAACAAGGTCACGTACTGTCAGCCCCTCCATCGCTTTTGGGTCTTGAGGAAGGATGGCCATTATCCTTGCTACTTCTTCTGTTGATTGCTTGTGAACGGCTTTTCCATCAAGGCTGACCACACCTGATTTCTGTTTGATGATCCTTGCCATCGTATTTAACACGGTTGACTTTCCACAACCATTTGGACCGATAATGGTACTGATCTTTCCTTTGGGTATAGTGATATTTAAATCTTCTACTATAATAGTATTCCCATAACCAATCTGAAGGTTTTCTACCTTTATAGAAGCCAAATTATGTCCCCCCTTGATTGTCTACTATGTGTCAGTGAGTAAATCATATGTTAAACAGACAGGCTTTCCTATTTCCGGATCTGTCACAATTTCCACATCTATATTGAAGGCTTTTTGTAAAACCTCCCTTGTCATCACATCATCCGGGTTTCCTTCTTTGATCACTTTTCCTCCATCGACTGCCACCATATTATCTGAAAAGCGGGAAGCGAGATTCAAGTCATGTAAGACCATAACAATGGTAATGCTTTTAGTCTTGTTCAGCCTCTCCAACAGTTCCAGAACTTCCAACTGATGCGCCAGGTCAAGAAAGCTTGTAGGCTCATCAAGTAATAACAGATCCGTCCCCTGTGCAAGAGCCATGGCAATCCAGACTTTCTGCCTTTGCCCACCGGAGAGGGAATCAACGGGCCTGTTGGCAAATGAAGCCACCCCTGTTGTATGGATTGCCCACCTCACCATTTTCCGGTCCTCTTTGGTTTGACTTCCAAACCCCTTTTGATGAGGAGAGCGGCCATAAGAGACAAGTTCATAAACTGTCAGTCCTTCAGGAGCTGATGGGTGCTGGGGAAGGATGGCCATCTTCTTTGCAATTTCTTTCGTTGATTGTTCATGAATTGCTTTACTGTCCAGGTAGATAACACCTGATTTCGGTTTCATGATTCTGGCGATTGTTTTAAGGATAGTGGACTTGCCGCTTCCATTAGGTCCGATGATGGAAGTGATCCGGCCGCCGGGTATCTCTATATGGAGGTCTTCGACAATCATCTTTTCTTTGTAGGCAATAAAGAGTGACTTCGTGCTTAACATAGTGGAGCCCCCGTTTCTTAGAAACTTATCTTGTCTTCATAAGTAAGTAAATAAAATATGGTGCACCCAAAGCAGACACTACCAGCCCGACGGGAATTTCTGAAGGTGCCAGCAGGCTCCGGCCAATGAAATCAGCCATTAAAAGGATGAGAGCACCCATCAGGGCTGATGCCGGTATTAGTACCCCATGCTTCGAGCCGACAAGCCGTCTGGCAAGGTGAGGGGCAACCAGACCCAAGAAACCTATTCCACCTCCAACCGACACGCACGCTCCTGCCAGGCCAACTGCAACAGCCAATAAGATTCTGCGCTCCCGCTCCACCTTTGTTCCCAAACCCACCGCGAGGCGGTCACCGAGAGCCAGCACATCTAAGTATCTGGCTTTTAACATTGCATACGGAATAAGAATCATAATCCACGGTAAAACAGATAATACGAATTTCCAATTCGTCCCCCATATACTCCCGGCAAGCCAAATCGCTGCCGACATAAAGTCCCTGGGGTTCATTTTCAGCTGAAAAATGAGGAGAGCAGCACCAAACCCAGCCCCGACACCAATCCCCACTAATATCAACCGGATTGGCGTGACACCATTTTTCCAGGCTATAACATAAATTAAAAAAGCTGCAAGAGCTGCACCGGCAAAAGCCGAAAAGGGCATCGCAAAGATTGTAAATTGCTGGGGAAGATCATAAGAGCTCATGGCCGATCCCTGCGAAAAATAGATGAATATAACAACTGCCAACCCGGCTCCTGCATTGATTCCCAAAATCCCCGGATCTGCGAGGCCATTCCGTGAAACACCCTGCAGAATCGCTCCTGACACAGCCAAACCGGCTCCTATTAAAATAGCAATGACCATTCGCGGCATCCTGAAGTCAAACAGAACAAGCTCCTGCTTTTCTGTTCCCATCCCTGCCAGTGTTTTCAACACATCAGGAGGGGATATCCGAATGGCACCAGAGTTCAAGCTTATTAAAAACATAAAAATAATTCCGATTGTGATTATTAGCATGATGAACATTGGGCGCTTGATGATACCTTGTTTCATCTATAGCTCCCTCCCTTCTCTTCGGGCAAGATACAGGAAGAAAGGAACACCGATACATGCTGTTATAGCTCCTACAGGGGTTTCAAATGGAGGATTGATCATCCTTGCAGCAATATCTGATACTACAAGCAATAGTCCACCCAATACAGCCGAGCAAGGGATGATCCAGCGATAATCCACCCCGACCAAAGCACGGGTGATATGAGGGATGACCAGTCCAACGAAGCCAATGGTCCCTGCCACAGAAACAGCAGCCCCAGTAAGCAGCAGTACGACAATCGTACCGAAAGTTTTGATGACTGCCGTCTTTTGCCCCAGCCCAACCGCAACATCATCTCCCAAGCTTAATATTGTAATAGATCTCGCCAGCGCCAATCCACCTGTAATCCCAATAATCGCAACAGGGATCAATAGTTCCACTGAAGTCCATCTGGCACCTGCCACGCCTCCCGCAAACCAAAACGTCATGTCCTGTGCAACATCAAAATGAATGGCTATCGCTGATGAGATGGAACTCAGAAAAGCGCCTACAGCCGTTCCGGCCAGCGCCAGCTTTACAGGAGTGAGGCCGCCGGGAGAGAGCGAGCCAATTCCAAAAACAATTCCTACTGCAATAGCTGCTCCAATAAAGGAAGAAAACATAAATCCCAGGGAAGTCATGCCAGGGAAGAATGCAAAGGCAATCGCAATCGCAAATGCTGCCCCCTGGCTGACTCCCATTATAGAAGGAGAAGCTAACGGATTCCTCGTCATCCCCTGCATAATCGCTCCTGACATTGCCAGAAAAGCTCCGACCAGTGCGGCAGCCAATACCCTGGGAATCCTTAACTCTTGGATGATCTGGTGCTGCGTCAAATCAGGGTTGTAGTGAAAAATTGCTTCCCACACCGTAAGCAGTTTAATATCAGCCGCTCCTAACGAGACCGATACCCCAAGCCCGAGAACAAGTAATATCATCCCGCCAATGAGAATCAGGGCAGCTGTTATGGGACGGGACTTTATCTCATCATCCTGCTCCTCATCGTATTCATTAAACGAATCGTCAATATGCATACCTGTCATTCCTTTTTCTTTTACGTAACGATTTTGATAATCATTATCAACTAAATAGTCTAGCCTAATCTAATTTCGATGTCCATGAACTATTTTGCTCTTTTGTATAGACATATTTGTTTTTAAAGCGGGCTATCTCATTTATTACTTATTGTACAAGGTAAACTTTTCTTCAATTGGGGTGCGCGGTCTTGGTTCAGGAGCTTCCTCAAAGTAACCCATATGGAGAAATGCAACGATCTTTTCACCGGGCTTTATCCCAAGTAACTCATGAGCTTTTGGATCATAATTATGAGGATTTGTTTTCCAAACCACTCCTAGCTTCTCTTCCCACGCAAGAAGCTGGAAATTTTGGATCAAGCAGCTCACGGCTCCGTAGTCTTCGTCCCATTGCTTCTGCCTTGGATCTTCTTTCATTATGACAATCAGGAAAGCTGACGGCTGGCTGAAGTAGTTTCTTCTATTCTCTTGCATCCCTGCCGGAAATAACTTTACAACATCCTCCACAAACTCTTCTTTTTGGTGTGTCGGCACAAAT
This sequence comes from Bacillus sp. P14.5, assembly GCF_003316765.1. GTDB lineage: Bacteria > Bacillota > Bacilli > Bacillales > Bacillaceae_B > Rossellomorea. The sequence goes on along the minus strand of NZ_NIJF01000073.1, from coordinate 38,731 downwards.
ATGAAGCGCCAAGGTTCTCTTAAACCGTGATTTGGTGCCCAAACAGCATCACTCAATATTTCTTTTACAACCTCTTCTGTAACTGGTTTGTCTGTGTATCCGGTTTTGATTGAAAGTCGCTCTCGAGTCACTTTCGCAACCGGAGATAGTACTTTCTACATTTAATATCCTCCTCAAAATCTACCATTTTTATTATTTTGGCTCTTTTCAGAAGTCCCACTGAAGAATATTTCCCCCTAAAAAAACAGGACCTGTTCCCTGGTACGTTAAACGTTACTGTACTCGGGGGCAGGCCCTGACTCTAGTCAATATCAAGCATCTCTTCTTTCTCCCATCTTCTTAAAAGGACAATAGCACCAATAACGAGTAAGCCGATGTACGTCCCGATTGTTAGGAACATTGGGTATCGGACACTGATAGGGAAAGGGGCCAGACCCCCGGTACGATAATACGTTAGTGTACTGGGGTCAGGCCCTGATTTACTCAGTTGGTTTTTTCATTAAAACTAACCGCAATCTCTGCTCCTACTTTCGCATTGTGCTTGACCAATTCGATGTTGGCAACAAGGCTTTTGCCTTCTGTTAGCTCTTTGATTTTTCCTAACAGGAATGGTGTGCTGTCTTTTCCGATGATGTTATTTTCTTCTGATTCTTTGATTGCCTGGGCGATGATCCCGTTGATGTAGTCTTCGTCCATGGCGTGTTCTTCAGGGATTGGGTTGGCGATGACTGCTCCGCCTTGAAGGTTCAGGTCCCATTTTGTTTTTAGCGTTTCGGCAATGACGTCGATGGAATCGGTAGAGAAGTTTAATTTATGCTCGCTTTTTCTGGTATAGAATGCTGGCAGGAAGTCTGTTGTATAGCCGATGACAGGGACTCCTTTTGTTTCAAGGTATTCGAGTGTGAGTGCAAGATCCAGGATGGATTTGGCGCCGGCACAGATGACGGCTACGTCTGTTTTTGCTAATTCATCCAGGTCCGCTGAGATATCCATCGTCGTTTCTGCCCCTTTATGGACACCGCCAATGCCGCCTGTGACAAAGATTTTGATGTCGGCTAAATCAGCGCAGATCATGGTGGTGGCAACCGTGGTGGCCCCTAATTTCTTTGTGGCGATAATTTGCGCCAGGTCACGTCTGGATACTTTCGCTACGTCTGAGCTTTTACCGAACAGTTCCAATTCATCGGCTGTTAACCCGATTTTGATCTTGCCTTCAATGATGGCGATGGTCGCCGGGACAGCACCGTTATCACGGACGATCTGCTCCACTTCGCGAGCTGTTTGTACGTTTTGCGGATAAGGCATACCGTGAGAGATAATAGTCGATTCCAGTGCAACGATTGCTTTGCCTTCCTCTTTGGCTTGTTGTACTTCTTGAGATAATTCAATGTATTGTTCCATTTTAAAACTCCTCCATATCCAGCTTAAATTGTTGTTGAGATAACTCTTGTCTGACTGTATATTTTGACAGGATGGTTTTGTGTGAGTTGACCAGACCTGACTTGATGGTGTAATCGAGTGCATTATTTTGCAGCCAGGAATAGATCACTCCTGAGCAGAATGCATCTCCCGCACCTGTCACATCGACCACAGATGTTGTTTCGATCGCTGGAAAATAATGAACCTTTCCATCCTCTCCTCCAGCCATCACACCCTTTGAACCATTCGTGACAATGACATTTTCCACTCCGAGTTCTACCCACTTTTTAACGGAATCTTCCCAATCGCCATCATCATTGATGTTCATACTCATAAAGCATTCTGTTTCATCTTTATTGACAATGAGCCAGCTCACCGCACTCAAGTCTTTTGGAAGTCTGTTCATTTTTGGCGATGAAACCGGGATGATGACTAATGGAATAGTATGTTGGGCTGTAAATGAACAGAGAAAATCAATCGTTTCACTTGGACAATTCAAATCTACTACAATACATTTCGCTCTTTTGAGGATAGAACTGCTTTTCATCAACAATTCAGGTGTGATATTTTCATAGATATCCATATCTGCCAATGCGACGGATAAGTCACCCTCTTCATTCAAAACGGCGGTATAGGAACCTGTTGATGAGTCTTCAAATGAGGCGACATGTTCTAAATTCATAAATGGAGCAGATAAATCATAGATCTCTGTCCACTCCGAATCATTCCCTCTTGCAGACATTAAGACGACTTCCTCTCCCAATCTCCCCAGGTTTTCCGCAATATTTCTGGCAACCCCTCCTACAGATGTAGAAGATGTAACGGGATTAGATGTCGCCTGTATAAGTTTGTGTTTGGCATAAAATTTCCGGTCAACGTTCGCTCCGCCAATACAGACAATCGGCGCTGCTTCATTCAACACGTAAGCCTGGCCCGTGACATATTCTTTCTTAACCAAAGCAGAAAGGTGATCCGCAATGGATGACGGGGACATTCCTGCTAATTCTGCTAACTCCTCCTGAGAAACAAATGGACTTTCCCGAATCAAATCGACTAGTAATCTCTCATTTTCATTCCGATCATCTCCCATTTTACATCTCCTCTCATTACAAAAGTTTATTAAATAAACATAAGTTTAGTATACGCTTTCATTTTTGGCTGTCAAGAGGAAACAGGGGGACGGTCCTCCCGGTGCGGCTTGAAGAAAAGCGCATCACAAGGACCGTCCCCTTGATTCCATTCCAATTTCATTTGTATGCCACATGCCTATTACGTATAATCGATGTAACAGCAAACTGAGGTTTTAAAACGATCGTTCTAAGAAGAAATGAGGATTATCATGGATAAAGAAAAACAAATTTTACATCATATTAAAATGAATCCCTTTATATCACAGCAGGATTTGTCAGCTAAAGTCGGGCTATCACGGCCTGCTGTAGCAAATTATATTGCCAGCTTGACGAGGCGCGGTGAAATCAAAGGACGCGGCTATATTCTTCGGGAAGAATCATCGATTGTTTGTATTGGAGGGGCGAACACCGACCGTAAAGCCCGCACGAATCAGAAGGTGAAATTATATTCATCCAACCCGGTCGAGATCACGGAGGCTTGCGGGGGTGTGGCGCGCAACTTTGCCGAAAATTTAATCCGGCTTGGAGTCAGCACTTCCCTCATGACGTGTGTGGGAGACGACAGAGAAGGTAACTGGATACTGAAAGAAACGAAAGCCCAGGGAGTGGATGTCAGCCAGGTTTGGGTATTGCCCACCGAACGGACAGGTACTTTTACCACACTAATAGACATTGATGGCGAGAGTATTGTGTCTATGGCTGATATGAATATTTACGAGAAATTAACCACTTCGATGTTCGCGGAAAAGTGGTCACATATTGCCGCCTCACAAGCTGTGTACCTGGATACGAACATTCCCAAGGACTGTATCACCTACTTGATTCAACGCTGCAAAGAGGAAAACATTCCTTTGTACATTGACCCTGTATCCCCCGCCAAGGCACGAAAACTTCCTTACCGTCTTGAAGGAGTGGAACTGTTACTCGCAAACCGGGAAGAAGCGGAACTGCTTGCCGAAGTAAAAATTGACTCCATAGACGACTGCCCAACAGCCTCTGAAAAACTCAGACAGCGCGGCGTTCAAAAAGTCATCATCACACTTGGTGATGGAGGGGCATATTACTCTTCTCGTGAGGAATCCGGCCATTTGCCAGCTTTTCAAACGGAAGTAGTGGATGTGACAGGAGCGGGAGAAGCCTTTTCCTCCTGTGCGGTTTACGGAATCATGAATGAGAAATCATTAGTTCAAGCCTGCCAATTAGGTTTGGCCGGCGCTGCCCTTACACTTCAGACGGAAAAATCGATATCCTCGCTTTTAAATCCTGACAAAATTCATGAGTTAATGTCACAGTGACGCCCCGACATTTGTCGAATGGTGATAGGAACAAAAAGGCCTGTCCCTCAGCACGTTTATATGTTAGTGTGCTGGGGGCAGGCCTTGATTTCCCAAAATTTTATTTATCTAATGACGTTGGTTTCCTCCATATAGGTATAAAGAATTTAATGTTTATGATAATTAAAATTACAGAACCAAAAAGTAATGTAATGAGTGTATTTAAACTTCTTTCAAAAGGCAACATACCATATAAAAAGTAAGAGAAAACAAATAATAGATCGAGCACTATTATTTTTTTCGACCCTGATTTTCTACTAAAGTAATCCCTTGATCCTTCGAACGTTAAGACTGCACCGATTAAAAATAGAACACCCCACCAAACGTGTAAATACCAATTAGGAAGTTGATATGAAGCGGGATCATTATAGGCACCCATGTAACCTAAAAAACTGACCAGCATAAGAATTCGGCCAAAGACAGCTGCCATTTGCATTTTTATATCTTTTTGACTTCGATCAATCCGAGTTTCTACGCTTTTTTGTTCCTCTACAAATTGCTCAGGAGAAACTAATTCTTTAATATCAATATCAAATAAGTCAGCCAATTTTAATAGGTTATCTGTGGACGGTTCTGACTGATTTGTTTCCCATTTTGATACCGCCTGCCGACTCACTCCTAACTGTTCACCTACATATTCTTGCGATAACTTTAGAGATTTTCTTCTATTGTTAATTTTAGAACCTAACGTCATAATACAACGCTCCTTTTTCAATATGATAACTGTAATCATATTGGTTTTACAGGTCGCACACCACCAACCACACAGCAACTATTGGTTGCAATAGATTGACTTAGAACATTTATTCAATAAAATGGCCTGTTTGTAGAGGATTACATTGAAAGTCAATCAAATTAATATAATAACTATAACATTTTCAATCCAAAAAACTATGCTTTTATATCTTTGACTATCTAGAAGGTATGAAGTGGTAAACAGCCTGGCATTGCGGCATGCTCAAGCACAGTTCACCTGTCCAAATAAAATTCGAAATCCCCCTCACTTAAAAAGATAAGGGGGATTTTCTATGACCTTAATTTTCAGCCGGCAAGAAAGCTGCTGTTTAATTTGCTTTTCTTATTTTTATAGTTTTGGATACACAACTGTCCCATCTTCTTCAATGATCGGCATGGCTCCCCACTTCCCCAATTCATGAGGGACCACCTCGGGATTCCCCTTGGAGTCTGGAATGAGATGGTTCACCTCCCATCCCTTTGCCTGCAGCCAGTTGCTGATGAGGAGGCGGTGGCACCTGGCGGGATGATGTTCTGAACACATATAGACGAGCGGTGTTGCCGCGGCTTGTTCCTTGAGGTCTTCCAACGCATACTGAAAATCATCCGTCAGTGTGTAATCCGCATAGTTGTGAAATGAGCGGTTATTCCATCCTTCGTTCAATTGCTCCCCTACCTCTCCCGACATATTCCTTCTCCCGCCAAGACTCGGAAAATGCTGATAATGAATCCCTGCCTCTTTCAGCCACTGGGTCATGCTTTCCTTTTTGAAGTGTGGATTACTGCGGCTTGCCGGAAATGCACGGACATCTGCCACAAAGCGAATATCAGCCGCTCCCAGCAGTTCTAAAAATTGTTGGATTGAATGATTATAATGTCCAATCGTATAGACCTTCAATGTGATCCTCTCCTTAAAAATCTATTGCGGGTTTAGAACATTTCTGTACGCTGAGTGCAAAGTGTATGCTTCTTCGTTTAAAGTTCTTCTGGTGTTTTTTCGCCAAATTGATTCTACTACAAAAAATTTATTCCATAAAAAGGGCATTACGAATTTTTGAAGAATGGTTTACGTAAGGTGGTAATTATATGGTTTTTTTAAAAAGCCACATGCACACCTCATAATCCAACAGCAGGACATCAATGGATTCACTTATATATAACCTGGGAGTTTCTAGATGAAACAGCGAACTTGAAAGAGGGTCTTGGAGACGGGAAAGTACGTTTGGCTGATTATCTTCCCGTGCTCTCTCACCCGCCGTATGTCCGCCAGTACGTTGAAGGTTTCAAAAACATTGAAGAAGGAAGGCTGGAATATGAATAGTGAAAGTAACATCATCATTGCTCCATTGAAACCTGAGTTAATAGAGGACATCCATAAAACAAATGATTATTTTATGTTGTTTGGCAGAGTTGTCCCCAGTTTACAATCCGGAAAATGGACTTATAAAGAGATTCTTTTTGATGAAGCCAGAGAAACACGTTTTCCAGATGACAAGCTTGATTGGAGCCAATATATAAACAGAGAGGACCGAGCCTTGTTTTTAGCTTATATCAATGATACTTGCTTAGGGCAAATTAGAATCGTTAAGGACTGGAATCACTTCTGTTATATCGAAAACATTGCTGCTAAAAAAGAGTATAGAGGAAGCGGAGTTGGAAAGCGGCTTTTACATAAAGCGGAAGAGTGGGCAAAACAACGGAAGCTTATAGGGATGTCCCTGGAAACACAAGACGATAATCTTGGTGCATGCAGATTCTATGTGAGACACGGGTTCGTGCTGGGCGGGGCGGATACACTGAAGCAGTCATATAATCCACATATTGAAACTACATTGTATTGGTATAAGGTGTTTGAATGACTGGGAAGGCTGGGCCTGACCCCCCGTACGAACGAAGCAGGTAAGCCTATCAAAAATCGACATGGGGTGAAGTGATGAAACGATTTGTTCTACCAGTTTTAAAGGCAATCGCAGAAGAGCTTTTAGACGCAAAGAAGGATACTCCATTGTTTAGCATTAAATGTTTAAAATGCGAATGTACTAGAGAATTAGAAGATCTTTTTTCGAAAAGATCTGGGGACATAGAAGTTTTTGGGAAAAGGGGCCTGACCCCCGGCACGTTAATGCGTTAGTGTGCTGGGGACAGGTCGTGATTTCCAGGTTCTGATTTCCATCTGAACAAACAAAAGTGGTTTTCTCAGTCTACTTAACGGTCATTTCTTTAAAATCTATTATCAACCCTATATCAATCATAAAATCTATTCCAAGTATGCCGTTAAATCCATAGGTTTCCTTTGTAATTCCTAATTGTAGTGGAAAAGAACCAAACAGCTGGTTATTAATTATTAAATCTGATACGACTTGCTCATAGCAGAGTTCGCTTTCCCCGCCAACACCGTACATCCTTCTGGGGCTGCCATTTGCTCGGTCTATTATAAGCCCAATTTCCTCTACTTCAATGGTATCAAAGATAGTAGTTGAACAGCCAGTGTCTAAAAGAACATCATGTAAAATCATTGTCTTTTCTTTAAAGGTTAATGTAACTGAGACGATCGGTAATCCATCAGTCATCTCTATCTTCATTGAAGTCGTCTCCTTACTCCAATGAATTTTTGTTCTTTCACTTCGATTGTATGGTGGTCAGTATGAAAAATGTAGTATTCACGTGTAGGTTCTGCTAAATGAAGTTTTTTATATTCTTTCCATGCGGGAGTTGAATCGGGGAAGTGAGAAATGACTGATAATTCATCGGGATAGCGTATTGAATTTTTCGAATAGGCCGAAATAGCCTCTACAAGTACCCATTGCTCCGGATACTGTTCACGTACTTGTTCCCATTTCAATGGTAACACCTCCTTATTATTATTTTTAGTATATCATTCTTCAATAAATAGATTAACTCTTTTACTATTAGGATTATTTAAGGCGCGGGCCTGACCCCCGGGACGTTAATGCGTTAGTGTGCTGGGGGGCAGGCCCTGATTCTCTTGATTTAGGAATCTTTATAATGAATCGCCTCTTTTGCTTTTTTCATCAAGGCTTTTGACACGAAAAGCTGATACGAGGCCGCCTCTCCCTTTCCTGCTCCTGGACTCACCGTTTTCATCTTATAGGGAATGCTATTGTTTTCCAGCCTTCCCTTCATGGCTGAGTATTCAGCGAAATCATGAGTGGAATAGATCATTTCCCATTTAGCGAACAAGCCTTTTAATAGTTTTATTAACATGGACTCCCCCCTGGTTAAAATTAAGTTTACACTCAACATATTATTCAGGATTCTTCAGGGTTAGTCTTTTCCTTTTACTCTACAGTCACAGTGACAACCCAGCATTTGTCGGAAGGTGTAGTAAAGAGCCGAAATTCCAAAACAAAGCAGCATGACCTGTTTTACACCAACCACACTCATCCCGAAACAAACCAACTAAACTCCTTAACAAACTTCAACCTAACCGTCCCAACCGGCCCATTCCGATGCTTGACCAGATTGATTTCCGTCTCCTGCCCTTCGAAATCCCGTTTATAATATCCTTCCCTGTAAAGCAGCATGACCATATCCGCGTCCTGTTCGATGCTGCCGGAGTCACGGAGATCAGACATCAACGGCCGTTTATCCTGGCGCTGTTCGACTGACCGGGAAAGCTGTGACAGCAGAATGATCGGCACTTTGTACTGTTTCGCCATCTGTTTCAATTCCCTGGTGATGGCTCCAATTGCCAGGTCATGGCGTTCAAATTTCCCTTCAATCGGAATCAGCTGCAGGTAATCAATGACCACTAAACAAGGAGCATTTTCGTTTTCCCTTCTCGTCTTCTGGATTCTTGCGCGGATTTCGTCCAGGGTCAGCCTGCCTTGATCATGGATTTGGAAAGGCATTTTGTAGCATGTATTCAGCGCTTCGTTCGCCTTTCGGGTTTCTTTATCCGAAAAAATACGGAACGGATTCTGCCACTTGGCCGCATCGATGTAAGCCATCCTGCTGATCAGCCGCTGATAAAGCTGCATCTCGCTCATCTCGAGTGAAAAGAAATCGACAACGGTGCCTTTTGAGGCTGCGTTATAGGCAAGATTCAGTACGAGGGCGGTCTTTCCCATCGACGGCCTTCCCGCGACAATGATCAGTTCCCCTGGTTTGAACCCTCCCGTAAATCCGTCGAGCTTTTCATATCCGGAAGAGACGCCAGCTTGTACAGGGTCTGCATATAGAGACTCATAGAGCTGGACCAGTGCTTCGCCTTTTCTTTTCCCATTCTCCAGTCCCAGCTCCTGTGTCTCGACATATTTTTGATAAAAAGCTTCTGCCGTTTCCCCGCTCGAATGATTCAGGAAATGGGCGGCCGCTTTCCGAAGCTCTCTTATCCGGTAAGATTTCAGCACCACTTCCTGATAATGCTCCAGACCGCTTACGGAAGGACAACAAAGAGAGATCTCCGTGAAGTATGTAACGCCGCCGACATTTTCAATCTCGGTTCCCAGAAGATTAACCAAACTGAAAGGGTTGATTTCCACACCATCGCGCTGCAGCTCCCTCATCGCTGTAAAAATGACCCGGTGCCTGCTCTGCGAAAAGTGTTCAGGTTTCAGAATGATGTCGTTGATGGCCGCAGGCTCCAGGAAAACCGCTCCAAGCACCATGCTTTCAGCTTCAAACAATTCCTGCTGCCCCGCCATTTCATCGGTTCCATACAGGCTCAAAGGACGGTTTGATTCTCTTGGATCCGTTTGCAATACGGGCCTCCCCCTCTCTTTTCCACCTCTCCAGCTTGGCCAGGAAGTCATTGGTTTCTTTTAGCTGGTTGGCAGAAGAGTTTGAGGGTTTTGACGAACTCCTTGATTTCCGGATTTTCCGCATCAAACCCTTCTCGTAGTAGGTAAACGACTTGATAGTGTCGTCCGCATTCCGCTTTTGATAGGCAGACTGGATCTCATCCATCCAGGAAATTAGCGTTTCCACCCCAATGTCCTTCTCCACTATTTTTTCAATGGCACACTGCTCCTTAGGCGAAATATAGAACCCAGAATTTCGCAGCTTCAAAAATTTTTCCGTGACCTTCTCCACTCTTCTCTGCACATCTGGTTTGGAACGCAGGTCTTCTCTCTCGCGCACGCTCTCTTTTTCTTTCTCTTCTCTACCTTTCTTACATTCTTCTTTTAGTGCCGCCATGGTCGGCGCTTTGTCTTCCTGTGCTTCATCCTCCGTTCTTCCGTTTTCGAGCGCGGAAAAATCACCGTCATTCTGGAGCAATGTGAACAAGGTGCCGATTTTAGTTTCCTTCGTAGAGATGAGACCATATTTCCTCAACCGATCCACACTCACTTTGATCGTATTCTTCGACGGAATCTTCAAATTGCCATTCTCCACATACTGCAAATCTTCCGCCAGCCGTGAATACGAGCGTAAATACTGCCCTCTATGTACCTTCACTTCTTCCACATACATGAATTCCTTCTGCAATGCCCTGCAGCTCAGCAATAATAGAAGCCTCAACGTAAACGGGCTCCCCCAAATCGGACTTTCAATCGTGTTCCGGTTGAATTTGATCCATCCTGTCATCAGTAATTCCTCCCTATATATTGTTTCACCTTTTATATAGAGAGGTTTCTGGGAAAAGGACACCACTTTTATAAAAAAAATGCTGAGCTCTCGGGATGAGAGTTCAGCATTCAAAATTGATTTTCAGGCTTTCAAAAATGCCTGAACCGCTTCCGGTAATAATTGAAAGACCAAGCCTTCAAAGATTATATCGAGCAAACCGGCAATGAATAAAAAGAGTAGTATAAATACTACAAGAGGTTTCTTGTTTTTTCCAGAAATCCACTTCACTAAACTCACTCCAACTTCACGCTATTTTACTACTTTCTATAGTAATTCATGTGTTAGGTACTTATCAATTTTTACTGTGAATAAAGGGGCCAGACCCCCGGTACGCTATCTAAAGAACAACTTGGAGTTTTTGTCATGGGAGGAAGCTTTGAATGAGCTTAACTTACCAACTGACACTAAGTCGTGAGGCTATAAAATTTTTAAAAAAACAAGAAACATCTGTTGTATTAAGAATAAGCATAGCTTTGAAGGGACTATTAATTCAACCACCTATAGGTGACATAAAACCTTTAAAGGGTAAAAAAGGGCAACTAAGGTTGAGAACTGGACCATTCAGAACTATTTGAAATTGATCATAATGAGAAAATAATCTATATATTAACCATTGATAATCGCGGTGATGTATACAAGTAACCACTAGAATTGAAAGACCATTTCATAATTATGGTCTTTTTTATTTTTAATACAAAAATAAAGGCTCAATGACACCCCGGCACGATAGGACTTTACCGTACAGGGAGGCAGGCTCTGATTCTCCTCCTGCTCTGGAGGATTGACCATTCAATCAAACGTTCGTTTAAGAAAAAAGCACGAAGATTTTTAGATTGAATTACAGGTCTCAGCCCCTCGCTTACCTAATAATTCCAATTCGAGAGAAGGAATGTCTACCCCTCTCATCTCATAGACATATATAAAAGAAGGGAGCTGGTCTCAATGCTTGAGATGAGTGCTGTTATCGCAGCTGTCGCGTTTACCATTCTCGTCGTTTATTTGATCCTGACATTGCGAAAAGTAATGGCCACACTTGCCGAAACAAAAAAGACATTGCACGACGCCCGTACATCCGTAAACAGCCTCACAGATGAAGCAGAAGAACTGATTCACACAGCCAACCAGATTTCAGATGATGTAAAAGGAAAAATGAAAGCCGTTGACCCGCTGGTTGAGTCGGCTCAAGATGTAGGAGAAATGATACACAGCGTGACAAGCTCCGTAAAAAGAAAGGCTTTAGGAACGCGAAAGCCGCAGACGATTCATACGCAGGAGAGCAAGCCGGTACAGATAAAATTGAAGTGAGGAACAACAAAGAACCATGGGGATACGCCACATGGTTCCTTTTTTGTAGTAACTTCACTGGTTTCTTGCCCCGGGTACCTCTCGCGTTCTTCAGTGAACGTCCTTGTTTTCAATAAGATAGCTGTTCCTGCTAAGAGAGCCTCTGATAAAATAATCGAGATAGATTAAAAAATCGTTGAATAAAACTAAACTCTTGCCATCTCTCTAAGTTCACTAGTTTCTGATATACAAGAAAAAGATGCAGCTTTTTACACCTAGTTTGCCTTTCCGTCTCTACTTAAAAAATAAAAGATGGTATAATGGTAAAAAAAGGAATGTGGTGATTCTTATTTTGGTTGGGATCATTTATGGATTAATCGCCATTTCAGTCGTCGTATTCGTATTGTATTATCTTCCCTACATCGCAAAAGGGGTAGGGAAATCCATTAAACAAAACGAAAAAATCATCAACCAAAACGAGCAGCTGATTGCTCTTTTGAAAGAACAACAGAAATCGACTCTACCAAATAATCAGGACAAAAAAGACACTTAAATGAGTAACGGGTTCTGTTTTCGAGTACAAAATAAAAAATTCACATATCAAAAGGAGTACCAAATCGCATCGATTTTGACAATCCTTTTTCCTTGGTTTAACGGTATTCTTGTTGGTTAATCTGGTTAATCTGGTTAATCTGTTCAATTGGTAATACAAAATGTAACCTAAAAAGCAAATGACAGAACTTTTTGTTCTTCAAAATTTGTGGCACGATTTCCTGTGCACTTTTATTCCCATATTAATATAAAGGAGAGTATATATTTTAAGAAAGTCAGCAATGATTTGATTGGAACGGAAGGTGTGTGACCTCCTGCGGGACTAGCGTGACAGGTGAGACCCCACAGGCGAAGCCGAGGAGGCTCACCGCACGCCCCGCGGAGTCACGCACCTGGAGTGGAAATCAATAGACATTCTTTTTGGGTGTGAATAACTCAACCATTTCTTTGGATAATTTGAAGTTTGTACTTCAAAACAGAACCCGTTATTAAATGAGTGCCTTTTTCTTTTTGAATTTTTCTTGTGTTCTGGTGCCTGACCCCAGCTGCGTTAACGCGTTAATACTTTAGTACACCAGGGTCGGGTGGAGTAGGCTTTATAGCGAAAGCGGCCTGGTCATTTGCATAATTAAGAAATCCAGCCGTAAAAATAAGGGGAGTTTTTCCCCTTATTGGCACTTCCACGCTCATTTTGGAGTAAATAGAGGGAATTTTTCCCCTTATATGAAGAAATAGCACCTATTTTCAGTAATTTAAGTCTAATAAGGGGAATTTCTCCCTCTATTTAAGCTTTTTATGATGCTTTTTAGTAAATAAGGGGAATTTTTCCCTCTAAATAACTAGCCAAAGTCCTGAACCCTGCTATTAAGTGCCACCAGTCACTAATCCTAAGGCAGAGCCTGACCCCCGGCACGTTAATACGTTAGTGTACTGGCGGGCAAAGTCTTAATTATGAGATTTATCACCAATAAGAACGTACCAAGTTAGACTCACGGCAGTCACCGCATCTCTTCGGCAGGTCAAATCCTTTCATTTTATAAAACTGCTGTTCACCGATAGTAAATAAGAATCGGTCTCCACATTCATAGCACTTCAGAAGGAAATCTTCCGGTGCCGCTCCTTTTAAAGCCTCATGAGTTCTGCTTTGTCTTTCCATAACTGCTGCTTCATCGACAGGCTCTTTTGCTTCCAGAGCCTCTATTGTATTTTGAATCTCTGTTGTGACTTTTTTATAATCAATCTCTTTCCATAGCTTCAAATAAGGAATAAAATCTTGATTTCCGGATTCTTTGATTTTCTGCAGCATCAAAAGAATCATCTGCCGGTTCCGATCTTTTAAATAGGTCATGTCCGGTTCTTTTATTCCCTGTAAAATCCACTCTTCCCATTCGCTGATGAACTCATCAGTATATTGGTCAGATTCGATCAGCCAGCCCCTCTCCGTGTAAACAATCATCGGAAGTTTTCCAAAGTACTCAATTTCGAGGAAGTCATGTTCGATCATCCAGTCGATCTTCAGCATGATGTCATCTATTTTCTCCTCTCGAAAATAGCCATATACGGGAGCCTTGTCCAACTTCAGCTCCAGAACTTTTTTCTCGCGGGAGCCTTTCAAGATTTTGGCTAAGAGCGTTCTCCCTCCTTGGGCAATAATTTCATCGGCTGCTCTTAAAATCGCCTTTATTTCCTGGTGAGATAATGAAAGTGTTTTGGACATTATGAAGACCACTCCTCTTCAGTATTTTGTTGTACAACACATTTTTCGCTTAGCTCAAAACTTTTCCAAACTTTTTCTGATAGAGTTCTCTGACCCACTCTTTTACGGGCGCTTTCCAGTGCTGCTTGGGTGAAGGGATGTTCTTTGTCAAACTCTTGGGTGTCATCCCCAATTCCTTCGCCATACTTATATCCGCCTCATTCAATCGACAGCGTTTTTTAGCGTCCGCCCATGCGTCTGCATTCTTCTTTTTAGCCAGCTCCATTCCCTCCTTATAATTTCAAATATCACTATGAGGTCTGTTTTTGATTATATTGTAGATTGAAAATGTAGTATAAGATTTCGGATTCAATCACCGCAATAACTTGTGGTTGTTGGATTGATATTTTAGTATCGTCACAGTGATACCCAGACATACTTCTATATTTTACTCATTGAAAATTTTATCATTTTCGCTTGAATTTTTCTTGTGTTCTGGTGCCTGACCCCAGCTGCGTTAACGCGTTAATACTTTAGTACACCAGGGTCGGGTGGAGTAGGCTTTATAGCGAAAGCGGCCTGGTCATTTGCATAATTAAGAAATCCAGCCGTAAAAATAAGGGGAGTTTTTCCCCTTATTGGCATTTCCACGCTCATTTTGGAGTAAATAGAGGGAATTTTTCCCCTTATATGAAGAACTAGCACCTATTTTCAGTAATTTAAGTCTAATAAGGGGAATTTCTCCCTCTATTTGAGCTTTTTATGATGCTTTTTAGTAAATAAGGGGAATTTTTCCCTCTAAATAACTAGCCAAAGTCCTGAACCCTGCTATTAAGTGCCACCAGTCACTAATCCAGCAGCATCTTTCCATCGACTAGTTGAGAATGTACCTTTCCAGCCAGCCGACAGGCAAATGTTTGATAAAAAATTAAAATGAAATAAAATGAGCAACAAATACAACTTTTTCTATGAAAATAACAATTAGAGTCTAAGAGTCGGTAGATTTTCAGCGCAATTTTCTTTTGAGTTATTTGTTTGGCCGGGAGTCTCCCATCCGTCTAGATACGTTCAATTAAGCGGGTGCAGCTTCCGGTTACGTTTACACTTTAGTGCGTTGGGAGTCATGCCCTGATAATAAATTGTAAATATTTGGTGGGACGAGGAACCTGTCCCTTTGTCCCCCCCTGTGGCCAGACCCCCGATGCGTTAACGCGTTATTCCTTTGGGTCACCGGGGGTCAGGCACCAACTGGTTGCGCAATCATTTTTCCAAAATTCCAGTTTACAAGCATAAAAGAATGCGTTACCATTAATCTTGAAAAAACTGCATAACACGTTTTCGCACTAGGGGTGCATTTTTGCTGAGAGGAGCTGTCAGGTTCCGACCCTTATTACCCGATCTGGATAATACCAGCGTGGGGAAGTGCAGGAGAAGGTATCTTATTTTCATGTGTTTCTCTTATGATATCAATCGACTGCATCCCACTCTGTGATGCAGTTTTTTTGTTGTCCAAAATATTTTTTTAGGAGGAATACATTATGAATCAACAAGTATGCGGTACAAGTGAGATTACAGGAGCGAGGTTTACGATCCATCCGATGGCGGACGATTTTGTCAGTATTATCCTCGGTGCTATTGAGGAAACTGATACGTCGAAGGTTTGGCGTGAGACGGATGATGTGTCTTCGTGTGTACGCGGCCGGGCGGTGCATGTGTTTGATGCGGTGAAGGCTATTTTTCTCAATGCGAGTAAGACAGGTAAGCATGTTGTGCTGAATGCCACGTTTTCAAACGGCTGTCCTGGAGATACCCAAGGAGATGTTTATTTATCAGAGAATGACGAGCGTATGAATGAAGCTGCTCTCTCCGAAATCTCTCAGGATGTGGCGGTCCACTTTGCTCTCTATCCGCTTGGCAGTAAGACTTATATGGAGAACATCATGGATCAGGTGAATGATGCGATGGAAAAAGGCGTGAAGACAAAAGGTGTTCATTATGCTACACGGCTTGACGGTGATGCTCATGATATTTTTGCGACTCTCGAACGTGCCTTCTACAACTGCCAGCAGGGAGATTCCTCTCATGTGGTCATGACCGTCACGATGTCCGCAAATTCTCCTTCGAAAAAAGGTGAGAAATAATGCTCGCAAAATGGAAGCTGCGTGAAGTTGTTCTTCTTTCGGTTCTGGCCGTGATATTCGGTGTCGTTTATCTGGCCTTCCTGCAAGTCGGGAATGTGCTGTTCGGAATGTTCGGCTTGATCGGATATGATTTTATCTTCGGCATCTGGTTCATCGTCTCCATTATTGCTGCGTACATCATCCGGAAGCCGGGAGCCGCGTTTATCTCTGAAACCGTCGCCGCGACGATCGAAGTGCTTCTCGGAAATGCTGTAGGTCCGATGCTGATCGTCTCGGGCATGATCCAAGGGCTTGGCGCAGAGGCTGTGTTCGCCGCAACTCGCTGGAGAAACTATTCAACACTTGTTCTCGTTCTGGCCGGAATGGGTTCGTCAGTCTCAAGCTTCCTGTGGGGATTTTATGTTTCAGGATTCGCGGCTCTTTCACCTGGATATGTGACGGCAATGTTTTTCGTGCGGCTTGCAAGCGGAGCCATCCTTGCCGGCCTTCTCGGAAAATATATCAGTGAAGGACTTGCCAGGACAGGCGCCCTCAGCTCCTTCCCTATAGGAAAAGAAATGAAGGCGGCGAGGAAGAATCATGAACGGACAGCCTGAACTTCTTAAGGTGGAACAATTGAGCTTTCGCTATGAGGACGACGAAGCCTGGATCTTCAAGGATGTATCTTTCTCACTTTTTGAAAAAGAAACCCTGCTCCTGCTCGGCCCCAGCGGCTGTGGAAAAAGTACGCTGTGCTACTGTGTCGAGGGCCTTTATCCCGAAGCTGTCGAGGGTGTGATGGAAGGAGAGATTTTCTTTCAGAAGAAGAAACTCACGGACTTTCCTCCAGGAAAAATCAATCAGCGGATGGGCATCGTTTTTCAAGATCCTGAAAGCCAGTTCTGTATGCTGACGGTCGAGGATGAACTGGCCTTCGTGCTCGAAAATCATAACGTTCCTCCTGAGGAAATGTCTGCGAGGATTGATGAAGCGCTGGAAAAAACAGGGCTGCTTTCCTGCAAAGAGAGTCTTATTCATGTGCTGTCCGGCGGCCAGAAACAAAAGCTCGCACTGGCGGGAGTTCTTTTAACAGAACCAGACCTTGTCATCCTTGATGAACCGACGGCCAACCTCGATCCTGTATCGAGCTCAGAACTTGTGGAGCTGTTAAAAAATCTGCAGGAAAGCCAAGGCTTCAGCATGATCGTGATCGAGCACCGCCTTGATGACTGGATGGACATAACAGACAGGTGCCTGGTGTTCAGTCGTAATGGGGAAATTATTTTTAACGGAAATCCGAGGGAGTGTTTCACAGAGCATGCCTCCTATTTAAATGAAGAAGGCGTCTGGCTGCCGAGCCCGACACTGGCTGGCATGGAGGCGGCAGCTGCCGGAATCTACGCGGGGAGTTCCCTTCCTTTCACTACCGATGAATTGATAGAAGGAGTGACTGAAACTTTTGCTTTCCTTCAGAAGTTTCAACCTGTTAACAGCGATTCGCTCGTTGGACGGAAACCGTTGCTGGAAATGGAACAGGTCACTTTTTCCTACCGGCAGAAAGAGATTTTGAGAAACATAGATTTTAACGTGTACGAAGGAGAATTCGTTGCTCTTCTCGGGGCGAACGGATCTGGCAAATCGACGCTGTCCAAGGTTATGTGCGGAATCCATCCCCCTTCTGCAGGCAGTATTTTTTATGAAGAAAAAGCTTTAGGGAAGTGGAAGGAAACCGAGCTGTGGAAACGAATCGGCTATGTGTTCCAAAATCCTGAGCATCAGTTCATCACGGATTCCGTTTTTGAAGAACTGTCTTTTGGACTCTCACAGCACGGTTATTCTGAAAGTGAAATTTCAGCTAAAGTCAGGAACACATTGGAAAGGCTGAACCTCCTTTCCGCTGCGGACCGCCATCCTTTTTCACTAAGCCAAGGCCAGAAGCGCAGGCTGAGTGTCGCAACAATGCTCAGTGATCAAAACGGACTACTGATTCTCGATGAACCGACCTTTGGCCAGGATGCAAGAACTTCCCGGGAGCTGATGGATCTTCTTGTAGAGAGAAGAAAAAACGGCGGCGCCATCGTTATGATTACCCACGACATGGAGCTCGTTCATAAGTATACAGACAGAGTGGTTGTACTTAGCGAGGGAAGGATTCTTTTTAACGGATCCCCTTCCCTTCTGTGGGAGCAAGATGAAATCCTGCTGCAAGCAAGGTTGAAGCTTCCTTTTGCCGTCAAGCTTCAAAGACAGATCGAAACAGGAGCTGAGAACCGTGTTATTGCACAACCTTAATCCAGCAATCAAGGCGCTCACTGTCATTGTCTGCATCCTGATTCTCTCAATTTTTTTCGATCCAGTGACTCCCCTTATCAGCATCACGTTCACCATCCTGGTCACTCTTTTGCTGGGCAAGGTGTCCTGGAAGAGATGGCTGCTGCTGTTCTCTCCCTTTCTATTCTTTGCCATCGTGTACATCTGGTCGAGCATGTGGTTCGCCGAAGTTGAGGCGGGTGATACCATCCTGTGGCAATGGGGATTTCTCACAATGACGGACAGCGGCTTGGAGACGGCCATATCACTCGGTCTGCGTGTCTTAAGCTTCTCAGTTCTCTCGCTCTTATTCGTACTGACAACAAAGCCGGTCGATTTCATCCTGAGCCTCATGCAGCAATGCAAACTGCCGCCAAAGCTTGCATACGGAATCATGGCAGGCTACCGTTTCCTCCCCCTCATCCGCGAAGAGTTCTCCATCATCAGGAGCGCTCACCGCATCAGGGGAGTCAAACAAAAAACAGCCTCCCTTCCAGAAAGGATTCGCAACTTGAAGCGCTACATCATCCCGCTTCTCGCCGGCGCCATCCGGAAAGCCGAACGAACAGCACTGGCAATGGAATCGAAAGGCTTCACAGGCGAGGGTGACCGCACATTCTACAGACGTTTCCACTTCAGCGGGAAAGACTGGCTTTTCCTGTTCCTCATGGTGAGCGGGATCCTGATGAGCGTATTTGTTTCGTGGAGCCTGGGAACGCTTGGGTTGTATCAGAAGGAGTTGTAGTTTGAGGCGCGGTGATGTGCTTCTTTCTTAGTGACAGTCACCACCCGGATTTTGTATAATTTTGTCGAAATTAAGAAGGCCTGCCCCCCGGTGCTATTTATTGGGGGCAGGCTTTGATTTTTTTTGTAGATAAATCGCAGACGGGTGCTCAGAGACATCCAAGGAGGAGTAATAGACGGCTGTTGGCTCTCATACGGGGCTCGAGGGACACTATATAACAAAAACAGCTTTATAGTGTCTCTCATACTGATCCCGAGGGACACTATATAATCAAATCTGCTTCTTAGTGTCTCTCATGCCGCTCTCGAGGGACACTAAGCAACCTAAATCAGCTTCTTAGTGTCTCTCAAACAGGCCACGAGGGACACTAAGCAATCAAAAACTGACTCAGGTATCACTCATACAAATCAACTTTAAAGTGATGGCGCTCAACCCCTGATTTACTATTGGATTTAGCCCAGCAACTTCATTTTTAAAAATCTTCTTTGAAACGAAAATGTATTATCGTTTCAATTCGTGGTAAAATATAGATAAAGGAGGATTTCATATGATTATTGAAGAAGGAAAAACAAGTCCTGCAGCCTTAATAGTAGATAATATTGATTACGATAAAGACCCTGGCTTTATTTTTCTCATGTTAGCTCATGCAACTGAAATCAAACATCGCAAATTTGTTAAAAAAATCATACACTCTGAAGATACTTTTTTTAATAATAAGGTCTCTTCACATGACGAATATCTCGGCACTGCATCATCTCTCATAACAGAATTAAGAGATACTGAAAATCACCCTGTTGAGAACTTGGCCAATATTAAATATTTACTCGATTCATTATTCTTACTTATCACCCAAAAAGGTTCATTGAAGTATGAATACCGACGAGACTATCTTCATCGTTCTGAAAGCATTTGCAAAAACTTAGGTATATCTAAATCCACGTTAAGTCGATATGTAAAACTAGGACTGGAAGTGACTGATGCAACTTCACACTACCGATATCCAGCTCATGTAACTTACTATTGGCATAACGCATTATGGGCTTCTCGAATACAAGCTCTATATCAAGCGTTTAAACTCCGAAATCGCACCACTATTGACATTATCAAAGAACTCCAAGAAGAAAATAAAAAATATGAAACAAACCACGCAGACAAATCTTTCTATGATGTATATGCAAACATTGAAAATCCAGATGAGTTAGAAGAACCCGATGAATACTACGATTGGAAAGACATAATCGAGGAACTTGAGGAATTACAAAATGAAAACAAATCAGAATGACCGTATTCAACATATCCAAAAACTCTTCGAATCACATCCCGATTTGTTCGACTATACCAAGACAGAGATATTTGAAAACAGAGCAAGGGGAAGCAAAAAGGTAACAGCCGTGCTTCCATTAAAGAATCACGATGTTCATGGGGAAACGGTTCTTTTGATCAATGAAAAATTAGAAATGCACATCTAGAAGAATATAGATACGGTTGGGAATTATCGCAAAGAAAAGAAAAGATGGGGGTTTCAACGAGATTTTTGACTGCATTCGATAAGCAGTATAAACCAGATCCCCCATATAACAACATTGAAACCGACCCTTATCATCACCATTATGAAATAGGAAACAAAGTGCCTCGTACTGAGACTTCAGTAGAAACATTAGAGGATGTCATTACTATTTTAAAAGATTACATTAAAAGTGGCCGGCCTTATAACAATAATGATAGATTCATATAAAAAACCCTCAACTTGAAAATTGTTTGTAGGTTCTTCTTCTTCTCTTCCTTGCCTATTTAGAAAGATTCTTAATGAGTCCTCACCTCTTCTAGAACCCAACTACATATATAACGTCTTCTAAAAATTTATTGGAACTAAGTATAAACTGGCCACGAGGGACACACTAAACAACTAAAGCAGCACTTAGTGTCTTTCAAACTGATCTCGAGAACTAAGGAACCTAAATCAGCTTAATAGTGTCCCTCAAACTTATATCCAAAAAGTCACATTGCCTCAGACATTTTAATACGAGGCCTGCCCCCGGTACGTAAATACTCTAAAGTACCGAAGATCAGGCCCCAAGTTTCCAAAGTCCTTAACCCCCCACTCCCCAAACACCTATCCCTTTTCCATCCTCATACACAACATACTCCTCAAACATATTCGCAACTGTACAGGCATGGTTAGGAATAATCTGCACCTTATCATTCAGCTTTAAGGAAGTCTCCCCTAAAAAATCTCCAACCCCATGCTCTTCAGACAACCGTTCAATGGTTATCTCCGGATGCCCGACTACATGGCCAAACCCTTTCACACTCTCGTTTCCATGGGCGCCTTTGTCCAGGCAGAGGGTTTTGCTTCCTGTGTCAAAGACAATCCGGTCTGGATGAACACCCACGACAGAAGCCAATACGGTGAGTGCACAGTTTTCAATGGCTGCAACGCCTAATCCCACTTGTATGGCGTCAAAGAACACCGCATTCCCCGGCCTGATTTCCGTGATTCCCGGCACTTTCCCCGAGATTTTATAGGTCGGTGTGGACCCGACACTTCTTACCGGGATGGGGATCCCTGCTTTCTCGCATTCCTCTGCACTTTCGACGACTGCCTGTCCTTCCTGGAGGCCGATTTTTTCAATCTGGTCAGAGCTTGATGCCCCATAGGAATGTCCTGCATGTGTTAAGATCCCGCCAAGCATCAGATTTGTATTCGCCATAATTTCTTTTGCCAATTTCAAGGCATCCTTGCCCGGTTCCACTCCGCATCTGTTCAAACCGGAATTGATTTTTATCCATACCTCTAATGTAAAAGGTGTATGCTCCAGTTCTTTTTGCAGATAGACCAGCTGTTCCTTGCTGTCTACTATGATTTTTAGCTTCACGCCTCTCTCCATAAGTTTGATACATCTCTTTATCTTTTGCGGACTGGAGATTGGGTGTGCGATTAGGATGTCCCTGATCCCGCCGGCAGCCATTGCTTCTGCTTCGGGGATGGTCGCGGTTGTTATACCGACAGCCCCTGCTTGCAGCTGCAGTTTCGCGATATCGACGGATTTATGGGTCTTGATATGCGGCCGATATGCCAGGTTATTCTCTTTTGCAAAACTGGCAATCTCGTTAATATTTTTCAGCAGTTTTTGGTAATCGAGCAGTAAGGTCGGTGTGTCCAGGTTTGTGATTGACGTCATGAGTCATTCTCCCTCCAGTTGTGTCTCTTTTTCTAATTCAACTGTTGTACTTTAATTCCTTCCTAAATGACAGGGGTAGTTCTACAATTCTCTTGAAATATAAAAAGGCTCTGCCTCCCAATGGAGATAAAGCCTCACACAGCTATTCAGCTGGAATTCTTTCGGCTTTATTTTTGACCCACCCATATAATTGTTTATAATCGGCAATACAAGGAACCTGTCCCTCTGTCCTACAAACCTTCTCAAATATGTAATTATCTGTTTAATATCTCAGGATAGGGTACATAGGACAAAAGGGGGAATTTGAATGAAAAAATTAACCAGGATAGCTGGAATGGCTTCCATAGCTTTTCTGCTGGTAAGCTGTCAAAACTCTGAAAACAATGCAACTGGACAAGATGACGAACCTCTTGATGAAAACTCTCAAGATGCAGCAGTGACAGAGGATGCGGATGAAATGGAAACCGAGGGAACAAATGATGAAGACACCACTGACCAAGAGGACACAAATGAAGGCGATGATTCCTCAAATGATGATGGCGAATCCTCAAATGAAGACGGTGATGATAATTCTGACACCTATGGAGGAGCTCAAATCACCCCGAATTATTTTATTGGCTCACACCCGTACGATACAGGGACCGAGTTTCTTACAGCCTACACCATTACACGTGAAGAAGGGGAAAACCTTTCACCCGAAGAACGGTTAAAGAGGTCGCTTATCGAAAACGATCCTTCTGAACAAGAAATCCTTGGCTCCTTTACTGAGATTGCTGCAGAATGGCCAAAGCTGCAGGTGCATTTTACTGAAGAAGGAAATCAGTTATCCACCACCTCCGCCCAGACGACTTTATTCTATGACTCGTTGGTCGGGATCAGCGATTTCTATGGCATTGAAGAAATTACTTTTACCAATCCCGATGGCGAGGAAGACATCATTGTAGCCCAAAGTCCGATTGATGAGCCTATCATCATCAAAGACGAAAGAGGGCTTTCGCGCGGGTACTATACGATTTACGACAAAGACACAGAGCAGACTCTGTTCCTGCCCGGCGTGGACTTGGATGAGCAGGTTGAGAATGAAAACGGAGAGCCTCTATCCTTCCCGGAGACGGTAGAAGCGATGGGCACAGTGGAAAATGAAGACACATTCTACTCTTCAGCCATTGTAGAAGGATTGGAAGTCGTGAGCGCTTCACTCCAAAACGGCAATGCGACTGTTCAATATACGATGGATGAGGAGACCATTACAGAAGCTGACCGCACAGTGTTTGAAAACGCCATGCAGCTTGCCGCGCTTGACTTTAATGCGTGGGAGATTCGTTTAGTGAACGATACGGCACAGGATATCAGGACGTATCCGTTGGTGGGGCATTAAATATTCATAAAGGCAGTTGGACCTTCTGGTTTACCTGCCTTTAGAAGTACTTTTTTTAACAATTAAGGAAAACTATCGAAATTGTTCACATAGAAAAATCTACGGTGAGTATTGTGATTTAGTAAAAAGGTCTTCACCTTCATTGAGTAACCAACCGAATTAAAATAAGGAAAGTTGAGCCATTTTCACGAGCGCCCGCCCAGCGAATCCGCACAACTTGATCAGAATTCAACACTCTTTCATAGTAGCTAAAGCCAAAAAAAGAAGAATCGTCTAATAATTGAACGATTCTCCCTTTTAACGTTTTGGTTGGACTATTTCAGCGGCCTCCGATTAAGGAAGGTCTTTTTTAGTTGTTTTGCTGTCTAATATCTCTACTTTCACATTCTTAAACTCAGCTCTGCCTCCTATGGAGTATAAAGTTATTCCCTTATCTCCCCTCGGAGGAAATACAAGATTACTATGAGTTACTAATCCATCATCGACAAACATTTCCACGCTCATTTTATCTACTAAAATAGTCAGCTTGGCTCTGTTGTTCTTGGTAGCAAAAGGGGCTTGGCTCTCTTGATAGCGGCCTTCCTTATCAGGGTTATCCGTATAGCTCCGATTGACATATGAGTAATGATTATCAACAGAAATTCCTGCATCAATATGTCGAGTCTGGTCATCTGATTCTCTTAATCTCAGTCCTACGTTTTTGGTGTTTTCCCACTGGATTTCTGCTTCAATACGGTAAGACTCAGCCTTTAAGTCCAATGTCTTGGATTCATCCGCCAAAACAATATTATTAACGGCCTCTTCTGAACTCACCAACTGATCCAGTTCCTTTATTGGAGTGGAGTATAGAGCATAACCTCCCTCTTCTCTCTGTTTCAGTTCTATCCTGCGGACAATGGAATCCATACCGTTGAAGCCATCTTTCTCCATTGACGGTGTATGGTTCGCATAAGACCAGTTATTCATCCATGCGAATGCATACCTATAATCAAGGGAGTTCCCTTCACTCTCAAACGTTACGGCACCGTACCAGTCATGTCCATAATCCAGCCACTGCGGTTCGTGTTCTTCCGCATGAAATTCTTTTCCATCAAACTCTCCAGTCCAATATGCATAATTGGCGGGTTTTCCTTGCTCTTCACCATTTGCACTCACGCCAAGCACCCATTTTACTGTTCCATTAGATGCTCTTATTTGAAATAAATCCGGACATTCGAGCACACCTAATTTATTGGTTTCAAATGATCCTGTGTAGGTCCAGCTTTTTAAATTTTGTGATTCATAGAATCCTATCTTCGTTCCCTCTGCCAACAATAGCACCCATTTATTGTATTCTTCATTCCAAATGACTTTGGGATCGCGAAAGTCTTTTCCCCCTTGATTAGGGAGAACCGGCTCTTGTTTTTCTTGCTGAAAGGTATAACCGCCATCTGTACTGTACCAGAGATATTGTTCCTGCTGCCCGTCTTTAGAAGGCTGTGTCAAAATGGCAACGAAAGCATTTTCACCATAACCAGCAGTATTATCATGATCGATGACCAAAGAGCCTGACCAGGGATCTCCGTTTTCGGTAGTGTATTTAGGTATTGCCACTCCCTCATCTTTCCAATTCACAAGGTCTGTCGATGTAGCATGCCGCCATTCTGTGCCATTTCCTTCTGGATAGTCCCGATTATATAAATAGTAGTAATGGTATTTTTCATTATGATAAACCGGTTTTTGGGGATCATTTTTCCACTTATCAGGAGTGGTGAAATGGTAATCGGGCCGAAAAGAATTTTCCTCCTCAGGGACATTTTCTCTTGATGGGTCTTGATTCCATTTCAATAGGCTGGCTATGAAAGCTGCACCTACGATGAAAATCATGATGATAAAGATGAATTTTTTAAAGAGAGATGATACAGGCATATTATTCCACGCTTCCTTATATACAAAAAGAAAATGCCTCTTCGACATTTTCTTCTTGTTAGTAAACTTTTACTCGTTTTTTTCATCAACTGTTATTTGACCTTGTTCTAATAATCCGCCATCTACTACTGATGATCGTTTATTCTTGATATCCAATAAGAAAGAAGGAGCAAATGTAGACTTCCTATCTTCAAAGAAACCGCGATTTGTCATGTAGCTTGTTACCACAAAGTCATCTGTAGTTTGCTGCGGGATGACATAGTGAGCGTATGTCCATGTGATATCATTCGGATCTAAATCTTGATGTAATACGATTCCCGTTCTATTCATCGGCTTATATGGGCCTGTCAAAGAGTTGGACACATACCCAAGCATATAGATGTCTTCATCATCTATTCCTTTAATCGTCATCTTGGAACCACGAGTACTAGTGAACAAATAGAACTTCCCGTCTTTTTTGAAAATGTTCGGACGTTCAACTTCATCTGTGACAGTATTCGAAACCACCAATGGCTTCATTTCTTTTTTGATCGTGTAGTCGTCATTAATCTCAATGATTCCTATCGCACCATTCGCTAGTTCAGCCACCTCTTTTTTACCGCTTTTGATCAGATGTCTCATTTCATTGATCATAAAACGTTTGCCTTGGCCGTAGTAGGCACGGTTATAAAGTGATTCTTCGCCGGAATATCCATATTCAGTTCCTGTGTTTGCTTCAAATACTAAGTATTTGCGGCCTTTATCTTCAATGTAATGAGGATCGCGCAATGTGTGGTTGTTCATGAAGTTGCGATCTTCAAAAGCTTTATTGACAGTTTCATACGTCTTGCTGTCTCCGCCATCATAAATGGACTTATGATCTTCTACTCCATCGATCTGCAATTCAGCTTGTTCATCCTCAGTTAGATTCACCTGTGCAGTCGTTAATGTTTGTTTACCAAAAATCCCGGTGCTTTCATCAAAGCCCCCACGGTTCGTATAGAATAATCGAATTTCTCCGTCCTCTGTAAAGAGTGCCGATCCGGACCATTCCTCTTGTTGTCCCTTTAGGATTTCATCATTAGCTTTGAATTTATCCTCATCGTCAAAGACTCTTCCAGCATTCTTCCATGCATCAATGGAATCATCTTCTGCATCCTTATAGAACATGTATACAAATGTATCGTTTGGATTGTCAGGGGCTCCTGCAAGGCCAAAGATGATATGGTAACCGTTATATTCTGCAACTGTCCCGTCTGCATTTTGTAAAGGCCATGTATCCCAAACGTCCATCAATATGGTATTGCCATTTTCGTCTACTTTTGTAGCGGACTTGACATTTTTAATCCCGGATTCATCAAAGCTTGGCACCGTAAATCGCTTGTCGCCGTGTTGTTTCGCCATTCTTTTCATGTCCACCCGTGTAATTTGTGAAGTACCATATGTTTCTTTATAAACCTTCACTTTTTCATTGGATACGGGCGGCTGGCCTGATGCTGATGCAAAAGTCCCTCCACTGAATAAGATTGCTGCACTTAGGGTTGCCACAGTTGCCTTGGATGCAAAATGAGATAATTTCATACAAGTTCCTCCTAGTAACGATTTTTTGTAAGAACCTTCTTACAAGGTAAGTATAAATAATCGGGTACTATCGGGATATGTCTGGAATTGACCTTATTATCGTCGTATATTGATATGGAAAGCACTGGATGTCTACTCACCTGCTGACCAAATTTCTTCTAACACTTGGAGCGTTTCTTCTCTGGAAATATTTTCTTTCGTGTATCCTCTTAATGCTTTTCCAGCTTTCTGCTTTGACAAAGGAGGAAAGGACAACCATTTAGAACTTGACACTTCTCCTTCTTCCAATTGCTTTAACGTGGCACCCGTGAGATCCTTCTTGTGCTGTATATCGAAATTCTTAAAGGCGGGAACAAACGAAAACTCTTCTGTAATATATCGTTGGCCCGTTTCAGAAGAGACCATCCAATGGAGGAAGTCTTTTGCTGCTTCTTTCTTTTCTAAGGAAATTTGTTTGTTAATGACCCAATAACCAGGTACTCCAACTGCTAACTTGCTGTCTGTCTGTTTTGTAATCGGCACAGCCATTATTCCTACAGAAAGATGCGGTGCTTTCTGATTTAATAGCGGCTGTATCCAATTTCCTTGGAGGACCATGGCTGCTTTTTCAGTAAAAAACAAATCCAATTCATTGTAATAATCTGTTTTAGAAGGATTGCTATTTCCATGTATCATTGTAAAATCAATAAATGTCAACAAATCATCCAATCGTTTGGTTTGCGTCCCTGGTACTGAATTCTTCGGTTCATCAGGCAAGGTGGATGCCAAGCTTGGCAGGTGGTAACCCAGCTTCCACTCTTCATAATAGCCATTAGCAAACGGGGTAATTCCTGCTCTTTCTAATTTCTTCACAGCCTCCTCTAATTCTTCAATGGATGCTGGAGGTGAGAGTATTCCAGCTTTTGTGAACAGCTCTTCATTATAAACAATCCCGAAACCTTCCAAATTTATAGGCATTCCTAATATCTTTTCATTAATGGTAATGGGTTCAAGGGTGTTCTTCCTGGCATTTTCCACCCATGGCTCGCCAGACAAATCCTCTAGGTGCGATGACCATTTCTCCGCTTCCCCATAACCGACATTTGTAAAAATATCCGGTCCATTTCCTGCAGCTATCTTAGCCTTGATATCACTGAAATCGTCCGGCCTGCCGCCAACTGTTTCTACTGTTATGGAAATAGCCGGATGTTCCCTTTCATATTCTTCTACCATTGCCTCAAAGGGCTCAGCTATTTCTACCTTTGAATTTCGGATTGCCAGTTCAACCTGATGACTTTCTGCTGCCAGGTCTCTCTGATTATTCTCAGACATACATCCACTTATCATCATTGTAAGAAATAATACTACCGGAAAAGACAAGTTATTCATGAATTCACCTCAAATGAATCTGCTAGTGAGTTATTTTATCGTGTTGTCTGTAAGGCAATTGTCTGCTGCGGTAGTCGAAAGGTGTCATGCCCACGATTTTTTTAAATAATTTCGAGAAGTACTTCTCATCTTGATATCCTAACTGCATAGAGATGGAAATGATGGATTCATCTGTTTCTGTCAATCGCTTCTTAGCTTGGAGGATGCGAAGGTCTGTTACAAACTTAGAAAGCGGCTTCCCCGTCTCTTTCTTAAAAGTTCTGGAGATATGCTCCCTGGACAGAAAAAATAATCTTGAAAGTTTTTCTAAGCTCAAATCATCCATATAATAAGACTCGACGTAAGAAATGATTTCTTGTATCCGTTTCTTTGCCGCTATCTCATCTATACTTTTAATTGCTGCATAATGATTCTCATCGAGTTTCGTTCGAAGGTTCTGAAAAACCTTGGGCAAGCCAGCGATATACGGAAGAGGTTCCTGTATGATCCGTATGGGAGCCTCCACATTACTGCGAAGCCATTCTTCAACGTTTAACCATTCTCCCTTTATTGAAATGACAATGCCAATATTGTCTTCCTGAACAAATGAAAAAGCAGTACCAAGTTGTTTGGATTCCATCTCCCCGGAAAGTGAATGGATAACTTCCTTCGAATGGTTCATTTGATAGAAGGATAATAATGTTACTTCATATTCCTCTTCCTCTTTGATTACAAAGCGCATAGCGGCCATATCCTCTGACTTTCCCAGACAACAGGAAGTGAACAGTTGATCTGCTTGGAACTTCTTCATTTTCTTAAGAAGATTTTCTTTTTCCAACGCTTCCTTCTTTTCTTGTTTCAACTGTTCAACTGCCCTAGTAAGCGTGTGATGAAAAGAGTCAGGTTCTATCGGCTTTAGAATATAGTCAAAAGTGTCTAATTGAATCGCCTTTCTCATAAACTCGAAATCATCATATCCTGAAACCAAAATGACCTTTCCTTGATAACCTCTTTTCCTTAATTCCTCTACAAGAACGACTCCATTCATTTTAGGCATCTTAATATCAGTAAGAAGGAGGGCAGGACTTTCCTTCTTTACGACCTCTAAAGCTTCTATTCCATTCCTGGCTTCCAAAAGTTCCTCAACGCCTAACTCACTCCAATTAACGAGATGCCGCATTACCATCAACACATTTTTTTCATCGTCCACCAATAATGCCTTCACGGAATCAGCCCCTTTCTGACAGAGTTTCTTTTCTAGTTAGCGGAAGAGTGATTTGAATATAGAACCCTTTTCCATTGCTGCTTCCAAATTTCATTGATGCCTCTTTTCCATAGTGGAGAATGAGTCGATCATATATATTCTTCAATCCTACCCCGCTTTTGTAAGGGCCATCCGCCTTAGATTTACCGTAGATATACCCGGTCATCGCCTGCAGTTTTTTCTCCTCCACAGGTGCGCCATCATTGCTCACATGGAATTCAACAAATTCCTCTTTACGTCTGCCGATTATTCGCAGCGTGGCGGCATCGTACCCTGCTTCAAAACTATGCTTAAAATAGTTTTCGACAAGCGGCTGAATGATCATGCTGGGTATCATTAAATCCATAATTCCCTCCTCCACTTCTATTTCTACTTTTACGTCATCACCAAATCTCTCTTTTTGGAGGTGAAGATAGGATTGGATATAGGCATATTCCTCTCTTACTTTCACAAAGTGGTCAGCATTAAGGGAATATCTCATTAATCCCGATAAGGAAATGATCAACTTATACACCTTTAGATTATTTGACCTAAGGGCCACTGCTCCGATGGTCTGCAAAGCATTGAATAGGAAGTGGGGATTCACCTGCGATTTCAACAATCTATATTCACTTTTTTTAAGTTCCAATTCCAATTTGTATTCTCGGTTGATATGTGTTTGAATGCGTTGCAGCATTTGTTGCATTTGAGTGGAAAGATACCAAATCTCATCATTATATTTTGAGTCAACCGATATTTCTCCCCCTCCACTTTTAATCTTCTGGACTTGTTTGCTTAACTCACTTAGAGGCTTTGTAATGATCCTGGAGATGATCAAAATCATCAAGACCCCCATCAAAACAACACCTAGCCCTAGTAAAACATTTATATATACAGCTTGATTTGCTTCCTGAACTAACGCCTCTTTGGAAACTATTTTTACTAGTTTCCAATCTAACAAGGGGGCGGCAAGATCTTTTTCCAGCACAGCTTTATCCAGAGAAAAGTTCCTTACCTTTTGCACTTGGCCAATTTCATCTGCTTTATTTGAATAAATGATTTCATCCTTATCATTTATCAGATAAACTTGATCACTTGGATGGCTGATTAAATGTTGAATATAAGGAAGAAAGGAGGATAATTCAAGGTCAATCGTCAAGAACCCCAGGAATTTTCCATTTAACACATTGATCACTTTGTGGTGCAGGGGAACCACCATTGTGTGATCCGAACCTGGAATAATAGCAGTATTATCGTAATTTTCCAATGCTCTTGGACTTTCTAACACATAATTATCATTCGATTCGTAAAGCTCTTTAAAAGGCGGTTGCTGATGAAGGTCTGTTTGTTCTTTTGGTGCACTTATACTTGCATTGTATAGCGTCAAAGAGGTTTGACCTTGGTGAAAGTAGAATCGGATTTGCCTAAGTTCCGGCTGGGTGACAGAGAAAGTTTCCATCGTTTTTTCAAAAGCGGTTAACTGCTCATCTATGTTTTGAGTGAAGCCCTTTTCGTACACTTGCAAAATGTTAGGTGAATTATACAATGCATAAGGTAATTCAATGATTCGGTTAAAGTGCTTCGTTAGATCTTCTGCACTTTTGGCTAAAGTATCCCTGCCCTCTTCTAACTCCTGCTGTTCTATACTCGATAATGAATTATGATAGATAATGAGAACAATAATAAAGTAAGGCAAAATAATTAGAAGAAGCAGCATGAGAAATAATCGGCTTCTTAAGCTTTGCAAAGCGGATCTCCTTTTAGTTGAATTGTGACCTTGATCAATAGCACTTATAGACTATTACAGCCCATCGAGACCGTCAATCATGCAGAAGTATTGTTCAACTCTGGCAGGTTGCGCTTACATTAGTATAATAGGAGAAAGTGTATAGGTCTTTGTGTCCGTTGGAAGAAAGATACTATTTTCTGTCGAGGAACGGAGGGACAGGTTCCTTGTCCCACTGAAGTAATTTTCCCGAATAATTTGGGCTGACTAAGAAGGTTAAAGCATATAAAACCTTGCTTCCTTTATATCCATTGGTAAGGAAAATAAAAAATTACGCAGCTTTTTCAGCTGCGCATTCCTGGAGTCCAGCTCCTGTTCATACTATGAAGCTTTTCGATGGGTTTTTGGTTCTCCCTATCTCAGCCTGCAATTCAGCTGCTCCTATATTCACAAAGAAAAATCAACCTTAATATCCTCTTTGCTTCTTTTCGTATGCGTTAGAAGATACTCATACAGTTCTTCGTTGTCGTGATTTTCCACCATGTTCCTGTACTTTTCCAGCTGCCTCTCATACCCTTTGAAATACTCACTTTGATAGGAAGGATTATTGTACATCATGATATATTCCTGGTAATCCTTTGACGCTATTTTCGCCTCAATTTGAATTAAAATATCGTTCCAGTCTTTCAGGCGCTTGGAATGGAGGGGCTTTTTCACACCTGCCTCCTTCTGTTCTTCCTCTTTGATTTGCGCAATAAAACCTTCAACTTCTAATTTACCTTTAAAAAGTTCAAATCTATTCATGTTATGAAGATCAGGCAATATGCTCGTTTTGTACTGGTGAAAGCGGATTTTACGGGGATGGTTTTTCTCCAGATACTGTTCAGACTCTTTTCTGTTTTTCCGAAAATCCTTTGCGATTTTGCCGGCGCTGCCCACGAAGGCTGCTCCCTGTGATATCTCTTTCCAGTTTTCTTTTACAAACTTTCCAACTGTCGGGCCGTGGGTTTTAGCTAGTTTTATAATTGGTTTGATTGGTAGTTTTGCCACTGTCGTCACCCCTTTGATTTCTAGCTTCTATTATTACTATTATAGTTTGGGAGAATTAGGGAGACAAGGAAGGAGCATAAACTACAACTCATTCAGGTGATAGGGCCCAGGGCTTGAACTAATTAGTGGGGAGGATTAAGAAGTCTTATTTTTCGCTGAGTAGCCTACCACCTACAAAATAAGGGGAGATTTTCCCGTTAAATGCAAAGTTGGACTCTATTTCTGGGTAGATAAGGGGAAATTTTCCCCTTAAGCGCTGAAAAACAGGCTATTTTCCCGGTTTTTAAGCAAATAGCGGGAATTTCTCCCTCTATTTAGGCTGATTTTGGGCACTATTCCGTAAATAAGGGGAATTTTCCCCTTTATTCCAAACTTCCTTTTCAACTTCTATATTTATATAAAAAAGCTGAGAGATCATTGCATCCCTCAGCCTTCCTGACTATGAATTGTACTGTGAGGTTTGATCCCGCCAGCGATTTTCCGTCTTGCACCTCACAAGCACACCTGTTACAACAGACATTTTACTTATTACCCCTCAACCACATTCCCCTCAAAAGCGGATCTGTAGATTTTTCGGATGTCTTCCTCTCCTAATGGCAGCGGGCTTCTGGCAAGCAGCCTCTTTTGCTTCACTCCATCCTGAGTCAGGCTTTCCAAAGCGGATTCGGGTATATCGAATTCTGATAGAGTCTGAGGAATGCCGACATCTTTGACGAGCCGGACGAGTTCCTCGACACACTTATAGGAAGCTTCATCATCAGATAAGTAGAGAGAGTTTCCTCCCAGGGCATTCAGTATGTCGGCCATACGCGTGGTGCAGCTTTTTCGGATGTAGCCCATGACGTAGGGCAGCAGGACGGCATTGGATTCACCGTGGGAGATATGGAATTGTCCCCCGAGCGGATAGGCCAATGCGTGCACTCCCGCTACTCCGGCATTGAAGAAAGCCAGGCCGGCGATGTAGCTGCCGTGGCTCATATCAATACGGGCTTGTTTATTTTCTCCGTCCTTGACGGCTGTTCTGATTGAGCGGGCAATCAGTCTTATCGCCTGCAGAGCAAGTCCATCCGATGTCGGGCTGGCATTAACGGACACGTATGCCTCGACTGCATGTGTCAGGGCGTCGATCCCTGTTGCGGCCGTTACTTTCGGCGGGACCGAGACGGTTAATTCCGGGTCGACAATTGCGACATCCGCCAGCAGATAATCGTGTGTGACGACATCCTTGGTTGACTCCAATGAAAGGACAGAGATGTTGGTCACCTCTGAACCAGTCCCGGAGGTCGTCGGGATCAAAATTTTAGGCAGGCCTTTGTGTTCTACCTGTTTGGTTCCTGATAGATTCAAATAATCTGCAGCCGGGCCTTCATGGGCAGCCATTACAGCTGCAAGCTTGGCGAGGTCCATTGCGCTTCCCCCTCCGACGCCGATCACCAGTTCAAACTTTCCTTCGCGGGTAAAGGATACCAGCTTTTCTCCTGTTTCCAAAGGAGGCTCCGGTACTACCTCTGTGTACAGAGTCACATCGAATCCGTTCTCCTCCAGAGGGGCTGTCACGCGTTTGGCCAGGCCGATGTCAGCCAGCAAAGGATCGGTCACCACGAGGATTTTTTCCGGAGCATACTTTTGCACTTCAGGCACAAGCTGCTCTAATGAACCCCATCCGGTATAACTTAAAGGAGCGAATACCAGTTTTGAAAAACTCATCCTTGTTCCTCCTTTTATTCGTAATAGCCTTCGGTGGATTTGCGGAAGTTCTTGAATTGCTCTGAATCATGTCCGAACCATACGTCTGAATTGGTTTCTCTGGCGATTCTGCGGATTTTTTCAACAGCGCTTGAGTAGCCCACTGAATCATAGAGAATTCCTGGCGGCTTGATTGGCGGCCCGAAGCTTTCGGCTGTGTAGACGGCATCAGAGGCAAGGATGATTCCGCCTGTTTCCGGCATATCGATATGGAGGCCGAGCATTCCCCAGGCATGGCCGCTGCCGAAATTCAACAGCTTGATTCCTTCTGCCAACTGCAGGTTATCCTCTGTCCGTTTGACGGTCTGCCACTGCAGGTTATTTTTAATCCAGGCGTCAATATCACCCCAGACATAGGCTCCTTCTTTTTGGTTGCGCGCATAGGTTTGGAGAGTTCCATTCAATTCGTCTTCATGGACAATGATTTTGGCATTGGTGAACATCTCGAGGCAGCCGGCGTGATCCAGGTGAAGATGGGAAGCGACGACATATTTGATGTCTTCCGGACGGACATTCAACTGCTCCAGGCGGTTATGAAGATAGCATTCTTCGCTCATGGAAATCGGGAACATCTGCTGAGTCGCTTCTCCCCAGCGTCCTTCTGCTCCCATGGAGTTTGGATTACAGGCTGTATCAAAGAGGATTTTTCCTTCTGGGTGGTCGATCAGTACGGTGTACACCGGGAACTCAACAAACTCTGTCTGTGCATTTGGGTTATTGATCGTTGCGGGATTATGCATGGCGATCATCCAGTTCTTGTCCATTTTCATTCTTCCATTATCCATTACATACAGCTTTGGTTTTGGTGTAATAATGTTCATTCTTCTTCCTCCTTAAAATGTGGTTTTGATCGTGACAAATTTTAATTCTGTCATTTCCTCAACAGCATACTTGATTCCTTCACGGCCGTAGCCGCTCTCTTTTACTCCTCCATATGGCATGTGATCCAATCTGAAGGTAGGGATATCATTGATGATGACACCGCCAGCCTGCAGTTCTTTGGCTGCTTTCATCGCATTGTTGATATTCTGTGTATAAATAGCCACATTGAGGCCATACACAGAATCATTGACCATGTGAATCGCATCGTCCAAGTTCTCATAAGGAACGATTGATATGACGGGAGCAAAGGTTTCCTGACATGAAATAGACATACCATTGGTTACATCCAGCATGACGGTAGGAGTAAAAACAGAGCCTTCCCGGGTCCCGCCCAGTCCGACTGACGCTCCCTGGTCTACTGCATCCCCTATCCATGACTCAATCCGTTCCGCTTCTTCCCTGCTGATCATGGCGCTGATATCCGTCGTTTCATCCAAGGGATCTCCGGCTTTCAACCCCTTCGCTTTTTCAATGAACTGTTCACTGAATTCCTGGTAAATGGATTGATGGACATAAATTCTTTGAAGAGAGATGCAGACCTGTCCCGCGAATCCGAAGGCACCATCGACACATCTTTGAACAATTTTATCCACAGGCACATCGGGCTCAACGATCAACCCCGAGTTTGAACCAAGCTCCAGGGTGACTTTGCGGAGTCCCGCTTTCTTCTTAATTATTTTCCCTACCGCGGCACTGCCGGTAAAAGTCACCTTCTTGACTCTCTCATCTGTAATCAAAGCATCGCTCAGTTCTTTGCCGCTTCCGGTCACGACAGATAACGCCCCTTCCGGAAGACCCGCCTCTTTAAAAATTTCCGCGATATAAAAGGCGCTGAGCGGTGTCTGTTCAGCAGGCTTCAATACGACGGTGTTTCCGGCTGCGAATGCAGGGCCGAGCTTGTGTGCCACCAGATTGAAAGGAAAGTTGAATGGGCTGATCGCCGTCACCACTCCCAACGGCTCTCTCCATGTGAAGCCTAACCGATTTTCCCCTCCTGGTGCTGCATCCATTGGAATCGTTTCTCCATAGATCCTTTTCGCTTCTTCTGCAGCAAGCTGGTAGGTGACAACCGTCCTGTCGATTTCTCCGCGGGCTGTCCTGATCGGCTTGCCTGCTTCTTTCGCAATAACCTGTGCCATCTCCTCTTTGCGGCTGCGCAGGATATCCGACACCTTGGATAGGATTTCCGCTCGTTTATAGGCAGGCATCTTACTCATGATTTCAAAGGCTGAATGTGCTCCTTCTATCGCCTGCTCAACATCCTGTTCGTCCGCCATGCTGATATTCGCCAGTAGTTCCCCATCAAATGGAGAGCGAAGAGGGTATGTTCTCTTTTTTCTACCGTTTTTCCGTTAATCAATAACCCTCTGGTCTTCATAGATTCCTAACCTCCTTCACTTACTTACATGCAAGAGTCGTGCCAACTGTTAAAATAGTGTGATAACAAGGTTTATAAATTGTGG
Source organism: Bacillus sp. P14.5 (assembly GCF_003316765.1). Classification (GTDB taxonomy): domain Bacteria; phylum Bacillota; class Bacilli; order Bacillales; family Bacillaceae_B; genus Rossellomorea. Next base: position 2,329 of record NZ_NIJF01000073.1, on the reverse strand, counting down.
TTTTCTTCAGGTGGTGATAAAATTCACCAAAAGGCTGCTTTACACTTTAATGTAAACGCTTTCTGATGTGGTGATATTATTCACCAGGCGGTGACAAAATTCAACAGGTATGGGTGGGATGATTTTGCAGGACGTAATGATGGATAAAGAGATTTTAAAAAGCACTTTTTCCTCGATGACCAATGGTGTGATTGTGGTGGACCGGGATCGAAGAATACTATTTATGAATCTCTCTGCAAGCAATCTATTATGTAACGGAAATGAAGACTATACAGGACAGGATATCAAAGAATTCATCCCCAACTCTGAACTTTACAAGGTATTGGAAACCGAGCAGAGTTCCATCGGCGTGAAAATGGAGATTGCCGGTGCCCAGTATATGGTGAACCGGACACCGCTGTACCAGGACGGCAGATTGATAGGCGCGGTGGGTGTTCTTCAGGAAATCTCGCAAATGGAACATTACCGGCTTTTGCTGAAGCAGATGGAACAGGTAATCGAATCCTCAGCTGACGGCATCTATGTTGTAGATAAGCACGGGCTTACTTTATTCGTCAATTCCGCCTATGAGGAAATAACGGGATTTAACCGAGATGACCTGATTGGCAATCACATGGCCGACCTGATGAAAGAAGGATATTTTGACCAATCCGTTTCCCTGTTAGTTTTGGAAGAAAAAAAGCCGTTGTCCATCCTGCAAAAAATCGAGAACAAAAAAGATGTCATCGTCACAGGAAATCCGGTGCTGGATGACTCCGGCAACATCGAAATGATCGTTACGAGCGTCCGGGATATCACACAGTTAACGCAAATGAGCAAAGAACTGAGAAAAGCCAAAAGCTTTTCAGAGATGAATCATAATCGATTCACCTACTCCGTCGACGGCACCGGCGAAAAGGTCATCTTCCAAAGCAGCCAAATGACTGATATCATTCATAAAATCAAACAAGTCGCCCCTTTCCCCACCAGCCTCCTTCTGCTCGGCCCTACCGGTGCAGGAAAAGAGGTTCTGGCTAATTTAGTACATGATTACAGTGACAGAAAAGATAAGCCCTTCATAAAAGTGAACTGCGGGGCCATCCCAGAGCACCTGCTGGAATCCGAGCTATTCGGTTATGAAAAGGGAGCTTTCACAGGCGCGAATTCAGACGGAAAAATCGGGTTACTGGAACTGGCTGACAAAGGCACCGTTCTCCTGGACGAAATCGGAGAACTCCCCTTGCCCCTGCAAGTCAAGCTCCTTCGCGTCATACAAGAAAAACAGATTCAGAGAATCGGAAGCAGCAAAGTGAAACAGCTCGATATCCGGATCATTTCCGCGACAAACAGGGATTTAAAAGAGTTAGTGAGCCAAGGCCGCTTCCGGGAGGATCTGTACTACCGATTGCAGGTCGTGGAGATTCACATCCCTCCCTTGGTTGAAAGACCGGATGATATCGAGGTATTGATGGACCACTTCTTCACTTATTTTTGCAAATCCTATAACATCCAGAAAGAAATGGCTCCTGAAACAAGAGAGATGCTGAAGCGCTACAGCTGGCCGGGAAATGTTCGCGAACTCAAAAACCTGGTGGAAAGCATGATTGTCTCGGTGCCATCCCTGACCATCGAAGGGGCGGACCTGCCCCCTCACATCCATAGAACAGCAAAAAACGCAGGTGAGAGCTTGGAAAACAACACCAACCTGAAGCAAAGAGTCGAACAATACGAACAAAACCTGATCAAAGAGGCCCTCAAGAAGGAGACTTCCATAAGAAAAACCGCGAAAACCTTGGGAATTGATCATTCTACTTTGGTGAAAAAGCTGAAGAAGTGGGGGATGGATTCTTCTTGGTGACCGCCGCCAAGAAAATCCCAGTCCAGCAATCCGGACTCCCCTGGAAACTAATATGGCTTCGGCGGTTGATAAGACTGGGTTTCTGCTAAGTTAATCAAACGTTTGATTAAGGGGTTTTTAGTTACAATTCGGTGCCAAGCGGCCTTCAGACGGGCCACGTGGAACACACCTGACTACGAAAATCCGGCGGCTGGTGTCTCTCACGCTGCCACGAGGGACACCTAACTACGAAAAACTACCTCTTGGTGGCACTCACGCGGGTCACGAGAGGCACCTAACATCAAAAAACGGCATTCTGGTGGCACTCGAACCGATCACGAAGGACACCTAACATCGAAAAACTACCTCCTGGTGGCACTCGAGCAAGTCACGAAGGACACCTGACATCAAAAAACTACCTCCTGGTGGCACTCGAGCGAATCACGAAGGACACCTAACATCGAAAAACTACCTCCTGGTGGCACTCGAGCAAGTCACGAAGGACACCTGACA